>CAMVMG010000001.1 GCA_947168525.1 uncultured Bacteroidales bacterium
GGTATTCATCAAATCCTGAGATCCCGGTGAGGATGCGAATCTTCCCGAGCTACAAGAAGGATTGCCGGGCCGCGAAAAAATTTCGGAGACCAGTCAAGGATTGCTACTCCGGATTGATGAAAGAGTTATTAAACAGACAATTACAAAACCCATGTCTAGAACAAATTTCGAACAGCTGCTTGATGCAGGCGCACACTTCGGACACCTTGCCCGCAAGTGGAACCCCAAGATGGCACCGTACATCTTCGTAGAGAGAAACGGAATCCACATCATCGACCTGCACAAGACCGTCGTCAAGATTGACGAGGCGGCAGAGGTCCTCAAGGAGATGGCCCGCAGCGGCCGCAAGGTCCTCTTCGTCGCCACCAAGAAACAGGCTAAGGACGTCGTGGCAGAGAAAGCCGCCACCGTCAATATGCCTTCCGTGACCGAGCGCTGGCCGGGCGGTATGCTTACCAACTTCCCCACCATCCGCAAGGCCGTCAAGAAAATGAACACCATCGACAAAATGAAGGAAGATGGCACCTTCGACAAGCTCGCCAAGCGTGAGCGTCTGCAGGTGGAGCGTCAGCGTGCAAAGCTGGAGAAGAACCTCGGTTCCATCCGCGACATGTCCCGCCTTCCTTCCGCTCTCTTCGTAGTGGACGTACAGAAAGAGGCCAACGCCGTCAAGGAAGCCGCCCGTCTGAACATTCCGGTTATCGCTATGGTTGACACATGCTGCGATCCCACTCCTATTGATTATGTGATTCCGGCAAACGACGACGCTACGAAGTCTATCGAGCTCATCATGGACGTGATGTGCCAGGCTATCGAAGAAGGCCTGAACGAGCGCAAACTTGAAAAGGAGAAAGAGCCCGAGATGGAGGCCGCCGAGGCCGAAGCCGCCATGGCTCCCGCTCCCGCCAAGAAACTCCGCTCCCGTCGCGCCCCCAAGGCCGAGCCCGTAGCCGAGGCTGAAGAGGCTCCCGCCGCCGAGCAGGCTCCCGCCCAAGAATAATAACCGTTTAAAAAGCAAGAAACTATGGCTGTCTCTTTAGCAGATATCAAGAAACTGCGCGACATGACCAGCGCCGGCATGATGGATTGCAAGAAGGCCCTCGAAGAGGCCGCAGGCGACTTCAAACGTGCCGTTGAAATCCTTCGCGAGAAGGGTAAGTCCACCCTCGCCAAGCGTGGTGACAATGAGACCACCCAGGGTGCCGTTCTCAGCCGTATCAGCGGTGGAAAGGCCATCCTCGTGTGCCTGGGCTGCGAAACGGACTTCGTGGCTGCCACGCCCGATTTCAAAACCCTTGCCGCGTCCATCGCCGATGCAGCTATCGCCGAGTTCCCCGCAGACCTGGAGGCCCTCAAGGCTGTAAAGGCCGCAGACGGTTACACCCTGGACGAGAACATCACCAACCAAGCCGGTAAGACCGGTGAGAAGCACGTTCTCGCTTACTACGGCGCCCTTGAGGCTCCGTTCGTGTCCGAGTACGTCCACTTCAACGGCAAGCTGGGCGCCATCGTGGCCTTCAGCAAGGTGGTCCCCTCCGACATCGCCCGCGGTATCGCTATGCAGGTGGCTTCCATGAACCCTGTGGCCGTAGACGCCGAATCCGTCCCCGCAGAGGTGCTGGAGTCCGAGCGCACCGTGGCCATCCAGAAGACCAAGGACGAGCAGGTACAGAAGGCCGTTGACGCCGCCCTCAAGAAGGCCGGTATCAACCCCGCCCATGTAGACAGCGAGGACCACATCGAGTCCAACACGGCCAAGGGCTGGCTCACCCCCGAGCAGGCCAACCAGGCACGTGAGATCATTGCCAAGGTAGGTGCAGAGAAAGCTGCCTCCCTGCCGGAGCAGATGATCATGGGCATCGTGAACGGTCGAATCCAGAAGTTCCTGAAGGAGAACACCCTCATGGAACAGGAGTATCAGCTCTCCGACGACAAGCTCACCGTGGCCGCCGCCCTCAAGGCTGTGGATCCTCAGGCCAAGGTCGTCGCTTTCAAACGCTTCTCCCTGGCCGACTAAGAGTCGATAGGTAAGAATCAGCGCCAGCCGCTCAGCGGTTGGCGCTTTTTTCGTATCTTTGCACCTGTTATGACGCTATTCCTGACGGGCAGTCCCACGCGCTACGGCGAGGATCATTTTACGGAAGACAACGGCTTTCTCTCCGAGGTCAAGGCTGCACTGGCCTCCGTTACAGGACCGGACCGCCCGCCCCGGGTGCTGCTCGTGAGCGCCGCCCCGGACGACCGCGCCTTCACGGACTCCGTGCTCAAGGGCATGAGTGACTGCATCCACAACTCCGGCATCCTCACACAGGAGATTGTAATGCTGGACCGGCGGAACGCCTCCCGGGTGACCGCCCTTGTAAAAAAGGCCGATTGGATTGTCCTCTGCGGGGGACATGTTCCCACCCAGAACCGCTTTCTCCATGAAATCGGCCTGAAAACGCTGTTGCAAGGCTATAAGGGCGTGGTGATGGGCTGCAGCGCCGGCAGCATGAATTGTGCGGCAGATGTATATTCCCACCCGGAATTGCCCTCTGAAGCCACGGACCCCACGTACAAGCGCTGGCTCAAGGGGCTGGGACTTACCGGCATCCAACTGATTCCCCACTATGAACAGGTGCGGTACGCTACCGTGGACGGGCTCCGGCTCTTCGAAGACATTGCCTTTCCGGACAGCTACGGGCACCGGTTCTACACCTTCCGGGACGGCGGCTATGTGCGCGTGCGCGGCGGCCGCAGTGAGCTCCGGGGCCAGGCTTGGGAAGTCACCCAAGGCGGCATGCGTCACCTTTGCAACGAAAATCAATCCTACACCTTTATGAACTTAGTATTTATCTCCCCGCATTTCCCGCAGACCTACTGGCATTTCTGCGACGGCGCCAAACGAAACGGCGTCAATGTGCTGGCCATTGCCGACACCGACTACTGGAACCTCCCCCAGGAGCTGCGCAGCAGCATCTCCGACTACTATCAGGTGCACAATCTGGAAAACTACGACGAAGTGTACCGGGCCGTGGCCTGGTTTGCCCACAAATGGGGCAAAATAGACTGGATTGAATCCAACAACGAATACTGGCTGGAGCAGGACGCCCGCCTGCGCACAGACTTCAACGTGACCACCGGCATCAAGAACGACCAGATTGCCTCTATCCGGAACAAGTCCGAAATGAAGAAATACTATGCCCAGGGCGGTATCCCCACGGCCCGGCAGATCAAGTGCTCCGAAGGCCCCGCCAAGGTAAAGGCCTTCGTGAAAAAGACCGGGTACCCTATCATCGCCAAGCCCGACAGCGGCATGGGGGCCTCCGGCACCTTCAAGCTGCAGAGCGACCAGGAGCTGGACGCCTGGTTCCGGGAGCATCCCAACTACGCCTGCTTCGTGATCGAGGAATACATCACCGGCCTCCTGGTGAGCTACGATGCCATTTATAACGCCCAGGGCGAACCCGTCTTCGAGAACAACACGGTGTTCCCCACGCCCATCATGGACATCGTCCACGGCAACCTGGACACCTGCTACTGGACCAACAAGACCGTTCCCGCCAGGCTGGCTGCCATCGGCCGTCGCACAGTAAAGGCATTCGACATCAAGAGCCGCTTTGTGCACCTGGAGTATTTCCAGCTGGACCGCGACCGGGAAGGCCTGGGCAAGAAAGGCGACTACGTTGGCCTGGAAGTGAACATGCGCCCGCCGGGAGGCTACACCCCCGACATGATGAACTTCGCCCACTCCACCGACGTGTTCCAGATCTGGGCCGACATGGTGGCCTTCAACGAGTGCCGCAAGCCGCAGGGTGAGCAGTTCTACTGTGCCTACGCCAGCCGCCGCGACGGCAAGTCCTACAAGCACTCCCACGAGGAAGTGATGGCTCGCTACGGCGCCGCCATGAGCATGTGCGAACGCGTTCCGGACGCCCTCTCGGACGACCTGGGCAACCAGGCCTACATCGTCCGCCTCAAGGAAAAGAAGGAGATAGACCCTTTCTTCCGTTATGTGACAGAGCTCTAGCGAATCTCTTTCTCTGCGCGTTTCTGCGTGGCAAGTGGAAATTTCCATATCTCCAAAGATTTGATTATATTTGTAGATACTGAAAACTGAACTATATGCCAAACAGTGTTGGGCACATCGCGCAGGTCGTGGGACCGGTGGTGGATGTGCATTTCGATTTTTCGGTACGGAGCTCCGAGGTGGAGCTGCCCCGCATAGACGACGCCCTGCAGGTGCAGCGCCCGGACGGCCGTTCCGTCATCCTGGAAGTGCAACAGCATATCGGGGAAGACACGGTCCGTTGCGTGGCCATGGACTCCACCGACGGCCTTAGCCGCGGGCTGGAGGTGATCAACACCTATCGGCCCATCTCCATGCCGGTGGGAGGCCAGATCCGGGGCCGCGTGATGAATGTCACCGGCGATGCCATCGACGGCATGGGCGCCCTGGACCGCCACGAAACCCTGCCCATCCACCGGGAACCGCCCAAGTTCGAGGAACTCACCACCAGTCAGGAGGTGCTGTTTACGGGCATCAAAGTAATCGACCTGCTGGAGCCCTACCTGAAGGGCGGCAAGATTGGCCTGTTCGGTGGCGCCGGCGTGGGCAAGACCGTGCTCATCAAGGAACTGATCAACAACATTGCCAAGGCGCATAACGGCTTCTCGGTGTTCGCCGGCGTAGGTGAGCGCACCCGCGAGGGCAACGACCTCCTCCGGGAAATGATCGAATCCAAGGTAATCCGCTACGGGGAAGCCTTTGAAAAAGCCATGGAAGAGGGCCGATGGGACCTTTCCCTCGTAGACCCCCAGGAGCTCCAGAAAAGCCAGGTATCCATGGTCTTCGGCCAGATGAACGAACCCCCGGGCGCCCGTACCAACGTGGCCCTCAGTGGCCTTACGCTGGCCGAGAGCTTCCGCGATTCCAAAGATCCGGAGAGCCCCAAGGACATCCTCCTTTTCATCGACAACATCTTCCGTTTCACCCAGGCCGGCTCGGAGGTCTCCGCCCTGCTGGGCCGGATGCCTTCGGCCGTGGGTTACCAGCCTACCCTGGCCACTGAAATGGGCAAGATGCAGGAGCGCATCACCTCCACCAAGGACGGCTCCATCACCTCCGTGCAGGCCGTGTATGTCCCGGCCGATGACCTTACGGACCCGGCGCCCGCCACCACCTTCACCCACCTGGACGCCACCACCGTGCTCAGCCGCAAAATCACCTCCATGGGTATCTATCCGGCCGTAGACCCGCTGGAATCCACCTCCCGCATCCTGGACCCGAACATTGTGGGCAAGGCCCATTACGACACGGCCCAGCGCGTGAAACAGATTCTCCAGCGCAACCAGGAGCTGCAGGACATCATCGCCATCCTGGGCATGGACGAGCTCTCGGACGAGGACAAGACCACCGTGAACCGCGCCAGAAGGGTGCAGCGCTTCTTCTCGCAGCCCTTCCATGTGGCCGGCCAGTTCACCGGCGTGCCGGGCGTGATGGTCTCCATTGAAGACACCATCAAGGGCTTCAAGATGATTCTGGACGGCGAGGTGGATTACCTCCCGGAGCAAGCATTCTTGAATGTGGGCACCATCGAAGACGCCATCAAGAAGGGAGAGGCCCTGCTCTCCGCAGCCAAATAGATTCTTCACTTCGTTCAGAATGACGATGACACTGCATATCCTCAGTCCCGAAGGCACCCTGGTGAGGGCCGATGTTTCCCTGGTGACGCTGCCTGGCGTGGCCGGACGTTTCACCGTACTCAAAGACCACGCCCCGCTGGTGACGGCCCTTGAAAAAGGCGCCATCCGCTATGTGACCGACGGCGAGGAAGAATACCTGCCCATCCGCGAGGGTTTCGTGGAGGTGCGGGACAATGCCGTAACCGCCTGTGTGGAAGTATGATTTTGACCTTCCTCATATCGCTGATGCTACTGCAGGTTCCCGGGGGGGATACCCTCTCCTCCGCGTCGCTTCGCGACCCTGTACGGGCAAATGCTCCGGAGAGGGTATCCCCTCCGGAAGAGAATGAAGACGATATCGACGTGGGCGAAATCATTTTCGAGCACATCGGCGACGAATACGAGTGGCATATTACGGAGTGGAAAGGAAAACCCATTGCCATCCCGCTGCCCTGCATCGTCATCGATGGCGGGGTGCATGTGTTCACCCTGCACCATGCGGAAGAGAACGGTTACACCCTCAATGAAGACGGAAAGCTGGTGAATGCCGCTACGGGGAAAAGGCCCATAGACCTTTCCATCACCAAGAACGTGCTGGCGCTGATGATGAGCAGCCTGCTGCTGCTGGTTGTCGTGCTCCTGACCGCCCGCTGGTACCGCCGGCACGACGCCCTGAAGGAGGCCCCCACGGGCCTGGCCGCCCTCATGGAGCCGCTCGTCATGATGATCCACGACATGGCCCGGGAGAATATCGGAGCGGATTATCGCAAGTATTCTCCCTACCTGTGCATGGCCTTCCTGTGGATCCTGCTGAACAACTTTCTGGGCATCATGCCCTTCTTCCCCGGGGGCGCCAACCTCACCGGCAACATCGCCATCACCCTGGTTCTGGCCCTGTTCACCTTCTTTATCGTGAACCTGAACGGGACCAAACATTATTATAAAGAGATTTTCAACCCGGACGTGCCGGTGTTCCTGAAGCCCGTGATGCCCGTCATCGAGGTGTTCAGCGCCTTCATGAAGCCGGTGTCCCTGACCATCCGTCTGTTCGCCAACATGCTGGCGGGCCACATCATGATCCTGTCCATGGTGTGCATCATCTTCATCATGGCCAAGTACGGCCCGCTCCTGAGCGGCAGCATGACGGTGGTCAGCGTGCTCTTCGGCGTGTTCCTGGATGCCTTGGAATGCCTGGTGAGCTTTATCCAGGCCTACGTGTTCACCACGCTGTCCTGCACTTATATCGGCCTGGCCCGACAGAAAGAGGAATAAACTTTAAATACTTGATATTATGATTTTAGCTACAATGATTCTCCAAGCCGCCGCGGGTGCCGCCCTCGGTAAGATTGGTGCTGCCTTCGGAGCCGCTATCGCCGCCCTGGCTGCCGCTATCGGTATCGGCAAGATCGGCAAGTCCACCATGGAAGCCATCGCCCGTCAGCCGGAAAGCGCCGGCAACCTGCGCTCCTCCATGCTGGTGGCCGCCGGTATGGTGGAAGGTGCCGCCCTGTTTGCCATCATCGTCTGCCTGCTAATCCTTTTCAGATAAAAGATGAATCTCGTTACGCCGGATTTCGGCCTTCTTTTCTGGATGGTCGTCATCTTCGGCCTTGTGTTTTTCCTCCTCGCGAAGTTCGGCTTCCCGATTATCACGGACATGGTGGACAAGCGCAATGCCAAGATAGCCCAGTCTTTGAAGGACGCCGATGAAATAGAGGCCAGGATGAAAGCCTGGTCCCAGGAGCAGGCGCGCCTCGTGGAGGAAGTCCGGAAAGAGCAGGCCGCTATCCTCCGCGAAGCCCGGGAGACCAAGGCCAGGATTGTGGCGGAAGGCAAAGCCCAGGCGAGGGAAGAGGCCAATAAGATCCTCTCCCAGGCCCGCACGGAGATCGCGGCAGAGAAGGAAAGTGCCATACGGGATGTCCGCCGCGAGTCGGCCACCCTGGCCGTGCAGGTGGCGGAGAAAATCCTCCGGCACGAGCTCTCCGACCGGGGCAGCCAGCGCGCCTTTATCGATTCCCTCCTGGACGAAGCCTCCGAGGCTGATTTGCGTTCATGAACCATAGCATCATAGTCACGCGCTATGCCCGGGCCCTGGTGAAATGGGTCCGGGAAACCGGCCATGGCGCCATCGTGGTCTCCGAGGCAGAGACGCTGGGCACCGCCCTGCGCAGCCTCCCGGACCTGCGGCGCATGATGGTCGCGGCCGATGACGTGGTGTCCCCCTTCGAGAAGAAGAAACTGCTGCAGAGCGCCCTGGGAAACCGGATGTCGCAGGAGCTCAGCCGGTTCCTGACGCTGCTGAACAAGAACGACCGCATGGGCCTGGTGCAGGAAATCCTGCGCGATTTCGTGGACCTGTACCACCGCAGCGTAGGCATCCGGAAAGCGCACCTGACCACCGTGGAGGAGCCTTCCGAGCGCATGCTGCAGCGCCTGAAAGCCCTGGTGAAGCAGAAAACCGGGGACGACGTAATCATAGAAGTGGACGTGGACCCGTCCCTCGTCGGCGGGTTCGTGTTCGACATTGACGACTACCTGATGGATGCCAGTGTAAAACGCCAGTTGGATCTGATCAGGGAACAATTTGTGGAACGAAATAGAAGAATCATCTAATGGCAACTCTGAAACCGAGTGAAGTGAGCGACATCCTGCTGGAACAGCTCCGGGACATAAAGAACGACCTCCAGTTCGAGGAGATCGGGAAGGCGCTGCAGGTGAGTGACGGCGTAGTGCGCATCTACGGCCTGGACCATGCCGAGGCAGGCGAACTCCTGGACTGCGGAAACGGCGTGATGGCCGTTGTGATGAACCTGGAGGCCGACAATGTAGGTGCCGTGCTCATGGCCCCCACGGACTATATCAAGGAAGGGATGGTGGTGCGGCGCACCCGCCGGATTGCCTCCATCGGTGTGAACGACAATCTGCTGGGCCGTGTGATCGACCCGCTGGGCAATCCGTTGGACGGCCTGGGTCCCATCGAGGGGGAGAAGGTGGAGATGCCGCTGGAACGGAAGGCGCCCGGCGTGATTTTCCGCGAGCCGGTGAGCGAGCCGCTGCAGACGGGCCTCAAGGCCATCGATGCCATGATTCCGATCGGCCGCGGGCAGCGTGAGCTCATCATCGGCGACCGCCAGACGGGAAAGACCGCCCTGGCTATAGATACCATCATCAACCAGCGGGAAGGCTACCTGGCCGGGAAGCCGGTGCACTGCATCTACGTGGCTATTGGTCAGAAGGGCAGCACCGTGGCCTCCATCGTGGAAACGCTGCGGGCCCATGGCGCTATGGAATACACCACGGTAGTGGCGGCAACGGCGGCAGACCCGGCCGCCCTGCAGTACTATGCCCCGTTTACCGGAGCCGCTATCGGCGAGTATTTCCGCGATACGGGCCGGCATGCCCTGGTGGTGTACGACGACCTTTCCAAACAGGCCGTGGCCTACCGCGAGGTTTCCCTGATCCTGCGCCGTCCGTCCGGACGAGAGGCGTACCCGGGCGATATCTTCTACTTGCATTCCCGTCTGCTGGAGCGGGCCGCCAAGATTATCTCCCAGCCGGAGGTAGCTGCGCAGATGAACGACCTGCCTGCCTCCCTGAAGGGAAAGGTGAAGGGCGGCGGTTCCCTCACGGCCCTGCCCATCATCGAGACCCAGGCCGGGGATGTATCGGCCTATATCCCCACCAATGTAATCTCTATCACGGACGGCCAGATTTACCTGGAACAGGGGCTCTTCAACCAGGGTGTGCGTCCGGCCATCAATGTGGGCATCAGCGTGTCCCGCGTGGGCAGCAGTGCCCAGGTCAAGTCCATGAAGAAGATTGCCGGCACCCTGAAGATAGACCAGGCCCAGTGGACGGAACTGGAATCCTTCTCCAAGTTCTCCTCGGACATGGACAAGGTCACGGAAATGGCGCTGGACAAGGGCCGGAAGAACAACCAGCTCCTGATCCAGCCCCAGTACAGCCCCATGCCGGTAGGGGAGCAGGTGGCGGTGCTCTATTGCGGCACCAGGGGCCTCTTGCGGGACATCCCCGTGAGCAAGGTCCGCGCGTTCCAGGATGCCTTCCTGGAGCGCATCCGTGCCTCCCACAAGGCCGATGTCCTGGACGTCCTCACTTCCGGTAAAGTAACGGACGAGGTTACCGCCATCCTGGAAGAAGTGGCCGCGCAGGTGGTCCTGTCCCTGAAAGACTGATTTTTATGCCCACCCTGAAAGAAATCAAAGGCCGCATCGCCTCCGTGCAGAATACGCTGAAGATCACTTCGGCCATGAAGCTGGTGTCGTCGGCCAAGCTCCGCAAGGCGCAGGCGGCCATCGAGGACATGTTGCCGTATCAGACCGCCCTGCAGCGGATTCTCGCTACTGCGCTTTCTTCCGCCGGCAGCATGCCCGACGCTCCTTCCGTGCGCACGGACGAAAACGGAAAGGCCCTTCCGGAGCGGGTGGCCATCGTGGCCATTGCCTCCAATTCTTCGCTCTGCGGTGGCTTCAATGCTAATGCCTTGGCCAAGGTGAAGGGACTGCTGAAACAGTACCCGGACGCCGAGGTGTATTCCGTGGGCCGGAAAATGGCGGATGCGATGCGAAAGGCCGGCCATCCCTCCCCGGCCGATTTCACTTCCCTCTCCGAACATCCCTCCTATGCCCCCTGCTCGCAGTTGGCGGAGCAGCTGATGGAAGACTTCGAAAAGGGCCGCCTGAGCCGTGTCTTCCTGGTCTATAACCACTATGTCTCCACGGCCAAACAGGTTCCCACCGTTGATACTTTCCTCCCCGCCGCCCTTTCGGCGGGAAATGCCGATGTCCTCCCCTCGGACGTAATCCTGGAACCGTCGGCCCCGAAGCTGCTGGAAGAGCTCCTGCCCAAGGCGCAGAAGCTCAAGCTCTTCACCACGCTGCTGGACAGCGCCGCGGCCGAACACGCCGCCCGCACCGTGGCCATGCAAACGGCCACCGACAACGGCGAAGACCTGCTGGGTGAGCTCACCCTCCAGTACAACAAGGGCCGACAGCAGAAAATCACCTCCGAGATCCTGGATCTGGCCGGTGGGCAGAACAATTCATGAAATTATTAGTACCTTTGTACCCGTTATGATCAAAGCGATTGTTTTTGACCTGGGCGGGGTGCTTATAGACCTGGATCCGGAGCGCTGCATCAAGGCTTTCCGGGAAATCCTGGGGTTCGAACGCATTACGGAAATCCTGGACCCCTGCCATCAGAAAGGCATCTATGGCGATATGGAGGCCGGGCTCATCTCGGCCGACGAATTCCGTGCGCAGATCCTGGCCGAATCCCGTCCGGGATGCACACCGGCCGATGTCGACCGCGCCATGGCGGCACTCCTGGTGGGCATGGCGCCTTACAAGGTGCAACTGCTTCAGGAGCTTTCCGCCAGGTATCCGCTTTACGCCCTTTCCAACAACAACGACATTTCCATGGCCCGTTTCCACCAGATCTTCGAGGAGATGGGCCTGGACTGGCGACATATCTTCCGGGAAGAGATTATTTCCTGTCATCTTAAGATGCTCAAACCCGGCCCGGAAATCTTCCGGGAAGCCATCCGTCGGACCGGCTTCGCCCCGGAAGAAATCCTTTTTGTGGACGATTCCATGCGCAATATAGAAGGCGCCCGTGCCGTGGGCATTCAGGCCGCCTATTATGAGCAAGGGGCCGATCTCCGCCTGCTGTTCAAAGACCTTCTGTAACATGTCCCTGTTGTCCTATTTCCGTATCAGCCCGCCGGCGGCCGAGAAACTTCCTTCCGGGGAAGTGGACGCCGCCTACAAGCGGTACCGCACCCGGACTTTCTGGGGCGTGACGGCGGCCTATACCCTGTATTACGTATGCCGGATGACCCTGGGCGTGGTGAAACAGCCCCTCATTGACGGGGGCATCCTGTCGGCCGGGCAACTGGGAATCATTGGGTCGGCCTTTTACTTCGTGTATGCGGTGGGGAAGTTCACCAACGGCTTCATCGCCGACTATTGCAACATCCGTCGCTTCATGGCGGCGGGACTGGCTGTGTCGGCCGTGGTGAACCTGCTCCTGGGTATCCTGGGGCTGCTGCACGGGCCCATGGGGATTGCCTCCATGGCCATGCTCCTGTGCTTCTCCATCCTCTGGGGGCTCAATGGCTGGGTGCAGTCCATGGGCTCTCCGCCCGGAACCATCAGCCTGTCGCGCTGGTTCCCGCTCAAGACCCGGGGAACCATGTACAGCATCTTCAGCTCTACCCCGCAGCTGGGAAAGGCGGTGTCCATGATTGTTACTGGCTTCATCGTGGCCTCCGTGGGCTGGCAGTGGGGCTTTCTGGCCGCCGCCGGCGCCGGTGTGGTGGGCACGGTTATCGCCTTGGTGTTCATCTCCGACACGCCGGAAAGCCGGGGGCTCCCTTCCGTGCAGGAACTCTCTGGGGAGCCAGTTCATGAACTGGACAAAAAACCGGTCCAGGACCTGCAAAAATGGGTGTTCCGCCATCCAGGCATCTGGGTAATCGCCATCTCTACGGCCTTCCTGTACATTACCCAGCACGCCGTGAGCGACTGGGGTGTGCTGTTCCTCCAGAAACAGAAAGCGTTCTCCCTGGAGGGGGCTACCCAGGTGATCGGCATCGCCGAAGTTTTTGGCGTAGCCGGCAATCTGATGGCCGGCTGGCTGTCGGACCGCGTGTTCCGGGGTGGCCGGGTGCGTCCGGTGGTCATCTCCGGCATCCTGGCGGTGGTATCGCTGGGCGGATTCCTGTTCTGGGGCGGTGGCTACTGGGTCAACATCGCTTTCGTGGCGCTGTTCAGCATGGCGTTCAGCGTGGTGTTCTGCATTGTGGCCGGGCTGATGGCCCTGGATTTCGTGCCCCGCAAGGCCACCGGGGCGGCCCTGGGCATCGTGGGGATTTCCAGTTATGCAGCCGCCGGTGCACAGTCCATCGTGAGCGGATTCCTGATTGAGGGCAATGCGTCGGGTGGCCTGTACAACTTTACGCCGGTGTCCGTTTTCTGGACCGTGGCCTGCATCATTGCCTTCGTGCTGCCGGTGATAGGCTGGAAGTATCTGCGCCCCAAAGAGTAAACTAAAATAACCACATAAAATGAAAGATTTACTTCGCCCCCTGGGCACCTTCAAGTTTTGGAAGGAACTGGTGATAATGACCGTGGCCATGACTATCGCCGCTGCCGCCGTGTATTATTTCCTCATGCCCAGCAACCTGGTCATCGGCTCCATCACCGGTCTGTCCATGGTACTGGCCGACATCTGCACCATTGTGGGCATTCCCATGAAAGTCTCCTGGATGGTGACGGCCATCAATGCCATCCTGCTGGTGCTGGCCTGGTTCCTGATTGGCAAGGAATTCGGAGCCAAGACGGTGTACACAGCCCTCATTCTGGGTCCGCTCATCGACTTGTGGGAAAAGATTATGCCCTATGAAAAGCTCCTGGAGCCCGGTCAAACCTCCGTCATGGGGGACATCTGGTTCGACCTCATCTGCTTTGTGCTCATCCTGAGCATCTCGCAGACCATCCTCTTCCACATCAACGCGTCCACCGGCGGACTGGACATCCTGGCCAAGATCGTGAACAAGTACCTGCACTTCGATATCGGCACCTCCGTCACGGTGGCCGGCGCCCTGATCTGCTGCACGGCCTTTGCCGTGAATCCGTTCCGGATGGTGGTGATCGGCCTCATCGGCACCTGGATCAACGGCATCGCGCTGGATTATTTCACCGCCAGCCTTAACCGCCGCAAGCGCGTGTGCATCATCTCCTCCCAGCATGAGCGCATCCGCAAGTTCATTATTGAGGACCTGCAGCGGGGCTGCTCGCTGTATAATGTAACGGGCGGCTACAACGGTCATCAGAATGTGGAGATCCAGGCCCTGCTCACCCAGGACGAGTTCGCCAACTTGATGAACTTCCTCAGGCTGAACGATATCCATGGCTTTATCACGGCCGGGAATGTGAGCGAAATCTACGGTGACTGGAACCAGAAAAAGAAAAAAATGCACATTCTTTAGGGAAAACCATGCGTTTTGGCATGGTATTGGATTAAGGGGGTATCAGAACATAAATATTGATACCTTACTATACAGCTATGCCCGCCGCCAATTGTGAAATTCGCGCGCGGGTTTTCTTTTTTCGCCCATTCGTTGTATCTTTACACAAAACCCTATACAAGATGAAACAATATATCCAAGAGAATAAGGAACGCTTCTTCGAGGAGCTGTTTTCCCTGCTGCGCATCCCTTCTGTGAGCGCAAAACCGGAGCACAAGGCCGATATGTACCGCTGTGCCGGGCGTCTGGTGGAGCTGCTCAAAGAAGCCGGCGCCCAGGAGGCCGCCGTATATGAGACAGCCGGCCATCCGGTGGTGTTCGGCCGGTACGATATGGGTGCGGAAAAAACCATCCTGGTGTATGGCCACTATGATGTGCAGCCACCGGAGCCGCTGGAAAAGTGGCGGACCAATCCCTTCGAGCCCGTGATCGCCCCGGACCCTGCCACCGGCGAGGAAGCCATCTACGCCCGCGGGGCCAACGACGACAAAGGCCAGTTGTTCATGCATCTCAAGGCCTTCGAGTTCCTGCTCCGCAAGGGCCTCCTCAGGCACAACGTGAAGTTCATCTTCGAGGGCGAGGAAGAAATTGGCAGTCCGTCCCTTCCTGCATGGATCCGGGAGCACAAAGACTGGCTCCGCTCCGATGTAGTCCTGGTCTCCGACACCACCATGATCAGTGAAAAGGTGCCGTCCATCAACTGCGGCATGCGCGGCCTGGCCTATCTGGAAGTGACGGTGACGGGGCCCAACAAGGACCTCCATTCTGGCCATTACGGCGGGGCGGTGGCCAACCCCATCAACGTGCTTTGCAGCATGATTGCCTCCCTGCAGGATGCCGACGGGCGCATCACCGTGCCGGGCTTCTACGACGACGTCGTGGAACTGTCGGCCCAGGACCGGTCCCTCCTGAACCGGGCACCCTTCGACCTGGAGGAATACAAGGCATTCCTGGACATTAACGAGGTGAAGGGGGAGAAGGGGTATAACACCCTGGAGCGTACCGCCATCCGGCCCAGCCTGGACGTGTGCGGCATCTGGGGCGGCTATACCGGCGCGGGTGCCAAGACGGTGCTGCCTTCCACCGCCCATGCCAAGATTTCCATGCGCCTGGTCCCCAACCAGCAGGCCGCCGACATCACGCGCAAGTTTGCGGAGCATTTCCTGTCCATCGCCCCGCCTTATGTGAAAGTGAGCGTGCAGCCCTGCGAGGGCGGCGACGGCTTCCTGATTCCTTTGAGTTCCCCGGCCTTCAAGGCGGCTTCCCGCGCCATGGCAGAGGTCTATGGGGTGGAGCCGGTCCCTGCGCGGGGCGGCGGTTCCATCGCCATTCTGGCCGAGATGCAGAAGATTCTGGGTGTGGATCCGCTCCTGATGGGCTTCGGCCTGGAGCGGGACACTATCCATTCCCCCAACGAGAGTTACCTGCTCCGCCAGTTGTTCGCCGGCATGGAGTCCATCGCCCTGTTCTGCCAGTACTGGTAGCGGGCCTGCAGCACTTAAGTTTCTGCTGCTTAGGCAAGGATGGCCGGTCGGTAGCGGAGGGTGAGGTAGAGGGTGCGGATGAAAAGGTGCATGAAGTAGGCGCCCATCAGCAGGTGCAGGGCGGCCTCGGGGGTGCGGACAAAGCCCACGCCGGCAAACCACACGGCGAAAAAGCCCGCGGCGCACAGCAGGGTGCTGTTGCGAAGGTCCCGGCTGGCGGTGGCGCCGATGAAGATGCCGTCCCAGACAAAGGCCGGACAGCCGATCAGGGGCATCAGCAGCAGCCAGGGAATGAACGGCCGGCCGGCATCGGCCACGGCCGGGTCGGAAGACATCAGGTGCAGAAGCAGAACCCCGCCCAGGCCGTACAGCAGCAGGAAGAACGCCATCACGCCCAGGCTCCAGAGGAAGGTGCCTCGGACGGTGGCGCGGATGCCGTCGGGTCGTTTCTCGCCAATGAACCGGCCCGTGAGCGCCTCGCCGGCATACGCGAAACCGTCGGTGAAATAACTGAATATCATCAGGAATTTCATCAGGATGGTGCTTACGGCCAGCATCATGTCTCCGTATCGGGCCGATATCACAGTGAAGCCGATATACACCGCAATCATCCCGAGGCTCCGAAGGAACAGGTCCCGGTTCAGGGTGAAAAATGCCCGGCTGCCAGTTTCGGTGGCTTCGTCCACGTTTTTGGCCGATTTCGTGGCCGAACTGCCAGTTTCGGTGGTTTCGTCCATGTTTTTGGCCGATTTCGTGGCCGGGGCGGGGAAGTAGCGGCCGTAGCGGCGGCGGGCAGCGACAAGGCAGTACACGAAGCCGCTCCACTGGGCGATGACGGTTCCGGCGGCGATGCCCGGGAAGCCCATGGCGGGAATCAGTACCGGGGCGTCGGGGAGCAGGTTGCCCGGCCCGCCCACGCCCAGGGACAGCACGACGGAAAGGAAGATGTTGAGCCCGTTCACCAGCAGGTCGGCCACCATCGGCCTTACGGTATCCTGCATGCCGATGAACCAGCCCTTGAGCGCGAAGAGCGAGAGGGTAGCCGGCGCCGCCCAGATGCGGATGTAGAAGTATTGCGTGGCCAGTTGCCGCACTTCCGGCGAGCAGTCCACCACCAGGAAGGCCAGCTGGATTACCACCCATTGCAGCGCCAGGAGGGCCAGCCCGGACAGCAGGGCGATTCCCAGCGCCCGCCGCAGGATGCCGCTGACCTCCGTGCCCGCAGGCGACAGTTCCGCCTCTGCCGGCACTCCTGCCTCCGACCGCTCCGCGGCCTGGGATCGGCCATAGGCCTGGGCGGTAAGGCCGCCGGTACCCACGCGCAGGAAACCGAAGTTCCAGTACAGGAGGTCGAAGAGCATGGTGCCGATGGAGATGCCACCAATCAGGGCGGCCGACGAGTACCCCGCCGCCCCCAGGTGCCCCGCTACGGCGATGTCCACCATGCCCACCAGCGGCACGGTGATATTGGCAAAGATGCTTGGTAGCGCCAGGCGCAGTATTTCCTTGTTCAGTCTCATGATAAAAAGACGCCCGGTAAGGGGATACGCATTTCCCGGAGCATCGGCCTTCTATTTGCGGAGGGAAATGCGTTTTCCCTACCGGAACTTCTTGTCTTCTTCCAGCATACCCAGGTAGGAGTTGTACCTTTCCGGGGCGATGAGCCCTTTCTCGACGGCGGCCTTCACGGCACAGCCGGGCTCATGAGTATGGGTGCAGGGAGTGAAACGACACTGGGCCGACACCCGCAGCATCTCGGGGAAGTACTTGGCAATCTCTTCTTTCTCCAGGTCTACCAGGCCGAAGCCCCTGAGCCCCGGGGAATCAATCACATACCCGCCGGAAGAAAGGGGATACATCTCGTAGAGGGAAGTGGTGTGCTTCCCCTGCAGGTGCGCGGCGGAGATTTGGCCGATCTTGGGGTCCAGCGAAGGATCCAGCACCTTGATCAGAGAACTCTTTCCCACGCCGCTTTCCCCGGAGAAGAGGTTCACGCCGCCCCGGCAGGCCTCGCGGATATCGGCAATGCCTTCGCCGGTTTCCACTGAAGTCTCGATGACCCGATATCCGGCGCCTTCGTAGATTTTCCGAAAGGCATCAATCTGCTGCTGGGCGGCTTCCCGGTACAAGTCTGTTTTGGAAAGGACGATGGTGGCGGGAATCCCGTACACCTCGCAGGTGACCAGGATCCGGTCCAGGAAGGGCAGCTTCACCTCCGGGAAATACAGGGACACGATCAGGTAGGCCATGTCGATGTTGGCCGCGATGATGTGGGCCTGCCGGGACAGGTTGGTGGAGCGGCGGATGACGTAGTTCTTCCGGGGAAGGATTCCGGTGATGGTGGAACTGCCGTCTTCCTCCCTCTGGAAACGGACCCGGTCTCCCACGGCGACGGGATTGGTTATCTCGCTGGCCTTGAGCCGGATTTTTCCCCGGAGGACGGCGGGGAACACGTCCCATTCGGGCAGTTTCGACAGCAGATAATGGCTGCCGGCATTTTTCACCACTGTTGCTTCGCCTTGAATCATGGTGCAAAGATAATGAAAATCGGCCGATTTGCGATTTATCCGCCAAATCTGTAACTTTGTACCTACTATGGCAGAAAACGATTGGAAATCAAGGCTGGGCGTGGTCTATTCCACCAACCCGGACTTTCAATATACCACCGGCGCCCCGGAGGAGGTTCCCACTTTGGAACCAGGGAAGCAGCGTCTGATTGTCGGGATTGACCGTCGCAACCGCGGTGGAAAGCAGGTAACCCTTGTCTCCGGCTTCCAGGGGGCCGACGAAGACCTCAGAGCCCTGGCTAAGACTCTGAAGACCAAGCTGGGCGTGGGCGGCAGTGCCAAAGACGGGGAAATCACCGTCCAGGGAGATTTCCGGGACAAAGTCTGCGACCTGCTCAAGGGAATGGGATATAACGCCAAACGGGGAAACTAGATGCTGGAAGGGCCTTTCAAGACAGGAGAACTCTTGCTGGAGCAAACCCCTTCCGGTGCGGGTACCGCACCGGAAGGGACGCCGCTCCTACTGGGCATCCTGGTTACACTTTTCGTGGTGCTGGCCCTGGTAGAGCTTAGGAATCTGCTGCACGTGGCCCCTTTCTTGTGGGACGCCGTGTTCCGGGCCCGGGGGAGCGTAGCCCTGGAAAACAATGTGCGCGTGGCCCGGGAGCGGAATGCCCTGGCCGTGATCCTCATCCTCCCGGCGGTGCTGCTGATCTACCGCTACAGACTCTACGACCCGGATTTTGTCCAGGCGTTTTCCGACAATGTCCGGCTGGCCGTAGTTGCCGGAGTCTTTGCCGCGTACCTGCTGCTGCGGCTCCTGATGTATGTGTGGCTTCGCCCCCGCAGGCGTGCCGACCATTTCCGTATGGCGCACCGTTCCGGTTTTACTTTTTTCATCCTCCTCATGATCCCGGTCATCTTCACCGTCATGATTCTTTATCTGGCGGGGGCCAACGACTTTATAGTGAGAACCTTCCTTTACGCAGAGGCCGGGCTGGTGTATCTGGTTTTTTTACTGCGAAAAGCGCAAATTTTGTCTTTATCTTGCAATCCTTTGCTAACTTTTTTGTACCTTTGCGGGCTTGAATTTTTGCCAACCGGCGCATGGGTCGCCTCGGCAGTCCTGTTGTAGAGAAGAGAAGTTAACAAAAATGAGTATCAAGAACATCCTGGTTTCGCAGAAGGCTCCCCGTGTGCTTACTCAATATCAGACCGTCACAGAGAAGTTCGGCGTCAATTTCCATTTCAGTCCGTTCTTTGTGGTGGAACCCCTGTCCTCCCGTGAATTCCGCGCCCAGCGGATCAACCTGCTGGACTACACGGCCATCGTTTTCTCCTCCCGCCATGCGATTGATGCATTCTTCCAGCTTGCAGAAGAACTCCGGACCAAAATTCCCGAAACCATGAAGTATTTCTGCACCACGGAAGCCGTGGCCATGTACCTGCAGAAACACATCGTGTACCGCAAGCGGAAAATCTTTTTCGGAACCGGCACCCCGGAAAGCGTCGTGGCCCTTGTAGGCCCCAAACATAAGGGGGAAAAGTTCCTGATCACCACCTCGGATTCCTCGTCCTCGGAGGCCATCACCTCCCTGTTCCGGGCCAACAAGCTCAGCTTCCAGACCGGCGTCTTTGTCAAGTCTGTGAGCCAGGACCTTCACAGCCTGAACCTCAAGGACTACGACATGATCGTCTTTTACAATCCGGCCGACGTGAAGTCCCTGCAGGAGAATTTCCCGGACTTCGAGCAGGGAGACATCAAGATGGTCTCCTACGGAAAATCCATCGTCCATGCCATGGAAGATGCGGGGCTTCGGATTGACGTAAAAGCCCCCTCTCCGGAGGCTCCCTCGGTGGCACGTGCCATCGAACTGTACCTGGAAGGCCTGCAGGCATGACGGATGAAACCCTCACCAAGCAGGAGCGGCTCTGTGGCAAGAAAGCTGTGGAGGCTCTCTTCGGGCAGGGTAAAAGTGGAGTCAGGGGCTGTCTGAGATACCGTTATCTGCAGCGGGAAACCGCGGATCTTCCTTCCCGCATCCTGGTTTCCGTTCCCAAGCGCAACTTCAAGCGTGCCGTGAAACGGAATCTCCTGAAGCGGCGTATCCGGGAGGCGTACCGCCGTCAGAAGGCCCTGCTGGGGCCGGGAAAAGACATCCTCTTTGTGTATCTTCCCCGCGAAGTGCTCCCTTATGATACCATCTATGCCGACATGACCACCCTCCTGTCGGCCTTATCCGCCAATCATGAATAGTTTGAGAAATACGCTCAAATCCATTTTGATCTTCCCTTTCGTGCTCCTGATCAAATTCTACCAGGTGTGCATCAGCCCGTTTACGACGCCCGCATGCCGGTTCACCCCGACGTGCTCGCAGTATGCCCTGGAAGCCTTCCGCAAGCACGGCCCCTTCAAAGGCCTGTATCTGTCTGTCCGCCGCATCCTCCGCTGCCATCCCTGGGGCGGAAGCGGCTATGACCCGGTTCCCTAGTATGCCCAAGAAAGAGAAAATCCGCCAGATGTTCGACGGGATCGCCCCGTCCTACGACCGCCTCAACCATATCATGTCCCTGAATGTGGACAAAGTCTGGCGCCGCCATGCGCTGAAAGAAATCGTGGACGGAACGCCCCAGCAGCTGCTGGATGTGGCTTGCGGAACCGGCGATTCCACCATCTCCGCCGCCGCTGCTGCCGCAGAAGGGTCCGTGGTCACCGGCGTGGACATCTCGGAAGGGATGATGGCCCTGGTCATGGAAAAGGCCCGCAAGGCCGGCGTGGCGGAGCGGATCCGCCTGCAGGTGGCCGACGGAGAAGCCCTCCCTTTCGCGGACGGCTCCTTCCACCGGGTAACCTGTGCGTTCGGCATCCGGAACTTTGAGCACAAGGAGAAGGGTCTGGCGGAATTCCGCCGGGTGCTCGCTCCTGGCGGACGGGCGGTTATCCTGGAACTGTCCGTGCCGCAGAATCGCGTCATCCGCTTTTTATACGACCTTTACTTCCTGCACGTGCTGCCATGGATCGGGGGGCTGGTGTCCGGCGACAAAGCTGCCTACAAGTATCTTCCTGCGTCGGTCCACGCGTTTCCCGCTCCCGGGGAATTCTGCGCCATGATGCAGGAGGCGGGCTTTACCCGGGTCAGGCAAAAGGCCTTCACCCTGGGCCTGTGCCGCCTGTATGTGGGAGAAATGTAATAATTTTATTATCTTTGCAGCCACAAATACTAAATACCTAGACATGTCCAATTATTTTTACAACATGATTCCCAAGGAAGAGTTGGAGCGCATGCCCTATCTTCCTACACTGGGAGAGTTTGTGGAATGGATGGGAAAGACCTATGCCGACATGCCGGCCCTTTCCGACCAGAACAACACCATCACCTACAAGGAATTCTGTGACCGTATCGCCCGCCGCCGCGCTTTTATCGAGGGCCTGGGTCTTCCCAAGGGTGCCCACATCGCCGTATGGGACCGTAACAGCCAGGACGCTATCGAGCTGTTCTTCGCCATTACGTCGGCCGGGTATGTTGTGATGAATTTCCCGCCCACCCTGCCGGAAATGGCCGCCGTGGGTTCATGCATGAAATTTGACATCGCCGCCATCTTCGTCCGTGAAGAGTTCATGCCCCTGACAGGCAAGATGCAGGGCGTCAAGGTGCTTCCGGCCTCCAGCATCGCCGGGGAGAAAGCTCCTGTTACCCTCGTGGACAAGGAGCAGCCGGCCGCTATTTTCTTCACCGGCGGCACCACCGGTTCCCCCAAGGGCGCCGTTCTCAGCCACCGGGCTTTCATGCGCGGTGCCTATAACGCCATCTTCAAGCCGGGCAAGGTGATCGGCGTACACCGCTATATCGCCCTGCTCCCGCTGAGCCACGTCTTCGGCGCCATCGCCGGCCTGGCGGGTTGCTTCTATACGGGTGGCCTCATGCACACCTGTGAAGACATGAAGGCCACCATCGGCAAGCTTCCCGTGATCCGACCCACGCTGCTGGTAATCGTTCCCGGCATCTGCGACATCCTCGCCGGCCTGGTGAAGATGTACGGCCCGCAGTTCCTGGGCGGCAACCTGAAGATGATCATCTCCGGCGCAGCCAACGTGCCTCCGCGCCTGGTGGATATTTTCACCAAGCTGGGTGTGGAATTCTGCTTCGGCTACGGCCTTACGGAAACCGCCAACCTCACGTCGGCCAATGCCAACGCCGTGGAAAAGCCCACTTCTATCGGCAAGATCTATCCCGGCCAGGAGACGAAGGTCGTGGACGGCGAGCTCTGGGTCAAGGGTGATAACCTCTTCTCCGGCTACTACAAAGATCCTGAGAAGACCGCCGAGGCCCTCACCCCGGACGGCTGGCTGCGCACCGGCGACCTGGTGCACTTCGACGACGATGGCTTCCTGTACATCACTGGCCGCATCAAGAACCTCATCATCCTCGCCAACGGAGAAAACGTGAGCCCGGAAAGCCTGGAAGAGCCCTTCTATGCGGATCCTTGCGTCCGCGACGCCATGGTGAAGGAAGACAGCCTCAACGGCCATCAGGTCATCGCCGTGGAGATTCTCCCTTTCATGCCCGCCTTCGACGGAAAGCCTTGGGAAGAAGTGGAGGCCTACATGCACAATCTGGTAAAGAAGATCAACGCCACCCTTCCCTCTACCCATCAGATTATCAAGGTTACCGTGCGTACGGAAGATTTCAAGCGTACCGGTAGTATGAAAGTGTCCCGCGTATGACCAGAGATGTCGTATTCGAAGGCCTGAAAGAAATTCTGGCCGTGGTGCGTCCCAACACGGACCTGTCCACTGCAACCTACAACACCGAGCTCGTCCGCGAGCTCGGTGTAGATTCCCTCACCATGATGCTGCTTTCGCTGGCGGTGGAGGATAAGTTCAAGATGCAATTCCCGGCAGGGGAGGCCGCTCCCACAACGGTGGGACAGGTCTGCGATGCCGTTTTGAAGGCGCTCTCCTAAAGGGTTTTCACATAGCTCCTGCGACGCTGGTAGGGCTGCGGGTCGTAAATGCCGAAGAGGCTTTGCACCTTATGGTTTTCCTCCAGTTGTGGATTTAGTAACAACCGCTTGATTCCCAGGCGGTTGTAATTTTCGTGCAGGTACTTGAACATGAGCAGGGCGGCTCCCTTGGCCTGGTACTCCGACAGTACACCGATCAGCAGGGCCTCCACCGTGCTGTTCCTGCGGGGATTCAGCTGCGGGAGGATGTGCATCCAGCCCCAGGGGAAGATGCGGCCCTTGGCCTTGCGTACGCCTGCGGAAATGTGCGGCATGGTGACGGTGAAGCCCACCAGTTTGTCTTCCTCGTTCACAACCAGGGCGATGAGGTCTTTGTTCATCACGGGAACGTACTGTTTCACGTAGGTATCTATCTGTTCCTCTGACAGTTTGGAATATTCGTACAGGGGCGCGAAGGCGTCGTTTAGCACGTGGAACATCTCCCGTCCGCGGATGGAGAGCTGCCGGAGGTTCTTGGGACGGATCACATGTACTCCGTATTTCTTCTCCGCCAGGGAGGCATACTGGTACATGGGAGGAAGGGTGTCCGGCAGGTCTATGTAGCGCTGGGTCCAGTCGGCGTCTTTGGTGAATCCCATCCGTTCCAGGTATTCCCCGTAATAGGGATAGTTGTAGATGACCGTGAAGGGACTTTCGTTCTCAAAACCCTCTACCAGAAGGCCTTCCCGGTCCATGTCCGTGAAGCCCAGCGGGCCTTTCACTTTCCGGGCGCCCCTTTCCAGACCCCAGGCCACGACGGCATCTACAAGGGCTTTGGCCACGTCGAAGTCTTCTTCGAAGTCGATCCAGCCGAAGCGGACCACTTTCTCTCCCCATTTCTCGTCGGCCTTGTGGTTGATGATGGCGGCGATGCGGCCGGCCACCTTTCCCTGCTTCTGGGCCAGGAAAAGCTCCTTTTCGCAGAAAGAGAGGGCGGGATTCCTGTCTCCGAGGGTTTTGAATTCGTCGTCTTCGAAGGCGGGGACCCACTTGTCGCAGTTTTTGTATAACTCCAGGGGGAAGCGGATGAATTGTTTTAACATGCCTTTTCCCCTTACGGGAACGACTTGCAGGTTGGCGTCAAGTTTCATGTATACAAGGTTTAGGACTACAAATATAACCAGAATTATTCTTATCTTTGCATATTGCAGATTAAAATTGACATGATAGACAAGAAGACATTCGATAAATGGAATTGGCTGGTTGCCCTGGCCGTACTGCTGGTCTCCGGGGTCACCTACCTCTCCACCATAGAGCCCACCGCTTCCTTCTGGGACTGCGGAGAATTCATCGCATCGTCCTATAAACTGGAGGTGGGCCATCCGCCGGGAAACCCGGTATTCCAGCTCATTGCCCGCTTCTTCACCTTTGGCGTAAAGCCGGAGCATGCCGCCCTGGCGGTGAATGCCATGAACGCCATCCTGAGCGCGCTCACCATCTTTTTCCTGTACCTGACCATCGTATTCTTTGCCAAACGGCTGGTGAGCGGACGGGTTTTCTCCGCCATCCGTCCCGCTCAAGCTTTAGCTATCTTCGGCTCCGGCGTCGTGGGCGCCCTGGCCTACTGTTTCAGTGACACGTTCTGGTTCAGCGCCGTGGAAGGGGAGGTCTATGCCATGAGCTCCCTGTTCACCGCCGTGGTGTTCTGGGCCATGTGTCGCTGGTACGAGACGGCGGACCGTCCCCATGCCAACCGCTGGATTGTGCTCATCGCCTTCCTGATGGGCCTGAGCATCGGTGTACACCTGCTGAACCTCCTCACCATCCCGGCCTTTGTGTTCATGTACTATTACCGGAAGAACGAGGACAAGAAGCTTCCCTTCAAGAAGCTCGCCCTGGTGTTCCTGATCGGCGTGGTAATCGAGTTCCTGCTGGTATATCTGTTCATCCCGTATCTGCCCAAGCTGGCAGCCTTCTTCGACCGCCTCTTCGTGAACGGGTTCGGCCTGCCCTATAACAGCGGCGCCGTCTTTTTCATGGTGGCCCTGCTGGTGCTCTGCTTCTGGAGCCTTTTTGTTACGCTCAAGAAGGAGAAGGTGTTCCTGAATACGGTTATGCTGTGCGTCACCACCCTGGTCATCGGCTTTTCGCTCTTCTCCATCGTGATTATCCGCTCCAGCGTGAAAACGCCCACCAACGAGTATCAGCCGGACAATCCTTACACGCTGGTGCGCTACCTGAGCCGGGAACAGTACGGCAGCACCCCGCTTTTGTACGGGCAATATTTCGACGCCCCCTATGACCTCAAGACGGGCAAGTACTGGGCGCCCCTCAACGGCAAGTATATCCATGCGGATTCCCCGGCCGACGCCGAATACCGTCCGGAGGGCAAGATGCTGTTCCCGCGCATGTGGTCCAGCGCAGACCCGCGCTACATAGACTTTTACCAGATGTACACCCAGGGCAAAGGCGTGCGCGTGAAGGATGCCACCTACCGAAAACCCACCTTCGGCGCCAACCTGGCCTATTTCTTCGACTATCAGCTCAACTGGATGTACTGGCGCTACTTCATGTGGAACTTCGTAGGCCGGCAGAACGACATCCATTCCCCCTCGCCCGGCGAAGTGTTCTACGGAAACTGGGAGAGCGGCATCAGATTCATCGACGAGCTCCGGCTCGGAGACCAGTCCAACGCCCCGGAAATCCTTAGCGCCAACAAGGGCAAGAACCACTACTTCTTCCTGCCGCTGCTGCTGGGCCTGCTGGGTCTGGTGTTCCAGTTCGACAAAGACAAACGTGGCTCCTGGCTGGTGTTCCTGATGTTCTTCATGACGGGTATCGCCATCGTGCTGTACCTGAACCAGCCGCCGTACCAGGTGCGGGAGCGGGACTATGCCTATGCCGGGTCCTTCTACATGTTCGCCATCTGGATCGGCCTGGGCGTGGCGGCCCTCTATGACTGGATTACCCAGTGGACCCGGGGAAAGGAGAAGCCGGTGGCCATCGCTGTCAGCGCCCTGTGCCTGTGCGTCCCCGCCCTCATGGCCCGGCAGAACTGGGACGACCACGACCGTTCCCACCGCGCCACCGCCGTGGAGATGGCCGCCAACTACCTGAACTCCGTCGGCCCCAACGGCATGCTGGTCACCCATGGAGACAACGACACCTTCCCGCTCTGGTATGCCCAGGAAGTGGAGGGTGTACGCACCGATGTCCGTGTGGTGAACACCTCCCTGCTGGGAACAGACTGGTATATCGACCAGATGAAATGGGCCTCCAACAAGAGCGCCCCGCTGCCTCTGACCGTCTCCAAGGCGCAGTACCTGTACGGAACCAACGAGTTCGTGTACATCGCCCACGACGACGGCACGCCCATGCTGCTTTCGGATGTGATGGACATTTTCCGGGACCCGAAAATGAAACTCTCCCTGAACGACGGCACCAAGCTGGACTTTATCTGCGCCCGCAAGCTGGTGATGCCGGTGAACAAGGAGAACTGCCTCAAGTACGGTATCGTCCCGGAGAAGTTCGCGGACCTCATTCCGGAGTCCATCACCCTCACTGTGCCGGAAGACAAGAATTACTTCTCCAAGCCGGAGCTGTTCATGCTGGACCTGCTGTCCAATTATCAGTGGGACCGCCCCCTGCATGTGCTGAACATGGGCGGAGACCTCAAAGTGGGCATCAAGGACTTTCTGCTCTTTGACGGCTTCTCTTACCGCTTCACGCCCATCCGCAACACGCCGGGCAGCACCGATGCCGGCATCGTGGACGCCCTGGAGCTGTACGACAAGATGAAGAATGTCTTCAAGTGGGATGCCCTCCGTCGGGACGACTATTACGTGGACTACCAGAACCTGTACACCTTCCTGGGCGTGCTCAGCCAGCGGCAGCTGTTTGTCACCGCGGCCAACGCCCTCATCGACATCGACGAGAAGGAAAAGGCCCTGGAAATGCTGGACCTGTGCCAGGAGCGCTTCCCGGACACCAACTTCCCGCTGGAATCCATCCCGGTGGGTTTCTCCGGCAACGACTATATGGTGGCCCAGATGATAGAGAACTACTATTACCTGGGTGCTGCGGACAAGGCCCGCGAGCTGGGCACCAAGATGTGCGACGCCCTCCAGCAGACCGCCGCGTTCTATCTGGAATGGGGCGACCTGGGCAGCGCGGAGTTCGAGACAGCCGGCCGCGTGCTGCTGTATATTGCCGACGTGATGAAGCAGTTCGGCGATAAGGAGCTTTCCAGCACCGTCATCGACCGTTTCGAGGCCCTGCTCAAGACCGTCACCGGCCCAGGCTACAGCCTGGAGGACGGCGAGGAAGACTCCCTGCACGTGGCGCGGTAGCGGCGGATATCAAAAAAAACCGGCTCAGGAATCCTGGGCCGGTTTTTTTAATTTGTGGAGTTTAGTCCTGGATGGCTGCGATGCCGGGGAGGATCTTGCCTTCGATGGCTTCCAGCATGGCGCCGCCGCCGGTGGAGACGTAGCTCACTTTGTCGGCATAGCCCATCTGGGTGACGGCTGCCACGGAGTCACCGCCGCCCACGAGGGTGTAGGCGCCGTTCTTGGTGGCTTCGGCCAGGTCTTCGGCGATCTGGAGGGTACCCTTGGCAAAGTTCGGGAGCTCAAACACGCCTACGGGGCCGTTCCATAGGATGGTCTTGGAGCTGAGGATGATCTTCTTCCAGTTCTCCAGGGACTCGGGTGCGGCGTCCATGCCTTCCCAGTCGTCCGGGATGTTGTCGATGGGGAAGATCTGGCGGGGCGTATCGTTGTCGAAGGCCTGGCCGCAGACGGTGGCCACGCTCAGCGACAGGTTCACGCCGCGTTCCTTGGCTTCCTTCATGATCTCCAGTGCGTCGGGGATGAGCTCGTCCTCATGCAGGGACAGGCCGATTTTGCCGCCCTGGGCCTTGATGAAGGTGTAACCCATGCCGCCGCCGATAATGAGGTTGTCCACCTTGCCGACGAGGTTCTTGAGGACCGCCAGCTTGGAGCTTACCTTGGAGCCGCCGATGATGGCGGTAAGGGGACGCTGGGCGTTCTTGAGCACGTTGTCGATGGCTTTGATTTCGCCTTCCATCAGGTAGCCGAACATCTTGTCATTGGGGAAGTACTCGGCAATGAGGGCGGTGGAGGCGTGGGCGCGGTGGGCGGTGCCGAAAGCGTCGTTGATGTAGCAGTCGGCATAGGAGGCGAGTTTCTTGACGAACTCCTTCTGGGACTCTTTCACCACCTTCTTGGCGGCTTTCTTCTCCTCGTCGGTGGCGTCCTCTGCCAGGCCGCGGGGTTTGCCTTCTTCCTCGGCGTAGTAACGGAGGTTCTCCAGCAGGAGGGCCTCACCCGGCTTCAGGGCGGCGGCCTGGGCATCGGCCTTCTGGCAGTCTTCCGCGAACTGGACGGGAACGCTCAGGCATTCGCTCACACGACCCACGATGTGCTTGAGGGAGAACTTGGGATCTACCTTCTTGGGACGTCCCAGGTGGGACATGATAATCAAGGAACCGCCTTCTGCGAGCACCTTCTTGAGGGTGGGCATGGCACGGCGGATACGGGTGTCGTCCGTGATCTGGAACTGCTCGTTGAGGGGAACGTTGAAATCTACTCTCACGATGGCTTTCTTGCCGGTGAAGTCGTACTTGTCGATGAATTGTTGCATGGATATATAGGTTTAAATTTTTTTCATCAGCCTGCAAATTTAACTATCTTTGCATAAATTTCAAATAATATGGCAGTAGAATACCCTGCACAATACTGGAAAGACTACGAACTCCTGGACAGCGGCAACGGTGAAAAACTGGAGCGCTTCGGAAAATATGTCCTCCGCCGTCCGGAGCCCAAGGCCCTCTGGACCCCCTCCCTGCCGGAGGCCGACTGGAAGCGCCTGAGCCACGTGACCTTCCGTCCCGGTGCCGGGTTCGGGAAAGCCGGCAAGGAAGACAGCGGCACCTGGGAGCGAGGCAAAAAAATGGAAGACCAGTGGGGCATTGTGTACAACGGGGCCCGGGACCCTCAGACCCACGCCGCCAGCGACCTTCACCTGAGCCTCCGCCTGGGGCTCACCTCCTTCAAGCATGTAGGCGTGTTCCCTGAGCAGGCCCCCAACTGGGAGTTTATCTTCGGGGAAACCAGCCGTCTCTCCCGCATCCACAAGGCCAACGGCCTGCCTGCCCCCAAGGTACTGAACCTCTTTGCCTATACAGGCGCAGCCTCCCTGGCCGCCAAGTGTGCCGGTGCCGACGTTACCCATCTGGATTCCGTGCGGCAAGTGGTCACATGGGCCCGGGAAAACATGGAACGCAGCGGCCTGGACGGCATCCGCTGGGTCGTGGAAGACGCCCTCAAATTTGCCCGCCGGGAGGCAAAGCGGGGCAACAGGTACAACGGCATCATCCTGGACCCGCCCGCCTATGGCCATGGCCCGGATGGGGAAAAGTGGAAGCTGGACGAGCTCCTGTTCGGCCTGCTGCAGAACGTGGCCGCCATCCTCAACGAGCGGGATGCTTTTATGGTCCTGAACCTCTACTCCAACGGCTACAGCGCCGCCCTGGGAGAAACCGTGGTCCGGGAAGCCTTCCAGGGCAGGCTCAAGGAGATGACCTCCGGGGAACTGGCTCTTGGCGATTCCTTCGGCAAGTCCCTGCCGCTGAGTATCTTTGTCCGCATCAAGCGTTAGTCACAATTATTTGCTATCTTTACAATTATTTGCTATCATTGCAATTGCTATGGAATATTTGGTAGTACATTGGAATGTGGATCCTGCTATCCTGCACATCGGCTCGCTGGAGCTCCGGTGGTATTCGGTGCTGTTCGTGAGCGGGTTTATCCTGGGCTGGTATATCATGAAAAGTTTCTTCCTGCGGGAAAAGGTGAATACAAACCTGCTGGACCCGATGCTGTACATGCTGCTAATCTGCACCATCGTGGGCGCCCGGTTGGGGCATTGTCTGTTCTATCAGCCGGACTATTACCTGGGCAGCTGGCAGGGTTTCTGGGAAATCTTCATGCCTTGGAAAGGCGGCCTGGCCAGTCACGGCGGCACCATCGCCATCCTGCTGGGCATCTGGTGGTATGCCTCCCGCTACGGGAAAAAGAACGGGTTCGACTATGTATGGGTGCTGGACCACCTGGTAATCCCGGTGGCTTTTGCGGCGTTCTTCATCCGCACCGGAAACCTTTTCAACTCAGAGATCTACGGCGGTCCCACGGACCTTCCCTGGGGCTTTGTCTTCGAGCGCAACGGGGAAACGGTTCCCTGCCATCCCACGCAGCTTTATGAGGGGCTTACCTATCTGCTGCTGGGTGTTGTCCTTATGCTACTGTACTGGAAGCGCCTGGACAAGATGTACCGCGGCACTTTCGTGGGCATTTTCCTGGTGGTGTGTTTCGGCAGCCGCTTCCTCATTGAATTCATCAAGAACGACCAGGTGGCGTTCGAGGCCGACATGGCCCTGAACATGGGCCAGCTCCTGAGCATCCCGTTTGTCCTGCTAGGCGTCGGCTTCCTGGTATATGCCTATACCAAAAAACTGCCTGCCAGGGCCTGTGTGCCGGAATCCGGCCCCAAGAAAAAGGGCCCGACGCATTTTGCGCACGGCATTTAATCTGGTTTGGGTTTTTCAACTCACTCATTGTTAGCTGTTTACTAGAATACCCTGCTGCACGTTTGCAGCAGGGTATTTTGATAATCATTGTATAGTTTCCGCATTTTTCGTAAATTCGCGAAATTTTTTGGGCCAATGTGTATGCGGGTGTGATTTTTGCAAAAAAATGGCATCGCTAATTTGAATACAGGTTAGTTTATGTGTACTAAAAAATATCTTTTTTTGCTTGTGCTCCTGATTCCGTTTGCTGCACGGGCACAGTATCAGTCGAAGGAAAGTCCCCGGACAGACTCCACCCTGGTGCTCTCTCTGGACGACGCCCTCAAGATCGCCCTCTCGGAGAATGTCTCCGTAAAGGTGGCGGACATGGAGGTAAAGCGCAATGAGTATGCGCGGAGAGGGTCTTACGGGGCCCTTTTTCCCCAGATCAGCGCCTCCGGCATGTACAGCTATGCCATCCAGAAGCAGAAGGTGTTCTTCGGCTCGGACGACGACAGTGAAAGTTCGTCGGGCGGCGGCGGAATGGCGTCCATGTTCATGTCGGCCTTCGAGCCTATCATGTATTACATCCAGCAGCTGTATGCGGTGACGGGTACGCCGTTTGTGCCGTATATCGCTCCCGCGAAGGAAGAGACCTCCACCTCCTCCAGCAGCGACCCCATCGAGATGGGCCGCCGCAACCAGGTGACCTTCGGCCTGTCGGCTTCCATGCCGCTGGTGAACGTCCAGCTGTGGGAGAGTCTCCGCCTCACCGGCGACCAGGTGGAACTGGCCGTGGAACAGGCCCGGGAAAGCCGTCTGGGAACTGTTACCTCTGTGAAGCAGGCGTTCTTCTCCGTGCTGATGTCCAAAGCTTCCTACGAGGTTTACAATGCCGTGTACGAGAATGCCGTAGAGAACTTCAAGCTCACCCAGATGCGCTACAACGCCCAGAAGGCGTCGGAGATGGACCTGGCCCGTGCGCAGTCCAGTGTGGCTGCCGCGGTTCCCAACCTGTACAATGCCGAGAATTCCATTACCCTGGCCCTGTGGCAGCTGAAAGCCGTGATGGGTGTAGACCTGGACATGGATATCGACGTGGCAGGCGCCCTGGAAGACTATGCCTCCCACATGTTCTACGACATCAACGAGGGGCAGGATGCCTCCCTGGACCGGAACTCGCAGATGCGTCAGCTGGCCACCCAGGCCGAGATGCTGGCCAAGCAGATCCGCATGCAGCAGTACGCATACCTTCCCACCCTTTCCATGCAGGTATCTTATAACTACTATACCCAGAGCGACAAGTTCAACCTGAGCCAGTGGAAATGGCTGCCTTCCAGCACGCTGGTATTCTCCCTGAGCATCCCCATCTTTTCCGGCGGGCAGCGTTACCATGCCGTGAAGCAGGCCCGGGTGCAGGCGGCGGAGCTGGACCTGCAGCGCGTGAATGCAGAGCGCCAGCTGCGGATCGGGATCCGTCAGAGCATCTCCACCATGGAAACCGCCATGAAGTCCTACGATTCGGCCAAGGAAGCGCTGAAATCGGCCGAGAAAGCCTATGATATCGCCAGCAAGAGCTATCAGGTGGGCCGGAGCACCCTTACAGACCTCAACAACACGGAGCTTACCCTTACCCAGACCCGGCTGCAGGCCTTGCAGGCGGTTTACAACTTCGTGAACGCCAAGGCCGGCCTGGAGCAGACTCTGGGCTACGACTTCTCTGATGAGGCCGCCACATTGGAAAACAGATAATAACAGAAAGAGTATATGAAAAAGACTATCATTGTCCTGGCCGCAGCCGCCTTTGCAGCTTATTCCTGCGGCAACGGTAACGGGCAGCTGGCCGCTCAGGACGGCCCCGGCGTCCCTGCAGCGGTAACCCCCAGCGTAGAAGTGACGGTGGCTTCTTCCCGTGACGTTCCTGAAGTGAGCACCTATTCCGCCACCGTTCAGGCCTATGCCACCAACAACATCATGTCGCAGACCGCCGGCCGCATCCGCAAGATCAACGTGGAAGTGGGCGACTATGTGACCAAGGGCCAGGTTCTGGCCGAGATGGACCGCCTGCAACTGGAACAGCTGGAACTCCAGATCCAGAACGACGAGATAGAGTATCAGCGCCTGAAGGGCCTGTATGAGAGCGGCGGCGTGTCGCAGAGCGATTTTGAGACCGCGGAGCTGGGCTACAAAGTGCGTCGCAGCAATTACGACAACATGCTGGAAAACACCATCCTGCGCACCCCCATCACCGGTTTCGTGACCGCCCGTAACTTCGACGCAGGCGACATGTTCTCCATGAGCGGCCCCCTGTTCACCGTGCAGCAGGTGGTGCCCGTGAAGTTGTTGGTGGGCATTTCCGAAAGCGAGTATACCAAGATCAGGAAGGGCGATTCCGTAACTCTTAATGTCGATGCCCTCCCCGGACGCACTTTCACCGGCAAGGTGGAGCGCCTGTATCCCACCATCAACGCCGCCACCCATACCTTCAATGCAGAGGTCCATGTGGGCAATTCCGACCGGGTCCTCCGCCCGGGCATGTTCGCCCGCGTCACCGTGAACTACGGCACCAACCACCGCGTGGTGGTTCCGGACCAGTGCATTGTGAAGCAGGAAGGCACCGGCCAGCGGTTCGTGTACCTGCTCCGGGACGACAACACTGTGAGCTTCGTTCCTGTGGGCGTCGGCCGGCATATCGGCACCGAATATGAAATCACCGAAGGCCTCTCGGACGGGGATGTGGTAGTCCTAAAGGGACAGGCCACGCTCCGTGACGGGATCAAGGTCAATGTTCTTAAGTAGAAGGCCATGAGTATCTACAGAGCTGCTGTAAACAGACCGGTTACCACCGCACTCGTCTTCCTGGCCTTCGCCATCCTGGGGGTGTTCTCGCTCACCAGGCTTCCGGTCGACAACTTTCCGGACATCGAATCCAACGTGATCATGGTGATGAGCTCCTACCCGGGAGCCAGCGCCGAGGACGTGGAAAACAACCTGACCAAGGTCCTGGAGAATTCCCTGAACGGTGTTTCCAACCTCAAGGACATCACCTCCAACTCCCGCGAGAACATTTCGGTCCTTACCCTGGAGTTCCAGTACGGAACGGACATCGAGGTGGCCACCAACGATGTGCGTGACAAACTGGACATGGTGACACAGACTCTGCCGGACGGCGCCTCTTCGCCCACCATCTTTAAGTTCAGCGCCGACGACATGCCCATCATGATCTTGTCGGCCACCGCCAACCAGAGCGTGTCGGCCCTGGACAAGATCCTGGACGACAAAGTGGCCACTCCGCTGGCCCGCGTTTCCGGCGTAGGTACGGTGTCCGTCTCCGGCGCCCCGCAGCGCGAAATCCAGGTCTATTGCGACCCGAACAAACTGCAGGCCTATGGCCTTTCGATTGCTTCTATCGCCGCCGTCATCGCCTCCGAGAACCGCAACGTTCCTTCCGGCAGCATCGATATCGGCTCCGACACCTATACCCTCCGTATCAAGAAAGAGTTCCAGGACCCTTCCGAGCTGATGGATATCATCCTGGGCGCCTTCAACGGAAACGCCATCTATCTCCGTGACGTGGCCCGCGTGTACGACGGCCTGGAAGAAAAGTCACAGGAGTCGTTCACCAACGGCGTACGCGGCGCCCAGATCATCATCCAGCGCCAGTCTGGCTACAACACGGTGAACGTGATCCGTGACGTGAAGAAGGAGCTCGCCAAGCTGGAGCAGACCCTGCCCACGGATATCAAGATCACCACGGTGGTGGATTCCTCGGACAACATCCTCCGTACCATCAATTCCCTGGAAGAGACCATCGTCATTATCTTCCTGGTGGTGATGCTGGTGGTATTCCTCTTCCTGGGCCGATGGAAGGCCACTTTCATCGTGGTGCTGTCCATCCCGGTCGCCCTGCTGGCCTCCCTGATGTACTTGTTCTTCACGGGCAACACCCTGAACATCATCTCCATGAGTGCCCTGGCTATCGCCATCGGCATGGTGGTGGATGACGCCATCGTGGTGCTGGAGAACATCTCCACCCACCTGGAAAGGGGAGAGAAACCTAAGGAGGCGGCCGTGCACGGAACTTCCGAGGTAGGTATCTCCGTCATCGCGTCCACCCTTACCATGCTGTGCGTGTTCATCCCGCTCACCATGATTTCCGGCATGACAGGCATCATGTTCCGGCAGCTGGGCTGGATTGTGTCCATCATCATGATTGTGTCCACTACGGCGGCCCTCACCCTGGTGCCCATGATGTGTTCGCTGCTGCTGAGCAACAAGCCCAAGACCGGTAAGCTGTACAAAGCTTTCTTCAGCCCGGTGAACCGTTTCCTGGACGGCATTTCCAACGGCTATTCCCGGATGATCGCCTGGTGCATGCAACACAAAAAGATCGTGATGGTCGTCGCCACCGTCATCTTCATCGTCGTGCTGGGCCTTTACGCCCCGCGGATGAAGACCGAATACTTCCCCACGCAGGACCAGGGCCGGCTCAGCGCCACCATCGAACTGCCCATCGGAACGGCGCAGGAAGTTACCGGCGAAGTGGCCGCCCGCATCTATGAGAAGATTGTGGCCGATGTGCCCGAAATCAAGGTGCTCAGCTACAGTTTCGGCCAGGCCGATTCCCAGAACGCCTTCGCTTCCATGCGGAGCAACGGCACCTATCTCATATCCATGAACATCAACATCGGCTCGATGGAAGACCGCAAGCGTTCCACGTCGGAAATCGCCGATATCATCCGCGCCGACCTGGCCCTGTTCCCGGAACTCACCCGGGCTACCGTGACGGAAGGCGGCATGGGCATGGGCGGCCGTGCCAGCGTGGTGGTGGAGATCTTCGGCTACGATTTTGATGAGACGGAAACCGCCGCCCGCGACCTTCGTCAGAAGATGCTCGCCGATTCCCGCTTTGCCCAGGTCATCCTGAGCCGTGACCAGTACACGCCGGAATATGAGGTAGACTTTGACCGCGAAAAACTGGCCCTGAATGGCCTGTCTTCCACTACGGCCGCTGCTGCCGTGAGTGCTGCCATGAGCGGTACCGTAGCCTCTTTCTACCGCGAGGACGGTGAAGAGTACAACATCCGCGTCCGCTTTGCCCCGGAATTCCGCCGGAGCGAGGAAGATATCAAGAATATTATGGTCTACAATGCCCAGGGCCAGGGAATCAAGGTCCGCGACCTGGGCCGGATTGTGGAGTCCAAGGTGCCGCCCACCATCCAGCGCAAGAACCGCGTCCGCTATATCTCCGTCACCGGCATGATGGCCCGTGGTGCCGCCCTCAGCGAGGGTGTGGAGGCCGTGCAGTCTATCATGGCCGATACGCAGCTCCCTTCTTCCCTGTCCTGGGGCATCGGCGGTGATTATGAGGAGCAGCAGAGCATGTTCTCGGACATGCTCCTCCTGATGATCCTGATCGTGATCCTGGTGTACATGGTGATGGCCTCCCAGTTCGAATCGTTCATGGGCCCGTTCGTAATCATGTTCTCCATCCCGTTCGCCCTGGTGGGCGTGGCGCTGGGCAACATGCTTCACAGCATGGCCGTGGGCGTGATGTCCCTGATCGGCATCATCATCCTGCTGGGTATCGTGGTGAAGAACGGTATCGTGCTCATCGACTACACCATCCTGTGCCAGGAGCGGGGAATGAGTGTCCGCGAGTCGTCTGTTGTGGCCGCCAAGAGCCGTCTCCGTCCCATCCTGATGACCACCCTTACCACCGTGCTGGGTATGCTCCCGATGGCATGGGGTACCGGTGAAGGTTCCGAGATGTGGAAAGGCCTGGGTATCACCGTTGCCTGGGGTCTGTCCATCTCTACCCTCATCACCCTGGTGATTATCCCGGTCCTTTACTGCGGCCTCACGGAACACCGTGCCCGCCGCCGGGAACGCAAGGCCGCCCGGATGGCCGCCAAGAACTGAATGTCATTCTGAACGAAGTGAAGAATCTATGAAAGCGATTTTTATTGTCTATAACCAGGCTTACAACCAGGAAATCGTAGAAATCCTGGAAGGGATGGGCCAGCGGGGCTACACCGTCTGGGAAGAGATCGGCGGCCGCGGTAGCGTGGACGGTGAGCCGCATCTGGGAAACCATGCCTGGCCCACCCAGAACCATGCCCTTATTACCGTGGTGGAGAACGACCTCGCCCCCCGCGTGATGCAGGAACTGCGGAAAACCGATGCCGCCAACGAAAAACTAGGCCTTCGCGCGTATGTCCTCCCGGTAGAGGACGCATTATAAAAAAATGATTATATTTGTGGGAATCTTTAATTATAGAGACTATGGCAAAGATTGCAACGAATACCAGTTTTGACGGCCTGCTGGAGAGCAGCAAGCTTGTCATCGCAGACTTCTGGGCCACCTGGTGCGGCCCCTGCCGTATGCTTTCTCCGCTTCTGGACGAAGTAGAGGAAGAGATGGCAGATAAGATCGAGGTGGTCAAGGTGAACGTGGACGACGCAGATGAGGTAGCCGCCCGTTTCCGGATCATGAACATTCCCACCCTGCTGTTCTTCAAGGGCGGCCAGCTGGTGGATAAAACCGTGGGCGCTATGCCCAAAAATGTACTTGTAGAAAAAATTAACGCTAACCTGTAACAGTCATGAAAAAGTTTTTGACAATGGTGGCCGTGCTGCTTGCTTCCGCCACTCTGGCCCATGCCCAGTTCGGTGTCATCGGCGGTATCAATATTTCCGGTACCAAGCTGGATACCAAGAATATCTGGAACAACGCCAAAAATGTTACGCTCTATCACGTGGGTGTCGCCTATCAGATCGACATGGCCATGGGTTTCTCTGTGCAGCCCTCCCTCACCTATGAGATGAAGGGTGCCAACCTGGAGAGCACCACGTCTGTAGCCGGCTGGACCCTCGCCGACCTTGATATCAACACCAAATCCGGTTACCTGGAGCTGGGTGCCGCCCTGCAGTGGGGACCGGACCTGATTGTGGCCCGTCCTTTCGTGTTCCTGCAGCCGTATCTGGGATACCAGGTCGTGGCAAGGGACGTTTCCGCCGCATCTGCGCTGAACGGCGCCGTATCCACCAACCAGTCTGCCTATGAAGCGCTTAACGCTGCCAAGAGCAAACTGGAATATGGCTTCGGCATCGGTGCCGGCGTGGAGTTCCTCAAGCATCTCCAGCTCTCCGTCCAGTATTTCAAGAACCTGGGCAACCTGTATAACGACCAGGGCGATCTCTCTTCCGTGGAGTGGGATGCCGTAAAGGACCTCAAGAGCTACGGCGGCGTAAAGGTGTCCCTGGGTATTTTCTTCTAGGATGGAACAGAAGCAGGTCGTTATTTATTGCTCGGCTTCTTCTAAGATAGACCCGAAGTATAACCATGCAGCGCGTGAACTTGTTCGCGCGCTGCATGCTTTGGGTTATTGTGTGGTTTCCGGCGGCGGAAAAGTGGGGACGATGGGAGCCATCACCAGCCTGTCCGTGGAACAGGGGGGCCGCCACGTGGCTGTCCTTCCCCGTTTTATGGAGGGGCTGGAGAACCCCGGCTTGTCGGAGGTGGTCTGGACCGAGAGCATGAGCGAACGCAAGGAGCGGATGCGGGAAGGGACATGTGCCGCCATCGGCCTGCCCGGCGGGATCGGAACCCTGGACGAGTTCGTGGAAACCTTGGTCCTGCGCAAACTGGGCCGGTATCAGGGCGGGCTGTACCTGCTGAACCTGGACGGCTTTTACGACCCTTTTCTGGCCCTGCTGGACCATTTCGTTCGCACCGGCATGCTGGAGCCCGAAGACAGGGCCCTGGTGCAGGTGGCAAATACGGCAGAAGAACTGGCCGCCTGTTTTAAGTGATGGATATCAAGGATATTGTACTGTACCTGAAACCCCAGTTAACGCGGGTGGAGGCGTGTATCAATACGTCTCTCAAGAGCGATATTCCCCTGCTGGACAGCACCAACCGTTCCCTTCGGGAAAACGGCGGAAAGATGATTCGTCCCGTGCTGGCCCTTCTGGCGGGGCAGGCTTGCGGCTCGCTTACGGAAGATTCCATCCGTTTTGCGGCGGCGGCGGAGCTCCTGCACAACGCCACCCTCCTGCACGACGACGTCGTGGACGGCGCCACTGAGCGCCGGGGCAAGCCCACCGTGGCGGCCCTGCTCAACGGCTCTGCTGCAGTCCTGATCGGCGATTTCTGGCTGGTGCGCTGTATGCAGGTCATCCTGGACTCGGCGCAGCATGGCAACCAGGTTATCCGCATTTTCGCCAAGACCCTGGCCGACCTGGCAGAGGGCGAACTCCTGCAGATGCAGAAAGCTGCCACCTGCGACACCACCCAGGCAGATTATATCCGGATCATTTACAACAAGACAGCCTCCCTGTTCGAGTCATCGGCCCTGTCGGTTGCCATTTCCGTCCATGCGGAGGATACGCTCCGGGACGCTGTTACGGCATATGCCCGCCATCTGGGCCTGGCGTTCCAGATCCGGGACGACATGTTGGACTATGAGTCCGACGATGCCCTGTTGGGCAAGCCGGTGGGGATCGACCTCAAAGAGCAGAAGATTACCCAGCCTCTGTTGTGCGCCCTGGAAATGGTGCCGGCGGAAGAGGCGGCCCGGGTAAGGAATCTGGTGGCCGGCATCCTGGACCATCCGGAGCTGGCAGAGGAGGTGCATGCCTTCGTCATCCGGCACAATGGCTTTTCCCTGGCACGCCAAAAGTTGGACGAATACGTAGAAAAAGCTATTTCCTGCCTGGATCCCCTTCCGGAATCCATGGAAAAGCACTATCTTACAAAATTGGCCCGCTTTGTGGGCAATCGGGAGAAATAACGGATGAAAGTTTATGGGAATACAGAGCTTGCTGGCGTTCTGCACCGGATGGTGGAGAGCGGGCATGTTCCGCACGCCCTGCTGTTGCACGAGGACGACGGCGGGGGCGCATTCCCCGTGGTCCTAAACTTTCTGGAAGAGCTCTATGGCGGCGCTCCGCGCGTGCAGAAACTCATCCATCCGGACATCCATTTTGTCTTTCCCGTAGCAGGTGGGGACAAAGCGGTTTCCCTGCAGTTCATCGTGCCTTTCCGCGCCCTGCTGCAGGAAAATCCCTATTTTTACGAGAACGAGCTTTATGCGGCGATCGGCATCGAGGGCAAACAGAGCAATATCTCTGTCAATGAGGCCCGCTCCATCCTGGATACGCTCTCGCTCTCGGCCGTAGAGGGCGGCTACCGGAGCGTCGTGCTGTATCTGCCGGAAAAGCTGAACATGCAGGCGGCCAATGCGCTGCTGAAGATGGTGGAGGAGCCGCCGGAGAAAACCCTCTTTGTTATGGTCACCCATGCCCCGGAAAAGGTGCTCCAGACCATTTCTTCCCGTTGCCTGCACCTGCGGGTGCAGCCACTGTCAGACCAGGACCGGCAGGTGGTGCATGCGGCCGAGGCCGCCGAGAATGTGGTGCTGCGGGATTTGTTCCACGACTTGTTGGAGTCCCTGCTGGCCAAAGACCTTCTGGGAGCGCTGGAAACAGGGGAGGCACTCTCTTCCCTGGAGTCCCGGGAGCGTCAGAAGGCTTTCTGCCAGGAAGCCTCCAAGGGGCTGCGGACCATTTTCCTGATTCAGCAGAAAATGCCTGGGCTTGCCCGTGTCCGTTCCGGAGATACGGAGTTTTTCCAGCGGATGGCCGCATCCTTCAAGCCTGCTTTCCCGCGGCTGGCGCTCGGCTGCCTGGAAAAGGCGCAACAGCTCATCGAGCGCAATGTGAACCAGAAAATCCTGTTCGCCGATCTGGTGAACCAACTATATATACGCGTGTAATATGGACCTGAACAACGAATCCATCCAGTTCGACTGCTTCCGGGGGTGTACGGTAATTACCGATGAAAAAACCGGGGAGCGGGACATCAAATACCGGCAGGGCTGCTGCAAGCTGGAAGTGTACAATTATCTGAAGGGGATCGGCCAGGAGCAGTTCAACGCTTATTTCGAGGTGCGCTTCAAGAATACCCGGAAGGGTTTTTACGAGAACGCATCGGGCCAGAGCATCAAAACCGGAGATCTGGTTGTGGTGGAGGCCGCTACGGGCCATGACCTGGGCATCGTTACCCTGGAAGGACCCATCGTGGGCCGGCAGATGAAATGCCGGGGGGTGGATCCCGCCGTGACCGAAATCCGGAAAATATACCGCAAGGCCCGTCCCTTCGACATTGAGCGCTGGCAGGAGGCCATTGCCCGGGAACAGGAAACCATGATCCGTGCCCGTGTGCTGGCGGCCAACCTGGGTCTGGAAATGAAGATCGGCGATGTGGAATTCCAGGGAGACGGCACCAAGGCTATCTTCTACTATATTGCCGATGGCCGTGTGGATTTCCGCCAGCTTATCAAGGATTTCGCGGAAGAATTCCATATTCGTGTGGAGATGAAGCAGATCGGTGCCCGGCAGGAAGCCGGCCTGATTGGCGGACTGGGCGTGTGCGGACGGGAACTCTGCTGCGCCAATTACATCACCGAGTTCAAGTCCATCACCACATCGGCCGCACGTACGCAGGACCTGTCGCTGAACCCGCAGAAGTTGGCCGGGCAATGCGGCAAGCTGAAATGCTGCCTGAATTACGAGGTGGCGGCTTATCTGGATGCCCATTCCCGCATCCCCAAGGTGGTGGAACCCCTGGAGCTGGAAGACGGCCAGGCCTGGCTGGTGAAAACGGACATCCTGGCAGAAACCCTCTATTTCTCTTACGAGAAAGGTTCGCTGGCACAGCTGTTTCCGCTGTCCTCGGCCGAGGTCCGGGAGATTCAGGAGATGAATCGCCGGGGAGAAAAACCGTCCACGCTCCGCCAGGAAGATGTCTCCATGCCGGAGTTCATATCGGCCGTGGGAGACGACGCCATCAACCGCTTCGACCCTGAAAAACGCCGCAAGCGGCGCAAGAACAAGGCGCATGGCAAAAGACAGGTACAGAAATGATGCGTATTCCCCTCATCCTTGTCCTGCTGCTTCTGGCATCTTCCTGCCGTGAGCCTTTTTCCGTGGAGCGTTTCATCCCCGCTCCCGGTCCCTACGAGTTTACGGTGGACATGTCGGACAGCACAGTCGCATACGATCTCTCCTTCTATACCCGCCTGGACGGATACCCCGCCCGGCTGCAGGAGGTGAAGGAACTGCCCCTGAGGCTCACCTGGACGTCCCCCTCCGACTCGGTGTTCACCGAGAATGTATATCTGCCGCTGGAAGGGCGTTCTTCCCTGTTCTCCCGTCAGGTGCTTCAGCCTTACCGCAAAGGGGCGCGTCCTTACCAGAACGGGGTGTGGACACTGACGGTGGCTATTCCCTTTTCTGACGGTCGCGAGGTACTGCGAGGGCTGGGACTCGTGGTCTCGCAAAGGCTTGATCGATAAGTTTTTACGCAAAGCATCGTAAAACAGGCGTTTATGGGACATGGAAAGCTGAAGAAATTTGCCGAGAACGAGACGTTCCGCTGCCTTTTGCAGCCGGATGCGTCGGCCGTGCTGGATAAAGAGCCCGGCTCCCGGGAACTGCGCCTGAAAGACCATGCCATCAAGGGCCGATGGGGGAGCGACATGTTCGGCAATGACCATCCCATCGTGCTGGAACTGGGCTGCGGCAAGGGTGACTACACCATCGCCCTGGCCCTCAGGCATCCGGAGATGAATTATATCGGTGTGGATATCAAGGGCGCCCGCCTCTGGAAAGGGGCCAAATACGCCACGGAGCAGGCGCTGCCCAACGTGGCTTTCCTGCGTACCCGCATCGAGTTCATCGAGGCGTTCTTCGGCCCGGGGGAGGTCTCCGAAATCTGGCTTACTTTCTCGGATCCGCAGCTGCACGGCAGCGAGAATTCCCGCCTGTCCTCGCCGCTGTTCCTGGAGCGCTACCGGAAGTTCCTGCGCCCCGGCGGCATGGTGCATCTCAAGACCGACTCCCGCTACCTGTACGAATACACCAGCGCCGTCTGCCGGGCGAATAAACTGCAGGTAATAGCTTCAGGTACTGATATTTATAGAGATGGAATACAATCGTTTTCTTCCCTCTCTACCGACGAAATTACCGAAATCCAGACTTTTTACGAGAAGATGTTCCTGGAGATGGGACTGTCCATCACCTACCTGGCCTTCACCATCGACCATGACGGCCCGTATGCCTTCCCCGGGGATGCCTTCGACCACGACTACTGGCTGGAGGCCGAAGGTCCCCGCCGCAGCTTCTCCCATCAACCCGCCCGTAAGGCTTAGGCCGGAAAAAAGACCGAAATCCCGGCGGAATGACTTTCCGGGAACGGGAAATATTGTTATATTTGTAGGACTATGGCCAAATTGATATACACAATGGGCGAGGTAGCTCAACTGCTGGGTGAAAACACCTCAGCAGTACGCTACTGGAGCAATTATTTCGACAAGTTCATCAAGCCGGACCGGAATGCCAAAGGTAACCGCCTGTACCATCCGGAAGACGTGGAAACGCTGCAGCAGATTCAGTTCCTGGTCAAGAAGCAGGGGCTCACCCTGGAGGGTGCCGCCCTTCGCTTGCAGCAGGACCGCCGTTCCGTGGAAAAACAGGTGAAGGCGCTCACGATCCTGAAGGAAATCCAGGCACAGCTCAAAGCCGTGAGGAAGGCGCTATGAAGGTAAAAGACATTACACAGGCCCTGGAGGCCTTCGCCCCGCTTTGCATCCAGGAAAGCTGGGACAATAGCGGGCTTCTCATCGGCTCCGGGGAGAATCCCGTGCACGGTGTGCTGGTGGGGTTCGACTGCACGCCGGAGCTCATCGACGAGGCAGTGGAAACTGGTTGTGACATGGTTGTGACCCACCATCCGCTCATTTTCAAGGGCATCCGCCATATCAACGCGGAAGATCCAGTGGGCGCGGCGGTGATGAAAGCTGTCCGGGCGGGCGTGGCCGTCTATGCCGCCCATACCACGGCGGATAAAGTGGCCAGGGGTGTGAGCGGTGCCATGGCGGAGCGGCTGGGGCTCAGGGACGTGGAATTCCTGGAGCCGGGTCCGGAAGGCTATGGACTGGGCTGTGTGGGCAATTGGGACAGGCCGATGACCGGAGCGGAGGCGCTCTCTTTTGTGAAAGAGCGTTTCGGGCTGCAGCTCATCCGCTGCTCCAAGCCCCTGGAAACCCTCATCAGCCGGGTGGCGCTTCTCGGGGGCAGCGGCGGGTCGGAGACGAGCCTTGCCATCGGTGCGGGGGCCCAGTTGTATATCACGGCGGATGTCTCCTACCACAATTTCTTCACCCCGGAAGGATTCATGATCATGGACATCGGCCATTTTGAGAGCGAAGTGGAGATTGTGGATATTTTTCTCTCTGAGATACGGAAAAAATTTCCTACCTTTGCAAGTTACAAAAGCAACAGGCTGGGCAGGAGCAACCCTGTCCACTACTTTTGATTGTAAAATATAAATCGATTTATAATATTTATGGCTAGCAAGAAAACTACCGCCGCCAAGAAAGTGGAGGCCCCGATCGACAACAGGGAGACTTTTGTTTCCCTGCAGAAGAATTTCGCCGATTCCGACATGCCCGTAGAGGAAAAACTCAAAACCCTGTATGAGCTGCAGGCAGCGGATTCCGAGATTGACAAGATCATCCAGCTCCGCGGAGAACTTCCCTCGGAAGTGGCGGCCCTGGAAGACGAAATTGCCAACCTGAAAGAGCGCAGCGCGGCCATCTCCGCCACCATGGACCAGATGAACCGGAACATCGCAGATGCCAAACTCGCCATTGCAGAGCATGAAAGCACCATCGAGAAGTACCAGCGCCAGCTGGAGAGTATCTCCAACTCCCGTGAGTACGATTCTCTGAACAAGGAGATCGAAAACCAGGAGCTGCTCCGCCAGATTGAGGAGAAGAAGATTGTGGATACCCGCGCAGAGATCGGTGCCTTGAAGGCCCAGTCGGAGGATATCAAAGACCGCCTTTCCATCCGTAACGACGACCTCAAAGCCAAGAAGGAAGAACTGGACGCCATCGTGGAGTCCACCGCCAAGGAAGAGGCCGTGCTCCAGAAGCGCCGCGACGAATGTGCCGCCAAGATCGACGCCCGTACCATGAGCGCCTATGAGCGTATCCGCGCCAGCGTGCACAACCACCTGGCCGTGGTGGGCATTTACAACGGAGACTCCTGCGGAGGCTGCTTCAACACCATTACCCCGCAGCGCCGCGTAGAGATTGCCTCCAACCGCAAGCTCATCATCTGCGAGCATTGCGGCCGCATTATCATCAACCCTGAGTTTGAATAGCCTTTGGCCCTATGGCGGAGTCCTCACGTAAAAAGAATCATCCCGAACAGCCCCTCAACCTGGAAGCCTTGATGGGGAACAAACCCCCGCAGGCGCTGGACGTGGAAGAGGCTGTGCTGGGTGCCATGCTGGTAGAGCCTGCCACCATTGACGAGTCTATGGAAGAGCTCTCCGGAGCGTGCTTCTACGACCCCCAGCACCGGATGATTTTCGAGGCCATGGCTGCGCTCGTGAACGAGCACGTGTCCATAGACCTCGTGACAGTGAGCGAGAAACTCCGTTCCCAGGGAAACCTGGAGGCAGTAGGCGGCCCGGTGGTACTGGCCCGCCTGTCGCAGAACATCGGCGCGGCGGCCCATATCGAGTACTACATCAAGATCCTCAAGCAGAAGACCATCCAGCGGGATCTGATCACCGCCTCATACGAAATCCTCAAGCAGTCTTTCGACGAGTCCACCAACGTGGACGACCTCATAGACAATGCCCAGAGCAAGGTGTTCGCCGCTATCCAGAACAATGTGAAGCGGGATGTCCAGGATATCGGCTCCATCATCAATTCCGTGCTGGACAATCTTCAGGAGCTTCAACAGATTACCGGCCTGTCCGGCGTTCCGTCAGGGTTTCCCTCCGTAGACCGGGTTACCCAGGGCTGGCAGCGCTCAGACCTCATCATCCTGGCAGCCCGTCCTTCCGTGGGTAAAACCGCCTTTGCCCTCAATATCGCCCGTAATGCGGCTGTAGAGGCCAATATGCCCGTAGCCGTTTTCTCCCTGGAAATGTCGGCCGACCAACTGGGGAAGCGTCTCATCACCACCGAGTCCGGCCTGTCCGGAGAAAAGATCAAGGGCGGCGTAAAGCTGGAAAGCTACGAGTGGGTGCAGCTGGAAGATACGCTCAAGCGCCTGTCCAAGGCCCCGCTCTATATCGACGACACCCCGGGCATTCCCATCATGGAATTCCGCACCAAGGCCAAGCGCCTGGTAAAGCAGAAAGGCGTGCGCTTGATCGTGGTAGACTATCTGCAGCTGATGCAGGGCCCGGCAGAGCTCAGAGGCCTTCGGGAGCAGGAAGTGGCGGCCATTTCCCGTACGCTCAAGTCTACGGCCAAGGAACTGAACATCCCCATCATCGCCCTGTCCCAGCTTTCCAGAAATGCGGTCCAGCGCACCGGCGGCATGGGAAAACCTCAACTCAGCGACCTCCGCGAATCCGGCTCTATCGAGCAGGATGCAGATATGGTCATCTTTATCCACCGCCCGGATTTCGTGGGCATGTCGGACAATCCGGAAGACAAAGAGAAGGCCTATCTGGTGATTGCCAAGCACCGAAACGGAGAGGTCTGCGACATAGAAATGAAATACAAGGCCGCCCAGGTGAAGTTCGTAGAGCCGGACCAGAGCCTGGATGTGTATGCGCAGCAAGGCCCTGTGGCCAGCGGCGTCAACGCCCCTGCGGCGGCTCCCTCCTCCGATTACAACTTCGACCAGCAGGCAGAGTTCTGACGATGCACCGCTGGTTTTTCATATGGGCTATGCTCTTCTCCCTGCCGCTCCTGGCACAGGAGAAGGCTTCCTGTATCCCTTTTTCCCAAGATGCTGTTTTTATCCCTGGGGAAGACATTACCTATGGCGTTTCCTACAAGTGGGGTGCGGTGAACACGGAAGTGGCGCAGGCCCGGCTCCAGCTGGAAGACGGTGGCATGTACGATGGCAAGCCTGTCTACCACAGCACGGTCACGGCCCGGACGGCGTCTTTTTTCGATGTTTTCTTTAAGATCCGGGAACACTTCGAGGGCTGGTTCCATCAGCATACCCTGGTGCCCCAAAAATGCATCCGGGACACCCACGAAGGCACGTATGCCTCCTATAACCTCTTCCATTACGACTGGGATGAGCGGCAGATTCATGCCCGGGTGGAATCCACATCTCAGGGGAGCAAGAACATTGATATCCCGCTGGTTGACTGTGTCTGCGACATCCCTTCGCTGGTGTATTTCCTCCGCCGGATGGATGTGTCCCGGATGAAGGAAGGGGAGAAGTACGGACTCAATTTTGCCATTGACGATACCATCTTCCACATCCATCTTACGTATGGCGGCCTGGAAACGGTGAAGGTGAAGGGCATCGGAAAAGTCCGCTGCCGGTTTCTCCGCTGCTCTGTGGTAACAGGGGCTGTCTTCGCCGGTGACGAAGATGTGAAGGTGTGGCTGTCGGACGACGCCAATCAGGTTCCCGTGGCTTTCTGGGCTCCGCTTAGGGTGGGTGCCATGCGGGGCTCCCTGAAAAGCTACAATCACCTGAAGTATGATTTAACCGCCGTACTGGGCCGATGAAAGAAGAAGTGAACCATAAGGGCCGGATTGTCCGGATGACGCCCCAGACCACCACCGTTTCCATCGAGCAGCACGCAGCCTGCTCGCAGTGCCATGCCGCCGGTCTTTGCGGAATGGCCGATGTCGCGGAAAAAGCGATCGAAGTGCCCACGGACCCGTATGCCAGTTATGGTGTAGGCGACGAGGTGGAGGTGGTGCTGAAAACCTCCATGGGGATGAAGGCCGTCTGGCTGGCCTACTTTATTCCGCTGCTGGTGCTGCTGGGTGTGATCCTGCTACTGGTGGCCCTGGGTGTGGCGGAAGTCCCCGCCGGGTTGTCCGGTATCGGGGCCGTGACCTTGTATTACCTGCTCCTGTGGCTTTTCCGGGACCGTCTGAAAAACGAATATGTATTTACAATAAAAGGTTAAACTATGGTTAACATCATCATTTGGACTATCGCGGTGGTAACCGTCCTGGGACTCCTTCTGGCCCTGATCCTGTATCTGGTGGCTAAGAAGTTCAAGGTAGAGGAAGACCCCCGGATTGACGAGGTGGAGAAGGTGATGCCTGGTGCCAACTGCGGCGGCTGCGGATTTGCCGGCTGCCGGGCCTTCGCGGAAGCTGCCGTGAAGGCACCCAACCTGGACAATAATTACTGTCCGGTGGGTGGCAACGATACCATGACCCAGGTGGCCGCTATCCTTGGCTATGAAGTCAAGGCCAAAGCCCCCCAGGTGGCAGTGGTGCGGTGCAACGGCACGTGTCAGGCGCGGCCTGTCGTGAACCGTTACGACGGTTTCTCCTCCTGCGCCGTGAAGGCTACCCTTTACGCCGGTGACACGGGCTGCTCTTACGGCTGCCTGGGCTGTGGCGACTGCGTGGCTGCCTGCCAGTTCGGCGCGCTTTCCATGGATCCGGAGACGGGGCTGCCCGTGGTGGACGAGCAGAAGTGCACCGCGTGCGGTGCCTGTGCCAAGGCCTGTCCCAAACACATCATCGAAATCCGGCCCAAGGGACCGCGTGGTATGCGGGAGTTCGTTTCCTGCGTGAACAAGGACAAGGGTCCCGTTGCCAAGAAGGCTTGCGCCAATGCCTGTATCGGCTGTGGCATCTGCGCCAAGACTTGTACGCACGGTGCCATCACGGTAGAGGCCAATGTGGCCTATATAGACCCGGCCAAGTGTAAGCTCTGCCGCGAATGTGAGGCGATGTGCCCCACCGGCGCTATCCACGGGGTGAATTTCCCCAAGCCGCTGGATAAGGATGCCGTCAAGGAGCGCATCAAGCTCCGTCAGCAAAAGGCCAAGGAGGCTGCTGCGGCTGCTGCTGCTGCAGGTGCTCCTGCCGTCGCAATAAAGAAGGCCGATGCTCCGGCAGAAGCACCTGCAACAGCCAAGAAGGCCGATGCTCCGGCTGTCACAAAACCTATGGAGGAAAAGTAATATGGGAAAGAGAACTTTTTCGATCGGCGGCGTCCATCCGCATGACAACAAGATATCCCGGGAATGTCGCATTGAGCCGCTTCCCCTGGCTTCTACCGTGTACATCTCCGTGGCCCAGCATATCGGTGCTCCTGCCGTGCCTGTGGTGGCTGTGGGAGACAAGGTGAAAGTGGGTCAGGTGATTGCGGAGCCGGGCGGCTTCGTGAGCGCCTTCATCCATTCTTCCGTGTCGGGAACCGTCAAATCCGTCGGCCCCCGGGCCGATCTGGCCGGCCGTCCCTCTGTCCACATCGAGATTGCGGTAGAGGGTGACGAGTGGCTGGAGGGCATCGACACGTCCGACACGCTGGTTACGGAAATTCCTTCCGACAACAAGGCCATCCTGGACAAGATCCGCCTGGGCGGCGTCGTGGGACTGGGTGGCGCTACCTTCCCCACGCACGTGAAGCTGAGCCCGCCTCCGGGCTCCAAGTGCGAGCGGGTGATTATCAACGGCTGCGAATGCGAGCCTTACCTCACCTCCGACTTCCGCACCCTGCTGGAAAAGGGAGAGCAGGTAGTCGTCGGGGCGGCCATCCTCAAGCAGGTGATGGGCGGCGTGCCGTGCACCATCGCCATCGAGGAGAACAAGCCGGAGGCGATCGCCCACATCCGTGAAGTGATTGGCAAGCTGGGATACAGCGGGATCGAGGTGATGGAGATGAAGATGATGTACCCGCAGGGTGGCGAAAAACAACTCATCGACGCCGTCATGGGCCGTCAGGTGGGTTCGGGCGCCCTTCCCATCAGCGTAGGCGCCGTGGTTCAGAACGTGGCCACCGCCCTGGCCGTGTATGATGCCGTCCAGAAGAACAAGCCCATCGTGGACAATTCCGTCACCGTCACCGGCGAGTGCTTCCCACATCAGGCCAATCTGCTGGTTCGGGTAGGAACTCCGCTCCGCTATATCCTGGACTATCTGGGTGGTATCCCTGAAGAAGCCGCCAAAGTAATCAGCGGCGGTCCCATGATGGGACGTGCTGTGGCCAATCTGGATGCCGCTACGGTCAAGGGAACGGGTGCACTGCTACTCCTGACAGAAAAGCAGACCCGCCGTGCACCCGAGAGCAACTGCATCCGCTGCGGAAAGTGTGCCGATGCCTGCCCGATGGGCCTGGAGCCTTTCCTGCTGAACAAACTCGCCCGCGCCAAAGACTGGGATGCCATGGAGCAGCAGGCCGTCCAGGACTGCATCGAATGCGGCTGCTGCCTGTATTCCTGCCCTGCGCAGATTCCGCTGCTGGATAACATCCGGATCGGCAAGGGCATCGTGCTGGGTAATATCCGTGCCCGTGCCGCCGCCGCCAAAGCCGCCGCCGAGGCAGCCAAAGCTAGTGCTGACGCTAAAAAGTAATTAACTATGAGTCAATTAATAGTATCTCCGTCTCCGCACATCCATTCCAAGGACTCCACCCGTTCCCTGATGCTGGATGTAGTGATTGCGCTTGTCCCGGCCGTTCTCTGTTCCTTCGTGTTCTATGGATGGAGGGAAATGCTGGTGATGGCTGTGAGCATCGCCTCCTGCGTGCTGCTGGAATGGGCCATTACCAAATATCTGCTGAAAAAGCCATCCACCATCGGCGACCTTTCTGCCGTGATTACCGGTATCCTGCTGGCCCTGAACGTGCCATATACCACCCCCTGGTGGGTGATTGTAATTGGCGCCGTGGTGGCCATCGGCGTGGCCAAGATGACCTTCGGTGGCCTGGGCCAGAACATCTGGAACCCCGCCTTGGTGGGCCGTGTGTTCCTGTTGGTTTCCTTCCCTACCTACATGACCACCTGGAGCCAGCCCCAGGGCCTGTTCGGGGCCGACGCCGTTACGGGAGCCACCCCGCTGGGCGCCATCCAGGAAGGCCTGATGCAGGGCGCGACCGTGCAGGATATCATGGCCGAACACGGATACAGCTACAGCCAGATGCTGTTTGCCAACCTGGGCGGCAGTGCCGGTGAGGTTTGCGCCCTTGCGCTACTGGCCGGTTTTGTGTACCTGTGCATCCGTAAGGTCATCAAACCCTGGATTACCCTCAGCATCCTCTGCACCGTGGCCCTTACGTCCCTCATTTTCTGGGGCATCAATCCGGCCCGCTTCACGGATCCGCTCTTCAATCTGCTCACCGGCGGTCTCATCCTGGGTGCCTGCTTCATGGCCACAGACTATGTGACCTCCCCGATGTCCACCTGGGGCGGCGTGGTGTTCGGCGTGGGAATCGGCCTTCTAACGGTGTTCATCCGTTATTTCGGCTCTTATCCGGAGGGCGTCTCGTTCGCCATCCTTATCATGAACTCGCTGGTTCCGCTCATCAACATGGGCTTCAAACAGAAAAAATTCGGGAGGAAATAAACGATGGCTGTTAAATCCAACCTTACTAATATGGTGCTGGTGCTGGGTATCACCTGCCTGGTGTGCTCGGCCCTGCTGGGGGGCGCTTATGCGCTTACCAAAGAACCTATCGACAAAGCGGTGGTGGAAAAGACCAACCGGGCCATTTCTCAGGTTTTGCCCGCCTTCTCCGAGACGGCCTACAAAGAAGTTTCGTCCGACGGGAAAACCTATCATTACTATGAGGCCACGAACGGTTCTTCCGTTGTCGGCTATGCCATCGAATCCACTACGGTGGGCTTCGGCGGCAACCTCACCCTGATGGTGGGTGTCACGCCGGATGGCGTGGTGTACAACACTTCGGTGCTGTCCCAGTCGGAGACACCGGGCCTGGGTGCCAAGTGTAACACCGACGAAAAGTTCATGGCTCAGTGGAAGGGATTCGACCCTTCCAGCAAAATCCTTTCTGTGAAGAAGGACGGGGGCGACGTGGACGCCATCACGGCTTCCACCATCACTTCCCGCGCCTATACGGAGGCCGTGAAAAATGCCCTGGAGGCTTTTAAATCCTTAAACAATGGAGGACAAAGCAATGAGTAACAAACTGAAACTGATTGGCGACGGCCTGGTCAAAAACAACCCTACCTTTGTCCTGTTGCTGGGCATGTGCCCTACGCTGGCCACCACTACCTCGGCCATCAACGGCCTTAGCATGGGCCTGGCCACCCTTTTTGTGCTGGTCCTCTCTAACATGGCCATATCGGCCATCGCCCCGGTGGTGCCGGATAAAGTGCATATCCCGGTGTACATCGTAGTTATCGCCACGTTCGTGACCCTGTTGCAGTTCCTGATGCAGGCTTACACGCCGGCCATGTACGAGACCCTGGGCCTGTTTATCCCGCTCATCGTGGTCAACTGCATTGTCCTTGGCCGTGCCGAGGCTTTCGCTAACAAGCACGGGGTGCTGGAAAGCGCCTGCGACGGTCTGGGTGTGGGCCTGGGATTCACCTGCTCGCTCACCGTACTGGGCCTGGTGCGGGAAATCCTGGGTTCCGGAAGTGCCTTTGGCTTCAATTTCATCGGCGGTCACGACGGCATGCTGGCCTTCGTGATGGCTCCCGGTGCCTTCCTGTGCCTGGGCTATCTGATGGTACTGTTCAACAAATTCGTTAAAAAGAACTAGGCTATGGAGTACTTTCTGATTATCATTTCGGCCATATTCGTCAACAATATCGTCCTGGCCCAGTTCCTGGGAATCTGTCCGTTCCTGGGTGTTTCCAACAAGCTCTCCACCGCCACGGGCATGTCCATGGCCGTGTGCTTCGTGATCACCCTGGCTACCCTGGTAACCTATCTGATCAACCAGTACCTGCTGGTTCCCTTCGGCCTTACTTTCCTGCAGACCATCGCCTTTATCCTGGTGATTGCCGCGCTGGTGCAGATGGTAGAGATTGTGCTCAAGAAAGTGAGCCCCGCCCTGTATCAGGCCCTGGGTATCTTCCTGCCCCTGATTACCACCAACTGCGCCGTGCTGGGTGTAGCCATCAACGTGGTTACTAAGCAGTTCTCCTTTGTTCCCGGTGGTATGCTCAACCTGGGACAGGCGCTGGTGTATGCCTTCGCCACCTCCCTGGGCTACGGCCTCGCGATGGTCATCTTCGCCGGAATCCGGGAGCACCTGGCTCTGAACGACGTCCCCAAGGCCTTCAAGGGTGTACCCATCGCCATCATCAGCGTAGGTATCCTGGCCCTTGCCTTCATGGGCTTCAGCGGTATGGTGAAGTAGGTGGAGGTTAACTCATAGACTATCAATGTATTAAATAGTACTCCTGTGTGCCGCACGACACACAGGAGTACTATTTAGAGTGCTAATAATCAGCTATTTGCCCTCCACCTAAAATTGGAACACTTGCGGCTGGGAGGTGAAGGAGGAGATGGTAGCTGTGGCGTTCTGCATATAAAGGACGATGGTGTTGTCGTCGTTCTCGTCGTACATGCCGCGGAGGCTGGGGTTCTTGTCCAGCATGTCCTTCTTGGCTTCTACGCGCTCATCGGGGATGAGTTCACACTGGATGCGGATCCATTCGCCGTCCACGAAGGCGCAGATTTCGGCCTGGGGATTGGCCACCAGCTGCTTGTACACATTCTTTGCCTTGCCGGTCTGGATGTACAGCTTTCCTTCAAAGATCTCGGCGGTGCCGAAGGGGCGCACGCGGGGCTGGCTTTTCTCTACCGTGGCCAGATAGTAGGTGCCCGCCTTCTTGAGGAACTGCTGGGCGCGGGCGGCATTCTCCGGGTTGGGGGTTGTCTTCTCAATCATATATCTTTCACAGCATTCTTTGGTCTCTGCTTCTTTGGCGCCGTTGTTCCCGCAGGAAACGGTAATGGCCACGACGGCCAGGGTAATGAGAATCTTTTTCATCTTGCCAGTTTATTTGATCACTTCTTCCAGTTTGTCTCCCAAGGCTTTGCCGCGCAGGCCGCGAGCGACGATGATGCCCTGCGGGGCGATGAGCAGGTTGTCCGGGATGGAGTTGACGCCATAGGTCTTGGAGGCAACCGTCTGCCAGCCCTTGAGGTCAGAGAGGTGGATCCAGGGCATGTTCCAGTCTTTGATGGCGGCTACCCAAGGCTCCTTACTGTTGTCGAAGGACAGGCCCACAATGTCGAATCCCTTCTTGTGGTATTTCTCATAGGCTTCCACCACATACGGCATCTCCCGCTCGCAGGGACCGCACCAGGAGGCCCAGAAATCTACCAGCACCCATTTGCCTTTGCCCACATACTCGCTCAGCTTGTGCATCTTGCCGTTCACGTCGGCCTCTTCCAGGTCGATGAAGGGTTGGCCGACCACTTTCTGCTTGGCTTCTTCGGCGGCTTTCTGGCGGGCCTCTGCGGCATCGGCCTGCTCCTTGTATTTCACGAAATAGGGATGCTGGGCGAAGGCAGCGCCCTCGGAGACGGCTTCACCAATTTCCTCCGAGCCCACCATGCTATAGAGCGCATCGATGAAGGCGACGGGGATGAGGTTGTCTTTGTTGTCGTCCAGGATTTCCTTGTAGTAGTCCCGCACGGCGTCAATCTTTTCCTGGACTTCGTCCTCGGACAGGCCTTCGGTGGACAGGGCCTTGACGGCATCGCTGTAAAGCTTGCTGGCCTCCAGGTCATAGGCGGTGAGTTTCTCGTTCAAGGCCGAACCGCTCACGGTGTTGTCTTCCATGTTCACGGTAACGGGCTTGCCGTCGTTGAACAGGAGGGTGTTCCAGTCGGTTCCGTCATGTGTCAGGGCCAGAAGCGCATTCTCTTCTGCCTGCCCCTTGAGGGTGAACTGGCCGGCGGAGACAACAGCGCTGTCGATGGCCTCGTCGGAGAATTTGTCAATCAGGTAAACGGTAATGCCTTCCGGGGCGTTTTTGCCGTTTACGGTGTACGCTCCTTTCGGGGAGCAAGCAACCGCGCCCACAAGGGCCAGGGTTGCCAGGATTAAGTTCTTTTTCATATCGAAGTTTTAAAAAAAAGTAGTTGTTATTATGCCAGGCCCGTCTGGGCAAGGATTTCCTCTTCTGTAACCAGGTTGAAGTCTCCCACGATGGAGTTCTTGAGCATGGAGGCGGCGGTGCAAAAGTCCAGGCAGCGCTGCGGGTTGCCGGGCCATTTCTCCGCCGCGTGGATGTAGGCGGCCACAAATGCGTCGCCCACGCCCATGGGGTCTACGATGGGCGAGATGTCGTAAATGCGGGTGCGGTAGATCTCTCCCTCGTACCAGAGCAAGGCGGTGAGGGTGTGCCGGGTAGTGGAGATCTGGTTTCTCAGGCCCAGCATCATCTCACGGCAGTGGGGGAACTGGCGGTGCATCTCGTCGAAATACTGCCCGTAGGCCTCCATATCCAGTTCTGTATCGGCCATCATGTGGTCCATGGGCACCTGTTTTACGCCCGTGGCCACTTCCCACTCGTCCTGGTCGCCGAAGATATAGTCGCTGTACTGCATGAGAGCGTTGAGCGTCTTGTGGGCGTCGGCCCCGGGATAGCGCCAGAGGTTTTTCCGGAAATTGATGTCGCAGGTAATCCTCAGGCCCATCTCCTTGGCGGAGTGTACCGCCTCGAAGGTGGCCTCCGTGGCCGACTGCGACACGGCGCAGGTGATGCCGGAGCAGTGGAAGATGTCTGTGTGGGCGAAGATGTCCCGCCAGGGATACATCCCCGTGGCCGACGAGTAGAAGGACGACCCCATGCGGTCGTACACCACCTGGGAACGGCGTACCGACGAGGCGGCCTCGAAATAATAGGTGCCCAGGCGGTCTCCGCCCCGGACAATCTCCGAGATGTCTATCCCGTAGCGGCGCAGTTCCCTCAGGCAGGCGTTCCCGATTTCGTTGTCCGGAATGCGGGAGACATATCCCACCTGGTTTCCCAAAACGGCCAGGGAAACCGCCACGTTGGCCTCTGAACCGCCAAAATGGCCTTCCCAGTCGTACCCCTGGCTCAGGCGCATGGATCCGTTTTTGGACCAGCGCAGCAAGATCTCTCCGAATGTAACAATCCTTTTCACTACCTCAAATTATGGTTCAATGTAATTTGCAAATTTAGAGATAATCCTTTGGATTCACAACTTGGGCAGGATGGAATTCTTTTTCTTTGATTCTTTTGGCAAAAAGGATTACATTTGTGCCGACATTTACTTTTGTATGAAAAATCTCATTTTTTTGTCTGTTTCCCTGCTGCTTATGGCTGCCTCCTGCGCCCCTGAAAAGAACGTCGGAATGGCTGTGAACCAGGCCGTTCCCTCCTATGCCGTCATGGCCCACCGCGGTTCCACCTACTGGGCACCGGAAGAGACAGAAAGCGCTTGGCGCTGGGCCCGGGAAATGGGTGCTGATTATCTGGAGAGCGACCTTCAGTGCACCAAGGACGGCGTCATCCTGGCCAATCACGACGACAACCTCACCCGTACCACCAATATCGAGGAAGTATTCGGTCGTGAAATCCCTTCCACCCGCCGGGATTTCTATCTTTCCCTGGGCTTCTCCGCGGCCGATGCCGACGCCCAGCTGGCCGTGGACCGGGAGGGCTTCAAGCCATATTTTGCCGCTTCGTATTACTACGCTGAGCTGCTGATGCTGGACGCCGGCGCGTGGTTTAACGCGGCCCGGCCGGAACAGGCTCGGGCGGCCTATGCAGGGAGCCAGTATGTGTCGGCCCTGCAGGACCAGATTGCCTACGCGGAAGGGAAAAGGCTCCGGCGGGATGCCGATGGACGCCGCGTGCTCCCTTACGTACTCAAGGCTTCCTGCGCGGGAAAAACCCTGGCCGATATCCGGGCGGCAGCCTCCGAAGGCGGAAAATATATGGAATTTGTGGCGTACGACTTCTCCGGGGCCTATGAGCCGGACCCGGCCGACAGCGGACATCGGCCCGGCATCTATATCGAATTCAAGGAGCCGCAGGTGAATCCGGAGGATATGGAGCAGCGGGTGTTCGATGTGCTGGATGCCGCGGGATGGAACATTATCACGGCGCCGGCGCAGGAAAGCGCGTTTTACAAGGACGGCCTGGTGCAGGTGGGAAAAACGGCCGGAAAGGTGATTCTTCAGACTTTCTCCCCGGCCTCCCTGGTGCGGGCCAATGCGGTATTCAAAGGGAAACTCCCCATGTGCTTCCTGCTCTGGCCCCCTTGCCCGGAAGAGATTCCCGGCGGGGACCTGGACACCTCGGAAGGCTTCCAGGCCATCCTGGACTGGGCCAAGGCCAACGGCGCTTCCATCAGCGGTCCCTCCATCAGCGGGGAGCCCAACAATTATGCCGAGCTCAACCAGCCCTGGCAGGCGGAACTGGTGCGAAAGGCCGGCATGCTCAACCACCCGTATTCCTTCGACTCAGTGGCCCAGATGGAAGAACAGACCGCCCGGTCGGACGGCTTTTTCACCAACCGTTCAGACCTTACGCTCCGCTACCTGCTGGATAAAGGGCTCCGTGAACCGTCGGCCCCTTCAGACGTTCCGGATCCGGAGGCTGTGCTCCGGAAACTGGGTTATTAAACAAGAACCGGTATGACACAGATTACGCAGGAATACCTCCGTCCCCGGCTGTTGCACCGGGAGAACGACTCCCATAAACACGACTATGGGCGGTTGCTGATCGTGGCCGGCTGCGAGACCATGCCCGGCGCCGCAGTGCTCGCGACGGGCGCGGCCCTCCGTTCGGGCTGCGGCCTGGTGATGCTGCATTCTACGCTACGGGCGCTGCTCTCTGCCGCCACCAATTTCCCCTCGGCCATGCTGTCCGAGAATCCCGGAGACCACTTCAACAGCCTTCCGGAACGGCTGGACCGTTATTCGGCCATTGCCGTGGGCCCTGGGCTGGGTTGGTCTCCCGGTACAATGAACGCCCTGATCGACCTGCTCACGGAAGCCTGCGCGCGACGCATCCCAGCCGTGTTGGATGCCGATGCCCTTAATATCCTCTCGGTGATTCCGGACTGGCCGGAGCTCTTGCCGGCGGGCTCTGTCCTCACGCCGCACAAAGGAGAACTCCGCCGGCTTCTCCCTGCCCGGGACGACGCCGAGCGGGAAATGCTTTCGCGGGAGCTTTGCGTGCACAGTGGCTGCACCCTGGTGATGAAGGGCTATCATACGCAGGTGTTTACGCCGGAAGGGGAAGTGCTGGTGAATACTACCGGAAACCCCGGGATGGCCAAGGGCGGCAGCGGCGACGTGCTCACAGGACTGGTGGGCGGCCTGCTGGCCCGGGGATATGATGCCCCAAACGCTGCAGCCCTGGGTGTCTGGATCCACGGCTATGCAGGAGATGTCCTGAGCGTCGCTCGCACGCCGGAAGGCTACGACAGCCGGGACCTGATAGACAGCCTGTGGAAAGGCTTCCGTTGCCTGGAAGGGTAGGGGGAGGGCTCATCATGAGCATGGCACGGGCCATCTACAAGAAAAGAGACCGGAAGGTCTCTTTTCCTGTGATTCCGTCGGGATTCGAACCCGAGACCCACAGCTTAGAAGGCTGTTGCTCTATCCAGCTGAGCTACGGAACCATCTTTTTCAGTCTGCAAAGATAGTGAAAAATCGGCAAAAGGCAAACCTTCTTAGCGCTCCGACAGGGAAAGCAGCAGTTGGAGCTGCTGGTTCACGGCGTCGGAGAAACTGAGCGTGCCCTCTTCCAGGGGCTGGGTGAAAGTATCTACCACCACGCCGCTCTCGTGGACCATGGAAATGGATTCGATGCCGGCGGCCATTTTCCGGAGATCTTCCAGGGAGGGGAACACGTAGATGAAGTTGGTGTCGTCCCGCGTTTGCTTGAGCTCGATGACCTCTCCGTCCTTGAGGGTGAAGCGCACGGCGGAGTCGTATTCGAAGTGGTAGGATTCCTCCGTGCCCAGCATGAAGGCCAGGTCGATGTCTTCCGTGTTGGTGCTCTTGTAGTACAGGTGAGAGAGGATGATGTTGTACAGGAAACGGTCTCCTTTGCCCACCACCGGATTGGAGGTGATCATGATGCTGTTCAGGTTGTCGGTGTATCCGGCAACGGTAGCCGTGAGGTCGATGGTGCGCCCGGAGGCCTTGAGGATGGCCTCGCAGTGGCGTTTGAGCAGGTTTCCGAAGGCGTCACCGGGGAAGTTGGCCTGGATATAGTCGTCCGGGTTCCAGCCGGTTACGATATCGATAGACTTGACGCCACGGACCATTTTTTCCATATCTTCGGGCTCTGCCGCGTATTTGAGCCGGTTCCAGTAAACGCCGCTGTCCAGGCGCCGCTTGGTAGCCGAATCCTGGCCTATCTGTTCCAGGCGCAGGATTTTGCCGTTATTCAGGGTGACGGCCATTTTCACGCCTTTGGGCACCACTGTGGCGTTCTTCTGTTCCAGGTTCATGTACAGGAGGTACATGGTTGACCCATCCGGGAAGCCTACCAGCTCTACACGTGTCCAGACGGGAACGCCGGCGGCTTCCAGCAGTTCGTAGTCAGTGGAGATATGTGTCATTCCCTCAGAGCGGTAGTTGGTCCGGATTTCCTGGGCCTGAAGGCCGACAAAAGCCAGCAAAGTGGCTGACAAAGCAACAATCTTTTTCATCAAATATAAATTTTCAGCCCACAAAGATACATTTTCTATGCCAAAATCACTATCTTTACAAACCTAATTGTCTAACTATGTATCAGTACACCGAAGTAAAAGAGAAAGGCCTCCTTAACGCGGGTACCCTGGGTATCAAACGTTATGTCCTGAGCCTGGACAATCATGTGAGCATTGTGGAAGCCCTCACCGCCTTTTGCAAGGAAAAAGACATCTATGCCGGAAAAATCAGCGGCCTGGGCGCCGTCAACAGCGCCACCTTCCGCTTCCTGGACCCTGCCACTCTCAAGTATGTAGACAAAACCTTCGAGGAGCAGATGGAGATCACCAACCTCACTGGCAATATCTCCCAGAAGGACGGAAAACCTTATCTCCACCTTCACATCACGGCCAGCCGCCGGGACTATACCTGCATCGGCGGTCACTTGCTGGACGCCCGCATCAACGGCGCCTGCGAGCTTTTCGTGGAGGACTATTGGGATACCGCCGTCGGCCGGTACCAGGATCCCGAAACCGGTCTTAACCTGTACAAATTCTAAAACCATATGACTTTTACTATGATTATTGAGCTGCTGATTGTATTGGCAGCACTCTATGTGGGCTCCCGTTACGGGTCCCTGGCCCTGGGTGCCATTTCCGGCATTGGCCTGGCCATCCTTGTGTTCGGCTTTGGGCTCAAGCCCGGCACACCTCCCACGGACGTCATCTACATCATCATCGCGGCTGTTACCTGCGCCGGTACTCTGCAAGCATCCGGCGGTATGGACTGGATGATCCAGATTGCGGAAAAACTGCTCCGCAAGCACCCGGACCATATTACCTTCCTGGGCCCGCTGACCACCTTCTTCCTGACAGTGCTGGTGGGTACGGGCCACGTGGTGTACACCATCATGCCTATCATCTGCGACATCGCCCTCAAGAAGGGAATCCGCCCGGAACGCCCCTGCGGCGTGTCTTCCGTGGCTTCCCAGGTGGGCATCACCTGCTCTCCCATCGCGGCCGCCGTGGTGGCCTTCGTCACCATCTCCAATGCCAACGGCTACATGGTGAGCATCCCGCAGGTGCTCATGGTCACCATCCCCGCCTGCCTGATCGGCCTGATGTGCGCTGCTGCCGCCTCCTACAAGCGCGGTAAGGACCTGGACAAAGACCCTGAATTCCTTAAGAGAAAGTCCGACCCTGAGCAGTACGCCTACATGTACGGCAGTTCCGCCACCACCCTGGACAAAGTAATCACCAAGGAAGCCAAAGCCTCCGTATTCATCTTCCTGGGCGCCCTCCTGATTATTGTGGGCTTTGCATTCTGCCAGATGATCCACGTGGGAGACAAGACCCTGGCCGAGCAGATCGCCATTCCCAAGATGAATATCTGCATCCAGATTATCATGCTCATGGCGGCCGCCTGTAACATCATGTTCTGCAAGGCTTCCCCCAAGAAAGCCGTGGCCGGCGCCGTGTGGCAGTCCGGCATGGTGGCCGTGGTGGCCATCTATGGCATCGCCTGGCTGGCAGATACTTACTTCGGCAACTACATGGACCAGATGAAACTCATGCTGGCAGACCTTGTAACCAGCTATCCGTGGAGCATCGCCGTGGTGTTCTTCCTGGTTTCCGTGCTCATCAACAGCCAGGGCGCCGTGGTAGTGGCCATGCTGCCGCTGGCCTACGAACTGGGCATTGCGGGTCCGGTGCTCCTGGGTGTCCTCCCCAGCGTGTATGGCTATTTCTTCATCCCTAACTATCCTTCCGACATCGCCACGGTAAACTTCGACCGGTCCGGAACCACGGTCATCGGCAAGTACCTCCTGAACCACAGTTTCATGATGCCGGGGCTGATCAGCGTGGTGGTGGCCACCATCGTGGGCTATCTCCTTACCAATGTTGTTTTTGCGGGCTATTTCGCCAGCTTCATCCAATAGAGGGAATTCGGTAAAAAAGTGTTATATTTGCACGTTTATCAGAATAAGCGTTATAGTTATGATAATTAGCAAGCGATGGATGGCCGCAGCAGCCGGCCTCTTCCTGCTCTGCGGCGCCGTATGGGCCCAGAGTACCATGAGTGACGACCAAGTGCTGGAATATGCCCAGCAGGCTGTTGCAGAGGGCAAGTCCCGGGACGAGATCATGGCCGAGCTCACCCTCAAGGGGGTTACCCGCGCTCAGGCAGAACGTGTCTATGCCCTGTATCAGAGCCGTCAGAGCACCAACCAGGCCACTGTGGCCGCACAGGACGTGAGCCGTGTGCATTCGGTTAGCAGCGAAGCCACCGACGAGTCCCAGGTGAGTGCTTTCGTGTCGGAAAATGTCAATGTCTACGGACGCAACATTTTCCGCGACAGGGGCCTGAGTTTCGCTCCCAGCGAAAACATGGCCACCCCGCGCAATTACCGGTTGGGGCCCGGCGATGAAGTAATCATCGACGTGTTCGGCCAGAACCAGACCACCCTTCGCGGAACCATCTCCCCGGAAGGAAGCATCAACGTGGACATTCTGGGTCCCCTGTACCTGAACGGAATGACCATCGAAGAGGCCAACGCCTACCTTAAGAAGCGCCTTTCCCAGATCTATGGCGGCCTGCAGGGTTCCGCAACGGACATGCGGCTGAGCCTGGGCCAGATCAGAACCATCCAGGTAAGCGTGGTCGGTGATGTTACCTCCCCGGGCAGCTATATGTTGTCGGCCTTCTCCACCGCCTTCCATGCCCTGTACCGGGCCGGCGGCGTGGTAGATCCCGGTACCCTCCGAAACATCAAGGTGGTCCGCGGCAAAAAGACCGTGGGCAACGTGGACGTGTACGAGCTCCTGATGAAGGGAGACACCTCCAGTGACATCCGCCTGGAAGAGGGCGATGTAATCCTGGTTTCCCCTTACACCAGCCTGGTATCCATCGAGGGCGCTGTGAAAAGGCCGATGTTCTTTGAGATGAAGGAAGGGGAAACCCTGGCCAACCTGTTCAGCTATGCCGGTGGCTTCTCCAACGGGGCCAATACGGCATCCGTGACAGTATATCGTCAGACCGACCGGGAATTTGAGGTCCGCACCGTACCGGACAGCCAGTATGCCAGCTTCAAGCTGCGCACCGGCGACCGCGTCACCGTGGGTGAACTCCAGTCCCGTTTCCAGAACCGGACCGTCATCTTCGGTTCGGTGTATTTCCCCGGCACCTATGAACTGGCCGAGGTGAAAACGGCCAAGGGCCTGGTGGAAAAGGCCGGCGGCGTGCTGCCGGAAGCCTTCACGGACCGTGTGGTGGTGCACCGTGAGCACGATGACAAATCCAAAGAGATTTTCTCCCTGAACCTGACGGACATCCTGGGCGGAAAGGCTCCGGACTTCGTGCTCCAGAACAACGACGAGCTGCACATCGCCAGCAGTTTCGACCTCAAAGACCAGGGCACCATGACCATCAGCGGCCTGGTGAACAGGCCCGGTACCTTCCCCTTCGCGGAGAACACCACCCTGGAAGACTTCATCATCCTTGCCGGCGGCCTGCAGGACGGTGCCTCCACCTCCCGTATCGATGTGACCCGCCGCAAGAAAGATGCTTCCGGGCTGGTCGCCACCAGCGATATCGGCCAGCTATATTCCTTCGCGCTCAAGGATGGCCTTGTTGCCGACGGCAACAAAGACTTCGTCCTGGAACCCTATGACGAGGTAGTCGTGCACCAGAGTCCTTCCTATAATGTCCAGCGCCACTTCACCATCAACGGAGAAGTCAACTTCCCGGGCACCTATTCTATCACCTCCCGCGAGGAACGCGTGTCGGATCTGGTGAAAAAGGCCGGCGGCCTCACCCAGTTCGCCTATACCAAGGGAACCCGCCTTACCCGCGTGGCTACCGCGGAAGAAATCCGTGTCGCCAATGAGATGGTGAATATCGTGGAAACCATGGCAGATTCCGTCGTGGTGGCTGCCCGTCAGGCTGTGGCCGGCACCTTTAATGTAGCTATCGATCTGGATGCCGCCCTGGCCAATCCCGGCGGCGAGGCCGATGTGATCCTGCGCGAGGGCGATGTCCTGGATATCCCGGTAGAGAGCAATGTCATCCGCATCCAGGGTGCCGTCAAGTTCCCCACCGCCGTTAATTACGATCCCAAAATGCGGGCCAAGGATTATGTCAACGCCGCTGGCGGCTATTCGGAACGCGCCCGTCGCAGCAAGGCATATATCGTGAGCATGGGCGGCCGCGCCAAGCGGCTCCATCCCTGGACCAAAGTAGATCCGGGCTCGGAAATCTTCGTCCCCGAGAAGGAGAAGAGGCAGCGGAGCGAATTCAACCCGGCCGTCCTTACAGCCATCGCTTCGACCGCCGCCTCCCTGGGTTCTCTGTCCATGAGTACCATCTATATTATCAGTTATATCAATAATAACAGCAAGAAATAAGACGAGTACCGCCATGGAAGAGTATCAAGTCAACAACCCGCAGGTCCAGGACAGCGAAGAAGAGTTTGAGATAGACTGGATGGGCATCCTGACCAAGCTGCTGAAGCATTGGAAGCAGATATTCCTAATCAGTTTTATCTTCGGCGTGCTGGGCATCGTCTCCGCCCTTACCATGCAGCGTTACTACAATGTGACGCTCACCCTTGCGCCGGAACTTACCACCCGTACTTCCAGCAGCCTGAGCAGCATTACCAGTATGCTGGGAATCGGCAACATGAGCATGGGCACCAATACGGATGCCATGAACATCACCCTGTTCCCGGAAATTTGCAAGAGCACCCCGTTCCTGGCAGACCTGCTGGACGTTCCTATCACTTCCTATGTTTCCGACAAGCAGAAAGAGGAAGGCGTGCAGCCCATGCACACCACCGTGTACAAGCACCTTTCCGGAGAAGACAAGGAGAAGAAAGGCCTGTCCAAATGGCTGGAGTCCCTGAAAAAAGACAAGGACGAAAAGCCCTATACCGGCGTAGCAGACGCCACCGAACTACCCCAGAAGCAGGCTGCGGTGGTGAAGGCCCTCGGAGAAAGCATATCGGCCAACGTAGACAACAAGACCGGCATCACCACCATTTCGGTTACCATGGACGACCGCATGATGGCTAAGCAACTGGCCGACACCGTGTGCAACCGCCTGCAGGTGTATGTGTCTAACTACCGCACCAAGAAGGCCACGGCCGACTATGAGTATTACTCCACTCTGGCCGAGGAAGCCCGGGAAGACCTGGTGAAAGCCCAGGCCGCCTATGCCCGTTCCGTAGACTACGACCGCAGTGTTATCCTCCAGAGTGCCAACTCGGAGAAGGAACGCCTTCGCAGCGAAGCCTCCCTGGCCAGCGAAATCTATTCCCAGATGGTCCAGCAGCGGGAGCTTGCCCGGGCCAAGATTCAGGAAGAAAAGCCCGTATATGCCGTCGTTCAGCCGGCCACCCTGCCGCAGCGTGCCACCAACAGCCGCATGATGCGGGTGCTGGTGTGGGGATTTATCGGCCTTTTCCTCTCCCTGGCCTGGTATGGTTTCGGAGCCGATTTCTTGAAGAAGATACATTCCGACGTCAAGGAAAAGATGGAGGAGTAGTAGCCCTTCCGGCTGCGGTGGCCCCCTTTTTGTATTGCCTGTTGGAAAACACCCGGAAAAGATGAAAAGACTGATGGTTTTTTTGTCAGTGGCGACGATAGCTGCCCTGGCATTCGCAGGATGCACCAAGTTCATTCCGTCGGACAGGCACGGCGGGGAAGTTCCCAGTAATCCGTCCCGCCCCGGGGGTAACGGACAGCCGCAGCAGGGTATCACTCCCACTGAGTGCAACTGGGGCATCACATATGTGGGCCGCTCCGATTATCAGGAGGCCGACGGCACCGTGTCCCGCGTGGAGGAATTCCGCTTCAATTATCCCGGAAATGCCTATTTCATCGTCCGCAGCATAACGGATGCGGATTTCCGCGACTGGTATGACAGCGACGTCAAAGCTTTCCTGGAAGGGGAGGTGAGCGACGTCGTCACCCTGGCCGAGAACAACAACCAGAAGTTCTACGAGAACACCAACGTAGTGTTCAACAAGTCTGTGGACCATGTTTACTTCGACCTGCTCATCCATGGGGATTACACCACCTATATGATTGAAATTACCACGGACGGAAAGGCCAGCGGCAACTATGCCAGACTCCGCCATACCGTAGAGGAAGAAACGCCGGTGGAGGCCTATCTCAAGTGGATCGGCAAGTGGACCGTGGGGAACGGCAAGGCCGGATACGAGATTGAGGTTAGTGCATGCGAGGCCAATTATCTCTATTACATCGATGGCTGGGAAACCGGCGAGGCCGTACAGGAGCAGATGAACATGGACCGCGACTGGCTGTATGCCCGTTTCCTTAAGGAGGACGGCAACCTGTACTTCTATGGCCAGTACCTGATGAGTTACGAAGACGAGGCCCTGGGCACCTATGTAGACCAGATGTTCGTGGGAACCTACCTCACCTCCACCTCCGACGCCAACGGCCTCGTGGATGAGGAAGGTGCGGACTACAATTACAACATCGCCCATACCGCCGTGCAGGAAGACGGCAGCATCCGCATTGTCCCGGAATCCTTCACCTTCGACAACGGGTTCGAGGCTACTTACCACACCATGCGCTATTCCCGCTACTGCTATGACGAAAAAAACTGGGTCCACTACAACAACAGTGGTGTTCCGTCGTTCCCGCTGGTGATGCAGGCCTCTGCCGGCACCAAGTCGGCCGTGAAGGTTCCTCAGCGGCGCATTGCCTCCAAGGAAGCCCTCCGGCGCGTACAGCTTACGCCGCATGTCCCGCGTCAGCCGCGCAGCTACAAAGGGGAATAAACGAGCAAGTTATGAGACCACTTTACCTGACCAATACACTTACCCGGAATAAGGAACTGTTCAAACCCATCCATGAAGGACATGTGGGCATGTATGTCTGCGGCCCTACTGTCTATGGAGACGCCCATCTGGGCCACGCCCGCCCCGGCGTCACCTATGACGTCCTGTTCCGCCTGCTGAAATACCTGGGCTACAAAGTACGCTATGTGCGCAACATCACGGATGTGGGGCATCTGGAGCATGATGCAGATGAAGGGGAGGACAAGATTGCCAAGAAAGCCCGATTGGAGCAGCTGGAGCCCATGGAGGTGGTGCAGTATTATACAGAGCGCTATCATGAGGCCATGCGGCTTCTCAACGTGGAATCCCCTTCCATCGAGCCCCGCGCTTCCGGTCACATCATCGAACAGATAGAAACTGTCAAGAAAATCCTGGCGGCCGGCTACGCCTACGAATCCAACGGATCGGTCTATTTCGACGTGGAGAAATACAACCGGGACCATCATTACGGTATCCTTTCCGGCCGCTCCCTGGAGGCCACCCTGGAGGGCACCCGCTCGCTGGATGGCCAGAGTGACAAAAAGGCCCCGTACGATTTTGCCATCTGGAAAAAGGCGGAACCGGAGCACATCATGCGCTGGCCTTCTCCCTGGGGAGAGGGTTTTCCGGGCTGGCACCTGGAATGCTCTGTGATGGGAGAGAAATACCTGGGCCGGGAGTTCGATATCCACGGTGGCGGCATGGACCTGATGTTCCCGCACCACGAGTGCGAAATTGCCCAGAATGTCGCTTCCCGCGGAACCGGCGGCGTACACTACTGGGTGCACAACAATATGATTACCATCAACGGACAGAAGATGGGCAAGTCGCTGGGGAACTTTATCACGCTTCCGGAACTGTTCAGCGGAAATCATCCCGCCCTGGACCAGGCCTATACGCCCATGACCGTCCGTTTCTTCATCCTGCAGGCCCATTACCGCAGCACGCTGGATTTCTCCAACGAGGCCCTGCAGGCGGCCGAAAAGGGCTATAAACGCCTGATGCAGGCCTGGAGAGCCCTGGGAGAGGGGAAGGCGACTGAGCCTTTCTCCTCCGCAGAGATAAAGGCCGATGCTCTGGAGAAAGGCTCAGCCGCTTCCCCTGCCGTGAAAGCCATCGTCGAGGCCGTGGAAGAGGCTCTGTGCGACGACCTTAACACGCCGGTGGCCATCGCCCACCTGTTCGATGCCGTCAAGCTGGTCAATGGAGGAGCGCTGTCGCCGGAAGACAAATCGGCGCTTGCAGGGCTGTTCAACCAGGTGGTAGGCGGCGTCCTGGGCCTGAAAGACGAGGAAGCCGGCGCCTCCGGCAAGGCGGAAAAAGCCCTGGAAGGGGTGATGGAGCTGGTACTGGAAAACCGCAAGAAGGCCCGGGAAGAGAAAAACTGGGCGGAGAGCGACAGGATCAGAGACCTGCTGGCCTCGTTCGGCATAACGGTAAAAGACACCAAAGAAGGCGCTACATGGACACTGGACTAAAGTTCATCTCCTGGAATGTCAACGGTCTGCGGGCCGTAGCGGGCAAAGGCTTTGCCGATACTTTCGTGGCCTTGGATGCAGATTTTTTCTGTCTCCAGGAGACCAAACTGCAGGCAGGACAGCTGGACCTGGAATTCCCCGGTTATCAGTCTTATTGGAACTACGCCGACAAAAAAGGTTATTCTGGAACGGCGGTCTATACCCGCCACACCCCGCTCAGCGTCCGTTACGGCATGGGTGTGGAAGAACACGACCATGAAGGCCGCCTGATCACCCTGGAGTATGAACGTTTCTATCTGGTCTGCGCCTATGTTCCCAACTCGCAGGACGGGCTTCGGCGCCTGGATTACCGGATGCGCTGGGAAGATGACCTGCGGGCATACCTTTGCTCCCTGGGAAAACCGGTGGTCTTCTGCGGAGATCTCAATGTGGCCCATCAGGAGATAGACCTGAAAAATCCGGCCACCAATCATTTCAATGCGGGCTTCACCGACGAGGAACGCGCCCAGTTCTCGGCCCTGCTGGCGGCCGGGTTCATCGACACCTGGCGCTTCCAGCACCCGGAAGAAGTCAAATATTCCTGGTGGAGTTACCGCATGAACGCCCGCGCCCGGAACGCGGGCTGGCGGATCGATTATTTTGTGGTGTCGGAGGCCCTCAGGGACCGGATTGTGTCCACGGACATCCACAATGAGATATACGGGTCGGACCATTGCCCGGCAGAACTTGTACTCAACCTTTAAATCTAACTGATATGGAACGCAGACTTAACTTTCAAAAGACCTTGTCAGACGGTGTGAACCTGGGCATCAAGAACATCGCCAACCTCCTGCTGATGGCATTCCTGTTCCTGATTACCTTCTGGATTCCTTATCTGAATGTGGGTACCACTATTGGCTTCTACAAGAACATCATAGCCCTGAGCAAGGGTGAGGAAATCGTGCCCACCAGCATTTTCAGCAAAAGCAATTTCAAGAACCTGGGTGATTTCTTTCTGCTGTTCGGCCTCCAGACCGCCGGCATCGCCGCTGCCGCAGCTTTCTTGCTGTTCCCGGCCATGGTCGTGAGCCTGGCCTGGCAGTTTGCCATGTATATCTTCCTGGACAAGGGAACCTCTCCGCTCGAGTCGCTTAGCCTGAGCTATAACGCTACCTTGGGCGAGAAGTGGACACTGTTCTTCGTGTATCTGGCATGCAGTCTTCTCATCGGTCTTGTTGTGGGTCTGCTGGCTGCCATTCCCAAGGTGGGCGCCATCCTGGCATTCCTGGGTATGCTGGCCGGCCTGGCCATCGTGATCGGCATCGAGGCAACGCTCTATAAGTATTTCTCCTCCAAACTGGAGGAAAAGCCTGCAGAATAAATGCTGTCCTTTACCTGTGATTACAACGAGGGGGCGCATCCGGCCATCCTGGAGCGCCTCCTTGCTACCAATCTGGAGCAGGAGCCCGGATATGGTTTCGACCGTTTTTCCCTGTCGGCCAAGGATCGTATCCGCAAAGCCCTGGGCCGGGAAGAGGCCGATGTATACCTGCTCACCGGAGGCACCCAGACTAACTCCACCATCATTGCCGCCCTGCTCAGGGAGTACGAGGGCGCTGTTGCGGCCGCCACCGGGCACATCGCCGTGCATGAGGCCGGTGCCGTGGAATATACTGGTCACAAAGTACTCACCATTCCACAGAAGCAGGGAAAGATGGAAGCATCGGCCCTGGAATCTTTCCTGGATGGCTTCTACGCAGAGCCCGCCTTCGATCACATGGTGTTTCCCGGCTTGGTCTATATTTCTTTCCCCACGGAATACGGGACACTGTACACCCGGGCAGAGCTGGAAGCCCTCCATGCCGTGTGCCGCAAGTACAACCTGCCGCTTTATATAGACGGTGCCCGTCTGGGATATGGCTTGATGAGCCGTTCCTGCGATTTCACCTTCCAGGAGTTGGCAGCACTCTGCGACGTGTTCACCATCGGGGGAACCAAGGTGGGAGCCCTCTGCGGAGAGGCTGTGGTGTTCCCGCACGGCGGAGCCCCTGCGCATCTTTTCACCTCCATCAAACAGCACGGCGCCCTGCTGGCCAAAGGCCGGCTGCTGGGTGTCCAGTTCGACACCCTGTTCACGGACGGCCTCTATTTCCAGATTAGCCGTCATGCCATCGACATGGCCGGGCAGATCAAGGCGATGTTCCTGAAAAAGGGATATGAACTTTTCCTGGATTCTCCCACCAACCAGCAGTTTGTGCTGCTGGACAAGGAAACAATGGCCGCTCTGGAAGGAAAGGTGGCTTACGAAGTCTGGGAGCAGAGCCCGGATGGCCGCACGGTGGTGCGCTTTGCTACCAGTTGGGCTACCACGCCGGAGCAAATAGCGGCTTTGGAGGCGCTGTTGCCCTAGAATATCAGTTTGAAGACGCCCAGAGAGGCGGCGAGCATAATGGCGCCGGCCAGCAGGACGCCCAGCAGGATGTACAGGACGCTCTTTTTGAAGTCCATGTCCAGGATGCTGGCGGCCAGCGTGCCGGTCCAGGCCCCTGTTCCGGGCAGCGGAATGCCTACGAACAGCAGCAGGGCTATATACAGCCCGTACCCCGCTTTGGCTTCCAGCTTCCGTCCTCCCTTTTCCCCTTTCTGCAAGCACCAGGTGAAGAACTTACCGATATATTTCTTGTCCTTGCCCCATTCCAGGATGCGGCGCGCGAACAGGAAAATAAACGGGACGGGAATCATGTTGCCAATGACGGAAACGATGATGGACGGCACGATGGGCAGGTCGAAGCCGACAGCATAGGGGATGGCTCCGCGCAGTTCGATGAGCGGGACCATGGAAATCAGGAAGACAATCAGGTATTTCTTCATCGGATTTTCTCTAATAAGTTGACGATTTCCCGGAAAGCATTGGCCTGGGAAAGGGGGCTTCCCGGCGGATCCAGGGCGACGAGGTCGAAGATATTTCCGGAGAGTTGCTCCCTGCCCACCTTGAAGCGGGCCGTGGAACAGCGGACCATGTATTCCAGGGGATAGTTGACGGTGGGAAAAAGCGACAGCAGCAGGTCTGGATTGCCATCCAGCATGATCCGGGCTTTCTCCCGGGAAGGGCGGCCGTACCAGTTGAGGTCTTTCCGGAGCACTGTGGTGTTGATGCTGGTGATGAGGCGCTCCCCTTTGGCGATTTTCCGGAAATCGAAGAAAAAGATGTCACCCTTGATACCCTTTTCCCGGTAAAAGGCCAGGATGGCGTTTTTGCAGCTGTCGAATCCGGGGTCTTCCACGTCGATAAATGCCACGGCCGATTTTACCGCCTGCAGGGGAAGCAGGCCGGTGGGCTGTCTGGAGGCGGCTTTCTTGAGGCTGTGCCGACGCAGGAAGTCTTTGATCATGACTGGGGACTGTTAGCGGCGATGAGGGCGCGGATTTCTTCCTTGGCCGCCCGCCAGCGGGGGATATCGATCTTGGTCCCGATCACTTCCACCACCTTGGCGGCGATGATGGAGCCTATTTCTCCACAGACTCTCAGGGGCATGCCCAGCGAATGAGCATACAGGAAGCCGGCGGCATAGGTGTCTCCGGCGCCGGTAGCATCTACAGGAGTGGCCGGCCAGGGCTCGATGAAGTGGAAATCCTCCCCGCTCTTGACCATCGACCCTTCCTTTCCCACCTTCACCACGGCAATCCGGCAGTGCCGGGCCAGTTCGTCGATGGCCTCCCGGGGCTCCATCTTGGTAAAGGCTTTGGCCTCTGACTCATTGGCAAAGACAATGTCCACATAGTTTTCAACCAGGTTGTGGAAGAAGGCGTCGTTGGATTCCACCACATTGTAGGAAGCCATGTCGATGGAGATGGTGCAGCCGGCGGCTTTGGCCAGGCGGGCGGCCTTTGAGATAAGTTCCTGGTTCTGGACCAGATAGCCTTCGATATGGAAATAATCGTAGCCTTCGAAGAACGACAGATCCAGATCCTCCGGCCCCAGCTCCAGCGTGGCGCCCATGTAGTCTGCGAAGGTGCGCTCCGCGTTGGCTCCGGTGATGAACACCATGCACCGGCCGGACGACTTCTGGCCGTAGAGCATCTGGGCGCGTACCCCGTACTGCTCCATCGTGCTTTTGAACAGGTTGCCCAGATCGTCGTTGCCGATCTTGCCCAGGAAGCCCGACTCCATGCCGAAGATGGCCGTGCAGGTGATGGTGTTGGCGGCGCTGCCGCCCGGTACATACTTCACGCCATACTCTTTCAGGGCCTCCCAGATGCGGTCTCCGGTTTCCATGTCTACATGCTGCATGCTGCCCAGCGGAAGGTGGTACTTCCTCAGCAGAGAGTCGTCCGGGAGCACTGCCAGGATGTCGGTGAGGGCATTGCCGATTCCGAGGATGGATTTCATAGCCGAAATGTTTGTCGTTAATTTACAAAAATAGCTATTTTTTGCCGTTTTTCCATTATCTTTGCTATCTATGGACAAGAAAACAAAGAATATTCTCCAATATCTGTTCTGGATAGCGGTAGCAGTGGTCTTGGTGTATTTCTGCCTGCGCAGCATAGACTGGGAGCAGTTCTCCCTGGCCCTGAAGCAATGCCGGTGGGAGTATGTACTGCTTTCCATGCTGCTGGGAACCCTGGTGTTCCTGATCAGGGGAAACCGCTGGCGGATGCTCCTGTTGCCCTTCGACCCTTCCACCTCGCGGGTCACCACCTTCAACTCCTACAATATCTGCATGGCCGTGAACCTGGCTCTGCCACGCGCCGGAGAGGTGGTCAAGCTGGGCTATGTCGTCAAGCATTCCGCACTGGACCAGGAGGGAAAACGACTTCTTTCGTTCGACAAAGCGCTGGGGACCCTCCTCATCGAACGGGCCTGGGACGCTTTTATCACCCTGGGAATGGCGGCCGTGCTGCTCATCGTGAAGTGGGACAGTTTCGGCGGCTATCTGATGGAAAGCCTTTCCGGGCTGGGCGGCAGCAAAGGGCTGCTGTGGATCCTCGTCGGGGTGGTAAGCCTGGTGGCCGTACTCCTGTATTTGTCGTATCGGCTCCGTGAGAAAGGCGGCATCTGGGGCAAGATCTGGGGTTTCATCGCCGGAATCGGCAATGGCCTGGTTTCTTTCACGCATATGAAAAAGGTCTGGCTCTTCTTCCTGTATACGGCCCTTGTCTGGGTAATCTATTGGATCATGAGCGCCTGCATCGTGTGGGCGCTGCAGGATATCGAGGCTTTTTCCTCCCTCACCATGACGGATGCCTTCTTCCTGATGATTGCAGGCAGCATCAGTTCCGTGGTCCCGGTCCCGGGCGGGTTCGGCGCCTATCATGGTGTGGTGGCCGGGGCGCTCCTGAGCATTTGGGGCATCCCTATCGGCACGGGCATGATTTTCGCCACCCTCAACCATGAGTCTCAGGTGATTACGCAGGCTGTCACTGGCCTTTGCTCCTACATCCACGAGAGTTTTATCCGAAAGAAGTGAAGCGGTTTGCGCTCATCGGGTACCCCGTCGCCGGGTCACTGAGTCCCCGCCTTTTCCAGGCTGCCTATGGGGGCCGGTATTCCTATGAGCTTTTGGAAGATCCTTCTTTTGAGCATGCCTGGGAGCGGTTTCTGGCCAGTTTTGACGGCATCAATGTCACCGCCCCCTTCAAGCTGGACGCCTGCAGCCGGGTAGACACGCTCCACGAGAACGCTCGCCTGTGCGGGGCCGTGAATCTGGTGGTCCGCACCGGAAGTACTACAGCCGGATACAATACAGACGTGGACGGTGTCTATGAGGCTGTCCGCCGCTGTTCACTCCCGGTTTCCGAGGCCCTGATTGTCGGGGCGGGCGGTGCGGCGCGGGCTGCAGCTGTGGCGGCTCACCGGCTGGGATGCCGGGTAAGCATTACTAACCGGACCTTTTCCAGGGCACAGGCCCTTTCTGCATCTCTCGGCTGCCAGGCACTGCCGCTGGAAGATGCCACCCTTCTGGACCCAGACCTGCTGGTCTATACCCTTCCCGGAAGCGCTCCGCTTCCCGCAGGCCTGCCGCTTTCCCGCGCCGTGGTGCTGGAGGCAGAGTACAAGCATCCCGTCCTGACCAGCCAGTCTTGCCGCGCCTACATCAGCGGCCGACAGTGGCTGCTGTGGCAGGCTGCCGCGGGCTATGCCCTTTTCACGGGCGAGACCCCTGATGTAGAAAAAATGTCTGCACTTTTGTAGTGGTATTTCAAAAATAATCCGTACCTTGTCTGCCAGCGGTGCAGGATGCCGCGTATTTAATCTATTGTATTATGTCACTGAATAAAGTCATGCTAATCGGTAACGTTGGATCCGACCCCGAAGTACGTTACCTGGAGAACAATCCGCAAAACCCGGGGAACAATGTCAAAGTAGCCACCATCCGCCTGGCCACCACCGAGCGGTACCGTGACCGCAACGGAGAGCTGCGGGAAAACACGGAGTGGCATTCCGTCGTACTCTGGCGCAACAATGCCGATGTCGTGGAAAAGTTTGTGCACAAGGGCTCCCAAATCTATATAGAGGGCAAGCTCCGCACCCGCCAGTGGACAGACCAGAGCGGCAACAAACGGTATACTACCGAGGTCGTTGCCGACACGCTTCAGTTGCTGGGAAAACGTCAGGATGGGGAGGGCAATCAGGCTCAGGGCGGCTATCAGGGCGGTTATCAGGGGACTTACCAGGGCAGCTATACCACCCAGCCCCAGCGTTCGGCCCAACCTGCCCCGGCTCCGAACCCGGCCCAGCCTGCTTACCAGTCTCAGCCGGCCCCGGTCCCGGTCCAGGGCGGAAGCCCCGCTCCTGCCCAGCCCGCACAGGCCGGCAATCCTGCCCCTCAAGCGGTGAATCCCGCCTATCAGGGCCCGCTTCCCGCAGATGAGCCAGCAGACGACCTGCCGTTTTAAAGCGTCAAAAGGCGTTTCCTTGCCGCTGGCGCACGGCTTCGTAGAGGAGGATGGCGGCGGACACGGAGACGTTCAAGCTGTCCAGGCGGCCCAGCATGGGAATGCGGATGTGGGCTGTGGCAGCCTTCCGCCAGCAATCTGTGAGTCCGGTAGACTCGGTGCCCATCACCAGGGCCGTGCCCCGGCGCATGTCTGTATCGTAGTATAGGGAAGAGTCCTGTAATTGAGCTGTCAGTATCTGGATGCCATTTGCCTGTAAAAAGCGGATGGCTTCTTCTGATTCGCAGGCTACCGTAGGGACGGTGAACACCGCGCCGATGGAAGCCCGTATGAGATTCGGGTTGAACAGGTCCGTGAGCGGGTCGCAGATGAGGACGGCGTCGGCCCGGGCAGCATCTGCACTGCGGAGGACCGCCCCCAGGTTCCCAGGTTTCTCAACGCTTTCCAGCACCATCACCAGGGGATTCTCCGGAAGATGCAAATCGGCCAGGGACAGTGTCTTATATCTAACTTCGGCTATAATTCCCTCCGTGCTTTCCCGGTACGCCACCTTCCGGTACAGCGTCTCCGGTATTTCCACCACCAAAGGCTCAAAGACACCGGAGGAACCCCTTTCACCGGAGGCATCGGCCTTATTCATTGCCTCCGGGGGAAGGGGGTCCTCCAGGAAAGAGGCATCGGCCTTCAGGAGACCGGCACCTTTGTCAGGGCAAATCTCCGGGCAGACAAAAAGCGTTTGCAAATGGTATCCGGCGGCGAGGCAGTGCTCCAGTTCCCGCCGGCCTTCCACCACAAAAAGCCCCTGTTCCCGCCGTGCCCGGGATTTCTCCTGGAGTAGCAGCAGGTTCCGAATCTTGGGATTCTGGGTCGATGTGATAGTCTCTGTCCTCAGAATTTCTCCGGTCTCATGGTGGGGAAGAAGAGCACGTCCTGAATGGCCTCCGCTCCGGTCATGAACATGGTGAGGCGGTCAATGCCGATGCCGATACCCGAGGTGGGCGGCATGCCATATTCCAGGGCGCGGACAAAGTCGTAGTCGATGTACATGGCTTCGTCGTCGCCCTTAGACTTGAGGGCGGCCTGCTCCTCGAAGCGCTCCAGCTGGTCTACCGGGTCGTTGAGCTCCGAGTACGCATTGGCCAGCTCCTTCCCGTTCACGAACAGTTCGAAGCGTTCCGTGAGCGTGTCGTCGTAGCGACAGCGCTTGGTGAGCGGGGACATCTCTACGGGATAGTCGATCAGGAAAGTGGGCTGCACCAGGTTCTTCTCTACGTATTCGCCCACAATGGCGTCGATGAGCTTGCCTACGCCCATTTCTGGCGTCACTTCCACGCTGAGTTTCTTGCACACATCCCGCAGCTGGGCCTCGTCCATGCCCTTCACATCCACCCCGGCGTATTCCTGGATAGCGTCCAGGATTCGTAGCCGGCGGAAAGGTCCCTCGAAAGAGATTTCGTTGCCTCCGATGGTCTTTGTGATGCCGCCGGTAGCTTCCGCCACGCGCTGGAGCATTTTCTCTGTGAATTCCATCATCCACAGATAATCCTTGTAGGCGATGTACATCTCTACGCAGGTGAATTCCGGGTTGTGGGTCTTGTCCATGCCCTCGTTGCGGAAATTCTTGGCGAACTCGTACACGCCGGCAAAACCGCCCACGATGAGGCGCTTGAGGTACAGCTCATTGGCTATGCGCATGTACATGTCCACGTCCAGGGCGTTGTGATGGGTGATGAACGGACGGGCCGTAGCACCGCCCGGAATGGGCTGAAGGATAGGTGTTTCCACTTCCAGGCAGCCGGCTTCGTTGAAGCACTGGCGCATGGTGTTGATGATGAGGGTGCGCTTGACGAAGGTCTCTTTCACCTGCGGGTTCACCACCAGGTCTACGTAGCGCTGGCGGTAGCGCAGTTCAGGATCTTCAAAGCTGTCGTGTACAGTGCCGTCGGCATCGGTCTTGACGATGGGGAGTACCCGGAGGGATTTGCTAAGGACGGTGAGCTCCTTGGCATGGATGGACAGCTGGCCCGTCTGGGTGAAGAAGGCGAATCCCTTGATGCCCACGATGTCGCCGATGTCCAGCAACTTCTTGAAAACGGTGTTGTACAGCGTCTTGTCTTCTCCGGGGCAGATTTCGTCTCGCTTCACATAGACCTGGATGCGGCCGGCGTGGTCCTGCAGCTCCATGAAGGAGGCTGCGCCCATGATGCGGCGGCTCATGATACGACCCGCCACGCACACATCCTGGAAGTTGCCTTCTTCCGGTTTGAACCCGTCGGCGATTTCCATGGTGGTGGTGTTTACGGGGTACTGGGCGGCCGGATAGGGATTGATTCCCAGCTCACGCAGTTTGGTCAGTGATTCCCTTCTTCCGAGCTCCTGCTCGTTTAATTCGTTGTATGCCATGTCTCTGTGATTTCTGTAAAGCACAAAGATAGCAAAAATCTGCGAAATAACGCTATGGGCCGCGGCCAGTGCGGCATCGCGGAGGATGTATTTCAGCAGTTTCATGGCAGATCAGAGAGATAATTTGTACAAGAATAACAATTTTCGTGTTTTTTTTATTAATATTGTAGATTGACACATTATGAGCAGCGTATGATAGATATCTTTTGCGTAAACGACGGACGGCATTACCCGGTGGAAGAAGGGTATATGATTGCCGCACTGGCCCCCGAGACAATTACAGACCCCAAAACCGGAAAGGAATATCCTGTCCTGGCAGCGCTGGTAGACCATAAACTGAGGTCCCTGGACAGCCGAGTGTACGAGCCGCATCAGGTAGAGTTTGTGGGGTACAACCATCCGGACGGACGCCGGACATACCTGCGCTCCCTGAGTTTCCTGGCCCAGCGGGCCGCGCGGAACCTGTTCCCGGACAAGATTTTCAAAATCAACCATTCCCTACCCAGCGGGCTGTACTGCAAGTTCCGCGCATGCCGCATCACGGACGAGCAAATCATGCAGCTCCGGGAAGAGATGCGCCGCCTGGTGCAGCTGGACTTGCCCTTTACCCGGGAAAAGATGCTCGCCACCGATGCCGAGGCCATCTATTCGGCCCAGAACCAGCCCCTGAAGGCAGGTCTGCAGCACTCCCTGGGCAGGTATTCCTGCAGCGTTTACTTTCTGGACGGCGTTGCCGACACTTTCTACGGCCCGCTGGTCCCATCTACGGGAAATCTCAAGGTCTTCGACCTGATGCCTTTCCACCACGGGTTCTGCCTGCAGTATCCCTCCAGCGAAGACATCACCCGTCCCATTCCGCGCCAGAAGCAGATCAAGCTCACCAATACGCTGAAAGACTATGGTTACTGGTGCAAGACCACCGGTGTAGTGAGCGTGGGCGCGCTGAACCATCTGCTCATGGAAGGGAAAGCCGTGGAACTGATCAACCTGTGTGAGGCCCGCCAGGAACGGAAGTATGCAGAGGTGGCCGACAAGATCTACGCCGAGCGTGACCGCCTGAAGATTGTCTTCCTGGCCGGCCCGTCCTCCAGCGGAAAAACCTCGTCCTCCCTGCGTGTGGCCCAGCAGCTGAAGGTGCTGGGGATGAACCCGAAGGTGATCGAACTGGACAATTACTTTGTGGAGCGGGGGCGCACGCCCCGGGATGAGGACGGCAACTACGACTTCGAGGCGCTGGAGGCCATGGACCTGCAGCTTCTGGGTGATCAGCTGAACGCCCTGCTCCGGGGAGAGGAAATAGAACTTCCGCGCTACGACTTCAAACAAGGCCGACCTTTCTTCGAGGGTAAGCGGATGCACCTGGAAGAGAACGACATTCTGGTGATGGAGGGCATTCACGCCCTGGATCCGGACATGGTGCCCTCGGTGGACCAGAGCCGTATCTACCGGGTATATGCATCGGCCCTGACATCCTTGAAACTGGACGAGAACTGCTGCATCTCCACCACGGACAACCGCCTGCTGCGCCGCATGGTGCGGGATAACCGGGTCCGGGGGATTATCCCGGAAGATACTATCCAACGCTGGCCTTCCGTTCGCCGCGGAGAAAACCGCTACATTTTCCCGTTCCAGGAAAATGCCGACACCCAGTTCAACAGCGCCCTCCTGTATGAGTTGCCGTTGCTAAAATACTACGCAGAGCCGCTCCTTCTCCGTATCCGGCCAGATTCCCCGGCCTATGCGGAGGCCACCCGCCTGCTCACTTTCCTGGAGTACATCGTGGCGCTTCAGCCGTCAGAGATCGCTGCCATCCCGCCCACCTCCATCCTCCGCGAGTTCATCGGCGGGCAAACGCTGTAAGAACGGCGTCTGTCGGCTGCAGCGCAGTTGCCCTTGCCGTGTTGCTGCCGGAATCGGCCTTGCAGCGTAGTTTGTGCTGCAACATGGCCAGCGCGGTACAGGGCTATTGGAGCAGCAGGGCCAGGACGATGGCAAAAAGGAAAGCCGCTCCGACGATGGCGGAGAAGATGCCCATCCCCTTGAGACCGTCTTTGAGGTTCCGGCCGGCGGCCGCGTCCACTGCGGGATCGTCCAGGGGATAGTGCTTCCGGAGCCACCAGGTGTAGATAATGCCCGCCACGTTGAGGACGAATAAGAACCCGCCCAAAATGGTAATAATCCAGGTCGATCTGCGGGTATCTCCTCCGGTAAGGTCCAGGATGCCCGTTACCAGCCAGAATACGCCCACGAGCGTCTGGAAGCTGTAATTGACCATCTGGGCCTTGAACTGGTTTTGGGTAATGCCTTTCATTTCTTGGGGATATGCGAACCAAGGATGTACAACAGGGTAATCACGGCAGAAACGACCAGCGAAATCACGAACATGATGAGGACATCGGACCAGGAAAACTCCGCCGGTTCTTTCAGGTATGCAAACAAAGCCCAGCAGATAGTGAATCCGACGGGATATGTGATGCCCATTCTGGCAAAAAGTTTCTGGTCTTTGGAGAGTTTCATGGCTCGATTTTTTACAAAAGTAACAATAATCGGTTAAAACAGAAAAACGTGCGCCAGAATTCTTAATGAGCGCTGGATTACTGCTCTGGACAGCTTATCTTGCGCGATATGAAAGAATCGTATCACATCTGTTTCACCTCACACGATGAGGTTATGTTCCGGGACCAGGAAGACTACGGAACCATCCTGAACCTGCTGGCCCTGCAGTGCCATTCCAAAGACACGGAATTGTTGGTAGACGCCGAGATGTCCACCCATGTCCACTTGAATGTATTCTCGGCCGTTCCGGTGCCCTATGCCCGAAGTTCCCGTATGTCGTATACGAAATACTTCAACCACAAGTATGGGAGGGAAGGCAGGTTCGGGGAAAAATACACCTTCGTGTTAAAGGTGGAAGGCTTTTATCACCAGCTGACCTTGCAGAACTACGTGTTGCGGAACGGCTTGCATCATGGGGCCGCTCCTACGGCTTTCGGATATCCCCATTGCACAGTCCGGGAGCTATTTGCGCAGGATATCGGCCTGTCGGCGGAAAAGTCGGTGCCGATGTAGCGGCCGGATATCGCATCCTTTCTCCCTTGTCACGCGGAGTTTCCGGACGAATACCGGATGAACGCCTCCGGCATCTTTGTCCGAGACAGTTTCATGGAACTGCGCCGTGCCGAGCAAGTATATGTCACCCCCAGGAACTACCTGTATCAGATGAACCGTCTCACGGACGACAAGTGGATCAAGGATCAGCTGGAGGACCATACGGGATCCCCGTTGACATTGGCTGAAATAGAGAAAGCCGATGAAAAGTCGGTTGCGCAGATGCTCATCAACGAATCCGGCAGGAACTTCGACCGGCACCGGATGCAAGACCCGGCTGTATGTGCCTTGATAGACAAGGACTTGATCATTCCTTTCGGCGTTGCCTCCGTCTATCAGCTCACGGGCTCGCAGAAAACACGGATCGCCCGGCAGCTCTATTTCGAATTCCACCTGCCAGAGCACCAGATCCGGCGCTGTCTGGTTACCGGTCCGGATCTTAGGGCCATGTTGCAACGGAAATCGGCCTGGTAGGGCATTCTACCCTGCAACATGGCAGCTATTTGGGCCTGGGAGGTTGTTTTCTTTGCCATGTTGCTTCCGGAATCGGCCTGCAGTGCCCTCTGCCCTGCAACATGGCTTCTTACAAGATGCGGGGGAGGTCGGCGAAGCGGTCTACCACGGCGCTGGCACCGGCGGCGAGCAGGTCTTCGCGGTTGCTGTTCCCATAGGAGACGCCGCAGGTGCGGCAGCCGGCACGGAGCCCCATCAGGATATCCACCGGCATGTCTCCCACCACCCAGGCGTCATCGGCCTTCACGGCCAGCGCGTCCAGCGTCATGAGTACCGGCTCCGGGTCCGGTTTGGCATGGGTCACATTATCCGCGCCGATGACCAAAGAGAAGCAGTCCAGGATGCCTGCCTCCGAAAGGAACTCCTTCAGCGACCGGGAAGAACGGGACGACGCGACGCTCAGGATGTACCCTTGGCGCCAGAGCTTCAGGATGGTTTCCTTCACCCCCGGGAACAGCTCTACCTGCATGCGGGAGCGGTTCTCCTGGAAAAAGCGCCGGTAGGTGGCCATGCATTCTTCCAGGCGGGCATCGTCAAAATCAGGGTACAATTGCCGGAAACACCCTTTCAGCGGCAGGCCGATGCAGGCCGCACACGCCTGGTCGTCCCGGTATTCCAGCCCCAGCTCCTGCATGGTGCTGTGCATGGTGGAAACGATATACCCTTGGGTGTCCCCCAGGGTTCCGTCGTAGTCGAAAATGATGAGTTTTGCTGCCATGGGCTGCAAAGATACAAAAATATCCGCCATGTTGCAGCACAAACTACGCTGCAAGGCCGATTCCGGCAGCAACATGGCAAAGGGATTACAATACTTCTTTCAGATACGGCCCGGTAACGGACTGCGGATCCAGCGCCAGTTCTTCCGGCGTGCCCTGGGCGACGATGAGACCTCCCCGGCGGCCGCCTTCGGGCCCCATGTCAAAGAGATAGTCCACGCTCTTGAGCACGTCCAGGTTATGCTCAATGATAATGACCGTGTTGCCGGCATCTACCAGGCGCTGCAGCACGTTCAGGAGCACCTTGATGTCTTCGAAGTGGAGGCCGGTGGTGGGCTCGTCCAGGATATACAGCGTACTGCCGGTAGAAGGCCGGGACAGCTCCGCAGCCAGTTTCATCCGCTGGCTTTCGCCGCCGGACAGGGTGACGGCGCTCTGCCCCAGATGCACATAGCCCAGGCCGACATCGACCAGCGCCTTGAGTTTGGACGCAATCTTGGGAACGGGCTTGAAGAACTCATAAGCCTCGCTGATGGGCATTTCCAGCACGTCGTTGATGTTCTTTCCCTTATAGCGAACGGCCAGGGTGTCTTCCTTGTAGCGGCGTCCCCGGCAGGCCTCGCAGGGCACGTGAACCGACGGCAGGAAGTTCATTTCAATCACTTTGATGCCGGCGCCTTTGCACTCCTCGCATCGGCCTCCGGCCACGTTGAATGAGAATCGGCTGCTCTTGAACCCACGCACCTTGGCATCCGGCGTTTCCTCGAAGAGGGTGCGGATGTCGTTGAATACCGCCGTGAAAGTGGCCGGATTGGAGCGCGGCGTGCGGCCGATGGGCGACTGGTCTATCTCGATGAGCTTGTCGATGTGCTCGATGCCGCTGAGGGAGCCATAAGGCAGCGGCCGCTCTTTGGAGCGGTAGAATTTCTGCTTGAGGATGGGCATCAGGGTCTCGTTTACCAGCGAGGATTTTCCGCTGCCGGAAAGCCCGGCCACGCCAACGAGGCAGCCCAGCGGGAAGTTGACGTCCACCTTCTTGAGGTTGTTGCCGCATGCGCCTTTCAGGCTCAGGAAGAAGCCGTTGCCCTTTCTCCGCATGGCGGGAACCGGAATGGTCTTCTCCCCCTTGAGATAGTCCAGGGTGACCGACGGCCCTACCACTGTATGGGCGGCCGTGTCCGGATCTATCTGCTTCCCTGTCAGGAGTGTATCCAGCGGCGCACTCAGGCAGATCCGTCCGCCTTGTTCCCCGGCGCCCGGCCCAACGTCCACCAGCCAGTCGGCGCTGAACATGGTCTCGGCGTCGTGCTCCACCACCATCACGGAATTCCCCTCGTCGCGGAGGGTTTTCAGTGAGGCGATCAGTTTCCGGTTGTCTTTCTGGTGCAGGCCGATAGAGGGCTCGTCCAGGATATACAGCACATTCACCAGCTTGGAGCCGATCTGGGTGGCCAGGCGGATGCGCTGGCTCTCGCCGCCGGAGAGCGATGCCGTGGGACGGTCTAGCGAGAGATAGTCCAGGCCCACATCCAGCATGAACTGGACCCGTTCCCGCAGCTCTTTGAGGATGTCGCGGGAAACATGCTTTTCCCGCTCGTTGAAGCCCTCCGGAATGGTGTCCAGCCATTTGCGCAGTTCCGACATCTCCATGGCGCTTACCTCGGAGATGGTTTTCCCGTCTACCCGGAAGCAGAGGGCTTCCCGGTTGAGCCGGGTTCCGCCGCACACCGGGCAGGTGACGGTATCCTCGATATTGTCTGTTACACCGCCCCAGGAGGCCATTTCCGACAGGTTTCCTTCTCCTACGCGGAAAAGGTCTTCCGAGCCGAACACCAGCAGGCTCACCACTTCGTCGGGGAGGGCGGCGACGGGATCGTACAGGCTGAAGTTGTATTTCCGGGCGATGGCGCGGATAATATCGAACTTGCGGTTTTCCCGGACTTTTCCCAGCGGGCCGATGGCTCCGTCGGCAATGGATTTGCTCCGGTCCGGAATGATGCTGTCTATGTTCACGTCCACGATGGTGCCCAGGCCCTTGCAGTGCGGGCAGTATCCCTGGGGGGAATTGAAGGAGAAGCTATGCGGCTGCGGTTCCTGGAGGGAAAGGCCACTTTCCGGGTCCACCAGGTGCTTGGAGAAATGGGCCAGGGAGCCGTTTTCCAGGTCCAGGATGGCCACGGAGCCCTTGCCGATACTGAGCGCCCGGCCTACCGAATCGCGGATGCGGCGGTCGTCTCCGGCCTCCGGCTTCAGGCGGTCTACCACCAGCTCGATAAAATGGGGTTTATAGCGGTCCAGCGCGGTGACTTCCTGTAATTCAAATATCTCCCCGTCTATCCGGACCTCCGTATAGCCCCGCTTGCGCATCTGGTCGAAGAGTTCCCGGTAGTGTCCTTTGCGTCCCCGCACCAGGGGGGAGAGCAGATAGCATTTGCGGCCGTTGTAGCGGGTCATAATCAGGTCTACGATCTGCTCGTCCGTGTAGCGGACCATTTCCCGGCCTGTTTCCGGAGAAAAGGCCCGGGAGCCCTTGGCATACAGAAGGCGCAGGAAATCATAGATTTCCGTGATGGTTCCCACCGTAGAACGGGGATTGTTTCCGGTGGTCTTCTGCTCGATGGCGATGATGGGGCTGAGCCCTTTGATCTCCTCTACTTCAGGCTTTTCCAGGATGCCCATGAAGTGCTTGGCATAGGTGGAAAGGGTGTCCATGTAGCGCCGCTGGCCCTCTGCATAGATGGTGTCGAAGGCGAGCGAGCTTTTTCCGCTGCCGCTAAGGCCGGTAACCACCACGAATTCTCCACGGGGAATATCTACATTGACATTTTGCAGGTTGTTGGCCCGCGCCCCCCTGACCTGAATATACTCCTTCTTAGACATAGATTACAAAGATAGCACTATTTGGCTTTTTGTGCAACTGGGACGATTCCCAAAAAAGAGTGCCGCCGGTTTTCCGACAGCACTCTCTGTTTTTTAGAACGGAGCGGATTCTACCCCAGCGCAGCTATGTTGCGGGCATTATGGATGTCTTTGCCCTCCGGGGTGTACAGATAATCCAGCAGGTCGGCGTAATGCTCTTCCACCTTGCCGCGGACAATCTTCATGGTAGAGTTCATCATCTTGTTGGCGATGGTGAATTCCTGGTCGCAGATGCCCACGGCGGAAGGCAGCCAGCGCTCCGGGAACATGCCTTCGTGCACGCCGCCCTTCTTGTAGGAATCAACATCGGCCTGGATCAAGTCCAGCATGTAGCGCTTGCCGTCGTCGGAGGCGGGGTCCAGGCCATACTTCTGGGCGGCCTCTGCGAGGGCGGCTTTGTCCGGGACGAAGAGCGCCACGCAGTAGGGCTTCTGGTTGTTGTGCAGCACGCAGGCGTTCACCCACTTGGATGTTTCCGTAATATTGTCCTCGAAGCCCTCGGGGGAATACTTTTCACCGTCCGAGGAGATGAGCAGGCTCTTGAACCGGCCCACGACATACAGGAAGTCAGGGTCTTCCGGGCAGATGTAGCCCATATCTCCGGTATGGAGCCAGCCGTCAATCACAGTGTCGGCCGTGGCTTTGGGATTTTTCCAGTAGCCAGCCATCACGTTTTCTCCGCGGATGACAATCTCTCCACGGGTGCCGTGCGGAACCTCCTTGCCCTCTGCATCCAGGATGACGCAGTCCATGGGTTTGACAATGCGGCCGGAGGAGCCGAAGCGGGCATGGCCTTCAGAGTTGGCACAGATGATCGGGGTAGCCTCTGTGAGGCCGTATCCCTGGAACATCGGCATGCCTACGGCGCAGAAGAAGCGCTGAAGTTCGATGTCCAGCAAGGCTCCGCCGCCTACGAAGAAACGCATGCGGCCGCCGAAGCTCTCCCGGACCTTGGAGAAAACGAGTTTGTCGAACAGGCTCACGAGCGGTTTCCTCCAGAAGGTGCCGCCGGTACCTCGGTTGTAATACTCCTTGTTGTATTGAATGGCGTTGTTCAGGGCAAAGTAGAAGAGCTTTTCCGTGAAGCCGCCCTTTTTCTTGATGGCGCCTTCGATGTTTTTCTTGAAGTTGCGGGCCAGTGCCGGCACGGACAGCATCACGTGTGGACGAACTTCGCTGATGGCGACGGGGACGTTGCGCAGGGTGGCCATAGCGTTTTTACCAATGGGGACAAAGGCGATGGCCCCGCCGTAGTACATCATGGTGTACATGCCGGCCACATGGGCGAAGCAGTGGTCCAGCGGGAGGATGATGAGCATTACCTCACCTTCGTTGATGCTGATGACCGAATTGCCCTGTTCCACGTTGGCGGTATAGTTGCGGTGCGTCAGGAGAATTCCCTTGGGATCGGCCGTGGTGCCGGAGGTGTAGGAGATGTTGGCATAGTCGTCCGGGCCGATGCTCCGGAAACGGGCTTCGAACTCTGCCCGGTGGGCATGGAGGAATTCGTCGCCCATCTTCTGAATCTCCGACATCCGGATTTCCTTGGGCTCCAGTTTTTCATAGTCGAAGGCGGTGTCGTCGAAGACAATCACTTTTTCCACGTTCGGGCATTCCGGAAGGATGGTGCGGATTTTGGGCAAGTGGTTGCCGGAAACCAGGATCCATTTGGATTCGGAGTGGTTGATGCGGAAAACCAGGTCCTTGCCTTCTCCGAGGTTCACCGAAAGCGGAACGTCGGTGGCACCGGCATACATGGCGCCCAGCTCGGAGAGAATCCACATGGCGCGGCTCTCCGACAAGAGGGCGATCTTGTCCCCTTTCTTAAGGCCCAGGGACATCAAGCCCGCACCGATGCGGTAGGCTTCCTGGCGGGTCTGTTCCTGTGTAATCTCTTTCCACACGCCGTCCACTTTTTCACGAAGATACACGTGGTCTGCGTACTGGCGGGTATATTTCTCTACAAAATCAATGATAGTAGGTCTTTCCATTAGTCTTTTCTTTTATTGTTCTGACGGGAAGAGGCCGTACAGCTCTGCGTCAATCTTATCGGTGATATATTGGAAATCTTCCGGTTTGTTCTCGAATTTGATCTTGTCCACGTCGACAATCAGCAGACGGGACTTATAGTTCTGGATCCAGTCCTCGTATCGCTGGTTGAGGCCGGTGATGTAGTCGATGCGGATGGAACGCTCGTATTCACGGCCGCGTTTCTGGATCTGGGCGATGAGGTTGGGAATGGAACTTCTCAGGTAGATCATCAGGTCCGGCGGGTTCACCAGCGACATCATGAGGTCGAACAGATCGCTGTAGTTCTCGAAGTCCCGGGTGGACATGAGTCCCATCGCATGAAGGTTGGGGGCGAAGATACGCGCATCCTCATAGATGGTGCGGTCCTGAATAATCACGTCCTGGTGCTTGGAAATCTCTACCACATCCTGGAAGCGCTTGTTCAGGAAATAGATCTGGAGGTTGAACGACCAGCGTTCCATGTCTTCGTAGAAGTCGGCCAGATAGGGGTTGAAATCTACGGACTCGAACTTGGGCGTCCAGCCGTAATGGGCGGCGAGCATCTTGGTGAGCGTGGTCTTTCCGCTTCCGATATTTCCGGCGATGGCGATATGCATGGTATAATGATTTAATTTACAAATATAGTCAATTTATCAGAACAGGCCATACAGTTCTGCGTCAATACGGTCCGTGATGGCGGCGAAGTCTTCCGGCCGGTTCAGGAAATCCAGATTGTCGGCCTCTACGGTGATGAGCCTGCCCTTGTAGGAGGAAATCCAGTTTTCGTAGCGTTCGTTGAGGCCGGAAAGGTATTCGATGGAGATGGACTGCTCGTAGTCTCTTCCACGCTTCTGGATCTGGTACACCAGATGCTCGATGCCGGATCGGAGGTAGATCATCAGATCCGGTTCCCGCACCACCGACATCATCACGTTGAACGTGTCCATGTAAGTGTTGTAATCCCGCTCCGAGAGGTTTCCCTGGGCGTAATTGTTGGCGACAAAGATATGGACGCCCTCGAACAGGGTGCGGTCCTGGATAATCACGTCCTTTGACTTGGAGATTTCCAGGACATCGTGCAGGCGCTGCTGCAGGAAATACATTTCCAGGGCGAAGGACCAGCGTTTGATGTCTTTGTAATAGTCGGCCAGGTAGGGGTTGTATGTGACGGATTCGAATTTTGGGGTCCAGCCGTAATGGCGGGCGAGCATGGTGGTAAGCGTGGTTTTTCCACTGCCGATATTACCTGCGATTCCGATGTGCATACATTTCGTGCTTGATTCTACAAAGTTGGCAAAATAATCGTAAATTTGCAATCAAATTTCAGTTTCGCCTATGCTCCATACCCGCATATTCCAATTCAATCCGCTGGGAACCAATTGCACGGTTTTATGGACTGGAGATGCTCCAGCGTGCGCCATCGTAGATCCCGGCATGTCTTCCGAGGAAGGGGTGAAAGAACTCACCGGTTATCTGGAAGCCAACAAACTGGTCCCGGATGCCATCCTTCTCACGCACGGCCATTTCGACCACGTCTGGGGCGTGGAAGCGCTGCTGAAACTGTACGATATCCCGGTATACATGCATCCTGCCGACAAGCAGATCATGCTGGACGGCGCCTCTGTGTTCAAGGGAATGCAGTCTTTTAAGTCCCTTCGGCACGACTTTCCCACGGTGGATATCACCGACGGGCAAATGCTCCAGGCCGGCGGCGCAGCCTGGAAGGTGCTTCACACGCCCGGCCATACGCCCGGCGGAGTCTGTTACTGGTCGCAGGAAAACAGTCTCCTGCTCAGCGGAGATACGCTCTTTTCCGGCAGCATCGGCCGGACAGACCTGGTGGGAGGGGACTATGACGTGCTCATGGAATCCCTGCTGCGGAAAGTGTTGACCCTTCCCGGAGAAACAGACGTAATTCCCGGCCACGGCGCCCCCACCAATATCGCCCGCGAGGCCCAGACCAATCCCTTCCTGCAGCCTTTCAACGAGCCGGAAGGGGACAACCTTGCTCAGGACGGCATCCCCATCCAAGGCATCTAGCCCGGTACAGTTTGTTACGCGTAACAAAGGGAACCAGGGAGACGGCAGAGGCTGTGCTTAGATAAGGTCTTCGCGCTCGCGGATGTCTTTGAGGCGGAGTTGAATGGTGGAGGAACCGCGGTAGAAGTTTTCCACAATGGAATAGCAGATATCGATTGGGTTGCCGGCCTTGATGTAGTCGTAATAATCGGCCATGTTGAAGCCGATGGCGGCTATCTGGCGGTATGGCTGGCTTTCCTGCATCAGGTCCAGCTTGAGGTGTACGCCGCCGGCCCCTACCTTGCGGCCGTTACCGGCATCGTAGACATCCTCTGTGAGGAACACCGGATTGCTGTTTCCGGGGCCGAAAGGCTGGAACTGCTTGAGGATACGCGTGAATTTGGGCGTAATCTGGGAGAAGTCCAGATAGCCATCTATCTCTACCACGGGAGTGAGTTCTTCCCGGGTGATGTTGCCGGACACGAAGCGGTTCATCCGTCGGCAGAATTCCTCCAGGTTCTCTTCCTTCATGGTGAGCCCCGCTGCATACACATGCCCGCCGAAATTCTCCAGCAGGTCTGCGCAACTCTCGATGGAGGCGTAAAGGTCGAACCCCTGTACGCTTCGGGCGCTGCCGGTGACAAAGCCGTTGCTCTTGGTGAGCACGACGGTGGGCTTGTAATAGGCTTCTACCAGACGTGACGCGACAATGCCCACAACGCCCTTGTTCCAGGTGGGATTATAGACGATGGTGACATTCTCGGTTTCCAGGGCATTCCCGCTCCGGACCATCTCCAACGCCTCCTGGGTGATTTCCCGGTCGATGGATTTTCGCTCGTTGTTGCTGTCGTTGATCTGTTCGCCGATTCGGAAGGCTGTCTGGTCGTCGGTGGCGGTGAGCAGTTCCACGGCTAGGCGTCCGCTTTCCATGCGGCCCGCCGCATTGATGCGCGGCCCGATCTTGAAAACGATATCATCGATATTGATATGCCCGGGTTCCAGCTTTGCCAGGTTGATCATGGCCAGCAGCCCCTTCCGGGGATTCTCGTTCAGGCGTTTGAGACCGAAATGGGCAAGGATGCGGTTTTCACCGGTCATGGAAACCAGGTCCGATGCGATGGAAACCACTTGCAGGTCCAGCAGCGGGGAGAGCAGTTCCGGGTCCAGGTCATATCTCTTGACATATCCCTGGGCGAGTTTGAAGCCGACGCCGCAGCCACACAAATCGTCGAAGGGATAATGGCAGTCTTCCCGCTTTGGGTCCAGTACCGCCACGGCGGCAGGCAGCTCGTTTTCCGGCAGATGATGGTCGCAGATGATGACTTCGATGCCTTTCCCGCGGGCATATTCCACCTTGTCGATGGCCTTGATGCCGCAGTCCAGGGTGATTACCAGCTGGACGCCGTTGTCCGACGCCCAGTCCAAGCCCTTGTAGGACAGGCCGTAGCCCTCGTCGTAGCGGTCCGGGATGTAAAAGTCTACCAGCTGGGTGAAACGGCGGATGAAGGAGTACACCAGAGCCACGGCCGTGGTTCCGTCTACATCGTAATCTCCATAGACCAGGATTTTCTGCCCCTTGACGATAGCTTCATGGACGCGTTCCACCGCCTTGTCCATGTCGGCCATCAGGAAGGGATCGTGGAGGTCTTCCAGGCGGGGCCTGAAGAAGCTTCTGGCTTCTTCGAAGGTTTGTACTCCTCTCTGGACCAATAAATTAGCAAGAACCCGGTCTATGCCGAGTTCCGTTGCCAACTGCGCCGCTTTTTCCGAATCCGCAGCCGGCTTTACTGTCCATTGCCGGTCCGAAATGCCCATAATCGTACAAATTTAGCAAAAATCGGGCGCAAATGCAAGGACTTTACAAACAGTCTATAATGATCTCGTCGACAATTTCCTGCGGAGACAGCCCGTCGGTGTCCAGGCAGATGTGAGCAGCTTTTTGGTAAAGAGCCTCCCGTTCCTGAAGCAGTTGGGCGAGATTTCCCTGGGCCAGCGGCCGGCCTTCCCGCGCTCCTTTCAGGTGTGTCAAAAGGGTATCCAATGTGGCCTTGAGATAGATGCAGAGCGTTTTTTCCTGTAACAGGCTTACCGCTCCGGGTACGGTCACTGTTCCGCCGCCCAGCGCCAGAACCGCCGTACTTTCGGCATATTTGCCCACATTTTCCTCCAGCGCTTTTTTCTCCATACGGCGGAAGCCCTTTTCGCCCTCGCTGATAAAAATAGCCGGAATGGACCGCCCCGCCTTTTTCACGATTACATCGTCCAGGTCGATAAAAGGGCATCCCAGGGTATCGGCCAGGATTTGTCCCACCGTGGTCTTGCCGCTTCCCATGAATCCTGTCAGTGCAATGAGCATATCCGTCTGCTTTGATTGGTGTAAGGCATACGGCCTTCCGGAACGGGGGTTAGAACAAAGTGGGTTCCCAGTCGGAGAAATCCACCGCCCCGTTATCGTCCGTGTCCTGACCGTCCTGGGCAGACTGCTCCCGGGACTTGAGCAGGGCCGACGACTGGCCGGTCTGCTCGATCGGCATTCCGGTATCGGAGCCGGGTACGTCTTCTTCCAGGAACTCCTCGTCAATTTCCACATCCATCGGTTCGGGTTCCCCGGCCGGTTCTTCGTCGTCTTCCGGCTTGTGGATCGGCTCGCCGAACTCGACGGATTTGAGGTCGTACGGGGAGCATTTCTTGCCCTTGGCCGTAAGTCCCTTTTTAGCGATGAATTCCTCTGCATCAAGGGTCTCCGGCTCCCGGTGCTCGAACTTGCCGCCAAAGGTCATCAGCACCTGCGGATGCAGGTCGGAGGAGATGTCCACCAGCCTGGATCCCCGGGTGTCGGAGATGAAGTGCAGGGGCGTGTTGTTGCTTTCAGTGAAAGAGAAACGCTTCACATAGAAGGCTTTGGCAGCATTGTCCCAATACAGGACCGTATAGGTGCGGGAAGGGTCGAACTTTTCTATCCGCACGACGTCGCCCTGGTACTTGTTCACCAGGTCGTAGGTGGTGGTGTAGAAAGAGCCGTCGGCAAAGATGGCCAGGACGCGGTCCTGCCCGGAGAACTTGCCCAGGTGGAGCCCCCGGCCGTCTTCGTTCAGGCGCTGGATGTCGGGGTCATACCAGATGTCTTTCCCTTCCAGGGTGGTGACGCCCTTGGATTTGAGCTGGATGCGGGCGATGGGGTTCTTGGTTACCAGATTGCCGCGTGAAGCCTTTCCCTTGATAGCCAGGGAGGCGAAATCCCATTCCAACTGTGATTTCTTGAGCCCTTTCTTGGGGCGCAGGCTGATCCGCACCGTCTCTGCCTCTCCGTTGTGGTTCACGCTGAACCAGAGAATCTTGGAGCCTTCCGCCCCGGTGGTGATGTCGTAATCCTTGTCCCTGGTGATGGAGGTGATGGCAAAGCGCTTGGCGTAATGGGCCGGGCCTTTGCCCTCGCGGTAGATGACATTGTATATGGTGCGCTCGTCGCCCCGGTTGAAGACTCCGGCATAGATGAGGTCTTTCCCGAAGAAAGCTTTGTCGCTCACCTTGGTAACCCGGTATTTACCATCCCTGCCGATAACGATGATCTCGCTCAGGTCCGAGCATTCGCTGACAAATTCGCCGCCGTCGTCCCGCTTGAGACCGATGCCCACGAAGCCCTCTGCCAGGTTGGCATAGAGCTTGGCATTGTTGGAGACTACCTTGGTTACTGTGATGTTCTCCAGGGAGGAGATTTCCGTGAGTCGGGGCCAGGCTTTCCCGTATTTTTTCTTCAGGGACTGGAACCAGTCGATGGTGACATCCGTCATGCGGGAGAGCTTGTCCTGGATGTCTTTCATCTGGTCCTCGATGGCGTAAATCTTCTCGTCCAGGGCCTTGGTGTCGAACTTGGAAATCTTGCGCACCGGTTTTTCCACCAGCCGCAGGATGTCTTCCATGGTGATGGGCCGATGCAGCAGGTCCTGGTACTGAAGCATCTGGTTCAGGACGTCCTGGAGCTGTTCCTCCCAGCTGAGCTGGTTCTGTTCCAGGACTTTGTAGATGCGGTTTTCGAAGAAGATGCGTTCCAGGGAAGAGTAATGCCAGTCGTCTTCCAGTTCTCCCAGTTTTACCTTTAGTTCCGCTTCCAGGATGTCTCGGGTGTGCCAGGTGTCATATTCCAGGATTTCGTTCACGGTAAGGAATACCGGCTTGTTTTCCCGGATCACGCAGGCGTTGGGCGCAATCTTGGTCTCGCATTCGGTGAAGGCGTACAGGGCGTCGATCGTCTTGTCCGGAGAGACATCGGCGGGAAGATGGATCACAATATCCACCTTGTCAGTGGTCATGTCTTCGATCTTCTTGATATTGATCTTCTTCTTGTCCTTTGCCTTAAGGATACTGTCGATGATAGCGTGGGAGGTTTTTCCGTAGGGAATCTCCGTGATGGTGATGGTGGATTTGTCCACCTTGTTGATTCGGGCGCGCACCTTCACCATGCCGCCGCGCTTGCCCTGGTTGTACTTGGAGCAGTCGGCGATGCCTCCAGTGGGGAAGTCCGGAAGCAGGGTGTAGGGCTGAGAGCGGAGGATGGCGACGGAGGCGTCGATGAGTTCGTTGAAGTTATGGGGAAGGATCTTGGAGGAAAGACCGGCGGCGATGCCCTCTGTGCCCTGGGCCAGCAGCAGCGGGAAGCGGACGGGCAGTTCCGTGGGCTCCTGGTTGCGGCCGTCGTAGGAGGTCATCCAGGGGGTGACTTTGGGGTCGAAGACCACCTCTTTGGCAAATTTGGAAAGCCGGGCTTCGATGTATCTGGGTGCGGCGTTGGAATCTCCGGTGAGGATGTTTCCCCAGTTTCCCTGACAGTCGATGAGGAGGCCCTTCTGGCCCAGCGTGACCAGAGCGCCCAGGATGGAGGCGTCTCCGTGGGGATGGTACTGCATGGCCTGGCCCACGATGTTGGCCACCTTGGTGTAGCGGCCGTCGTCCATGGTGAACATGGTATGCAGCACGCGGCGCTGTACGGGCTTGAATCCGTCTACGATATGCGGAACGGCGCGGTCCAGGATGGTATAGGACGCATAGTCCAGGTACCAGTCCTTGAACATGCCGGAGAGCTTGTACTTTCGGCTGTCGCTGCCCAGCAGGCGGTCGAATTTCCCGGACGCAACGGCGTCCTCGCCCAGTTCTTCTTCCGGTTCCTCCTCGGGAGCCTGCTTCTCAATATCGTCCCAATCTTCTGCCATAGTTTATTGATTTCTGAGCGGTGAGTGTTCCTTCCCGGAGACATCGGCATTTTCTTTGTCCCCGGGAAGGGACACTCGCCGCTCATATGCTAAAATTCGTATCCGAAGCGGCGGAGTTCCTTGCGGTTCTCCCGCCAGTCGGGATCCACTTTGACAAATGTACTCAAAAAAACTTTCTTTTGGAAGAAGTCTTCCATATCCAGTCGGGCCTCGGTGCCCACTTTTTTGAGCATTTTGCCGCCCTTGCCGATAATGATTCCCTTCTGGGACTCGCGCATCACATAGATGACGGCGCTAATCTCATAGCGGTCTTCCCCTTCGTGGAAAGCCTCGATCTCTACCTGGCAACTGTAGGGGATTTCCTCGCTGTAGTTGAGGAAAATCTTCTCCCGCAGGATCTCGGAGGCGAAAAAGCGCAGGTTCTTGTCGGTGAACTGCTCTTTGTCGAACCAGGCAGGGGCTTCCGGAAGACGGGATGAAACCGCTTCCAGGATGCTTTCCAGGTTGAACTTCTCCTGGGCCGACGCCGGGATGATCCGGGCCTTGGGCAGCTGCTGTGCCCACCACTCCATGAGCTCCACTACCTTCTCCTGGGAAGAGAGGTCTATCTTGTTGATGACCAGGATCACCGGGCATTCCACCTTCTGGAGCTTGGAGATATATGCATCGTTTTTGTCCCCTTTCTCCACTGTGTCTGTCACGTACAGGATGATGTCGGCATCGCCGATGGCGGTGTCCACGAAGTTGAGCATGTTCTGCTGGAGTCGGTAGCTGGGCTTGAGGATGCCCGGGGTGTCGGAGTACACGATCTGGTAGTCTTCCCCGCTCACGATGCCCATAATCCGGTGCCGGGTAGTCTGCGCCTTGGCGGTGACGATGGAGAGTTTTTCACCCACCAGGGCATTCATGAGCGTGGATTTGCCCACGTTCGGATTGCCAATGATATTGACAAAACCAGCCCTGTGTGCCATTATACGTACGCCCCCATCTTAAGGATATTCACTTCGCCCTCGGTGAGGTAGCGCCAGTCGCTCTTCTTGAGGCCCTTCTTGGTGAGTCCGGCGAAATACACGCGGTCCAGGGCACGGACTTCATAGCCCAGCGACTCGAAGATGCGACGCACGATGCGGTTTTTCCCAGAATGGATTTCGATGCCCAGCTGACGGTGGTCGTGGGCGTCGATATACTCCAGTTCATCGGCGGCCACCATGCCGTCGTTCAGCTCCACGCCGTCCAGGATCTTGGCCTTGTCTTCCTCCGTGAGGGGAGCGTCCAGTACCACCTGGTAGATCTTTTTCTTATTGTAAGAGGGGTGGGTGAGGCGCTCGGCCATCTCTCCGTCGTTGGTGAACATGAGCACGCCGGTGGTGTTCTTGTCCAGGCGACCTACCGGGAATACGCGGGTGGGGCAGCCTTTCAGCAGGTCCATCACGGTTTTCTCCGCGTGGGGGTCGCTGGCCGTAGTGACATAGCCCTTGGGCTTGTTCATCACAATATAGACCTTCTCTTCCCCTTTGAGGCGCTGCCCGTTGAACCGGACGTCGTCCGTGAGCACATTCACTTTGGAGCCCAGCTCCGTGACCACTTCTCCGTTCACGGTGACGACACCGCTCTGAATGAAGGTGTCGGCCTCCCTGCGGGAGCATACGCCGGAGTTGGCGATGAACTTATTGAGGCGTACCACCTCCTGGATTTCGGTGGGGACAGAGTCGTTGTCGCCGTAGCGGCCGTTTATCTGGGGCTTGCGGCGGAGCATGGCACTCATGCCTTCGTCGGCCTGATTGCGCTTGGGAGCGGACTTGCCGATAGAGGGTTTCCCGTAGCCGCTGCGGCTGCCGGTGCCCTTGGCGCCGTAACTCTTATGGTATCCGCCTTCCGGACGCCGTCCTCCTTCCTTGCGGAAACCACCCTCCTGGCGCTTGCCACCCTCTGCGGGGCGTCCGTCACCGGAGAAGCGATGCGGCTTGTACCCGCCCTCGGAGCGACGCTCCCCGTATGCGGGGCGGCTCTCGTGATAGCGTCGGGCCGGCCTGTCTTCGGAGTCGAAGCTGCGGCTGGTTGAATAATCTACTTTTTCTGCATGGCCTTCTGCAGGCCTTCTGGCGATACGTTTTCTCGTACCTTTTTTATTGTCTTCCATAAAAACTTGACCCTCACGGGCTTATTAAGAATTATACATGCGACTCGCGTCGTTATTTTAGCTTGAAAATGTAAGTGATGGTTCCCAGTTGTACGGCCGGGGCGTCTGCCTTCTGGTTGAAATGGGCCTTGAGAGCGGCGTTGCGGGCGGCGTTCCACAGGTTTTTGTCTGTAACGGTAGTGCCCTCCACGCCGGGGATGGCGTCGGTCACTTCGCCGTACTGGTTCACTTTGATCTGCACCACCACGCGGCCTTCCGACTGGGCCGAATAGGACGGCTTGGGCAGGGTACCCAGCACTGTGCGCCCTTGCAGATGGGCGTTGGCGCTGCCTTCCGTCTTGCCCGTCTGGGCGTTGCCGTCAGGCTGTCCGGCCTTGAAACCCTCCGATGCCTCGGCGGCGCTGTGCGGGGTGGTGGAATTGTTGTCCTGGTTGCTCATGCCCGGGAAAGAGGCGCGGGGATCCAGTTTTGGCTCTTCCTGTTTGGGCGTGGGCACTTCCACGTCTCCGTGCGGGTCTGGCTTGGTGGCCGGGGTGGTGTTGGGCCTGTCGCTCACGTGGGGAGATTCGGCCTGTTGCACCAGTTCCACGGGTTTTTCCACATCTACCTGCTGGGACTGCGGTTCCCGGCCAGCCTTTGCAGGAATGGGCTTTTCGGGCACCAACTCTTCGTCGAACTCGATAACCAGGGAAGTCCGCTCCGGCGGGGGCGGATCCAGGTAGCTGAGCCCGCTGGTAAGGCAGATTACCAGAGCCAGGGCATGCACCACCAGCGTGACCACGATGCCGGTCACGTTCGCGTTTTTGTCCCGCTGCTCTCTGGTTCTCTGGTATGGCTGCATGGTTTATTCGGGTTGGGTGGCCAGGATTACCTTGTAATGGTTCCGCTTGGCTATATTCATAATCTGTACCACTTCACCCACGGGAACGCTCTCGTCCGAAAAAATGGAAAAGGTAGGGTCTTCTTCCTGCGACAGCAGGCCGATGAGCTCGTCTTCCACGGCCTCGTAGGAGAGGGGATCCTGGTCTCCGTTCACATGGTAGGTGTAGGTGTCGTTGCCCCAGTCTTTGATGCTTACGCTGACAGTGGCCTTGGCGTTCACCTGCCCGGTGCTTTTAGGAAGCAGGAGCTTGAGGGCGTTGGGGTTGATGAGCGTGGAAGTGACCAGGAAGAAGATCAGCAGCAGGAACACGATATCCGTCATGCTGGATACCGAGAACGACGAGTCCACCTTGGTGTTTCGCTTGAGTGCCATAAGCTTCTGCTATTCTTCGCCGGGTTCGTTGAGGACAATGTCGATGAACTCCAGGGAGGAGCTTTCCATCTTGTACACCAGGTTGGAGACCTTGGAGGTGAGCCAGTTGTACCCGAAGTAGGCGATGATGCCCACGATGAGACCGCCTACAGTGGTGAGCATGGCGGTATAGATGCCGTCGCTGAGGAGGGTGATGTCAATGTTGTTGCCGGCCTTGGACATGTTGAAGAAGGCCTGCACCATACCCATCACGGTTCCCAGGAATCCGATCATGGGGGCGCCGCCGGCGATGGTGGCCAGGATGGGAAGTCCCTTTTCCAGACGGGCCACTTCCACGTTCCCGATATTCTCGATGGCGCTCTGGATGTCTGTCATGGGACGGCCCATGCGGTGGATGCCGGTCTCGATCATGCGGGCCACCGGGTTGTCGAACTTACGGCACAGGGTAACGGCGCTCTTGGTTTTACCGTCATTCATGTAGTCGCGGATGTCGTTCATGAAATTGGGGTCTATCTTGGAGGCATGGTCGATCATCCACCATTTCCGGCCGATGATATAGATAGCGAGGATACTCAGGGCTAGCAGGACCCACATCAGCGGGCCGCCCATGGTGAACATGGAGAAGAGGCTCTCGTTCATCTGGGTGGGCTGCTGGACAGCGGGAGAGGCGGTTTCCACGGCACCTGCGACCTCCTGGAGGGCGGCTCCCAGCGTGTCGGACTGAAGAAGAGGGAGAATCATATCTTTACTTTGTTTTTATTATTATCGGTTCAATCTGCAAATATACAAAAAAAGCGGCAATAACAACAAAGAACGGGCCTTGGTTTCAGTATAGTACCTTGTTCAGGAAGAGGGCGTGTCCGGGCACGGATTCGCCGGCGTCGCCGCGGGTGCCCCGGGCGACGAGCTCCGCAATCCATTCCGGGCGCTGTTTTCCCCGCCCCACTTCGATGAGCGAGCCCACCGTGGCCCGTACCATATTCCTGAGGAAACGGTCGGCCGCAATCCGGAAGTACCAGTATGGAGCGACGGTTTCAGGCCCTGTGTCTTCCCCCGCCGGGCCCATCACCTGGACATGGGAGGGGACATAGGGTTGCCAGGAGGCTTCCATGATGGTGCAGACGGATGTTTTGTTGTCGCCGCCGGTTTTCTCGAAACAGGAGAAGTCATGTGTGCCCAGCAGGAACTGACAGGCCCGGTTCATGGCATCGAAATCTAGCTGCGGATAGCCGCATTGCCAGGACCAGGGGGCTACGAAAGGGTCTTTCTGCCTGTGGATGAAGTAGGTATATTCCCGCCGTTTTGCGCTGAAGCGCGCATGCATTTCTTCCGGCACAGGACAGACGGAATGGACGGCGATGCTGCGGGGGAGCATGGCATTTAATTTGTAGGTGAAATCCGATGCCTCGAAGGGAAGTTCTCCGTCAAGGTCGAAGTGGGCGATGTAGCCCGAAGCGTTGACAGAAGTGTCTGTGCGGCCGGCTCCGGTAACCTGGACAGGCCGGCTGAGCAGGCGGGAAAGTGTGGCTTCCAGGCTTTCCTGGACAGAGGGGGCGTTGGGCTGGATTTGCCATCCGCAGAAGGCAGATCCGTCGTATGAGAGGCAAAGGAAATAACGCATATGCAAATGTAACAATTTATATGGAAAGCGTAAACATCCGTGAATTAAACGAGCGAATCCAGAAAGAGAGTTCCTTCGTAGACCTGCTCAGCCTGGAAATGGGTAAAGTGATTGTGGGGCAGAAGCATCTGGTAGACAACCTGCTCATCGGCCTGCTCTCCGGCGGCCATATTCTGCTGGAAGGTGTCCCGGGGCTGGCCAAAACCCTGGCCATCAATACGCTGGCCCAAGCGGTAGATGCCAAGTTCAGCCGTATCCAGTTCACCCCGGACCTGCTCCCGGCCGACGTTGTGGGCACCCTGGTCTATTCCCAGAAGCGGGAGGAATTCGAAGTGCACAAAGGCCCCATCTTCGCCAACTTCGTGCTGGCCGATGAAATCAACCGTTCCCCGGCCAAGGTCCAGAGCGCCCTGCTGGAAGCCATGCAGGAGAAACAGGTAACCATCGGCGAGAACACCTATAAACTGCCGCAGCCATTCCTGGTGATGGCCACCCAGAACCCCATCGAGCAGGAAGGCACCTATCCCCTTCCGGAGGCCCAGGTAGACCGTTTCATGCTCAAGGTGGTGGTGTCCTATCCCAAAAAGGAAGAGGAAAAACTGATTATCCGGATGAACAATGCCGGAGAATTCCCCCGGGCACAGGCTGTGGTAAAGCCGGAAGACATCATCCGTGCAAGGGAAGTGGTCCGCGACGTGTACATGGACGAAAAGATCGAGCGTTACATCGTGGATATCGTATATGCCAGCCGCACCCCGGAAGAATATGGCCTGCAGGAGCTCCGGAATTTCATTTCCTTCGGCGCATCCCCGCGTGCCAGTATTTCCCTGTCGCTGGCCTCCAAGGCCTACGCATTCATCAAGCGCCGCGGCTATGTGATTCCGGAAGATGTGCGTGCGGTTTGCAACGAAGTGCTCCGTCACAGGATTGGCCTCACCTATGAGGCGGAGGCGGAGAACGTCACGCCCGAACAGATTATTGAAAAGATCATCAATGCGGTTGTAGTCCCGTAATGACAGCGGAAGAGTTAATAAAGAAGGTCCGGAAGATAGAGATCAAGACCAAGGCGCTGAGTCACCAGATTTTCGCCGGGGAGTACCATTCCGCCTTCAAGGGGCGGGGCATGGCCTTCAGCGAGGTGCGGGAGTATCAGTGGGGGGACGACGTACGCAACATGGACTGGAACGTGACCGCCCGCATGAATGCTCCCTATGTGAAAGTGTTCGAGGAAGAGCGGGAGCTTACCGTGGTGCTGCTGGTGGACATTTCCCGGTCCGGCCTGTTCGGCACGCAGGTGAAGACCAAGCGGGAGCAGATTGCGGAAATCGCCGCAACCCTGGCCTTCTCCGCCATCTTGAACAACGACAAAGTGGGCTGCATCCTTTTCAGCGATACGGTAGAAAAGTTCATTCCGCCGGGAAAGGGGCGCACTCATTTCCTGCACATTATCCGGGAAATCCTGGAATATGCACCCCAGCATGACGGAACGGACATTAGCGAAGCCTTGCGCTATCTGACCAACGCCATCAAGAAAAAGTGCACCGCCTTTGTGCTCAGCGACATGCTGGACACCCGGGCCAATGGCACCCCGCGCTATGAAGAGGCCCTGAAAGTGGCTGTGAACCGGCACGATGTGTCGGTAATCCGCGTGAGTGACCCGCGTGAGAAATGCATTCCCAATGTGGGTCTGGTGCACGCTAAAGACGCGGAAACCGGAGCCTCCCGGTGGATTAATACCAGCTCACGCAGCGTCAGGGCCGCCTATGAAAACTGGTTCCGTACGGCCACCGGCGCAGCGGACCGCCTGCTACTCAAATATCAGGTAGACCATGTGGACGTGAGCACCAATGAAGATTACGTGCGCAGCCTCATGGCGTTATTCCACAGAAGATGAAAACAAGACTCATCATACCCTTCTTGCTCGTTTGCCTGACAACCAGCGCGGAAGGCCTCCGCAAAGAAGGTGGAGAAGCCTTCCTGGAGCCGCTGCAAAAACGGGATTCCGTGCTGGTAGCGGACCAGTTCCGCTATGGTGTGGAGCTCAAGGACGTAGCGGAAGGTACACCCCTGGCCCTCCCGGAAATCCAGACAGAGAAAGACAGTCCCATCGAGTTTGTGAGCGACTGGCAGCTGGATTCCGTCAAGGTTAAAAAGACGGGCCTATATACTATCAAAGCCTCCCGCATCCTCACCACCTGGTGGGGCGGCAGCTATGAGCTTCCGGACATTCCGGTGCTCTTCAACGGCGATACCCTTATCTTTAAAGCACCCGTAGAACATCTGGTAGTCAATGAATTACCAGTCGACATGGAAACTTTCCAGGCCAACGACATCAAGCCCCAGGTCAAATTTCCCTATACCTTCGGGGAGGTGTTCCCCTGGGTGCTGGGCGTGCTGCTTTTCGCCGCCCTGGTGTATTTTCTGGTGCGGGCGCTGCTCCGCCGCCGGAAAGAGGCCGGGGAAAAAGCCGATGCGGAACCGGCCCATATAAAGGCCTTGCGCAAGCTGGACGCTTTCCGGTCGGATAAATTCTGGGCGCCGGAAAAGCAGAAGACCTTCTACTCCGGGGTTACGGATGCCCTCCGGGAGTATATCGCCTCCCGTTTCGGCGTCGGCGCCCTGGAAATGACCACGGCAGAACTGTTCTACGCCCTTAGGGATGCCAAGGATATCCCGCCTGACCTTTATGAGGAGATGAAAGATCTGTTTGAACGGGCCGATTTCGTGAAATTTGCCAAGTACACCGCCTCTGACGAGGACAATGCCAAAGTGCTTCCCGGCGCGGTGCGCTTTGTGACCACCACCTACCAGAGCCAGCTGGAGGCGGAGGAAAAACAAACGGAAAGGGAGGAGTAAGCTATGTTTTTTGAGTATCCTCATCTTCTGTGGCTGCTGGCCGTCCCGGTCCTGCTGGTACTGCGCTATCTGTGGATCGAACTTCGGGACCGCAGGCCCCATCTGCGCGTGTCTTCGCTGGATGAGTGGGCCTCCGGAGGGCCCAGTATCCTGGGCTGGCTGCGGCACGTTCCCTTCATCCTCAGGATCGCGGCCCTTTCCCTGATCACCGTGGCCATCGCCCGGCCCAGAAGTTCCACGCAGATGGAAAAGGTAGATACGGAGGGCATTGACATCGTGTTCGCTATGGACGTCTCTACCAGTATGCTGGCCCGGGACTTCCAGCCGGACCGTCTGAGCGCCGCCAAGGACATCGCCATCGAGTTCATCGCCCAGCGCCCCAGCGACCGTATGGGCATCGTGGTGTTTGCCGGTGAAAGCTACACCCAGTGTCCCCTCACCACCGACCGGGCTACCCTGATCAACCTCATGAAAGAGGTGCAGACAGACCTCATCGAGGACGGCACGGCTATCGGCAACGGACTGGCCACTGCCGTAGCCCGCATGAAAGATTCAGATGCCAAGAGCCGCGTGGTGATCCTGCTCACCGACGGCGTGAACAACATGGGCGAGATAGACCCTGGCATGGCGTCGGACATTGCCAAGACCTACGGAGTCCGGGTCTATACGATCGGCGTGGGGGCCAATGGAGAGGCACCCTACCCCATGCAGACGCCCTGGGGCATCGAGATGCGTAACGTTCCCGTGGAGATTGACGAGCCGCTCCTGAAAGGCATTGCCGACAATACTGGCGGACGCTATTTCCGGGCAACGGACAATACCAAGCTGAGCGAGATTTACGCGGAGATTGGCCAGATGGAGAAAACCCGCACCACTGTAGACTCGTTCCCGGTGTATAAGGATTTGTTTAAAGGATATGCCGTCGCGGCGCTCCTGTGCCTGCTGCTGGAGCTGCTTGTCGGTGCATTATTGAGGAGGATGCCGTGATGTTGATGTTTGCCGACTATAAGTTTCTGTATCTGCTGCTCCTGATTCCGGTATTCCTGCTGGGATACGCCCTGTTGCGTTATTTCCGGCGCCGCCGGGTGAACGCCTTCGGCGACAAGGCGCTGGTGGAAGCGCTGATGCCCTCCCGCTCCCGCTCCAAGGGTTGGGTGCGGATGGTGCTCTTCTGCCTGGCCTTTCTTTTCTTCGTTCTGGGGCTGGCCCGGCCACAGACCGGCGCCAAGCTTTCCGAGCGCACTACCCGGGGAGCGGAGATCATCGTGGCGCTGGACGTCTCCAATTCCATGCTGGCAGAGGATTATTCCCCCAACCGCCTGGAACGGGCCAAACTGGCCATCGCCCGGCTCACAGACCTGTTGCAGAACGACAGAATCGGCCTGGTCATCTTTGCAGGCACCTCTTTCGTCCAGCTTCCGGTCACCACCGATTATGTGAGCGCCAAGATGTTTCTGGGCTCCATCGACACCGGGTCCATTCCGGTTCAGGGAACCGCCATCGGAGATGCCATCCGGCTCAGTATCAAAAGTTTCAGTGCGCAAAGCGAGAAAAGCCGCGTGATTGTGGTTATCTCTGACGGTGAAAACCACGAAGACGATCCCGTAGAGGCTGCCACTCAGGCGGCGGAGATCGGCATCAAGGTGTATACCATCGGCGTGGGCTCCACCGAAGGCCAGCCCATCCCGGTTGACGGAAACCTGCTCCGGGATTCCCAGGGAGAGATTGTAGTGAGCAAACTGGACGAGAAAACCCTCCGGGACATCGCCCGGGCCGGCGGCGGCGCCTATATCCATGCCGGGAACGAGGAATTCGGCCTTAATCCCATCGTGCAGGATATCCGCCGCATGGAAGCTGAAGAGCTGGGCAGCATCGTGTTCGAGGAATACGACGAGCAGTACATGTACTTCTTCGCCGTCGCCCTGCTCCTGTTTGTGATTGAAATGCTCATTGGCGAGCGCAAGCCCCGCCGGAAATTGTTCGAGCGATGAGAAAATGTTTGGTAATACTGCTCTCCTTCTGCTGCGTCAGCGTTTTTGCGCAGAAGGGAGACCTGCGCCGGGGAAACCGCCAATTCCGCAAAGGAGACTATCCCCAGGCCGACCTGAGCTACCGCAAGGCCCTGGTGCAGGACACCACTTCAGTGGCGGCTGTGTACAACCTGGCCAATACGCTGTACCGGGAGAAAGACATGGAGAATGCCCGGAAAATGCTGGACGGGGTGAAGGAAAGCGCCCCGGCAGAGGCTTTTGCATCGGATTATTACTTCAACCTGGGGGATGTGGCCATCGCCCAGGAAGACTGGCAGGCGGCGGTGGATGCGTTCAAGCAGTGTCTGCTGAGAACCCCCGGAGACCTGGCGGCCAAGGAAAACTACATCTATGCCCGCAATAAATGGATGGAACAGCAGAACCAGGACCAGCAGGGCGGAGGAGACAATAACCAGAACCAGGACCAGAACCAGGATCAGAATCAGCAGGATCAGGATCAGAATCAGCAGGATCAGGACCAGGACCGGCAGGACCAGGGCCAGGACCGGCAGAACGGTCAGGAGCCTCAGATTTCTCCCCAGCAGGCCCAGCAGATGTTGCAGGCCATTCAGCAGAAAGAGCGGGAAACCCAGGAAAAGGTAGACCAGAAAAAGGCGGCGGCTATGAAGTCCCGCCAGAAGGAAAAGAATTGGTAGAAGGATATGAAACGGATCATCTCCATCTGTGCAGTCGTTCTCATGGCGCTTCCGCTGTGGGCACAGTCCACCATTCGCGTGGAGGTGCACAATATTGTAGAATTGTCGGAACGCTTTAACGTGGTGTTCGTGGTGGAAGGGGAACATGCCCCTTCAGAGTTCGAATGGAACGCCGGAGAAGACTTCACTACCGTCTGGGGCCCCCAGAAGGGCTCTTCCACCAGCATCCAGATCGTGAACGGGAAAACCACCCGGAATTCGCAGACTTCCTATACCTATATCCTCCAGGCCCGGAAGACGGGTACATTCACGCTACCGGCAGCATCGGCCAAAGTCCGGGGGAACACCATCCAGTCCAAGGCGGTGAGCGTGCAGGTGGTGGACAACGGTTCGCGTCCTTCCCAGGGCTCGTCGGCCGATGATACCCAGGAGGGAGAAACCCAGAGTTCCCGTCAGCAAAGCTCCCAGGCCGATATTTTCATGCGCCTTTCCCTGAGCCGCTCTTCCGTGGTGGTGGGAGAACCGGTGACGGCCACGCTCAAGATTTACCACCGGACCAACCTGGTGGGCTTTGAAAATGCCAAGTTCCCGTCTTTCAACGGTTTCTGGAGCCAGGAGGTGGAATCGCCCTCCAACATCGAGTTCCAGCGGGAACAGGTAGACGGCAAGATGTACAATGCGGCCGTGCTCCGCCGCTGGGTAATCATCCCCCAGAAAGCCGGCGACCAGACCATCGAGCCGGCAGAGGTTGTGTGTCTGGTAAACACCCAGCGCCGCCGCAGCACTGGGTCCATCTTCGACGATTTCTTCGAGAGCGACTATGTCACCACCCGCCAGCGGGTGTATACGGCCGCTCCCACCTTGCACGTGTCGGCCCTGCCCTCCGGCGCTCCGGCCTCTTTCGGCGGGGGTGTGGGTAATTTCACCGTCCAGGCCCGCCTGAGCAAGGATTCCCTCAAGACCCATGACGCCGCCTCCCTGCTGGTGACCTTGTCCGGAAAGGGCAATATAGCCCTGTTGGAGGCGCCGAAGGTCATTTTCCCTCCGGATTTCGAGGTATACGATGTCCGCACCACAGTGAATACCGACAAAAGCGGCACTTCGGGGTCCAAGACCTTCGAGTACCCGTTCATTCCCCGCAGCCCCGGAAACTTTTCGATCGACCCTGTAAAATACGGATTCTATGATGTTTCCGCCCGTCGGTACCAGGTAGCCTCTACGGATTCCCTGCACCTGAGGGTGGCACGTTCCGCGGGATCGGCGTCGACAGTCCCCGACGCCGGATCTTCCCTGGTGGTGGACCGCAAAGGCGTGAAAAACCTGGGGGACGACATCCGCTTTATCCGCAGCCGGACCGACCTGGGCGAGGGGAAGGAGTTCTTTGTCTATTCCAAGCTCTGGTGGGTCTGCATCGTCCTGCTGCTACTCTCTGGCCTGGGCTTCTATCTGGGATTCCGTAAGGCGGCCGCCCGCCGGGCCGACGTAGCCGGCACGCGCAACCGCAAGGCTACCCGGATGGCCATGAAGCGGCTGTCGCAGGCGCATGATTTCCTGCAGAAGAACCTGTATACGGCCTTCTACGAGGAACTGCACCGTTCCCTGCTGGGCTTTGTAGGCGACAAGCTGTCCATGGACATGGCCGACCAGAACAAGGAGAACATCGAGCAGGCCCTCCGGGAAGGCGGCGTTTCTGCAGAGACCGCTGAAGGGTTCACCGCCCTGCTGGATGCGTGCGAATTTGCCCGCTATGCCCCCGATGCCGGTCACGACGCCATGGCCGCCCATTACGACCAGGCGGTGGCCTTGATTACCGCAATCGATTCTTCCATGAAAAAGACCCCGTCCCATAAGCACGCCCTGACAGCAAGCTTACTCCTGCTGCTGATTCCCTTCACGCTTCAGGCAGCTCCTCTTTCCTATCCCGATTCCCTTTGGCACTCCGGCGTGGAGGCCTATTCGGCCGGGGATTATCCGTCTGCCCTGAAAGACTGGGAAGAACTGCGCTCGGCCGGGCTGGTGTCCAAGGACCTGTACTATAACCTGGGCAATGCATATTTCAAGACAGATGAGATTGCCCCTGCCATCCTGTGGTACGAGCGTGCCCTGCGGCTGGATCCTTCCGATGCCGATATCCGCTACAACCTGGAATTCGCCCGCTCCCGTACGCAGGACCGCATCGACGAGGTCCCGGAGATCTTCTTCGAGGCCTGGGGCCACAAGATATGCTACCTGCTGCCCTCCGACACCTGGGCCGTCTTGTCCCTGGTGTTGCTGGCTGCAACGGTAGCACTGGCGCTGTTGTTCCTGCTGGGGTCTACCAGCGGGCAGCGCCGCCTGGGCTTCTTCGCGGGCATCGTCACCCTGCTGCTGGCGTTCCTGGGATGGGATTTCGCCCAGTGGCAACGGACAGAAGCCCGTCGGCAGGACACGGCCATTGTCATGCGGGCGGTGTCTTCCGTGAAGAGTTCCCCTTCGGCCGACACCGCCAAAGACCTGTTCATCCTGCACGAGGGAACCCGTGTAAAGTTGCTGGACAGCGTATCCTCCTATTCCAATATCGAGCTTGCCGACGGCCGCCAGGGCTGGATTCCGACGAAAGACATCGAAGTAATCTAGTAGCGGTTGAGCGGACGGCCGGAGGTCATCATGTGCACCTTCCGTTTTACCTCGTCCAGAACCAGTTTGTGGGCGATGCGCTCTGCTGTCTGTTTCTCGTCCGGTTCCTTGGCGGAGAGGGCGGCGGCGTGTGCGTTGGCCGACGTGAGCACCTGGTCAATCAGGTCCACGATGAAGAGCATGTCTTTTTCTTCGAAGCCGCGGGAGGTAATGGCGGGGGTGCCGATGCGGAGACCGCTGGTAGCGAAGGCGCTGCGGCTGTCAAAGGGCACCATGTTCTTGTTTACGGTGATGTCGGCCCGGCCCAGTTCTTTCTCTGCCAGGCGGCCCGTAAGGTCAGGGAACTTGGTGCGGAGGTCGATGAGCATGAGGTGGTTGTCCGTACCGCCGGAAATAATCTTGTACCCTCTGGCGATGAATTCCTGACACATGGCGGCGGCGTTGGTCACCACCTGCTTCTGGTAGGCTTTGTATTCCGGCTGGGCGGCTTCGAAGAAGGCCACGGCTTTGGCGGCGATTACATGCTCCAGCGGACCGCCCTGGATGCCCGGGAAGACGCTGGAATTGAGGATGGCGCTCATCTTCTTGATCTCGCCTTTGGGTGTGGTGAGCCCCCAGGGATTGTCGAAGTCCTTGTCCATGAGGATGATGCCGCCGCGCGGTCCGCGGAGGGTCTTGTGGGTGGTGGAGGTGACAATGTGGGCATATTTCACAGGGTTCTTCAGCAGGCCCGCGGCAATGAGGCCGGCCGTGTGGGCCATGTCGATCCACAGGATGGCACCCACCTTGTCGGCGATTGTACGCATGCGCTCGTAATCCCATTCACGCGAGTAGGCCGATGCACCGCCGATAATGAGCTTGGGCTTGCATTCCAGTGCCTTGCGCTCCATCTCGTCGTAATCTACCCGGCCGGTTTCCGGATCCAGGCCGTAGGCCACCGGATGGTATAGGATGCCGGAAGCGTTCACGGGAGAGCCGTGGGTAAGGTGACCGCCCATGGAAAGGTCCAGGCCCATGAAGGTGTCTCCGGGACGGAGGATGGCCATGGTGACGGCCATGTTGGCCTGGGCACCGGAGTGGGGCTGTACATTGGCGTATTCTGCATCGTACAGGGCGCAGAGACGGTCTATGGCCAGTTGCTCGATCTGGTCCACGATCTCGCAGCCGCCGTAATACCGCTTGCCGGGATAGCCTTCTGCGTACTTGTTGGTGCAAATGGAGCCCATGGCCTCCAGCACCTGGTTGGATACATAGTTTTCGGAAGCGATGAGTTCCAGTCCGGAAGACTGGCGTTCCTGCTCTTTCTTGATGAGGTCGAATACCTGAAGGTCCTGTTTCATAAAAGCATTAATAATTACGTTCACAAATATAACTTTTTTTTCCGGGTAAACCACTATATTTGCTGCCATGAAAGACAGAAAACTGCTCAACATGGAATTGGGACGGCTTACGGCCGATGCCTACCGGAACCGCCCGGAAAGCGGTATCGTGCTGGTACTGGACAATATCCGCAGCGCCCACAATGTGGGAAGCGCCTTCCGGACGGGAGATGCCTTTGGCGTGGACAAGATCTATCTGGGGGGCATATGCCCGGTTCCGCCCTCTCCGGAGTTGAGGAAAGTGGCTCTGGGGGCGGAGGAAGTGGTGCCTTTCGAGCATGTGCAGGATGTCAAAAGCCTGGTGGAGCGGCTGAAGGCCGACGGCTACACGGTTGTGGCCGTGGAGCAGACGGTCCATTCCGTGAAACTGGACGAATTCCAGGCTGGAACCGGAAAGGGTGTTTCCGGCGTGCAAGATGAAGGCCGATGCACACCGGAAACACCCTTTCCGGTCCGCTACGCATTCGTCTTCGGCCATGAAGTGGACGGGGTGCAGCAGGAGGTGGTGGATGCATGCGATTTCTCCCTGGAGATTCCCCAGCGGGGCACCAAGCATTCCTTGAACGTGTCCGTGAGCATCGGCATTGTGCTCTGGGGAACCGTTTTTGCAAAAAAATGAATGTTTTTTTTCGATTTTTCGTTCCGGAAAAGATAACTTTGTAAAAAAAAGAAAGACTATGAAGAAAATGATGAGCATCCTGGCCGCACTGGCGATAGCGGTAACGGCCTTCGCGCAGGGTTCTGCGGCTACCTTCGAAATCAAATCCGGCAAAATGGTCGTATCCACGGAAGTCATGGGCCAGAAGATGGAAGCCACTTCCTACTTCGACAATTACGGCGCCCTCCAGATGAGCAAGACGGAGGCAGAATCCATGATGGGCAAAGTGGAAATGGGAACCATCATCAGAGACGGGAAAACCTATATGGTGGACTATATCCAGAAATCGGTGCAGGAGATGCCCGCCCAGGAAAGCATCAATTACCTGTCCCTGGACAAGGCTACCATCGATAAATACAAAGTGAAAGAAGTCGGGAAGGAAACTGTCGGCGGCAAGGAATGCACCAAATATACGGCCGAGATTTCCCAGATGGGCCAGACGGCCAAGGTAGAAGCCTGGGTCTGGAAGGGCATCCCCATGAAAACCGTGACCGATTTCGGCGGCATGTCCATCGTGGCGGAGGTGACGGAACTCTCGGAAGAGGCCGTAGATGCCTCCGTGTTCGAAGTGCCCAAATTCTAAAGGATCAAAGGGACACCCACTCGATGGACGGGTCCCGGCGCCACCACGTGAGCTGGCGCTTGGCATAATGCCTGGTATTTACCTGGATGCGGCGTACAGCCTCGTCCAGGTTTGTTTTTCCGTCGAAATAATCAAACAGTTCCCGGTAGCCCACCGTTTGCAGGGAGGGCAGGTTCCGGTAAGGGAGCAGGCTCCGGGCCTCTTCTTCCAGGCCTTCTTCCATCATGGCCAGGACGCGCTGGTCCAGGCGGGCGTACAGATCTTCCCGGGGGCATTCCAGGCCGATTTTCCGGATTTCGAAATCCCTCTCCTTGAAACGCCGGGTCTTGAAGGAAGAAAACGGTTTTCCGGTGTAAAGGCACACTTCCAGGGCGCGGATGATGCGCCTTCCGTTGGTGAGGTCTATTTCCCCGTAGGTGACGGGGTCCAGTTCCTTGAGCTGTGCGGCGAGCACGTCCACGCCCTCGTCCCGGAGGCATTCGATCAGGTGTTCCCGTAGTTGCAGGGGCACCTCCGGGAAGTCGTCCAGCCCGTAGCAGAAGGCGTCTATGTACAGCATGGAACCGCCGCACATCACCAGGGTTTCGTGGCCTTGGGAAAAAAGGCGGTTGACCAGGCGGAGCGCTTCTACCTCATAGATGCCGGCCGTGTAGTTCCGGGTAACCGGAATTTCCCGGATAAAGTAGTGTTTTACCGTGGAGAGTTGCTTGTCGGAGGGGACGGCAGTTCCGATGCGCATTTCCCGATAGATCTGCCTGGAGTCGCAGGAGATGACAGGGGAGCCGTATTCCAGGGCGCGAGAAATGGCATAGGCCGTCTTGCCTACGCCGGTGGGGCCGAGTATAATCTCCAGGCGCCGGCCCATTCCCTATTCGTTTTCGTCGAAAATCTCTTTCCCGTCTTCGTCTTCTTCTTCGTCGTCCTCTTCCGGGTCTTCGTCAAAATCTTCGTCGTCCAGGTCTTCCGGCTCTTCTCCGGGCAGAAAGCGCTGCTTGTCCGGAAGGTCTTCGAAGGCCACGTAGCCGTTTTCGAACTCAATGGGATTGGGGCCTTTGGTTTCCGTGAGCACGGGGAAGTCCGGATTGGCCTTTGCGCCGGCGGGTGCTTCCTCTATGGCAATGTTCACACTCTTGCGGTTGGTGACATCGTAGAAATACACGAAGGAGGCGGTCCCTGCCTTGGCGGCTTTTTCCAGCGAAACAGTATCTACCGTACCGGAGCCCAGGTCGAAGAGCCCGTACCGGCCCAGTACCGTACCATCTGTTCCCAGGGCCTTGAACATGATCAGCTGGTCCTGCGGGAACTCCATGTCGGAACGCAGTTGTTTATGAAGGGTATACAAGGTGGTGGCACCGTGCACGATATAGATTCTGTAGAAGCCTTTGATCCCGCTCAGGGTGACTTTTAGTTGGAATATCATAGATGTGTTCGTTTTGCGAACCCAAAGATACTGCTTTTTTCCGGTTCGATTGCAATTTTCTCCAAAAAACGCTACATTCGTAGAAATGGAAATCTGTGACGCATATTCCAGCATCGCCGCACCGTCGGAAGGGCTGTTCAAGGACAACGGGTCCCGGTTCATCGCCCTGGCCTATCCGGTAGAGACCGAGCAGCAGGTGAAAGAGCTGGTCGCCGCTCTCCGGAAGGAATACCACGACGCCCGGCATCACTGTTATGCATACAGGCTGGGGTATAAAGGGGAGGTCTTCCGCTCCTCGGACGATGGGGAACCTTCCGGCAGCGCGGGCAGGCCCATCCTGGGGCAGATCGATTCGGCCGGGCTCAGCGACATCCTGGTAGTGGTGGTGCGCTATTTTGGGGGCATCAAACTGGGCATCCCGGGGCTTATCCGGGCGTACAAAACATCCACGGCCGACGCCCTCTCCCATGCGCAGGTGGTGGAAAAGATAGCTGGGGTGTGGTTCCGGGTGCGTTTCGGCTATGACGCCATGAACACGGTGATGAAGGTGCTCAAGGAACTGGACCTTCCCCAGCGGGCGCAGAACTTTGGCCTGGAATGCTCCCTGGAAACCCGGGTGCGTCTCAGTACCGTGGCCGATTTTCGTGAAAAACTGGAAAACGCTGCCGAATTGGAAGAAATTTAGGTTTTGTTAATTATAATTTATATCTTTATAGCCTGGTTTAATAAAAAAATATAACAACACAATTAATAACATCATGTCTAAGAAAGTTCATGTATTCAACGCCGGCCCCTGTGTCCTGCCGCAGGTAGCCATCGAAAAGGCCAAAGAGGCCCTTACCGACTTTGCAGGAACCGGTATTTCCGTCCTTTCCATCTCGCACCGGACCAAGGAATGGGACGCCGTCATGGACGAGTGCCGTGCCCTTTGGAAAGAGCTGCTGCACATTCCGGACACCCATGAGGTGGTGTTCCTGGGCGGCGGCGCTTCTCTTCAGTTCCTCTATGTGGCCATGAACTATCTGGAGAAAAAGGCCGCTTACCTGGACACTGGCGTATGGGCGCACAAGGCTCTGGTAGAGGCCCAGGGTATCGGCGAGGCCTATGCCATTGCCTGCTCCAAGGACAAGAACTACACCTACATTCCCAAGGGCTTCGAGATTCCCGCAGACCTGGATTATCTGCACATCACCACCAACAACACCATCTACGGTACGGAAATCCACGAAGACATCGACTGCCCGTGCCCGCTGATCGCCGACATGTCCTCGGATATCATGTCCCGCCCGGTAGATGTGTCCAAGTATGACCTCATCTACGGCGGCGCCCAGAAGAACGTGGGTCCTGCCGGCGTCATCTTCGCTATCATCCGCAAGAGCTCCCTGGGCCGCGTAACCCGTCACCTGCCCACTATGCTCAACTATCAGACCCATATCGACAAACTCTCCATGTTCAACACCCCGCCCGTGTTCGCCATCTTCGTGATGAATGAGACCCTCAAGTGGCTCAAGGGCATCGGCGGCGTAGAGGCCATCCACGAGATCAACAAGAAGAAGGCCGCTCTCCTGTACGACGAGATAGACCGCAACAGCATGTTTGTGGGCACCGCCGCCAAGGAAGACCGCTCCCTGATGAATGTCTGCTTTGTGATGGCTCCCGGCAAGGAAGAACTCCAGGACAGCTTCATGGCCTTTGCCAAAGAGCGCGGCATGGTGGGAATCAAGGGCCACCGCAGCGTGGGCGGCTTCCGTGCCAGCCTTTACAACGCTTGTCCCATCGAGGACGTCCAGGCCTTGGTAGATTGTATGAAAGAATTTGAATCCCTGAACAAATGAAAATCCTGTTAGCAACCCAGAAACCCTTTGCAGCCAAAGCTGTGGAAGGCATCACCGACATCCTGGCCAAAGCCGGCCACCAGGTGGTGAAATTAGAGAATTATGCCAGCCAGGAGGGTCTTGTCGCTGCCGTGGCCGATGCAGATGCCCTGATTGTCCGCTCCGACAAGGTGACCGAGGAAGTGATGGCCGCCGCTCCTAAACTAAAGATTGTCGTGCGCGCCGGCGCCGGCTTCGACAATGTAGATCTGGCCGCCGCCACCGCCCGCGGCATTGTCGTGATGAATACCCCCGGCCAGAATTCCAATGCCGTGGCAGAACTGGCCCTGGGCATGATGATCTTCATGGCCCGTACGCATTTCACCCCCGCTACCGGCAGCGAGCTCTGCGGCAAGCGCCTGGGTGTTCAAGCCTATGGTAATGTGGGCCGTCTGGTAGGCCAGAAGGCTAAGGCTCTGGGCATGAGCGTCTGCGCCCTGGATCCGTTCCTCACGGATGAGCAAATCATAGCCGGCGGGGCAGAGCCCGTCCATTCCGTCGAGGAACTCTATGCCGCATCGGATTTCCTCTCCGTCCACATCCCGGCCCTTCCCGCCACCATCAAATCCATCGGCTACGACCTCATCATGCGTATGCCCAAGGGTGCCACGCTGGTGAACACCGCCCGAAAGGAAGTGATCGACGAAGACGGCCTGATGAAGGCCCTGGAAGAGCGCGAAGACCTCAAATACGTCACCGACGTAATGCCGGACAACTACGACAAGCTCACCAAGAAGTTTGGCTACAGGGTGTTCGCAACGCCCAAGAAGATGGGCGCCCAGACCAAGGAAGCCAATGTAAACGCTGGCCTTGCCGCCGCCCGCCAGATCGTGGATTTCTTTGCCACCGGAAACCGTAAATTCCAGGTCAACAAGTAGTAATATGGTACGCGTTAAACCCTTTGCGGCCATCAGGCCTCCCAAGAACCTCGTGACAGAGGTTGCTGCACCCCCGTACGATGTCCTCAATTCCGAGGAAGCCCGTGAGATGGCAGGCGAAAAGAGCCTCCTTCATATCACCAAGCCGGAAATCGACTTTACTCCCATTGCCGGCGAGCACGAGCAGCGCACTTACGACAAGGCCGTGGAAAATTTCAAGGCCTGGAAAGAGCGCGGCTGGCTTGTCCGCGAGGATAAGGAAAAGTACTATGTGTATGCCCAGACCATGGGCAAGCGCACCCAGTATGGCATTGTCCTCTGCGCCCACACGGACGATTATGCGAACGGCATCATCAAAAAGCACGAACTCACCCGCAAGGACAAGGAAGACGACCGCATGGTCCACGTGCGTATCCAGAATGCCAACATAGAACCCGTATTCTTCGCTTTCAAGGACAATGAAGAACTCAACGCCATCATTGCCAGCACAGCGGCCGGAAAGCCCGAATACAAGTTCACCGACGAGAACAAGTTCGTCCATACCTTCTGGGTAATCAATGACGATGCCGTGAACGCCCGTATCACCGAAATCTTCACTACCCAGGTAGATGCTTTCTATGTGGCCGACGGTCACCACCGTACCGCCGCCGCCGCCCGTGTCGGTGCAGAGAAGAAGGCACAGAACCCGCACCACACCGGAGACGAAGAATACAACTTCTTCATGGCCGTGTGCTTCCCTCAGAGCCAGCTTGCCATCATCGACTACAACCGCGTGGTGAAAGATCTGGCCGGCCTCTCCGAGGAAGCTTTCCTCCAGGCCCTTGAAAAGGACTTCGACGTTGCCGTTGCAACCAAGCCCCGCTGTGGCCGTCCTGCCAAGCCTTATGCTCCTACAGGTCTGCACAACTTCTCCATGTATCTGGGAGACAAGTGGTACACCCTCACTGCCAAGGCCGGCAGGTACGATGACAACGACCCCATCGGCGTACTGGACGTGACCATCCTGAGCAACCTGGTGTTGGACAAGATTCTGGGAATCAAGGATCTACGTACCGACAAACGAATTGATTTCGTGGGTGGTATCCGCGGCCTGGGAGAACTCTCCCGCCGGGTGGATTCCGGAGAGATGAAGGTGGCATTCGCCCTCTATCCCGTGTCCATGGACCAGCTCATCCGTATTGCCGACACGGGTAACATCATGCCTCCAAAGACCACCTGGTTCGAGCCAAAGCTCCGCAGCGGTCTTGCGATACATAGCCTGGAGCGCTAAAGAAAAATCCCGCAGCAAACGCCGCGGGATTTTTTCTTATCCGATCTGTGCGCCGTTGGTGACAACCTCCTGCGGCATAATGAACCGCATCTTGCCGTCCCCTTGCTTGGCCATCAGGATCATGCCCTTGGACTCGATGCCGCGGATGGTGCGGGGTGCCAGGTTGGCCAGGATGCAGATTTGCTTGCCCAGCATGTCTTCGGGGCTATAATACTCCGCGATACCGGAGACGATGGTGCGCTTGTCGATACCCGTGTCGATGGTGAGTTTCAGGAGCTTGTCCGTCTTGGGAACCCGTTCCGCCGCCAGTACCGTAGCAGTGCGGATATCCATGGCGCCGAACTGGTCGAAGGTGACTTCAGCCTTCTGCGGCTCCACCTTCTTAGCGGCTTCTGCAGCGGCCTTGGCGGCCTCGGCCGCCTCCCGTGCGGCCTTGATGGCCTCCAGCTTTGCCACCTGCGCATCAATCTCGGCATCCTCAATCTTGCGGAACAGCAGCACGGCCTCTCCCAGCTGATGCCCGGCCGGCAGCAGTTCTGCATCCCCCAACTGCTCCCACCGAAGCACCAAGTCAGAAGGACATACCCCCTGAGGAGCATCGGCCTTCTTATTTGCGACGAAGGGGGTATGTCCTTCTGTAACGGGAGCATCGGCCTTATTATTTGCGACGAAGGAGGCCTGTCCTGCTGTCACAAGAGCATCGGCCTTATTATTTGCGACGAAGGGGGCGGTGTGCAACGCCTTGCCCTCGTCGGCCTGGAAGAAGTTCACGGTGGGTGTGCCTTCACCGGCACGGTGGTCGAAGCCGGCATCAAGCCCCACCCGCAGGATGCTGCGGAGCTTCTCTGCGCTGAAGGGAGTGAAGGGCTCAAAGACAATAGCCAGGTCTGCACACAGCTGCAGGCAGGTGTAAAGGATGCTGGCCGTGCGGTCCAAATCCGTTTTGGCCACCTTCCAGGGCTCCATGTCGGAGATGTATTTGTTGCCGATGCGGGCTATGTTCATGGCCTCCTTGAGCGCCTCACGGAAGTGGTATGTCTCGATGTATTTCTCCAGGGCCTCCCGGCAAGGTTTCACGGAGGCAAGCGTTTCCGCATCGATGGGCTCCGGCTTGCGGTTTTCGGGCACGGCGCCGCCGAAGTACTTCTGCGTGAGCACCACGGCCCGGTTCACGAAGTTGCCCAGCACGGCCACCAGTTCGGAGTTGTTGCGGCTCTGGAAATCCTTCCAGGTGAAGTCGTTGTCCTTGGTCTCGGGGGCATTTGCGGTGAGCACGTAGCGCAGCACGTCTTCCTCTCCGGGGAAGTCCCTTTCGTACTCATCCACCCACACGGCCCAGCCACGGGAGGTGGAAATCTTGTCGCCTTCCAGGTTCAGAAACTCATTGGACGGGACGTTGTCCGGCAGGATATAGTCTCCGTAGGCCTTTAACATGGACGGGAACACGATGCAGTGGAACACGATATTGTCCTTGCCGATGAAGTGGACCAGCCGTGTGTCCGGGTCTTTCCACCACTTTTCCCAGCTTTCCGGAAGGAGTTCCTTCGTATTGGAGATATAGCCGATAGGTGCGTCGAACCACACGTAAAGCACCTTGCCTTCTGCGCCTTCAACGGGCACGGGTACCCCCCAGTCCAGGTCGCGGGTGACGGCGCGGGGAAGGAGGCCTCCGTCCAGCCAGCTCTTGCATTGGCCGTACACGTTGGTCTTCCACTCCTTGTGCTGCTCCAGGATCCAGTCGCGGAGCCAGGGCTCGTACTGGTCCAGGGGAAGATACCAGTGCTTGGTTTTCTTCTTCACGGGCGCGGTGCCGCTCAGGCGTGACTTGGGCTCCAGGAGCTCTTCGGGAGAAAGGGTGGATCCGCACTTCTCGCACTGGTCCCCGTACGCATGAGGATTGCCGCATTTGGGGCAGATACCCTCAATCAGGCGGTCTGTAAGGAACATCTTAGCTTCTTCGTCATAGAGCTGCTCAGACTCCTTGACAATAAAATCGTCCTGGTCATAAAGCTTACGGAAGAATTCGGAAGCATTTTCCGCATGCACCTCCGAGGATGTCCTGGAATAAATGTCGAAGTTAATTCCAAGGCCCGCGAAGGCGTCCTTCATGATCTTGTGGTACTTGTCCACGATATCCTGCGGTGTTACGCCCTGATCCTTCGCCTTAATGGTGATGGGCACGCCGTGCTCGTCGCTGCCGCAGACAAACACCACATCCTCTCCCCGCATGCGGAGGTAGCGGACATAGATGTCGCCGGGAATGTAGGCGCCGGCCAGGTGGCCGATATGGACAGGACCGTTGGCATAGGGGAGTGCACAGGTCACGAGAGTTCTTTTATGGCTCATTTCTTTAATCTCCCAAGTTTGATATTGATGGTTTTCTTGATTTCGTTGATGCGGCTCAGGCGGGCCAGGAGCTCTATCTGGTCCTCTGGCGAGGCCTGGTCCATCCGGGCTTTGAGTTCTTCCTGCTGCACCTGGAGCCGCTTGTCGTGGAAGGCCAGGATGGCGCGGGGCACATAGTTCACCAGCCAGGAATCCACGGTGGTGAGCGCTTCGGTAAAATTGTGTACGGTGAGCTCGTATTTGCGGGTGGAAAGGGCGGCGGCCACCCCGGCCACCGTCCGGTCTTCTGCGTTGAGCAGGCTCAGGATAATGTCGTCCTGCGCCTTTCCTTCGTCATAGAGGCGGAAATAGGCATCGTACGTGCGTCCGTAGGCCTGGTTGGCGAAGTGAATGTTGTCTCCGGCGAGTGCTGCATCGATGAATTCCGCCACCGTCTGGGCTCCCTCCGGAGCGTAAAACTCCGAATCTGACTCGAATTGGAGGGGTGTGCAACCGTACTGCAGGATAAAGCCCAGCAGTTCCCGCTCTGACGGCTCCAGGATCTCGTTCTCTTTCCGGATACGGCGATCCAGAGGGGCGTCCGGGACCGTTTCTTGTGCGGTGGTCTCCTGCGAGCGGCGGTATTGTCCCCGGGCCTCTGCATTGCGCTCCTGTGGTACGCCCTTTTCGCGCGTTTTCCGTACCCGCTCCTGAATGATGTCGCTCTCGATGCCGAAGCGCTTGGAGACCATGTCCACATACACCTGCCGTTTGATGGCATCCGGGATGAGGGCTACGGTGTCGGCAATCTCGTTGATCAGGTTAGCTCTTTTCAGCGGGTCTTCCCCGGCTTCCTTCAGCAGCAGGTCTGTCTTGAAGGAGATGCCGTCCTGCTCGTGCGTGGCGATGAAGTCGCGGATTTCTTCCAGGGTGTGCTTGCGGGAATAGGAGTCAGGGTCGTCCCCGTCTGGCAGGAACACCACGCGGGGGTTCATCCCTTCTTTGAGGATCATGCCGATGGCGCGGATGGCGGCATGCAGGCCGGCGCTGTCGCCGTCGTACATGACGGTGATGTTCTCCGTGAATTTCTTGATGATGCGGATCTGTTCCTCCGTGAGGGACGTGCCACTGGAGGCCACGCAGTTCAGGATGCCGGCCTGGTGCATAGACAGGACATCCAGGTAGCCTTCCATCAGAAAGCATTTGTCCTGCCGGGCTATCTCCTGCTTGGCAAACCAGATGCCGTACAGCGAGCGGGATTTCACGTATATCTCGCTCTCCTTGGAATTGACGTATTTGGCTACATGGTCCGACTTCTCCGTGAGGAGGATCCTTCCCCCGAAGGCAATCACCCGTCCGCTCACCGAGTGGATGGGGAAGATGACGCGGTCGTAGAAGCGGTCGTGGAGGCTGTGGTCGCTTTCCCACTCTGCGCAAAGGCCGGTTTCCGTGAGGAACTCGTCCTTGTAGCCGGCGGCCTTGGCGGCCTGGGTAAAGGCGGTCTTGGACTTCGGGGCCCAGCCCAGCCCGTATTTTTCGATAGTTTCCGGAAGTAACCCTCTGGAGCGGAAATACTGTAGGCCGATGGCTTTTCCCTCCGGCTCCTGCAACTGCTCCCTGAAAAACTTGCCGGCAAAGTCCGACACAGCCAGGAGGCTCTCGCTTCGCTGCCGGGCGGCAATCTGTTCGGCCGATTCTTCCTCTTCCTTTACCTCGATGTTGTACTTGCGGGCCAGGTAGCGGAGGGCTTCCGGGTAGGTCATGTGCTCGTACTCCATCACAAAGCCCACGGCGCTGCCGGCCTTGCCGCAGCCGAAGCACTTGTAGATGCCCCGGGCGGGATTCACGTTGAAAGAGGGGGTTTTCTCGTTGTGGAAGGGACAGCAGGCTACGTAATTGGCTCCGCGGCGTTTGAGGGTTACAAAATCCCCCACCACCTCTTCGATGCGGGCGGTGTCCAGGATCTGCTCTACTGTCTCCCGGGGAATCATGGATGGCTATTCCTTCTCGTAATTTACTTCTTTGGCGTCGGACAGGTCTGTGATGGTGATTTTCCCGTCGTCCGGGCTCTGGGCCGACTGCGGCTGCGGGCGTTCTTTGCGGCGGGCATCGGCCTTTTCCTGCTCTCTGGCGGCTTCTTTCTCCAGTTTGGCAGCCCTTATCTGGTAATAGAGGTCACGGCCGTACCAGACCAGCGCGATGCATCCTACCAGCACGCCGAAAAAGCCCGTGCGCCAAATCAGCAAAAAAGCAATCACCACAAAGACAATGTCCTTGATGATGCGCCATCTGCGGTCCCGGTATCCGAATGAAAACATAGTACTTCCTGTCATTTTGTCATAAAGCTTACAAAGATACAAAGATTCTGCGAGAATCCGTGCGCTGGATTCCTGCAGAATACAGATGGGACAAATACCGTGCTGTCGCTAATTGGCCACCTCACAGAGGAATTTCAGGCGCACCAGGCGGATCTCTTCCTCGCTGTAGTCCGACCCAAGAGCCTGGATGGCATCTTCCAGGGAGTCTGATGCCGCCTCTTCCCGGAACCAGTCGTAGATTTCCTCCACGACGTCCTCGTCCAGTTCCTGCTCGATATAATAATTGAGGTTCACCTTTGTGCCGGCGGACACGATGGCCTCTATCTCCGTGAGCAGGTCATCCATTTCCAATCCCTTGGCCGATGCGATATCCTCCAGGGAAAGCTTGCGGTCGATGGACTGGATGATATACACTTTGTTGCCGGACTTGGAAGCGACGGACTTGACGATGAAGTCGTCCGGGCGGTCTATCTCGTTTTCTTCTACATATTTGGCGATGAGCTCCACGAAGGGAGCCCCGTACTTTCTGGCCTTGCCCTCTCCCACACCCTGGCACTTTTCCGACATTTCCTTGATGGTGAGGGGATAGAGGATGGTCATGTCTTCCAGGGCAGGGTCTGAGAAGACCACCCAGGGTTGCACTTTGTGCCGGCGGGCCACTTCTTTCCTGAGGTCTTTGAGCATGGACAGCAGCACCGGGTCTCCGCCTCCGCCGCCTTGTCCGGGTACGCCGGGGTCTTCCTCTTCATCGTCTTCGGAGTCGGAGAAGGTGCGGTCTTCCACCAGCATCAGTTCCTGCGGATCCTGGAAAAAGGCGCGGCCGCGCTCCGTCACGGAGATAAGGCCGTAATTCTCAATGTCTTTGTCCAGGAAATGGAGGATGATGCCCTGGTGGATGACGGCGGCCCAGAAGCGGATGTCGTGGTCTTTTCCGGCGCCGAACAGCTCCAGGGTGTCGTGTTTGTAGGACTTGACCATGGCATTGGTCACTCCCGACAGGATATTGGCCAGATGTTCCAGCTTGAAACGCTCCGGAAGGGCTTCTATCAGCTCAATCACCAGGCACATGTCTTCCTTTCCGTCGAAGCGAACCTTGGGGTGGAGGCAGTTGTCGCAGGCGCCGCAATTGTCCGGGAGATAATCTTCGCCGAAGTAATTCAGCAGCAGTTTTCTGCGGCACTGGCTGGACTCTGCGTAGGCGACGGTCTCGTTCAGGAGCTGTTTGCCGATTTCCTGCTCTGCCACCGGCTTGCCCTGCATGAATTTTTCCAGTTTCTGGATATCCTTATAACTGTAATAGGTGAGGCAGATGCCCTCTTTGCCGTCCCGCCCGGACCGGCCGGTTTCCTGATAATAACCTTCTATGCTCTTGGGAATGTCGTAATGGATGACAAAACGCACATCCGGCTTGTCGATGCCCATGCCGAAAGCGATGGTGGCCACGATGACATCCACCTCTTCCGTGAGGAACTTGTCCTGGTTCTCCGCCCGGGTTTTGGCATCCAGCCCGGCGTGATAGGGAAGGGCCCGGATGCCGTTGATGCACAGTAGCTGTGCCATTTCCTCCACTTTTTTGCGGCTGAGGCAATAGATGATACCCGATTTGCCGGGGTGCTGGCGGATAAAGCGGATGATGTCTTTTTCCGGCTCCACTTTGTCCCGGACCTCGTAATAAAGGTTGGGACGGTTGAAGGACGAGCGGAACACCTTGGCATCCTGGATGCGCAGGTTTTTGAGGATGTCGCTCTGGACCTTGGGCGTGGCCGTGGCGGTGAGGGCAATCACCGGCGCCGGCTGGATTTCCTCTATGATGGAGCGAATCTTGCGGTATTCCGGCCTGAAGTCGTGCCCCCATTCCGAGATACAGTGGGCTTCGTCTACGGCATAGAACGAGATGTCTATCTCTTTCAGGAGATTGATGTTGTCTTCTTTGGTCAGGGATTCCGGCGCCACGTACAGCAGTTTGGTAACCCCGTTGAGCAGGTCTTCCCGCACTTCTGCCACCTGGGCGCGGCTGAGCGATGAATTCAGAAAATGGGCGATGCCATCGTCTCCGGACTCGAAGCCCCGGATGGCGTCCACCTGGTTTTTCATGAGGGCGATCAGCGGCGATATCACAATGGCCGTGCCCTCCATGACCAGGGCGGGCAGCTGGTAGCACAGGGATTTCCCCCCGCCTGTAGGCATGAGCACAAAGGCATTCCCTCCCCCCACCAGGTGCCGGATGATGGCTTCCTGGTCTCCCTTGAAAGCGTCGTAGCCAAAAAAGGTCTTCAGCTTGTTGTGAAGGGTATTGGAGTCGATGGTCATAAATTAGTTTTCATAGATTCGTTTAAATATAGGAAATAATGCCGAGACTTCCAAATTTTTCGATTTATAGCAATTTCTTAATATTTTTTAAGAAAAAAACGCTAACTTTGCAAGTTCAAAGGAAAAGAAATTTCCGGCTCTGATACAGACAACGTTAAAAACATTTATAGTATGAAACTTTTCAGATTTATTGCCATTGCATCGGCTGCTGCCATGATGCTTGCCTGTAGCGGATCTTCCAAGGTAGAAGGTTCCAAGGCTGTCCGTGATCTGCTCCCCACCAAGGGTCAGATTGATTCCGCCGCTTACCTTCTTGGTGTGAACTTCGGCATGGTCATTTCCCAGAACAACTTCGGCGAACTGAACATGGCCCAGCTCCGTAAGGGCATGGACGACGCCCTCAAGGCCAAAGGTGTCCCCGGTGACTCCGCTTACAGCAAACAGTTCAAGATCAATCCCGAGGAGATGAATACGGTGCTCAACAACTTTGTCCAGAAGCGCATGGCCTACTCCGCCGGCCTCAACAAGGAGAAAGGCGACCAGTTCCGCAAGGATTTCATGGCCAAGAACAACGCCGATTCCACCGTTACCGGTATCGTTTACCTGATCCAGGATTCCGGCAGCGGCGTACGTGCCGTCTCCGACCGCGACACTGTCAAGGTCAACTACCGCGGCACCCTCATCGACGGCACCGAGTTCGACAGCAACAACGGCATCTCCTTCCCGCTCAACCGCGTCATCCCCGGCTGGACCGAGGGCATGAAGCTCGTGGGTGAGGGTGGCAAGATCACCCTGGTGATTCCTGCCGAGATGGGTTACGGCGAGCGTGGCGCCGGCGGCAACATCGGCCCCAACGCTACCCTTGTCTTTGATGTGGACCTGCTGGAGGTTCATCCTTTCGTAGCCCCCGCTGAAAACTAGTTTCCCATGGCACTCGAACTGGAAGGAACCCTTCGCCAGAAACTGGGCGTCCAAAGCGGCACATCGGCCCGTGGCCCCTGGGCCAAACAGGAATTCATCCTGGAATTTCCGGACGGCAACTACACTTCGCAGGCCTGCTTCACCGCATGGGGACAGGACAAAGTGCAGGAGTTGGACAAATATCAGGTGGGAGACCATATCAAGGTGTCTTTCAACCTGAAAAGCCGCGAATACAACGGCCGGTGGTACAACGATCTCCAGATCTGGCGCATCTCCCCTGCAGGGGGAGAGGCAGCCGCCCATCCGGCGCCGGCTCCGTCCGAGCCCATCTATCAGGCCCCTCCGGCTCCCTCCATTTCCGACATGCCTGCAGACAATCCGGAAGACGACCTTCCGTTCTAGAAAAAAACCTTCGGATCAGCTTCCGAAGGTTTTTTGTTACAGATAGACCAGCGAGGAAAGTTTCTCCGGCGCAAACAGCCGGCAGGCCATCTGCCGCAGGTCTTCGCCGGTTATGGACTGCAGGCAGGCACGGGTTTCTTCCGGCGACATAATCTTTCCCCAGGCCAGGAGGCTCTTCCCCATGGACAGGCACTGGGCTTCCCCGGCTTCCGAGCCAATCGCCAGCTGCCCCAGGAGCTGCTTGCGGTAGCTCTTGAGCCTGGCCTCGCTCAGCGGGGCTTCCCGGAGCCGGGCCAGTGTTTTGTCGATAGCCGCCAGGCAGGCTTCCAGATTGGGCCGGTCACAGCCGAAGCTGATGGCCGCCACTCCGGTGTCGGCATATTGCGTGTAAGAACATTCGATGCCGTACACCCAGCCTTTTTTCTCCCGGAGCTCGGCGTTGAGCAGGGAGTTGGAGGCGGGACCGCCCAGGATATTCACTAGCATGGCCGCCACCATCCGGTCCGGCATCTCGTATAGGGAAGGGGCGTATCCGCCCACCACGGCGTTTACCTCGTGGTTCTTTTTATCGATGATTTTGTGAAAAATGTTCTCGGGGCAGGGGATGCCTTTCCCGGCAGGCTCCGCCTTCTGTAGCGGGGTGCTGTTCGGGAAAATGCCTTTCACGAGGGTCTGGATCTTTTTCTCCAGCTCTTTTTCGGGAACGTCGGCCACCAGGGTGAGGGCCATCCTTTCCGGCGTGAAAAAAGTCCGGACAAAGCGGCGGAGCTGCTCCGGCGTGATTTTCTTCACACTGGCCGATGTTCCCAGAATAGGCTGTTCCAGGGGATGCTCCTGAAAGAGGAGTCCCTCGAACTTGTCGTATATGTCCTCGGCCGGGTTGTCTTTATACGAGATAATCTCGTCCAGGACCACGCCGCGCTCGGTCTCGATCTCTGCATCGGGAAAGGTGGCTTCCGTGGCCAGTTCGAACAGCAGGCGCACCGCTTTCCACACGTCTTCCTTGAGAACCGTAGCGTGGAGGACAATCTCCTCCTTGGTGGTGTATGCGTTGAGTTCCCCGCCCAGCCTGTCCAGGTAACTGTTGATGACGGAGGCCGTTTTCCGACGGGTGCCGCGGAAGAGGGTATGTTCTACAAAATGGGCGATTCCGGAGGGAAATCCGGCCTCCTGGACAGTTCCGCACCCGATGGAGAGGGCGCAATACGCCACGGAACGGCCGCTCCGGCGAACCGCATACTGAAGCCCGCAGGGGGTTATGCCGCTGGTCATCGTCCTTTCGCCATTCTTTTCAGGTCATCGGTGAGGAACCCGACACCGGAGCGGTTGCTCACTTTGTGGCGGCGGAGGTAATAGAGCGAGTGGTTCTCTGCATCGATGAGCATCTTGTAGCACCAGGAATCGGAAGTGGGGACGGAGGGTGCCACCACGAAACCAACCAGGGTATTGTAGGAGCCCAGCTGGAACATCTTGTCGGCCTCTTCCTCGTCGTCGCACAGGAGGATGTCGTCGTCCAGGTACTTGTCCCCGTCCCGTTCAGAGACCTGTGGGGCTATATCTGTGATGGACAGATAGATGCGCTTGGCCTTCCCGTCCTTGGCGTAATTCTCGTTAAACCAGTCTTCCATCTGGTAGGCGGTTTTCTCCGACTGCATGGCGGCCAGCGTGAACTGCTGGACTGCACTTACCAGCGCTCCCAGATAGACCAGTTCCCGGCCGCTGTTCCCCTCTGCCGCGCACACGGGAAGGGAGATGATTTCCGGCATTTTGGCAAGGCCGTCCTTCGCGGCGGGGTCTCCTTTGACCAGTGTAAGGAAGGTAATGCCGGGGTCTGCGTTTTCATTGGAACGGGTGTCCGTGAGCAGCAGGAAATAGAAACGGTCCTGCGTCTTGCGAGCCTCGAACTCCGCCGGGGTACAGAATTCAAAGGCCGATGCCGTCCAGGTCCTGCTTACTTCCTGGCGCAGGGCGCCGTCCAGGATGGAATTGCCGGAAAGCACCACCTGGGTGACTTTGTCCGTGAAGTCGTTCAGCCGATATTTACGGGTGGTTACAGTCCCCTGTGCAAGGAGAGCAAAGCAGAAAAGGGTGGCCGTAAGGCATGCAATGATTCTTTTCATATCTCTATTGTGCTATGAATGCGTATGTTATGGTTCCTGCCTGCCGGGCAGGTGCGGTCTGCGAGGCGGAAAACTTGGATAGCCGGGCCGCCCGGACGGCGAATGTCCTGAGGCAGTTGTCCTGCGACGAGGAGGCGTCATCCACTTTGGCGTTTACCACCGTTCCCCGGTTGTCCACGGTGATAATCACCGTCACTTCTCCGGCCCCGTAGCAGCGGTAGGCGGGGATGGGAAGGTGGGAGGCTTTCCTGCCCTCTAAGCTCCAGGAGAGGACAGAAGGGCCGCTGTAGGCTTTGGGCTCCTTGTCCTTGACTTCCTTGTCCGGTTTGTCCGGCAGGGCGGCGAAGTCGTCCGGATTCTCCTGTTCCCGGTGTTGTCCGTCCTTCAAGTCCTGTGCCAAGCGCTCCGCTTCGCGGTAAAGCTCGTCGGCATCGGTGCCCCTGTCATCTTTCAGGGCCGACCGGTCCACGGCCACATTCCGCACCGGAACGCCGGCCGATGCCGATATCAGGTTTTCCAGCAGCTGGGATACGTTCTCTTTCAGTTCCCGCTCTTCCCGGATGCGTTCCCGCTCTTCCTCCTGGGTGAAATCCAGCACGAAGCTGTTTTCCCGCTGCACCTCAAAGCCGATCCTGACCACCAGCAATACGATAATCACCGCGACATGGATAATCGCGGTGATGTAAAGCCCGGCTTTCTGGTCAGGAGTCAGTCTCATCCATTCTGTTTTTTCTTGCTCCGTTTCTGTTTGAGGGCCTGTTCCACGGTGGTGGTGAGGACGTCGATGGCCACTTTGTTGTGCCCGCCCTGCGGCACGATGATGTCGGCATAGCGCTTGGACGGTTCGATGAACTGCAGGTGCATGGGTTTAACCGTGTCGCAGTAATGTTCGATGGCGGTTTCTATGGTGCGCCCGCGTTCTGCGATGTCCCGGACAATAATCCTGAGCACCCGGTCGTCGTCGTCAGCGTCGACAAAGATTTTGATGTTCATCTGGTCCCGGAGCTCTTTGCAAGTGAAGATGAGAATGCCTTCTACGATAATCACTTCTGCAGGCTCTACCGTAATGGTTTCCGTTGCGGAACGGGAGCAGGTAATATAGGAGTATACCGGCTGCTCGATGGTTTTCCCGGCCTTGAGTTCCCGAATTTGCTGGCACATCAGTTTCCAGTCAATGGCGTCCGGATGGTCGAAGTTGATGTTTTTCCGCTCTTCCGGCGGCACGTGGCTGGAATCTTTGTAGTAGGAGTCCTGCGGGATGACCACCACTTTTCCGTGAAGCTGCCGGGTGATGGCCTTTACCACAGTTGTCTTTCCGGAACCGGAACCTCCGGCGATACCAATTACGAGCATATAAGTTTAGGTTTTCGTTAGAATTCGGCGTTTTTGGGGGTTCTGGGGAAGGGAATGACGTCGCGAATGTTGGCCATGCCGGTTACAAACAGCAGGAGACGCTCGAATCCCAGGCCGAAGCCGCTGTGGGGAACCGTCCCGTAGCGGCGGGTGTCGATATACCATTCCAGGTTCTTGCGGCTCATGCCCAGTTCTTCGATGCGTTTTTCCAGTTTTTCCAGGGAGGATTCACGCTCGCTGCCGCCGATAATCTCTCCAATTTTGGGGAACAGCACGTCCATGCCCCGCACGGTGCGGCCGTCTTCGTTCTGCTTCATGTAGAAAGCCTTGATGTCCTTGGGGAAATCGATCAGGATTACGGGCTTGCCGAAGTGTTTCTCTACCAGGTAACGCTCATGCTCGCTCTGGAAGTCTGTACCCCAGTGTACCGGATATTCAAACTGGACGCCGTCTGCAACGGCTTTTTCCAGGATTTCCACGGCCTCTGTGTAGGTAACCTTCTGGAAGGCGATGCCCAGGACGCTGCGCATGCGCTCGATCAGGCCGTCATCGTATTTGTCGTTCAGGAACTGGAGGTCATCCATGCAGTTGTCCAGGGCGTACTGGACCAGGTACTTCACGAATTCCTCTGCCAGGGCCATGTTGTCGTTAATGTCGTAGAAGGCCATTTCCGGCTCGATCATCCAGAATTCGGCCAGGTGGCGGGGGGTATTGGAATTCTCGGCCCGGAAAGTGGGGCCGAAGGTGTAAATCTCTCCCACGGCGGTGGCGCCCAGTTCCCCTTCCAGCTGCCCGGAAACGGTCAGGGACGTCTTTTTGCCGAAGAAATCTTTGGAAAAGTCTACGTTCCCTTTCTTGTCCAGGGGGATGTTCCTGAGGTCCATGGTGGTAACCTGGAACATGTCGCCTGCGCCCTCTGCATCGCTTTCGGTGATGAGCGGGGTGTGCAGGTACACGAATCCTTTCTCGTTGAAGAAACGATGGATGGCGAAGGCCATGGCGTTGCGGATACGCAGGACAGCGCCGAAGGTGTTGGTCCTGAGGCGCATGTGGGCCACGGTGCGGAGATACTCCAGCGAAGTGTCTTTTTTCTGGAGCGGGAAGCGCATGGGATCGCATTCTCCCAACACTTCAATTTCCCGGGCCTGGATTTCCACGGCCTGGCCGCTGCCCATGGAGGCGGTGAGCTCACCTTTTACTGACAGGGAGGCGCCGGTGGTAATGCGCTTGAACAGTTCTTCGTCAAAAAGATCGGCCGATGCCACCACCTGGATATTGTTGATGGTGGAGCCGTCGTTGAGGGCGATGAATTTTACCTGTTTGTTGCCCCGTTTGGTGCGGACCCAGCCTTTGGCAAGGACTTCACGGCCCGGCTCCATGGCGAGCAGCGCCTTTATTTTGCTTCTTTTGAGTGTTTCCATACGAATTGTCTTCAAATTGTACAAAGATAACACTTCTTCCCCAATTCGGCAACTTGACGGGGGCTTTTTATTCCTCTATAAGGGCCAAATATAAGTCTCTGTGCGGGGAGCGGGATTCTTTCAGGCGCTTTTTCAGTCGGGTTTTCCGCAAATACAGCGGGTTCTTTCCCGAAAGGCCCAGCAGCTCGGCAATCAGATCATTGTCGAATCCCACCGTGAGGTAGCAGAACAGCTTGAAGTCTGCCGGGCCCAGATTCGGGAAGTCGTCTTCCAGATGAACCAGCACATTGTCGAATTGCCGGTTGATGTCTTTCACCAGGGTTCCCATGCCGTCGTTTCCTCCACTTACCCGACGGAGGAGAAAACCGGTCTGGACCACCCGCTCGTGGTCGGTGAGCTTCCTGGTCTCTGCCATTTGCCAGAGGTACAGGAGTTTGCCAATGTCTTTGTATTGTTCTCTGTAGAGTTGAATCCGGTGTTCCCGCTCCAGATCCTGCCGCATGCTGAGTTGCCTTTTGTAATAGCGGACCAGCTCGTTGAGACTGTGGTTCCTCCGACGCAGGTCCTCCTCCCTTTCTGGGGCGTTCTCTTCTGGGTATTGCACGGATACGTGTCTGAAAAAGGCACGGGCAGTTCCCTATAGGGGGCTTCCGCGAGGAGCCAACGAACAGGAAAAGCTGCCCGTGCCGAAGCACTTGCAGCTACCTGTTACCTGTTCGTTTATATTAAATTTCGCGGATTCCCTATAGAAAACAGGTAAGCGACAGTTATTGTTCTGTGCAAAGATAACGATTCCTGTTTGAAAAGCAAATTCTTCTTCTTTGCCTTTTTTTCTTGATGAGAATTTGTGTCATATGATGATATTTTTACGACAGCAAAAATAGTGTCATCTGACCGGATTGCCCAAACAATGCCTGGGATTATCCTGTCAAGATACGCTTTTGAACAACTGATAGTTATGAATGTTTCCCAAAAACATGTCGTGCAGAAATACCATTTCTGCACGAATAGAACGGGTTTTCTGAGAAAGATTTAATTATCCTGTTATGAGGGAGGGGATCTGTGTATTGTCTATTCTTCCACGAAAGCGTGCGGCTCCCTTTCCTATGGCATATACCGGAACGGGCGCGCCGGTATGCTCGTTGGTGGTCCAGCCAAAGCCGCACTGGTTCTGGAAACGCATCCTGTCCGGGTGGGACAGAGTGTCCCGGCCGCCTTCCGCCGTCCATTCGGCCTCTATCCGATCCCAGTCCTGCACGGAGAACTGCCAGTCGAAGTTGTAGCCCAGGGCCAGGCCGCCGGTTTCGTGGTCGGCCGTGACCACGATGAGGGTGTCATCCGGATGGGCCTGGTAGAACTCGTACGCTACGCGAACAGCATCGTCGAAGCGCAGGATGGCCTGCACCATGGGATACACGCTGTTCTCGTGGGCGCACCAGTCGATTTCACCGCCTTCGCACAGGATAAAGAACGGGTCTTTGTCGCCCAGGTATTCCAGCCCAAGCTGCAGCATTACCGAGAGTGGCGTCCAGTTGTTGTCGTAGTCTATGGTGTATTCGTTGGCGCTTTTTCCGCGGTTGCTCTCCTGACAGAACACCAGATGGTCTTTGTCCAGGTTGGCGCGGAACTCATCCGGCCCATAACACACGGTGTAGCCGTTTTCTGCCAGGAAGGTATCTGTGGGTTTCTGCTTTCCGTCCCGTCCGGCGAATTCGGCAAAGCCGGGGCCTGCGAAGAAATTGTAGCCGGAAGCGGGGAGCTGCAGCGTAATGGGGTAGTACCCCCAGCGGTCTGTCTGGTGGGCATAGAATGCGGCGGGAGTGGCGTGGTTGATGGGGACCGAGCTCATGATTCCAATCTTGTATCCCTTGTCTCTCAGGTCCATGGAGAACGGGCGGGTGGGGAGACTGTCCGGCGTGGCGCCGATAAAGTTGTTGTTGGTTTTATGCCCGCTGGAGAAGGCCGTGGCCGATGCCGACGAACAGGTTACCTGATGGTCGGCCGAATAGGTGGAAGCCATGCAAAGCTCCGGGAACTGGGTGAAAAGCAGCTGTTCCCCGCCCAGTTTTCCCTTCTTCCAGGACAGGTAGGACTCTGCTGCCGCCACATGGGAATTGCCCATCCCGTCGCCGATGAACAGGAAGATGTACTTGGGCGTGCCGTCCGCCCTTTTGCGGAAGCTGGCGCGGATGGCACCGTAACAGATCAGGAGGGCTACTAGCACCAGGAATCCCACGGCCATGGTGCGGAGCGAGCTTTTGAGTTCGGGGTTTTTGTTATCCATGCCGCAAAGATACAAAAAAAGCAGCCCCGAAAGGCTGCTTTTCTTATGGATGCGATGTTCCTTTGAGAAGATTATTCTTTTCCGGGCTTACGCGCGGCGTACATAATCTTAAGGGCGGAGCAGCGGCGCAACTCCTGCTTTACATCGGAAACGATACCCATGCGGACATCTTCATCGACACGGAGGTTCACGGTCATCAGGGACCGCTCTGCCTCTGACATGGCGTCACGCTCGGAAGCGATGAAGTCACGGATGTCGGCGACTGTCTTGAAAGAATCGTTAAGCTGGATACGGGCGTCGGTACCGTACATGGCCTGGTACTGGCGGGTAGGGCTACCAATGTTGATATTGGCGGTCAAGTCCTTTCTCTCCAATTTGGCAACTTCGGAAGCTTCGGGGAGCTTCACGATAACCTTGTTCTCGGTTTCACGCATCTGCGTGGTTACCATGAAGAAGAACAGGAGCATGAACACGATATCGGAAAGGGAGTTGGACGATGCCTGCGGGACTTCCTTCTTGTTGGTGGAACTTCCAAATTTTGACATAATCTTTACCTCCTGTTATTTTTTACCGGTATCCTTAGGCTCTGCCTCGGAAATGTTCTGAGGAACAGCCTTCTTAACAATTTCCTGCTGGTCTTCGCTCAGGCGGGAGAACTTCTTGCCGAACTCTCTCATGGAGAAGTCGTCACGAAGCTCGTTCACTGCCTTTACCAACTCGTTCTGCACTGCAATGTAGGCCTGGTAACTGGTACCGCGGTCGTTCTGCAGGGAGATGACACCTTTGGAAACCATGTAGGTTTTTCCTTCGATATCCTTGGCTTCCTTTTCGGGAAGGTTGGGGTCGTTGGTGGGGTTGGTGAGGAACTCCTTAATCTTTTCTTTCAAGTAGGTGATGTCCATGGCTTCGCTACCGGCAAACAACCTATCGGCAGAGTTGATTCTGACGATGATAATGTTACGACGGTTAACCTTCTGATCCTGGGCCTGGTTGGAGTCCGGGATGGGGGGAAGGCGACGCTGCAGACCAGACTGCTCACCCATGGTTGTAGTCATGAGGAAGTAGCAGAGCAGGAGGAATGCAATATCTGCCGTAGAACCGATTGCATTAAATTTTCTTCTTGCCATGGTTTACTTTACTTTTTGTTGCGGATGGCCATGAACACCTCTGCCACGATGATGGACAGGATAGCTGCGCCACCGACGAGGTATGCGAGGTTGAGGATGGTGTCAGTCATCTTGAGTTCGGTTGCAGTGGGCGGCGTGGCACCGGAATAACCGATAGCGGGAGCGCCGGTAGCCAGCAGGTAGCAGATGCCGAACAGGGCAGCTACAGCCACTACTGCAACACCGATTTTGATGAGACCCTTGGGATTTGTAGTGGCCGTAACATAAAGGCCTACGCAAATGACCGCTACGAGCGCGATGCCAAGGACGATGTATGCCCAGTAGAGGAGCACATTGGTCCCGGCGCCGTCATTGGCCTCGAATCCGGTGATCCAACCCCAGACCAAGACAGCAACGCTGAGAATCATCAGCACCCACAGCAGGATCTTAACGATTTTAGCGTATTTCTGTTTTTCCATTGTTTCTGGAATTAAAGGGGTTGATTATTTCTTGTTGTATTTAACCATGGTGTCCACGAAGCGGATGGAAGAGTCTTCCATGTCGATGGACAGAGCGTCGATCTTGGCGATGATATAGTTGTAGAAGATCTGGAGAATCATGGCAACGATCAGACCGCCCACAGTGGTGATAAGGGCGACTTTCATACCGCCGGCCACAACGTTCGGGGAAATATCACCGGCAGCCTGGATGGCGTCGAAGGCCTGGATCATACCGATAACGGTACCGAGGAATCCCAGGGACGGAGCGATGGAAATGAACAAACCAATCCAGCTGAGGCCGTTCTCCATGAGGCTCATCTGAACGCCGCCATAGGAGACGATGGTCTTTTCAACGACATCAACACCCTGGTCTGCGCGGAGCAGGCCCTGATAGAAGATGCTGGCAACCGGGCCACGGGTATTGCGGCATACCTCTTTGGCTTTCTCGATGCCACCTTCTGCGAGGGCTTTCTCTACGTTGTCCAGCAGCTTGGTAGTGTTGGTCTTGGAGAATGCCAGATACAGGATACGCTCGATAGCTAAGGCCATACCCAGGATGAGGCAGATGATGATGAGGGACATGAACCCTGCGCCACCCTCGATGAATTTGGTCTTAAGAGCCTGGTGGAGCGGAACTTCCTCACCGGAACCGGCGAAAAGGTCGATTACCTCTTCGGAGTCATCGGCGACCTGCGTGGTGGCAGGAGCGGCACCCTCTTCCTGAGCGGAAGCGACGATGTTAGCAGTGAAAGTCATAAGACTGGCAACTGCCAAGAACATGAAAAACTTTTTCATAATCTTTTTTTGTGTTGTTAGTTATAAATTGAATTAGTTTGTTAGTATATCCATTTTTGGTCGTGCAAGTTAGTAATAATATTTGAAAACGCCAAAGATTATTTGCTTATTTCGCCACAAAGATCCTTCTCAAGCATGGTTTTCACCCAGGAGTTGTGGTCGTTGCGTCCCATCAGGCAGAACAGCTTGCCCAAGGCCGCCTCCGTGGTGATATCGGCCCCGGAGAGAACCCCCACATGCTTGAGCGAGGCTCCGGTGGCATACAGATCCATATTCACGGTGCCCGACTTGCACTGGGTCACGTTGAGCAGGATCTTGTCTGCTTCGGCGGCTTCCCTGAGGATGTCCAGGAACCAGTCCTTGGAAAGGGCGTTCCCGGAACCGTAGGTTTCGATGATCACAGCCCGGGTTCCCGGGTCCAGCACCACCGAACGCATCACTTGCGGAGTCATCCCGGGGTGCACCTTGAGGATGGCGACCCGGGTGTCCAGATGGGGCTGGACCCTCAACTGGGCATCCCAGTATATCGGTTTCCGGATGAGCTCCGTGTTATAGCGGATATTGATGCCGGCCTCGGCCAGGGGAGGGCAGTTGGGCGAGGCGAAAGCGTTGAAGGCCTCGGCGCTGTACTTGACACAGCGGTTCCCCCGCAGCAGTTGCGAATCGAAGCAGATGGCCACCTCCGGCACCCTCGCGTGGCCTTTTTCGTCCTTTGCCGCGGCAATTTCCACGGCCGATATCAGGTTCTCCTTGCCGTCGGTCCGTGGTACGCCGATGGGCAGCTGGCTCCCTGTAAAGACCACGGGTTTGGTGAGTCCCTCCAGCATGAAACTGAGGGTGGAGGCACTGTAGGCCATGGTGTCCGTTCCGTGCAGGATTACGAAGCCATCGTATTCCTCGTAGCGGTCCCGGATTAGTTCCGCCAACGATATCCACATAGATGGTTCCACGTCGGAGGAGTCGATCAGCGGGGAAAAGGTGTAGCTGTCCAGCTTCACCGCGAACTTGTTGAGCTCGGGGACTTCGGCCTTGATCTGGGAGAAGTCGAACGGTTTCAGTGTTCCGTCCATCGGGTCTTCCTTCATGCCGATGGTGCCTCCTGTATAAATAATGAGGATGGATGAGGATGGATTCATATTCCGAACAAAGTTTCAGCGTTATGGGTGGTTATCTCTTCGATCCGGTCCAGGGGAAGTCCTTTGACCTCGGCCACTTTGGCGGCAATCAGGGGGAGGTAGGCGCTCTCGTTCCGTTCCCCGCGGAAGGGGACCGGTGCCAGGTAGGGGGCATCCGTTTCCAGCAGGATCTTTTCTGGGGGAATCCGCTCCAGTGTCCTGGCCAGGGAGGCGTTCTTGAAAGTGATCACCCCGCCGATTCCCACGGAGAAAGAGCCGTACCGGTTGGCCCGTTCATAGATTTCGTAGCTGGCCGTGAAACAGTGCAGGTTTCCCCGCAGATGCAAGTGGGAGCAGTCTGACAGTACCGAGAAAAAGTCTTCCCAGGCATCCCTGAGGTGGATATTCACCGGAAGATCCATCCGGGCCGCCAGCTCCAGCTGCAGCCGGAGCACCTCCTTCTGCTCCTTCTCGAATTCCTTCCCCTCATGGTAGTCCAGGCCGATCTCCCCGATGGCCACAAACTCCGGCACGGAGAGAGGCATGGTGCCTTCCTCCGCAAGAAAAAAGGCCGATGCGGAGGAAGGCACCATGCCTCTCGCCGCTGCCGCGGATGATTTCAGTGCTCGGGGGGTGTCGGCCAGGGCGAAGACCGTGTCCAGTTCTTCCCGCCAGTTTTCGGCTACGGAACCGGGGTAAAGTCCCAACATCTCATAAATGACTCCGGGGTGCTGGTTCCCTATCTCCCACATGGCCGGGCGCTCACGGGAGTCCACATCGGCCTGGATCATTTTGCCCACACCGGCCTCCAGTGCCCTCTGAATGGCCACCTCCGCATCCGGGAGCAGCCACTCGTCGTAAAAGTGGGTATGCGTGTCCACATACATTGTACAAATATACAAAAAAACTCTGTAAGTGTATCCCTGCCGTATCATCTCCGTGTGCCTGTTGCTCGTTTTCGGCCGTTTTCGCTTCCGCCGCCGTCCGCCGTGACATCTGCGGCGACGTTTTCGGCCGTTTTCGCTTCCGCTGCCGTCCGCCGTGACATCTGCGGCGACGTTTTCGGCCATTATCGCGTACAGCCGTGTACTAGGGAGTCACCATGGGTACGTTTGGGTGTCGTTTTTGTTCTCAGGCGTGCCCCGGAGGCAGTTCGGGCACGTTTGGGCGTTTTTTGTTCCCCGGCGTGTCCTGAAGAGCGTTTCCGGGAGAGGTCAATGATGATTTTGGGAGAAGTGTGACGATGATTTGGGAGAGGTGGTGTTATTTTGGGGGCACCTCTCCCATGGAATCGGCATTCTATGGTGGTGAGAGGCTGTTTTGATGGGAGAGGTCCAGCGCATAAAACCGCGCCTCTCCCAAAAGTTGTAACCACCTCTCCCAAAAGTAGCAGCCACCTCTCCCTGCCGGATTATCTCCAGGGTGGGGCGGGGAAGCAGCGGCGCAGGAGGTCGGTCTCCAGGAAGCCTTCGGCCTCCAGCTGAGTCACGGCGGCAAGCGTATCGGCGAAAGGCCTGTCCAGCCGGGCGGCCAGCTCTTCCGCACGGATGCCGGGACGCTCGCGGACTGCCAGCCCCACCCCGAGAAACGGTGATGCGGGGCCGAACCTTCTCGTCAGCGCCCGGGAGAACGGGTCATCGGAGATGGCCGATGCGTCAACGCCCGCCTTGCCTGCCTTGCCCGCGACGGGACCTGCGCCCGCCACCTTGTCCGCTGCGGAGGAACTCCCTGCCGTGGCAGCGCGGACCACCCAGGAGCCGCCGGCGCCACGGGCGGGCGCCCCCAGCCCCAGGCGGTCGGCCAGGTCTTCCGGCGAGGTGATGATGTCGGCCATATGCTCCCGGATGAGCGAGTTGCAACCCTGGGAGCGGATATCGTCCAGCCTTCCGGGCACGGCGTAGACATCCCGGTTGTAATTGCAGGCATATTTCGCCGTCATCAGCGAACCGCCCTTGCTCTTGGACTCCACCACCACTACCGCCTGCACCAGGCCGGCGATAATCCGGTTCCGGCGCAGGAAGTTCAGCGCCAGCGGGGCCTGCCCCATGGGGTAATCCGTCAGCACTCCGCTTCCCGGGGTCCGGACCATTTCCATGGCCAGCTGTCCGTGCTGCCAGGGATACACCTTCTCGATTCCTGTGGCCATCACGCCTACCGTGGGCAGGCCGCATTCCAGCGCTGTCCGGTGGGCGATTCCGTCCACTCCGAAGGCCAGCCCGCTCACGATGCAGGGCGGGTTCCGGCTCCGGGAAAGCGCTTCCACCAGGCGCCGGCACCAGGTTTTCCCATAGGGGCTCACGTCCCGGGTGCCCACAAACCCCACCATCGGCCGGAGGGAAAAAATCTCGGTCGGGGAGGAACTTCCATTCAGGTACAGGCCCAGCGGCGGGTCTGGACACTCCCGGAGGAGGGGCGGGTAATCGTCGTCGGTAAGGCCGATAAAACGGAACCCCGAAGACTGCACCCGCTCCAGTTCTTCCGTCGCCCAGTCCAGCATCTGCGGTGTCAACTGGGCCTCCAGCTCCGGATGCCCTTCCACCCGGTGCGGCTTCCCGTCAAACAGGGCCATCGCGCCGCCAGCCTTTTCCATCAGTTCCACGGCCAGGACGGGATGGTAGCCGAAAATCTTGTTTAAGGCGCACAGCGCCACAATATCCTTGTTCTTGTCCATGCCGCCAAGATAATGGACAAAAACGAAAAACAGCACAATCGGTTGAAAGATTGCGCTGTTTTATGTGTTTTAACCGATTTTTCCCCTATACAATCAGGAGAGCGTCTCCGTAAGGGCCGAAACGGTAACCCTCTGCCAGGGCGGTTTCGTAGGCGTGCATCACCCCCTTGTAGCCTCCGAAGGCCGCCACGCACATGAGCATGGTGGATTGGGGCAGGTGGAAATTGGAGACGATGGCGTCCGGCACGGCATACTGGTACGGCGGGAAGATGAACTTGTTGGTCCATCCGTCGTAGGCGTTTACCTCGTGGGTGGTGGTGACATAGGTTTCCAGTCCGCGCATGACAGTGGTGCCCACGGCGACCACCTTTTTCCCGCTACGCTTGGCCTTATTGATAGCGGCGGCGGCCTCTTCCGAGATAATGAGCCGCTCGGAATCCATGCGGTGCTTGGAAAGGTCTTCCACATCTACGGTACGGAACTGGCCGATGCCCATGTGCACGGTGATGAAGGTTTTCTCGATATCCTTCAGAATCATGCGGTTGAAGAGCTCCCGGCTGAAGTGGAGGCCGGCTGCGGGGGCACTCACGGCACCCTCATGGGCGGCGAAGATGGTCTGGTAGTTTTCGAAATCCTCCGGGGTCACCTTCTCTTTCACCCATTCGGGCACATAGGGCTCTCCCAGGGAGAAAAGGGCCTCTTTGAAATCTTCGTAGGTGCCGTCGAACAGAAACCGCAGGGTGCGCCCGCGGGAGGTGGTGTTGTCAATCACTTCCGCCACCAGGGATTCGTCTTCCCCGAAATAGAGTTTGTTGCCGATACGGATTTTCCGGGCGGGGTCCACGATCACGTCCCAGAGGCGCTGTTCGCGGTTGAGTTCCCGCAGGAGGAGCACCATAATATCGGCCCCGGTCTTTTCTTTCTTGCCGTACAGGCGGGCGGGGAATACCTTGGTGTCGTTGAGCACGAAAGTGTCTCCTTTTCCGAAGTAATCGATGATATCCTTGAACTGCCGGTGTTCCAGTTCACCGCTGTCTTTGTGAAGGACCATCAGGCGGGCTTCGTCTCTCCAGCGGACAGGCTCCTTTGCAATCCGGTCTTTGTCCAGATCGAAATTAAATTGGGATAGTTTCATACACGTTCGTATTGCGATACTTTAATAATACGGAACTTATGAAAAAAAAGTTTCATGCTATTTGCGGTTCATGGCATCCAGTTTCATCTGGGCTCCCAGCCGGTCCTGCTCGGTCTCCCCGTATTTGGCCATCATCGCCAAATATTTCTTTTCCAGCTTGCTGTCTTTGGTGGAGCGAGCCAGGATAAGGCCGTTCCGGATGGCAGTGAGGTCTTCCGGATGCTTCTTGAGCACGGCGTCGAACTGTTTGGCGGCTTTCTTGTACTCTTTCTTCACCAGATAGTAAGAGCCGATGTTGCCCTGGAAAAGGGGGTTGTTTTTGCTGTAGCGCAGCATATGCTCGGAGAGGGACTTGAAAGCCTCGGCCGAGGCGTCCGAGCCGATGCGGAAAAAAGCGGCGCAGTAGTCCTGCATGAACGCGTTGAATTCCTCGTCCCCCACTTTTTCCATGCCTTCGCAGGTCCAGGCGGGATGGCGGGAGTAGTGCTCGTCGGCAAGGGCCTTGAGCTGCTGCAGAGTCATGTCAGGGCTCTCTTTTTCGTAGGCGAGCATGGCGTTCAGCTTCAGGAAGCGGTAGTCCAGTTTCCAGTTCTTGAGGGCGATGGCCCTGTCGATGGCGCTGTTGGCCGACGCATACAGCTCGTCGTCGTAGACGGTGTCTTCAAAGTAATTGCATTTGTTGCCCAGGGAGTCGGTCATGGGCAGGATGGGGGCGTTGCCCAGGTAGCGGTCCTGGGGAAGCTGGATGACGCGGCTGCTCTGGCTGCGGGCGAAGCAGAAGGCGAAGCGGGCCAGCAGCTGCTGGTCATCGTCCGGATAGTCTGCCTCCCACTTGTCCAGGAGGGTTTCCACGCCCACGCCGGCGGCGCCCACCCGTTCTGCCAGGTTGGTATAGCGGCGGAGGTATTCTTCCTGGGTGGTCTGTGCCAGGGCCGCCAGCGAACAGGCCAGCAGGACGGCAATGCTCAGAAATCTTTTCATCGAATATCCATTTTAATACGTTTTGCTTTGGGGTACAGGTTGTTGCAGCGGGTGCCCAGGTTCTTGGCCTCTCCCAGGGGAAGCCCCTTGTAGCAGATGCAAAGGGGCCCCAGAGGGGCTTCCGGCGGCAGGTGGAGAGCGTCGCCGTGCAGATACTGTAGCGCCGTGGTCCGGTCCGCCTCCCAGCGGGGGAGGGTGCTTTCCGGCCCGGCGGGGATGTCGGCCCGGAAAAGGGCGAGAGGATTGGCGCGGCGGAGGTTGTCCGGGGTACCCTCCTTCCGGAGGACGGCGGCATACTGGCCTTCCCCCTTGACACGCCCCGGCAGCATCAGGTATCCGTATTCCGTGCGCAGGGCGGGTTCCTGCACGCCCATGTCCTCGGGGAGGGCGCCCAGGTGCTCCCGGGCCCAGGCAACGGTGCCGTCGTTCTCGGTCCGGTTGAAGGTACAGGTGGAAAAGAGCAGATAGCCCCCTTCCTTGAGGGTGGGCCAGATGTCGGAGAGGATTCTCCGGGCCCTGGCGGCGCAGAATTCCACGGTTTCCGGACTCCAGTCTTCCACGGCTTTGGGCTCCTTGCGGAACATCCCTTCGCCGGAGCAGGGGACATCGGCCAGGATGACGTCGAAAAGCGGCGCGCTGCCGAAGGCCGACGGGTCCCGGGATACCGTTCCCACCTGGCGGTCGCCCCAGGTTTCCAGGTTGGCGCGGAGGATGCCATACCGCCCCCGCATGAGCTCATTGGCCAGCAGGTACGATTTTCCCCCGTCGTGTTCCCGGAGCGAGGCAGCCAGGTCCGTGGTCTTTCCCCCGGGCGCGGCACAGAGGTCCAGCACCGAAAGCCCTTCCGGAAGACGGTCCAGGATGAGCCTGAACAGATGGCCGGGGAACATGGCCGATGTATCCTGTACATAATAGGCGCCGGCGTGGAACAAGGGGTCCAGCGTAAAGACCGGCCTTTCTGCGAGCTGATATCCGTACGGGCTCCAGGGCACCGGTGCGGCGCCCCCGAAGGGACATTCCCGGAGCTTGGCAGGATTCAGTCGTACCGACACGGAGGGCTCCTCCTCCAGGGCTTCCAGTACCCGGGCGGCTTCAGGGAACCCTACCGACTCTTCCAGCAGGTGTATGAAACGGGGATCAAACATTCCCCGGCCACAGGTTCGGGTCCATCCCTTCCGGCATTTTGCCGTTGGAGGCGTCAACGAGGCCGTCCACCACTTTGTCCAGGGCTTCCTTGATCTTGCCGGAGAGCATCATCTTCATCATCAGGTTGAGATCGGCCTCCGCCTTAATCCAGAATTCTGTCTGGTATGGATCCTTGGCGGGCTCGAAGTGCAGCTCTATGTGGAAGGCGAAGGGAGCGCCGTAATCTACCAGCTCTATCCGCGAATAGGGAACCCTCTGGTGTACTTTTACGCCGATATTGAATCCCTGGATGGTGGCCGACAGGGTGTCGTACGTGGCCTGGATCAGTTCCTGCTTGTCCTGGGGCAGCATGCGCTGGAAGTTCTGCAGGTCTACGAAGGACATGTACAGCTCGTAGGGCTGGCGGGAAACAATTCCGTGTTTGCTTTCTATTTCGGTCATAAGTTTATATCTTTGCAAATCGCAAATATAGCAAATTCCATGCACAAAATCTATTTTGGCAAACGTTCCATCATCATTTGCTCTCCCCGGGAGGAGGCGCTCCAGGATGCCAACTCCGTAGAGTTCCATGTGGGGGAGGTGGTAGATGCCCATGCCCTGGTGCGCATGTTCGAGGTCCAGGACACCCTGTCCCGCATCTACGTTCCCTCCGACGACATCGAGCGCGCCTACCGGCGAATCTGTTCGGAGTTCAAGGAAGTGACCGCCGCCGGCGGCCTGGTGAGCAACCGCCGGGGAGACTACCTGCTCATTTCCCGGGACGGCCGGTGGGACCTTCCCAAGGGGCACCAGGAACCCGGGGAGGACATCGAAGTGTGCGCCATGCGGGAAGTGCAGGAAGAGACGGGTGTGGAAGAGCTGGAGCTGCGGCGCCTGATTTGCGTGACAGACCATGTGTACTTCCGGGACGACATCTGGCATCTGAAGCACACCTGGTGGTACGACATGCTGTACACCAACCCAACGGACCTCACCCCCCAGCGGGAAGAGGACATCACCAAGGCGGCCTGGGTGGCCAAGTCTTCGCTGCCGCCCTTCCTGAAAAACACGTACCCTTCCATCGTGGAAGTGTTCCGGGAGGCCCGTATCTAGTCTTTTTGGGGGTGTTCTTTCCGATAGAGCTCCCAACTATTGAACAGGTTCTGCCAGATGGCATACAGCCCGCCGGCCACCGAGGTGACGGGGGTCATGTAATTGTATCCCAGCCAGATCAGGAAACCTGTGTTTTTCTGTCCCAAGGCCTGTCCTGCCGTGATGCTTTCCATTTTTTCGCGCCCCATCCGGCGTCCGGCGAAAAACTGGACGGCGCAGCAGAGCATGGAAACGGACACGATACCAGCCACCGCACCGGCTCCCAGGCCGCTCAGCAGCAGGGCCCGCGTAGCCATGACCATGGCCAGGGTGAGGCCGACCCCCCAGACATAGAAGGAGTTGGAACTCCAGCGCATGAGCCTCCGCTGCAGCTTGTGCGTGGTGTAGCGGATGAGCCAGGCCATCAAGCCGGGCAGGATGAGCACAGGGAACACCTTGAGGGCGAGATGCCCCACATACAGCCAGAAATCCATGCTCTCGGAGGGGTTTACCACGGGAATCACCAGCGGAATCAGGAACGTGGCCGCCACATTGATCATCACCACGTAGCTCACCGTTCCCGCCAGGTCTCCGCCCAGGCGGTCTGTGATAACGCCGGCGGCCGATGCCGTGGGGCAGATCATGCACAGCATGGCGCACTCCAGCAGCATCTTCACGGTACCCGAGGTAACCAGGGCCAGAGCGGCGAAGAGCAGGAATCCGCCCACCTGCACCAGCATGGCGCCCAGGTGCCAGCGGCTCAGTTTGATGTCGTGGGGAGAAATCTTGACAAACTGGAAGAACAGCAGGACGGCAATTACCAGGCGCTGGCCTTCCTGTACCGCCGGATGCAGCCAGTGCCCCCACGGATGGAAGGCGGGTGTAAGGTGATAGACGGTATAGAGGCTGATTCCCAGCACGATGGCTATGGGCAGCATCCAGTCTTTCAGGAACTTAAGCATTGTGCGGGGCGAAGGTGGAGGTAATGGGGGCCAGCAGTTTGTCCAGCAGCGGGTCCGTCAGACGCATGCACAGACCGGTGAAAATGGCCAGAATCAGCGTGCCTTCCCGGATAACTACCGTGGTGCCGTTGCCAGTGAGCAGACCGAAGAACACCCAGGCCAGGAGGGCGGTGACCAGAACCAGGGCGATGTCGAACAGGACCTTCACGGTGCCGAAGGGCTTCTTGCTTTCGTCGGAGAGGATAGCAGTTGTCATGTCGCCGGCAAGCATCCAGCTACGGCCCAGCACTTCCAGCTTGATGCCAAGCGCGGTGACCACGACGGCCGCCAGACTGAGCAGGATCTGGATGGCATAGTTGGTGGCAGGTGCGTCGATGGAATTGAACAGCCAAATGGCCCCGTCACACATGTAGCCGAAGACGAAGGCTGCGGGAATCTGCATCAGATATTTGATTTTGAACCGTTTCCGGAGAATGCCAATCTGGATGAGAATGAATAGCAGGTGCATCATCCAAGTGAACGTGCCCACGGAAACGGCTGTCCATTTCAGGTTGAGGATGGTGGGCGGGCAGGAAGGGGGCGCGATGCCCAGGTTGCTTTTGATGGAAAGCCCTACCCCCAGCGCTACCAGAACCAGGCCGACGGTGGAAATCCCGTATCTTTGAACAAGTTCTTTTGCTTTCATAGGTGCAAATATCCACAATTATGTGTAATTTTGCAAATTGTATTCAGTGTATAATACCAATAAAATTAAATACCATGAAAAAGACAGTTTTGCTTATGTCAACGCTTCTGGCCTTTGCAGCCTGCGCCCCCAAGAGCGGCGCGCCCGCGCTGGATATGTCCTATCTGGACACGTCCGTGTCGCCCAAAGAGGATTTCTATCAGTACTCTACCGGCGGATGGCAGAAGAACAACCCCCTGAGACCGGAATTCTCCCGCTACGGCAGTTTCGACGCCCTCCGCGAGAAAGCCCAGGAAAACCTCAACGCCTTGTTCGAGAGCATGACCACCCTGGATGCCAAGCCCGGCACCGTGGAGCAGAAAATCTCCGACCTCTATAAGATGGCACTGGACTCCACAACCCGCAACAGCCTGGGCGCTAAGCCCATCGAGCCCTATGTGGCCGAAATCCAGGCCGTCAGTACCAAGGAAGAACTGGCTGCTCTGCTGGGCAAGATGAACCTCTACGGGGAAGGCGGCTTCTTCGGCTGTGGCGTAGAGGCTGACCTGGCCAACAGCGACATCCAGATACTGTACCTGGGCCAGGGCGGCCTGGGCATGGGAGACCGCGACTATTACCTGCTGGAGAGCAACCAGGCCCTCAAGGACGGTTACAAGGCTTTCCTGGTGAAGGCCCTGCAGCTGGCCGGCATCCCGGATGCCGAGTCGGTTGCCGCCAGCGACCTGGCCGTGGAAGACGCCATGGCCCAGATTTTCTGGACCCGCGAACAGAACCGCGACATGGCCGCCATCTATAATCCGATGAGCACCGAGCAGATCTTCAAGGCCTATCCGGCCCTGGCGTTGGACAAGACCTTCGCCGCCGCCGGCCTGCCGGCCCAGGAGAAGGTAATCGTGCAGCAGCCTTCCTATTTCCAGGGTCTGAACGAGCTATTCAAGAAGACCGGTCTCTCCGACCTTAAGAATTACCTGCTCTGCCAGTTCGTGAGCGGCAGCTGCAGCGCCCTCTCCGACGACTTCTACACCGCATCCTGGGAGTTCTTCTCCCACCAGATGGCCGGCGCCCAGGAGCAGCAGCCCCGCTGGAAGCGCGCCATGAGTGTGCCCAACAGCATCCTCGGTGAAGCCGTCGGCGAAATGTATGTGAGCCGCTACTTCCCCGAAAGCTCCAAGCAGAAGATGGTTGCCCTGGTGGAGAACCTGCGCACTGCCCTGGGCCAGCACATCGACGGACTGGAATGGATGAGCGCCGAGACCAAGGCCCGTGCCCGTGAAAAATTGGCCGCCTTCACCGTGAAAATCGGCTATCCGGACAAGTGGAAAGACTACAGCACCCTGGACATCAACCCGCAGAACACGTATTACGAGAACCTCCGCAACGCCAGCGCCTGGTATGTGAAAGACAACCTGGACAAGCTGGGCAAGGAGACCGACCGCACCGAGTGGGGAATGACCCCGCAGACGGTGAATGCCTACTACAACCCCACCACCAATGAGATCTGCTTCCCGGCCGCCATCCTTCAGAAGCCCTTCTTCGACCCCGAGGCCGACGACCCGGTGAACTACGGCGGTATCGGCGTGGTGATCGGCCACGAGATGTCGCACGGCTTTGACGACCAGGGCTCCATGTTCGACGCTGTGGGCAATATGGTCAACTGGTGGACCCCGGAAGACAAGGCCAAGTTTGACGAGCTGGGCAAGAAACTGGCCGCCCAGTTCGACGAGGTGGAGATACTGCCCGGCGTACACGCCAACGGCGCCTACACCCTGGGTGAGAACATCGGCGACCACGGCGGACTGTCCATCGCTTTCACCGCGATGGAGAACGCCATCGCCGGCAAGGAAGATCCCAAGATCGACGGCTTCACCGCCGCCCAGCGCTTCTACCTGAGCTACGGTGCCATCTGGGCCCAGAACATCACCGACCAGGAGAAGGCCCGCCTCACCAACATGGACGTGCATTCGCTGGCCGAAAACCGGGTCAATGTCTCGGTCCGGAACTTCCAGACCTTCTTCGACGCCTTCGATATCCACGAGGGTGACAAGATGTTCCGGCCGGAGGAAGAGCGCGTCCACATCTGGTAATCCCGCATGGAGGCTGGCCGCTTCATATCGCGGAAGCTTTCCTTCCAGGGAAAGGTGGCGGTGATAGCCATCGCCATCAGTTTCCTGGTGATGATTGTCGCCGTGGCCGTCTCGTCGGGCTTCCGCCAGGCAGTGCGGAGCGGCGTGGCGCAGATGACCGGTGACATCCGGATTCAATCGCAAGACCGTTCGGAAGGGGAGATGGCGTCCATCCCGCGCGACCTCCCCTCCCGGTCGGCTATTTTATCAGTCCCCGGCGTCCGGGAAATCCGTCCTGTGGTCCTGCGTAGCGGCGTGGTCAAGGACGGGGACGTCATTCACGGCGTCCTGGTCAAAGGTGTCCAGCGGGCCGATTCTTCTCTTACGATCTCCGTACCAGAGCGGCTTTCCCGCATCCTGGGCGTGGGCGTGGGCGACCAGCTCACCACGTATTTCATCGGCGAGCGGGTTCGGGTGCGGCGCTTCCGGATCAGCGCCATCCACCGGGATCTGGTAGAGATGGACGACAACCTGCTGGTATATGCCAACCTGGAGGACATGCAGCGCCTGAACGGCTGGGATGCAGATCAGGTGTCCTGCCTGGAAGTGGAGGTGGCCGATGCGTACCGTAGCCGCGAGGCCCTGGACCAGGTTTCCGCTGCGGTAGGCACCTGTCTTATAGACAGCGGGTTCCCTGAAGAGGAAGACCTGTACGTGAGCGCTTCCCACCGGCTGTATCCCCAGGTGTTCGACTGGCTTGAACTGCTGGATTTCAATGTGCTGGTGATCTTGCTGCTGATGACGGTGGTGGCCGGGTTCAACATGGTCTCCGGGCTGCTGATCCTGCTGCTCCGGAACATTTCCACCATCGGCACGCTCAAGACCCTGGGTATGGACGACAGGGCGGTAGGCGGGGTTTTCGTAAGGGTGGGCGCCGGCGTGGTGTTCAAAGGGATGCTCATCGGAAATGCCCTGGCACTGCTTTTCTGCCTGGTTCAGGGAACGACCCACCTGATTCCCCTGGATCCGGCCAACTATTTTGTCTCTTACGTGCCTGTGCACGTGAATCTGCTTTGGATCCTGGTGGCGGATGCCGTGGCCTTCCTGGCTATCCTGGCCATGCTGTGGTTTGCCGCCCGCTATGTCTCCAGGATAGACCCCGCCCAGACGGTCAAAGCCGACTGATTACTGCGGATACAGGCGGGTGTAGAAGGCGTAGATGTCCAGGACGTCCTCTACATAGATCAGGGTCTGGGTCCCTTTGAACCCCGGAACCTCCGGAATCACGGAGGCTACACTGTCCCAGCGGGAGGCGTCCACCCCTTTTTCCCGGGCCGTCTGGATGGTCCTCAGAATCTTTCCTTCCCCGGCGTTATAGGCTGCCAGGGTGAACTTGATGCATTCGGTGGTGTCGGCGGCCGTTCCGCTGAACATGTTCTGCAGCCTTTTCAAGTAGGTGGTTCCCACTGAGAGGTTGACGGAAGGGATCAGCAGTGTGTCCGTACTGTAGCGGCTGCTGCGGATCTGCATCAGGCCGATGGCGCCTTTGTGCGAGTTGGCATCGGCATGGAAGCGGGATTCCCGGTAAATGATGGCGCTCAGAAGGCGCCAGTCCCAGCCGATACCGGCCGCGTATTGCCTGACCAGGGCGTCGTAGCTGCTGATGGTGGTCAGATGCACCGGCTTCCCCTTCAGATAATCCTTCTGCAGCTGGTTGAACCGGGCTTCGGCCGACAGTTCCCCAATCCATCGGTTCATCAGCATCAGGGCTTTGCTGTCTTCTTTGCGGAGTACCCAGACCGTTCCGTCGGGGAAGGGACGGGTGGCCGCCAGGGCTTCCGGGAGGGAATCGGCCCGGGGAAGGACGATCAAGTCTACGGTGCCGTCTATTAGGGAATCCAGGTAGTCCGTGCCTTCTTCGGCAACCGTGATGAGGCATTCCACCTGGTGGTCTCCGGTGAATTTCTGGACCAGCGCCTGTTCCATGGCAGCCCCTTCCCAAGGGAGGATGCAGTGGAGGGTGTCTTGCGGGCGCAGCTGCAGGGGACTACGGTGCTGTTTCCTGGGAATAAGCAGGAGCAGCAGCGTGGCCAGGGCAATGAGCAGGTATCCTTTGTAGGTGGGCTTCATCAGCGTCCCATGTTTCCAAGCATGCCTCCAAGTCCGCCGGACGAAGAACCGCCTCCAAGTCCGCCAAATCCGCCGCCTCCGCCGCCGAGTCCTGAGCTTCCGGCCCGCTCGGACAGGGTCTTCTGCTTCCCGAGACGCGGATAGAAGGGCCAGGAAATGCCGAATTTGACGGCCGTGGGGGTTTGGATGTAGTGGTGGGCGGTGAAATAGTCTTTCCGCTCGTTGGGCCAGCCGTTTCCGGCGTTTTCCAGCTTGAGGAAGATACAGGCTTTCTTCCATTGCAGGTTGATGAAAACGTCAAAGACGGGGCAGTTGCCGTAGAGCTCCTGGTTCTGGTTCATGAACACGCCGGCCACCGGGTTGTAGGAGGGGGCATACCACTGGGTGGTATAGCGCACGTTGGCGCCCAGTTGCATAATCATGGTCTTGGGGTCTACGATAACCAGCTGCAGGAACCAGCGCAGGTTCAAGGCCAGGGCCGGCAGCGGCAGAACCTCCTGGTTGGAGGAGAGTTGGAAGAGGGCGCTGTTTTCCAGATGTACAGGGCCCAGGACGAAATCTTTCCTGAGGGCGGCCGACAGCACGCTCATGGGCGTGCTGTTCTGACGGACGATCCCCAGCGTGTCGTAGTAGATATTGCCTGCCTCCAGGGCATAGCCTACCGATGCGTTCAGCCGCCATTTGGGAATGTCCAGCGTTCCGCTAATCCGGGTGCTGGAGATTTTCCCGAAGTCGTTGTCCCAGCGGTAGTGGTTGGTGTACAGGTGCTGCTCGTAGAAGCCGGGCTCCTTGAGGGTGGTTTCGAAGTGAGCGCCGATGGACAGGGGGCTTTTGGGATGCCGCCGGAAGGGGAACAGGTTGATCCGGGCGTTGGCTTTCACGGCAAAGTCGTTGGCTTCGTACCCGGCAAAGTTGTACAGGCCCATAGCATCCCACTCCAGGTAGCGCTTAATCCGGCCTTCGGCCCCTACATACGTATAAAGGGTGTTCCAGCTTGTGTTGGATGGTTTTCTCAGATAGTCTCCCGGCCGGAAGCTGTAGAACGTCTGCAGGCGGTCTCCGATACCGCCCTCCACTTTGGACACCACGGCGTCTTCGTGCCAGGGTTGCAGGCGGACGAACACGCGGTTGTCCAGCCGGGCCACCCGCATGGAATCCGTGCTCTTGGACGGGTTGATGTTGAAAACGTCGTTATAGAAAGCGGACAGGGCCGACGAGGTCTGGTCTACGTATTTCTTGGAATACATCGTGTATTCCGACGAGGTGCCGATAAAGCCCGTGGTGACGTTGGTGTTGAGGGTGTCTGCCGGAACCCAGTCAGGGTCTTTCCGGTGGCGGAGCTTTTCGATGAATTCGAAGGGGATGCGATAGCTCTGGTCGAAGAAGAAACTCCGCTTGGCATAGCGGTTGGACGCGGCCGCCAGGTTGATGTCTATCTCGCGGGCATCCACTGTGGTATCCCGGATCCAGAAGTTGTCCTGGACGCCGCCGCTTTCCTGACGGGTGAGCAGGTTGATGATCATGCCGCCGTGTGCCAGGTATTTCTTGCCCAGGTAGTTTCCGGCCACCACATAGCTGCGGTTGGCCGTCTGTTCGTTCTTGAGTGTGCCCGCGCCGCCGTAGCGTTTCATCTCCAGGGCCACATTTAGTTCCGGAAAGATGTTCTGGGTGGTGAAGACGCGGTAGGAGTCGGCGCTGATGGTACTGTTGTCGAACAGGTTGCCATAGTACTCCAGCTCCGTGTAGGGCGTCTTGGTGTTGAACATGGGCAGGTTGGAAGGCGTGTAGGTCCAGCCCTCGTAGGGGGCATAGAAGCTCACGGATTCATCCCGGTTTCGCTTGAAGAAGTTGTAGTTTTGCACGGCCGACCCGGGCATGCCCAGCCAGCTGGCCCCTACGTCTTCCCGCATGAAGGGGTAGTCGTAGAAGTGGTAGTTGGCTGTGGTGTCCCACTCGAAGGGTTCTACCTTGTTGTTCAGGCGGTTGTGCCGCCAGCTTACCAGGCGTTTGTAGTAGAGCGAATCCGGCAGGAAGGCAGTTTCCAGGATGCGGGGCGTGTTTTCCCGGATGCTGTCCCGGATGCTTTTGATGCTGTCTCTGACATGCTGGATAGAGTCTCTCCGGCGTATGATGGCGGGCAGCTTGTAGTGCTCGTAGTCGTAGCGTTTCCGCTCCGACTTGGACAGGCCGGAGTACCATCGCTCGAACTGCTCTTTCTGGAAGGCGGCCGAATCTGCCAGGTAGATGGAGTCGATCCGGGGCCACAGCAGGCTGTCTCCCTCCGCGATGAGCGAGTCTACCACGATCCGGTGGGTGAGGGAATCTTTCAGGGCTACATACCATTGGTAGCGGAACGGATCTGTCAGGCGGAGGCTGTCCGGCACCTTCATGGTATCCCGGGCCGTCAGTTTGGGGGTGGTATCGGCCTGGGGTTCCTCGTCAAAGCGCCAGAACTCTTCTTCCAGCAAGCTGTCCGGGATGGCTTTCAGGCTGTCGGTAGCGGCTTTCAGGGAACTCCGGCGGGGCTGGGTGTCCTGTTGCACCAGGGTGTCCCGCACGGCGCCGGGAAACCACGCGTGCAGACGCGACGCCCGGGAAATCTCCACTCCCAGGGTCTGGGCTGCAACGGCTCCTGCGATGGCTACAGGCACCAGTATGTCCGACCAGAACTTTGCCATAACCCACAAATATAAGAAGAATTCGGCAAAATCCCTATTTCCGTCCTTCTTAACCGATGCTATTCTTCCTCCCGGCAAACTCTTCCTCCACCCCCCAGCAGTGCTTTCCCGTTCGCGATTTCTCGGAAAGGCCTGTTGCTTAGTCGCATACGCCAAACCCCTGCTGCGCGGTGGTGGCAGGGGTTTGGCGTAATAGCATCAGTGCCAGCACGTTATGCAAAATCGTAAAAAACATTTTCGAAAGATTTTACGTTTCTTACGATGAGTTTAGCCTATCTTTCTTATCATTGCAGAGCGACAGACAGTCTCCCTTTCGGCTAATTGTCTGTGAAACAATACTCAAGACAAAACCCCTGCTGCAAACGGACAGCAGGCTGTTCGCACAAACACCTGGTAATCTGTATCTTATGAAAAATAGAAGGCGTAAATTCTACCCGGGGACACTCCAGCACATCTATCAGCAATCGGCCGATAAGGGCGTGATTTTTTATTCGGACCTGGATTTCTTGGTCTTCTTCACCATCGTTTGTTCGGTGGCTTTGGAATATGACATTAAACTTGCCGCTGTCGTGCCGATGGCGGACCATTTCCACGAACTGTCCATCGCGGAAACCCTGAAAGAACTGTCGAGGTTTCATATGCATTATCCATCGGTATTTGCACTGGAGTACAATCGGCATTATGGAAGGGCGGGCCGATTACTAAAAAAGTCGTTCGGAAGTGCTCCGAAGGTCGGAAACAAGGCTGTCAGAACTATCCTGGCCTACGATTATAACAATCCGACGGAGCGAAAACTCTGCACCAGGGCCGAGGATTGGAGGTGGACTTTCCTGGCCTATGCAGACAGCCCTTTCCCCTTCTCACGTCCGTATAACCCCAAGGGGGCCCGCGCCTGTATGAGACGGGCTGTTACAGAAATCAAAGCGATCCATAGAAGCAAGGGATTTCTGAATTACGCCATTTTGGAAAGGCTGTTCGCTCCGCTGGATGACGGCGAGCGGGAACAACTGAAAGACTTGATTATAAGCACGTGGACAGTCATTGATTATGAGTATGTTATCTCATTATATGGGGACTATCAGACAATGTTGACGGCTTTTAACTCAAACACCGGTGCCGAGTTCGATATCAAGGAAGAATGGGGAAATTACGACGACAGGGTGTATTCCCGGATGTCGGCAATCATGCAGGCCGATGGAATCCTCCATGTCCCGGCGGCTATTTTCAAAATGTCCGGAGCGGCCAGACGTAAATACGCCTCACGCTTATTGGCGATGGTGCCGGAGGCGCATCCCAAACAGGTGGCCAAGTTCCTTCACCTCCTGTTTTAGCTTAAAACGCTGTATAATAGCATCTTATGCTAAACCCCTGCTGCGCGGTGACGGCAGGGGTTTATAGCAAGTACCTAAAAACTAGCAAGATATGGATCGCTATTCTTCCATGAAAAGCGCGGCCTTGAGGTCGGCAACAGCCTTGGTGGCGTAGTCGTACCACTGGTCGCCCGGCTTGGCGGTTTCCAGGAAGCGCTGGTACCACTGGAGGGCGCCTTTCTTGTCCCCCAGCTTTTCCAGACAAAAGCCAATCCGGGGATACGTGTTGATAAAACTGGGTTTATAGACTTGGGCCGACCGGTACTCGGAGACGGCTTTTCTCCACTCGGACATACCATAATAGACATCACCCCGGCCTTTGTGGATATAATATAACTGATTAAGCGGCTCTTTGAGCAGCTCCTGCGCTTTGTCAAACCAGGGAAGCACTTCCGTTTCCCTGCGCAGGGCGTATTTTGCCTTTTCCGTGCCGATATCCAGGGCCAGCGCCACGCTACTGGAATCCTTTTGCCACGCAGCCTCCAGCTGCGGCGCGGCCAGGAACGGGCGCCGGGTCTCTTTGTAGCTCTCCACCAGGGCGGGCTTCTCCGGCTGTCTCCGAAGGGCTGCCTGATAATACGCCAGGGCCGAATCCGGCTGATTCATCTGGCCGAAGGCGCAAGAACTTGCTTCTTGCCGTGCCTGGGGGAGATGGGTAAAATGCTTATAGCGAGACAATTATGCAAAAACCCTGCCGCGAGAGTGCAGCAGGGCATTAACATAACTAACTAACTTATAACAATTTACACAAAGATTATTTCCGAGGAAATCATGGTGGCGAAACCCAGCACCAGCAGGACAATGATGTCGATAAGCCAGAGGATGAAAATGACCAGCCCGGGACGCCAGGACGGCGATTTGAAGCCGAAGATGAGCTGAATGCCGCCGTAGAGCATCCCCACGAAGGGCAGGATGATGGCGAGGGCCGCCAGCGCCACTACCCAGGGCGTTTCCAACATGTTCAGGGCGGCGGGGGCATAGTCGGCCATCTGGTCCAGGAACTCCATGTACTGCGCTCCGAAGAGCTCGTTTCCCTTGAGGCCCAGCACGGAAAGGGAGGCCAGTCCCGAGGTGCCGGTTACCAGCAGGATGAGGCCGATTACGATGAGGAAGATCTTTCCCAGGGTACGGAACCCGTCGGAACGGACCACCTCACCGGCCGTGTCTCCCATCTCCCGGAGGCCGCTACGGACATGGCGCTGGATGTCGTCCAGCGAACCGCTGTCTCCCTTCATGGCCCAGCGCTCCTGTGCGGTGCGAGCGGCGGGCATGGCTACCCACAGGATGGCATAGAGGAACGGGACGGAGAAGTTCCAAACCTCATGTATGCCCCCGGCAAAGAGACTGATGGCCGTAAAGATGACGAAACCCAGCCGGAACCATACAACCTCTACGTTAAAATAGGTGGCCAGACCACTGCATACGCCGCCCAGCTGCTTGTTCTCCAGATCGCGGTACAGTTTCCGCCGGGGCTTTTCCGGGGCGGAGTCCGGAGCCGGGTCGTCCTCCTCTATCTTTTCCGGCCGGCCGATGATGTCGATGATGCTGCGGATGTCGGCTTCGGAGCCCACACCGGACATGCCGCATTTCTCCAGCAGCAGCTCGGCCATCCGCTCTTCGATTCCTTCCATGACCTCCTTGCCGCCCTCCTGCTGAAGGTAATGGGCTTCCAGGGAGGAGAGGTATTCCTGCGCCAGGGCGGCTGCGTCTTTTTCAAGCGTGAAGGCATAGCCTCCGATGCTCACTTTCTCTACTTCTTTCATTTCCGTAAGGTTTCAATACTGTCTACCATTTCCTGCCAGGCCGAATCCATCTCCGCAAGTTGGGCGCGGCCCTTGTCGGTAATCACATAATACTTCCTGGGCGGTCCCTGGGGGGATTCTTCCCAGCGGTAAGAGAGCAGTCCCTGGTTTTTCTGCCGGATCAGGAGCGGGTACAGCGTCCCCTCCACCACCAGCATGTTGGCGCGTTTGAGCTCTTCCAGGATACTGGAGGCATAGGCCTCCTTCTTGTTCAGGATACTGAGGATGCAATATTCCAGCACCCCTTTCCGCATTTGCGCGCGGACATTGTCACTCGTGCTTTCCATGCTCTTTTACTTTTTATATTCCTCTCTGGCACTGCGGGCGAAGCGTGCCATATTCTCTGCGGTGGCGGGGATACCGTGCATCTCGCACTGTTTGGCGGGCGTGTCGGCCGCGGGGATGGCAATCCACAGGATTACGTACACCCAGAATCCGGCCGATCCGCATATCAGCGCCACCAGCATGAGTACGCGGATGAGGGTTACGTCTACGTCAAAATACCAGGACAGACCGGAGCAGACGCCGCCAAGGCGCTTTTCAACCTTGTCCCGGTAGAGTTTCTTGGGAGCATTGCCGCTTTCACGGGAGGTGAAAGCGCCGGAAGCATAGGAGGCTCCGGTACTGTTCTCGGCCGACCCGTCCGGCATTCCCAGCGTGGAGGTTACTTTTTCCACCAGCGCAAGGGAAACCACGCGGGAACTTGCTCCCACTTCCTGGTAAAACAGTTCTGCAATCCGGCCTTCGATCTCTTCCATGACCTCTGCTTTCTGAAGTTCTGAAACGGTGAGCTTGGCGCGGAAATGCGACAGATAGGCCGACAGGCGGTTGTAGGCATCCTCGTCGAGGGTGAAGTTGCGCCCTCCGATACAGGCATTGGTTACTTTTTTCATTTCTTAAAATATTTGTCGATGCAAAGATATAAATTTTTTTTAATACCTTGCAAGACAAAGTACCTAAAATTTCAAAAAATTTGTATCTTTGGGCAGAAATCTCGTTTTTATGGCCATAAAAATCAATTTGGAACCTACCGAAGCAGAACTGTTCTGCTCTTCGAAGTGGTGGGGAGACCCGGATCTTCCCGCCGACATGGAGTATCCCCTTGCCCACGTGGAGGAAGACGGGGAAAGCTATGATTATCCGCTCACGTTCCTCTGCCAGATCGACTGTGAGGACATCGCCCCCCTGGATCCGGAAGGCCTCCTGCCGCATCAGGGCATGTTTTACGTGTTTGCCGGCATCGACGAATATCTGGGCTGGGGGAGTCCTTTCCACAACGGCCCCGGCGAATGGGACCGCAAGCAGCTGGTGGTGAAATACACCAAATCCGTGAACATGGAAACCTTCCGGAGCGCCATCCTGGTGGACGATGACGACAATCCCCTGACGGAACCTGCCCTTAAAATGACCTTCGAGCCCTGTGAGGACGATGCTCCCTGTACCCGTCTGCTGGGCAATCCCGGCCCCGACGCCCCGGACCATGTGAATTTCCTGCAGATTGCCTCCGGCACCGCAGGGCTGGACTTCCCGGATGGGGAAGTCCTCCGGGTCCTGTGGACGGCCGCCGACAACGCCAAGGGCAACTGGAAGCGGGTGAAGGCCTGCCTGGGATAAAACAAACAGGGTGCACCGCGTGGTGCACCCTGATCAGATAATAAATAGAAGGCTATTTGAGCAGCTCGTGGGAGGCGGTCATGGCCTTGGGATCCAGGGCCTCGTCCAGTTTCTCCTTGGTCATGTAGCCGTGCTCCAGTACCAGGTCGTAGACGCTGCGGCCGGTTTCCAGGGCCTCTTTGGCCACCTTGGTGGAAGTCTTGTAGCCGATATAAGGGTTGAGCGCGGTTACGATGCCGATGGAGTGTTTCACCATCTCGTGGCAGTGCTCCGCGTTGACGGTGATGCCGTCGATGCACTTGGTGCGCAGGGTGTTCATCACGTTGATCAGCCAGGTCTGGCTTTCCAGGATGCACTGAGCGATTACGGGCTCCATTACGTTCAGCTGGAGCTGGCCGGCTTCTGCGGCGAAGCACACGGCGGTGTCGTTGCCGATGACCTTGAAGCACACCTGGTTGGTCACTTCCGGAATCACGGGGTTCACCTTGCCGGGCATGATGGAGGAACCGGGCGCCATGGGCGGAAGGTTGATCTCGTGCAGGCCGCAGCGGGGACCGGAGGCCATCAGACGGAGGTCGTTGCAGATCTTGGAGAGTTTGACGGCCAGGCGTTTGAGTGCGGCGGAATAGCTCACATAGGCGCCGGTGTCGGGCGTGGCTTCTACCAGGTCCGGGGCCTTCACAAACTCGTCACCGCTGAATTCGCTCATGCGCTTGGTGCACAGCTCTGCAAAACCGGGAACGGCATTGAGGCCGGTGCCGATAGCCGTACCGCCCATGTTGATCTCTTTCAGGAGGACGGCGTTGCGGTTCAGGTTGGCGATTTCCTCTTCCAGGTTGTTGGCAAAGGCGTTGAACTCCTGGCCGGAGGTCATGGGGACGGCGTCCTGCAGCTGGGTGCGGCCCATCTTGATGATGTCCTTGAACTCCTCACCCTTGGCCCGGAAAGCGGCGATGAGCTGCTTCAGGGCTTCTTCCAGATGGCGGTTCATCCGCACGAACGTATAGCGGAAAGCCGTAGGGTAGGCGTCGTTGGTGCTCTGGGCGCAGTTCACGTGGTCGTTGGGCGAGCAGTACTGGTACTCGCCCTTCTTGTGGCCCATCAGTTCCAGGGCGCGGTTGGCGATGACCTCGTTGGCATTCATGTTCACCGAGGTGCCTGCGCCGCCCTGCATCATGTCCACCGGGAACTGGTCCCACAGTTTTCCGTCCACAATCTCCTTGCAGGCGGCCACGATGGCATCGGCAATCTTCTGGTCCAGCACGCCCAGCTCTGCGTTGGCGCTGGCGGCGGCCATCTTCACATAGGCCATCGCGATAACGTACTCCGGATAGTCGTACATGTGCGTGGTGGAAATCTTGTAATTGTTGAGCGCCCGCTGTGTCTGTACGCCGTAGTAGGCATCGGCAGGAACCTGGAGCTCTCCGAGAAGGTCGCTTTCGACCCTGAATTTGGTTTCGGACATATTTGTTGAAATTTTATGTGGTTTTGCGTTTTGGCAATTACAAAGATACGGAGATTTCCGCAAAAAACCTTATATTTGTAAACTTCAAAGCAAATAACTATTATTCTTTATGGCAGATTTCAAATACGCACCCATGTTTCAGCTGGGCCCTGACACCACGGAGTATTATAAGATTCCCGGTTCAGAGAAGCTGGTAAAATCCACCCGGTTCGGCGACAAGACCCTTCTGGAAGTATCTCCGGAAGCCCTCACATTGGTAGCTCAGCAGTCCTTCCATGACTGTCAGTTCATGCTTCGCCGCGCCCACAATGAGCAGGTTGCGGCCATCCTGAAAGACCCTGAGGCCTCGGACAATGACAAATACGTGGCCCTGCAGTTTCTGCGCAACGCAGAGACTTCTGTCAAGGGAGTACTTCCCTTCTGTCAGGACACAGGAACGGCCATCATCCACGGAGAGAAAGGTCAACATGTCTGGACGGACTTCGAAGATGAAGAAGCCCTGAGCCGCGGCGTTTTCAATACCTATACCCAGGAGAACCTCCGCTATAGCCAGAACGCTCCGCTGGATATGTACAATGAGGTGAATACCAAGTGCAATCTCCCCGCACAGATTGACATTGAGGCCACCCAGGGCAGCGAATACCGCTTTATCATGGTGGCAAAGGGTGGCGGCAGCGCCAACAAGACCTACTTCTATCCCATGACCAAGGCCACCATCCAGAACGAAGGCACCCTTGTCCCGTTCCTGATAGAGAAAATGCGTTCGCTGGGCACGGCAGCCTGCCCGCCTTACCATATTGCCTTTGTAATTGGCGGCACATCGGCAGAGAAAAACCTTCTTACCGTAAAGCTGGCCAGCATCAAGTTCTACGACAACCTTCCCACCACCGGTGACGAGACCGGCCGCGCTTTCCGGGACATCGACCTGGAGGAAAAACTGCTGAAGGAAGCACAGAAGATTGGCCTGGGCGCCCAGTTCGGAGGCAAATACCTGGCCCATGACATCCGTGTAGTGCGCCTTCCCCGCCACGGCGCCAGCTGTCCCATCGGCATGGGCGTGAGCTGCAGCGCAGACCGCAACATCAAGTCCAAGATCAATGCCGACGGTGTCTGGATTGAGAAGATGGACACCAACCCCTCCGAGCTCATTCCGGAAGAACTCCGCCGTCCCGGAGAAGGTCCCAGGGGCATCGAAATCGATCTGGACAAGGGCATTGACGCCGTGCGTGCAGAACTCACCAAATATACTGTGGGCACCCGTGTAAACCTGAAGGGAACCATCATCGTGGCCCGTGACATCGCCCATGCCAAACTGAAGGCCCGCCTGGATGCCGGCGAGGATATGCCCGCTTATTTCAAGGACCACCCGATCCTGTATGCCGGTCCTGCCAAAACGCCGGCCGGATACCCTTGCGGCTCCATGGGCCCCACCACGGCCAACCGCATGGATCCGTATGTAGATGAATTCCAGGACCACGGCGCTTCCCTGGTGATGATTGCCAAGGGCAACCGTTCCAAGGTGGTCACCGATGCCTGTCAGAAGCACGGCGGCTTCTATCTGGGAACCATCGGCGGCGTGGCGGCAGTGCTTTCCCAGAGCAGCATCCGCAGCATCGAATGCGTGGAATACCCGGAACTGGGCATGGAAGCCATCTGGAAGATCCAGGTGGAAGACTTCCCGGCCTTTATCCTGGTAGATGACAAGGGCAACGACTTCTTCAAGACCATCGGCCTGTAAACCATTAACCCTTCATTAATCGGATCATGAAATACGTATGCAACATCTGCGGTTACGTCTACGACCCTGAGGTAGGCGATCCGGACAGCGGCATTGCGCCCGGCACTCCCTTCGAGGAAATCCCCGCCGACTGGGTATGCCCCCTCTGCGGTGTAGGCAAAGACGATTTCTCTCCTGCAGAGTAGTCGTTGACCATAAAAAGACCGGCCCGGCAAAACTGTCGGACCGGTCTTTTTTATGCTTTCCGGCGGTCGTGGAATTCCGCCACGGCGGTGAAGAAGGCGTCGGCCGAGGAGTTGAGGGCTGTTTCTACAGAATCCTGTATGACACCGATGATGAAGCCCACGGCCACGGCCTGCATGGCGGTGTCGTTGTCAATCCCGAAGAAAGAGCAGGCCATGGGCACCAGCAGCAACGATCCACCCGCTACGCCCGAGGCGCCGCAGGCACCCAGGGTGGCGATCAGGCTCAGGAAGATGGCCGATGTCAGCGGGACTTCCATGCCCACCGTATGGGCCACAGCCAGGGAAAGGACGGTGATGGTGGCGGCCGCTCCGTTCATGTTGATGGTGGACCCCAGCGGGATGCTCACCGAGTAGAATTCCTCGTTCAGCCCCAGTTCCTTGCACAGCTGCATGTTGATGGGGATGTTGGCGGCGGAAGAGCGGGTGAAGAAGGCGTTGATGCCGCTGACCCGGATACATTTCCACAGCAGGGGATAGGGGTTCCGGCGCAGGAAGACCCACGCGATGGCGGGATTGATGACAAAGGCCGTGGTGCACATGCAGCCTACCAGCAGGAGCACCAGTTTCCCATAGTCCCGGAAGATTTCCAGGCCGCTCTCCGAGACGGAGGTGAACACCAGGCCCAGGATGCCGAAGGGGGCGAACTGGATGATCCAGCGGACCATCTGAGAAACGGCGTCGGCAAGGTCCGACACCACCCGGACCGTATTTCCGGAGGCCATCTTTTTCAGGGCGGCTCCGGCCACGACGGCCCAGAAGAGGATGCCGATATAGTTGGCCTGGGAGAGGGACTGGATGGGGTTGGAGACCAGGTTGCCCAGCAGGGTGGAGAATACGTCGGCCAGGCCGCCGGGTGCCGTATGGGCGACGGTTTCTCCGCTGAGCTTGATGGTGACCGGGAAGAGGAAGCTGCCCACGACGGCCACAATGGCGGCCACCATGGTGGTAAGCAGGTATAGCAGGATGACCGTACGGAAGCGGGGCCCCAGGCCACCCTGGGCCTTGGCGATGGCCGAACAGACCAGCAGTCCCACCAGCACCGGGGCGATGGCTTTCAGGGCCCCGACAAATACCCCTCCCAGCAGGCCGATGCCCTTCCACTGGGGACAGAACAGGCCCAGGACGGCACCGATGGCAAGACCTCCCAGGATGCGGAGCACCAGGGAGGTCTCGGTCCATTTCTTGAGCAGCGAAGAGAGTTTGCCCATGGCTTAGAATACCAGCAGGTACAGACCGGCCGCTATGGCGGCGCCCACCATGGGGCCCACAGCCGGCACCCAGCTGTAGTTCCAGCCGCTGTCCCGTTTGCCCTGGATGGGCAGGACGGCGTGGGCGCAGCGTGGGCTGAGGTCGCGGGCGGGGTTCAGGGCATAGCCGGTGGTTCCGCCCAGGGACATGCCCAGGGACATGATGACGCAGGTGACCGGGAAAGCGCCCAGCGAACCGGTAGAGGCTGCTGCGCCGCCGATGTTGAATGCGTTTCCGCCCGTGGCGAGGGCCAGGATGGCGAATACCAGCACGCAGGTGGCGATGACCTCCGAGAGGAAGTTCCGCCAGGGGTTGTAGATGGCCGGCATGGTGCAGAACGTGCCCAGCATGGTGTCCGGCTGGTCTTTGGTGGCTTTATAATGGTCTTTGTAGAAGACCCATACCAGGCAGGCGCCCACGAAACCGCCCAGCATCTGGGCCACGATGTATCCGGGAACCGACGCCCAGGGGAACGTGCCTGCGATGGCAAGGCCCAGGGAAACGGCGGGGTTCAGGTGCGCTCCGGAGACCGGGCCGGCGATGAGCACGCCCATCATCACGGCGAAACCCCAGCCCAGGGCAATAACCACCCAGCCGGCGCCTTTGGCCTTGGATTGATTCAGGGAAGTGGCGGCGCAGACGCCGTCGCCCATCAGTACCAGCACCAGCGTGCCGATGAATTCAAACAGATATTGCTGCATAGTTTAACGGGTTAAAGTTCTTGAAATGGCGGTGGCCCAGCCCTTCTTGACGGCTTGCATGTCTGCGCCGGAAGGGGAGAAGACGCGTTCTGCCTTCCACTGTTTTCGGATATCCTCCAGCGAATCCCAGTAGCCCACGGCCAGACCGGCCAGGTAGCAGGCGCCCATGGCGGTGGTTTCGGTGACCTCCGGGCGGATGACCGGGGTGTCCAGGATGTCGGCCTGGAACTGCATCATCAGGTTGTTCCGGGAGGCGCCGCCGTCTACCTTGAGCTCCGTCAGGGATACACCGGCGTCTTTTTCCATGGCACCCACGATATCCATGGTCTGGAACGCGATGCCTTCCAGGGCGGCCCGGGCGATGTGGGCGGCGGTGGCGCCGCGGGTGATACCGCAAATCACGCCCTGCGCGTACTGGTCCCAGTACGGGGCGCCCATGCCGGTGAGGGCGGGTACGAAGTAAACGCCGCCGTTGTCCGGGACGCTGGCGGCCAGCGCTTCAATGTCGGCCGAGGAGCGGATGATGCCCAGGCCGTCCCGGAGCCACTGGACCACGGAGCCGCCCACGAAGATGGAGCCTTCCAGGGCATAGTTCACCGTGTCGCCGATTTTCCAGGCGACGGTGGTGAGGAGGTTGTTCTTGGACAGGATGGGTTTGTTTCCGGTATTCATGAGCAGGAAACAGCCGGTGCCGTAGGTGTTTTTCACGGAGCCGGGCTCCGTGCACATCTGGCCGAAGAGGGCGGCCTGCTGGTCTCCGGCGATGCCGGCGATGGGAACCTCGTGGGCGAAGATGGTGGTTTTGGTGTGGCCGTACACCTCTGAGGAGGAGCGCACGGACGGCATCATGGAGGCGGGGATGTCGAGCAGCTCCAGCAGTTCCTGGTCCCACTGCAGGGTGTGGATGTTGAAGAGCATGGTGCGGGAGGCGTTGGAAACGTCGGTGATGTGCACCTGCCCGCGGGTGAGCTGCCATACCAGCCAGCTGTCTACGGTTCCGAAGCGGAGTTTGCCCGCCCGGGCCTTTTCCCGGGCGCCTTCCACGTGGTCCAGGATCCATTTAATCTTGGTGCCGGAGAAATAGGCGTCGATGATGAGCCCGGTTTTTTCCCGGATCTTGTCCACCAGGCCGCGCTCCTTGAGGGAGTCGCAGAATTCGGACGTGCGGCGGTCCTGCCAGACAATGGCATTGTATACGGGCGTGCCTGTTTCCGCATCCCAGACGATGGTGGTTTCCCGCTGGTTGGTGATGCCGATGGCGGCGATTTCCTTTCCGCCGATGCCGATCTTGGAGATGGATTCCGCGATGACGGCGGCCTCGCTGGACCAGATTTCCATCGGGTCGTGCTCTACCCAGCCGGGTTTCGGGAAATACTGGGTGAATTCCATCTGGGCGGTGGAGCAGATGTGCCCTTCATGGTCGAAGACAATGGCGCGGGAAGAACTGGTTCCCTGATCCAATGCCAGAATGTATTTGCTCATATGCTAATTGGTTATGTTAGTCCACGTGTTTTTTTATCATACAAATATAATCATTTATTGCTACCTTTGCAAAAATGGAAGTGCGCCCTGCATATCCCGGAGACGTACCGGCCATCATGCCCGTCATCGAGGCGGCCAAGGGGATCATGCGTGCCTCCGGCAATGTGAACCAGTGGGTTAACGGATATCCGTCGACCGAAACTATCCGGGAAGACATTAGCCTGGGGAACGGATACGTCGTTGTGCACGAGGGGGAAATTGCCGGGTATTTCGCCTTCATCGCCTCTCCGGAGCCCACCTACGCCCGGATTTATGACGGTGCCTGGCTGGACGACGGGAAACCCTATCACGTGGTGCACCGCATCGCCAGCGTGCCCCAGGTGCACGGTATCTTCCACGCCATCATGGAATTCTGTTTCTCCCGGGACCCCAACATCCGGATAGACACCCACCGGGACAACCGCATCATGCAGCACAACATCCTCAAGCACGGTTTTTGCTACTGTGGCATTATCCTGCTTGCTTCGGGAGACGAGCGCCTGGCCTACCAGCGCCTTCCCGGCCAAACCAACCAAGAACCTTAGCATGAAAAGAATCATCCTTCTTCTCCCCCTTCTCCTGCTGTCTTCCGCCCTGCTGGCCCAGACAGCCCCTGCCGCCGCAGTGATTCCGGACAGGCAGGTTTCCCTGTCAGACTTCGGGGGTGTCCCGGACGGCGTCACTTCCAATACGGAGAGTTTCCGCAAGGCCATATCGGCCCTGGACAAACAGGGCGGCGGCCGCCTGCTTGTTCCGGAAGGCATATACCTCACCGGCCCCATCTCGCTGAAAAGCTGCATAGACCTGCATCTGGAGCGGGGCGCCGTGATCCTGTTCTCACCGGACAAGCGGGAATTCCTGGACGGGGAGAAAGTCAAGCCCGGCATCACCGCCTCCAAGCGGCACGACGTAAGCATCACCGGCGAGGGCATCATCGACGGGAACGGAGCCTGGTGGCGGGCCGTCAAGCGCAGCAAGGTGAGCGACACCGAATGGAGCGAATTCCGCCGGAAGGGCGGTACGGTAAGCCAGGACGGAAGCCTGTGGTATCCCTTCGGGCTCAAGCATTTCCCGGACATCGCGGAAAGCGCCGAGGCCCAGGAGCGGCTCCGGACGCACCTGATCCGCTTTACGGACTGCGAAAGGGTGAAAGTGGAGGGGGTGACCCTGCAGAATTCGCCCAAATTCCACCTGGTGCCCCAGCGCTGCAAGGATGTGACCATAGAAGGGGTTACCGTCCGCTGCCCCTGGAACGCTCAGAACGGGGACGGGATAGACCTGATGCAGTGTCAGAGGGTAGTTGTGCGCGGCTGCACCGTGGACGTGGGTGACGACGGCATCTGCCTCAAGGGCGGCGCCGGGGAATCGGCCCTCGCGGCGGGCCCCTGCAAGGATATCCTGATCGAGAACAATACGGTGTTCCACGCCCACGGCGGCTTTGTGATCGGCTCGGAATTCTCCGGCGGCATGGAGAACATCGTGGTGCGGCACAACACGTTCTCCGGCACAGACACGGGGCTTCGCTTCAAGAGTGCGCCGGAGCGGGGCGGCGTTACCAAAAACATCGTCATTTCAGACATTTACATGACCGATATCAAGGACGAGGCCATTGTCTTCCAGACCGACTACGCAGACCGTCCGGCCGGCTATGACACCAACCAGCCGGCCCGGTCGGAGCGTTTCGTGCCCGAGTTCCAGGATATCCGGATGAGCCGCATCGTGTGCCGGGGCTGCCAGACAGCCATCCGCGCCTCCGGAACGCTGAGAACCGTCCACGACATCTCCATCGAGGATGCCACCTTCTTCTACAATGAAACGGAAAGGGCCATCGACGACCCTGCCATGATCAGCCTGAAGGACGTCCGTTTTGTCACTTTCCCTTAGTTCCCGCTGGTAAAATCCCCCCGGAAGTGCTATCTTTGTATGATGAACCATGAACGCGTGGAAAGTCATACGGAATGTCGTGCTGGGGCTGGCGGGGCTGGTACTGGTGCTGCTGGTGGCGCTGCAGATCTTGCTTCGGCCCAGCGTCCTCACCGGTATCGTCAACGGGATTGCGGCGGATTTCGTAGAGGGAGATGTCTCCTTCCGGCAGGTTAAGGCCCATGTAATCAAAAGCTTCCCTTATCTCCACATAGAGGCGGACCAGCTTTCCGTCACCTATCCCCACGCGCGTCACGCCCGCTGGGAAGGGGTTCGCGGGGGGCGGAGCCCGGAGGCCGACACGCTGGTTTCCCTGGATAAACTCATCCTGAGCATCAACTACCCGGACCTGATCCGCGGCACCTACAACATCCACCAGGCGGAACTCCGCCATCCCCGTATCTTCGCCCACTGTTACGACTCCACGGCGGCCTCCTGGGATATCCTTCCCCTGGGAGAATCCGTCGGCGAAAGCAAGCCCCTGCCGCCCATCCGGCTGCACCGGGTGCTCCTGACAGACCGCCCTCTCATCGTATATTCCAACCTGCCGGACACCCTGTTCGGCCAGTTTTCCATGCAGCGCCTGAGCCTGGACGGGGAGGTGCAGACCTGGGAACCGGAACGGATCCAGGCGCGCCTGGAACTGGATTCCCTCCGCATCAGGGGGCGGCTCCCGTCCGACACCCTGTCCCTGAACCTCTCACGCCTCCGGGCAGCGGCACGGCATCGGCAGTTCTCCCTTGACGCAGACGCGGCGGTGGGCCTGCGCACCCGGAATTACGGCCGGCTCCAACTGCCTGTCACCCTGAACGCCCAAGGGCATGTCCCCGCACGGAAAGACAGCCTGCTGGAAGTGGACCTGGAGTCGCTGGCACTGGGCCTGTCTTCCCTGAAACTGGAAGCGAAAGGGCACGTGACCCGGCTGAAAGAAGGTTGGGAGGTGGGCCTGGACGCCAGTTCCGGCAAGGCCCCGCTCGGGGAACTGATAGACACGTTCCGGGACAATTTCCCGGTGCTCCGGAAATGGAAGACAGACGCCGTTCTGGATATAAACGCCCATGTAGAAGGTATTTACGGCGGAGGGAAGATTCCCTCCATCACGGCCAATGTCATGATCCCGGACGCCTTCCTGGACCATGAAAGCCTGGGCCGGAGCGGGCGTGTGAGCCTGGATGCCGTCCTGGAAACCGACGGGCAGAACCGTCTGGACGCCGACATTTCCCGCCTGCTCTTCGCTATCGCCGGAGCCAAAATCGACGCCAGCGGAGACGTCCGCGACATTCTGGGCGAAGACCCGCAGATTGCCCTGGACGCCAAAATCCGCGCCCGGGTGGATTCCCTTACGCAAGTATTTACCCGGGAAAGGGGGATCGGCGGCAGCGGTGTCATCCAGGCGGGGCTGCACGGAAAAGTAAAGCTTTCCCAGCTGAACATGGTCTCAATCGGCCAGGCCGACATCGACTGCAGCCTGCGCTCCGACGGCTTTTCCCTGGAATCGCCGGGAGACAGCCTTTCCGGGCATATCCGCCGGCTGGACGCCCTGCTCCAGACCCGGGGCAATTCCATGGACCCTCATCTGGCTCCGGGAGCTCGGGTGCTCCTGCTCCGGGCCGATGCCGACACCCTGGACGTCCGCTACAAGGAAAACATTTATGTGCAGGGATCGGCCCTGAACCTGCAGCTGCAGAACGGGGCGGAGATTCTGGGCGGGAAAAGCGGACTCACCCCGCTGACGGGCCGGCTGCGTCTGCAGGAGCTGCAGCTCAGGGACTCGGACGGGCTCAGCGTGGGGCTGCAGCGGAATGCGGAACGTTTCCGGATTATCCCTGCCGCCGGAGAAAAGTCTGCGCCCTGGCTGTCACTTGTCTCGGAGAGCGGTCTGGTGCATGTGAACAAGGGCCCCGATTCGTACATCCTGGATTCCCTGCACCTGGACCTCGCGGCATCGGAGCGTCTGCGGGAAAACCGTCCCGCCCAGCGGCGCGCCCGTGTGCTGGATTCCCTGCGCAAGGTATATCCGGAGGCCCCCCAGGACTCGCTGCTCGCCCTTGCCCGCGCTTCCCGCAGCCGGCCGTCACGGGGGCAGAACGATATCTCGTTGGCCGACATCTCCATCAGCCTGTCCCGCAGCCTTACCCAGTACTGGCGGGACTGGGACTTCAACGGCAACGTGGAACTGGGAGAAGGCCTGCTGATGATGCCCTCCTTCCCGCTGCTCACGTCGGTACAGGACCTGAAAGGCTCCCTGGACAATGACAAGCTGGACTTGAAAGCGGTCACCCTGCGCTCCGGCGTGTCGGACATATCGGCCAGCGCCACGCTCAGCGGTCTCAGAAGGGCGGTGCTGGGCCGTGGCCGACGGGCTCCGCTCAAGCTCAAGGCCCAGGTGGAGTCGGATTATATAGACGCCAACGAACTCATGCGGGCCTACGCCTTCCATACCACCTACAAGCCGGAGGGAGAAGAGACCGCCGTCTCGTACGAGGCCCTGGATACCGTCCGGCAACCTTCGAAGGTGCTGCTTCTGCCCTCCAACCTGGACCTGGAATTCTCCCTGGAAGGAAGCGGCATCAAGTACGACAGCCTGCTGGTGAACTGGCTGGCGGCCGACGTAGCCATGCGGCAGAGAACTCTGCAGATTACCAATACCGTAGCCTCTTCCAACATGGGGGACATCTATTTCGAAGGCTTTTATTCCACCCGCTCCCGGGAAGACATCAAAGCCGGGTTCGACCTGAACCTGGTGGACATCACCGCGGAGAAAGTGATCACGCTGTTCCCGGCGGTGGATACCATCATGCCCATGCTCACCACTTTCGCCGGCGACCTGGACTGCGAACTGGCCGCCACCTCGGAGATCGACACCCTGATGAATCTGGTGCTGCCCTCGGTGGACGGCATTCTCAAGATTTCCGGCAAGGACCTTTCCCTCAAAGAGAGCGAAGAGTTCACCAAGATTGCCCGGATGCTCATGTTCCGGAACCAGGAAGAGGCCCGGGTGGACAATATGGCCGTAACGGGCATGGTCAGGGACAATACGCTGGAAGTGTTCCCCTTCGTCCTGGATGTGGACCGGTACCTGTTTGCCGCCAGCGGCATCCAGCACCTGGACAAGGGGTTCGACTACCATATCTCCGTGATCCGCTCGCCGCTGCTGGTCCGGTTCGGCCTGAATGCCTGGGGAGACAGCTTTGACCAGGTGCACTACGGGATCGGCCGCGCTCGGTACAAGAATGCCAATGTGCCGGTGTTCACCAAACAACTGGATACCGTCCAGTATTCGCTAGTGGCCGCCATCCACAATGTGTTCGAGCTGGGCGTGGAGAAAGCCATTTCCGAGAACAACACCCGGCAGTATCTCCAGAGTCAGGCGGATGAAATCCCTCAGTTGGAAGCGGTTCCGGCGCAGGATTCCCTGCAGCGGATGGCCGCCCTGTACGAAGACGTAATCAAGCGGGTCAGCTCCCGCCGGGAAGCCTTGAAAGAAGAACTGGTCAAGCTGGAAGAGGAGCTTGCCGTCAAGAATAAAGAAGATGATGATGAACAGTGAACAGTATGTAGAGGTGAGCATCCGCCTGGAGCCTTTCTCGGAAGAGATGGCGGAAATCCTTACCGCAGAGCTCTCGGACCTTCCGTACGACTCTTTCGTGACGGAGGCTCCTTTCCTGAAGGCGTACATCCAGAAAGACCTGTACAAGAGCGGGGACCTGAAAGTGGTGCTGAGCGGCTATCCCGCCGCCGCGTCGTTCCAAGCCGTCCTGGTGCAGGGGCAAAACTGGAACAAGGCGTGGGAAGAGCGTTTCCAGCCCATCGTCGTAGATGGTAAGGTGACCATCAAGGCTCCCTTCAATGCCGATGTTCCCCGCACGCGGTTCAACATCTGGATAGACCCGAAAATGGCTTTTGGCACCGGGTACCACCAGACTACTTATATGATGATGCAGCGGATGCTGGGACTGGAGCCGCTGATCAAGGGCCGATCCGTCGTGGATATGGGGTGCGGTACCGCCATCCTGGCCATCCTGGCCGCCAAGATGGGCGCCCGCAAGGTGTTCGCCGTGGATATCGACGCGGTGGCCGCCCGGTCGGCCTGGGGCAATGCCCGCTGGAACCGGGTGGGGACCCGCATCGAAACCGCGTGCGGAGACGCCTCGCTCCTGCAGATGGGCACTTATGACGTCCTGCTGGCCAACATCCACCGCAATATCATCCTGGAAGATATGCCCACCTATGTCCGCTCGCTCAGGCGCGGCGGCCATCTCCTTCTGAGCGGCTTCTACGCAGACGATGTCCCCTCCATCCGGGACGCCGCCCAGGCGCAGGGCCTGTCCCTTGTCGGCGAGACCCTTCGCGAGGGCTGGGCCTGTGTGGAATTTGCCAAAAAATAGCTATATTTGCAAGCCTTAGCACTGCGGGTGTGTTGGAATTGGTAGACAACCCAGACTTAGGATCTGGTGCCTTACGGCGTATGGGTTCGAGTCCCTTCACCCGCACAAAAGAGAGCCATTTAGCTCTCTTTTATGCTTTATTTCGTTTCACTTTACTGGGGGACTAATCCCCCAGACCCCCTGCGTCGCTACGCTCCGAAGTCCTTCGAGGCAGACATGGCCGGCTTTTTCGTGCGGGCGAAGGGACGCCACTTCGTTTGATCCCCCGCTGCTTCGCAGCCGCCCCCAGGGGCATTGAAGGGGCTGCGCCCCCTCAAACTCCCCCTTGTCGGCCTTCGGCCTCCGAAGTCTGCCAGAGCCGGGCTCTTCTTGTTAACAATACCTTCAAATAACAATTAATAGCCTCGAGTTGCGGTCTGTGACTTCTGAGCCAGCGTTTTTGGCCATTTTTGCGGGTACCGGTGTCGGGCGTGACTTCTGCGCCGTCACTTTTGGCCATTTTTGAGGGTACCGGTGTCGGGCGTGACTTCTGCGCCGTCACTTTTGGCCATTTTTGAGGGTACCGGTGTCGGGCGTGACTTCTGCGCCTTCACTTTTGGCTGTTTTTGCAGGCGCAGGTGTCGGGCGTGACTTCTGCGCTAACGGTTGACCTTCGGCACCCCAGGTATCATTTCCTTGAGAGGGTTTCGTCCGTGATGTATTGTGTCATTCGGTTATTTCTGGTTTAATATGAGGACTGCTTTTTCTACATCAGCTTCGGTTAATCCGTACTCATCGTTTATCGGCACAAAATGAGACCACTGCGTTGGCAGCATGTCTCTGTCGTCATCCAAAATGACGTAATTGTCGCAGGAATGAACTTTCAGGTATGCCGCGATTTCCTCTCCTCGAGTTGCAGGACGGTCAATATCACCGTCAATGACGGAGAACAGGATGGGAGTAACGCCAACAATCTTGTCGGTGAAAAGGAAGGGATGCCCACCAACGCTTGGATTGTCCGGATCAGTCATAAATTCAACTGTGCCGGGCACATCCTGAGCACGCCAAGATGATGAAATAACTATGCTGGCGCCTGTTTTCTCCAGAAGAGTACCCAGATGCGCCATCAGTTCCGGATCAAGCTGATAGCGGGATTTGTAGGTGTCCAGTACACCGTCTATGTCAAGGAAAACAAGTTTAGTCATTTTCTCTCAAGTAATCTTCGATTAGCAATCTGGGAATCGACAGCTCAAACTTGGCATTGACATCTTCCTCAATGATGTCCACTATCTTGCCGAATTCTTTCTCCGCATCGGAAATGCCGTACTCGGCCGGACTTTCGCAGATGTCCTGGTAATCCTGCTTAATCCAGGATTTCATACCGGCAGTAAGCTTGTCTGTCATTGCTACGCTTTATTGAAAGTGATGGTTATTCCGTCAATTACAGTCTCAGCCTCAACAATCTTGTCATCCAAATCTTTCCTCAGTCCTACAGTGTGGAAATCGGCATCCGGACTGTGGTGGATGGGTATGATGGCTGTCTTCGGACCAATGAGTTCGCATATTTCCTTCAGAGATTGAATAGATGCATGGCCGGACGTGTGGTTGTAGTCGTATCTCTTGCTACCTTTCAGGCACGGTGTAGAACCTGCAACCAGGGGCTGAATAAAGGCGTCTGTTTTCTCATTATATCCGCCCGAGCCTTTTTCAACATATCCACGATACATGGAATAGACGAAGGAGGTTTCTTCTCTATTACAGAACTTAAGGATATCATCTATCCATTCTGCAAACTTATCGCTGCTACGAATAAGCATTGTAAAGCCACATTTCTTCATCTTATTCATGAGACCCTTGTTTTTCGTCGGGTCATAATCATAGATATAGGCTTTTCCCTTGTTAAACTGATAATAAGGACCTAACCCCTTATACTTCCGGGAGATTCTCTTTATTGTCTCTGCCTGGAAACTGTCACAAACAAAGGGCCGCCATAGCTCCGTTGAATAATTAGCCTGATAGACGGACTCCAGACGGTCAGCATCTTGAGAGGAACATAAGACAAAAACATTCTTGCGCTTGGCCATTATTTCCTTGAAGCAGTCGCAAATCTCCTTTTCGCTCATTACAGGCTTATTTGTCTGGCCGACATTGGTTCCCTCAACAATCAATACATCCACATTGCCGGCAATATGGAACTTGTCAATCACTTTGCGCAGGCCATCGCCCAAGTATCCATGTTCGCGAAAATCACCTGTATGGATGACCGTCTTCCCGTCGCACTGAATCTTTAGCATATAGGAATCTGTGGCCGAATGGCTGACATAGAAGGGTGTCACCGTAATGTCTTTCCTTTTGCCGAAATAGAGTGGCTTTCCAGCACGATAGAAATGGAAGTTTTCCAGTTTCATCAACCGGTCCATGCATTCCTCATGCTGGTCATCAAGGCAGGATAGACGCTGGTACTTGCGCCCCATTAAATCCGCAGCAAGATTACCGATATACTGGGGTGTGCTTTCATCCACCAGATTGAACAATTCTACGTGGTCCCCGTGATTGTGCGTGTACAAGATGGCCGCAGCGCCGGCAGTCAGCTTGTCGATGGCATCTTTAGTGGCCAGCTTATCGTCGGAAGGTTTGTCTCCATCCGGAAGCAGATGCCCCAGGTCTATGAAGATCCTGGTGCCTGCATTGGATTCAATCTCCGTGATGCAGCCGCCTATCTGGTGGGGACGATGAAGGGTGATTCTCATTTTAATACTCTCCTTCTTCGTATAAAGGACTATCGATGATATTATCTATCCCAAGTTCCGGAAGAGTCGCCTTACTGAACTTAAACGAGGGGCGAAATGAAGGGTCTTTTACAACCGCATGAAAACCTTTTTCACCGACGAGTTTCGATTCTTTGCGAGAGCCCCATGTATTCCCTCCAAAAAGATACCCCGCCATAGTCATTTTGGGAGTATTTCCGTTTTCATCAGGGTTGTTAGCCAACGTGATGAAATAATACTCTGGCTTTTTGCAAAAAGCTTCTACTGTCAGGTCCTCTTTTATCTCACTAGGAATAGAAACTCCCACATCTCTCAACCCTCTGATAATTGATACGAGTTCGGGAAGCAATATCCGATAAGAACCGTTAACATGGAAAGTATAGAAGTCTTGAATATGCTTGGTAATTCCACTCGATCCTCCAATTGCCCCGAACGAATACTTTAACTCAATCAGCGCCACACGGTGAGGAGTAGTTTTAGAAACGGCGATTATGTCAAACCGCCATGGCTCTGCTTTTTCTTTCTCGGCAATAGACCTTGTGTACTCAACATCTATGCAGAACCAGTTTGATGTCGGATTTAGATTATTGGCAATATAGAGTTTCTCTTGGGATTGTTTTTCCTTTTTATCCCTGTCATCACTCTTTTGAATGATTGTTTCAAACGCAGAAGACAAATCGCGTAAAGCTGGATCAATCGTCATGAGCTTTGATGGATTATCCGGATCGAGATAATAGTGATCTATTTTTGCTCGCAGAGTCCCGGTTGTATCAACGAACTTGGCAATGCTGTCGCAGTTGTAATACAGATTAACATAGTTGTCTCTGATGCCGACAATAACCTTATCTCTATGCTTCAAATAGAACTCTTGAAAAACAGGATGTTTTTTTACTGCCGACGCAAAAGTAGAAGTTATTTCACGAACAGAGTCTTTCCTCTCTTTCTTATTCTGTTTCTTATCCATATTGCTAACACTGCTATTACATGCTTATTTCTTTAAACCTTTCCACCTCAGTCCCGTCCGGCAGCGTCACCTTGCTGAAGAAGATGTCGTAGGGCCGTACCCAAATCTGGCCAGCTCCGTACAGAGCCTGGTAGATGACGACATCCTCCAGCGTTTCAGAGTCTTTGCCGAAGCCGGTGAGTTTGTACTTGCCGCCCTTGAAGTGCTCAAAATAGCGGGTCTTTGTCAAACAGCGTTCCTTCAGCATCTTCTTCCATAAGGGTTCCTGGGTGACCGGATATTCTCCTCCGGCTCCGAGGACATCTGCGATCACCTTCTTGACGATGGGTTTGGTGAGGGTGGCATTCTGGACACGCGCATAGTTTTCCAAACGGTTGACCGCCTTCTCTGTTGCTTCAATGAAAGCATTGATGGTAGTGGATGGCGTGTTCTTATGGTTATACTCAGCCGGTGTCACACGTTTGGCAACATCATCCCAAGCTTTGGGAGGGATGCTGAAGCCCATCGTGGTCTGGTACCGGTCTCCGTTGAATGACCAGACAACGCGGATAGGGGCTTCTCCGTGCTTGTTTTGTCTCTTATCAAGGTAGATTTTCAGTGGCATAAATAGTGGTTTTCACAAAGTTATAAAGTTGTTGGCGTTTTTGCAAGCGAGACCAATTGAATAATACATTATCTGCAGTTTACATACATATATAAACGAACGAGCACGAAAAATCTATACAGAAAAAGTGAAAAAGTTATGAACAATCGTCCCCGTTTTCCAAGCGTAAAAACCAGTTGTTGAGCAGCCATAATAGCGCCAAAATCCTATTGGCATTTTTGCAAGCGCCTTAGAGCGTTGTTAGAAGCGTATTTTGAAAAATATTTTTCCGAAAAGTGCCTTTTTTGGCCAAAAATCGCGGCTTTTTAAAATGCGACTTCGTATTGATAACTTGTAACTTTTCCTGACGAGGAGGTTGCCATCGAGTCTTTGACAAGTCTGATATCCTCTGAAAAACCGCGGCCTCCGGTACCATGGCCGTCCTATAATACGAACCCTGATAAAACAAAGTTTCACTCATGAATAATAAACTCCTTCAAACACTCAACAGCGCCCTTGAGCGCACCAAAACCACCCACTATGCTCCGGTCACCATCGACGCCCTCCAGGCCCGCCTCAGCGAGGAACTGGACTGGCTGGATGCCTGCCCCGGCCGCGAGTGCCTCATCGTCCTCCTGCAGGAGCTGGCCGCCAATATGCGCAGTGCCCACATCGTGGTCAGCTCTGGCTACAGCTTCCTTCCCGACTCCTACCTGCTCTTCCTGACCGGCGTCACCAAGGTCAATCCGGTGGAATGGGACCTGCCCTTCAGCCGCTTCACCAAGTCCATCCACAACGGTGCCGAGATTCCCTTCGAGGCCGGTTCCGGCTGCCTTGAAGTAGCCCGCAAAGTCCTCTCTGGCCGCGACAGTGAGCTAGTCATCGAAACGGAGCCAGGCCTCTTTGAAATCACCTTCCTGGATGGGACGGAACTCCAGAACGTCAAGCTCCGCATCACCACCTACGCTGCCTTGGACCAGTTCAGCCGCACGCTCAAAGACGGCTGGCACCCGCTGGACGAGGCCACACTTCGGCTCTTTAGCCGCGGAGCCACCGACGGAGCCATCTTCTTAGAATCCGACAAGATGCGTGAATGGCTCTTTGACTTCGCCCCAGAATCTATGTCCGACCTGGTCCTCCTGAATGCCCTTTACTGGCCCGGCCGCATCGGGCTCTTCCCGGAAATCCTTCGCCGGAAGCAGAGCGGAGACTACGGAAAAGAATTCCGCGACACCTACGGAGTCCCGGTCTACCAGGAACAGACTTCCGACCCCTGCCTTGCCCCCAAGGGCCACTTTATCGGCCGCACTATGATGGCGGTCGAGGCCCTCTGGCCCTACCGGAATAAAACTAAACTGAAATAATGAAATCCATCAAAGACATCCCCTGGGAGTGCGGAAAAGGATGGTGGCCGATGATCGAGAAAGTCGCATCGGCCATTGATTCCTTCAACGCCGCCAACCCGGAAAACCCCATTGAGGTCAGCCAGATCAAGCAAAAGTTCGGCGGCCTCCGAATCTACCATTACAACGCCCCAGAGGATATCAGACGACTCATAGACGATGCTATCGAAGCCTCCTGGTACACCTGCGAGAAGTGCGGAAGCACAGAAGCGGTTACGACTAACAATAGTGGTTATATGCAGACGTTGTGTCCCGAATGCAGAAAGCAGATTAGGCCAAAAATAATTAGAAAACGAGACAAAATTAATGAATAGAACTATTGCATGTGTATCCGGTAAAAGTTCCAGACACGCATGATCTTCTATAGTTTCCAAATAAGGATTATAGGTTTTATGGAGGAGGAATCGTGTTGTTTGGATGTAGGTAGATTGGCTGAGAATTGTTATATTTGTGGGAACATCAAAACCATCGTCCATATGAAAGACACTAACGAATACTCCACAATCTATCAGCTTGGTAAACGGAATCTTCGTGTTCACAAGGACGAATGCCACTATAGCGTACTCCTTGAGGAAGGTGAAACGTATACAGAGGTCATTGTCCCCAGGGAAGCTATGGATGAGGCTATGAAGTTTCCGGCCGCTGAGGAAATAACTTGGGTCGGTCAGTTCAAGTTACTCTTTGGAAATTATGACGGATTTGAGTATTTCGTCAAGTTCTGTGAGGATAACTATGTCTCAACGAAAACCTTCTTCTGGGAGAAATGACGCTAACGGTGAATCAACTTGGCAGACTGGGTGAAACTGCTGTGGCCCTTGAACTAATGAAAAGGGGGTATGATGTTGTAAATCTTAATGACTCCATCAAGAATTACCAACATGCCGATCTCCTGTGTGCATCCTCTATTTCGGGCAAAACCACACTGATACAGGTAAAGACCGGTTCTACTATGAATATTCAATGCGGCCTTACCTCTACGCCTGATGGAGTTATTGATGATCTGGACGGAAAGGTGGTCTGCCCCTGGGTGTTTGTTCATGCTACTCCACAAGGGAAAGATGATTACAGTTTTGAGTTCTTCATACTAACTCGTGATGAGGTGCTGGACCTGATTAAGAGTAGTAATGACTGGTATGCAAACCAATGGAGTCGTAAACTAAAGCATGATATCCGGGTTGGGGTTGATGTAAAATGGTTGGATGCTAAAGGTTCAAGTGATTCTCCAGGCCTTCACCCAGCCTATACAAGCAGCCTTACCGTTTCCTCCAAAAACAGGTGGGATAAGATTTCATTGTAGAAGATTTAGTATGGTACGCAGAGAAAGCTGGGGACTTGGCTTATTCGTTAGGGCATAACTTACTTTTTCGGAACCTTTAACATCTTTTAACAAAATCCGTTTGGCGGTCTCAAAAGAGGCCGCTATCTTTGTGCCAAGAAATGCGCATTTCATTGATTTATAATATATTAACTATTATATTATTATGGAAATCAATGAATATTTGAAAGACCAAAAACAAATCTTTTGGGATTTGCTTGCGGCAACGGTGGTAGATATTGACAGGTATCCAGACATCCTCAAAGGAGAACTTGTATTCGGAGCCAATGATACAGTCCTGTCGTTTAGAAACTGTGGGAAGGGGTTTCTACCTGGTGTAATTGCAAAGGCTATATTGCCTGATGTGGAAGGAGAGAAAGCTGATGGCCATATGTCGGACCTGTATCCAATGGAGGCACTGCTAACGGCTGATGTATTTGAACTTCGTTCCTTCCATGATGGTAAAACAACAGCCCTAAAGTGTGAGAAAGGAGAATTGACAGAACTACGTGTATATCCAGACTGGAGTACTCCACAGGGACTATTGATACACCTGGAATGGAGCCAAGGTTTACCAGAAGCACAGCTGCTGAAGAAGAAAGACGTTGCCAGTGCCATGAGAAGGGTGTTTTCCGGAAAAGCTCCTTTGCCTAAGATGAGGTGGAAGCCAACGGTCTGGTTTAATGGAGAAAGAGTAATGTATTGACGTATGATTTGTGATTATCAGACAAACAAAGTATATCTTGCCGAAGGAATCAAGCACTACGAAACTGTGGCTCATAACCTTCTGCTGGCACTCTACAATGAAGGAATCGATACAGAATTCCTTAGGCACACCGAGTCTTGGAAGCATATCTGGGTTAGGGACTATATGCCCATTCAACTCACAAAGACACGATTCCTACAATATCGTTACGCCCCTGATTACCTCAAAGGGTATGAAGACTACATCCCGCCATATCAGACTATTTGCCGAGGTTTACGTCTGAAAGGGAAAGAGATTCCGTTTGTAATAGATGGCGGTAATGTCGTCAAGTTCAGCAATTGTGTTGTGATGACCGATAAAGTTCTGAAAGAGAATCCCGGCTATACGGAAGGCTATATCCGGAAACAATTGGAAGAGGCTTTTGGTTGTGAGGTAGTCCTCATACCCTGGGATCGCTATGAAATGTTCGGCCACGCCGATGGAATGGTTCGTGCTATCGGGGACTACTATATCCTGATTAACAACTATTGCGATTTCGACAAAGACCTGCAAAAACGCCTTAAGGATGCTCTGTCTGGCCGATTCAGCATCGCCGAACTTCACTATGATGTTCCTCGGCCTTCACGCCTCAACTGGGCCTACCTGAACTTCCTTCAAGTAAATAATTGTATATTTGTACCCGGACTGGGCGTCCGGGAGGACGAAAAGGCCGCCGAGCAAATCCAGGAGTATTACCCCAACCATAAGGTTATCCTCATTCCTGGTTGTCAGGAACTAGTAAAGGAAGGTGGCGCCCTGAACTGTGTGAGTTGGAATATACTCGGTAATCTGCAGGAGAAACCAAAAGAAGAAGCATAATAATAACACGACTATGACCAATAACATTACAGCAGAATTCATCCAGAACCATTCACTGATGGATTGCCTCCGGGAGTTCGACGGCGCCCACTCGAAAGGAAATAAAGCCAAGGTTGAGGAGTTGAACAATATATTTTACCATCTGGCGCAAAAGATACTCTACGGCGGATATTTTGCCGTTTTCAAGGATGGCGTTGTAGCCCGACGCATCTATATTAACTGTGTTGAGTTCTACTATCACGAAGAAGATACGGATGGCTTCAAGGACTGGATTGTCTATCACCGCAACCCGGTGAACGGAAAGAACAAGAAAGCTGCCTTTCCACTTGGATCGCTGCATTCACACGTCTCCGGCGTGGACATCACCTTCGAAGATCAGAAGGCCAAGGCCGATGATGTCCGCTATCGGGCCTCCGCCCTTATCCGCGAATTCATGGTTACAGATGGTGACCACGATCAATGTGGTCCTGTTGACATCTATCCAACCCACCTGTACGAGTACCTTTACACTCAATCCTCTCTCGAAGACATTCATATCCAGTGGAAGCCTGTAAAGTTCCAAGACATCAAGGTCAACCCTCAGCATCGAATCAATGTCTGTACCTACACTTTTGACGGAAAGACTCTCACCAAAAACAAAGGAAAATACGATTTGAAAAAATGGGGTTTTCGCCGATAATTCTACTGTCCACTCCGTACGCTTCGTCACCGCCCTGTGGCCGTGGACAGGACAGGATTTATTCGTATCTTTGTGATGTAAACCACTGATTCAATAACACATGGCCGATACCAAAACACCCCAGCCCGACTACGACGCCATCGCCCAGCAGGCCTATGAATGGCTCAAGAAAAGGCGTGCCAAAGGTGAAATCTCTACCTTTGAAGTGCTCATGAAGATCAATGGGTACAAGTGGGGCGATAAAGAGCTCGAGCAAATCTCGGAACTGGATCTATTCGAAGTCCACGACCGCCTCCTCCGGCTCATCAAGAAGGAGAAGAAATACGTGGCCGATTTCTCTGCCTACGATGACCAGTGTGTTGGGCCTCCATTTGACATCCCTTTCGTGTTCCGGAAGAAATAGAGCATCGGCAATACCCTGGCACATGCTCTTCGTACCTTTGGGGTCATGATGCCAGAATACCCACCCATAACTGAAATCCCTGACTATGTTTTGGGAATGAAACAACCGTCCTTCTATCCACGGCCAAAGAAAAACGAGCCCAAAGATACCGCCGCAGAGTATGTCCATCCGAATCTTGAGTGTGCATTAAGGGCGGCGAAGAATAGGGCTCGAAGGAATGGCCGATGGTTTGGACGGGAGAGTGAGAGTGGTTGTTTTTGTGTGTATGAAGGGCGGAATGTTGTGGAGAGACATATAACGAAAAAAGGAGCAGGGACCGGTTAAAGTCTGTGCTCCAATTCGATAAAAGCGCTATTGTTCGTCTGGCTCCTGCTGCTTCGGTTTATACCTTTTTACAAATAATCAACCTAAAAGTTGATTAACTGAGATAATTGTATTACTTTTGCAAAAAGTACATGATATGAGGTTTGAAAGAATACTTGACAACGGACGGCTGTGGGCTGTGATGTATGATGGAGACGCTGTAAACATTTTGGAGAGAGTGTTTACGCAATGGAATGATTATGAATGGTTAAGAGCGTTCTTTACGAAACATGTAGAGGATTTGTCTTCCTTCTTCCATATCACGGATATAGACCGCGCTGTGTTCGATACAGTCGATGACGCCAATGATTTGGAATGCCTTATCATGGACATAGACCCGGATGCAAATCTGGATGAGTTGTTCCGGCCATTGGATAATACCAGATTGTCGGAAGTTTTGCTGGGAAGAGAAAAAGCAAAGGGGCAGTATCACACCCATGCATCCTGGCTACGGCTATATGCCATCAGACTGGAATCTGGCCGATACATCATTACCGGGGGAGCCATTAAACTAACGGCTACCATGCAAGAGCGTGAACATACTCTGGAGGAACTCCATAAGCTAAACAAAGTACGCGACTATCTGTTATCTCAGGGTATATTTGATTACAACGGATTTGAAGACTATGATGAAGAAAGCAACGGATAAAGAACTCTCTGTGCTACAAAAGCATGAGGTCAAAACCAATTGGAGAGAGAAAGCCCAATGGCGACGGGAGAACCGCCGTTGGCTTCGCTATTCTGGTTTCATAGCCCTAACGGTCATGCATCGTTTGGAGGAGCTCAAAATGAGCCAGAAAGAACTTGCGGAAAAGATGAAATGTTCCCCGCAGTATGTTTCTAAACTACTTAAAGGTTCAGAGAATCTGACTTTGGACACCATCTCCAAATTGGAAGAATGCCTTGATTTGAATCTGGTCAGAAATGCATTAAGCAATGTGGACGGCTATGAGTATCATGAGTCGCCATTAAGATTTGTCGCGGAACCCGACAGTCCACTATATGGCAGCAAGAATCAAGAAGAGCAATGAGACCGAACACCAAATAGATAAACCGTATAATAGTCTTCAAAAAACGGTTCGATAAATGTCCCTTCACCCGCACGAGCCGGCCTCTTCTTGTTAACAATACCTTCAAATAACAATTAATAGCCTCGAGTTGCGGTCTGTGACTTCTGAGCCAGCGTTTTTGGCCATTTTTGCGGGTACCGGTGTCGGGCGTGACTTCTGCGCCGTCACTTTTGGCTGATTTTGCGGGCGCAGGTGTCGGGCGTGACTTCCGTGCCGTCACTTTTGGCCATTTTTGCGGCCGCCGCCACTTCCTCCAGAAGCCATTTGGGCGTGGATGTGGCTCCGCAGACGCCGACGGTCCGGGCCTCCTGCAGCCACTCTGGCAGAATGTCGGCTGCCGCACCGACCAGATAGGTACGGGGGTTCACACTCCGGCAGAGGTCGCTCAGTACTTTGCCGTTGGATGAGGAGCGGCCTGCGACAAACAGGATTACGTCGTGGGAGCGGGCGAAGGCCTGGAGTTGCTGGTGCCGGGAAGCCACCTGCGCACAAATGGTGTTGTGTACGGTGAGCCGGGCCCCGTAGCTCCGGAGCAGCTCGCAGATAGCCTCATACTCCGATGGGCTCTTGGTGGTCTGGGAGAAGATTTCCATGGGCTGGGAAAAGTCCAGCCGGCCTTCCCGGACGGCATCCTGCAGCATGGCGGCATTCTCCACCACCAGGGCGTCTCCCTGTACCTGGCCCACCAGGCCCAGGACTTCTGCGTGACCCACCCGGCCGAAGATGATGACCTGCCCTTTTTGCCCGTCGCTGTGCAGGCGAAGGTAGGCCTCGCGGATCCGGCGCTGCAGCTGCAGTACCACCGGGCAGGTGCAGTCGGCCAGTTCGAGCTTGCGTGCCCGGGCGGCGATGTAGGTGGAGGGCGGCTCTCCGTGCGCGCGGATAAGGACGGTCTCTCCCTCCGGCACTTCGGAAATGGAGTCGATGGTGACCAGGCCCTTGGATTGGAGCCGCTCCAGCTCTGCCTCGTTGTGCACGATAGCACCCAGCGAGTACAGCGTACCGCTACCGCTGCTGAGGTATTCTTCCGCCCGGGTGATGGCGCGGATAACCCCGCCGCAGAAGCCGGAACCCGGGTCTACCTCTACTTTCAGCATGACAGTGCGGGAGCTTCCAGAATGCCGAACTTGCCCTGGATGAGCCCCAGGATCCAGACCAGTTCCTCGTGCAGGGTCATGTGGGTGTTGTCCATCACGTAGGCATCCGCCGCTTGGGACAGCGGGGAGGTTTCCCGGTGCGAGTCTATGTAGTCCCGCTCCTTGAGATTGGCCAGCACGTCCTCGAACACCGGCGTTTCTCCCTTGGAGAGCATCTCGTCGTAGCGGCGCTGAGCCCGGACATTTTCATCGGCCGTCATGAATATCTTGAGCTCTGCCTGGGGGAAGACGGTGGTGCCGATGTCGCGGCCGTCCATGATCACCCGCCCGCCCGCGGAGAAGGCGTGGAGTTTGTCGTCCACAAAATTGCGGACAAAGGGGATGGCGGAGACCGGACTCACGTGCGAGGACATTTCCAGGGTGCGGATGCGGTCTTCGATGCAGCGCTCTCCCAGGAAAAGCTGCGTTTTGCCGCTGTCCCGGCGGAAGTGCAGGTCCAGCGTGCCGATGATTTCCCGGAGGGAAGGCTCGTCAATGGCCCCGTCCGGGGCGATGAGCCCCTGCTCCATGGCGGCCAGGGTTACGCCGCGGTACATGGCCCCGCTGTCCAGGTACAGGAAGGAGAATTCACGGGCAACCATTTTGGCAAAAGTGCTTTTTCCGGTAGAGGAGAAGCCGTCTACGGCGATGATGATGTCGGGAACGTTCATACTATTGTGTGTCAAGATTACAAATGTAGAAAATTTTTACGATATTTGCATCTATGAAAGTGCTTATTGTTGACGACGAAAAGGCCATCCGCTATTCCCTGAAAGAAATCCTGGAAATGGAAAATTACCAGGTAGAAACGGCAGATAACGGGGAAGAAGGCCTCCAGAAGGCGGAAAAGGAAAAATACGACGCCATTTTTTGCGACATCAAAATGCCCGGGATGGACGGTACGGAAATGCTCTCCAAACTGGTGGAGGAAGGCATCGAAACGCCCGTTGTCATGGTGTCCGGCCATGCCGATATTTCCACGGCGGTGGATTGCATCAAAAAGGGCGCCTTCGACTTCATCGAGAAGCCCCTGGACCTGAACCGGATTCTGATCACCCTCAAGAACGCCACGGACAAGGCCAACCTGGTCACCCAGACCAAAATCCTCAAGAAAAAAGTCTATGGCCAGGAGATGATTGGCCAGAGCGAGCCCATCCTCCATCTGAAAACCATGATTGAGAAAGTGGCCCCCACCCATGCCAGCGTGCTCATCACCGGCCCCAACGGCTCGGGAAAGGAACTGGTCGCCCAGGGTATCTACCAGCAGTCTACCCGTTCCATGATGCCCTTTGTGGAGGTAAACTGCGCTGCCATTCCCTCGGAACTGATCGACAGTGAGTTGTTCGGCCACAAGAAAGGTTCTTTCACATCGGCCATCCGGGACCACAAGGGAAAATTCGAGCAGGCAGACGGCGGCACCATCTTCCTGGACGAGATTGGCGACATGTCTATGGCCGCCCAGGCCAAGGTGCTGCGGGTACTGCAGGAAAGAAAGCTTACGCCGGTGGGCGGCGACAAGGAAATCACCGTGGATGTGCGCGTGATTGCCGCCACCAACAAAAACCTCCGGGAAGAAATAGAGAAAGGGAACTTCCGCGAAGACCTGTACCACCGCCTCAGCGTCATCGTGCTCCAGGTGCCCGCCCTGGACCAGCGGAAAGAGGACATTCCCCTGCTGGTGAATTATTTCTCGGAAAGAATCTGCGCGGAAGGCGGGAAAACCGTACGTCCGTTTACGCCGGAGGCCATCAGTCTCCTGCAGCAACGGTCCTGGCCCGGCAATATCCGGGAACTCCGCAATGTGGTGGAACGCCTGTTAATCCTGGGCGGCAACCCGGTTACCGGCTCCGATGTTCAAGACTACGTGTTTTAGTCGTCCGTCTCTCCCATCATGATCACCAGCTGGTCTCCTTCCTGGAGCTTCATGCTTCCGTGGGGGACCAGGAACTTATCGTCCCGTCGCACCATGACCACGCGGATGCCGTGGGGCAGATGCAGTTCCCGCAGGTCCTGGGCGCGTTCCAGGTCCTCGGCCGTTACTACATGGTTGCGGAGCATGCCCATCTCTTCGGGAACCTCCAGGCCGAAGGTCTCTACCTCGGGTTCTTCCTCATAGCTGAGCTTGAGGATTCTGGCGGCGGGCCGCAGGCTCATTCCCTGGACCAGCAGCGACAGCAGCGTGATGCAGAAGACGATGTTGAAGATGTAGGAGGCGCCTTCCACCCTGGTGACCACTGGGTACAGGGCGAACAGAATAGGGCCGGCCCCCTTGAGCCCTACCCAGGAAACCAGCGCCTTGGCCCGGGCCGACATGGACCGGAAAGGCAGCAGGGTGAAGAAGACGCTCACAGGGCGGGCGATAAACATCATGAACACGCCGATGAGAAGGGCCGGCAGCAGGACAGATCCCATCTCTGAAGGCCGCGCGAGCAGCCCCAGCATCAGGAACATAAGCAGTTGCATCAGCCAGGTCATGGCGTCGAAGAACTTGAGGACATCCTTCTTGTACTGCAGTTTGTCCGAGTTGCCCACCATGATGCCCACGATGTAGAGGGTGAGCAGGCCGTTTCCGAACAGGAGGTTGGAGATACCGTTGGAGAAGAAGGCGATGCTCAGGATAAGGATGGCGTACAGCGACGAGCTGGACAACTTGATTCTTTCCAGCACCCATTTCGCGGCCTTCCCCAGCAGGATCCCCAGTCCATAGCCGATAGCCATTTGCAGTACCAGCAGCAGGAGGGCGGAGAGACTGGCGACCATCGTGCCCTGTTCTTTGGCAACGGAGAGAAGCTGGACGATAAGGATGGTGAGGAGATAGGCCATGGGGTCGTTGCTGCCGGATTCCAGCTCCAGCAGCGGACCCAGGTTTTCCCGGAGCTGCAGGCGGCGGGTCCTGAGGACAGAGAACACGGAAGCCGAGTCGGTGGACGACAGGATGGCGGCCAGCAGGAAGCAGACGATGAGACTGGTCTGCGGAAGCCCCAGTCCGGAGCGCGTTACAAAATAGATGAACAGCCCTGTAAGGACGGTCATCAGGAGCACCCCTGCGGTAGAAAGGAGCACACCCTGCCGCATCACCGCCTGCGTTTCTTTCATAGACGTTTCCAGGCCGCCGGTGAACAGGATTACCGTCATGGCAAAGTGGCCGATGGATTCGGCCGTCTCGTAGTCCTGGAAGGTGACTCCCAGCCCGTCTGCGCCGGCCGCCATGCCCAGTAGCAGGAACAGCAACAGGGAAGGGGCGCCGAACCGGGCCCCTACCTTGGTGATGAGGATGGCAAAGAAAACCAGTACCGAAGCCAGCAGGAGCAGGTTTTCGGCATGCAGGTTAAAGCCAAGCAGGGTGGACAGGGGAAGCATCAATCTTCGATCTGGAACAGGTTCAGGAAACCTGTCATCATGAAGACGGTGCGGATCTCTTCATTCATTCCCCGGACAATCACGTTTCCGCCCTTGGCCATGGAGGCCTTGCGCAGGGTAAGGAAAATGCGCAGTCCTGAGCTGGAAATATACTCCAGTTGGTTGCAGTCCAGGATAATGGTGCCGCTGGCATTCTCCTGCAGGGGTTCCAGGGTTTTGGCCACTTCCTGCGAGGCAGGGGTGTCCAGACGGCCAATCAGCTGGACCGTCGTCACTTTGTCTTGTCTGGTGATATTTACTTCCATAATTTATAGTAGGTTTTTAGTCATTGAAAGCTTGTTTTTCCCGTCTTCACGGCAGTATTCTACGTTGTCCATGATTTTCCGGACCAGAAAAATGCCCAGGCCGCCGACGGGCCTGTCTTCCACATTCAGGGAAATATCCGCCTCCGGAGCGGCTGTGGGGTCGAACGGCTTCCCGCTGTCCGAGATCACGAATTCCGCCGTGCGGTCGTCGATGGAGGCATCAATCTCCACGTCTCCGCCTTCTCCCTCCGGATACGCATACATGATGACATTGGTGACTGCTTCTTCCAAGGCCAGGTTGAGGCTCATGGCCAGGGTCTTGTCCAGGTTCCTTTCCTCGGCCAGATTTTCCACAAATTCGGCCAGCCGGGAAATCTGCTGGATGTCGTTATGGAGAACGAGCTTGCGCTCCGTCGTGCTTTTTTGGTCTTTGTTCATATAATGGATAAACATCATGGTGAGGTCATCACTCTTGGGTGCTACTCCGACAAAGTCGGCTACGGCTTTTTGCATGGCTTCCAGATGCTCCTGGACGCCGCGGCGCTTGTGCAAGACGGCTTCCATCCGCTTTTCGCCGAAGAGTTCGTGCTCCTGATTTTCCGCCTCTGTGAGGCCGTCGGTATAAAGGAACAGGGCGTCGTCGTAGTGAAGGACAGTCTCCTGTTCCTGGAAAGGCATGCCCTGCATCACGCCCAGCGGGAGATTGGGCAGGACCGGGAGGGGTTTGATGTCCTTGGTAAGGACCAGCGGCGGATTGTGGCCGGCGTTGCAGTAGCGGAGCTTGCCGCTGGGGATGTCCAGGACACCGCAGAACAGCGTGACGAACATGTTGTTCTCATTGGTGTCGGACATGAAGTCGTTCATGGCCGAAAGGATGCGGCAGGGGCTGGATTCGTGGGAAGACACCGTGCGGAACAGGCTCCGGCTCACCGCCATCACCAGGGCAGCGGGAACGCCCTTGCCGCTCACGTCGCCAATGCAGAAAAAGAGTTTCTGGTCCCGGAAATAATAGTCGTAGAAGTCTCCGCCCACCTCTTTGGCCGGGGTGATGGAGGCCGACAGTTCCGTGTCGTCGTGCGTAGGGGTGTCTGCGGAGATCTTGGGAATCATGGCCATCTGGATAGCGCTGGCAATGTGGAGTTCCCCTTCCATGCGCTTTTTCTTCTCGTCCACTTCGCGGAATTTGAGTGCATTCTTGATGACAGCCCGGATAATCAGAACCAGCATCAGCAGCCCCAGCAGCTGCAGGAAAAGGACCAGCGTACCGGCGCGGCGGATGTTCCCGTAAATCTCGTTTTCCGGAATGACGATGGACATGGACCATCCGGTGCGCTCCATCGGCGAGAAGTATACATAGCTGGTGGCTCCTTTGTAGCGGATGGTCTGGTTGCCGGATTCTCCCTTGAGCATGGATCGGCTCAGGCTGTTCATCATGGAGGTGTCTTCCATGCTGTTTGTTACCTCCTGGATGGTCTTGTGCATGATCAGGGTCTCTACCGGACACACCAGGAACTGACCCGTGCGGCTGATCATCATGCTGTAGGCGTTGGGATACACTTTCACATTCCCCACCAGGTCTGTCAGCCAGTCCAGGGAAAGGTCTGCGGTGAGAACCGCCGCGATGTGCCCGGACCGGTCTTTGATGGGGACGGAGAAGGTGGTCATCAGGAGTTCTCCGCCGCCTTCGTCGACATAGGGCTCTGACCAGTACCCTTTTTCGTTCTCCAGGGCTTTCTTGAACCACTCCTGCTCCGGGTAGTTGTAGCTTTCATCGGCCAGGGACGTGGTTACGGGCTCATAGGAACCCAGGCGCCGGAAGGTATAGGGCGCCAGCAGGTGGACTCCCTTGTAATAGTCCGGGACAATGGCGATGGCCGACCCCACCACGGCGGGGTTGTCTTCCACGATGCGCTGCGTGACACGGTACAGGCTGTCCGGCACGTCCAGGCACCACTGGGCAATCCAGATGTTGTTCCTTACTGCAGATTCTGCCTGGCCGGTCACGTCCAGGATTTTGTTCTTGGTGGCTTCCAGCTGGCTTTCGGCCCTCAGGGAGGCCTCCTGCTTGAGCTGTTTCTGCGAATAGAGGTATTGGATCAGCGCCGTGGCCTCCAGTGTGACGGCGGCAACCACCACCATCAGGAGTCCGGTGATGGCTCCCGTTTTAATCAGTCGTTTATCTGCTAAGTTCGAGATTTTCATAGGATAGAGGATAGGGCTGCGCGGAATTCAGGCATGGGGCACCGGGTGTCCCGCTCCACAATCAGGGTTTTAAGTCCGGCGAAGGGAAGGATTTCCTGCTCGATGTCGGCGAGGGAACGCTCCGGGCCGAAGTAGGCGGGAGCGAAGTGCTCCCAGAACCGGATGGCGAGGGATTTGGGCATGTGGAAGGTTTCCTGGATGAAGCTTTCCTGGCTCAGGCAGCAGCACAGGTACACCATGCCCACGTCGAAGAGGTGGTTCCCGTAGCAGAAATCTCCGAGGTCGATGAAATAGCGTTTGTCCCCGGACAGGATGGCGTTGCTGTACTGGAGGTCTCCGTGGATGGCCGTGTCCTCGTCCGGGACGGACAGGATGAAACTGCGCAGTTTCTTCTTCTCTTCCGGGGTAAAGAAAGGATTCTCTTCAAGGAGGCGGAGGTAGCGGTCTTTCACGTTCTCGAACAGCCTGGTATCTACAGGGGTCCGGTGCAGCTGCAGGCACATCTGCGCAAAGGTCTGTGCATATTCCTGCACTTTCTCCGGGTGGTCGGCGGTGGCCCGGGAGAAAGAAACCTTGTCCGGGATGCGGCGGAAACGGATGCCGTAGCGGCCGTCTTCCGTGACCACGTATTCGCCGGGTTCCGGGGTGGGGATACCCATCTCATAGACTTTGCGGGCCAGCGTGACTTCGTCCAGCGGCTGGGTGACCTTTCCGGGAAAATAAAGTTTGAGCATCACGGAAGGGTCGCTCTTGTGGTTGTAGCTTTCTCCGTTGGCTCCGCCCCCGAAAAGGATATAGTCGTCCAGGGAGATCTTAATGGCTTTTTCCATGGCAGAATACTTGGTTGATGAGTTGTTCGAATTCCTTGAATGCAAAAGTGTTTTCCAGTTCCCGCAGGGAATCGGCCAGGCCCCGGTAGTGCCACTCGTGGTCTTTGGGGTCCTTGGTGTGGAAGATGTTCCAGAGGGCGTCTCCCATCATGGCATAATCCCTTGCAATGGCCCGCATGTTGGAGAGTTTGTCTCCCAGCGCTACGATCTTGGCATCGCGGGGAGCCCGGGCCAGGCGGTCGATGGCGGCCTGCTTGCGGGCGTGCCAGCTTTCTTCCTCGCTTACACCTTCTTCAAAGGTGTCGCTCTCGGAGGCAACCAGGGAGGCAATCCGTTCTCCGAACGTTTCCCGGATCATATCTACGGTGACGTCGGTGTCTTCCACCGTGTCGTGCAGGACCGCTGCGGAGAGCAGCTCCTGGTCTGGCGTGATGGTGGCCACAATCTCCATGGCTTCCATGGGGTGGACGATATACGGGAATCCTTTTCCGCGGCGCTCCGTTCCGGCGTGCGCACGGGTGGCAAAGAGGATGGCTTTATCCAAAAGGCTGGTATCCAGTGGTTTGTTGGCCATGTCTTATTGGTTCATGAAAGGTAAGTTACTGGCCTGCTCCACCAGGATGCGGGCCATGATGGCATTCCCGTCCGACACACCGTTGACCCGGTCCAGGAAGTACTGGATGCCTGCCTGTCCGCCCCCTCTTTTGAGGATGGCGGCGAAGCAGAGGTTCTGCGGGCCGATCGAAGAGGAGATAATGTCCAGGTCCGTGAGCCCCAGCTGATAGCAGGCAATCTGGAAGGCGGCCTCGGCAAACTCTTTGATGAGCCGGGAGACATCACCCAGGGTATTGCATTCCAGACCCAGAAAGGCGGGGAGATAGGGCATCAGGGACACCTCCTGGATCTCTGCCTGGTTTACGGCGGCGATGCGCTTGTTGAGAGCGTTGAAGGGATTCAAGTTCAAGTAATTGCGGTAGCTGTCCCCGTCCAGCGGGACTTCGTCCAGGTTGCCGGAGGCCACCAGCTGCTGGACGCGCCGGCGGTAATCGGTGAGCTCCATGCGGATTTTGCTGAACTCTTCGTCGGCCAGTTCCAGCAGGCCGGCCAGGCGGCTCAGCGAGCGGATGTACCGCTTGGGAATCTCTACCCCGGATTTGTATCCGGTGTCGTGGTTGATATTGGCCCAGGCATGCTGCAGGACGGTACGGATTTGGATTTCGAAGCGGTAGGGGAACCCTTCTGCGGAACACACATAATGCAGGGACAGATAGCCGAAGCTGTCGGTTTCCAGCAGTTTCCGTTTGTCTACGGAATTTTCCCAGTCCACCGTGAACAGGCGGTCCAGGGCCGATGCCACTTTATCGACGTCGTCGGCATAGAAGGTGATGACCCGCATGCCGATGATGTCGGTGATGTCCGCGAGGGTTTTATATTTGGCGCCCTTGAGCTCCAGTTTGCCGACAAGGGAGTCCTCTGCCTTAACCCGGTATTCCAGTTGGGCGACGATGAGGCCGGCATCGCTCAGGGTATTTTTGAGCCGGGAAAAAAGTTCCCCGGCTTTTTCCTGGAACAGCGGAAGGTTTTCCCTGTATTCTTCCAGGATAATCTGGCAATGCAAGTCCAAGTGTTTGACGTCTGACATGGCGGGTTGTTATTATGTATTTTGCAAATATACTATTTTTTCGGATATTTAACGGTGAAACAGGCACCGCCCAGCGCAAAGGAACGGCTGTAGCTGATGCTGCCCCCGCAGTGTTCCACAATCCGGCGGCAGATGGCCAGGCCAAGTCCGCTGCCGCTGGTCTTGGTGGTGAAGTCCGGTGTAAAGATCTTGTCCTGGTTCTGTTCATCTACACCCGGGCCGTTGTCTTCTACAACGATGTCGTAGAAGCCGTCTTCGGAGGCGTTCCTCAGGGCCACCAGGAGGCGTTTTTCGCCTTCGTTCTCGTCCACGGCCTGGATGGCGTTGGTGATCAGGTTCACCACCACACGGGTGAGCTGTGGCCGGGGGGCTTCCACCACGGCGCCTTCCAGCCCATAGTAGTCCAGCCGGATGTCGCTCCGGGAGTCGAACAGGTCCACTTCCTGGCGCACCAGGGCGTCCAGGTCCACGCTTTCGGTCTTTTGCTCGTACATCTTGGCGAAGGTGGAGAACTGGTCGGCCGAATCGGCCAGCAGGTCCACATGGAAGAGGACGGTGGAGGCCACCTCATCGAAGCGTTCCTGCCAGGCGGGGTTGCCGGACTGCTTCATGCGGATGAGCATCTGGATCTGCAGCTTGATGGGGGTGAGCGGGTTCTTGAGGTCGTGGGCCACGCGGCGGGCCATGTCGGTCCAGGCCTTGTCGCGTTCCACCTGCTTCAGGCGGCGGGTGGACTCGCTCAGGTCCTGCACCATCCGGTTGTAGGCGCGCACCAGTCCCGTAAGTTCGTCGTCCTGCTCATAGACAATCGGTTCCAGATGATCGATATCGGTGACCGTCATCTTCCGGCTCATCTCCGACAGGGGGCGGAACATGCGGCTGACCACTTCGAAGGTGATGAAACGGGACAGCATGAGCAGAAGCAGGAAGATGGTGAGGATGGTGGCGATATGGGTGATGGACTCTGACTCCAGATCCGTGGTGATGCCGGTGAAAGGGGACGATACGATGGCCACCATGGAGCCGGCGCTGTTGAAGACCGGGGCGTACAGGGCATAGTAGCTGCGGCGGTTGGCCCGCTCGCGGTGCATGTAGAAGCGTTTGTAGTCGTGTACGATCTTGTAATAGGCGTCCCCATCCAGCCGGTGTCCCAGGATCATCCGGTCGTACACTTCCGGGGTGGTGCTCAGGGCCACCTTCCCGTCCGGCTCGAAGAGGGTGATGTCGCAGCGGAGGTTGTTGCCCACGTCCTCCACCGCGTCCAGGACGGCGGACGAGCGCACATCGGCCGCCTCCACTTGCCGCATCTGTTCCTGCAGCATGGCCTGGAGGGTGTTGATCCGGGAGGTCATGATGCTCTCCATGTCGGCATTGTTCCGCTTATAGACAAACCAGACGCTGAAAACGGCCATGGCCACCAGCGTGATGGTGAGCGACACGTACATTACCAGGCTGATCCGGGTCTGGTAATACCGGCGGCTTCCGCTCCTCCTGCGCCGCCAGATCAGGGCCGACGCCATGAAGAAAGCCAGGATGGCAAAGAGGAATCCCTCTACGATATAGTTTGTCACCGGGGTGCTGGGGCGCGAGAGGATGACAACCTCGTCTTCCGACACGCTGTGCACGAAGTGGCACCACCCGTCCATATCCACATGCCCGTCCGGCTTGTCGTTGGAGCGAAGCTTGAGTTCTCCGGAGAACAGGGTGGGATAGGCATAGGAGCCCTTGTACTGCACCAGGCGCCCGCCTACGTATTTGGCCCAGGAATAGGAGGGGGGAAGGCTCACGCGGCCGGGGTCCGAGATGCCCAGGAGGCTCAGGTATCCCCGGTCTTCCCGGTTGTGCTTGGACTCTACCTTGACCAGCAGGGTGGAGGAGCCGAAGTTGGGGACGTAATAGGAGAACAGGCCTGTGTACGAGGCCCTTCCGCTGCCGATGCTGCTGTAGAAGAAATGGGAGTTGTCCGACAGCCGCACGCCGCCCCTGATGCGCTCGGAGAACAGCGGATCTGCGGCCACCCGGTTGCCGGAAAGGACTACGGAGATGTCATAGTCCTGGGCGATGCGGCCCATGTAGGCGCTTACCAGGCGTCCGCGGATGAGGTCTTCGCTGTTTTCCAGCACGGAAAGCACCCCCACCATCTGGTCCGATGCGATGACGCCCTCTACCGAGCGCAACTGGATTTCCAGGGCGATGTCCCGGTCCATAGCCAGCCGGTTGCCCCATACGTCCACCTGCCGCTGCTCTTTCTGGAATCCCAGCGTGGAGGACATGATCACGAAATACAGGCCTGCAGCGGTGGCATACAGCAACCGGGAGCGGGTGGAGAAAAAGTCGTAGCGCAGGCCGGTGAGCGAACGGATCAGGGGCGAGGCCATCTGCAGCAGCAGGGGAATGGTCAGTGCCAGGGAAAGGAAAGAGACATAGACGATGCCCGTATAGAAGCTGAGCAGGTTTACCTTGTACAGCTCCAGGCAGATGTCCGAATTGACGGCGATGCTCCTGAACGTGAAGTTGATGTAGAGGATGATAGCCACCACCAGTACTCCGGTGGAGGCGACCAGGATGCCTTTTACGGCAGGACTGTACATGCGGACGCGGCGCAACAGGCGCCACCGGACCAGGTACACGTCCAGCACCAGCAGCATGATGGCCAGGTTGATGATGACCACGGCGCCCAGCGAATACAGGAAGCTGCCGTCGGCATAGATCAGGGGAGAGAACAGCTGGGACTCCTGTGCGAGCTGCCGCCCGTAGAAGTACATCCACCCCAGGACGCCGGTCTGGATCAGGAGGGTGAGGGCGAACCAGAAGGGGGTGGTGTGGATGGACAGGAACAGCATGAGCCCGGCCAGGAGCAGGGCGATGGCCAGCCAGAGCACCGCGGAGTGGCGGGGCGAAAACTCGGGAATGTTCTCTGAGGTGAGCTTGAAAAGCGGTTCGTCGTTCACCAGCACGGGAATGCCCACGCTGGCAGTGATGGGCTGGATGGCGTACTGCCCACCGGTGAGCAGGTGGCGGTTGATGCCGGTGAAAGACCCGGCTTGCAGCTCGTTCACAATCTCCAGGCCGGCGATGACCCGGCTTCCCTGCCGGATGGCCGATTTCACCAGATACCATTTGGGCCCCAGGTTGATGTAGGACGTCAGGGTGTCAATCTCTGACAGGGGAGAAACCGAATCGCTGCGGGAGTCTCCCAGGCGCTGGACCAGCGTCCGTTCCCGGATGTCGTCGCTGCGGATGGGAAACTGGTGTGCCCAGCTTTGCAGGGAATCCTCTATGTAGCGGTAGATCACCATGTCTTCCGGAAGCCCTTTTAGCTGCAGCCAGTTTTCCGGGTCGGTTTCCAGGGCTTTTTCCATGTAGGCGTCCAGCATTTCCATGCGGCGCTCTACCCGTCGGCCCAACTCCGAGGCGACCGAACTGGCGTCCGACCGGCCCAGGCCCATGAAGAGGGATGTGGCAAAGAGCAGGACGGCGGCGGTGACCATGCCGGTCGCCAGCCATTCCAATATGCGGGTCCGCTTATTCATGATGGTAGGGTTCTCCCTTCAGGATGCTGAATGCACGGTAAAGCTGCTCTGCAAAAATGGTGCGCACCAGCTGGTGGGGGAATGTCATCTGCGAGAGGGCGATGAGGGCGTTGGCCCGTTTGTACACGTCGGGAGAGAATCCGTAGGCGCCGCCAATCACGAACACCAGATTCCGGGCACCGCTGCCCAGCTGCTTTTCCAGCCATTTGGCAAAGTCCACAGAGCGGTATTCCCTTCCGTGCTCGTCCAGCAGGACAAGGAGGTCTCCGGGGGCGATTTGCTTCAGGATCAGTTCCCCTTCCCGTTCCTTGATCTGGTCTTGAGAGAGGGCACCGGCGTTTTTCAGCTCCGGGATTTCCGTTACCGTGAAGGGTGCATAGTGCCGCAGCCGGGACGTGTACAGGTCCAGACCTTCCTTCACCCATTTGACGTCGGTTTTCCCGACTGTGACCAGCGAGAGGTTCATTGTCTCTAGAACAGACAGATCGTATCTACAAATTTAAGTGTTTTTTTCAAAAAATCGAAACGCCGCTTGGCCGGCCGATACTTGCACTACGGCGCGAATTTTGCAAGAAGGATGCGGTGGATGAAACATTTTTTTTGCATATTGCTGGTTTTGGCGGGTCTTCTCGCCAGCTCCCCTGCACAGGCGCAGACGCCGGACGGGGAGTTTTCCGTTTTTTCACCCATCACCCGTTACCTGTCCCAGGGAGATGTGAATTCCCTGTCCAGCTGGTTTGCGGAAAACATGGACGTCACCGTTATCTCGTCGTCCCGCACCTGCTCCAAAAAACAGGCCCGGGAAATCCTCCGTACGTTTTTCAATGCCAATACACCCCGCTCTTTCCAGGTTACGCACAAGGCGTCAGAGTCTAACAAGAAGTACCTCATCGGCCAGCTCAATGCCGGCGGGGAGCTCTTCCAGGTAACCATCTATGCCACGGCTGCCGGTGGGGAAACCTACAAGATTCAGCAGCTGAACATCTCCCGTCAGACGGCCGTGTATTAATCCCGCCCTTTCCCTTTTTAGTGCTGGTCCTTGGCTTCGTTCTGCCGGGATTTCGGTCGTTTTCCCGTCCGCACAGGCGTTCGGGCTTCGTTCTGCCGGGATTTTGGCCGTTTTCCCGTCCGCACAGGCGTTCGGGCTTCGTTCTGCCGGGATTTTGGCCGTTTTCCCGTCCGCACAGGCGTTCGGGCTTCGTTCTGCCGGGATTTTGGCCGTTTTCCCGTCCACACAGGCGTTCGGGCTTCGTTCTGCCGGGATTTTGGCCGTTTTCCCGTCCGCACAGCTTCTATACAAAAAAACCGCCGTCGGATGGACAGCGGTTTTGGCGGATAATACGGACGGAAACTACTTCACTCTCTGGCCGTAGGAACGGTCCGTGGTGTTCACGGTAATGATTTCGCCGGTTTCGATGAACAGCGGAACCATAATCTTGGCGCCGGTTTCCAGGGTAACTTCCTTGAGGGCGCTGGTGGAAGCGGTGTTGCCCTTCACGGCGGGCTCGCTGTAGGTAACCTCCAGGGTTACATAGGTGGGCAGCTCGCAGGTGAGGCAGCGCTCTTCCGGTTCCGTGAGGAACATCATTTCCACGCGCTGGCCTTCCTTCATCAGGTCGGCATTCTCCACTACGTCGTGGGGGAGGGTAATCTGCTCGTAGGTTTCCTCGTGCATGAAGTTGAAGGCCTCACCGTCGTCGTAAAGATACTGGTAAGGACGGCGCTCCACGGTGATAGTGTCCAGTTTAACACCGGCAGTAAAGGTGTTTTCCAGAATGCGGCCGTTCTCCAGGTTGCGCAGTTTGGTCTTGACAAAGGCCGGGCCTTTGCCGGGTTTCACGTGCTGGAAGTACACTACAACGCAAGGTTTGCCGTTGAACATAATGTACATTCCGTTCTTCAGATCAGCAGTTGTTGCCATAAATTGGTATTTTTAGTTAATCGTTAATTCGGTTGAACCCACAAAATTAACGAATTGTCACTTTTTCTGCAAATTTTCTTTCTTTCCACTCCACTACCTGGGCTGGGGAAACATTTGATCCACCCTTTCGGGCGGGAGCCTTAGCACTTGGGTAATCTGCTTATTACTGCATCTCAAGGCCGATTTCATCCTTTTTGCCGCTTCGAATCGCCTGTCATCTTTCCATTGGCCGATTGACTCTCCGGGATACCAGCCACCCACAATCTGAAACACTTCTTCATTAGGGAGTTGGATTCGCTCACCCAGCATGTTGGCTATCTCCACATCTGCTTCGCCCCGTTTGGTCAGATAAGAAAAATACTGATTGGCACTGTTGAAAAACGACTCGGTCCTCCGGTAGTTGACAAAACTCTGTCGCAAGATCATTCCGTCCAGTACGCGGAACTGTTCCGGCAGCCGAATCTGATGCGATCGGCAAATCTCGCGCTGGTAGTCGATGCTCAATTCTCCAAAAGGAACGCCTTCCTGCATCTGCCATAGATTGCCGTTGAAAAACAAATTGCCGCTGCCCCAGGGATATCCGGTTGGGGTACTGTCCAACCTCACCACATACGCATTCCGGTTGATATACCCGACCTGATTCCGGAACTGTTTCAAAGACAAGGTTTCATCTATTCGGATATTCCACTTTTTCAGGCTTGGATTTCCCAAAGACAACTGAAACCGGCGTTCCTTTTCACGAAACAGTTGCGTAAAGTGTTCAGCTTGAGTAAGAGAGCCTTCTCCCAACACATGATGATGGTTGTTCATCTGGATTTCGTCCAGAATCACAAAACCAGACTGTCCCGAGGCCACTGCCACCAAGTTGGTACCTACCTTGAATTCCTCCGGGTTCCGGTACAGTAGCCAATCCAGGTTTTCCGTGGTAATCATATAATAAGGTCTGCCTTCCGAAAAAACACGTTCACACTCCCGTTCCCGTATCCAGTAATCATTATTCTCCATCTTGTTTTTTTTACAAAGGAAAATAGAATTATCCGTGTTGACAAGAATAACACGGATAAGTAGGCTAATCGGCATCCTACGCATATGTACTGCGCATTTTGATGTCTCCCCGAAACTTTTTTTCACGCAAAAAACTTTTCCAGACTATACACAGGCGGACGGGAAAACGGCCAAAATCCCGGCGGAACGAAGCCCGGACGGCTGTGTGGACGGGAAAACGGCCGAAATCCCGGCGGACCGAAGCCCGGACGGCGGAACTGAACCCGGGGGAGCGGTTAGTCGGCCTCCAGATAAAAGATGGCCGAGCTATACTGCTGCGGGAGAACGGGATTGAAGGCCCCCGAGGCAAGGAAACTGCCGCTGAAGGCTTGGCCGTTTCCCCACCATGCGGAGCGGTCAACATTCAGTTCCTGCACCCGGTAGGTGCGGGACGGATCCAGGCCGGAGAGCTTGAAGGACTTGCCGCCCACGTTCCGGGGCTCGAAGTGGATGCAGTAGGTGAACACCACGGCGCGGCGCTTGTCCTGCGATACGTACATCAGCGCATAATAGCTACCATCGTAGGGCGAGGCCAGCCGGTACACGTCGCCGGAGAACACCAGGTCACGATACTTGTAGTACGAGCCGATGCAGCGCTCTGCCAGCGCCCGTTCCTGGGTCGACAGGTTCCTGGGCTGCAGCTCCATCCCCAGCCGCCCGGCGCAGGCCACGTCGAAGCGGAACTTGAGCGGAGTCACGTTGCCGGTCTGGTGGTTGGGAACGGCCGACACGTGCGAGGCCATCACGCAGGCCGGGTAGATGAGGTTGGTGGCGTACTGGATGTAGATGCGGGACAGGGCATCTGTGTTGTCGCTGGTCCAGATTTCGTTGCAGTAGCGCAACGCGCCGTAATCCACCCGTCCGCCTCCGGACGAGCAGCACTGGACGATGACCCGGGGATACTTTTCGCGGATACGGCGCATCACGTTGTAAAGCCCCTGGCAGTATTCGACATAAAACCGGTCCTGCTCACTTTCCAGGTACGGGCTGCCGAAACTCTGGACCACCCGGTTGCAGTCCCATTTTATATAGTCGATGCCCGGCGCCAGCTGCATGGTGCGGTCGAAGATGCCGAACACGAAGTCTTGCACGGCGGGGTTGGACAGGTCCAGTACCCACTGGTTGCGCCCCTGATAGATTTCCCGGCCGGGGCTCTGGACCACCCAGTCCGGATGCGCATGGGCAAGGTTAGAGGCGGGGTTCGCCATTTCCGGCTCTATCCAGATGCCAAACTTGAGCCCCTTTCCGTGCGCATATTGCGCCAGATAATCAATTCCTTCCGGAAGTTTGGTGCGGTTGGGTTCCCAGTCTCCCAGGCCGGCGTTGTCCCCGTTCCGGGGGTAGTCGTTCCCAAACCAGCCATCGTCCAGCACGAACATCTCCAGGCCCATGAGAGCAGCGTCGTCCATCATCCGGAGGAGGGTTTCGGTGGTGAAATTGAAATAGGCGCCCTCCCAGCTGTTCAGGAGGGTGGGATTCACCTGCCCGCCGTCATAAATGCTGTATTTGCGGGCCCAGCGGTGCAGGTTCCGGGATGCGCCGCCGGCCCCCTCTGCCGACCAGGTATAGATGAACTCCGGCGTCACAAAAGTGTCTCCCGCCTTCAGTGGATAGGCCGATGCGAACGGGCTGATCCCGGCCAGGATGCTCAGGCGGTGGGCATCGTCCCGGTCGAAGCTGAGACGGAAGTTCCCGCTCCAGGCAAGGGCGCCGGCGATGACCTCCCCTTCGTTTTCGCGGAATTCCCGGGTGCCCAGGCTCAGCAGGAACGAGGGGTTGTTGCCCTGGGTGGCCTGCACGCCGCGGCGGCTCTCTATCACTTTCATGTCGTGTCCCAGCACCTCATGCTCCAGCTGCATCTCCGCTGCCCACGCCCCGTGGAAATGGGTGAGGAGGTATTCGTCGGCATCGATGTACAGCGCGGCGGAAGCGTAGTTCAGGAGCGCTACCGGCTGTCCTCCGCCGTTGCGGATTTCCGTGTGGGCGGCAATCACATTCTCTTTTCCGTAGGCGTCGTACACCAGTTTCACCTCCATCCCCGTCACATAATCCTGGAGGCCGATGCTGGTGGTGGTGCAGCCTTCCCGCGCCGTGACCTGGTGGCCGGTATAGTAGAGTTCCGTATTGTGTGTGCCGTCGGCATACTTCACGTGGAGGGCGGGCTCGCCGATGTAGCGGCCGCCGCTGGCGGGATAGGCCATCCCGGCAAGGGTGTTGTAGTCTGCGTCTGACAGCGCGGCGGCAAGGTACTGCGCAGGGTCTCCCACCCGGGCGCCGTAGTGCAGCATCATCAACTGGCCGTTCTCCCGGACCAGGAAAACCAGGGCTGTGTTGTCTGTCTCCACGGCAATGACCTGCCGGGATACCTGGGGTATCTGGACGGTATTGTGGGTGAATTTCTTGGCTTTCCGCGCCTCGGCGGGCAGGATGGCGACAAGCAGGGCGGCCGCCAGCAGGAGGGTTTTTCTCATGTGGTCTGAATTTTACTGCAAGATAAGCATTCTTTTCCGAAATACAGGCGGGCTGCAAAAATAGTATCAAAATTTGTTGGGATAATATGTTTTAATAGTATCTTTGCACTGGATAACATAAAAGCGGTCATGAGCAACGTATTGAGAGAAATCACGCCTTTGTCGGACAAAGACTGTTTCTACATTGTGGAACGGCACAAGTCCGAGTTCCAGTTCCCCCTCCATTCTCATCCGGAATTTGAACTCAACTTCATTGAGAACGGCGCCGGGGTGCGCCGGGTCGTGGGCGACAGCGTGGAAGAGATCGGCCCGTTCGACCTTACTCTTGTGGCGGGAACGGACCTGGAGCATGCCTGGGAACAGGGCAGCTGTACGGAGGCCGACGTCCGCGAAATCACCATCCAGTTCTCCAAGGACCTGTTTCCCGGAAGCGTGCTCAACAAGAGCCAGTTCACCTCTATCCGGAAAATGCTGGTAAAGGCTGAGCACGGCCTTGCTTTCTCGACAAGGACCATCATGAAAGTGTATGCCTTGCTGGACTCGTTAGCATCTGAGACAGACCAGTTTGACCAGTATCTGCATTTCCTGCGGATCCTGTACGAGCTGTCCCTGGCCGACGACGCCAGGATTCTCGCCAGTAGCTCGTTTGCCCACACGGAGCGTGACACCCAGAGCCGTCGGGTGCTAAAAGTGAAGCAGTATATCAATGACCATTACGCGGAAGACCTCCGGTTGGAAACCCTGGCTTCCCTGGTCGGGATGGTTCCATCGGCTTTCAGCCGTTTCTTCCGCCAGCGCACAGGGCGTACGGTCATGGACTATATCATCGATATCCGACTGGGTAACGCAGCCCGTCTGCTGGTAGATACCTCTGAAAATGTATCGGAAATCTGTTACAGCTGCGGATTTAACAACCTATCCAATTTCAATAGGATTTTTAAGGCCAAGCGAGGGTATACACCTCGTGATTTCAGGACGCTGTTCAAGAAGACCCGAGTCTTTGTATAGGAATGTTAAATAAGTGCCGATATTTATTATTATAGTATGATAAGAGTCCGACTGTCCCTGCTTGCTTTGTTACTGGTGGCCTCCTCTCTGTTATTACAGGCTCAGAGTGTCCGGGAAAAAACCGTCCTTTCCGACAACTGGCGCTTTGCCTTCGGCCACGCGGCCGATCCAGTCAGGGATTTTGGCTGCGGCACGGAGTATTTCAACTACCTCACCAAAGCAAACTCTATCCATAATGAGGGCCCTTATTCCGCCCAATTCGACGACTCGGCCTGGAAGGTAGTCTCTCTCCCGCACGATTGGGTCGCCGCCCTGCCCTATGCTCCCGGAGCCAGCCATTCCCACGGATATAAAACGGTGGGTTACAAGTATCCGGAAACCAGTGTAGGCTGGTATCGGAAAAAACTTGCCATTGGAGAGGAAGATGAAGGTAAACGCATCTCGCTGCAGTTCGACGGCATTTTCCGTGATGCCAAGGTCTGGTTCAACGGATTCTATCTGGGCGGTGAGCCCAGCGGCTATGCCACGCAGGTGTACGACATAACGGAATACGTGGATTACGGCGGCGAGAATCTTATCTGCGTCCGGGCCGATGCCAGCTTGGAGGAAGGCTGGTTTTACGAAGGTGCCGGCATCTACCGCGATGTCTGGCTTATCAAGCGCGCTCCGGTGAGCGTGGCCCCTTTCGGTACATTCGTCCATGCCGATCTTGCCCGGCCATACGCATCGGCTACCCTTCATGTGGAGACCACCGTGGAAAACGGCTCTCTGGAGCGGCAGGTCTGTCAGGTGGAAAATCGTCTCCTGGATGCCTCCGGGGCCGAAGTGGGACGGACGAAACCTTCCAGCCTTACCCTGGAGCCTAAACAGACCCTCAGCCTTGAACAGCAATTCCAAATCCCTGATCCTCATCTCTGGAGCACGGACGATCCCTATCTTTATAAAGTGGAAACCCGGGTGCTGGTGGACGGTATAGTTACGGACATCTATGAGACTGTCACCGGCCTCCGCGAAATCGCCTTTGATGCAGACAAGGGCTTCCTTCTCAATGGTCATCCTCTGAAACTCAAGGGGGTGAACATGCACCAGGACCATGCCGGTGTAGGTGCAGCCATCCCTGATGCCCTCCATGCCTGGCGCATTGTCCGCCTGAAGGAAATGGGCTGCAATGCCTGCCGCTCGTCCCACAATCCCATGTCGCCGGCCCTGCTGGACATCTGTGACAGGGAAGGGATCCTGGTCATCGACGAGAACCGCCTGCCCGGCATTAACCAGGAGCATCTTCGCTTATTGGAATCCATGATCCGGCGCGACCGCAATCATCCCTCTGTCATCCTTTGGAGCTGTGGCAACGAGGAGTGGGGTATGGAAAACACGGTCCAGGGCACCCGGGTTGCGGCAGCCATGCGGGAATATGTGAAGCGTATGGATCCCACCCGTCCCTCCACTTTCGCCAATGCCGGCGGTGGCGAACTGATTAAAGGGGTCGATGTGGTGGGCTACAATTACATCATCCAGAATAGCGTGGAGGACCGTCGCCGGGAGCATCCGGACTGGAAGGTGGTGGGAACCGAGGAAACCACCGGCTGCGGTACCAGGGGCGTTTATTTCGATCCTGCCGGAGAGCATCCCGGCCAGATGCGTTCGATGAACCTGGACGCTTCCCGCACCGGCGTGGAGAATGTCATCGAGCGGGGCTGGAAGTTCTATGCAGCGCATAACTGGGCAGCCGGCATTTTCTACTGGACAGGCTTCGATTACCGGGGCGAGCCCAATCCGCTCTCCTATCCGGCCGCCGTGTCAGAATTCGGCCTGCTGGATTACTGCGGATTTCCCAAAGACGAGGCCTGGTACCTGAAAGCATGGTGGACCGACAAACCTGTGCTGCATGTTTTCCCGCACTGGAATCTGCAGGGACATGAAGGGGAAGAGATTGACGTATGGGTTTACAGCAACTGCGATGAGGTAGCCCTTTCGGTGAACGGAAAGGACCTTGGCCGTCAGAAAATGCCCGTGAACGGCCACCTGAAGTGGAAAGCCAGGTATCGAAAGGGGAAGGTTGTGGCTACCGGCTACAAGAGGGGAAAGCGCGTGCTTACAGAAACGGTGGAAACCACCGGAGCGCCGGAAAGGATAGCCCTGGAGACCGATAAAACCCTGCTTCAGGCCGATAACCGGGATGTGGTGGTAATTACCGTGAAAATCTGTGACGCCAAGGGCCGTGTTGTGCCCGATGCGTCCCCCCTTCTCACTTTTATCCTGGAGGGGGATGGACGTATCCTGGGGGCTGGTAACGGTAATCCTTCCTATCTGGGAGCTGAGAATCCTGGCGAGTCAGACTGCCGGCGGTTCAGCATGCCCGCATTCAATGGATATTGCCAGGTTCTGGTTCAGGCCGGGACTGCATCCGAAGCCCTCGAACTGACTGTCCGCTCAGATGGTATGCAGGCTGATTCTGTAAAAGTGATACAAAAATTGCCGTAATTTCTAGTAATTTATATTTTTCCCGCCCCGTTTTTTTTCTTATATGCGGGGCGTTTTTTATCGTAATTCTCAATCATACAGTTATTTGAACTTGAAATACGTGGTAGAGGAATAGAATGGTTAAAATTATATCGGTCTTTGCTAAATATGTACTTGTTGCGGCTGTGTAAACCGAGTACCTTTGTGATGACTAATATTATGTAGGCCAACATAATGAAACTGACACAGACACTGAAACTTGCCCTGTGGATTATCCTCCTTGCGGCAGCCGGCTGTACGGCAAAATCCCCGTTCGTCCAGGTAAAGGACGGACAGTTCATCCGGAACGGACGCCCCTACACTTACATCGGCACCAATTTCTGGTATGGACCCATCCTGGCTTCGGAAGGCCGGGGCGGTGATTATGCACGCCTGTGCCTGGAACTGGATACGCTCAAGGCCATCGGCGTTGAGAATCTGCGCGTCCTGGTGGGCGGGGACGGTCCGGACGGCGTTTTTTCCCGGGTGGAACCCACCCTGCAGAAGGCTCCCGGTGTCTATAACGACACCTTGCTCGTGGGGCTGGACCGGTTCATGGTGGAACTGGGGAAGCGCGGCATGCAGGCAGTGCTGTATCTGAACAACAGTTGGGAATGGTCCGGCGGCTACGGCCAGTACCTGGAGTGGGCCACCGGCGAGAAAGCTCTCATCCCCCTTGTAGACGGATACTGGCCCTTCATGCAGCAGATGCGGAAATTTCAGACTTCCAAGGAATCGCAGGAACTCTTCTACAACCATGTGCGCGCCATTGTGGGCCGTACCAATTCCATCACCGGAAAGCCTTACAAGGACGATCCCGCCATTTTCGCCTGGCAGATCGGCAACGAGCCGCGCTGTTTTTCCGACGACCCCGAAATCCGCGATGGCTTTATCGGCTGGCTTACGGAATCGGCCCGGCTCATCAAGGAGCTGGACCCGAACCACATGGTGTCCACCGGCAGCGAGGGCCTGTTCGGCTGCGAGCAGGATCCCGCCCTGCTGGAAAGGGTCTGCGCTATTCCCGGGGTAGACTACATGACCATCCACATCTGGCCGTACAACTGGGAGTGGGTCCATGCGGAGAGCCTCCGGGAAGACCTGGACGGCGCCATCCAGAATACGCTGGAGTATATCGGCAAGCATCAGGAATTGTCCCGGAAATACGGCCTCCCCGTGGTGGCGGAAGAATTCGGTTTCCCGCGTGACGGTTTCGTGGCGTCCATGACGGCATCCACCACCACCCGCGATTCTTATTATGCCCTGGTATTCTCCCAGGTGGGAACTACCCTTCAGGGAGCCAATTTCTGGGGCTGGAGCGGCTTTGCGATGCCTCGCGGCGAGCAGTGGGAGCGCGGCGACGACTACACCGGAGACCCGGCCCAGGAGGCCCAGGGACTCAACGGCGTGTACGTCACGGACACCACCGTGGATATCATCTCAGAAGCGATATTAAATCTTAACCAATAATCATAAACCAACAAAATCCAGTAGCATGAAACAAAAGCTGTTAACCTTCATGCTGGCACTCCTGTCCACCGCAGGAGCCTTGTTTGCACAGAACAAGGTGACCGGTACCGTCACGGACGATACGGGATACGGTGTCATCGGCGCCAGTGTCATGGAGAAGGGCACCCAGAACGGTGTCATCACGGACCTGGATGGAAACTTTGAGATCACGGTGAGGCCCGGCGCCACGCTCGTGTTCTCTTCCATCGGCTATGCAACGCAGGAGGTCGTGGTCGGTAGCCAGCGCGTTATCAACGTTCTCCTGAAAGAAGATGCCGAATTCCTCGACGAGGTTGTCGTCGTGGGTTACGGTACCATGAAGAGAAGCGACCTCTCCGGCGCTTCCGTCTCCATGAAAGAGGAAGACCTCAAGGGGTCTATCATTTCTTCCCTGGACCAGTCCCTGCAGGGCCGTGCCGCCGGCGTTTCCGCCGTGCAGACTTCCGGCGCCCCGGGATCCTCCTCCTCCATCCGCGTCCGTGGCCAGGCCACTGTGAACGCCAACGCGGAACCGCTGTACGTCATTGATGGTGTCATCGTCCAGGGCGGTGGCAACTCCGGCGGCGACTTCGGTCTGGGCGGCCTGGGTAACGGCAAGGTTTCCACCATCTCCCCGTTGGCCACCATCAACCCGGCCGACATCGTGAGCATGGAAATCCTGAAGGATGCCTCCGCCACCGCCATCTACGGCGCCCAGGGCGCCAACGGTGTGGTCCTCATCACCACCAAGCATGGCAAGGCCGGCGACGCCAAGTTCTCCTACGACGGCATGGTGGCCGTTTCCCGCCAGACCAGTCGCATTGACATGATGAACCTCCGTGAATTTGCCGAATACTACAACGACATGGTGGATATGGGGCTGGTAGAACACAACGGCTGGTATGCCGATCCCTCCATTCTGGGCAAGGGTACCAACTGGCAGGACGAGGTGTTCCGCACTGCTCTCCAGCATCAGCACCAGATCAGCGCCCAGGGAGGTTCCGAGAAAGTTCAGTACTATGTGTCCGGTTCCTACATGAACCAGGAAGGTACCATCATCGGCTCCAACTTCGACCGTCTGAGCTTCCGCGCCAACCTGGATGCCCAGCTCAAGGACTGGTTCAAGCTGGGTATGAACGCCACCTATGCGGTAACCAATGACAACATCAAACTGGCCGACGGTCAGGAAGGTGTCATCTTCTACTCTCTCTCTACCCTGCCGGACATCCCGGTCTATGACCTGGACGGTAATTATTCCACCACGGTGCGGGAAGGGTACACTTCCGCCAACCCGGTGGCCCTGGCCATGCTGGACGAGAACCTGCTGAAGCGTCAGAAACTCACCGGCAACGTCTACGCAGAACTCACGCCCATCAAGCATTTCGTGTGGCGCAGTGAGGTGGGCTTCGACGTCTCCAATTCCGAGGCTACCACCTATAAGCCGATGGTGAACCTGGGCGGCTGGCAGCGGGGCAACAATTCCATGGGCTCCCAGCGCAATGCCAGCACCTACTGGTCCCTCAAGAATTACCTGACCTATTCCAACACTTTCGGCAAACATAGTGTCACCGCCATGGTGGGCCAGGAAGCATGGGAATCCCGCTGGGATTATCTGGGCGCCAACAATACCGGCCTTCCTTCCGACGAGATCCACAACATCAAGCTGGCCACCGGCAACCCTACCGTGAACTCCGGTTTCGGCAGTTCCGCCATGGCCTCCTTCTTTACCCGTGAAACCTACAACTACGACGACCGTTACCTGTTTACCTATACCTTCCGTTACGACGGTTCCTCCAACTTCGGCCCGGATAACCGTTGGGCTGGCTTCCACTCCTTTGCAGGTAGCTGGCGTTTCACCAACGAGCAGTTCCTCAAGGGCTTCAGCGAGGCCATCCGCCTGAACAGCGGTAAGATCCGCTTGGGCTGGGGACAGACCGGTAACGCCAATATCGGCGGCGGCGCCTGGGAATCCGGCATGAGCAAGATGCCCACCGGCCTGGGCGACAGCCAGCGTCCCGCCAACATCTCCAACACCGGTATCCACTGGGAGAAGCAGGTACAGACCAACCTGGGTCTGGATCTGAATTTCTTCCAGAACCGCTTGAACCTCACCATCGACCTTTACAAGAAGGTGTCCTCCGACATGCTCATGGCCATGACCCTTCCTTCCTACATGGGTACCCAGGGCAACGGTTCTTCCGCCCTGGCTGCGCCTAAGGGCAACTACGGCACCATCGAGAACAAGGGCCTGGAAATCACCCTGGACACGCATCCCATCGACGGGAAGAACTTCAGCTGGGACAGCAACTTCCAGATTTCCTTCAACAAGAACAAACTGGTGGCCCTGGACGGATCGGCCAATGCCCAGCTCGTGGGCTACGGCCAGTGGAGCGACATCGTTTCCGTGACGGAGATCGGCGAGTCCCTCTATAACTTCTACGGTTATGTGGTAGAAGGTGTCTATGAGGACCTCGACGACGTCATGCGCTCCCCCCGTGCCGAGAAATTCCCGGAAGACGGTGTCTCCTTCAACCGCTACACCACCGTGTGGCCGGGCGACCTCAAGTTCAAGGATGTGAACGGTGACGGGTTCATCAACGAGAACGACCGTACCAATATCGGTTCCCCGCTCCCGAAGTTCACATTCGGCTGGACCAACACCTTCCGTTACAAGAATGTAGACCTCTCCATCTTCCTCAACGGCTCCTATGGTAACAAGGTGCTCAACTACAACATGATGGGACAGGGCTACAACGGCCTTGTGCATATGAACAGCACCTGGACCAACCAGCACGTGTCCATCCAGGACCGCGCCCGTCTGGTTCCCGTCGATGCCGCCAAGACTTATGCCGACGGCTCTTCCTGGCAGGATGACGTGACCAATGTCAAGGTTTCCAATGCCGGCACCAAGACTCCCCGTCCGTCTATCCAGGATCCGAACGACAACGACCGCCTGAGCACTCGCTATATCGAAGACGGCAGCTATCTCCGCATCAAGAACATCACCCTCGGATACACCTTCCCCAAGAGCATCCTCGAAAAGATGAAGATTGACAATATCAGGTTATATTGCAATATCCAGAACCTTTTCACTTTCACCAAGTATACGGGCTTCGATCCGGAAGTGGGTGCTTCCACCCAGGATTCCACTGGTCTCACCTTCGGTGTGGACAACGGCCGTTATCCTTCCCCTATGACCTGTTCCTTCGGTGTAAACATCACTTTCTAATAAATGGAGGATAAGATTATGAAAAAAGCTTTGAAATACATCGCCCTCGCTGCCGTGGTAGCCTTCGGCGCCTCCTCCTGCGACAAATTCCTGGATCGTCCGTCCGAGGATAGCTTCACTACGGCCCAGTTCTACCAGAACGATGCCCAGCTGGAGCAGGGTATCAACTATTTGTACAATTCCCCCTGGTACGATATCATCCGTTTCTATATCTATGGTTCCGAGACCATGTGCGGCAATGTCTATCAGGCCCAGAACGCCTATTCTACCCTTACCGTGAACGGTACGGACCAAGACCTTAAGAACATGGCTTATTCGCTGTGGGCCGTGAATGCTCAGTGCAATACGGTTATCCATAATATCCAGGCCTCTACCGGCAACCTCTCCGATGAAGTGAAGAACCGTTGCATCGGCGAAGTGCTCGCCTGGAAGGCCATGACCTACTTCTTCCTCGTCCGCACCTTCGGCGATGTCCCCATCATCCACGACAACACCGAAATCATCAAGGATGCCACTTACAACGAGGTAGTCAAGGTCCAGAAGGCCGACGTGTACGAGTATATCGTAATGACCCTGGAGAAGGCCATGTCGCTGCTCCCGAAGAATGCCTATATCGGCAAGCTCAACCGCGTCGACTATTATGCCGCCGAGGCCCTTCTTTCCAAGGTGTACCTGACCAAGGCCGGCGTGACCGGTTCCCTGAGCCAGGAAGACCTGGCCAAGGCCCGCGACTATGCCAAGGATGTGATTGACAATTCCGGCCGTACCCTTACCCCCAGGTACTCCGACATTTTCCGTATGACCCCCGCCCAGTTCCAGCAGACCGGTGAGGAACTCTTCACCTGGCACTGGCAGTGCAAGCAGGAGGTATGGACCTCCCAGAACTCCATCCAGTGCGACGTGGGTCTGGTGGGCTTCGACGAGAACGGCAGCCTCTGGGGAGACTGGAAAGGTCCCTCTGTAGACCTTCAGGATGCTTTCGGCGTTTCCGCTGTCGATGATCCCTCCACCCGCAAGAACACCGATGACCGCCGTCAGGCCACGATGATGATGTTCGGTGACCAGTACGATTATTTCTGGACCGACAAGGGCGGCTTCGACTTCTACCGTTTCTTCTATGACGACAACTACTATCCCGGCGGTCTTTCCTCCAATGCTTCCAGCAAGCAGTGGGGCTGCGCCTCCGGTGCCAACTATGCCAAGCACCTGTACGGTGATGTGGCCGACCATACCGCCGCCTTCGGTTATCCGTCCTTCGGCATGTACAACCAGCTTCCGACGCATATCCTCCGTCTGGGAGACATCTACCTGGTGTACGCCGAGGCTGCCTTCCTCACGGGCGATACCGCTTCGGCCCTCACTTATGTGAACAAGATCCGCGAGCGTGCCAACGCCGCTCCGGTCGCGTCCGTAGATTATGAGACCATCTGGAAGGAGCGCCGTCTGGAACTCGCCCTGGAAGGCGACCGCTGGTACGACTATGTCCGCCGTTCCTATTACGACGTAGACGCCTGCATCAAAGACCTGAAGGCTCAGCGCCGCTCCAGCTGGTCCGGTCTGGATGCTGTCTACAAGACCTACGTTACGGATGCCCAAGGTAATTATATGGGCCCCGGCACCCGTCCCTGGGATGCCAGTGCAGTCACTTACAGTGGCTCCGAAGAACTGACCAACGTAGTTCCCTCCATGTTCACCATTCCTTTCCCGACCGAAGACGTGGTGATGAATCCGAACGTGGCTTCCGACGTGGAGGCGGTCCATGTGGATGTACGTGAGACCTATTCCTATGACTTTTAATCTTACGAACCGATGAAAGCAATGACCAAATATACTAGTTTGTTCCTGGGTCTTGTCCTTGCAGCCGCCTGTACGCAGGTAGACTATCCGGACCGCTTCGTCCAGACCGCCGGCGTTCCCAAAGTGGATTTTGTCCGCTATGCCGACAAGGACGTCATCATCACCCAGGCCAATATGGAAGAAGTCGTCTGCCTGGTCGGTGAAAACCTCACCAGCATCCACGACATCTACTTCAACGACCAGGCTGCCGTGCTCAACTCCAGCTACATGACAGCCAAGACCCTGGTCGTAGCCGTTCCCAAGAACATGCCGGCCGTGCAGACCGACAAGATTTACATGATTACCAAGGACAGCACTGTAGTAACCTACGACTTCAAGGTGCTTCCTCCCGCACCGAAGCTTACCGGCATGTCCCTTGAATGGGCCCAGCCCGGCGAGACGGTTACCCTGTATGGATCCTATCTCTTTGCTCCTCTTACCGTTGAATTCCCGGGTGTGGATCCTGTGGAGGTCTCTTCTTCCGCAGGCACTTCCGTGGATGTGGTGGTACCTGCAGGTGCCCAGCCCGGCAAGGTCAAGGTGAATACCGCTTCCGGCACCGCCCAGTCTGTGTTCATGTACAAGGATTCCCGTGGCATGCTGTTCGACTTCGACGGCCTCACCGGCCTGGACAACCACGGCTGGAACGGTCACAGCTCCAGGGATGACGACGGCACTGGTATCAGCGGCCGCTTCTTCCAGTTCGGTGACGGTTCCGTGGAACTTACCGGTTCCTGGGAAGAAGCCAATTTCTCCTTCGTCTACTGGCCGGGTTCCTGGAATACTCCCGAGAACTATCAGGATGGCCCTATGGGCGCCCGTCTCCTGGATCTCGCAGATTTCAGCGACTGGCAGAACATGGCTCTCAAGTTCGAGATATTCGTCCCTTCCAGCAATCCTTGGAACAACACCCCTATGCATATCTGTATGGCAGGTGTAGAGGATGTGACCTTTGGTAATGCAGATATCCTGGATATCTATGGCAATACGGTTGCAGGTGCCAACAACAGATATATGTCCGGTGACGGCCGTCCCTCTGCTCCGCGTGCCATCTGGGAGCCCTGGAAGGCAACCGGTTCCTTTAGTACTGGCGACAAGTGGCAGACTGTGACCATCCCGCTCACCGACTTCAATCTGGGCTGGGACGGTAATCCTGCCTCCTATGGCGTATCGGCGAGCAGTTTCGCCAGCTTGTGGATGTTCATCACCAATGGTGGCAAGGAATATCCCGAAGGCTCCTGCACCCCTATTATCAAGATCGACAACATCCGTGCTGTCCCTTACAAATAATCTTAAGAGCAGAAGAATATGAAAAAGATATTGAAATATTCCCTTCTTGCCGCACTTGGCCTGGCCCTGGCAGCCCTCACCGGCTGTAAGCGCGAGGAACTGGACACCGACCAGTTCTCCGGTTATGCCCTGGCTGCCGTGAATCCCAATCCGGTGATGCGCGGTGCGGTGCTCCGTATCGTGGGCAGCGGCCTGGAGAATACCTCCGAGGTCCGGCTCGCCGGCGGCATTAGCATCACCGACATCGAGGTGGTGGAAAAAGGCTCCCGCAGTGAAATCCGCGTGACGGTTCCCCTTGAAGGCCCCGAGGTGGGTAAGGTGACCGTTGTCTCCAAGGACGGCGCCGAGGCGTCGACCCGTTTCGACCTGGAATTCACCGAGCCCATCGAGTTCGATTCCTTCTCCCCGGCCGAGGCGCTCTCGGGTGACGTGCTTACCCTGAAGGGTGAGTATCTGAACAACGTGCACTGCGTCATCTTCGGCGGCGACGTTAAGGTGAACGAGTTCGTGAGCCAGTCTCGTCACGAGCTGAAGGTGGTCCTTCCTTTCAACGCTCTCTCCGGTCCCGTGATTGTGAGCGACGTGGACGAGGTGAACGACGAAACCACCATCCCCAACCAGATTTATTCCAAGACCGACCTGGTCGTGAAGGCTCCCACTGTGGTAACGGCCTCCAAGGCTACCTACAAGAGCGGCGAGGTAATCACCGTCTCCGGCGAGCATCTGGACATGATTGAGCGGGTGGACCTGACCGGCGCCAGCGACGTGGAATTCGTCATTGCCGAGGATGGCACCAGCATCTCCTTCGTGCTTCCGGCCTCCGCCACGGACGGCAGCATCCTCCTCACCTCTTATGCCGGCGACACTTTCAATGCCGGAGAGATCGAAACGGTGACCGTGGCAGACCTGGCCATCGTTTCCCTGGCCGATGACGGACGTTTCAAGGCTGGTTCCGACGTCACGATCACGGGTTCCGACCTGGATCTGGTGACCAAGGTGGCATTTACCAATGCCGAAGCCTCCTGGTACCTGTCCGACGGCGCTATCTTTGCCACCGTTCCGGCTTCCGCCAAGGACGGCGCCATCACAGTGACCCTGGAATCCGGTAAACAGGCTTTCACACCTGAGATTGAGGTGGTGAAGCCTGTCGCCACAGGCATCGCCGTCAATGAGGCAACGGCCGGGTATTCCCGAGTGAAGGTCTCCGGTACGGATCTGGACCTGGTCTCTTCCGTGGTAATCGGCACGGCCGAACAGGGTCTCATCCCCTGCGAGTTCGCTTATAACGGTGAAGATGGCACTGTCAGTGTCGCCATTCCCCGTGATGCTTATAGCGGTCCGCTTACCCTCACTGCCGACAGCGGTTATGATACTGTAACCGATAAGATTGCGGTATTCTACGCAGAGCCGGTGAGCATCAACTTCGATTCCGAGTCCTATGGACTGGGCCGTCCGATTTCCATCAGTGGTTCCAACCTTCTCAAAATCGAGAGTATCTACATCAAGGGGAATAAAGTCCCGTCCTACAGCAATCGCAGCGACAACTCCATGACCTTTGAGATGCCGGAAGGCATCGGTCCAGGCGTGTATCGCCTGCAGCTTGTTCTGGTAGACGGTACCGAGCTTACCTGGCCCGTTCCGTTCGCCATCACCGCCCCTTACACCGAGACCTTCATCTTCGAGGGCTCCGAGGACCTTGGCAACTGGAGCAGCCAGCCGATGTTTGGTGCAGATGGCGTCTTAGGCGAACTGGGTCTCGTTGTCGGGGACCAGATCCGCATTTACTACAAGCCTACGGCCGACTGGTGGCAGTTCCAGATTTACAGCGGCCACTGGGATGGCATGTCCTTCCCTGAACTGGGCGGCGGCAATACCGTGAATCCGGACAACGCACAGGCCGATGCCACCTTCTTCACCTTTGAGGTGACGGAGGACAATATCGGTGTTCTCACTGCCGTCGGCGGATGGGGTGGTGCCCTGCTCTGCCAGGGTGAGAGTGTCATCATTACCGGTGTTTCCATGATCCACTTCGGCGCTGCCGAGACGGTGGTCTGGGAAGGCTCCTTCGAGACGGGCGACTATGCCACCAACGCCGAACTGGGCGGTGAAGACGACTGGGTGAACGCCGAGCTGTGGGATGGTGCGGAAATCCGCATCTACTTCACTGCGGCCGATCCTTCCGACTGGTCTCTGCAGATCTTCGACGGCCACTGGGGCGGTATGGGCTATGTCACGCCCAACGGAGTGCAGTGGAACCAGGATAACGCCGCCGAGGCCATCGAGAAGGGCTATGTCTCCTTCAAGGCCGAAGGGGATGCCTTTGCCGCCATGACCAGCCACCAGTGGTGGGGCTTTGCCCTCATCCTGCAGGGCAAGAACCTGACCATTACCAAACTGGCTTACATTTAGCCTTCCATTATTCCGGAGGGGGCCGACCCTCCCTCCGGAATCCAAAGCTGTAAATTATGAAGAAACTGAGAAACCTTCTTCTGGCGGGCTTCCTCCTTGCAGTAGCCTGGTCCTGCGGAAAAAACAACCCGGAGCCGTCTCCGGTGGACGATCCCCCCAAGGATATTACGCTGGAAACCACTTCGTTTATGGCTGCGCAAGGCGGAGAAACCCTGTCCCTGACTGTCACCGCTCCCGAACGCCCCAAGGTGGGCGGCGCCCCTTCCTGGATTACGGTGGGGGACGGGACCTATTCCAAATACAAGATTACCTTTACGCTCAAAGTGGCGGCCAACACGACCTTCGAGGAGCGGTCGGCAGTCCTTACGGTCACTTCCGGAAGCCTGTCAAAAACGGTTTCCCTTACCCAGCCCGGCGCTCAGAAACCGGACGTACCGGAGCCGGAGCCCGGTTCGGAAATTGACAGGAACCTGACCAACCCCCATGCCAGCGCCGCAGCAAAGCGGGTCTATGACTTCCTGCGGGAAAACGCGGGGAAGAAGGTCCTGAGTGGAATCCAGTCCGGCGGTACGGCCAATAACAACGAAACCGCAGACGCTGTCTTCAAAATGACCGGCAAACATCCTGCCCTGGCAGGTTACGACTATATTTTCCTGCCATACTCTCCTACTCCCGCCAACTGGGACTGGAAGGTGGATTACGGCGATATCTCCGCCGCACGCGAGCAGTGGGAAAACAACGGTCTTGTTTCTTTCATGTGGCATTGGAATGTTCCCACCTCTAAAGAAGCCTGGGACAATGGGTTGAAAGGCAATTTCGACGGCTATAACTTCTATTGTGACAAAACCGGTTTCGATATCAGAAGGGCGTTGGTGGCCGGCAACTGGGAGAACGATTTCATCCTGAAGGATATCGAAAAAGTGGCCGGTTACCTGAAACTGCTGCAGGCCGAGGGAATCCCTGTCCTGTGGCGTCCCCTGCACGAAGCCGCCGGCAACTACAGCATCTACGGATCCAACGGCGCCTGGTTCTGGTGGGGCCGGGGCGGTGCCGATGCCTGCAAGCAGCTTTGGAAGCTCCTCAGGGATAAGCTGGAAGGGGAGTATGGCCTGGATAACCTGATTTGGGTCTGGACCTTGGATGCTACGGTAGGAGCAGAAAACGACTACGCCCTCTGGTATCCCGGAAACGACCTGGTAGACATCGTAGGATGCGATATCTACGAGGAGAATACATCGGCCAAAAGCCGTCAGTACAAGGCAGCGGTCCAGCTTACCGGCGGCAGGAAACTCGTTACGGTGAGTGAATGCGGCAATATCCCCGATCCGGAGCAATGCCTGTCGGAGAATCAGAGCTGGAGTTGGTTCCTGGCCTGGAACTTGGAAGACTTCAAATTGAACACTACCGATTACTGGAAGAAACTGATGGGGTCGGCCCGTGTCTTTACCCGGGAGTCGATGCCTTCGCTTAAATAGGAAAACCCATGAAAACGATCCGTTCCATAGCCTTTTGCACCGCTGTGCTTGCCCTGCTTTCTACAGCTTGCCAGAAGCCTGATCCAACCCCGGCCCCCGTAGATGAAGCCCCCACTTCCATCACGCTCAGCCAGAGCAGTTTTTCTGTGGCAAATACCGGAGAGAAACTGTCCTTGACGGTAACGGCGCCAGCCAGGCCTGCCGTTTCCGGCCTGCCGGACTGGATTTCCTTGACGGATGGAACCTATTCCAAGTACAAGATTACATTCGGTCTTACGGTGGCGGCCAATGCCGGTTATCAGGAGCGGACGGCCACCCTGACCGTCACCTCTTCCGGCGCTTCTTCCGTGACTGTTACCGTGACGCAGGCCGCTTCCGCAGAACCGGAGCCGCCCACCCCCGATCCGGACCCGGATAATAACCCGGCCTGGGAAATGGCGATGAACCTGGGCCTTGGATGGAACATGGGCAACCAGTTTGACGGCTATTACAACGGCTCCTGGGCGGGAGAGAAAGAAGGATATCCGGGGGAGTGTGTCTGGCAGCCTGATGACAGCCATAAGGCCACGCAGGCTACTTTCGAAGGGCTGAAGAAAGCCGGGTTCACCAGCGTCCGTATTCCGGTGAGCTGGCTTCGGATGATTGGTCCGGCTCCTGCCTACACCATCGATGAAACCTGGCTTGGCAGGGTGTACGAAGTGGTCGGATTCGCCCACAATGCAGGGCTTAACGTGATTGTGAATACGCATCATGACGAGAACCATGGAGTAAACAATACGTACCAGTGGCTGGATATCAAGAATGCTGCCAATAATTCCGCTCTGAACCAGGCCATCAAGGAGGAAATCAAGGCGGTCTGGACCCAGATTGCCGAAAAGTTCAAAGACTGCGGCGACTGGCTCATCCTGGAGAGTTTCAATGAGTTGAACGACGGTGGCTGGGGCTGGAGCGATGCTTTCCGGGCCAATCCGTCCAAGCAGTGCGATATCCTGAACGAGTGGAATCAGGTCTTCGTGGATGCCGTCCGGGCCACCGGCGGAGAAAATGCCACGCGCTGGCTGGGCGTTCCCACTTATGCGGCCAATCCGGAATACACTACTTATTTCACGATGCCCTCTGACCCTGCCGGAAAGACGATGCTGGCCGTCCATTTCTACGACCCCTCCGACTATACCATCGGCAAGGAGCAGTACTCCGACTGGGGACATACCGGCCAGGCCGGGCAGAAAGCTACCTGGGGCGATGAAGACCATGTACGGGAAGTGTTCGGAAAACTGAACGCCAGTTTTGTCGAAAAGAAGATTCCAGTCTATCTGGGCGAATTCGGCTGCTCGATGCGTCGCAAATCCGACAGCCGTGCCTGGGCTTTCTACAAGTACTATCTGGAGTATGTGGTAAAAGCGGCCAGGACCTATGGCCTCCCGTGTTTCCTGTGGGACAACGGCGGCACCGACTCCGGCCAGGAACAGCATGGATATATCCATCATGGTAACGGCAGTTATCTCGGAAACAGCAAAGAGCTCGTCGACTTGATGGTGAAAGCCTGGTTTACAGATAAGGAAGGATATACCCTCCAGACCATCTACAACAGTGCTCCCAAGTTCTGATTCGGAATCTAACAAACAGTCATCATGCATAAAACTTTGTCGCTTATGGTACTTGTCATGGCTTTGACCTCATGCGGTACCGGAACAAAAAAGCCCATGGAAACGCCCAAAGACCAGCTGGTTCACCAGTTGTTCACCTATGCTGCGAAAGGGCAGATCGCTTACGGCCACCAGGACGACCTGGCCTACGGCCACAACTGGGTGGTGACCGACTGGGAGAACGACCCGCTGGAGCGTTCCGACGTAAAAGACGTCACCGGCAAGTATCCCGCTGTCGTGGGGTTCGACCTGGGCGGCATCGAACTGGGCCATGCCAAGAATCTGGACGGCGTTCCGTTCGGCCTGATGCGAAAGGCGGCGCAGAAGCACGTGGAGCGTGGCGGCATTGTCACCTTCTCCTGGCATCCGCGCAATCCGCTTACCGGCGGCGATGCCTGGGACATCAGCTCCGACCAGGTGGTGAAGTCGGTTCTGACCGGCGGGGAGAAGCATGGCGATTTTATGCTCTGGCTCACTCGTGCGGCCGATTTTATCGAAAGCCTGGGGGCCGATGTCCCCGTGATTTTCCGCCCCTGGCACGAGAACCTGGGAAGCTGGTTCTGGTGGGGAAAGAACCTCTGCACGGAACAGGAATACCAGGAGCTTTACCGCATGACCTGGCTCTATTTCACCAAGGACCGTGGCCTTACGGACATCGTCTGGTGCTATTCCCCCAACGGCCCGATAGAACCGGAACTGTATATGTCCCGCTATCCCGGCGATGAATTCGTGGATATCCTGGGGACAGATATTTATGAGTATGTCGGGGCCGACGGCCTGGAAGAAGCCGGCGTGCGTTTTAGTACGGAGGTGAAAAGTATGCTGACGGCCATGAATGTAATGGCGACGGATCACCACAAACTCATGTGCCTGTCGGAAACCGGCCTGGAAGGCATCCCCAGCCCCACTTGGTGGACGGGCGTACTGGAACCCGCCATCCGGGAATTCCCCATCAGTTATGTGCTCACCTGGCGCAACGCCCATGACAAACCGGAGCATTTCTATGCGGCCTGGGAAGGATTTGAACATGCCCACGACATGAAGGCATTCAGTGAATTGGATAATATCGTATTCTTGGACAAATAGTTATGGATTATAAAGAGAGACTGGGCTGGCTGAAAACAGCCCATCAGCGGCTGATTGACCGCCCCAATGCCGCAATAGAAGGAAATGGTGTCTACGAACGCTACGAGAATCCGGTGCTCACGGCGGAACATGCTCCGCTGGAGTGGCGCTACGACCTGAATCCGGAAAGCAATCCGTACCTGATGGAGCGGATTGGCATCCATGCCGTGCTGAATGCCGGCGCCATCAAATGGAAAGGAAAATATGTGGTGGTGGCCCGGGTGGAGGGCGCCGACCGCAAGTCGTTCTTCGCCGTGGCGGAAAGCCCGAGCGGCGTGGATCAATTCCGGTTCTGGTCCCACCCTGTCACCATGCCCGAATACGGAGAACCTGCCACCAACATATACGACATGCGCCTGACTGCCCATGAGGACGGCTGGATCTACGGCATCTTCTGCGTGGAGCGGAAAGACCATTCGGCCGAGGGAGATCTCTCCGCCGCTACGGCCGCCGCCGGGGTGGCCCGCACCAAGGATCTGGTGAACTGGGAGCGCCTGCCGGACATCCAGTCTGCCAGCCAGCAGCGGAACGTGGTGCTGCATCCGGAGTTCGTGGACGGAAAATATGCCCTGTACACTCGCCCGCAGGACGGCTTTATCGATGCCGGAAACGGCGGAGGTATCGGCTGGGCCCTGGTGGACAGTATGGAACATGCCGTCATCCGGGAAGAGAAGATTATCAACAGCCGCCACTATCACACCATCAGGGAAGTGAAGAACGGCGAGGGACCGCATCCCATCAAGACCTCCAAAGGCTGGCTGCATCTGGCCCATGGCGTGCGGGGCTGCGCCAGCGGCCTTCGCTATGTGTTGTACCTGTACATGACCTCCCTGGAAGATCCCTCCAAGGTGATAGCCCAGCCCGGCGGCTTCTTCATGGCCCCGGAAGGCGGCGAGTATGTGGGCGACGTGATGAATGTGCTCTTCTCTAACGGCTGGATTGCAGACCCGGACGGAAAAGTGTTCATCTACTACGCTTCCTCCGACACCCGGCTGCACGTGGCTACCTCTACGGTAGACCGCCTGGTAGACTACTGCCTGCACACGCCGGAAGACGGATACTGCACCGGGAAGTCCGTGGAGACGCTAAACGCCCTGATCGAGGGCAACCTCCGTAATTTTTAATGTTCACGGATATGAAAAGAATCCTGGCGGTTATATCGGCCTTGACCGTTTTTTCGGCGGTCTTACAGGCACAGGACCTGCGTCTGGCGCACATTTTCTCCGACCACATGGTGCTGCAGCAGCAGACCCAGGCTCCGGTGTGGGGCTGGGGCAAACCCGGCAGCACCGTAACGCTGACGTGGGAAGGGCAATCCCTGAAGGTCAGGGTCCAGGCCGACGGTACCTGGCGCACAGCGCTTCCCACAGGCGCTGCGGACGGTGTTTCCCGCACCCTGAAAGTGGAGTCCGGCAAAGAGAGCATCGGTGTGGAGGACATTGTCCTGGGCGAAGTGTGGCTCTGCAGCGGGCAGTCCAACATGGAAATGCCCGTTTCCGGCTTCGGTTTCCAGGAAGTGGAAGGCGCTACACAAGCCATCCTGGAGTCTCCTGAAACCGCTTCCCGCTTGCGTGTGTTTGAGATCAAGACGCCCAAATGCACGCAGCCCATTGAAGATGTGGATGCCGTCTGGGCTTATTCCACGGGTGAAGTGACAGCCAGGACATCGGCCGTGGCCTACTTCTTCGGCCGGCGGCTCACTCGCTCGCTGGGCGTTCCTGTGGGCATTATCGTGAATGCCTGGGGCGGTAGCCGGATCGAGCCGTGGATGACGCGCGAAGTCATTGACAGAGCCGGTCTTACGGAGCAGGAGCTCAAGGACATTTACGCAGTGGAAGAAATCCCTGACCGCTGGCCGGAAACCCCGGAGCTAATCTGGAACGGTCGCGTGAAACCCATCGCAGGCTATGCCGCCAAGGGCATCATCTGGTACCAGGGCTGCTCCAACATGGGGCAGCCACACTGCTATGACAAGCTGCAGAAAGCCATGGTGGAAATGTGGCGCAAGGAATGGGGGAGGGAGCTTCCCTTCATTTTCACGTTGCTGGCTCCGCATGAACACGACGATGCCGACGGCCGCTGGCGCGCCTTCTTTGTGGAAAACCAGCTTCACACGGAAGAAATCCTGAGCAACTGCTGGGCAGTGTGCACGGAGACCCTGGGCAACAAAGTCACTGTACATCCCTCCCGGAAGAGGGAGGTGGCCGACATGATGTACCTCAGGGCCATGCAGAATGTCTATGGCATCTATCCGGGTGTCTCCATGGAACTACCCCGTCTGAAAGAGGTCACTTTCCAGGAAAACGGCACGGCCAAGGTCATCCTTACCCAGGTGTGGTCCAACCTGATGTCCATATCGGCCCGGGAAATTGTGGGCTTCGAGCTGGCCGGTGAAGACCGCTCGTTCCATCTGGCCCAGGCCGAGGTGGACTGGGACGGGCAGACCATCCTGGTGCACTGCCCGGAGGTGCCGCATCCCGTGGCGGTCCGCTACGGCTGGCGCAACTGGATGGGTGCCAACCTGGCCAAGAGCAACGGCATCCCTGTGCCGCCGTTCCGCAGTGACGACTGGGAATATTGAAAACAGATAAATCGTTGAGCATATGCGAATGAGACTTCTATCACTCCTGTGGCTTCCGTTGATGCTGGCTTCCCTGTCCTGCCAGAAGCAGGCTGTCACCGTGCGGTGCGCCGATGTCACCGTGCGCCTGCAGCCGGTTTCCCCGGAGATTGTGCACGTGAGCGTGACGCCGGACGGCCGTTTCAGCGGGCGCCAGAGCCTGGCCGTAGTGCACCAGGGCAAGTTCAAGGACTTTTCCGTACAGAAAGGGGAGACCGATGTGATACTGAAAACCGCCGCCCTCACGGTGCGGGTGGACAAACAGTCGGGCCTGGTGGACTTTTTCCGGGCCGACGGCACCCCGCTCACCGGACAGGGCCGCAGCAGCTTCACCCCCATCGAAGTGGAGGGGAAGCAGGCCTACAGTGTGCGCACCCAGTTCTCTTCCACCCCCGACGAGTCTTTCTACGGACTGGGCCAGCATCAGGCCGGGGAGTTCGACCATAAAGGCCGGAGCGAGGAACTGTTCCAGTACAATACCAAAGTGAGTGTTCCCATGGTGGTTTCCACCAAGGGCTATGGCCTCATGTTCGACGCCTATTCCCTGAGTCGCTGGGGCAATCCCTATCCCTATCAGCAGCTGGGCACGCTGCTCAAACTCTACGACAAAGACGGGCAGGAAGGCGCCCTGACCGGCACGTACAAACCCCGGGAAGGAGCCCCGCTTGTGCAGCGGGAAGATAGCCTGTATTACGAGACCGAGTTCCACGTGAAGAACCTGCCGGAGATTCCCCTGAGCGGCTCCGTGGTCACCTACGAAGGCTATCTGGAGGCTCCCGAGACGGCCGACTATCACTTTATCCAGTACTATGCCGGCTTCCAGAGCACGGAGATCGGCGGGGAAGAGGTGATGAGCCGCCGCTGGCGTCCGGCCTGGAACCCGAACAGCTACAAGTTCACCGTCCACCTGGAGAAAGGGGTGAAGACCCCGGTGAAGATTACCTGGGATCCGGACGGGGATGTCTCTTACATCGGCCTGCGGGTGGCCCGGCTGCTGAGCCCCGAGGAAGAGGCCGGCATCAGCTTCTGGAGCGAATTCGAGCCCGGTGCCGACTATTATTTCATTGCGGGCAGCAACTATGACGACGTTATCCGCGGCTACCGCACCCTTACGGGAAAGGCGCCCGTGATGCCCAAGTGGGTGCTGGGCTTCTGGCAGAGCCGGGAGCGTTACGCCACCCAGGAAGACCTGGTGGAAACGCTCCGGGAGATGCGCCGGCGCCACATTCCGGTGGACAACATCGTGCAGGACTGGCAGTACTGGAAAGACGACCAGTGGGGCAGCCATGAATTTGACGAAACCCGCTACCCGGACCCGGAGCAGATGCTGGACGACGTGCACGGGATGAACGCCCGCCTGATGATTTCCGTCTGGCCCAAGTTCTACACCAATACGGAGCACTACAAGGAGCTGAAAGAGGCGGGATATGCCTACACCCATGCCGAAGAAGCCGGCCTGACAGACTGGCTGGGCCATCCCCAGACCTTCTATGATGCCTATGCCTCCGGCGGCCGGCAGATGTTCTGGCGCCAGATAGACGAGACCTTGTATTCCCGTTACGGCCGCAAGATCGACGCCTGGTGGATGGACGCCAGCGAGCCCAACCTCCGGGACTGTCTGCCCATGGATTACCTGAAGTGGCTCACCACCCCTACCGCGCTGGGCCCTTCCACGGAATACCTCAATGCCTATTCCATCGTGAATGCCGACGCCATCTACAACGGACAGCGCAGCGTGGAGCCCGACAAACGGGTGTTCCTCCTCACCCGGAGCGGCTTTATCGGCGAGCAGCGGTACTCTACGGCCACCTGGAGCGGCGATATCGGCACCTCCTGGACCGACATGCGCATGCAGATGGCCGCCGGCCTGAACTTCTCCATGAGCGGAATCCCCTTCTGGGGTATGGATATCGGCGGATTCTCGGTGATGGGCAAGTTCTACGACCCTTCCCATGCCGACGAATGGCAGGAGCTCCAGACCCGCTGGCACCAGTTCGGCACGTTTGTCCCATTATTCCGCACCCACGGGCAGTGGCCCCGCCGCGAGCTCTGGAACATTGCCCCGGAGGGTTCTCCCGCCTACAACAGTATCCTCTGGTACATGCAGCTGCGTTACCGCCTGATGCCTTACCTGTACTCCCTGGCCGGTGCCGTGAACCGGGAAGACTATACCCTCATGCGCGGCCTGCCGATGGATTTCCCGGAAGACCGTCAGGTGCGGGACCTCTCGGACCAGTGGATGCTGGGTCCGGCCCTGATGCCCTGCCCCGTGTATGAGTACGAGGCCCGCAGCCGCAGCGTCTACTTCCCGGAAGGCTCCCTGTGGTACGACTTCTACAGCGGCCAGGCCGTCAGCGGCGGGCAGCGCCTGGAGGCCGATGCCCCCTATGAGCGCATGCCCCTGTATGTGCGCGGCGGCAGCATCGTCCCTGTAGGCCCCGCCATGGAATGGTCTGACGAAAAACCCGCCGACAACCTTCTCCTGGTAGTGTATGCCGGTGCCGACGCCGACTTCACCCTCTACGAGGATGACGGGCTCACCTATGGCTATGAAAAGGGGGCCTTCAGTACCATCGGCCTGCATTGGAACGACGCCGGACGCACCCTCACCGTGGGCAAGCGCGAGGGCTCCTTCCCGGGGATGCTCCAGGAGCGCACCTTCCGTATCGTGGTGGCCGACGCCGCCCATCCCTTCGCCTTCGACCCGGACGCCAGGGGCACGGTGACGCTCCGTTATACCGGATCCGCCGCCGAAGCCCGTATTTCCCAATGATGATGTAAGAAACTGAACCCGATATGAATCCTGTCATGAAAAGAAACCTGATTTCCGTCCTTCTGGCCACCCTGGCCTTCAGCTGTTCTCCGGGCAAAGAGAACAAAGCCATTACCCCCGACCCTGCCGTGGAGGCCAAGGTAGAGAGCGTCCTTAAAGGCATGACCCTGAAAGAGAAGGCCGGCCAGATGGTCCAGCTCACCATCATGGTCCTGGAAGACGATACCCACGAGGCCATCGACCCGGCCAAGCTGGACAAAATCATCGGCGAGTACAAAGTGGGCTCCATCCTGAACGTGATGCACGACGCCGCCCATTCCCGCGAGCATACCGCCAATATGGTCCGGCAGATACAGGAAAAATCCATGGAGGTGCTGGGCATTCCCTGCATCTATGGCCTGGACATGATCCATGGTGCTTCCTACCTGACGGAAGGCTCCCTGTATCCCCAGGAAATCAACCTGGGCGCCACCTTCAACCGGGAGTATGCCCGGATGATGGGCGAAGCCATGGCCTATGAAACCCGCGCCGCGCAGGTGCCGTGGGTGTTCTCCCCGGTGATGGACCTGGGCCGCGACCCCCGCTGGCCCCGTATCTGGGAAAGCTTCGGCGAGGATCCTTACCTGCAGTCGGAGATGGCCCGGATTGAGACCGTCGCCATTCAGGGTCCTGATCCCAACCACATAGACCTGGACCACGCCGCCGTGAGCATCAAGCATTTCATGGGTTACGGCGTACCGCATACCGGCAAGGACCGAACGCCGGCATACATTGCCGAGAACGACCTGAGGGAGAAATACTTCCGCCCGTTCAAGGAGTGCTTCCAGGCCGGTGCCCTCACCGCCATGGTCAATTCGGCCTCCATCAATGGCATCCCTACCCATGCCAACCGGACCCTTCTCACCGGATGGGTGAAGGAGCAGCTGGGCTGGGACGGCATGCTGGTCACGGACTGGGCCGACATTGACAACCTGTACACGCGCGACCATGTGGCTGCCAACAAGGAAGAGGCCGTTGCCCTGGGCATCAACGCGGGGATCGACATGATCATGGACCCGTACGACCCTGAATGCGTGAATGTAATTGTGAAGCTGGCCGAATCCGGCGAGATTCCCATGTCCCGGATCGACGACGCTGTGCGCCGGGTGCTCCGCCTGAAAGTGCGCCTGGGCCTGTTTGACAACCCCACCTGGACCAAAGATTACCCGGAATATGCCTCAGAGCGCTTTGCCCGGGAGTCCTATGCCGCAGCCCTGGAATCGGAGGTCCTCCTCAAGAACCAGGACGGCATCCTGCCACTCAAGGGGACGGAGCGCATCCTGGTCACCGGCCCCAACGCCAACAGCCTGCGTGCCCTGAACGGTGGCTGGAGCTACCGCTGGCAAGGTGCGGCCGACGAGTTCGTCCCGCAATACAACACCATCCTGGAGGCCCTCCAGCAGCGTTTCCCGCACGTGAGCTATGTCCCGGGTGTAGAGTACATCGAGATACCCATGGCCTGGCAGTATGAGAAGGCCGACGGCATTTCCGCTGCCGTAGCTGCCGCCCGCGGGGTGGATGTGATTATTGCCTGCGTGGGTGAGAATTCCTATTGCGAGACCCCCGGCAACATGGATGACCTGAACCTGTCGGCCAACCAGAAGGAACTGGTCCGCCAGCTCGCTGCTACGGGCAAACCCGTGATCCTGGTCCTGAACGAGGGCCGTCCCCGCATCATCGGTGACATTGAGCCGCTGGCCAAGGCGGTGGTGGACGTGATGCTGCCGTCCAACTATGGCGGCGACGCCCTGGCTGCCCTGCTCTCCGGCGACGAGAACTTCTCCGGCAAGCTCCCCTTCACCTATTCCAAGCATATCAACGCCCTGCACACCTACGACTACAAGGTGTCTGAGCACCGTGAAGTGATGGAAGGTTCCTACAATTACGACGCCATCATGGACGTGCAGTGGCCCTTCGGCCATGGCCTCAGCTACACCACCTTCGCCTACAGCGACTTCCAGCTGCAGGGCCCGGATACCTTCAAGGCTGGCGATGTGCTCAGGCTTTCCGTGAAAGTGACCAATACCGGCAGCCGGGAAGGCAAGGAGGCCGTGCTGCTGTACAGCTCGGACGTGGTGGCTTCCCTGATTCCGGATGTGAAGCGCCTCCGCGGCTTTGACAAGGTGACCCTCCAGAGCGGCGAGTCCAAGACCGTCTCCTTCGAGCTTCCCGCCGAGGAGCTGGCTTTTGTCGGGGCCGACGGAAAATGGCGCCTGGAGGCAGGCGACTTCCGTCTTTCCTGCGGCGGCCTGAGCGTGATGGTGAACTGTACGGAAACCAAGGTCTGGAACACCCCGAATATCTGAGGATGGAAACCAGGACGGATATCTTCCTGCGGGAAGTGAAGGAAGAGCTGGAAGGGAACATCCTTCCTTTCTGGCAGAAACTGAAGGATCCGCGGGGCGGGTTCTATGGAGAGGTGTCTGCTGACGGACGCATCCTCTACGACGCCCCCCGCGGCGTGATTCTGAACGCCCGCATCATCTGGGCATTCTCCGCCGCCTACGCCGCACTGGGCAGGAGCGAATACCTGGTGGCGGCCGTGCATGCGCGGGACTGGTTCCTGGAGCATTTCTGCGACCATAAGTATGGCGGCGTGTATTGGAGCGTGACCCCGGAAGGGGAGCGCCTGGACGCCAAGAAGCAGCTATATGCGCAGGGCTTTGCCATCTATGGCCTCAGTGAGCTGTACCGGGCTACCCGGGACGACGAAGCCCTGAAGGCCGCCATCAATCTTTTCCAGGTGGTGGAAAGCCGTTTTGCCGACCGGGAAAACGGCGGCTACGCAGAGGCGCTGGACCGGGATTTCTCTCCCCTGGCCGACATGTCCCTGAGCGCCCACGACATCAATGCCCCCAAAACCATGAACTCCCATTTGCACCTGCTGGAGGCCTATGCCAACCTGTACAAGGTGTGGCCGGACCCTGCCCTGAAACAGGCGGTGGAGGCGCTGCTGGACATGGTCTGCACCCGGATTATGGCGGCGGACGGGCATCTGCAGTTGTATTTCCACGAGAACTGGAAGCCGATGCCGGGTGCCGTCTCTTATGGGCATGATATCGAAACCTCCTGGCTGGCCCTGGAATGTGCCTTCGCCCTCAAGGACCTGGATGTGGTGGACCGCGTCCGTCCGTGCAGCCTGGCCATGGGCCATGCCGGAAACGACGGCCTTCTCCCGGACGGTTCTATGCTGTATGAGAAGCTGAATAACGGTATGCTGGACGAGTCCCGCCAGTGGTGGGTGCAGGCCGAGGCCGTGGTGGGGAACCTGTGGCTGTGGAAGTATCATGGAGAAACGGCTGGGGCGCGTCGTGCTCTCTCTGCCTGGGACTATATCCGGGACCATCTGGCAGACCGCGAAGGCGGGGAGTGGCACTGGGCCATCCTCCCCGACGGTGCTCCGGACCTGCAGCAGCCCAAGGCGGGCTTCTGGAAGTGCCCCTATCACAACACCCGTATGTGCTTGGAAGCAATGAAAATATTTGAATAGAAATGGCAAAGCTGTCAGAGAAAATCGGCTATGGACTGGGTGACGCCGCTGCCGGCGGGATTACCTGGAAAGTCATGTCCATCGCCTTCCCCCTGTTTTTCACCAATATCTTCGGCCTCACGGTCGCGGATACGGCCACCCTGATGCTGGTGGCGCGCCTGTTCGACGTGGTCACGGACCCGCTGATGGGCGCCCTGGCCGACCGCACCCAGTCCCGCTGGGGAACGTACAGGCCCTGGCTCATCTTCGGAGCCGTTCCCTTGGGCGTCGTGTTCGCCCTGCTGCTGTTCACTCCGGACTTCGGCCCCGTGGGCAAACGCATCTATGCCTATTCGCTGTATCTGCTGATGATGGCGGTTTATACGGCGGTGAACGTTCCCTACGGCTCGCTGCTTGGCGTGATGACCGACGATGACAACGAGAAAAACCAGTTCTCTTCCTACCGGATGGTAGGCGCGTACGCCATGGGCTTTGTCACCCTGCTCTCCTTTCCTTACTTGCAGAAGATGGTGGGCGGTACCGAGCAGCATCAGTACGCCGTGCTGGGCGTGGTGCTGGGCGCCGTGGCCGCCGCGGGCACCCTGGCCTGCGGCCTGCTCACCAAGGAACGTCTGAAACCCGTCCGCGCCGAGAAATTCTCCTTTAAACCCTTTGCCGACCTGTTCCGCAACAAACCCTGGATCTATCTGACGCTTATCGGCATCTGCACCAACTTCTTCAATGGTTTCCGCTATGCCGTGGCCGGTTATCTGCTGGAATATTGTCTGCACGGGGATGTCACGGTGTCCGGGCTCATCATCAATTACACCGTCTTCATGACCTTCGGCGAGGTGACGTGCATGATCTTCGGCGCCCTTTCGCCCAAGTTCACCCAGTGGGTGGGCTCCAAGCGCAAGGCCTTCGCCTGGGCGGCCGTTATCTGTGCCGTCACTTCCGTGGCCTTCTTCTTCATTCCCATGGACCCGAAGTACATTTGGGTAATGGTGGCCGTGGTCATCCTCACTTCCGTGGGTATCGGCCTGTACTCTCCGCTGCTGTGGTCCATGTATGCCGATGTGGCCGACTATGCCACGGCGAAGAACGGTACTTCCTCCACGGGCCTCATTTTCTCCTCCGGCACCATGGCGCAGAAGTTCGGATCGGCCATTTCAGGTGCCCTGGTAGCCCTGCTCCTGGGCATCGCCGGCTTCATCTCAGGCACCGACCCCGCTACCGGCCAGACGGTGGTGACCATCACCAACGAGCCGTCGGTCCAGACCATGATCTGGTCCCTGTTCTCCCTGTTCCCCGCCGCTATCGCCTTGCTGATCCTCCTCCTCCTTCGGCTCTACCCCATCAAGAAGTAGGTGGTTAGCGTTAGGGTGCACATTTTGGTGCACCCTACGGGGGTGTATGCTGGCTAGGGTGCACATTTCGGTGCACCCTACGGGGGTGTATGGCGGTTAGGGTGCACATTTCGGTGCACCCTACGGGCTCAACGAAGAGGGCAGAAAAAAGGAGGTTGACTCAGCTGAGTCAACCTCCTGTTGCTTTCTGGGTGGCAAGGAATACTACCAGCGGTCTTCGTCAGAGACGCTGAGTTTCTTGCGGGCGTGACGGCGGCGGGCGCTAAGGACGCGGCGGCCGTTGGCGGAAGCCATGCGGGCACGGAAACCATGCTTGTTCACACGCTTGCGGCGGGAGGGTTGAAATGTTCTTTTCATGATATCGTTTTTTTATATTTTCGAATAAGGACTGCAAAGGTAGTAATTCCCGCCGAAAAAGCCAAATTTTTTTTACGAAGGGCTTATCGGCGAATATGGATGACCAGTTTTCCATCGAAATAAGGGTCTGGTAGCCAGCTATTGACAGGCCAGGTGGACACGGAGCTGCGCGGCAGACGGTGACGGGCCATCACCTGCACAATCTCCTGGTTCACGTCGCCGCCCTTGAGGTACAGGATGCCCGCCGAGAATTTCCCCTTCACCCAGGGATAGAAGTCCGGAAGGGAGGCAACCGCACGCGACACCACGAAGTGGAAACTGCCTGGAAGGGACTCGGCCCGCTGGTTCACTACCTGGATGTTCTTCAGTTCCAGGGCTTCTGCAACGGCCCGCGCCACGATGGTTTTCTTGCCTACGGAATCACAGAGGGTAAACCTGGCTTCCGGGAACAGGATGGCGAGCGGGATGCCGGGAAAGCCTCCGCCGGTGCCCAGATCCAGGATGTCAGCTTGTGAGAACTGCTCCGTGAGACCCGGCACGGTGAGCAGATAGCGCGCAATGGAGAGCGAGTGCAGGACATGGTGGCTATACAGGGCGTCGATGTCTTTGCGGGAGATGACGTTAATTTTTTCGTTCCATTCCCGGTACAGGCTGTCCAGCTGCAGGAACTGGCGCTCCTGCTGTGCGGAAAGGGAAAAATCGGTTCGGATGAAATCCAGAAATACCTGTGCGTCCATTACACTTCCCCCCTTAACATCATTTCTGCCAGGTGCTGCTTGCCGCGGCGGATCCGGGTGCGGACGGTGTTCAGTTCCAGCCCCAGCTCCCCGGCAATCTCTCCGTACTCCAGTTCGTCTATCATATATTTGATCATTACGTCTTTATACAGGGATGGAAGCTCGTCAATGTACTGCATCAGGCGCTGATGCACCTCGTCGTTGATAATCTCTTCCTCCGGGGTGGTATCGGTCATTTCCACGCCGGCGTCGTTCCCCTCGGAGGTGGCTTTCTGCTTAATGCCTTCCTTTTTCTCGTCTTCGCGGCGGATGCTGTTCAGATGGTCTAGCGCCGTCCGGGTGGCGATGGTCAGCAGCCACGGGCGGAATTCCCGCTCCGTGTCGAAGCTTTTCAGGGCAGCGAAAGCCTTCTGGAAGCTTTCCGACACCACGTCGTCCACGTCAGCCTTCCACTGGAAATAGCCGCTTACCCGTCTGCGCACAGCCCGCTCGTGAATCTGGTACAGGGCGCGGTAGGCCATCTGGTCCCCCTGGATGGCGTGCTCCACCAACTCTTTTTCCGTTAAATGCAAATAATCCATGTCAATGTGCTTCCAGCCAGTTTTTGCCCGACGAACACGCTGCCGTGAGCGGGACAGACAGTTTGATGACGTTTTCCATGGCGTCCACCACGAGCTCTTTCAACTGCTCCACCTCTGCAGGGACAGCGTCGAACACCAGTTCGTCGTGGATCTGCAGCACCATCCGGCTTTTGAGGCCCGATTCCTGCAAACGCCGGGCCACCCGGATCATGGCCAGCTTGATGATATCGGCCGATGTGCCCTGGATGGGGGCGTTCACGGCGTTCCGCTCCGCCAGGGCGCGGATGGTGGCATTGCGCTCGTGGATGTCCGGCAGGTAGCGCCGCCGGCCGAACAGGGTCTCTACATACCCGTTCTCCCGGGCGAAGGCAATGCTGTCGTCGATGAAGCTGCGGATGGCGGGGAAGGAGGCGAAGTACCCGTCGATGAGTTCCTTGGCGGCGCTCCGGGACAGATGCAGCCGCTGGGCCAGGCCGAAGGACGAGATGCCGTACATGATGCCGAAGTTGGCGGTCTTGGCCATGCCGCGCTGCTCCCGGGTGACCTCCTCTACCGGGATGCGGAAGATCTTGGCGGCCGTGGCGGCGTGCACGTCCACCCCGTCGCGGAAGGCCTGCACCAGGTGGGCGTCGCAGCTCAGGTGCGCCATGATCCGGAGCTCTATCTGAGAGTAGTCGGCGCTCACGATGATCCCGTCTGGCGTTCCGGGCACGAAGGCTTTGCGGATTTCCTTGCCCCGCTCCGTGCGGATGGGGATGTTCTGCAGGTTGGGGTTGGAGCTGGACAGCCGGCCGGTTGCAGTAAGCGCCTGGTTGAAGGTGGTATGCACCCGGCCGTCTACCTCCGAGATATAGGAGGGGAAAGGTTCTATGTAGGTGGAGAGAAGCTTTTTCACGGCCCGGAACTCCAGGATTTCCTCTACCACGGGATGACGGTCCGCGATGGCCAGAAGGGTGGCTTCGTCGGTGGAATACTGCCCGCGCGCACTCTTTTTGGCTTTGGGGTCCAGTTTCAGTTTGTCGAACAGGACGTCCCCCACCTGTTTGGGCGAGGAGATGTTCAGCAGCGGTTCCCCGGCCAGGTCCCGGATGCGGGCTTCCCGTTCTCCCATCTCTTTCCGCAGGCCCTCGGCGAAGGCTCGGAGCTGGGCCAGATCCACCTTTACGCCGTCCCGTTCCATGGCGGCGAGCACTTTGGAAAGGGGCTCTTCCATGGTGTCGTACAGGGTGGGAAGCTTTTCCCGGAGCTTATCTCCCAGGGGAATGAGCACGGCGGCTTCCCTCAGCCGGGGGTGCTCTTCCTGCTCGAGAGTATCAAACAGGGAATCGCTTCCGATGGTGGATTCATGCTCTTCCAGGTCGATTCCCAGCAGACTCTGGCTCAGGAGCGGGAGGCTGTGACTCTTCTCCGGGTCCAGCACATAATGTATGAGGCCGATATCGTTCCATTTCCCTTCCAGGGAGATGCCGGCGTGGTGTAGCCAGTTGGCCTGCAGTTTGAGGTCTGTGCCGTATTTTTCGATGCCGGGGTTTTCCAGCAGGGACTTCAGGAAGGTTTCATGGCCGGCAAGAGGCAGTTTGGCAACAAACGGTCCGCAACTGAGCAGTACCTGCTTCACCGGGGCGAAGATGCCCTCCCCGAGGCTTTCCGTCACAATGCCCAGCTTGCCGCTTTTCCTGGCCAGAGCTGCCAGCTCTTCCGGAGAAACTTCCTGCACATGGAAATCCGTTGCGCTTTCCCGGGCCGATGTCTCTGCCGGTGCGCCCGGTGCAAGATGTCCTTCCAGATAGCGCCGGAGGCTGCTGAATTCGTATTGCTGGAACAGGTCTGCCAGGGCGGGGGAGAACACGCCGGTGTAGCGCATCTGGTCCAGCGTGACGGGCAGCTGCATGTCTGTCTTGATGGTTACCAGGGCTTTGGACAGGGCCATGTGCGGCTCCGCTTCCCGGAACATAGCCTGCTGGCGGGGCGGCAGTTCTTCCAGGTGGGCATAGATTCCTTCCATGCTGCCATATTGGGCGATGAGCTTGGCAGCGCCCACTTCCCCCACGCCTTTTACGCCTGGCACATTGTCGGCCGTATCTCCGCAGATGGAGAGCATGTCGATGATCTGGGCGGGATGGGAAACGCCCCATTTGGCGCTGAGCTCCGCCGGGCCCCAGATCTCGTTGTCCGCGCCGCCCTTGCCCGGTTTGTACTGGAACACGTGCGGGCCGATAAGCTGCCCGTAATCCTTGTCGGGCGTTACCATGTACACGTCCAGCTGGTCGGAGGCGAACTGCGTGGCAAGGGAACCCAGCACGTCATCGGCCTCGAAACCGGGGATGGTGAGTACGGGGATGTTCATCTGCTGCACCAGCTCTGTGAGCGGCTCCAGGGCATCAATCACCAGCTGCGGGGTGGGGGGACGCGTGCCTTTGTACTCCGGGTACATCTGGTTGCGGAACGTGCCGCCGGGCGGGTCGAACGCTACCGCCAGGTGGGTGGGCTTTTCCCGCTCGATGAGTTCCAGCAGGTACTTGGTAAAGCCGAAGAGGATGGACATGTCGGCCCCTTTGGAGTTGATCATGGGCCTGCGCAGGAAGGCGTAGTACATCTTGAACACCAGCGCATGCCCGTCTATGAGAAATAGTTTGTCCATAATCCCTACGCCATCAGTTTCTTGTACTTGAAGCGTTTGGGCTCGGCGTCGGCTCCCAGGCGCAGTTTGCGGTTGGCCTCGTACTCCTGGTAGTTGCCCTCGAAGAAGATCACTTTTCCCTCGCCTTCGTAGGCCAGGATGTGGGTGGCGATACGGTCCAGGAACCAGCGGTCGTGGCTAACCACTACGGCGCAACCGGCGAAGTTCTCCAGGCCCTCTTCCAGGGCACGGATGGTGTTCACGTCCACGTCGTTGGTGGGCTCGTCCAGCAGGAGCACGTTGCCCTCGTCCTTCAGCGTGAGGGCCAGGTGCAGGCGGTTGCGTTCACCGCCGGAAAGCACCCCGCAGAGCTTCTCCTGGTCGGCTCCGGAGAAATTGAAACGGGACACCCAGGCGCGGGCGTTCACATCCCGGCCGCCCATGCGCACCCATTCGGAATTCCCGGCAATGGTCTCATACACCGTTTTGTCCGGGTCGATGGAGCGGTGCTGCTGGTCTACATAGGAGATTTTCACCGTTTCGCCGATCTCGATGCTGCCGCTGTCCGGCTCGTCGATGCCCATAATCAGGCGGAAGAGGGTGGTCTTGCCGGCGCCGTTGGGACCAATCACACCCACGATGCCCGCCGGTGGCAGTTCAAAACTCAGGTGCTCGAACAGCAGTTTGTCGCCATAGGCCTTGGAGACATCGTTGAACACGATAACTTTGTTCCCCAGATGCGGGCCGTTGGGGATATAGATTTCCAGGTTGGCCTCCTTCTGTCTGGTGTCGGCCGATGCCAGTTTTTCATACGCACCCAGACGGGCTTTCTGCTTGGCCTGACGGGCCTTGGGCGCCATACGCACCCATTCCAGTTCCCGTTCCAGGGTTTTGCGCCGCTTGGATTCCTGTTTCTCTTCCTGGGCCAGCCGTTTGGTCTTCTGCTCCAGCCAGGAAGAGTAGTTTCCCTTCCAGGGAATGCCCTCTCCGCGGTCCAGTTCCAGGATCCACCCGGCAACATTGTCCAGGAAGTACCGGTCGTGGGTGACGGCGATTACCGTCCCCTTGTATTGCTGCAGATGGGTCTCCAGCCACTGGATGGATTCTGTGTCCAGGTGGTTCGTGGGCTCGTCCAGCAGCAGCACGTCCGGTTCCTGCAGGAGCAGCCGGCAAAGGGCCACCCGCCTGCGTTCGCCGCCGGAGAGCTCCTTGATCTTCTGCTCGGAAGGCGGGCACTGCAGGGCGTCCATGGCGCGCTCCAGTTTGGCGTCAATCTCCCAGCCGCCCAGGTGGTCGATTTTCTCGGTGAGTTCCCCCTGGCGCTCGATGAGGCGGTTCATCTCCCCGTCGTCCATCGGCTCAATGAATTTCATGGAAATCTCGTTGTATTCGGCCAGGATGTCCATCACTTCCTGAACGCCTTCCTGCACCACTTCCAGCACGGTTTTCTCTGGATCCATCTGCGGCTCCTGCTCCAGGTAGCCCACGCTGTAGCCAGGGGCCCAGACCACCTCTCCCTTGTACTGTTTCTCCACCCCCGCGATAATCTTCAGGAGGGTGGATTTGCCGGATCCGTTGAGGCCGATGATTCCAATCTTGGCACCGTAATAGAAGCCCAGCCAGATATCTTTCAGAATTACTTTGTTATTGTGAGGGAGCACTTTGCTCACCCGGTTCATGGAGAAAATGATTTTTTCGTCGGCCATAATCTGTGTGGTTTGCTGCAAAGATAAGAATAATTCCGGGACTGGGAGGAATTACTCCTGGAACAGGTCCCGCCGGGGAAGGAGGGCGGAGTAGCGGGAGCGGAGGCTGTCGAAGAGCCCCGCGATATCCCCAGAAAAACGGGAACCGCGCCAGGTGGAGGTGTTAGCGATGAAAATCCAGCACTCGCCGTCCGGGTAGGTTTTGATGAGGGCCTGGGTGCCCGAGAAAGAGCCGGACCGGGTCCACTCTCCACCGGGTTTGGTGTCGTTCCAGCCCAGACTGAAAATATCCGGGCCGAAGTAATTGGTCATCTGGTTCACGGAAAAATCCACCAGGATATCCTGGACGGGGCCGTGGCCGTTGGCGCTGGCCACCATCCGGGCAAGTTCCACGGTGGAGCCGGTCCAGCCGCCCGCCCCCAGGGAGCCCGTGACATTGTTCCCGCCGTAACACTTTTCCACAGCGGCGTATTTCCCGTCAAAGGAGACGGTCTTTTCCGCATCCGGCTGCATGTAGTAGCGGGTTTCTCCGGGATGGCGTTCGCTGAGGTAATTGCCGCCCAGCCGGAAGCCGTGGCACAGGGCGGGCTCGAAAATGTGCTCCTGCATGAATTCCTCGTAGGGCTGTCCGCTTACCTGTTCGATGACCAGCGAGAGCAGCAGGAAACCCAGGTTGGAATATTCCTGGGAAGTACCCGGCTCGTAGGCGAGCGTGCGCCCCAGCTGTTTGCGCAGGAGGGCGTCCTGCGAGGTGTATGGGGAGAAGACAGGGTCTCCGCCCCGCGAGGTGAACCCGGCCTGGTGCCGCAGGAGATGCTCAACCGTGATCTGGTAATAATTGTCGTCCCGGATATAGGAGTCGTATTTGTTCAGGATGCCCAGCGGGCCGAACACCGGCGAGTCCAGGAACAGTTTCCCTTCTTCCTGGAGTTTCATGATGCCGATGGCGGTGAGCAGTTTGGACACCGAGGCCATGCGCAGGGTGGTGCCAGGGGTCATGGGTGTGGTGGTATCGGCCATCCCATAGCCTTTTGCGTACACCAGGGAGTCGTTCCGCATGACCGACAGGGACACGCCGTGAAGCGACCAGAAGGTCATGAAGCTGTCCACTGCCTGGTCCAGGGGCCGGAGCTCCGGCAGGGCAGACAGGTCGTTGGTGATGGCCAAGTTCAGGTCCTGGACATAGACGGGAACATGTTCCTGCGGGGAGTCTTCTCCCCGGCCTTTGACAACAAAAGAGCATCCTCCTCCCAACAGGAGAAGGAATATGCTAATTATGAGGGACCTCCCTTTCAACGGATTCTGCCCGCCCGGCGGCCGAAGTCGATGATATAGTCGGCCGTACCCTCAATGCCCAGGATGGAGCTGTCGATGCACAGGTCGTAATTGGAGGCCACGCCCCACGCGCCGAAGGTGTAGTAATTGTAATAGGTCTCGCGGGTGCGGTCTTTGCGGCGCATGAGTGCCTCGGCGTCGTCGGCCGAAAGGCCTTCGTTTTCCATCAGGCGCTTGATGCGGAATTCCATGGGGGCGCACACGAACACGTCCAGGCAGCCCAGGTCCCGGAGGATATAGTCCGAGCACCGGCCGATGATGATGGCGTCTCCCTTCTCGGCGATGGAACGGATTACCTCGCTCTGGATCTTGAACATGACGTTGTCGTTCACATAGCCGCTGTCCGAGTAGCTGAGCCGGCCCGAGGCGAAGAAGCTGGACACGGAGAACAGGCTGCGTTCCTCCCCTTTTGCGAAGAGGCTCTTGGAATAGCCGCTTTCCTCGGCGGCCTTGGAGATGAGTTCGTTGTCGTAAACGGGGATGCTTAGTTTTTTCCCGATGGCTTTGGCCACGAAGCCGCCGCCGCTGCCGAAGCTCCGGCCTACGTTGATGATGGTATGCATGGCGTTTGTCATAAAGGAGTGAAGAAACTTATATCTGGCTGCCCAGGATGGAAGGGTCGTCCCCGTCCTTGAGCCGGGACAGTTTTTTGAGCAGGACGATGCCCATGACGGCCGTGATCAGGGCGGCTACGGTGTCGGAAATGGGGAAGCTGTACCATACGCCCGTCTCCGATTCCAGCATGGCCGGAAGGATGTAGATGCAGGGCAGCAGGAACAAAAGTTGCCGGGACAGAGACAGGAAAATGGATTTTTTCACCATGCCCAGGCACTGGAACAGGTTGGACGTGACCATCTGGAAACCCACGATGGGGAAAGCCATGTTCATCATCCGCAGGCCGCGCTCGGCCAGGGAATGCAACACAGGGTCGTTGGTGAAGATGCTCACGGTGGGGCTGGGCAGGAATTCCGATACCAGAAAGCCCGCGATGCACACCAGGGTGGCCCATCCGGCGGTTTTCAGGTATACTTCCCGCACGCGGCCGTATTGCCGGGCACCGTAGTTGTAGCCGGCGATGGGCTGCATCCCCTGGTTGAATCCCATGACAATCATCACGAAGAGGAAGCTGATGCGGTTCACGATGCCGTAGGCGCCCAGCGCCAGGTCGCCACCCCATTTCACCAGCTGCTGGTTGATGAACAGCACCACGATACAGCTGGCCAGGTTCATCAGGAACGGGCCCATGCCAATGGCCAGGGAGTCTTTGGCGATGCGCCAGTCTACCCGGTAGTTCCTGATTTTCCGGGGGAGGTTGAGGAAGCGCTCCGGATTCAGGAAATAGCGGAAAGTAATGAAAAGGGCCATCATCTGGCACAGGACCGTGGCAAGGGCCGCCCCCTGGATACCCATTCCCAGGACAAAGATGAAGATGGGGTCCAGGATGGCATTGGAGGTGACCGTGAACAGGGTCAGCCCCATGGCCAGCCTGGGATTGCCGGACGACCGGACAATGCTGTTGAGGCCAAAGTAGAGATGGGTGACGGTGTTGCCCAGGGCGATGATAAACATGTAGCTCCGGGCATAGGGCAGGGTGGCGTCGGAGGCGCCGAAAAAGCGCAGGATGGGATCCATCCACAGCAGGGTGATCAGGGTGAAGGTGAGGCCGGTGATGATGTTCAGGGTAACCTCGTTGGCCAGCACCCGGTTGGCCACCTGGTAGTTTTTCTGCCCCAGCAGGACAGAGATCATAGTGGCGGCGCCCACGCCCACCAGCGTGCCGAACGCCGTGGAGATGTTCATCAGGGGGAAGGTGACGGCCAGTCCGGACATGGACAGTGACCCCACCTCCGGGATGTGGCCGATATAGATACTGTCCACCATGTTGTACAGCGAAGACGCTGTCATGGCGATGATGCCGGGAACGGCATACTGCCGGAGCAGGGCGCCGATGGGTTTGGTCCCCAGCTCTGTAGGAACGGCTGAACCTGCCATGAGCGCTTATTCTATGATGGAAACAACTTCAAGGTCGAAGCGGAGAGGAGCGTAGCCGGGGATTTTGTTGCCGCTTCCGGAGGAGGTGTACCCCAGGTCCGAGGTAAAGACCGCCACACCCTTCTGGCCTTCGTATTTGAGCTGGCTGAGCGCGCCCTTGAAGCCGGTGACGATGCCGGTGCTGCCTCCCAGCGAGAAGTTGTCTATTTCTTCGGCTGTTTTGATGGTGACGGGCTCGTAGGTGCGGGACTTGTCGTAGATACCGTGGTCCTTGGCCACTTTTTCGATGGTGGTGTCGAAGACCTGCCCGTTCAGGAGCCGGCCCGTATAATTGAGCTTGTAGCTGATGTCCTGGCCAATCTCGGTCGGGTTTGTAATGCCGCTGTCGTCCGGGATAAAGTAGAACAGGTCCTTTTCCGAGGTGGCGTCGTTAAAGGAGATGGGGCGGATGTTGCCGCCGAACTCTGCCGTGACGTAATTCCTGATCTGGCTGATCTCCCATTTCTGGACGTCTTCTATCTGGCCCGAGAGAGTGATGGTATAGATCAGGTGCGTGGTGGAGGTGCAGGCGTCGATGTAATCCTGCGGCAGGGTGTAACGCTCTGTGGTGAGCAGCCAGGAGGGCACCACCGCCGTCCGGGTACCGCCTTCGCGCATGCCTTCCAGCACCGACTCCACCCCAGCGTACCCATTTGCGGTGTTGACCACCTTGGGACCGTAATAATTCCCTTCCTGGTAGGTGCCCAGCTGCTTGGCAAACTCTTCATGGCCCACCGAGGTGATTTTCCCGTTGAGGGAGCGGATGGTGATCTGGAGCAGGCTGTAGTCCAGGTCGTCGGTCCAGGCGCTGCCGGAACCGGGTTCATCTTCCAGCACGTAGATACCGTCGGTGGAGGCGCTGATGCCGGGATGGTATTCCTGCATCCAGAGCTGGATGTAGTCCCGGGCCTCGGCGCCCGTGGCGGCGTTGTTGTTTTTCTTGCAGCCCGCAAGCAGCAGAAGCGCTGCGGCTGCGCCAAGGGTGTATATAGCTGTTTTTCTCATATTAATTGTTTTCGATCGAATCTATCCATATGCGATAGGCCAAGGCAGAACTTGCAGGAATCGTGCCTTGGATCCGGTTTCCGAATCCGAATTTTCCGTTGAACAGGATATAGCCTTCATCGCCGGGCTGGACGCCGTACAGGCCCAGCCGGAGCCCTTCCACCAGGGTTTTGTCCAGGGTAAGGGTGACAGGCTGGAACTGGGTGGTGTCCGAGAGGGCCCATCCGGACGACGCGGCCACGGACTTGCGGTTGGTGGCTACCAGCGAGGAGGGGGAGATATTTCCCGATGTCAGGGTGTAGCAGGCATAGTCCAGCGTGACCCGGCCGTCCCACAGGAGCGAGTCCCTGCGCGGGTCCAGGGTGTCGTACTGGATGAGGCGGTACACGCCGTCCGTAATGGTTACGGTTGCGGTGGTATCGGCCTTGGTGACCTGCGCGATAAAGGTCTGGATAAAGTTTTCCTGTTTTTCGTAGGTGGTCTGGAGCTCGCTTTTCCCGCATCCCCAGGGGATGAGGACGATGCAGGCAAGACACAGGAGAAGGGCTCTTTTCATGACAGGAAGGATTTAAGGACGGATTCTACATAGGAGGGGGCCTCTGAGGGGGACGCGATGTCTTCTCCCACGAGCAGTTTCCCTCCTGCAGCGTTCTCGTGCCCGCCGCCGTGGAAAAACACACTGGCCAGTTTCTGGGCCGATGTGCCCTTCTTGGAGCGGATGGATACGCGGAAATGGCCGTCGTCTTCCTTGAGCAGCAGGCTCAGCTGCACGCCGGCGATGGAGAGCGGTACGTTCACCAGTCCCTCGGTTTCTCCTTCCCGGATGTCGAAGCGCTGCTGGATGGAGCGGGTAAGGACCATATAGGCGGCGTCTCCCACGATACGGAGCCCCTCCAGCTGCATGTAGCCGAAGATGCGTATCCGGTTTTCCCGGTAACTGTTGTACAGCTGCTGGAGCAGGGCGTCCCGGTCTACGCCGGAGGCGATGAGCTCCGAGGCCATGCGGAAGGTGGAGGGATACACGGAATTGGCGAAATTGTTGGTGTCTGTGGTCATGCCCGTGAGCAGGGCTGTCGCGCATGAGGGCGGCAGGCTGCCGGGGCCTCCGTCCAGGGCGGTGAGGATCCAGTACAGTAGCTCCGAGGCCGACGAAATGGCCGGGGTGGAGAATGCCAGGTCAAAGCTTTCCCGCTCCGGATTCAGGTGGTGGTCCACCAGGATTTTGGGCGCGTTTTTTTCCCGCAGGAGCGGCTCCAGGCTCTCTGTGCGGGAAAAACTGTTGCAGTCCAGCAGGAACACCAGGTCGCACGCCTCAATGCAGGTGCGGGCCGCTTCCGGATCCGTATCCTGGCACACGAGGCGGCACTGGGGCGGGACGATGAACTTCAGGTTGTCGGCCGGGGAATCCGGGAACAGCACGCTGACATCTTTCCCCCATTTCTCCTGCAGATACACGGCCAGGGCACAGCAGGAACCCAGCGCGTCCCCGTCCGGATGCGTGTGTCCCAGGACGACCGCCCTGGCGGCGGCGCCTGTAAGTGCCTTCCACCTGGAGAGGCTATCTTGGGAGATGTCAGGTATCATCAAAAAAAATTGAGTGGGCAAATTTACAAATAATATTGCTTTTGATAAATGATTTTTCTAACTTTGTCGGAAGTTTGGAAAATTATAAAACACTAAAATAATGAGCAAATCGTTAAAAATCATCCTCGAGATTGTTCTAGCTGCCCTTATTGTACTTCTGGCCTGGCTCGTCATTACCAGCGTACAAAAACCCGTCAAGTTCAATAAGGAGCTGGCTTCCCGTAGCGCGGTAGCCGTACAGCGTCTCAAAGACATCCGTACCCTCCAGGTGGCCTATAAGGGTGCCTATGGCCGTTTCTCTCCCACTGTAGATTCTCTCAAAATGTTCTACGAGAACGGCAAGATGGACATCATCATGCAGATTGGCTCCAACGATGACTCCATCGCCGTAGCCAACACGGAAGCCATCAAGAAGGCCAACAAAAAACTCACGCCCGCCCAGATGACCGAAAAACTGCAGGAAGCCTACCGTCAGGGCCAGAAAGTGGTGTTCTCCGTGACCACCCAGATCCCTGTAAAGGACACCCTGTTCAACAACCGCCCGGACTTCAACATCGATTCCCTGTACTACATCCCGTTCTCCGGCAAGATGAAAACAGAGATGGAATCCACCATCAAGAGCGTCTCTGGTGTGCAGGTTCCCCTGTTCGAGGCCCGTATGCCTTACAAGGCGCTGTGCAAGGGCATGGACAACCAACTGCGCATCAACAAAGATGCAGAATGTCGCGACCAGAACCGCTACGAAGGTCTCCAGGTTGGCAGTGTTTCCGCTCCTAACAACAACGCAGGTAACTGGGAATAGTCCGTTCCATGGACCAGAACCCTATATCATTTACAGGAATATCCATTCAAGTTTCCTTGAGTGGATATTCTTTTAAGGTGGCGGGCCCTTCCGGGGTTACCGCCTCCGACTGGCTGGGAGCGGAGCGTCTGTTCACCACGCCGGAGTTCCAGCGCCGGTACAACCGGGTGGAGATATCTCTCCTCACCCCCAAGGTGTCCCTTGTCCCGGACATGTTCTTTGCGCCGGAGCAGGCCCGGAAAGCCCTCTCGGAAGTGGTTTCCCTGGACGATTCCGACAAAGTGGAATGGGTTCCCGTTCCCGCTTTCTCTTCCGTCCTTGTGTTTTCCAACTCCATTGGGGAGTCCCTTTCCCGCGTGCTCACCCAAACGGTGCTGCCCGCTTCCGGAGAGCCGGTCCGGGTGCTGCCGGAACTGTATTACCAGCTGTCCATGTTGGAAGCCCTGCCGGACTATAACAAGATCATCGCCTCCTGGATGGACGGCTGGCTGCACCTGACCATCGCCCAGGGAAAAACCCTGCGCCTGGCCAATGTGTTCGCCGCTCCGGACTTCACCACGGCGGAGTACTTCCTGTTCCTGGCCATGAAGCGCCTGCAGTTGAATCCGGAGGTGTCCACGGTGTGCTTCCACACGCCGCTGGACGCGGATGCGGAGATGTCGCTCTACCGCTATTTTAAATCTGTGGTGCAGCTATGAGGATTATCGGCGGAAGGCTAAAAGGAAAGACCATCCTGCCGCCGGCGGGGTACAAGGCGCGTCCCACCACGGACTTCGCCAAGGAAGGCCTGTTCAACATCCTGGACAACGAGTACGAATTCCAGGACCTTAAGGTGCTGGACCTTTTTGGCGGAACCGGCTCCATCGCCTTTGAGTTTGCGTCCCGCGGCGCCAGCCGGGTGTACTGCGTGGAGATGGCACGTGAAAACGCCTCTTTCATCAAGACGGAGGCGCAGCGGCTGGGGCTTTCCAACCTGACCATGGTGCGGGACAACGTGTTCGACTTCCTGCCCATCTGCCACGAGAAATTCGATATTATCTTTGCCGACCCTCCCTATGCGCTGGAGGGCCTGGAAGGCATTCCGGACCTGGTTTTCTCCCTGGACCTGCTCCATCCGGAGTGCTACTTCATTCTGGAACACGGAGGGGAGCACAACTTCGCCTCCCATCCCCGTTTTGTGAAGGAACGCCATTACGGCCGCGTCCATTTTACCTTTTTCGCTTGATGATATGGTATCGTTCCTGATAAGCATCCTGGCCCTCGTCCTGGGTTATTTCTTGTACGGAAAGTTTGTGGAACGGGTGTTCGGCCCGGATCCTTCCCGGAAAACCCCGGCCGTAGAAAAGGCGGACGGGGTGGACTTCATCGCCATGCCCACCTGGAAGGTGTTCATGATCCAGTTCCTGAACATCGCGGGTACAGGCCCCATCTTCGGCGCCATCATGGGCGCCAAGTTCGGCCCGGCCAGCTATCTCTGGATTGTACTGGGCTGCATCTTCGCCGGTGCAGTCCATGATTATCTCAGTGGCATGCTCTCGGTCCGTCACGGCGGCGTTGGGCTGCCGGAGCTGGTGGGTACCTATCTGGGAAAACGGACCAAGACGGTGATGCTGGTGTTCTCGGTCCTGCTGCTGATGATGGTGGGGAGCGTGTTTGTCTATTCGCCGGCGATTATCCTGGGCGGTCTGGCCGGGGACGGCGGACGCCTGTCGGTGATGATCTGGGTCGCCGTCATTTTCGCCTATTATGTGGTGGCCACGCTGTTACCCATCGACAAAATCATCGGCCGCATCTATCCCATCTTTGCCGTAGCGCTTATCTTCATGGCGCTGGGACTGATGGTGTGCCTCTTTGTAAAGTGGCCCTCCCTGCCGGAGGTGTGGGATGGCTTGGGCGGTTGGACAACCAGGACCGGCATCCAGGACCAGCCCATCTTCCCCTGTCTGTTTATCACCATCGCCTGCGGGGCGGTGAGTGGTTTCCATGCTACGCAGAGCCCCCTGATGGCGCGCTGCATCAAGAACGAGAAACTGGGTCGTCCCATTTTCTACGGCTCCATGATTACGGAAGGCCTGGTGGCCCTTGTGTGGGCTACAGTGGCCTCCTGGTTCTTCTTCGACGGCGGTGCCCAGGAACTGGGCATGGCTTCCAGCGCGGCGGCTCCGGCTATCGTCACGGGTGTCTCCAAAGACTGGCTGGGCGCCGTGGGTGGCATCCTGGCCGTGCTGGGCGTGGTGGCTGCCCCCATCACCTCCGGAGACACTGCTTTCCGCAGTTCCCGCCTCATCATCGCCGACTTCCTCAAGCTGGAGCAGAAAGCCGTGCTCAAGCGCTTGTATATTGCCGTCCCGCTGTTCGTGGGGTCGGCCCTGCTGCTGTGGTATAACATGGCCGACGAAAACGGTTTCAACACCATCTGGCGCTACTTTGGCTGGAGCAATCAGACCCTGGCCGTGTTCACCCTGTGGACAATAACCGTGTATCTGGTCAAGAACAGGGGGGCGGGCTGGTACCTGGTCACCCTGATCCCGGCCCTGTTCATGACGGCCGTCTGTGTAACCTTCATCCTGGTGGACAAAGTGGGATTCCACATCAACGCGGCGGCGGCTCCCTGGATTGGCCTGGGAACCTTTGTGATTTCGGCAATTTTGTTCTATCTTTGGAAGAATACCGCTTATAAGAAATAAACTGTAACCCTATGCTTGATAAAGAACGCGGGCTGTATGTCGCCCATAGTGAGAACGGCCCCATCTCCCTGGTAGGGAAGATGGCCAACCGCCACGGACTCATTGCCGGTGCCACCGGTACCGGTAAAACTGTTACCCTCCAGGTACTGGCAGAAACCTTCTGCCAGGCGGGCGTTCCCTGCTTCATGGCCGACATGAAAGGGGACCTCAGCGGCATCTCCCAGGTAGGAAAGCTTTCCGGCTTCATTGAGAAGCGCCTTCCTGAGTTCGGCATCGAGAATCCGCAGTTCCAGAGCTGTCCGGTGCGCTTTTTCGACGTGTACGGGGAACAGGGACATCCCATGCGGTCCACCATTTCCCGGATGGGCCCCGAGATGCTGGGCCGGCTGATGGACCTCAATGAAACCCAGACGGGCGTGCTGAATATCGTCTTCAAGATTGCCGACGAGAACGGCCTTCTCCTGATCGACCTCAAAGACCTTCGGGCCATGCTCAATTTTGTGGGGCAGAACGCCGCCGAGTACACCACCAAGTACGGCAACGTGAGCGCGGCCTCCATCGGCGCCATCCAGCGTTCCCTCCTGTCACTAGAGAACCAGGGCGCGGAGAAATTCTTCGGCGAGCCGGACTTCGACATCTACGACCTCCTGCAGTGTGAGGGCGGAAAAGGCATCATGAACGTGCTGGCGGCAGACCGCCTCATGCTCCAGCCCAAACTGTATTCCACCTTCCTGCTGTGGCTGCTCTCGGAGCTGTACGCCACCCTGCCCGAGGTAGGGGACATGGACCTTCCCAAGCTGGTGTTCTTCTTCGACGAGGCCCATATGCTGTTCGAGGGTACATCCAAGGCCCTCACGGACAAGATCGAGCAGGTAATCCGCCTCATCCGTTCCAAGGGCGTAGGCATCTACTTCATCACCCAGAGCCCCACGGACATCCCTTCCGACATCCTGGGCCAGCTGGGCAACCGGGTGCAGCACGCCCTGCGTGCATACAGCCCCAAGGACCAGAAGGCTGTGAAGGTGGCCGCGGAAACCTTCCGGGCCAACCCCGCCTTCAATACGTACGACACCTTACTGGAACTGGGCACCGGCGAGGCGCTGGTTTCCTTCCTGGACGAAAAAGGCACGCCCGCCGTGGTGGAGCGCGCCAAGATTCTGTTCCCGCTGAGCCAGATCGGCGCCATCACCGAAGACCAGCGCGCAGACCTGATCAAGCGCAGCCGCCTCTATGGCCGGTACGACCACCCCGTAGACCGCGAAAGTGCCTATGAGATTATCACCGCCGCCACGGAAGAAGCCGAGCGCCAGAAAGCCGAGATCCAGGCGCAGGAAGAGGCAGAGAAACAGGCCGCCATCCAGGCCAGGGAAGAGGCCAAGGCAGCCAGGGAAGCGGAGAAGGCAGAGAAAGAGAAGGCCAAGAAAGCCAAGAACAGCATTGCCTCCAAGGTGCTTAAATCGGTGATTACCGCCGTCACGGGTGTAGCTGCCGCCGCTGCGGCCGACGCCGTAAGCGGAAAACTCACCGGCACCAAGAAAACCGCCTCCAAGACTTCCACCACCAAAAAGGCCGTTACCAAGGCCACCAAGAGCGCTACCAATACACTCACCAGGGAGCTCACCCGCAGTATCCTGGGGAACCTGATCAAATAAGATTTTGCAGTACATTCGTCCGGCCATGAATTCCAGGTGTTTTCATGGCCGGACTTGTTCTGCCCATGGTTTCGTCCACGGAAATGGGCGTTTTTCGTGGACGAGTTTGGTCTGGTCGTGGTTTCGTCCACGGAAATGGGCGTTTTTCATGGCCGAGCCTGGTCTGGTCGTGGTTTCGTCCACGGGAATGGGCGTTTTTCGTGGACGAGTTTGGTCTGGTCGTGGTTTCGTCCACGGAAATGGGCGTTTTTCGTGGCCGAACGGGACTCATGGGTTTTTTGCAGAGAGAGGAAACATGGCATCGACTTTGTCCGACGTCATGTTAAGCAGCCGGGCGAGTTGTTTGTTAGATGCGTGATAATCATACTTCAGGCGTTTGGCCAACGATGTCAGCTGCTGGCTGTCCAGGTCGGAGATTTTTTGTTGTCCGAATTCTTCCCGGCAAAGACGGAACACTATCGGCAAAAGTTCTTCATCGGGAAAAGTAGGGACCTCTCCTAGCCGCAAAGCCGTTTCTACTTGGGCTTCCACATTTTTCATCGTCCATAGAGTAAATTGGCGGGCAGTCACGAACAGCGCTTCCGCCAGCTTGTAATTGACAAAACTTGCGGGATTGACAAAGGACCCTAATAACGTCAATCCTTTCGGCAGATTGCAGTCTTTGGACTTTGTAATCATTCTCTTTTGTTGGATACTCATGTTGTCGACCGGCGTGGCTGGAAGGATTCTCAGGAAGGGATTAAAATAAAGGAATCCGGAAGTCCAGGGATAGGCGAAAAGATGAATGTCTTCCCTCACCACAAAGGGATTTCGGATAACATAGGCAAGTTCGTCCCTGAATTGCTTCAGCGAAGTGATTTCGGTGTAACCGGCCATCATTCCTTTCAACACCCCCGGACGACCGTGCCGGGACAGATAAGTTGTCAGCCGCCTGATAAATGCGTCAAAATAACTCTGTGCCCGCGTTCCCCGGATAATGAAGTGGAAGTGGTTGCTCATCATTGCATAAGCTATGACTTCCACGTTTGCATCGGCTGCCGCCATAGCCATATAGGTAATGGCGACATAGCGTTCTTCCTTGTCCTTGAAGATGATATCCGATTCAATAGCACGGGTATAAACATGCACATAAGGACCACTGTTTTTGAAAAGGATCTCAGCCTCCTTTTCCCTTAGTCGTTTGCTCTTCTGAGCAGGAATTGCTTGGTTCATCATGACGCAAACATAGTCCTCCTGCCACACAAAAGAAATAGCGAAACATGTTTCAACCGATAATTTATCTGTTTCTTAAGATAATATTCCTTTTTTTATGATTCTGCTGTTTTTTTTGAAGATGTGTAGAAATCTTTTTTCATGGCCGAGTCTGGCTGGGTCGTGGTTTCGTCCATGGAAGTCGGCCTTTTTCGTGGCCGAGTTTGGCTGGGTCGTGGTTTCGTCCATGGAAATGGGCGTTTTTCGTGGCCGAGTTTGGCTGGGTCGTGGTTTCGTCCATGGAAATGGGCGTTTTTCGTGGCCGAGTCTGGCTGGGTCGTGGTTTCGTCCATGGAAATGGGCGTTTTTCGTGGCCGGACAAAACTTATCCGGACATTGAAAGAAGGACGAGGCAGCAGGAAGAAAGATGAGGCGACAGGAGGAAAGAAGTGCCGGGGCAGCGGCTAACGAAGCCACTGAGGCCCGAACCGCTGGAAGGCAGCGCGCTCCAGGGCCTCCCGGTCTTCCGGATGGGCGATGGAGATGAGCAGCCGGGCCCGCTCCTGCAGGGATTTCCCGTACAAGTTCACGGCGCCATATTCCGTGACCACCCACTGGACATCGGCCCGGGGGGTGACCACGCCGGCACCGCTCTTGAGCGTAGGGACAATCTTGGGAAGACCTTTTGCGGTACGGGAGGCCAGGGCGATGATGGCCTTGCCTCCCTTGGAGAGTTTGGCGCCACGGACAAAATCCAGCTGCCCGCCGGAACCGGAGTAGATGCGCTCGCCGATGGAATCTGCGCATACCTGCCCGGTGAGGTCTATCTCGATGGCCGAATTGATGGAGACCATGCCCGGATTCCGGGAAATCACGCGCGGGTCGTTGGTGTAGGCGATGTCCCGCATCTGAACGGCAGGATTGTGGTCGATAAAATCGTACACAGCCTGCGAGCCCAGCAGGAAAGACGCCACAATCTGTCCCTGGTCGATGGCTTTGCAGGAGCCGTCGATTACCCCTTTCCGGATCAGCGCCAGGGCCCCGTCCGAGAACATCTCCGTATGCAGACCCAGGTGAAGGTGACCGTCCAGGCAGGCGCAGATGGCATTGGGCATGGCGCCGATGCCCATCTGCAGGCAGGCTCCGTCCGGGATCAGTTCTGCGCACCGACGGCCGATCTCCCGGTCTGTGTCTGAGGGCTCCGCGTAGGTTTTGGTAATCAGGGGGGTGTCGTCCCGGACCAGCGCCGTAAAACGCTCCAGGGGGATGAGGTCTCCGTAGGCGAAGGGCACGTGGGGATTCACCACGGCAATCCGCTCCCTGGCCACTTCCAGGGCCGCCACCGAGCAATCTACCGAGGTGCCCAGCGAGATCATTCCGTCCACGGGCTCCGACACCTGCACCAGGGCTACATCACAAGGCAAAGCCCCGGTACGGTACATCAGCTGCGATTCAAAGAGGTTGGCCGGAATATAGTCCGCCAGGCCCTGGGCCACATTCCCGCGCACATTGGGACCGATGAAAAAGCCCTGGTCAAAGAAGGGAGCGCCTTCTGCATAGGGCGCCGGACCCTCCGTATGGAAGTGGTGGAAATGCAGGTCTTTGAGTTCTGCAGACCGCCGGCAGAGGGCTTCGATGAGGATGTGGGGCACGCTGGCAATGCTGGAGAGATGGATGTGGTCTCCGCTGCGCACGGCAAGGACGGCTTCATCGGCCGATATGTAAGTAATCGTTCGCATTCCGAGGGGCAAAGATAGCGATATTCTTTGTATATTTGCGTGCTAAAGCGTGAATAAAATGCATACCAAAGAGGAAAAACTGGCCGCTTTCGGGCGCCTTCTGGATATTATGGACACTCTGCGGGAAAAGTGCCCTTGGAATGCCGCACAGACTTTTGAATCCATCCGCCGGCTTACGGAAGAGGAGGTTTACGAACTCAGCGACGCCATCCTGTCAGGCGACCGTCCCGCCACCATGAAGGAAATCGGCGACCTGCTGTACCACATGGTTTTCTATGCCAGAATCGGCCAGGAGGAAGGGGCTTTCGATATTGCCGACAGCATTGACAAGGTGTGCGACAAGATGGTATTCCGCCATCCGCACGTATTCGGCCCCGATGCCGGCAAAGCCACCACCGCCAAGGAAATTGCAGACACCTGGGAACTGGTGAAAGCCAAGGAGAAGGACGGCAACAAACGGGTGATGTCCGGTATTCCCAAGGCCATGCCCGCCCTGCTGAAGGCCGTGGCCATGCAGGAGAAGGCCCGCGGCTGCGGCTTCGACTGGGAGCAGAAAGAGGATGTCTGGGCCAAAGTGCAGGAGGAGTACCGGGAAGTGGAAGATGCCTGCCGCACGGCAAATCAGGACCAGATAGAGGGAGAATTCGGCGACCTGCTGTTCTCTGTCATCAATGCGGCCCGGCTCTACGGCGTAGACCCGGAGGCCGCCTTGAACCGCACCAGCGAGAAATTCCGCCGCCGCTTCACCTACCTGGAGGAGCAAACCCTTCGCAATGGGCTCAAATTCAGCGACCTTACCCTGGCCCAGATGGACCGGATCTGGGACGATGCCAAGGCCAAGGGACTGTAGGAGCGGTTCGGGCGATAACCCCTGTTGCCTTTGCCGCAGATTATTCTTATCTTTGCAGGTTAGAACAAAATCGCTATGGCAGACAATGCATTGCTGGAGAAGGTACTCAGCCTTCAGGATAAATACAAGAAGCTGGAAGCGCAGCTCGCAGATCCGGAAGTCATTGCGGACATGAAAAAGTTTGTCCAGCTGAACAAGGACTACAAGGAACTGCAGCCCATCATCGCCGCTGGTCTGGAATACAAACGGCTGATGGAGGAACTCACGCAGGCCAAAGACATTCTCATCAACGAGAAAGACGAAGACCTCAAGGACATGGCCCGGGAAGAGATTGCGGACATTGAACCCAAGCTTCCCGAGATGGAGCAGAATATCAAGCTGCTCCTGATCCCGGCAGACCCGGACGACAGCAAGAACGCCATGGTGGAAATCCGCGGCGGCACCGGCGGCGACGAAGCCGCCATCTTCGCCGGCGACCTTTTCCGCATGTACCAGCACTTCGCAGAGCGCCGCGGCTGGAAACTGGAAGTCACGGACCAGGCCCCCGGCACCTCCGGCGGCTATAAACAGATTGTCTTCAAGCTCTCCAGCAGCCAGGACGGCGTATACGGCATCATGAAGTACGAATCCGGCGTGCACCGCGTCCAGCGCGTGCCCCAGACAGAGACCCAGGGCCGCATCCAGACATCGGCCGCCTCCGTGGCCGTGTTCCCGGAAGCCGGCGAGTTCGACATCGAGCTCAACCCGGCCGATATCCGCAAGGATCTCTTCTGCGCCTCCGGCCCCGGCGGCCAGGGTGTGAACACTACCTACAGCGCCGTGCGTCTTACCCACATCCCTTCCGGAATTGTGGTGCAGTGTCAGGAAGAGCGCTCTCAACTCAAGAACCTGGACCGTGCCATGGAAGAGCTCCGTACCCGCCTGTACAACATGGAGCACCAGAAGTACCTGGACGGCATCGCCGCCAAGCGCAAGACGATGGTCTCCACCGGTGACCGCAGCGCCAAGATCCGTACCTACAACTACCCGCAGGGCCGCGTGACGGACCACCGCATCGGCTGGAGCATGTACAACCTGCCCGTATTCATGGACGGAGACATCCAGGAGTGCATCGACCAGCTGCAGATAGCAGAAAACGCTGAACGGCTCAAGGAAGCCGGAGAGGAGGAATAATCCATGGCACGCGATCCCAAAGAACTCAAGGCCCTGGGACACGAGAGTGTCTATAGCCAGAAATATGCTCCCGAGGTGCTGGAAACCTTCGAGAACCAGCATCCCGATAACGACTATTGGGTACGTTTCAACTGCCCGGAATTCACCACCCTGTGCCCCATCACCGGCCAGCCGGACTTCGCGGAAATCCGCATCGGCTATGTGCCTGACAAAAAGATGGTGGAATCCAAGTCCCTGAAACTCTACTTGTTCAGTTTCCGCTCCAACGGGGATTTCCACGAAGACTGTGTGAACACCATTATGAAAGACCTCGTGAAACTGATGGACCCCAAATATCTGGAAGTAACGGGTTTCTTCACCCCGCGCGGTGGTATCTCCATCTACCCCTACGCCAACTACGGCCGTCCCGGTACCAAGTGGGAGCAACTGGCCTGGGATCGCCTCTCCAAGCACGAATAGCTGCTGCATAGAGGAAACAGTTAGCCTCCGGAGATAAGGAGATAATAAGAAGGCCGATATCTCCGGAGGCTAACTGTTTCCTCTTCTGTCTGAGCTGGTTATTCTTTCGGGGTGAGCGCCAGGGAGATCTGAGCCTGGGCGCAGCATTTCCCGCCCACCGAGAGCGTGGCGCTGCACAGGTAGAGGGAGGTTTTTACCTCGTCCAGGTGGCAGCTGATCTCGCAAAGGTCGCCAGGTTTTACGATACCACGGAATTTCACTTTGTCCAGCCCCCGGTACAGGACCAGATGGTCTTTGAGGACCGGTTTCATGAGCTCGCAGCAGCTCTGGGCCATTATTTCGCAGAGAATCACGCCCGGAACAATAGGATTGCCCGGAAAATGTCCCCGGCAGAACCAGGGATCGTCCGGAATCCGGAACCAGCCACGGGACCATCCGTCGGCCTCCGGGGCGGTGCCGTCTACCAGCAACATCGGCTCCCGGTGGGGGAGCAGCTCCATGATCTCTTCGCGCGTCATCCCTTGTACGGTCTGAAGGCCACGCAGGCGTTGTGTCCGCCGAAACCGAACGAGTTGGAAAGGCCCAGGGTGAGGTCTGTCTTCAAGGCCACGTTGGGCGTGTAGTCCAGGTCACATTCCGGGTCTGGCGTGTCCAGGTTGATGGTGGGCGGGCAGATGCCGTTCTTCAGGGCCAGCACCGTGGCTACGGCTTCGGCCGCACCGGCGGCGCCGAACATATGGCCCGTCATGGATTTGGTGGAGGAGATGTGGGCCTTGTAGGCGTAGTCTCCCAGGGCTACCTTGCAGGCAATTGTCTCGGCGATGTCGTTCAGGTGGGTGCCCGTTCCGTGGGCGTTGATATAGAGATTGTCTTTGGACGGGTCGAACCCGGCTTCTCCCAGGGCGTCCTTGATGGACTGAGCCTGGGTGCTGCCGTCCGGCCGGGGAGCGGTGGCGTTATAGGCGTCGCAGGTGTTCCCGTAGCCCACCATCTCACCGTAGATGGTGGCCCCGCGCTGCAGGGCGTGGTCCAGGGACTCCAGGATGAGTACGGCGGCGCCGTCGCCCATCACAAACCCCTGCCGGTTGGCGTTGAAGGGCAGGGAAGAGTACTTGGGATCCGTAGCACGGGTAAGGGCCTTCGCATTGTAGAATCCGGCGATGCCCAGCGGAATGGACACATGCTCGGAGCCGCCGGCGATGATGGCGTCGGCATAGCCGTGGCGGATGGCGCGGAACGCTTCCCCGATACAGTGGGACGACGTGGCGCAGGCCGTGACAATATCCAGGCACGGTCCCTTGGCCTGGTGCTTGATGGCGATGTGCCCGGCCGCGATATTGGAAATCATGGTGGCGATGAACAGCGGGGAGATCCATTTGCCGGAGGGATCCTCGATCATCTTCTGCGTCTCGCGGTACTGGACCTCGAAGCCGCCGATGCCGGAACCCACATACACGCCAAGGCGGAACGGGTCGATGTTGGCCCCTTCTCCCTCGGAGCGGAGGCCGGACTGCTGCATGGCCTGCCAGGCCGATGCCATGGCGTACAGGGTGAAGTTGTCCTGCTTGCGGATGAAGGGCTTGTCCATGCCGTATTTCTCGGCGTCAAAGTCTTTCACCTTGCCGGCGAACGTGACGGGCATGTCTTTGAACTGCTCGACAAAGTCGATGCCGCAGACCCCGTTGATGAGGTTGTTCCAGAAAGTATTTACATCGTGGCCGATGGAGGAGATTACCCCCATGCCGGTAACTACAACTCTTCTAGGTTGTTCCATATACTAGTCTCCAATCAGTTTATTAGCACCGGAGAGCAGTTTTTCCGCCCCTCCGATGATATCGTTAACAATTGCTGCCGCGCTTTCTTCCCGGCACACCAGCCCGGCAGCTTCGCCGGCGAGGAAACTGCCTCCGGTGAGGTCCCCTTCCAGGACAGCCTTTCTCACGGAGCCGGTGCCCAGGGCACGGAGCTCTTCCGGCCGGACCTGCGGGTTGGCCTCCATCTGGGCGAATTTCTTGGTGAAGGGCGTCTTGAGGGCGCGGACGGCGTCTCCCAGGCGTTTGCCGGTGACCATCGTGCCCAAGTCGCTGGCCTTGATCAGGCGCTCTTTGTAGGTGGGGTGTACGCGGCATTCACGGGCCGACAGGAAACGGGTGCCCACCTGCACGCCGGCTGCACCGGCGATGAACATGGCGGCGGCGCCCCTGCCGTCGGCAATGCCCCCGGCGGCCAGGACGGGAATGTGCACGGCGTCGATGACTTGCGGTACAAGCGCCAGCGTGTGCAGGTCGCCGATGTGTCCGCCCGATTCAGCCCCTTCCGCAATCACGGCCGTGGCGCCCAGTTCTTCCATCTTGCGGGCATAAGCTACAGAGGCCACTACCGGGATTACGCAGATGCCCGCCGCTTTCCACTTTTCCATGTAAGGGGCGGGGGAGCCGGCGCCGGTGGTAACCACCTTCACGCCTTCTTCTACGACGACATCGGCCACCTGTGCCGCATCCGGAGCGGCCAGCATGATGTTGACGCCGAAGGGTTTGCGGGTAAGCTCCCGGGCTTTGCGAATCTCTGCGCGGACAGCTTCCGGACCGCCCAGGATGGACGAGATGATGCCCAGTCCGCCGGCCTCGGAAACCGCAGCGGCCAGGCGGGCATCGGCAATCCATGCCATGCCACCCTGGAACAGGGGCTTCTCAATACCTAATATGTCGCAGACGGGACTTTTGATCATGATTTGCGGTTTCTCTTTCTTCTTTCGCGCACCCGGTAGGCACTTTCCACCATCAGCTGGTCCTGGAAACAGCCGCGGGCAGCCAGGAGGTTGCACACACAGATGACCAGTGGCAGGATCACCGTCCAGCTGAACACCGGGCCGTCGAAGCTGAAGTACATCCAGGCCAGCCAGACCTGCATGCCCAAGGCGACGATGGCGCTGAGCACGGCAAGCCGCATTTGCAGGATGCGGTTCTTGTACACGATGAGCGCGAGCACCACCATACAGGCCAGGATGCTGAGCAGGATGGCGAAATAGGGGCGCTGCAGCTGCAGGTAGGTCACTTTTACCAGTCCGTCAGGGTCTGTGACGGTGTAGGCAGTGCCGGAGAGAAGGACTACCACCAGCACGGTGGAAATAAGTAAGTATAATGTTTGTATTCTCTGCCACATTACAAAATAATTTTTACAAAGATACATACTTTTTTGTAAATTTGTAAATTACCAATTCTATTATGACCCTTTTGGACTCCATGTTCAGGCAGCTGTCCGGCTGCGATCCCGTGTCGGTGACCCCGCTCACCGGGTCGGGAAGCCACCGCCGTTATTTCCGTCTTTCCGGAGATGGTTTTTCCGTCATCGGGGTAGAAGGCACCGATGAGCGGGAGAACCGGGCTTTCATCAGCCTGGACCGGCATTTTTCGGCCAGGGGAATCCGGGTGCCGGAGGTTCTCTCCGTAGAAGGCTTGTGCTATCTGCAGGAAGACCTGGGGGAAGAGAGTCTCTATGACGTCGCCGTGGCCGGAGGCCGGTTCAACCGGGCCCTTCTGTGCAAGACCCTGCGGGCCCTTCCCCGGATCCAGATAGAAGGCGCCCGGGGCCTGGACTGGAGCGTCTGCTATCCCCAGCCTTCCTTCGACGGCCGGATGGTGGACTTCGATCTCAACTACTTCAAATACGATTTTCTCAAGCTCACGGGGGCTGAGTTCGACGAGACCCTTCTTCAGGACGATTTCGACCATCTGAAGACGGACCTGCTCTCCGAGCCCTCCGACACGTTCCTGTACCGGGACTTCAACGCCCGCAATGTGATGGTCAGGGACGGGGAACCCTGGTTCATCGATTTCCAAGGTGGCCGGCGGGGGCCGCTGCAGTACGATGTGGCATCATTCGTCTGGCAGGCCAAGGCGGCCTATCCGGCAGATCTCCGGGAGGAGCTGGTTGGGGCGTATCTGGATGCCCTGAAGGAGTACATGCCTGTGGATGAGCAGCATTTCCGGGAGCGGCTACGCCTCTTTGTGCTGTTCCGGATGCTGCAGGTTCTGGGTGCTTACGGTTTCCGTGGACTGTGGGAGCGCAAACGACATTTCATCGAAAGCATCCCCTTTGCCCTCAAGAATATACGGGAATTGCTGCCCTTCCCGCAGTACCCTTACCTGACCAAGGTCCTTGCCGCACTGGATGCTCCGCAGGAAGTACAGCCCACGGCCTCCGGCGGCGTCTCTCCGGTGCGGGCGGGGGAGCCTGCAGGTTGCGCCGCTTGCGAAGCATCGGCCCTGACGGTGACGGTGTACAGCTTTTCGTTCAGGAAAGGCATTCCGGCCGATGATTCCGGGAACGGCGGCGGGTATGTGTTCGACTGCCGGGGCACCCACAATCCCGGCAAGTACGACGCCTACAAGCAACTTACCGGCCTGGACCAGGCGGTAATCGATTTCCTGGAGAAGGACGGCGAAATCCTCCGTTTCCTGGACCAGGTCTATGTTTTGGTCGATGGCCACGTGCAGCGTTTCCTGGAGCGGGGATTCACGCATTTGCAGGTGAGTTTCGGCTGTACCGGGGGGCAGCACCGTTCCGTGTACGCTGCAGAGCATCTGGCCGCTCATCTGAAAGAACGTTTTCCCGTGAAGGTGCATCTGGTGCACCGGGAACGGAGTATTGTCAAGGATTTGTGATGGAACAGCAGCGTACAGCCATGATTTTCGCCGCCGGCCTGGGCACCCGGCTCAGACCCATTACGGACAGCATGCCCAAAGCCTTGGTACCGGTATGCGGGAAGCCGCTATTGGAACTTGTCATCGGAAAACTGGTGGCGGCAGGCTATAACCGCCTGGTGGTGAACGTGCACCATTTCCCGGACCAGATTATCGGCTTCCTTGAAGAGCACGATTTCGGTGTGCCGGTAGCCGTCTCCGACGAGCGGGACCACCTGCTGGAGACCGGCGGGGGAGTGCGCCATGCCCGGCCGCTCCTGGGGGACGGACCTTTCCTGGTGCACAATGTGGACATTGTGTCGGACCTGGACCTGGAGTGGTTCCAGGCTCAGTATCGGCCCGGCGCCCTGGCTACCCTGCTGGTGAGCGATCGGCAGACACAGCGCTATCTTCTGTTCGACAGCAACCTTCGCCTGGTGGGCTGGACCAACGTGGCCACCGGCGAGGTCCGGAGTCCCTATCCGGACCTGGACCCGGCCGCCTGCCGCCGCCTGGCTTTTGCGGGCATCCATACCCTGTCGCCGGGGGTCTTCGACGCCTTCGACGCCCTGGAAATGCCGGAGCGCTTCCCCATCATGGACTTCTACCTCAAAGCCTGCGACCGCTATCCCATCTATGCTGCCGTCCCTCCCCGTCTTACACTGGTGGACGTAGGCAAAATCGACACCTTGGCTGCCGCAGAGGAAATCTGCCGTTCGCTGGTGTAGCTCTAGGTGGAGGCTAGTTCCTTTATTATCAGCATCTTATGGTGTGTCCCTGTGTGTCTGGAAGCACACAGGAGCACCCCTTAAGTTGCTGGTAGAGAGTTGGTTATTCTCCACCAAAAGGGAAGGATGAGGTTGTAGATGCAGAAGAAAAGCAGTATCTTTACGGCATGGCAAGCATCATGGGCATCATCAACCTCACGGAGGACTCGTTCTACGCTCCCAGTCGAACCCACGCGGACGAGGCGGTGGAACGCGCTGGAGCCATGCTCCGGGAAGGGGCCGATATCCTGGACCTGGGCGCCTGTAGCACCCGTCCCGGGGCGGCCCAGCCGTCGGCCAGGGAAGAGTGGGAGCGCCTGGAAGGGAGCCTGAAAGCCATCCGGGAAGCCTTTCCCCAGGCGCAGCTTTCCATTGACACCTACCGGGCTTCCGTGGTGGAATGGGCCTATGATGCCGTGGGGCCTTTCCTGGTGAACGATGTCAGCGCTGGCACCCTGGACGCTGCCATGCTCCCGCTGGTGGGGACGCTTGGGTTGCCGTACGTGGCCATGCACATGCGGGGCACGCCCCAGACCATGCAGGAATACGCGCACTATGCCGACATTACCGCGGAGGTGGTCCGTTATTTCGAGGACTTTGGCCGAAAGGCACAGGCCAGCGGGGTGGAGGACTGGATCCTGGATCCGGGCTTCGGCTTTGCCAAGACGGTGGAGCAGAACTACGAACTACTGCGGAACCTGGACCGCTTCCAGGCACTGGGACGTCCCGTCCTGGTGGGGCTTTCCCGCAAAAGCATGGTGTACAAGCCCCTTGGCATAAGTCCGGAAGAGGCGCTGGCCTCTACACAGGTTCTGCATTTTGCGGCATTGGAAAAAGGCGCCGACATCCTCCGGGTGCACGATGTGGCGGAGGCTGTCCGGACGGTGAAACTTTACTCGACGATATATACGTCGTCTCCCGGGGCGGCGAATCGGTAGGTTTCCCTGGCATAGGCCTCAATGGAATCCCGGTTACTGGACAGATTCTGGATTTCCGTATCCATCTCCTCTATCTCCCGGCCCAGCCTGGCCATCTCCTTTTCCTGGTTCCTGACCTCTACGGAGGTGCGGATCCAGTTGAGGACACTGGCGTGGGAGAAAAACAGCAACCATGCGGCCACCAGCGCCGTAACGATGATGACATAGGGAATGAAGTAGTTGTGGTCGCTGCGCATGAGCAGGCGCCATTTGCTGTTTTTGCCTTCCATTGCAAGCATTTGCAAGGATATATTTCCTTAATTGCTGCGAATTTACTAAATTTGTCTGATTATCCGAAACTAAAATGATGAAAAATATGAAACCTACACTTTTGGTACTGGCGGCCGGCATGGGCAGCCGCTATGGCGGACTCAAACAGATGGACGGCGTAGGCCCCCACGGAGAAACCATTATCGACTATTCTATCCACGATGCCGTGGAAGCCGGGTTCGGTAAGGTGGTCTACATTGTCAGGGAGTCGTTCAAGGCCCAGATGGAAGAGGCCGTGAAGGCCAAATATGCCGGGGTGAAAACCGTGGACGGTGAGCCGCTCCGGTTTGTATTCGTCACCCAGGAGCTGAACAAGATTCCCGCCCGCTTCCCCCTGAATCCGGAGCGCGTAAAACCGTGGGGCACCGCCCACGCCGTCCTGATGGCAGCCGATGTCATCCAAGAGCCTTTCGCTGTCATCAACGGAGATGACTTCTACGGAAAAGAAAGCTTCCGCATCCTGGGCGACTGGTGCCGCTCGCACGCCGCCACGGAAGGCAAATACTGCATTGTGGGCTTTGAACTGGAGAACACCCTGTCAGAGAACGGCAGCGTTTCCCGCGGCATCTGCTCCTATACGCAGGAAGGTATCCTTACGGACATCGCCGAGCATCTGAACATCGCCCGCGAAGCCGACGGAAAGGTGTATGGAGACAACTCCGTCAACGGGGAAAACCACGTGGAGCTGGCTCCCAAGGCCCTCTGCTCCATGAACATGTGGGGTTTCACCCCGGATTATTTTACCAAGAGCGCAGCCATCTTCGAGACCTTCCTGGAGGCCAACGCCGCGGAGCTCAAGAAAGAGTACTACATCCCCTATGCCGTTGATTGCATCGTCAAGGCCGGCAATGGCTCCTGCGAAGTGCTGTCCACCCCGTCCCACTGGTTCGGCGTCACCTACAAGGAAGACCGTCCCGGCGTGGTGGCCAAATTCGCTTCGCTGGTTAAGGAAGGCATTTATCCCAGCCCACTCTATTGATATGGCAGCTCCTGTTTTTCTGATGAAAGGCCGAAAAGTCAACAATTACGACTTGTACGCCACCCACGCCTGGTATGTGCCCGGCGTAAAAGGTATGTTCGCCATGCTGGGCTGGTTTGTCGTGGGCTCCCTGCTGGGCAGCGTGTTGCAGGTAATCTGCATGGCCTTCATCCCCACGGAAGTCATCCTCAAATACGGCATGGTGGTCCTGTATCCGCTCCAGTTCCTGCCCGCCATGGTGTATGTGGCCCATGTGAGCCAGCGGAACAGCCTGTTCGAGGTAGGTTATAAGCTCAACAGCAAAAACTTCGGCCCGTACAAGGGCTGGATGCTCGCCCTCATTACCGTGGTGCTCTCCTATGCCACCATGGTGGCTGCGGACCTTCCCAATTACTGGAATTACAAGCTGACCACCTCTACGCCCCTGATGAAGGAGATTTACGACCAGTTTGTGGCCATCATGGAACAGATGACCGGCGGCCCCTTCTGGAGCTCGTTCCTGGTAACGGCCATTTTTGCGCCCGTCTTCGAGGAATGGATGTGCCGGGGTGTGGTGCTCAGGGGCCTTCTCACCAAGATGAAGCCCGGCTGGGCCATCGTGGTGAGCGCCCTGTTCTTCGCCGTAATCCACCTCAATCCCTGGCAGGCGCTCAACGCCTTCATTATCGGAATGGTTATGGGATATGTATATTACAAGACGGGTTCGCTGCTCTTGACCATGCTCATCCATTTCGTGAACAACGGTACGGCCGTAGTGGCATCCCAGTTCGCCACCGGCGAAGAGGCCAATTTCTGGCTCGAGATGATGCCCATGGGCACCTATATCGTGGTTTACGTGGTCGGCCTGGCGCTCTTCGGCATTTGCCTCTGGGCTTTCTCCCGCATTCCGCTCCAGCAGCAGCGGGGCAATGTGGACGAGATTCCCGTAGAAGATATGTCTGTTAGCGAGTAACGTATGTTCGTCGTTCTGGAAGGCCTGGACGGGGCCGGAAAATCCACCCAGGTAAATCTGCTCAAAGAATACCTCAAAGAGCGTACGGGGGCGCTGGAGTACATCCATTTCCCTCGCTACGACGCACCTGTGTACGGAGACCTGATCAGCCGTTTTCTCCGGGGAGAATTCGGGGACAACGCCCATGTGCATCCGCAGCTGGTGGCCTTGCTCTTTGCCGAGGACCGTCATGGGGCGGCGGCGCAGATGCGGCAGGTCCTGGAAGCGGGGAAAACCCTGCTGCTGGACCGCTACGTGTATTCCAACATTGCCTACCAGTGCGCCAAACTGCCGGATCCCCAGGAGCGCAAGAAGCTCAGGGACTGGATCTTCCGGACCGAATTCGAGGAATTCGGCCTTCCCAGGCCGGACTTGAACCTTTTCCTGGACGTGCCCATCGGCTTTGTGGAGCAGAGCCTTTCCCAGGACCGGGCGGGGGCAGACCGCGCCTATCTGGATGGGCGGCGCGACATCCACGAGGCCGACATCGCTTTCCAGCGAGATGTCCGGGATATTTACAGGCAGGAGTCGGCACGGGAACCCCGCTTCATGCGGATCGACTGTTCCGCCCAGGACGGAAGCATGCTTTCCGCCACGGATATCTTTGAACGGGTCCGTGAGGCCGTCGACGGCTACCTGCCATGAAGTACACCAATCTCAAAATGCGCCGCTTCGTGGCGGTCCTGATCGGCCTGTTCCTGCTGGTGACGGGCCTTCTGAAACTCGCGGACCCGGTGGGCACCATGCTCATCGTCACGGAGTATTGCAAGTTTTTCCACATCGGCTTCCTGATTCCGGCTGCCAAAGTGATCGGCATCAACCTGGCCCTGGTAGAGAGTGCCCTGGGAATCGCCCTGGTTACCGGCACCATCCGCCGTTTCGCCGCATGGGTGACGTATGTGCTCCTGGGCTTCTTTACGCTGGTTACCCTGGTCCTGTGGATCAAGAATCCGGAGATGGATTGCGGCTGTTTCGGAGAGGCCATCCACCTCACCCATGCCCAGAGTTTCTGGAAAAATGTGATCCTCCTGGCCCTGGCCGTGTTTTCCTTTACGCCCATGCGTCACCTGGGCCATGCCTCTGCCCGGAGGCGGCTGGCGGCTTTCGTGAGCTGGGCCTCTCTGGTCGTGGTCCTGGTCTATTGCAACACCCATATCCCGCCGGTGGATTTTACCGCCTTTGCGCCGGGCGCCGTGCTCATGAACGCCAGCGACAACTCCACCGGGCAGGACAGAAGCTACCAGGCAGCGTTCGTCTATGAGAAAGACGGGAAGGAGAGCAGTTTCGGCCTGGACAACCTGCCCGACAGCTCCTGGCGTTTCGTGCGGGTAGATTCCCTCCGCCGGGAGGGCATTCTGGAGCAGGCAGAGCGCCCGATCCTGTCTTTCCGTGACGCGGAAGGCCATTATCTGGACCAGCTGGCTTCGCAGGACCAGGTGGTGGTATTCTCGGTCTTCAATCCTTCAAAAGCCCGTTGGAACCAGCTGCAGGAGCGCTGCCAGGCTGTGCGGGAAGCCGGTGCCCGGCCCCTGCTGATCTCCACCCTGATTCCGGAAGGGCAGCCGCTGACGGAAGAGGTGTATCTGGCCGACTACAAAACCCTGATTACCCTGAACCGCACCAACGGGGGCGCCAGCTATTTCGACGAAGGGGAGCTGATCGCTAAATGGGGCCGGAGACAATTCCCCGCCGACATCCGCGCTATCCTGCAGGCGGATCCGGTCGATGTCTCCACGCACCAGTCCGTAAAAAACCGCATCCAGGCGCAGGGATTCTGCGTAATCCTGGGTGCGGTCTTGATTCTGTTGTAGGGTAACCTACAGACTCCGTTTGATTTCCGTAATCTGGAAGGCCTCGATGATGTCGCCGGGGTGAATGTCGTTGTAGCGTTCCAGGCCGCAGCCGCATTCCATGCCGGCAGGCACTTCCTTGGCGTTGTCCTTGCCGCGCTGCAGGGAGGCAAGCTCTCCGGTGTACACCACGATACCGTCCCGGATCAGGCGTACGCTGGCCTTGCTGGTCAGTTTTCCTTCCTTCACCAGGCAGCCTGCGATGGTGCCCACCTTGGAAATCTTGAAGGTCTGCTTTACCTCGGCAGTGGCGGTGACCTCTTCCTTCTTCTCCGGCTCCAGCATGCCTTCGATACCTTCCTTCACTTCATTGATGCAGTCGTAGATCACGGAGTAGAGGCGGATCTCGATCCCCTCCTTCTCGGCGGAGCGGCGGGCTTCGGCGCTGGGACGTACCTGGAAGCCGATGATCACGGCGTCAGAGGCCTCGGCCAGCAGGACGTCGGATTCGCTGATCTGGCCCACGGCCTTGTGGATTACGTTCACGCGAACTTCCTCGGTGGAAAGCTTGATGAGGGAATCCGACAGGGCTTCCACGGAGCCGTCCACATCGCCCTTGACGATGATGTTGAGCTCCTTGAAGTTGCCGATGGCGATCCGTCGGCCAATCTCTTCCAGGGTAAGGTGCTTCTGCGTCTTGATGCCCTGGATACGGATGAGCTGCTCGCGTTTCTGGGCAATGGCCTTGGCTTCTTTTTCATCGGCCATGATGTTGAACTTCTCACCGGCGGCGGGGGCTCCGTTCAGGCCCAGCAGGCTCACTGGCGTAGAAGGACCGGCGCTCTGGACTTTCTGTCCGCGCTCGTTGTACATGGCTTTGACGCGTCCGTAGTAAGCGCCGGAGATGATTACATCGCCCACGTTCACGGTGCCGTCCTGCACCAGGACGGTGGCCAGATAACCGCGGCCCTTGTCCAGGGAACTCTCGATCACCGCACCGCTGCCCATCTTGTTGGGATTGGCCTTGAGCTCCAGGAGGTCGGTCTCGAACAGGACCTTCTCCAGCAGTTTGTCTACGTTGATGCCCTTTTTGGCCGATATTTCCTGGCACTGGTACTTGCCGCCCCAGTCTTCTACCAGGATGTTCATCTCGGAGAGCTGGCGGCGGATGGTGTCCGGATTGGCGCCGGGCTTGTCAATCTTGTTGATGGCGAAGACCATGGGGACGCCGGCCGCCTGTGCATGAGCGATGGCTTCCTTGGTCTGGGGCATCACGGCGTCGTCGGCCGCCACGATGATGATGGCCAGGTCTGTCATCTGGGCGCCGCGGGCACGCATGGCGGTAAAGGCCTCGTGGCCAGGGGTGTCCAGGAAGGTGATGTGACGGCCGCTGTCCAGAGTGACGCTGTAGGCGCCGATATGCTGGGTGATACCGCCGGCTTCACCGGCAATCACATTGGAATTGCGGATGTTGTCCAGCAGGGATGTTTTGCCGTGGTCTACATGGCCCATCACAGTAATTACTGGAGGACGCTCCACCAGGTCTTCTTCCCGGTCGGGTTCCTGCTGCTGCACTTCTTCCGTAAGCTCGGCCGTGACAAATTCTACCTTGTAACCGAACTCTTCGGCCACAAGGACCAGGGTCTCCGCATCCAGGCGCTGGTTGATGGACACCATCATGCCCAGGGACATACAGGCGCCAATCACCTTCACCACCGGGGTGTTGTTCATCAGGGTGGCCAGGTCGTTTACGGTGACGAACTCGGTGACTTTGAGCACCTTGTTCTCGGCGGCGGCAGCTTCCATCTCTTCCTGGCTGCGAATGGCGGCAATCTCGCGCTTCTCTTTGCGGTGCTTGGCGCCGAAGTTGTTCTTGGTGCTTTCGTTCATCCGGGCGTAGGTCTCTTTCACCTGCTTCTGGATTTCCTTCTGCAGCTCTTCCTGTTCGGCCTCGGTCATGGCCGGCTTGAAGCGGTCGCCTTTCTTGCGGCCTTTCCCTCCGGCGTCGGCCTGCTTTTTCTTGTTGTCGTTCTTCTTGGGGGCTTTCTCCGCCTGAACCTTGGTGACGTCCACTTTCTGGGAACCGCCACCCTTGATGCGCTCGCGTTTCTTGCCCTTTTTGGGATCGAACTGGGCCAGGTCAATTTTACCTACGACTTTGAACGGAGCGGGAGCCTGGGCTGAAGGGGCGCTTTCCGCAGGGGTCGGGGCGGGCTTTTCCTCCTTCGGTGCTTCGGGCTCTGCCTCCGGGGCAGGTTCGGGTTCTGCTTTCGCTTCGGGTTCTTCGCCTGCAGCCACGGGGGCCTCTTCCGGGGCCGGTTCGGGTTCGGCGGCGGGTGCCTGCTCCACCGGGGCGGGAGCGGGCTCTTCCGGGCTTTCCGGTTCGGGCTCTTCCGGGGCCGGTGCGGGTGTCTCCACCTCCGGTTCGGGCTCTTCCGGAGCCGGTTCAGGCTCTGCTGCAGGCTCTTCCGGGGCTGGGGCGGGTTCCTCTACAGGGGCGGCGGACACCGTCCGGGACAGGTTGTTGCTCTTGATCACGGTGATGCGCTCGGGCTCATACTCGTCCTCTTCGTCGTCCTGTTTCTTGGAAGCCTTGTCCAAGATCTCCGTCAGTTTCACATCCACCTTTTCGGCAGCTTCTTTCAGCTCCAGGTCCTTTCCAAACTTCTTGTGGAGCTCGGGTACGTATTCGTCCGACACCTTCATGTTTGGATTGGCGCTTTCGATGCCTGCACCCTTGGAGTTGAGAAAATCCACCAAGGTGTCCAGGCCGATATTGAATTGTTTAATGAGTTTCGATAGTCTGATTTCTGCCATATATAACCCCTTTTTTTCTTACAAATGAATTAGTCTTCGAATTCCTCGTGCAGGATGCGGAGCACCTCTTCCACGGTCTCGTCTTCCAGGTCTGCCCGGGAGGCGATGTCGGCGGGGGAGAGGGCCATCACGCTGCGGGCCGTGTCGCAGCCGATAGACTGCAGGCGCTCGATCACCCAAGGATCGATCACGTCGGAGAACTCGCTCAGGAGCACATCGTCTTCCTCTTCCTCGTTCTGCGGGAGCTCTCTCCAGACCTCGATTTCGCGGCCCACCAGCATGCTGGCGAGTTTGATGTTCACGCCGCCCTTGCCGATACCCTTCTTCACTTCCTCGGCCTGCATGTACACCTTGATCTTGTCTTCGGGACCTTCGCCCAGGTCTATCCGGGAGATATGGGCCGGATTCAGCGCACGGGTGATCATGAGCTGCGGGTTGGTGGTCCACTGGATTACGTCGATATTCTCGTTACGGAGCTCGCGGACGATACCCATGATGCGGGAACCCTTGACGCCGATGCAGGCGCCGATCGGGTCGATGCGGTCGTCATAGGACTCCACGGCCACCTTGGCGCGCTCGCCCGGGATCCGGACGACCTTCTTCACGGTGATCAGGCCGTCGTAGATTTCCGGAACCTCCATCTCGAAGAGTTTTTCCAGGAAGGAATCCGTGGTGCGGGACAGGATGATGTAGGGCGTGGTGTTGTTCTTCATCTCCACGCTCTTGATAATGGCGCGGACAGAGTCGCTCTTCTTGAAGCGCTCGCCGGGAATCTGCTCGCTCTTGGGCATGCGGAGTTCGTTGCCGTCCTCGTCCAGGATCAGGACCTCGTTCTTCCAGGTCTGATACACCTCGCCGGTGAAGATTTCACCCACGCGCTCGGAGTACTTCTTGTACACGTTGGCCTTCTCGATGTCCATGATCCGACCCTGCAGGTTCTGGCGGATGTTCAGGATGCCGCGACGGCCGAAGGAGGAGAGGGAGAGCTTGCGGGTGAAGGTGTCGCCGATCTCGTAGTCGTCGTCGCCGGTTTCCGCCTTGATCTCCTCTACGGTGATCTGGGTCACGGGATCTTCCACCTCCTCCACTACCTCGAAGTTCTGGTAGATTTCACAGTCTCCCTTGTCCACGTTGATGATCACGTCGAAGTTGTCGGCGCTGCCGTAGGTCTTGGCGAGCTGGGTGAGGAACACGTCCTTCAGAACGCCGAGCATCACCGGGCGGTCGATGCTCTTTTCTTCCTTGAAGTCCTTGAATGCATCAATCAAGGTTACTTCTTTCTCTTTTTCTTTTGCCATTGGTTATATTGTTTATTTAAATTCGATATAGGGTGTGACGGAGTTGATGTCGGCGAGCGGGAACACATCTTCGTGCTCCACCTTCTGCTTCTTTTTCTGGCCTTCCACGATCTCCAGGGCGGTGTAGCGGAGGGAGATGCTCTCTTGAGTGGCCGCAACAAGCTCGGCCACCAGGCGTTTGCCGCCCTTGAATTTCACATCCACCTTAGAGCCCAGGGCCTTCTGGAACTGCCGCAGCACCTTGAACGGGCGGTCCAGCCCGGCCGACGACACCGTAAGGGCATAGTCTTCCACGTCCTGGTTGAAGGTCTCGTGCATCACCTTGTCAATGGCGGCACAGTCTTCCCAGTCCACGTCTCCGACTTCCTTTTCGATGACAATCTCAATGTCGTTCTCTGCGCTCACGGTCACTTCCACCAGGAAGCACCCCCGCTCTGATACAGCCGTTTCCACGGCCTGGATAATCTGTTCTTTTGTCATAATGGTCTCCATCATGCCCGGCCTGACCGGGTATCTTGTAATAAAAAAGATAGGGGACCGCCGTCCTCTATCTCATACACGGGTGCAAATATACGTATAATATCCCAAAATTCCAAATTCTGCCGCCCTGCTTTGCTTTTTCCGCCATTTCCTGCCACCCACGGCTCAACCTTCAAGACATCCGGGTCTGAAGCACACTTTTGTGCACACGAGCGGGAAAATGTGCTTTAGGCATCGGCCGTATTGCGTAAGAAACACTACAGGAGGAGCGGGCCAGCGGATGCTGCTGGAGCCGTCGTTCCCTAGTGAGAGACAGGCCGGGAGAGCCAGCGGATGCTGTCGGGACCTTCGTTGAACAGGAGGTCCAGGATGGAGAGGCGGGGTGTGAAACCGCCTAGACGGTCGCGGAAGACTTGGTAGTAGGGGCGGTCCAGGCCCAGGTCCCGCAAGACGGTGTCCGACCGTTTGGGGTGAATGGCAAAGCGGTAGTCATCGGCCAGTGCATCGGCCGATGGCGGAAGGAATGCGGTGGTGGGCACCAGGTCGCAGGCGATGCCGCAGCGGTCCAGGCACCAGCGGATTAGCGACAGGTTCAGCTCCCAGAGGGTCTCAGGACGGGCTTCCAGCAGGGGGAAGAGCGAATCCCGGTAGTACTCGTAGTAGGCCGATGTTTCATAGGCCGTGTCCAGCGCCCGCTCTGTCCGCACTACCCAGGGGGTGGAATAGTCCACCCGCACGGAGGCAATGCTTAAGGGGGAAGGGGACCTTTCTGGAACATTTGCCCGTACAGGGTCGCGAAGCGACGTGGAAGAAAGGTCCCCTTCCCCCTTGCCCCCATGCACCACGGGCACCTGGAGCATCTGCGGGCCGTCTCCCGCGAGGATATAGCAGCGGTTGCGATAGCTCTGCTTCTGGTAGTTCTCGCAGGCTTCCAGGGCGACTATAGACGGGAAAACCCTGTCGGGGGACAGGGTCATATCGCGTGAGGCCAGGGCGAACCAGCTCAGCGGCGGGAAATAGGCTGTGGACAGGAGCACCATACCCTAGTGGTTCTGCCGGGGCTTGGGGATGATGCCGCGCTGGGAGTTGCGGATAAAGCCCAGGATGGTGTCCCTGCGCTCCGTGGCGGGAAAATTGGCCTCGATGTATTCCAGGGCCTGGGTGGTGTTGCGCCCGGAGAAATAGATGACGTCGTAGATGTCCTTGATTTCATTCACCTGTTCTTCGGTGAATCCGCGGCGCAGGAGCCCCACCTTGTTCACACCCTCGAAGGAGACCGGATCGCGGCCGGCCAGGCAGTAAGGCGGGATGTCTTTGGAAATCTTGGAATAGGCACCCACGAAGGCATGCGTGCCGATCCGGCAGAACTGGTGGGCACCAGCGTTACCGGCCACCACGCCCCAGTCTTCCACGTCTACTTCGCCGGCCAGGGCGGAATAGCTTACCAGGATGCAGTGCCTGCCCACATTGCAGTCGTGGGCGATGTGCACGTACGACATTACCAGGGTGTCGTCTCCCACACGGGTGACAGCCTTTCCGCTGGCCTTGGTTCCCCGGTTGATGGTGGCGCATTCGCGGATGTTCACGCGGTCACCGATCTCCACCCAGGATTCTTCCCCTTCGAACTTGAGGTCCTGCGGGATGCCACCCACAACGGCGCCCGGGAAGACGGAACAGTTCCGGCCCATCTTCACATGGTTGAGGATGGTGGCATGGTTGAGGATCCTGCATCCGTCGCCAATCTCCACATGGGCGTCGATAAAGGCGAAAGGTCCCACTTCGATATTATCGCCCAGTTTGGCGTCGGGGCTTACACAGGCCAGAGGATGGATTTTGTTCATGGGTCGATCTTATTTTAACAGGGCCCTCAGGGCCTTGGCTGCCTTGGTATTGATGGAGTGACCGGGCTTATAGGCGGTGATGCGGGCGTTGAGATAACCGCCGGAAAGACGGAGGTCTCCCAGCAGGTCCAGCATCTTGTGCCGGCCGCATTCGTCCGGGAAATGGAGCTGCAGGTTGTTCAGATAGCCCTCGTCCGTAATCTTTACACCGGGCAGGTTGAACAGGTAGGAGAGAGAGCTCAGCTGCTCTTCCGACACCGGATGCTCTACGATTACGATGGCATTGTCCATGTCGCCGCCCTTGATGAGGTTGTTCCGGAACAGGTACTCGATCTCGTGGAAGAAGACGAAGGTGCGGCATACCCCGATCTCATGGGCGTAGTCTGTTTTCTCGTCCCAGTGGGCGCTCTGCACGCCCAGGATCTTGGAGTTGAAATCTACCGTAATATCGGCCGAGGGGGCGGCGGCAGGGTCTATCCGTATCCAGGAACCGCTTTTGTCGTCCCGGATTTCCAGCGACTGGGGGATGTCGATGTATTTGCGCGGAATTTCCAGGTCCTGCAGGCCGTCCTTGAGGATGGCGTCTATATAGGGCTTTGCACTGCCGTCCAGGATGGGCACCTCGATGTTGTCAAGCTCTACCAGGGCATTGTCTATGCCCAGGCCGGTGAAGGCCGACATCAGGTGCTCGATGGTAACAGCCACTGCCTCTTTGTCAGAGATGGTGGTGCTGCGGGCCGTGTTGGAGACATTCTCTGCCAGAGCCTCGATGATGGGCTTTGACCGGAGGTCTGTCCTTTTGAACTTGATGCCGAAATCTGCGCCTGCGGGCATCAGCTTCATATGCGCATAAGTTCCGGTATGTAGCCCCTTCCCCTGGAAATAGTATGTTTTCTTGAGGGTATGCTGGTTGCTTCGCATCCGTGTATCCAATTAAAAGTTTGCAAAGTTAAGCAAAATATCGGGGATTGCCAAAAAGGGATTATTCGGCCCCTGACTGCTTGAATTTTGCGTACGCCCTCAAGTAGGTTTTGTGGGGGATGGCGGGCGTGCCGAACAGGTATTCCCCCTCTTTCCGTACATTGCCGATGAGCCCGCTCTTGGCCAGGATGGTGGTATGGTCCGCTATCTTCACGTGTCCGACAATGCCTACCTGTCCTGCCAGGATGCAGTATTTCCCAATCTGGGTAGACCCGGCGATACCGCACTGTGCAGCCATGGCGGTATGGTCCCCCACCACCACGTTGTGGGCAATCTGGCACAGGTTGTCGATCTTCACGCCGTTGCCGATGATGGTGGATTCCATCTGGGCACGGTCTACGGTGGTGTTGGAGCCAATCTCCACGTCGTTGCCGATGATCACGTTCCCCAGGTGCTCGATCTTCTTCCAGCTGCCATCCGGCTGGGGCGCATTCCCGAACCCGTCGGAGCCGATTACCACGCCGGAGTGGAGAATCACGTTGTTCCCAATCACCATCCCGGGATAGATGTGCACGCCCGGATAGAAGATGCAGTTTTTGCCGATGGTGCAGTCTGCCCCGATGGTCACGTGCGGGTGGAGGATGGTGTTGTCGCCGATGACCGTACGGCGGCCGATATGGCAGAAATCGTCCACCCACACCTTTTTACCGAATTTGGTAGAGAAATACCAGCGGGAACGGAGGCTTCGGTGGCGGCGGTATTTCTTTTTCTGGTCGGCGACATACTGCAGCAGGTCTGCCACAGCGTTGTAGGCGTTTTCTACGCGGACCAGGGTGGCCTGGACCGGCTGTTTGGGCTCGAACGTACGGTTTACCAGGATCACCGAAGCCTTGCTGGTATACACGTACTGCTCGTACTTGGGGTTGGCGAAGAAGCTGATGGCGCCGGGTTTTCCGTGCTCGATCTTGGCGAACTTGGTGACGGTGACTTTTTCGTCCCCGTCAACGGTTCCCTTCAGGATTTCCGCCAGTTGTTTTGCTGTTAATTCCATGCCTGTGTTTAAATCAGTGGCTCTGCAGTCATGGCTGCGGGCTGCGCAATACCCATGAGTTTGAGGATGGTGGGCGCCACGTTGCAGAGGGCGCCGTCCTTTACCTGTTTCACCTGGTCGCCCGCGTTGATTACCACGAACTGGACGGTGTTCAGGGAGTGGGCCGTGTTGGGGGTACCGTCGGCGTTGACGGCGAAGTCAGCGTTGCCGTGGTCGGCCGTGAGCAGCACCACATAGTTCTGGGCGATAGCTTCGTCCACCACCTGGCCCACCAGGCGGTCGATGCAGGTGACGGCTTGGGTGATGGAGGTGTATACGCCGGTGTGGCCCACCATGTCACCGTTGGCAAAGTTGAGAATGATCATGTCCTGTTTTCCGCTCCGGATTTCGCCAATCAGCTTCTCCGCCACCTCGGGGGCACTCATCTGGGGAAGCAGGTCGTAGGTGGGAACCTTGGGGGAGTTTACCAGGATGCGGTCCTCGTTCTCGAACACGGTCTCGCGGCCGCCGTTGAAGAAGAAGGTTACATGGGCGTATTTTTCGGTTTCGGCAATGCGGAGCTGGTGCTTCCCGGCCTTGGAAACCGTCTCTCCCAGGGTGTCCTGCACCAGCTCCTTGTCGAAGAGGATGTGCACGCCCGTGAAGGAGGCGTCGTACGGGGTGAGGCAGCAATAGTACAGGGGAATGGTGTGCATCCCCTCTTCCGGCATGTCTTTCTGGGTGAGCACGGAGGTGAGCTCGCGGGCACGGTCGTTGCGGAAGTTGTAGAAGATGACGGCATCGCCTTCCTCGATGGTAGCGAGCGGCTTTCCGTCGGCTCCGGTTACCACGATGGGCTTGATGAACTCGTCCGTGACGTCGGCGTCATAGCTGGCCTGGATACCTTCCTGGGCCGACGTGAACGCGGCGCCCTTGCCTTCTACCAGGAGGTCGTAGGCCTCTTTCACCCGGCCCCAGCGTTTGTCGCGGTCCATGGCATAGAACCGGCCGCAGACCGACGCTACCTTGCCCGTGGTCTGAGCCATTTTCTCTTCCAGTTCCTTCACGAAGCCCAAGCCGCTGCGGGGATCCGTGTCGCGGCCGTCCATGAAGGCATGGACATACACTTTCTCCAGCCCTTCTTCTCTGGCCACGCGGAGGAATTCGTACACATGGTCCAGCGAGCTGTGCACGCCGCCGTGGGAGGTGAGGCCCATCAGGTGCAGCTTCTTGCCGCTCTTTTTCACATATTCATAGGCGGCTTTGATTTCCGCATTCTCCAGCAGCTTGTGCTCCCGGCAGGCGATATTGATCTTCACAAGGTCCTGATACACCACGCGGCCGGCCCCCAGATTCATGTGGCCTACCTCGGAGTTGCCCATCTGGCCTTCCGGAAGGCCGACATACTCGCCGCAGGCCTGCAGGTGGCCGCAGGGATACTTGGCGCGGAGGGCGTCGATGTGGGGAGTGCCCTGGGTCCAGATGGCGTTGGAATAGTCGTGACGGCCTTCACCCCAGCCGTCCAGGATCATGAGAAGTACTTTTCTGTTCATATCGTTATTTGATTTATTATCTGTTGTGTTCTCCCCGGTTCCGACCGGGAATCCTACAAAGTTAATCATTTTTCGCGGAAATACGAAGTATGCGGCGGGTAGATTGGGTTACCCGGACGGAATGGTCAATGCAGAAGCCACCCACAGCCAGTACGTGATGCGGGTCCCGGGCGCTTTTGAACAGCACCACGAAAGGCTTCTCATCGGCCGGGATGTGATGGTCCGTGAACCAGTCCTGCATCTTCTTCCTGCCCGGTGCGCCCAGCGGACGGATCCAGTCGCCGCTTTCCCATCGGCCTTCCACCAGTTCCCCGGCCTTGTGGGCGTCCAGGATGAGCGTCCCTTCCGGCTGCTTTACCGGCTTTGTCCCGTCCCAAATCTCCTCCGTTACTACAAACGCTTCCGCGCGGACGGATTTTGGGCCGATTTCCCGTCCGAAGCCGTCTATTTGTGCGGTATGGACGGATTTTGGGCCGATTTCCCGTCCGGGCAGTTCTTCGGCAAAACGCTTCATATCCCGGTTCAGGGTTTCCACGAAACGGGGATTGATTTCCCGGAAAACCGGGAACACCTGGTTCCGGATCTTGTTGCGTTTGCAGTCGTTCTGCGCGTTGGAGGCATCTTCCCGCCAGGGAACGCCGTGCTCCCGGGCAAAGGCCTTGATCTCTTCACGGGTCATCTCCAGCAGCGGCCTCAGCAGGGGGATATCCCCAAACGCCGGGTCCGGAACAGAACCGCTGGCTTTCATGCCGGTGATACCGCGCAGGCCGGTCCCGCGCAAAAGGTTCAGGATCAGGGTTTCTGCGTTGTCATTGGCATTGTGGGCCACGGCGACAGCCTCGTAGCCGAATTCCCGGCACAGCTCCCCAAACCAGTGGTAGCGGAGCCTCCGGGCGGCCATCTCCACAGAAATACCCTCCGCCGCGGCGAATGCCCGGGTGTCAAAGCGCCTGACATGGCAAGTAACGCCATGGCTGGCCGCCCAGCTGCGCACCAGGGCCTCGTCGGCATCGCTCTCTGCGCTCCGCAACGAGAAATTGCAATGGGCAATGGCAAAAGGCCCGCCTTCCAGACGGACCTTTTCTGCCAGGCACATCGAGTCGATGCCTCCGCTGACGGCTACAAGGATCATTTCTTATTGGTGATGGTGTAGGTGAAGCCGAACTCCATGAATTCCCGGAACTGGACACCCTTGGTATCTGCCTTTCCGTCTCCAGTGGTGTCACGAACCAGCACGCACGGGTCGTAGATCAGGTTGGTGGATACCGTGAGGGCAAAGTACTTGGCCAGTTTCCAGAACACTTTGTTGTCCCAGGTGAGACGGGGTTCTACCTTGGGCGTGAGGTAGTTGTAGAAGGCGGTGAACTGCGTGGTGTAGGAGAAGGCGTCGTTAATCACCCAGGCGGCGTCGGCCTTGATCTGGGCGCCGAACTCCATACGGACCGACCTGAAAAGGCCGTAGTTCCTGTCGGCGTTGGCCTGTTTGCGGGCGTCGGCGCTGTCATTCTCTCTCAGTGCCATGCCGTACGTGTAGCGCAGGTCGGGGATGCCCACAATCACGGCGCCGCCGGAAATGGGAGCCACGTTCAGGGAGAACCAGGGGGCGGGGGTCCAAAGGGCACCGATACCCACATTGAGATAGGCGGGAGCGAAAAGGCCGGACTTGAGGACGCGGGCGTTCTCCCAGTCCCTGGTGGACGGCTCGATCACGTTTCCCTCCGCATCTTTGGCCGTGGCCGGCGTCTTGTAATCGTAGTTGTTCCCGAACTGGGTCTTGAAGTCGAAGCTGCCCGAATAGGCCAGGTTCTTCACCGGTGTCTCGTAGCCCCACTTGGACTCCAGGTAGATACGGTCTTTGTTCTTCTGGATGATGGGTTTGTCCGCACTGTACAGGAAACCGTAGTCCAGCTGCAGGCGGTTGGTGCCGATGAGTTTATCTTTGGCGTAGTTGGCGCTGGCATCTACGTTGCCGGCCAGGGATACATTGTTGTATCCGCCGGCGGCCCACTGGCTCAGGTAGGTCTGGCCGAAGTTGATGTTGGTGAGGATGGTGTTGGTCCAGTATTTGGGCTTTTCCACGGCAACGGGGACATCCTCCGCGGCGCTGAGGGCGGCGGCGGCCGCTGCGGCGGCCTCCTGCGTATTCTGGGCCGATGCCGCCACGGTAACGGACAGTACGGCTAGGGCTGCAAAAATCTTTTTCATCATATTCTAATAACTTCTTGCAAACAATACTCTCTGATGGGAAGGCTTGCCGGTGTAAATGCACTTGCCTTCTTCCATGCACACGGCGCTGTCCACGGGGATGCAGCGGATAGTGGCCTTGGTCTCTTCCTGGATCTTGGCTTCGGTCTCTGCGGTGCCGTCCCAGTGGCACAGGAGGAACCCGCCTTTTTCAATCTCCACCTTGAACTCTTCCCAGGTGTCTACCTTGCGGATGGAGGAGTCGCGGAAGGCCAGGGCCTTATTGTAGATGTTTTTCTGGATGTCGTCCAGCAGGCCGATGATGCGGTCTTCCAGACCTTCCAGCGGTTCTGAAATCTTTTCCAGCGTGTCCCGGCGGCACACTTCCACGGTGCCGTTCTGCAGGTCCCTCGGGCCCATGGCCAGCCGGACCGGAACGCCTTTTAGCTCCCATTCTGCAAATTTGAAGCCCGGGCGGAGGGTGTCCCTGTCGTCCACCTCTACGCTGTGTCCCTTGGCCTCCAGCACCTTCTTGAGCGCGAACATCTTGTCCAGCACGGCACTCCGCTCTTCGTCGCTCTTGTAGATAGGTACCATGACAACCTGGATCGGAGCCAGTGCAGGCGGCAGCACCAGGCCGTTATCGTCTCCGTGGGCCATGATCAGGGCACCCATCAGGCGGGTGCTCACGCCCCAGGAAGTGGCCCACACATAATCTTCCTTCCCTTCATTGTTGGTAAAGGTGACGCCGAAGCTCTTGGCGAAATTCTGGCCCAGGAAATGGGAGGTGCCGGCCTGAAGGGCTTTTCCGTCCTGCATCATGGCCTCGATGGTCATGGTGTCCAGGGCGCCGGCAAACCGCTCTCCCGGGCTCTTGTGGCCCACTACCACGGGAAGGGCCATCACTTCGCGGGCGAATCTGGCATACACGTTCACCATCTGTTCCTTGCGCTGCTCGGCCTCTTCTGCGGTGGCATGGGCGGTATGGCCCTCCTGCCAGAGGAATTCGGCGGTTCTGAGGAACAGGCGGGTGCGCATTTCCCAGCGCACCACGTTGCACCACTGGTTGCACAGCACGGGAAGGTCTCTCCAACTGTGGATCCAGTTTTTATAAGTATTCCAGATAATGGTTTCCGAGGTGGGACGGACGATGAGTTCTTCTTCCAGTTTAGCATCCGGGTCTACCACGACGCCGGTGCCGTCCGGGCTGTTCATCAGGCGGTGATGCGTGACCACGGCGCATTCCTTGGCGAATCCCGCCACATGCTCCGCCTCCCGGCTGAAGAAAGACTTGGGAATGAACAGGGGAAAGTAGGCATTCTTTACACCCGTTTCCTTGAACATGCCGTCCAGGATATGCTGCATCTTTTCCCAGATGGCATAGCCGTAAGGCTTGATGACCATGCATCCGCGCACGGCCGACTGCTCTGCAAGATCTGCCTTTACTACCAGGTCGTTGTACCACTGGGAGTAATTGTCTTTCCTACTGGTTACCTCTTTTGCCATAATTTTATTGCTTTTTATCTTTTTTGTGCTTATAATTGTTCCCGGGAAACGGAATTTGGTTCAAATTTTGAAATAGGTTCCGTGAGCGGGAGATTTCGCCCGCAAAGATACTTATTTTTATTGGATAAAAGGAGGTACTGACGATGAAAAAGAGATTTATGGCATATGCGCTTGGTGCCTTTGCCACCCTGTCCTGCGCTTCGGTTGCCGGGCTTCAGACCCAGACCTACGACGACGGAGTGTACACCCGCCCTGCCGTGGCGGCTGCCCCCGCCGTAACCCAGGACCAACTGGACAATCTGCTTGCAGACAGCCGGTCATCCGAGGCATATATACTCAGCGGAGGGGATACCCTGGTGGTCCCCGCTGGAAAAAGCATCCGCATCAACAAGGAAAACACGCTTGTCACGGTAACGGACACGCCGGACTGGATGTGGAACTATTCCTTCGCCTACAGCCCCTGGTATTTCCGGGATTATTATTTCTACAGGCCCTGGTACCGTTACAATCCCTGGTACTACAGCTCCTGGTATTACGACCCCTGGTACTATGATTCCTGGTACTATTACGATTACTGGTACGGCCCCTACCGTCACGGTTTCTACAGCCCCTGGTTTTACGGTTCCTGGAACTACTGGTACGACCCTTACTATTACAGATTCTCCTACTGGACGCACCCCTATTATTACTACGGCTATTATGACGGGTACTATTACGGCGGCGGCGGCCGCCACCGCTGGGAGCCTTCCCTGGCTTCTTCGCTGGGCCACCGGGAAGGGAACTTCTCCGTGCGCGGCGGTGCATCGCAGCCCCGCAGCGGCGTCGCCCGTTCCTCGTCCCTGAGCCGTTCCGCCTCGGTTTCCCGCAGCGGCGCCGGTACTGCGGTGCGCACTTCGTCGGCCAGAGGGGCATCCGGCGCGCGGACTACTTCCGCAGCCCGTGCCACCCGTTCCACCCGTTCCGCTGCCGGAATCAGCACTGCTTCCCGCACTGGCGTAACCCGCTCTGCAGGGAGCACCAGCGCCACCCGTTCCATGCAAAGCCGCTCTTCCGCAGGAACCAGCCGTTCTTCCGGCAGCGCCTCCGGTGTTTCCCGCTCTTCGGGCAGCGGCAATTACCGCAGTTCTTCCTCCGGGAACTACCGCAACTCCTCTTCCGGCAGCGTTTCCCGTTCCTCCGGCTCTGCCGCCACCCGTTCTTCGGGCGGTTATTCCGGTAGCAGCACTTCCCGCTCTTCGGGCGGCTACTCCGGCAGCACCTCCCGCTCTTCCGGCGGCGGTTATTCCGGCAGTAGCACTTCCCGCTCTTCGGGCGGCGGGTCTTCCGGTGGTGGCTCCCGTTCTTCCGGCGGGCGCAGATAATTAATTGACGCAGAAAATGATGAAAAAACTTCTTTCTATCTTAGTGCTGGCAACGGCCGCATGGGGAGCCGCTGCCCAAACCTGGCAGGATGCCTTCCTGTTCTCCGAGAACGTCTATGGAGGCACAGCCCGTACCGTGGGTATGGGCAATGCCGTCACAGCCATCGGCGGAGATCCCGGCTCACTGGTATTCAACCCCGCCGGCTCTGCCGTGGCGTCGTATTCCCAGTCCGCCATTACCCCGGGAATCACTTTCTCCGCCGCCAGCGCAACAGGTACCGTCCTGCCCGGTGACACCCGCCCCATAGGCTTCGGAGACCAGTCCCAGACCGGATACCTCCGGGGCAAGCTGCCCAACCTGTCCTTCATCACCAGCTTCGATACCGGCAAGCGGCGCGGGCTCAAGCGGTTTTCCGTGGGCTTGTCTTACAATGCCACCAACAATTTCACCCAGCGCTTCAACGCGGCGGGTGTAAATCAGGACAATTCCTATGCAGCTTCGCTGGCTTCGTCGGCCGATGGCTTTGCCAAAGACGTCCTTGCCTCGGAAGACTGGTTCTATTATGGAGATGCTTCCCGTATGCCCGCCTGGGTGGATATGGTGGGATTCCGCAGCGGCATGATTAACAGCGTTACCGCCCAGGACGGCACGTATATCGCCCTCACGGAGTCGATGGACGGGCAGGGGAATTTCCGCCTGGCCGCTCCCATCTACCAGCGGTACGGTCGCCAGTCAACCGGTTACAAGGGAGATTTCGTGATCAACTTCGGCGCTAATGTCTCTGACGTCTTCTATTTCGGCGCCAACCTGGGTGTGATCAACCTCAAATACAGCCAGGTGCAGTATTGGCAGGAAAGCCCGGAGAACGAGAATGAGTTTCCCACCATCGGCTATTCCGACGGCAGCACCGCCCGTTTTTCCAGCCTGCTGATGCAGCAGAATTACCGGGCCAGCGGGGCGGGTATTTACGTGAAGGCCGGCGTGCTCTGGCGTCCCACGCCTTCGCTGCGGCTGGCTGCCGCCGTCCAGACGCCCGCCACCCTGCGCATCACCGAGCGCTATGGCTATAAGGGCCAGGTCACCCTTTCCGGCAAGACTTCTCCTTCCGCCAGCTCGCCGGAAGACGAGTGGAGCTATGAGATGCGCATGCCCCTTAGGATCAATGCTGGCGTGGCCTATTCGCTGGGCAATGCCGCCGTTGTCAGTGCAGACTATGAGTTTGTCAATTACGGGTCGGCCCGCTATGCCGCTGTGTCCTCGGAAGACGGCTTTTTCGCAGAGAGCACTTTCTCCGGCGTCAATGATGATATCGCCCGGCAGCTGGGCGGGGTGCACATGCTTCGCGTGGGTGCGGAGGTAAAGCCCATTCCCGCAGTGGCCGTCCGGGCCGGTTACAACCTTACCACCGGAGCAGAAAAGGGCCTGGGGAACTTGCTCCGCCACGCATTCTCCCTGGGCGCCGGCTGGTCGTCCAAGGGTGCTTTCTACCTGGATGCGGCCGTCCGTCTCCGGACAGTTCCCGCCGAGTATATCATTCCCTATTATTACTTCGAGGCTCCGGATCCCAACCGCTACTACGAGAAGATTATCCGCGAAGATGTCCTGACACCGGAAGTGGAGGTGAAATCCCTCTTTGCAGATGCCCTCCTGACGTTGGGCTGGCGGTTCTGACACCCCGGTTTCTGACAAATTGTCAGCCCGGAAAGGCTGGCACGATGTTCGATAATCAAGAGGCGTTGCCCACTGCGGGCGGCGCCTCTCTCTTTTGAGACGGGCTGAATGGAATAAATAATAAAAACGTAAATACTATGGGTAAAATTATCGGAATCGACCTTGGAACCACCAACTCTTGCGTGGCTGTGATGGAAGGCAATCAGCCTACCGTCATCATTAACAACGAGGGGCAGCGCACCACCCCTTCCGTGGTTGCTTTCACGGACGGCGGCGAGCGTAAGATTGGCTCTCCGGCCAAGCGGCAGGCCATCACCAACCCCAACAACACGGTATTCTCCATCAAGCGCTTCATGGGAGAAACCTACGACCAGGTGAATACTGAGGTAAACCGCGTGCCTTATAAGGTGATACGTGGAGAGAACAACACACCGCGTGTGGATATCAACGGCAAACTCTATACGCCGCAGGAAATATCGGCCATGATTCTTCAGAAGATGAAGAAGACGGCCGAGGAATATCTCCGCCAGGAGGTGACGGAGGCGGTCATCACCGTTCCGGCTTATTTCTCCGACTCCCAGCGTCAGGCTACCAAAGAAGCCGGCCGCATCGCCGGCCTGGACGTAAAGCGTATCATCAACGAGCCCACGGCAGCCGCCCTTGCCTACGGCCTGGACAAGAAAGACAAGGATATGAAGGTGGCAGTGTACGACCTCGGCGGCGGTACCTTCGATATCAGTATCCTGCAGCTGGGCGACGGCGTGTTCGAAGTGCTTTCCACCAATGGCGACACCCATCTGGGCGGTGACGACTTCGACCAGGTGATTATCGACTGGCTGGCCCGGGAGTTCGCTGCAGAGAACGGCGGCATCGACCTCAAGAAAGACCCGATGGCCCTCCAGCGTTTGAAGGAAGCGGCCGAGAAAGCCAAGATTGAGCTTTCCAGCCAGACCTCCACGGAGATCAACCTCCCGTATATCATGCCGGTGGACGGCGTGCCCAAGCACCTGGCCAAGACCCTTACCCGCGCCAAGTTCGAGCAGCTCTCCGACGCCCTCTTCCAGCGCTCCATCGCCCCTTGCCGCCAGGCACTGAGCGACGCCCACCTCAATCCTTCCGACATTGACGAGGTACTGCTGGTCGGCGGTTCCACCCGTATCCCTTACGTGCAGGAGTTGGTAAAGAACTTCTTCGGCAAGGAACCCAACAAGAGCGTGAACCCGGACGAGGTGGTCGCTATCGGCGCATCCATCCAGGGCGGCGTGCTGGCCGGTGACGTGAAAGACGTGCTGCTGCTGGATGTGACTCCGCTTTCCCTGGGTATCGAAACCCTGGGCGGCGTAATGACCAAGCTCATTGAATCCAACACCACCATCCCGGCCAAGAAGAGCCAGATCTTCTCTACCGCTGCCGACAACCAGCCGGGCGTCGAGATCCGCGTGCTGCAGGGCGAGCGCTCCATGGCCAAGGACAACAAGCAGATCGGTATCTTCCATCTGGACGGTATCGCTCCCGCTCCGCGCGGTGTGCCCCAGATTGAGGTAACCTTCGATATCGACGCCAACGGTATCCTCAATGTGTCTGCCGTGGACAAGGCTACCGGCAAGGAGCAGCATATCCGCATCGAAGCCTCTTCCGGACTGTCGGATGCCGAAATCCAGCGCATGCGTGACGAGGCCAAGGCCAATGAGGCCGCCGACAAGGCAGAGAAGGAGCGCATCGACAAGATCAATAGCGCCGACGCCCTCACCTTCCAGGCCGAAAAGTTCTTGAAGGAGAACGGCGACAAAGTGCCTGCCGATGTCAAGAGCGAGGTAGAGCAGAACTGCAACCTGCTGAAGGAAGCTGTGAAAGCTCAGAATCTGGCCGATATCGACCGCTACTCCGAAGCCCTGAACAAGGCTTTCGAGAAGATGTACCAGGCCGGACAGCAGGCCGGCGGCCCTCAGGGCGGTCCCCAGGGCCCGTTCCAGGGCGGCCCTCAAGGCCCCTTCGGCGGCGGTCCCCAGCCCGGTCCGCAGGACCAGGGTCCCGATGAGCAGTAAGCGCGCTTACTGCTTAGAAAAGGCGACGCATTCTGCGCCGCCTTTTCTGTCTTTACCCACCCCCTAAGTCCCCGCCTTTGCGGGGAACTTCCCTTCTTAAGGAAGCCCATGTGCATTTTTAGCCGTATTTGCACTTGGATGGTACCTTTGGGGTGAGGCCCAGTGCAAAATGGGCGGTTTTTGCACTGGGGAGAGAGGGAATAGGGCAGTTCCTTAAAAATGTGTATATTTGTAAACTAAATTAAGATCGAAAATGGGAAGAATCATTCTTACGGGCGACCGCCCTACCGGTAAATTGCATTTGGGACATTATGTAGGCTCGCTACGCAACCGCGTGCTGCTGCAGAACGAGGGGAACTATGACCGTATGTTCGTTTTCATCGCGGACGTGCAGGCCCTTACGGACAATGCCGATAATCCGGAGAAGGTACGCCAGAACATCATAGAGGTGGCCCTGGACTATCTGTCCTGTGGCCTGGACCCTTCCAAGGTAACGCTTTTCATCCAGAGCCAGATTCCTGAGCTGCATGAGATGACCCAGTTCTTCTCCAACCTGGTTACCGTACAACGCCTGCAGCGCAACCCTACCGTGAAAACGGAAATGGCGCTCAGGGGCTTTGAAGGCGGGGCCACGGACGACAACAAGCGGGGCCTTCCGGTAGGCTTTTTCACCTATCCCATCTCCCAGGCGGCCGATATCTGCTTCTGCAAGGCCACCACGGTGCCGGTAGGAGAGGACCAGGAACCCATGATTGAGCAGTGCCGCGAGATTGTCCGCAGTTTCAACGGCACCTACAAGTGTGACGTCCTGGTAGAGCCGGAGATCCTGCTGCCCTCCAACCTGGCCTGCCGCCGCCTCCCCGGCACAGACGGCAAAGCCAAGATGTCCAAGTCCCTGGGCAACTGCATCTATCTCTCCGACCCCCAAAAGGAAATGGAACAGAAAGTAAAAGGCATGTTCACGGATCCCGGTCACCTCAGGGTGGAAGATCCCGGCAAGGTGGAGGGCAACACCGTGTTCACCTACCTGGACGCCTTCTGCGAGGCCGACGACTTTGCCAGGTTCTGGCCGGAGTACAACAACCTGGAAGAGCTCAAAGACCATTACCGTCGCGGCGGCCTGGGAGACATGAAATGCAAGAAGTTCCTGATCAACGTGCTCAACGACCGCCTGGATCCCATCCGTGCCCGCCGTCACGCCTACGAGCAGGATATCCCCGAGGTGTACAACATCCTCAAGAAGGGTTCGGAAGCCGCCCGTGAGGTGGCCGCCCAGACCCTCCATGAGATGAAGGACGCCATGAAGATCAACTACTTCGACGATGCCGCCCTCATCGCGGAGCAGGCCGCCAAATACAGGGAAGCATGAGTACAAGTAAACGTAATTTCCCTGTGCAGGGGATGGGGTGTGCAGCGTGCGTAGCGCGTGTGGAGAGTGCCCTCAAAAATGCAAAAGGCGTGCAGAAAGCCAGCGTAAGCCTGGCTTCCAACAGCGCACTGGTGGAGTTTGACACCGCCCAGACCAGCCCCGGGGAGCTCCGGAAGGCCGTGCAGGATGCCGGCTACGACATGCTGGTGGACGGTTCGGACGAAGAGGCCGACTCGGAAGCGGAAGCTGCCCGGGAACAGACGTATCAATCCCTGCGCAAAGACACGTTCCTCGCCATCGGCCTGGCAGCCCTGGTGATGGTCATCGGCATGGGATTCAAGGATTTTCCGCTCAAAGGGTACCTTCTCTGGGCCCTGGCTACGCCGGTGGTCCTCTGGTGTGGCCGACGTTTTTTTAAGGCCGGCCTGTCGGCCGTCAGGCACGGCGCAGCCAATATGGATACGCTGGTGGCGCTGTCGGTGAGCATCTCCTATCTTTTCAGCGTTTTCAACCTCCTGTTCCCGCAGGTCTGGATTTCCCGCGGGCTGGAGTCCCATCTGTACTTTGAATCGTCCACGATGATCGTGGCGTTTATCCTCTTGGGGCGGCTCCTGGAAGAGCGGGCCAAGCACAGCACTACGGCCGCCATCCGCGGCCTGATGAGCCTGCAGCCGCAGGCACAGGCGGTACGTCCCGGAGAGGTGGTTCCCGTGAAACCGGGAGAGCGCCTCTCGGTAGATGGCGTGGTGATGGACGGCAGCTCGTACGTGGATGAAAGCATGCTCACCGGTGAACCGGTTCCCGTGGTCAAGCGCGGTGGAGACCGGGTTTATGCCGGAACGCTCAACCAGAAAGGCTTCCTGAATGTGAAGGCGGAAAAGGTGGGACAGGACACGTTCCTGTCGGCCATTATCCGCATGGTGAGGGACGCACAGGGCTCCAAGGCGCCCATCCAGCATCTGGTAGACAAGATTGCCGCCGTATTCGTTCCTGTGATTATCGGCATAGCAGTCCTTACCCTCCTTGCCTGGATTTTCCTGGCTCCGGAGGATGGCGTCACGCTGGGTCTCCTGTCCATGGTGGCGGTCCTGGTAATCGCCTGTCCCTGCTCCCTGGGTCTGGCTACGCCCACGGCCATCATCGCCGGTATCGGCAACGGCGCTTCGCAGGGCATCCTGATCAAGGATGCGGAGAGCCTCCAGACGGCCCGGAAAATCCAGGCGGTGGTGATGGACAAGACCGGCACCCTCACCGAGGGCCGGCCATCCGTGGTGGAATCGGCCTGGGACCCTGCCATCACCCAGGAAGAGGACACCCAGACGCCCAGTCTCCGGGATGTGCTGTTTTCGCTGGAAAAGATGTCGGACCATCCCCTGGCAGAGGCGGTGTGCGAGAGCCTCCGGGGCTGCGACCAGCTTCCTGTGAGCGGCTTCGAGACTGTCCTGGGAAAGGGTGTCTGCGGCACTGTGGAAGGGGAGCGATACTATGTCGGCAACCTGGAACTGCTCAAGGAGGCGCTTCCGGACGGCATTCCTGCGGATACTTCGCCGCTGGTGGCCGACAGCCTCCGCTCCTGGATGGACGCCGGCTATACGGTTACGCTCCTGTTCGACCGGAAGAAAGTGTATGCGGTGCTGGCTTTGTCGGACGAACTCCGTGACAGCGCCGTCCAGGCCGTCCGTGTCCTGCAGGACAGTGGACTGGAGGTGCATATGCTCACCGGAGACAACGAGACCGCCGCCGGCCGGATTGCCCGGGAAACAGGCATCCGTCATGTCCATGCCAACGTCCTGCCTCAGGACAAAGCCCGGTATGTGGCCGATCTTCAGGCTTCCGGCAAAAAGGTGGCCATGGTGGGGGACGGCATCAACGACAGCGCCGCCCTGGCCCAGGCAGACCTGGGCATCGCTATGGGCGGGGGCTCGGATATTGCCATGAACACGGCCCAGGTCACCATCGTGTCCGGAGACTTGGGAAAAATCCGGCAGCTGATCCGGCTTTCCCGGCGCAGCGTGACCATTATCCGGGAAAACCTTTTCTGGGCATTCTTCTACAACCTGGCCGCCGTGCCCATTGCCGCCGGCGTGCTCTATCCCTTTACCGGCTCCCTGCTGAATCCCATGATTGCGGCCGCCTGTATGGCGCTGAGCAGTATCTGCGTGGTGAGCAATTCTTTGAGACTCCGTAAATAACCCTTTATATATGAAACGACTCCTTATCAGCTTCGCGCTGGTTGCCGCAGCGGCAGCCGGCGCCTCTGCGCAGGATGCCTCGCAGGAGGCACGTCTGCTGCGCTTCCCCGCTACCAACGGACGCGAGATCGCCTTCTCCTATGCCGGAGACCTCTGGACGGTTCCCTCCGAGGGTGGTGAGGCCCGCAGGCTCACTTCCCACATCGGCTATGAAATGTTTGCCCGTTATTCCCCGGACGGGAAAACCATTGCTTTCACGGCGGAGTATGACGGCAACCGTGAAGTGTACAAAATGCCCTCCGAGGGTGGCGAACCGGTCCGGCTCACCTACACTTCCACCAATTCCCGGGACGACCTGGGAGACCGCATGGGCCCCAACAACATAGTCATCACCTGGAGCCCGGACGGCAAGCGTATCTTGTACCGCAACCGGATTGGCGACGGTTTCTCCGGCAAGCTCTGGACCATCTCTCCGGACGGCGGCATGCCTGAGGAGATTCCGCTTCCGGAAGGCGGGTTCAGCTCCTGGAGCCCGGACGGAAAGAAACTGGCCTATAACCGTGTCATGCGCGAGTTCCGTACCTGGAAATATTACCGGGGCGGCATGGCCGACGATATCTGGATCTGGGACCCGAAGGCCGGCAAGGTGGAGAACATCACCTCCAACATAGCGCAGGATATCTTTCCCATGTGGATCGGCGACGAGATTTTCTTCGCGTCGGACCGCGACATGGTCATGAACCTGTTCTCCTATAATACCAAGACCCGGGAGACCACCAAGGTAACTTCCTTCGACCAGTACGATGTGAAGTTCCCCAGCACCGACGGCCATACCATTGTCTTTGAGAACGGCGGCTATATCTACCGCTTCGACCCTGCCAGTCGTGCCTGCGTGCAGGTCCCCATCCGCCTGTCTTCCGACGTGGTGTATTCCCGTACGGAGCGTCGGAATGTGGGGAGCCGTCCCACGGCCTATTCCCTTTCCCCTGACGGCAACCGTGCCGTGCTCAGCGCCCGCGGAGAGGTCTTCGACGTGCCGGTGGGCAAGGGTGTGACCCGGAATCTCAGCCGCAGTGCCGCCTCCAACGACCGCGGAGCCGCCTGGAGCCCGGACGGCAAGTGGATTGCCTGGATCGGTGACGTTACCGGAGAGACAGAGGTTTATCTGTATGAGGTGGACAAGGAAGACGCCCCCCGGCAGCTTACCCAGAACTCGGATACCTACATCCGCTCCCTGCAGTGGAGCCCGGACAGCCGGCACATCCTGTACGGAGACCGCAAGAACCGGCTCGTGGAGCTGGAAGTCCCGTCCGGCAACCGCCGTGTAGTGATGACCAATCCCGAGGCCGAATTCCGCGGCGTATCCTATTCTCCGGACAGCCAGTGGCTCACGTACACCCGACCGGCCAAGAACGAGATGAACGTGGTGTATGTGTACAATCTCTCCAGCGGCAAGGAATATCCCGTCACGGAGCGCTGGTACAACTCTTCCTCCCCGGTGTTCAGTGCCGACGGGAAATACCTGATTTTCAGCTCTGACAGAGACCTGAATCCCCAGTACAGCAACATCGAGTGGAACTTTACCATGGGCAACATGAGTGCCATGTATATGGCTATGCTGGCCAAAGACACCCCGTCTCCGCTCATCGTGAAGGACCCGGAGGTGAATACCGGGGAACCGGCCAAACCGGAAGGCCCGGCCGCTGGCCCCGCTAAAGACGCTTCCGCCGGAAAACCCAAGGTGGAGGTGCAGGTAGACCCGGAGGGCGTCCTGGACCGTATCGTGAAACTGCCCATTTCGGCTTCCGGATACGGCGGCGTCTATTGCGACGGTAAGAAAATCTGGTACAGCGGCGGAGCCCGTGGCGGTCGTGGCGGTGGCATGGGCACCCGTGTGTATGACTTTGCCACCGGCAAGGACGAGGAATGCACCGACGGCCGCATCTCGTACCGTTTCGGCGACAAGAAAGCCCTGGTTATCCGTGCCGGCAAGATGCAGGCTGTGGCCCTGGGTCCCAAGATGGGCCAGGGAGAAGAAGTCACCACCGCCGACATGGTCGCTTTCATTGACTATCCCCAGGAATGGGCCCAGATCTTTGACGAGGTCTGGCGTGCGTTCCGCGACGGCTACTACCTGGAAAACATGCACGGCCGCGACTGGAAGGCCGTCAAGGAGAAATATGCCGTGCTGCTTCCGTATGTCCGTACCCGCCTGGACCTGAACTATGTGATCGGCGAGATGATCTCCGAACTGGCCAGCGGCCACGCCTATGTGACGCCCGGTGAGTACCCCAAGGCCGAGCGCATCCCCATGGGCCTGCTGGGTGCCGAGCTCTCCCGCGACCGTTCCGGTTTCTTCAAGATTGACCGGATCCTCCAGGGAGCCACCTACCGCGAAGAGCTCCGTTCTCCGCTGCAGGAACCGGGTCTGGGTGTGAAGGCCGGCCAGTATATTACGGCCATCGACGGCGTGTCTACCAAGAACGTCCCCAACATCTACCAGCTACTGGTGGGGAAGGCCGGCGTGCTCACGGAGCTCACCATTTCCGACAAACCGGCCTCGGGCGGAAAGAAAGTGGTGGTGAAACCCATTGCCGACGAATACCCGCTCTACCACTTCGAGTGGGTGCAGCGCAATATCAAGACCGTCGAGGAGAAATCCGGCGGCAAGGTAGGCTATATCTACATCCCTGACATGGGAGCCGAGGGCTTGAGCGAGTTTGCCCGCTACTATTACCCGCAGCTGGACAAGGAGGCTCTGATCATCGACGACCGGGCTAACGGCGGCGGTAACATCTCGCCGATGGTGATTGAGCGGCTGCAGCGGGAGGCTTACCGCCTTACCATGCGGCGCGGTTCTACTCTGATCGGCACGATTCCAGAAGGCACGCACACGGGTCCCAAAGTGCTCCTGATCGACAAGTATTCCGCCTCCGACGGCGACCTGTTTCCCTGGAGTTTCAAGGCCAACAAGCTGGGCACCGTCATCGGCACCCGTACCTGGGGCGGCATCGTGGGCATCAGCGGCCCGCTGCCTTACATGGACGGCACGGATGTGCGGGTTCCTTTCTTCACCAACTACGACCGTGAAACCGGCCAGTGGATTGTGGAGAACCACGGCGTAGATCCGGACATCCTGATAGACAACGACCCTGTGAAGGAGTTCGCCGGCATCGACGAGCAGCTCCTGAAAGCCATCGAGGTGGCCCTGGAGCAGATCAAAGACCGCAAGCCGCTGCCGGGCGTTCCCGCTCCCAGGACCTTCAAGGATCTGGGCCTCCCTGAGATCGACTAACTTTTATTTGTCCCGATGTTCAATTTTTTGTCTGAACATCGGGACATCTTTTTTTTCTGCCCGGAATGTAGTAACTTCGAGGTGCAAAATACTGGAAACTAAACCAATTTAAACATCATTTATATCCATGAAACGAATCCTTACCCTTCTGGCCACTTCCCTGGCCGTCGCTGCCTCCCTGCAGGCGCAGGAACTTGCGAACTTCTCCTTCGGCAGAGGTGCAAAACCCATCATCTCCCCTGAAATCCAGAACGACAGCGTTACCTTCCGTCTCAAGGCCGACTACGCCACAATTGTCAAGCTCAGCGGCTCCTGGATGCCCAACCCCTATGGCGACACCATCGACATGGTCCGTGGAGAGAACAATGTCTGGGAAGTGAAAATTCCCCTTCCCGCTCCGGAAATCTACACCTACAACTTCGTAGTGGACGGTGTGGCCGTGAACGACCCTCAGAATGTGCTGGTCCAGCGTGACGGTACCCGTTACCTCCCCATGCTCATGGTCCCCGGCGAGCGCACGGAGAACTACGGTGAGGCCAAGACTCATGGCACCGTGAGCCATCCCTGGTACAACAGCAAAATCCTGGGTTTTGCCCGCCGCCTGAGTGTCTATACTCCTTACGGCTACGAGAACAACCCCAAGAAAAAGTATCCGGTGCTGTATCTGCTGCATGGCGCCGGCGGTGACGAGGAAGCCTGGATCTCCATGGGCCGTGCCGCCCAAATCCTGGACAACCTCATCGAGAAAGGCCTGGCAGAGCCGATGATCGTGGTGATGCCCAACGGCAACCCCGGCCAGCAAGCTGCCCGCACCCTCAATATCCCCGAAAAGCAGATTGACTGGCGCTCCGAGGAATTCCGTGACGCCTATGTGAAGAGCCTCTGCACGGAGATTGTTCCCTTCATCGAGAAAAACTTCCGCGCCATCGCCAAGCCGGAATCCCGTGCCATCGCCGGTCTGTCCATGGGTGGCGGTCACACCATTTCCGCTTCCATCCTGTATCCGGAACTTTTCGACTATATCTGCCCCCTCTCTGCCGCCGGCAGCGCTACGCCCGAACAGCTTGCTACGCTCAAGAAAGCCGGTGTGAAACTCTATTTCCTGGCCTGCGGCAGCGCCGACTTCCTGTTCCAGGGTGCAGAGGAAATGCACGCCAAGCTCAACGACCAGAACTTCACCCACGAGTACTTCGTGTCCGAGGGCGGTCACACCTGGGCCAACTGGCGCCTGTATCTGAACACCTTCGCCCGCAAACTTTTCAAGTAGCGATATGAGAAAATCCCTCACCCTTATGGCGGCCCTGCTCATGGCAGTGGCCGCCTTTGGCCAACAGGCCCTCGGCCCCGGAACCGGCATCGTTTCTCCCGAAATCAATCCCGACAACACGGTCACCTTCCGTATCCTGGCCCCCAAGGCCATCCAGGTGCAGCTCTCCGGCGATTTCCTCCCTACCCGTCCGGTAGAGGTGGAGATGGGCGGACAGAAACTGGTCTATAACGCCCCCGGCCAGGTGGATATGCAGGAAGGCCGGGATGGTATGTGGACGTATACATCGGTCCCGCTGGAAGGGGAACTGTATTCCTACACCATCACGGTGGACGGGCAAAAGGTGATGGACCCTTCCAACATCTATCAGAACCGTGACGTGGCCACCTGGACCAACATCTTTGTGATGAGCGCCCGGCAGGGAGACAAAGGCTGGTATTACCAGGTGCACGATGTTCCGCACGGCTCCGTTTCCCATGTCTGGTACGACAGCCCCACCCTGGGCATGCAGCGCCGCCTCACCGTTTACACGCCGGCCGGCTATGAGAGGTCCAAGGACAAGTATCCGGTGTTTTACCTGCTGCACGGCTCCGGCGGCGACGAGGATGCCTGGTGCGACCTGGGACGTACGGCCCAGATCCTGGACAACCTGATTGCCGAAGGAAAGGCAAAGCCGATGATTGTGGTGATGCCCAACGGCGTTTACTTCAACCAGGCGGCGCCGGGTGCAGCCGTGAACATGTTCCAGCCCACCATGACAAACAGCCGTTCGCAGTCCACCATCGAGGTGGAGAACAGCTTCCCGGACATCATGCGATTCGTGGAAAATACCTACCGCGTTGCCAAGGGGTATGCGAATACGGCTGTGGCAGGCCTGTCCATGGGCGGCCGTCAGTCGGGGATGCTCTCCCTCCACTATCCCAAGACATTCGGCTATGTGGGCCTTTTCTCCGGCGTGGCCGTTCCTGATGATAGCAATGCCGATGCCTTCAAGGCCGTGTTTGCCGCTAAGCCTAAACTGTACTGGATTGGCTGCGGAAAGGAAGACGGCGTGATGGCCAATTCCCTCAAGCTTAAGGAATACTGTGACAAGATGGGGTTTCCGGTTACGCTCTACGAGAGCGACGGAGGTCACATTTGGCGCAACTGGCGGGTGTATCTGACCCTCTTTGCCCAACAGTTGTTTAAGTAGTGGATAGCCTCCACCCTCTATCGGAAGAGGGTGGGAGCGAGGGTCTGGAGGTCGGCCCGCCAGGTGGTCCAGCTATGGCCGGCCTGGGCGTTCTCCATGTACTCGTAATGGAGGCCGTCCTTGTCCAGTTGGGCGCGGGTGTTCTCGCAGTTCTTGAAGGCAATGTCGGTGGGGCCACCCTGGGTGAACACCATCTTGCGGAAGTTCTTGTTCATCCTGGCCACATTCTCCTTCACTTTGAGTCGGGCGCTCTCTGCGGCCGGGTCCTGTCCGGGCTGGAAAGAGGAGCTCAGCACCCACACATACGCGAAGTCGTCAGGGTGGGAGAAGGCCACCTCCATGGTTTCCATGCCGCCCATGGACAGGCCCGCCACGGCACGGTGGTCGCGGTCCGTGAGCACATTATAGTTGGCTTCGATGAAAGGGATGATGGAGCTGTACATATCCTCGGCGAAGGGAGGAACCTCGTTCTGGACGGGGATGGTGCCGTTGGGCATCACCACAATCATGGGAACCATCTTGCCCTCGGCCAGGAGATTGTCCAGAATCCAGCCAGCAGCGCCCACGCCCGGCCAGGAGGCATCGTTGTCTCCGCCACCGTGGATCAGGTACAGGACCGGCAGTTTCTGGGCCGATTTCTCATATCCGGCAGGCGTCCAGACATGGAGCCGGCGCATCTCCTTCAGATTCTTGGAATAGTAGTACCGCTGGGCGACGGCGCCGTGGGGAACGTCCTTGATATAACCGGTGCCCTTGGTGAGCAGGGAAGACTGCTCGGCCGACAGGGGAGCCTTCGGGTCCTGCACTCTCACGCCGTCCACTACGAAATGATAGCGGAATACGCCATCTTCCAGGCCGTCGCAGACACCTTTCCACACGCCGTTGTCGGCCTTGGTGAAGGTGATGGTCTTGCCCCAGGGGAGGTCGCCGGAAACGGAAACCGAAGAAGCCTGCGGGGCGTAGATCTGGAAAAGGACATCGCCGCCCGGCAGGATACGGGTGCTCTGGAGGGTGTCGTTGGGGGTGGGCTGGCGATTCCAGCCCTGTGCCTGTGCAGCCACGGTGCAGCCCAGAAGGACTGCGAGAAGGAGGGTAATTCTTTTCATGTCAGTTTGGTTTTGTGCAAAGTTACACACTTGTCGGCAAAAAAAGTAGCACTTCTGTTCAATCTTTTGCCGGAATCATCCATTCTAGCGTGCAATAGACAAAGATTTGCTATCTTTGCCCAGAGATATCGATATTAACTTATATAGCCATGTACAAAAAACTGATTTACTTCGCTGGAGCGGTACTCCTTCTCGCCGCCTGTTCCGGTCCTCAGTCGGCCCAGGACAGACTGACGGTCAATGACAAGAAGATCGACGCCGTAATTGCGCAGATGACCCTGGAAGAAAAGGTGAACATGCTGCACAGCAAAACCAATATGTCCTCTGCCGGCGTAGAGCGCCTGGGCATTGCCGACATGCACTATGCCGACGGTCCTTTCGGCATCCGTGAAGAGGGCGTTCCCAACGGTTTCCAGAGTGCCGGATGGACGCTGGATTCCGCCACCTATTTCCCCGCCGGCAGTGCCCTGGCCGCTACCTGGAGTGAAGAACTGGCCTACAAATACGGAACCGGAATGGGAAAAGAAGCCCGTCTCAGGGGTAAGGACGTGATTCTGGGTCCGGCCGTGAATATACAGCGGCTTCCCGTAGGCGGCCGCACGTATGAGTACCTGAGTGAGGATCCCGTCCTCAGCGCCGCGCTGGCCCTGGGTTACACCAAGGGTGTCCAGGATCAGGGAACCGCCGTGTGCATCAAACATTTCGCAGTGAACAACCAGGAGACCAACCGTGGCAGCGTGGATGCCCAGGTGGACGAGCGTACGCTCAGGGAAATCTACCTGAAGCCTTTCCAGCGCGCCATCATCGAGGGAGGTGCCATGAGCGTGATGCCGGCCTATAACAAAGTGAACGGCGACTACTGCTCCGAGAACGAGCATCTCCTGAACGAAATCCTCCGTGGCGAGTGGGGCTTCAAAGGCTTCACCGTGAGCGACTGGGGCGGAACGCATAGCACAATGGGTGCCATGTTGCACGGCCTCAACGTGCAGATGACCGGCGACAATTATCTGGGACAGCCGGTGATTGACTCCATCGCCACCGGCGCCCTCACGGAAGACCTGGTAGATGAGAAAGTCCGCCAGATCCTGCGCGTCCGCTACGCCATCGAGGCCGTTCCGGACAATGTGGCCAACCAGCGCATGACCTCCCAGCCCGAGAGCCAGGATATTGCCCGCCAGGTGGCGGAGAAGTCTGTCGTCCTGCTCAAGAACGAGGGCATGCTCCCGCTGGATCCGGCCGTGAAGAAGATTGCCGTGATCGGCCAGAATGCCGTTCTCAAGACCCAGAGCGGCGGTATGGGCGCTGGTGTGAAGGCCCTTTATGAGGTAACTCCGCTGGAGGGTATCCGCAAACGTGCCGGCAGCGGGGTGGAAGTGACGTATGCCCCCGGTTACAAGAATTTCCCGGGCCGACGCTGGGGACCCGCTCCCGCGGTGCCGGACCCGCTGGAGGCGGCTGCCATCGACGAGCCCGCAGATCCTGAGCTCCTGGCCCAGGCCGTGGCCCTTGCCAAAGAGGCCGACGTTGTCATCTTCTTCGGCGGCACCAATAAGAGCATCGAGACCGAAGGCAGCGACCGCCAGAATATCGACCTTCCTACCGGTCAGAACGAGGTTGTAAAGGCCCTCTTCGAGGCCAATCCCCGTCTGGTGACCGTCCTCATCTCCGGCGGCCCCACCGACCTGCGCCGGCTGGAGCCGGTCTCCCCGGCCATCGTCCAGGGCTGGTGGAACGGTACCGAAGGCGGCACGGCCCTCTCAGAGGTCCTCTTCGGGGACATCGCCCCGTCCGGAAAGCTTCCGTTCACCTTCCCCGCCAAACTGGAAGATTCCCCCGCCTATGCCATGGGGAATTTCCCGGACAAGAATGCCGGCGGCGACCTCTTCTCCCTGATGTACCGTCAGGACGTGCTGAAGATGACCCCTGCAGAGCGTCAGGCCTTCATGGATTCCCTGCCCAAACCCGTCTCCAAGTACACGGAAGGCGCGCTCGTGGGCTATCGCTGGTTCGACACCAAGGACGTGAAGCCGATGTACGCCTTCGGCCACGGCCTTTCCTATGTGGAATTCGAGTACGGCGCCCTCAAGGCCACGGCCGGCAAGACTTCCGTCAAGGTTTCCTTCAACCTGAGCAATGCCGGCAAGATGGATGCCGACGAGGTGGTCCAGCTCTATGTCCGTCGCGTAAACGCCAAGGTGGAATGGCCTTCCAAGGAACTCAAGGCCTTCCAGCGCGTAAGCCTCAAGGCCGGTGAAACCAAGACTGTCACCCTGGAGATTCCCATGGACGAACTTCGCTACTGGAATGTGGAGAAGAACGCCTGGGACCTGGAGCACGGCGAATTGGAGCTCCTCGTGGGTGCCGCCTCGGACGACATCCGCCAGAAAGCCGGCGTGACCATCTAGTGGCGTAAAATGGAAACGGCTCGTTTGTAGCCTGTTATGCAAAAGTGTCTGGTCGAATCCGACCAGACACTTTTGCATAATCTGTTAATTCTGAAGGGCTTCTGTTTTACGGCTACTTGAACAGCAGACGGGCGAAGGTGTTCAGGTACAGGCGCCAGTTGGCCCAGGTGTGTCCGCCGTCAGAGGCGAAGAGCGTATGCTCCATGCCGTTGCGGGTGAGCGCCTTGTCCAGAATCTCGGTGCCGGCCCAGGTGAAGTCGGATGTGCCGCAGCCTACCCAGTAGAGCTTGTAGCCGGCCTTCTTGATGCCCTGCAGGTCTGCATCCAGGTGGTCGCTTTCGCGGATGCCGCAGCTCAGGGGGCAGATGTAGTCGAAGACGCCAGGGTACAGGATGGTGGCCGACGTGGTGTGCCCGCCGCCCATGGACAGGCCGGCGATGGCGCGGCCGCTGGACTTGGCCACCGTGCGGTATTCCTTGTCGATGAACGGAATGATTTCCTTCACCAGCGAGTTCACGTAGGCATTGGCCCATTTGGGGTCGTTGCGGTCCATCTCGATGGTCTCCAGGCCCAGGGTGCCGGCTGCACGCTGGTTGGGGTTGCCGTTTGGCATGACCACGATCATCGGCTTGGCAAGGCCTTTCTCAATGAGGTTGTCCAGGATCTGGGCGGCGCGGCCCATGGATGTCCAGGCTTCCTCGTCTCCGCCGCCGCCGTGCAGCAGGTACAGTACCGGATACTTGGCCTTGGGACTCTGCTCATACCCGTACGGCGTATAGACCGTCATGCGGCGGGAGATGCCCAGGCTGGGGCTGTCGTACCAGCGGTAGGTGACCGATCCGTGGTTTTTGGCCTCGTAGTAGTTCTCGCTGCGCTCTCCGGGGACAAAGAGCATGTTCAGGTAGCGGGTGCCGTCACGCTGCACTTTGTCGTTGAGCGGGTCGTTCACGGAGACACCGTCCACGATGAAATTGTAGGTGTAAATCTCCGGATCCGGGGTGTCGATGGCCACTTCCCAGACACCGCCTTCCCCTTTTTGCATGTCGATGGAGTCCGAGAAAGGATTGGCCATCCAGTTGCCCGAAAGCTGGACGCGGGTGGCGTAGTTGGCGCTGAGACGGAAGAACACTTTTCCGTCTTTGAGCTCGGGAGAGACAATCTGTGGTCCGCGGCCGCCCCTGGCAAAGTTGGTGAGCTCCTGGCCGGAGGCCTGGCCCAGCGCCAGCAGCGCCACGGCAAATAAAGTTGCAATTCGTTTCATAAACATGGGAGTATTTGGGTTAGTTTAATTGGCAACCGGGCTGATGAGGAGGTTGAAGCTGCGCTCCTGGGGGGTGAGCTGGTACGCTTCCAGCGGCCAGGCGCCCCAGGAGTTCACACCGCCCACGCCCATCTGGACCAGGTCTGCGTGTACGTAGGTAGTGCCGCGGCTGCGGTCATTCTCGTGCGCCCTGGCCTTTAGCTCCAGCGAATGAACGTGGGTGTCCAGTTCTTCCAGGCTGAAGGGAAGGGCAGATGCGCTGAAACGGACGTCGGAGGTGAGTTCCAGGCCGAACCCGTCGGGGGAGAGCAGGCGGAAATACCGCAGGCCGGTGTGCGTGCCCGATTCCTGGCTACGCACATAGCCGTAGTGGTATTGCTCGGCCACGCTTTGGCGGTAATGCCCAAGGAGGGCTCCGCTGCAGCGGTCAGAGTAGTTCTCCCACGGGCCCAGGCCGAAGAAATCCACTTCCTGCAGGTTCCCGTCCAGCGCCATCCGCAGGCCGAAACGGAACAGCTTGGGGGCGCTTTCCAGGCCGCCGGCGTCCATCATTTTCTGGCTCACCAGGATACGGCCGTCTTCGCCAATCCTGTAGCGCAGCCGCACGGAGGCCTTTCCGCCGATAGGCTCGTAATCCACCAGCACGACAGCAGCACCGGCCTCCTGACTGCAGCGGATTTCCTTGACCTTGAAGTCCGGATTACGCCAGAACGCCAGCCGGCGGTTCATCCCGGCCCCCAGGTCGTTTTCTGTCAGGGCGCGGTCGAAGCAGGGCTTCAGGGGCTCTTTCAGGTATTCCTTCCCATTCACGGAATAGCTGCTGAGCAGGCCGGTGGAAGGGTCGATCACGGCTTTCCAGGTGGCGATCCGATCCGCGAGCGTACCCTTGTAGCGGAACGTGCCGCTGAACGTTGTGCCGTCCGTCACGGGCGGCACGCTGCTGGCAAAGCGGATGGCCGGCGGGTTGTCCCTCAGAACCAGCTGGTCGTAGGCGGCCTCGTGGCCGGCGGGCAGCAGCGGCTGGGCTTCCTTGAGCCTATAGTGTACGGTGAGGGTGATCACATCTCCTTCCGGAAGGGTGCCGATGCCCAGGTTCAGCCGGCGGCTCTGCTCCGCGGGAATGTCCAGGTCCCAGACCATTCCGGTGCGCACAGCGGTGCCGTCGGAAGCCAGTTCCCACTGCAGGTAATAATTGTCCAGGCCGATGAAACTGTTCTCGTTGGTGACGACCACCTCTCCAGGGAAGCTGCCGGGCACGGTGAGGATGTTCCGGTACTGGTAGCGGACCTCGCAGGCATGCGGGTGCAGGGTGCGGTCTGCCGCGATGACGCCGTTGCAGTTGAACGACCCGTCGGAGGGATCATAGTTATTCAAGTCTCCGCCGAAGATGAAGATATGGTCCGTCCCCTCTGCGCCGGAAGGCCAGCGTAGCGCCTGATCCACGAAGTCCCAGATGAAACCGCCCTGGTAGGACGGGTATTTGCGCACCAGGTCCCAGTATTCCTTGAAATTGCCCATGGAGTTGCCCATGGCGTGGGCGTATTCGCATTGGATCAGGGGTTTGGCGGCCTTGGCCAGATAACGTTCGCAGCCATTGGGATCCAGGTACATGGGGCAGAAGATATCGGTGTTGCGGTCCAGCTCCGCCCGCTCGTACTGGACGGGACGGGTGGGGTCGTAGGCTTTGATCCAGTCGTAACAGTCGTAGAAGTTCTGTCCGTTGCCGGCTTCGTTGCCCAGACTCCAGACGATAACGCTGGGGTGGTTGATATCCCGCAGCACCATCCGCTGGTCGCGGTCCAGATGGGCGTCGTGGAAGAGGGGATTGTTGCCCAGGGTAGCCGGGCCGTAGCCCATGCCATGGGATTCGATATTGCCTTCGTCCACCACATACAGGCCGTACTGGTCGCACAGGGCCAGCCAGCGGGGGTCGTCCGGGTAGTGGCATGTGCGAACGGCATTGATATTCAGTTCTTTCATAATCCGAATGTCCCGGATCATGTCGGCCTCGGAGACGGTGTATCCCTTGTACGGGTCCATTTCGTGACGGTTCGCCCCCTTGACCAGGATGGTTTTCCCGTTTACTTTAAGCTGGGCGTCCTCGATGGTGACGGTGCGGAAGCCGAAGCGGATGCCGGTGCTTTCCGCCACCCCGTGCCGGGTGTTGCCGCGCACGCGTAGAGTATACAGGTTAGGCTCTTCCGCGCTCCAGAGGGCGGGCAGCCCGGAAAGCTTGTCTTCGAAGCGGACTTCTCCCTTCTGAGGTTTCAGGCCGTCTGCGGCAAGCACGCACCGGCCGGAGGCATCCACCACTTCCAGGTCTACGGAGCTGATGCCCTTGGTCACTTCTACTTTCACCTGGAGGCTGCCGTCGGCCCGGCCGTTTACGTTGATGTCTTCCAGGCGCTCTTTCTCACGGGTGTAGAGCTCTACGCCGCGGGCGATTCCGCCCAGGCGCCAGAAATCCTGGTCTTCCAGGTAGGTGCCGTCACACCAGCGGAAGATTTCCAGGGCCAGGAGGTTCTCCCCTTCATGGACGAAGCGGGTAAGGTCGAACCGGGCTTCCAGCTTGCTGTCCTGGCTGTATCCCACCATTTTCCCGTTTACCCAGACGCGTACGTTGGAGGTGGCCGATCCGATGTTCAGGCACACCTGCCGGCCCGTCCAGGACTTGTCCAGCACGAAGGTCCGGCGGTACTGGCCCACGTAATTGTGCTCGGAGGGTACCCGGGGCGGGTTGTTGGTGAAGTGGCCCCGCCAGGGATAGCCGATGTTCAGGTACATCGGGTCGCACCAGCCTTCCAGGTCCCAGAGTCCGGGGACGGGGATGGTGTCCCAGGAGGAATCGTCCAGGGACGGTTGCTCGAACCCCTGAAGGCGGGTTTCCGGGCTTTGGTTGAAGCGGAATTTCCACAGACCGTTCAGGCTCAGCGTCTGCTGCTGGTCGGTGACGAAGGTGGCCCGCATAGGCATCCGGTTGACGGAATAGACAGAGGGATTCTGCCAGTCTTCCGCTTTGGGCGCGGCGATGGCCGCGGTGGCAAGGCATAGGCCTGAGAGGAAAACGATGAGTTTGTGCATAGTAGTGAATGTGGTTGTCGTACAAATATACTCAAAATAATCGTATTCGCGGATGGAAAGCCCAAAAAGCCGAAAGAAATAATAATTGATTGTATATTCGCCAATATTGACTATCTTTGCATAATATGGGAAAAAGGGCAACTATTGTGACTGTCGCTGTGCTGGCCTTGATGCTGGCAGGAATTGTCTTTTCCGTGAGCCGCCTGTACGCAGACCGCTCTCCCTCCGCCGTAGTACGTGCAGAGGTGGGCGCCGCCTGGGCTGTCCTCCGGGCTGTTCCTGCCGACGCCGTCGCCGTCGCCGTGTTCGACGGCTCCAAGGCTTCCCAGAAAATCCTGGCAGATTCCACAGGCCTGCTGCAGGGCTTCCTCTCTCCCGGGAATACCGTCTTCATGGACTATCTGCGCCGGATGGACCGGGAGCGGATGGCCGTGTCGCTGCACAACAGCGGTTCGCTGGTGCCCCTGGTGGTTACGGAGCTCCGTCAGGTAGATTCCGCCTCCCTGGCCTCACTTCAGGCCGCCGCTGCCAGAGCCGGGCTCAAAACCCAGCTGTGCGGCGGGTTCCTGCTGTCGTCCCGCTCGGAGACCTATCTCAGTGCATCGGCCCGTCACCTGGAAGAAGGCATGTCGGTGCTCTCCACGGACCATCTGCAGGACCTGGTAGCTGTCACTTCAGGCCCGGTCTCCCTTTTTGTCTCCCATGCCCATGCCTCCAAGTTCCTTCAGGTATATGCGCCCTCCCGTATGCGGCAGCACGCCTCTTTCGTGAAAGACCTCACGTCCTGGAGCTCCCTGGTGGTGCTGGAAATCACCGACGACCATCTTCTCTTCAAGGGAAACACCCTTCCCGGCGAGGCAGCTGCCAGCTGGTTGTCGGCCTATGATTCACTGCCGGCACAGGAGGCTGCTTTCCCGGAGGTGCTGCCCTATTTCACGGGAGAAGCCCTTTCCCTGAGCGTGGGGGACGCGGAGTCTTTCCTGTCCCGTGCCCGCCGCTTTGAAGACGGGAACGGCCGCATCGCCCGCTATGAGAACACCCTAAAGAGCCGTTCCGGGAAAGACCTTTCCCCAGAGGAATGGTTCCGCAGCCTGCAGCCCAAAGAGGTGGTCAAGGCTTCCTTCACCACAGAGGACGGGGCCGCCCGGGAAGTGGTGCTGGTACGCTCGGCCAAGTCCCGGAAAGCGGCTGCCCGTACGTCCCATCCCTACAAGGGTTATCTGTCGGCCGTGCTGGGCAGCCGGTTCTCCGTAACAGACACTTCCTGCGCAGCGGTAGGAGACCGCTGGACGGTCTTTGGCGACGGCCCTTCCGTAGACGCCTTCGCAGACAAGCGTTTCCTGGAATACACCCTGAAGGACCGGCTGTCAGACGCTTCCGTCTCCCTTCCTTCCGCGTCGCTTACCGCTTATAATTCCTTCTCCGAGAATCCGGAAATGGCCGCGCGCCTTTTCTCGGGAGAACTGTCCGACAAACTCCTTTCCTATGTCAGGGGGGCAGGTTATGCCCCTGCCTTCTTCTGCCTGGACCTTTCCGGGGAGCGGCCTTCCTACCGCATCCGCCTGGACAAGCTGGCCCTGAAGGGAACCAAGGTGCAGGTGCTGGAGCGGGATACCACCGTGGTGGTGCCCACCGGCCTGTTCCCCGTCCAGAACTATACTACGGGAAAAACCAATTATTTGTATCAGAACGACCACCTGTCCATCTGCCTGAACGACGAGAATGGAAAAGGCGTCTGGGGCATCCCGTTTAAGGACCGCCTCTGCGGCAAGGTGGAGAACATAGACTATTACAACAACGGGAAAATCCAGTTCCTTTTCTGCGCCGGGTCCAAGCTGTACCTGCTGGACCGCCTGGGTCACTGGGTGAACGGATTCCCGGTGGATCTGGGCAAAGCCGTGCTGCTGGGCCCCGCCGCCTATGATTTTACGGGTGCCCATGGCTACACGGTTATGGTGCTCCACAAAGACAATACACTGGAAATGTACAACCTCCATGGCCAGAAACCCGCATCCTGGCAGGGCATCCGTTCCCCGGAAACCGTGAAGTCACTTCCGGAGCTGGTGTCGGTAAACGGAAAATCCTACTGGGTGGTCCGCACCTCTGTCCGCACGCTGGTTTATGGTTTCGACGGAGGAGACCCTCTTACCCGGGAAGAGGGCGGAAAGATGATCAAGCCGGATTCTCCCGTCACGCCCAAGGGCAAGGGCGTCAGCGTGGAGTGTTATGACGGCAAAACCCGGGATATAAAATTGAACTAAAACCTATCCAAATACCATGGAATTCAAATCTGTAAACAAAATTCTCCAAGATAGCATGGTGGCCAACTGGGACCGCCCGGCGCTCACCAACTATCAGGGGATGACCCTGGCCTACAGGGATGTAGCGCGCCGGATGGCCAAAATCCACATTGCCTTTGAGCAGTGCGGCCTCAAGAAGGGTGACAAGGTTGCCATCTGTTCCCGCAACCAGGCCAACTGGGGTGTATGCTTTCTGGCCGCCATCACTTACGGCGCCGTTGCCGTCCCCATCCTGCACGAGTTCAAGCCCGGCAACATACATTATCTGGTGAACCATTCGGAAGCCCGCGTCCTGTTTGTGGACGAGGTTATCTGGGAGGGCCTTACGCCCGACGAAATGCCGGACCTGCTGGTGGTGGTGCAAATCAATACGCTCAAGTTCCTGTATGCCGCCACCCAGGAGCTGGCCGATATCCGGGAGCACCTGAACGAGACCTTTGGCAAAAGATATCCCAACAACTTCGAGCCGGAAGACCTCAATTACTACGAGGATTCCCCCGACGAACTGGCCATCATCAACTACACCTCCGGAACCTCCGGCTTCTCCAAGGGCGTGATGCTCCCTTACCGGGCGCTCTACTCCAACATAGAATTCGCCGCCAAGGACGCCTGCCCGATGCTCAAGCCCGGCATGAACGTGGTTTCCATGCTGCCCACGGCCCATATGTACGGCATGATGTTCGAGTTCCTTTACGAGATGACCATCGGCATGCACGTGCATTTCCTCAGCCGCGTGCCCAGCCCCAAGATTATCATGAAGGCCTTCAGCGAGATTCACCCGGACATCATCATCGCCGTGCCGCTGGTGATAGAGAAGGTGTACAAGACCAAGCTCAAGCCCCTCATCGACAAAACCAAATACTACCGGCGCATCCCCGTGCTGGGGCCCGTCATCGAAAAGAAGTTCTGCACGGAACTTACCAATGCCTTCGGCGGCCAGTTCGAGGAAGTGATCCTGGGCGGGGCGGCCTTCAACCCGGAAGTGGAGAAGTTCCTGCACAAGATAGGGTTCCACTATACGGTGGGCTACGGAATGACGGAATGTGGTCCCATCATCGGCTATGCCCACTGGGACAAGGTGAAGGTGGGTAGCGCCGGCCGCGCCGCCCTGAACATGGAAATCCGCATAGACTCCCCGGACCCCCGCCGCATCCCCGGCGAGGTCCAGGTGAAAGGCCCCAACGTGTGTCTGGGCTATTTCAAGAACGAAGACGCCACCAAGGCGGCCTTTACCAAGGACGGCTGGTTCAAGACCGGCGATATGGGCGTGCTGGACGAGGACGGATACCTTTTCCTTCGCGGCCGTTCCAAGTGCATGGTGCTGGGCCCTTCCGGCCAGAACATCTATCCGGAAGAACTGGAAGCCGTCATCAATAATTTCAACTACGTGGTAGATTCGCTGGTGGTGGAGGACGACGGCGGCCTTACGGCCCTGATCTATCCTGACTGGCACCAGGGAGAGCTGGACGGGATGCCCCGTTCCGCCTTCAAGAAGCGAATCATGGACATGCTTCCCGCCATCAACCAGGAGCTTCCCAATTATGCCCAGATCAAGAAGATAGAGCTTATGCCGGAAGACTTTGAGCGCACGCCCAAAAAGAGCATCAAACGGTATCTGTACCAGAGGACGTAAACCATGAAATTCGATCACAGTTATTTGCAGATGGCCGAGATATGGGCACAGAATTCCTACTGCAAGCGCAGGAAGGTGGGCGCCCTGCTGGTGAAAGACCGGATGATCATATCGGACGGCTACAACGGAACCCCCTCCGGATTTGAGAATGTCTGCGAGGACGAAGACGGCGTAACCAAGCCCTACGTGCTCCACGCCGAGGCCAATGCCATTACCAAGGTGGCCAAGTCGGGGAACAGCTCGGAAGGCGCCACCCTCTATGTGACGGCGTCTCCCTGTGTAGAGTGCGCCAAACTCATCATCCAGTCCGGCATCAAACGGGTGGTGTACCGGGACGAATACCGCCTCACGGACGGGGTAGACCTGCTCAGAAGGGCCGGGATTGAAGTGGAACAGTCGGAATAAAAGCCTATGCAAACCAAAACCTCCGTTCAAATACTGCAAGTCCTGCTGGGAGTGGTCATCGGTGCACTGGTGACCCTTTCTGTGGTGAAGTTCCGGGATAACCGGCATCTCTTGCGGTCCCGTTACCAGGACTGGGGCAAACTGAACCTGATCCTCAAGACGGTGGAGGAAAATTATGTGGATTCGGTAGATGTGGCCGACATGACGGATGCCGCCGTGAAGGCTGTGCTGGCCAGGCTGGATCCCCACTCCCTGTATTTTCCGCCCGTGGAACTGGCGGCTTCCCAGGAAGACCTGGCCGGAAATTTCGACGGCATCGGCATCCAGTTCAATGTCCCCAACGATACGGCCATCGTGCTGGAGGTGATTGCCGGAGGTCCCTCCGAAAAGGCTGGGCTCATGGTGGGGGACCGGCTCCTGAAGGTAGATGACAAGGTAATCGCCGGCGTGCTTTTCCCCCAGGACAGCATGGTCCGCCGGATGAAAGGCCCTTCCGGGACCAAAGTAACCGTTACCGTCAAGCGCGGCGACGAAGAGATTCCCTTCCGCATTACCCGCGGGAAAATCCCTGTGAACAGCGTGGAGGCGGCGTTCATTGTCCGGGACCGGATTGGATACATCCGCCTGTCCAAGTTCTCCAGGGGCACCTTCAACGAGTTCCACAAGGAGGCGGAAGACCTGCTGGACCGCGGTATGGAGCACCTGATCCTGGACCTCAGGGACAACACCGGCGGCTATCTGGACCAGGCTCTCCTCGTGTGCAACGATTTCCTGGACCGGGGCAATGTGATTGTGTATATGGAGGGACTCAAGCGCTCCCGGGAGCTTTTCCAGGCCGACGGCAGGGGAAAACTCAAGGATGTGGGGCTTACGGTCCTGATCAACGAGAATTCTGCATCGGCCAGTGAAATCCTGGCCGGCGCCATCCAGGACAACGACCGGGGCATGGTGTACGGCCGGCGCTCGTTCGGAAAGGGCCTGGTGCAGGAAGAGTACGACTTTACGGATAAATCCGGCCTGCGGCTCACCGTGGCACGGTACTACACACCCAGCGGCCGCTGCATCCAGAAGCCCTACGGAGATTACGAGAATGACATCTATAACCGTTATATCGACGGGGAAATTTTCTCGGCCGACAGCACCAAGCAGGACATCTCCGACATGCACCGTACCGTGAACGGCCGCATCGTTTACGGTGGCGGTGGCATCATGCCGGATGTGTTTGTTCCCATGGACACCACCCGGGTCACCAATTACTACGCCCGCTGCAACCGGAAGGCGGTCCAGATGCGTTTTGCCTCGTCCATATTCGACCGCTACAGAGACCGCCTCATGGCCATCGACCGCTATCCGGAGATGGACCGTTTCTTGAAAGAGACGGATGTAGTGGGCCAGTTCCGAGCCTTCGCCGCCAGGGATGGCATCACCTGCTCGCAGGCGGAGTGGGACGAGACCACTCCTTATCTGGTACCGCAGATCAACGCCCTGGTATCGCGCTTCTCCAAACTGGGAGAGAATGCCTTCTATAAGTACTACCTGCCCACGGACACCACGGTGGGCAAGGTTCTGGAAGAACTCTGAGTCCCCAGACGCTTGCCCCCGTTGCTGCCGGCTCCTGCTGTGCACTATGCGACGACACTTTTGGCGTTTTTTGCTTTCGCCGGCGTCGGCCGTGACTTCTGCGACGACACTTTTGGCGTTTTTCGCTTTCGCCGGTGTCGGCCGTGACTTCTGCGACGACACTTTTGGCGTTTTTTGACGTTGCAGAAGTTCATCAGGTGCGGGCATCAAAAAAAGCGGCCCATCCGAGCCGCTTTTTTTGAAACCATAATCAACTAATCAACTTAAAACTAACCTTGACTAGTAATATGCAAGAGCCGTGCCAAAACTATCCTTCCTGCTGAACTTCCGCCCTGGCGCGCTCTACGCTCTTGGAGCGTTTGAGCACGAAGCCCGAGCCTAAGTACTTGGTTCTCACGTCTTCGTCGGCCGCTAGTTCCTGCGGCGTACCGGTTTGCAGGATTACGCCCTCGTACAGAAGATAGGCCCGGTCCGTGATGGCCAGGGTCTCGCCCACGTTGTGGTCCGTGATGATGACACCGATGTTGCGGTACTTGAGTTTGGCAATGATATACTGGATGTCTTCCACGGCGATGGGGTCCACGCCGGCGAAAGGCTCGTCCAGGAGGATGAACTTGGGATCTACGGCCAGGGCGCGGGCAATCTCGCAGCGCCGGCGCTCACCGCCGGAGAGCTGGATGCCCAGGGATTTGCGCACTTTGGACAGGTTGAACTCGTCGATGAGCTTTTCCATGCGGGCCACCCGCTCTGCCTTTGACAGGCTGGCGGTCGATTGGGAAAGTTCCATCACGGACATGATGTTGTCTTCCACGGACATTTTGCGGAAGACAGACGCTTCCTGCGGCAGGTATCCCACCCCCAGCTGTGCACGTTTGTACATGGGGAGGGTGGTGATTTCCGTGGAATGGCCGTCTTCGTCGTCCAGGAAAATACGGCCGCCGTTGGGCTTGATCTGCCCGGTGATCATGTAGAAGCTGGTGGTTTTTCCGGCCCCGTTCGGCCCCAGGAATCCCACAATCTCTCCCTGTTCCACTTCCATGGAAACGCCCTTCACCACCGTGCGGACGCCATATTTCTTCACCAGTTTCTCTGCTCTGAGTTTCATTCGACCATGAAATTAAATGTCCGTTACTTCGTGTCCAGCCCCAGGTCTGCCACAAAGGCACGGACCTCGGGGTTTTTGTCCATCAGGTCCTTGGCCTTCTCTTCCGGCATGTAGGGCACTTTCTCCGCAGAGCCCGTATCCGGGGTCACTTGCACCAGGATATTTACCTTCTGGAACTGCAGGATGTCCCGCAGCTTGTTCTCCAGGTCTCGCAGCAACTTTTCCTCGATCCACTGCTTCTGGGCCTCGTTGAGCACGTAAAAGTCTACTATCTTTACGCCGGCGTCTTCCCGGATGTCGAACTTCCCGTTGGACAGGGTGCTGGAGAGCCGAGGCCGGTTCGTGTACAGGCTGGAAAGGGACTTCCAGGCGGCCGACACCTTTTCGTCGGAAGGAAGCGGCAGCTGCTGCACCGCCGGGCCTTCCTCCTCGTGCGCCTGCTCCTTCTTTTCGTCCATCAGGGCATTGATGGACAGGGCCGACCCGGTCTTCGCCGCCCGTCTCCTCGGTGCCGGTGCCGGCTGCGCCACTCCGGTAGAGGATTCTATTCCCGGAGCATCGGCCTTCTTCATTGCGGAGGGAATAGAATCCTCTACCGGAATGGCATCTCCTGAAGAAACAGTAGCATCGGCCTTCTTCCCTGCAGGATTCACAGGAGCGGCGGTGAGGCGGCTCAGGCGCATCAGGGCGTACTCTATATGCAGGCGGGGATTTACGGCGGCCTTGTAGCCGGTTTCACAGGCCGTGGTGATGCCCAGGGCATCGAACAGGAACTGCGCAGTGCAGCGCGAAGCCTGGTCTGCGTAGCGTTTTTTCAACGAATCCGGCAGCTCCAGGAGCGGCTCCAGCCCGCCGGTGCGGGCTACCACCAGATTTCTCAGGTGCGTAGAGAGCGAGCCGACGAAATGCAGGGCGTTGAACCCCTTGGAAAGGATTTCGTCCAGGATCAGGAAGGCATGAGCATAGTCTCCCGCCAGAAAGGAATCCACCAGGGAGAAGCTGTACTCGTAGTCCAGGACATTCAGGTTGCGGATAACGTCTGCGTACTGGACATCCGTGCCGCAGAAAGCCACCGTCTGGTCAAAGATGGTGAGGGCGTCGCGCATGGCGCCATCGGCCTTGGAGGCAATGACATGGAGAGACTCGTCGTCGATGTTGACCCCTTCCTTGGAGGCGATTCCCCGCAGGTTCCGCACCATATCCGGAATGGAAATCCGGTTGAAGTCGTAGGTCTGGCAGCGGCTGAGGATGGTGGGGAGGATCTTGTGTTTTTCTGTGGTGGCCAGGATAAAAATGGCGTGTGCGGGGGGCTCTTCCAGCGTTTTGAGGAAAGCGTTGAAAGCGGCCTGGGAGAGCATGTGGACCTCGTCGATGATGTACACGCTGTATCGGCCCACCTGGGGCGGCACCTGCACCTGCTCCATCAGCGTCTTGATGTCTTCCACAGAGTTGTTGGAAGCGGCATCCAGCTCATGGATGCAGTAGGAACGGCCCTCCTGGAAACTAACGCAGGATTCACACTCCCCGCAAGGCTCCATGTCCGGCCCGGGATGGGCGCAGTTGATCATCTTGGCAAAGATGCGGGCTGTGGTGGTTTTCCCCACACCCCGGGGACCGCAGAACAGATAGGCATGCGCCAACTGCCCCCTTTTGATAGAATTGGAGAGGGTACGGGCAATGTTGTCCTGGCCGATCAGACTCTCAAAGGAGTCCGGCCTGTATTTTCTGGCCGATACGATATAGTCGCTCATAGACTACAAAGATAGAAAATATTCGGCACAAAAAAACCGACCGACTGCGGGAGCCGGCCGATTTTATGATAAATAGGTGCCTGGAGGCTTACTGCTCTTCCTGAAGACGAAGCTTCTGAACATAGATAGCCTTCTGCAGGGCCATGCGCTTCTTCACGGAAGGCTTCTCGAAGTTCTTGCGGGAACGCATTTCGCGGACAGCACCGGTCTTTTCAAACTTGCGCTTGAATTTTTTCAGGGCTCTCTCGATGTTTTCGCCTTCTTTGATGGGAACGATGATCATGCTTTTACACCTCCTTTTTCTTTTTGGGAGTGCAAAGGTAGAAATATTTTGAAAATCTACAAAAATAATTTATTAAATTTGCGAATAACAAGATTGTTATACTCCCAAGAAATCATTAAAACACTGTATAGCATGAGCAAAAAAAAGAACCCCGATGCCTATTCCTGGCAATTTGCGTCCGTAGGCGGCGCTGTCCGTATCCAAATCCGTAACGGCGAGGATATCCGCCATCTGGGAGAGCTGGACCGCAAACTGTGGACGGTCTTGAGTTGCCCGGCCGGCGGCTTGGAATTCGACCCTGCCACCCTCCGGTATATCGATGCCGACGGCGACGGCAACATCCGGGTGGATGAAGTGATTGCCACGGCCCAGTGGCTCACCCGTATCATCAAGGATGCCGACAGCCTGCTCCAGGGTACGGATACCATTGATTTCTCCCATTTCAATACGGAAGATCCGGACGGGGCGCGCCTGCTTTCGTCGGCCCGGCAGATCCTGGCCAACCTGAAGGTAGAGAGGGACAGCATCTCCCTCGCTGAAACGTCCGACAATACCAGGATTTTTGCCGAAACCCTGTTCAACGGAGACGGTATCATCACCCCGGCATCGGCCGCAGGAGAGGAAGCCCTGGCCAAGCTGATCACTGACGTAGCTGCCTGCATGGGCTCGTCCACGGACCGCAGCGGAGCAGAAGGCATCACGGCGGAGAACATTGAGGCTTTCTACACGGCCTGCGCGGACTATGCTGCCTGGAAGGCGGCAGGAACGCCGGAGGTTTTCCCGTTCGGAGACCAGACGGCCGACGCCCTCGCTGCCGTAGAGGCACTGAAAGACAAGGTGGCCGACTATTTCATGCGCTGCAAGCTCATCGGCTTCGATGCCGCCACTTCCGACGCCGTAGATGTGTCGGTGGAGAAGATTGCCGCCATTGAAGGAAACCTGGCCGACGCCTCCTCCAAGATTGCCGACCAGCCGCTGGCCAAGCCCGTGAAAGAGGCACTTCTTCCTCTGAAGGAAGGCCTGAACCCGGCCTGGAAGGCCGCGGTGGATGCCATGGCTGCCCTCTGCCTGGACCCGAAGCAGCAGACCCTCTCCGAGGTGGAGTGGAATGCGCTGGTGACCAGATTCGCCCCTTATTCGGCCTGGCTGGAAGCCAAGAAGGGCGCCGAGGTTGAGCCGCTGGGCCTGGAGGCTGTGCAGGCCATCCTGAAGGAAGACAAAAAGGCCGCCCTGCTGGATCTCACCGAAAAGGACAAGGCCGAGGAAGCCAATGCCCTCAGCATCGAAGAAGTGGACAAACTGGTCCGCCTGCACAAAGACTTCTACCGTTTCCTGAACAACTACGTGGTACTGGCCGATTTCTACAACCCGGATCTGAAAGCCATCTTCCAGGCTGGCCGGCTCTATATCGACCAGCGTAGCACAGACCTCTGTATCAAAGTGGACGGCCCTTCTCCGGAGATATCCTCCCTCAGCGGCATGTTCATCCTCTACTGCGCCTGTCATTCCGACAAACTGGGCAAGTCCTTCAACATCGCCGCGGTGCTCACCGCCGGTGACGTGGACGGCCTCCGTCCCGGGAAAAACGCGGTCTTCTATGACCGTGAGGGCAACGACTACACCGCCCAGGTAACCTCCATCGTGGAGAATCCGCTTTCCCTGCGCCAGGCATTCTGGGCGCCGTACAGGAAGGCGGCCCGCTGGATCAGCGACAAGATCGACAAGAATGCCGCGGCCAAGAACGACAAGTCCATGGGAGACCTCACCGCTGCGGCCGATAAAGCCACGGATGGAAAAGGCGCCGAGGCCGGCGCCGCCATCAAGCCGGGCTTCGACGTGGGCAAGATTGCCGGTATCACCATTGCTGTTGCTGCGGTCTCCGGTGTCCTGATCGGCCTTGTGGCTACCCTTAAATCCCTTACCTGGTGGCAGTGGATTGTCCTCATCGCCGTCATCATGCTCCTCATCTCGGCGCCGTCCGTGTTCATCGCCTGGCGCAAGCTCCGCAAACGCGACCTGGGACCGGTCCTGAACGCCAACGGCTGGGCCATGAACGCCGCTTCGCTTGTAAGCGTGAAGTTCGGCAAGACGCTTACCTCCCTGGCCCAGTATCCCAAGCTCACGGAGGTGGATCCGGAAGCCCGCAAAAAGGCCATCCGCAAGCGCTTCTGGTGGTGCTTCGCCGGCATCGTGGTGGTTACCTGCCTGCTGCTCTGGCTCCTGAATGTGCTCTCTCCGCTGGGCAACTGCTTCCGCAGCCCGCTGCCCAAGTATCGGCCCGAGCCTGTAGAGGAGGTTATCGTCCCGGTCGATGAGATTCCGGCCCTTCCCGTCCAGGAAAGCCCTGTAGAACCTGCTGAATAATGGATACGCCGTTTCCTTACTCCCAATATGTGACCGGCAAGAACTTTGTCGGCCGTAAGGGAGACGTGGTCCTTCTGGGGAACCTGCTTTCCCAGGGGGAACACGTAGTGATGTACGAGCCTCCCAAAGCTGGAAAGACCTCCCTTGTCCAGCAGTCCCTGCTCTCCATGCGAATGTCCGGGAAGTCTTTCACAGTGGGGCAGATGTCGGCCTTGAACATCCGGACGCTGGAGGAATTCCTGCTCCGGCTGGGATCTACGGTGGTACGGATGGTGGCTTCCACTCCGGCGGAATACGCCGCCGTGGTACAGAAGTACCTGGACGGGACCCACTTTGTCTTTGACAGCACGGCCTTCGCCGACGAAGACCGGATTGTGTCGGCCGGCTGGGACCTGGACGCCGAGGATGTCAGGGCCATGCTCCGTTTCCCTTTCCGCCTGGCCAGGGACAGGGGAGAACGGCTGATTCTGATTGTGGACGAGTTCCACTCCGTGCTGCACCAGGAGAATCCCGATGCGCTGCTCCGTTCTCTGGATGCAACGATGCGGGCGGCCCGGGAAGCGGGAGAGCGACTGTTCTCGCTTATCCTCTCCGGTTCCGCCGTCAATGCCATGCGCTCCATTTTCGAGAGCAGCCTCCTCTTCCACCGGCAGGTGGAGCGGGTGCGACTTTCCCCGGTGGAAGAAAGCGAGATGGCTTCCCATGTACTCCGGGGCTTCCTTTCCGGCGGTAAGGTGATGGAGGCGAACCTCATGGAAGGGGCCTGCCGGCTTTTTCGCGGGCACCTGTGGTACATCAACCATTTTTCCGCCATCTGCGACTCCATGACCCGTGGATACATCATGGAGCCGGTGCTGGTGGAGGCCCTGGGCGCGCTGGTCTCTGTGCATGAACCCCGCTTTATGGAGATGATGGGCTCGCTCACCACGCATCAGGTGAATATGCTCAAGGCCACCGTCGACGGGGTCACGCGTTTCTCCTCGGCCGAGGTCATCCGGAAGTACGGGCTCAATTCGTCGGCCAATGTGAAGCGGGTGAAAGATGCCCTGATGAAAAAGGAAATCCTTCTGTTCGACGACGGGGACAATCCCGTCATTATCGACCCGCTGTTCGAGTACTGGGTGAAGAAATACTATTTTGAGGTAAAGGAATGAAAAAGAAGATTGTCGTGCTTACCGGCGCCGGTGTGAGCGCCGAAAGCGGTTTTGCCACCTTCCGGGATACCGGAGGGCTCTGGGAACAGTTCGATGTCAACGAGGTGGCCTCGATCGAAGGCTGGTACCGGAACCGGAAACTGGTGCTGGATTTCTACAACCAGCGCCGCGCCCAGTTGCGGGATGCCAGGCCCAATGCCGCCCACGTGGCCATCGCAGAACTGGAAAAGAGGTTCGATGTGGACGTAATCACCCAGAACGTGGACAACCTGCACGAGCGGGCCGGTTCCACCCGGGTCCTGCACCTGCACGGGGAGCTCACCAAAATGCGTCCGGAAAACGGAGAATACGACCGTTCCTACTCCGAGAAGGAAGTGATTGACGTGGGCTACGACGCCGTCCATCTGGGAGACCTGGCTCCGAATGGCAGCCAGCTCCGTCCGCACATTGTCTTCTTCGGGGAGGCCGTCCCCAATATCGAAAAGGCCATCGGCCTGGTAGAGAAGGCCGATATCCTCCTGATTGTGGGCACATCCCTCCAGGTGTACCCGGCCGCCGGCCTGTACCGTTACGCTTCTATTGACACGCCCATCTATGTCATCGACCCCAAACCGGTGCCTCTGAGCGACAAGCGGGTGACGATGATCCAGGATGTAGCCACCAAGGGGATGGCGACGTTTATGGAATTGTTGCGGAGTGTAGAGTAGAAGTGCTTAGTCGATGCGGTCGAAGCCGGTATACGGACGGAGCACTTCCGGAATCTCGATGTAGCCGTCTTTCTGGTTGTCTTCCAGCAGGGCGGCCACTACACGCGGAAGGGCCAGTGAGCTGCCATTCAGGGTGTGGGCCAGCTGGGTCTTGCCGTTTTCGTCCTTGTAGCGGAGCTTGAGGCGGTTGGCCTGGTAACACTCGAAGTTGGACACGGACGAAATCTCCAGCCATCGGCCCTGGGCGGCGCTCCACAGCTCGAAGTCATAGGTGATGGCCGACGTGAAGCTGAGGTCTCCGCCGCACAGACGGAGAATCCGGTATTTGAGGCCGAGCTCGTTCACCAGGCCCTCTACATGGGCCACCATCTCATCCAGCGCGGCGTAGCTGTTCTCCGGCTTCTCTACGCGCACGATCTCCACTTTGTCGAACTGGTGCAGGCGGTTGAGGCCGCGGACGTCCTTTCCGTAAGAACCGGCTTCGCGGCGGAAGCAGGGGGTATAGGCCGTGAGCTTCTGCGGGAATTGGTCGGCGCCCAGAATCACATCGCGGAAGATGTTGGTTACGGGGACCTCGGCCGTGGGAACCAAGTAGAAATTGTCCACAGTAGCGTGGTACATCTGGCCTTCCTTGTCCGGAAGCTGGCCGGTGCCGAATCCGGAAGCGGCGTTCACCAGCACGGGCGGCTCCACCTCTTTGTATCCGGCGGCCGTGTTGTAGTCCAGGAAATAATTGATGAGGGCACGCTGCAGCTTGGCACCCTTTCCTTTATACACGGGGAAACCGGCGCCGGTGATCTTCACGCCCAGGTCGAAGTCGATGATGTCGTACTTCCTGGCCAGTTCCCAGTGGGGGAGGGCATCTTCCGGCAGATTCACCTCGGGGCCGCCCATCTTCACCACCACGTTGTCCTCTGCACCTTTTCCTTCCGGTACAAGGTCGCACGGGATATTGGGAAGCAGGTACAGCAGTTCCTGCAGTTTGGCATTGTTGTTATCCGCCATTTCCAGCAGTTCGTTGGAACGGGCTTTCAGCGAGGCGACCTCTTGTTTGGCGGTCTCCGCCTCTTCTTTCTTGCCGGCCTTCATCAGGGCGCCAATGGCGGCTGCGGCTTTTTTCTGCTCGCTGAGGAGGGCGTCGGAGTGGGTCTGGAGGGCCTTGCGGTGGTCGTCCAGGACGATGATCTTCTCTACGATGCTGCGGGCGTCAAAGTGTTTGACAGCCAGTTTACGGATTACGTATTCCGGATCGTCGCGGAGCAATTTCAGTGTAAGCATAGTTTCCTGTTTTTCAAAAACAAAGGAGGAACTGCCCCTTTCGGATACAGATCCTCCTTTCTACCTCTTGTACCTTCGGGGATTAGTTCTCGAAAGGAACTACGGAAACGAAGGATTTGTTTTCACGCTTGCGGGTGAACTTGACGGTGCCGTCGATGAGGGCGTACAGGGTGTGATCCTTGCCCATACCCACATTCAGACCCGGGTTGTGAGCGGTGCCGCGCTGACGCACGATGATGTTACCGGCTTTTACAACCTCTTCGCCGAACTTCTTGATGCCAAGGCGTTTGGAATGCGACTCACGGCCGTTCTTGGAACTGGATTGACCTTTCTTGTGTGCCATAATCTGTTTCTCCTTTAAAAGTTAAGCGATAGCGTCGATGTGAATCTTGGTGAGCTTCTGGCGGTGGCCATTGAGCGTCTGGAATCCCTTGCGACGGATTTTCTTGAATACGAGCACTTTCTTTGCTTTGGCGTCGTCATCCAGGACAGTGGCCTTCACAACTGCTCCCTCTACATACGGAGTTCCAACCTTTACAGCACCTTCTGCGTCGATGAGAAGAACCTTGTTGAACTCGACGGATTCTCCGTTCTTGGCCGCGAGGCGGTTGACGAAGATGTCCATGCCAGCTTCCACTTTAAACTGCTGGCTTGCAATGTCTACGATTGCGTACATTGTACAAAAACTTGTTAAAGTTTTGGGCCGTAAGCGCCAGCCCTCTGCGGCTGGTCTTGACTGAGCTTAGCGGTCATCTCAAAAAATGGACTGCAAAGATAAGGATTTTTTATTTAAATCCAAGCATTTGCAATGAATTCTCTTTCTATGTTTGAACAAAAATCGTATCTTTGCAGCCCTTATGGAACAGGAACGCGTCATATTGGGCATAGACCCCGGAACCCAGCTGCTGGGCTTCGGCCTGGTCCGCGTGGAAGGCAAAAAAGCCTCCTACGTGGATATGGGTGTACTGGATCTGAGGAAAGAGGCCGATGCCTACACCAAGCTGCAGGCCATCTACGAGTGCATCAGCGAGGTGTGCAAGAGCTATCATCCTACAGAACTGGCCATTGAAAGTCCGTTCTACGGGAAAAACGCGCAGGTGGTCCTGAAACTGGGCCGGGCGCAGGGGGCTGCCATCCTGGCCGCCAAGGAGTACGGCGTGGGAAACGTGACCGAATATGCTCCCAGAAAGGCCAAAGAGGCCATCGTGGGCAATGGCGCCGCCTCCAAGGAACAGGTGCAGTTGATGCTGGAAAAGACCCTGGGCGTGAAGCTGGAAAGTCGCTACCTGGATGCTACGGACGCCCTGGCAATCGCCCTGTGCCATTATTTCGAAACCTCCCGCCCTGTGTCTGCCGGAGGGGGTAAATGTGGATGGGAACAGTTCCTGAAAGAGCATCCGGATCGCATTAAGTAAATTTTTTTAGATTTGGTTAAACTTTATTGTACGCACCGTGTCTAAAGGGGCGTATAATGTATAGAAGTTTATCAGAGCTTTATGGTAAGAAGATTTTTGATGGCTCTTGTCGGCCTTTTTGCCACCCTTACGCTGGGGGCGCAGAGTTACAAAATCAGTGTCAAACTGGCCGATTCCACTACAAATGAGCCTGTAGGGTTTGCAACGGTTTCCCTGATTCCAGAGAGAGGAAATACCAAATACGCCCTGACCGATGCAGAGGGAAAAACCGTCGTGGAAAGGGTCCGCGCCGGCAAATATACCATCAAGGCGGAACTGCTGGGCTACAAGCCTTATACGCACGACCTTACAGTGAAAGACCGTGACCTGGACCTGGGCACCCTCAAGATGGACGTGGACCAGGAAGTGCTGGATGCTGCCTCCGTTTCGGCCACCGGCAATCCCATCATCATCAAGAAAGATACGGTAGAGTACAATGCCTCGTCGTATAAGATCACGGACGACAACATGCTCATCGACCTTCTCCGGAAACTCCCCGGTATCGAGGTGGGAGAGGACGGCAGCATCACCTCCAACGGAAAAACCATCTCCCGTATCACCATCGCCGGGAAGACTTTCTTCCTGGACGATCCGCAGGTGGCTACCAGCAACCTCCCCGCCAAACTGGTGGAGAAGGTGAAAGTGATTAAGAAAAAGAGTGAACAGGCCGAATTCACCGGCATCGACGACGACAACGAAGAGACCATTATCGACCTCACCGTGCAGCGGGGCATGATGAACGGGCTGTTCGGCAATATCGTAGCCGGTGGTGGTCACGATATCCCGTCTGCCAACAACACCCTGAACGACTGGCGTTTCCAGGCAAACGGCATGGTCGGCCGCTTCACTGAGGACAGCCAGCTCTCCATTATTGCCAACGCCGGAAACGGCCCCCGTGGGGTGGGATTCAACAACTTCTCCGGCAGCATGATGGGCGGTATGATGGGTGGTATGATGGGTGGTATGGGCGGCGGCATGATGGGGGGCATGGGAGGAGGCGGTTTTGGCGGCGGTGGTGGCATCACCACTTCCTGGATGCTGGGCGCCAACGCTTCTATGGACCTGTTTGACAAAAAGATGGAACTGGCCGTTCCCTACCAGTACCAGGGCTCCAGCAGCAATTCCGTTTCGGATATCTATAAGGAAACGTATTTAGGCGATAAAAGTTCCCTTATCTCCTCCACGCTCAATGACAACGACCAGAACACCTGGGGCCATTCCATCTCCATGCGGATGGACCACAAGTTCTCCGACAATACGTCCCTGATGATTCAGCCGCAGTTCAACTTCGGCGGCGGAAACTATATCCAGCGCTCCATGGCCGACACCTGGAGAAATGAGATCGGCGACGACACCCGTGCCAACGACAGCTGGTCGCTGAACAGCGGCGTGAATAAGAATCTTACCTTCAGCGGCCGCGGTATCTTCCGTCAGCGCCTGGGCATCCCCGGTCGTACCCTTTCCCTGAATTTCAACTGGAACATCCGGGACAACCGGATGGACGGATACAACCAGTCGCTCACCAATACCTATCTGATGGGTACTGTCAAATCCGATCTTGTGAACCAGCGGATCGACCAGGTTCAGAAGAGCCAGACCCTGGGTGCCAGCCTGGTGTATACGGAGCCGCTGGGCAATTACTTCTACCTGGAAGGAAGGTACCAGGTGAACTGGAGCAACTCCCTCACCGATAAAAAAGCTTTCGACAGCGGCAATCCGTACAACTACTCGGCTTCGCCCGATGCAATCAGGAGTGTTTTCATGGATTATACCCCCGTGGGTGAAACCGAAAATCCGCTGTACAGCAACAATGTCATCAGCCGCAATCTGAACCAGACCCTGGGTGTAGCCGTCATGTACCAGCAGGATTGGATCCGTGCCCAGCTGGGTGCAGCAGCCATCCCTACGCGGCAGTACAGCCTGACCAACGGCAAGGAGTACGATCCGGGCACCATCTGGAACTTTGCCCCGCGCGCCATGCTCGTATACGAGTTCAACGACAACGCCAACATCCGCATCAACTACAACGGACGCAGCGGGCAGCCTTCCACCAGCCAGTTGAATCCGGTCATGGACAACTCGAACCCGCTGTCCCTGAGCCTGGGTAACCCTTATCTTACTCCTTATTTCAATCACAATGTGCGCATGGAGCTGGAGTACTCCAACCGCGCCACCTTCTTCACCGCCCGCTTCAACCTGAACGGCGGCATGAACCAGAACCCCATCTCCAACGCCAACTGGTACGACGAGGGCGGACGTCAGTATTCCTTCCCGGTAAACGGAAAGAATACCTTCAACGGTGGAGGCTTCATCATGGTGAACGCCCCCATCGCCAAGTCCAACTTCTCCATTTCCAACATGGTCAACGCTAACTTCAGCATGAACAGCAGCTATATCGGCAATGGCGCCCTGACCATGACGGAGTTCTTCCTGGACGACGGAAATTTCGATTATGACAAATTCCACCAGTTTTATTTCAAGGACCATCCGGAAAAGTGGGCCGAGCAGTTCCTGGCCAACGAAACCCGTACCCTCACCCTGATGGAGAACTTTACGGGGACCTACCGCTCGGACGACGTAGAAATCCGGCTGGGCTTCCGGACCAATGTGCGAAAGCCTTGGTATACCGTGCAGGAGGCTGTCGCCGCTACCTGGAACAATGCCGTCACCGGCTCCTTCATGTGGACGGTGGGAACCACGGGCCTGAGCCTCAACACGGACGCCAATTACCGTTGGTACAGGGGCTATACCACCCAGCAGCCCTCGGAATTCATCTGGAACGCTTCCATCTCCAAGACCATCATCAATGGGCAGGCTACCATCGCCCTGCAGGCCTATGACATTCTGGGGCAGTCCCGTATGCTCAGCATAGCCACTACGGATAACTACTATCAGGAGACTAACAACAGAACACGTCTGGGCCGATATATCATGCTCAACTTCACCTGGCGCTTCGGCACGTTCGGTGGCGGCAGGGGCCGCGGAGGCTTCGGTGGCCGTGGCGGTCGTCCCGGTGCCGGTGGCCCGCCCATGGGCGGCATGGGTGGCTTCGGTGGCGGCATGGGCGGTTTCGGCGGAGGCCGTGGCCGCTAATCGCCAGAGGCAGTATACTTACGCCACTTTTCGATCAGGGCGGACATATCGGCGGGGAGCGGTGCTTCGAAGAAGAGCCGCTCCCCGCTACGCGGATGCGTGAAGCCCAGGGTACGGGCATGCAGGGCCTGGCGGGGGCAGATAGCAAAGCAGTTCTGGATAAACTGGCGATACTTGGCGTAGATGGTGCCCTGGCGGATTTCCGAGCCGCCGTAGCGCTCGTCGTTGAACAGCGGATGGCCGATGGACGCCATGTGCACCCGGATCTGGTGGGTTCGGCCGGTCTCCAGCCGGCATTCCACAACGGTGATGAATCCGTAGCGCTCCAGGACCTTCCAGTGCGTGACGGCCCATTTCCCCTTTTCCGGATCTTCGTAGACTTTGAACCGGAGCCGGTCGTTGGGGTCCCGGCCGATGGTCCCCTCAATGGTACCTTCGTCCTCTGCCAGGTTGCCCCATACCACGGCCGTGTAGATGCGGTCGATGGAGTGGACGAAGAATTGGTCGGCCAGGTGCAGCTGGGCGGGGGGATTCTTGGCCACCACCAGCAGGCCGGACGTGTCTTTGTCGATCCGGTGCACCAGCACGCCCATGCGCTCGTCTTCTGCATCCGGCGCCTGCTTGAGTCCCAGGTGGAAGGCCAGGGCGTTGATGAGGGTGCCGTTGTAATTCCCGTGGCCGGGATGTACCACCATGCCGGCGGGTTTGTTCACCACCAGCACGTCCTGGTCTTCATAGACAATGTCCAGGGGAATGTTTTCCGGCAGGATTTCCAGTCCGCGTCGCTCGTAGGGCATCACGAACTTTACTACATCCAGCGGACGGATGATGTAATTGGCCTTGACGGGGATATCGTTTACCAGGACATAGCCTGCTTTGATGGCCTGCTGCACCCGGCTGCGGGTGGTGTCTTCCTGGTGCGAGGCGATGAATTTGTCTATCCGGACAGGCTCCTGCCCCCGGTCTGCGACCAGTCGGAAGTGCTCGTACAGGATGTCTTCGCTGTCGTTTCCCTCCCGGGCAGGAATCTCCTTCTCGTCCATCATTGTGCGGGGAGTTTGGAGCTGTCCAGGGTAAGGGAGAAGCCGATGGCGGTGCCCAGGGCTTTGGAAGCCCCCATAGCATCCTGCTTGTACACCACGGCATTCATGGAGTCTGCGTAACTGCGGATGTCTTCATCGAAGCGGACCCGCCCGGCGTTGAGATAGCGGTCGTGCAGGGCGTCCAGGGCCCGGACATACTTCATGCCGATAAGCCGGGGCACCGTGCTGGTGCTTTCTTCGGAGCCCAGGCCCACGGTGAGGTCTATGGTGGATCCGCTCACCACCAGGTCTCCGGCTTTGACATCCCGTCCGTTGATTTTTTGTCCCAGCACATTATTGGTGGCGATGTCTTTGACATAGTTGAGCCTGCCCAGGTTGAGCCCCCGGTTCTGGAGCTCTGCGCGGGCTTCGATAACGGAGTAGCCGTACAGGTTGGGCATCACCACCTTCCGGGGAACGATGGAGTTGATGGTGAGAAAGATGCTGCGGCCTTTCTTGACGGTGGACCCGGCCTTGGGCGACTGGCGGTATACCACGCCGGCTCCCAGCCGGCGCACGAACACGGAGTCTGTGACCTTGATGCCTACATGGGAGTGCGAAGCCAGCTGTTCGGCCTCGGGAACGGTAAGGTTGGTAAAGTCCGGCGCTGTGACGGTTTTGCCATGCCGGGTAATGGCGTTGAGCCCCCAGGTGGCCAGACCTACGAGCACGGCAACCAGGACCAGCGCTGCCAGCAGGTTCTTTACAATCCAGTTATCTTTAAATGTCATAGTTGTCCAAATGTCATAGTTGTCCGATAAACGATATGTCCTGCGAAGTTACGAAAAATAATTCATATCTTTGCTTTGTCAAACGATGAAGACACGCAATATCAATCTGCTGCTCACAGCAGCCTTCGTCCTGCTGATGAGCCTTCCCTGGCTGGTTCCGCACATGGGCTGGACAGCCCTTCTGGGACTGGTTCCGCTACTAGTGATGGAACGCCTGGCTACACTTCGGAAAACCAGGCATTTCTGGTGGTGGCACTATGCCGCCTTTGTGCTGTGGAATGCCGTCACAACCTGGTGGGTGGGGGAGGCTACGGTGGGAGGCGCCGTCTTCGCCGTCCTGGCCAACGCCCTCCAGATGTCGCTTGTCTTCGGGTCTTTCCGTTGGATCAAGCGCCGCACGGGCGGTGTCCTTCCCTATATTTACCTGGTGGCCGCATGGATTGCCTGGGAGCGGTATTACCTTACCATCGCAGAGATCTCCTGGCCGTGGCTGGTCCTTGGAAACGCCTTTGCAGACACGACTTCCCTCATCCAGTGGTACTCCGTTCTGGGGCATCTGGGCGGCTCGCTCTGGATCTGGTGCGCCAATCTTTCCGTCTTCGGCCTCATGGTGGCCTTGTCGGACGGCCGGATGGTCCGCTGGACGGTGCCGGCCCGCATCGGTGCCCTGGCAGCCCCGGTCCTAGTCCTTTTCGCGCCCATGGTCTGGAGCGCCTGCCTCCGTTTCGAGGCGGAAGGGAGAGCCGTGAGCGTCCGGATCGGCCAGCCCAACTTTGACCCTTACCATAAGTTCGAGTCCCTGACCCAGCAGGAGCAGGATTCCCTTTTCCTGGCCCTTGTAGCCGATGTTCCCGCCGGAGAGGAAATGCTGGTGCTGGCACCGGAAACCTTCACGTCGTCTTTCCTGCTGGACAGTCCTTCCGCCAATCCCAGTTTTCGCCGCTATCAGGCCTGGCTGGAGCGGAATCCGTCTGCCACGCTCCTGTTCGGGGCGTCGGCCTTCGACCGGCAGATTTCCTACGCCCCTCCGTCCCCACTCTCCTACGATACTGGCCCTTCCGGCGGAGAGGGCAAGCATCTCTGGGCCACCAGCCGGAACTCTGCCATCATCACCGACACCACCGGCCGGGCCGAGATATACCATAAGTCCAAACTGGTGGTGGGCGTGGAACTGACTCCTTACCCCGGCCTCTTTGTCCCGCTGGAGAACCTGCTGGGCGGGAATCTGATGGGCAAGTGCGTCGGGCAGAAAGAGGCTTCCTGCCTGCATATGCTTTCCGGCGGAGAACGGATCCCCATCGGAACGGCCGTGTGCTATGAGTCGGTATACGGGGAATACTGCGTCGCCTATGTGAGAAAAGGTGCGCAGCTGCTCACCGTCATTACCAACGATGCCTGGTGGGGTAACACGCCCGGATATCGGCAGCACCTCAATTACAGCCGCCTCCGCGCCATCGAAACGCGGCGCTGGGTGGCCCGCTGCGGCAATACGGGCATCAGCGCCTTTATCGACCCGGAAGGCCGCGTTGTCCAGAAGACCGAATGGTGGAAGCCCGCCGTGCTGGACGGGACGGTGCGCCTGAGCGAGCGGGAAAGCTTCTTTGTCCGGTACGGAGACATGGTGGGGTGCCTGGCCGTATTCGTGTTTGTGCTGCTCTTCGTGCAAGCCTTCGTTCCCCGCAGGCACAAATAAAAAAGGGAGTCAAACTACTCCAGTTTGTCTCCCTTTTCATTGAACAAATCATTCTGCAAGACGGTATAGTCTGTACTTTCCACTAGTTCCAGCTTAATCTTGTAGCGTTTCCGCCACTTGGCCAGGAAGGAGTTGAACAGCCCCCGTTTCAGGTATGCACCCAGGATGGGGCTGGTTTTGAGTACGATGCTGCGGATACCCTTCTCAATGGAATAGAAAGCAATCTTGCGCTCAATCTCTTCGTCGATGACCACGCTGGAGTGGATTTTTCCGGTGCCGTGGCACACGGGACACTGCTCCGACGTGTTGATCTCTGTAACGGGCCTGATCCGCTGCCGGGTTATCTGCATAAGCCCGAATTTGGTCAGCGGTAGCACGTTGTGCTTGGCCCTGTCATCTTCCATCAACTCCTGCATCAGCTTAAACAGGGCATTCTTGTGTTCGTTGGTTTCCATGTCGATGAAGTCCACGATCACGATACCGCCCATGTCCCTGAGCCTGAGCTGACGAGCAATCTCTTCTGCGGCAATCTTGTTCACCTCGAAGGAGTTCTCCTCCTGGTCGGCGGTTTTTGTACGGATGCCGCTGTTGACGTCGATTACGTTCAGCGCTTCAGTGGTTTCAATCACCAGATAGGACCCTTGCCGCATGGGAACCACTTTGCCGAACGAGCCCTTGATCTGACGGGTGACCTCGAAGTGGTCGTAGATGGGCTGCTTGCCTTCGTACAGGTGGACAATCTTTTCCTGCTCGGGCGAGATCAGCGACACATACTTCCGTGCTTCTTCGGCTACCCGTTCGTCATTGATCCAGATATTGGAGAACGAGTCGTTGAGGAGGTCCCTCAACACGGTAGTGGTTTTGCTGTACTCCGTAAAGAGCAGTTTGACGGTTTTGTCCTTGGCGATCTTTTTCCAGGAGTTTTCCCATTTCTCTATCAGGGCTTTGGTCTCCCCGACCAGCGTTGCGGCATTCTTGCCTTCCGCGGCGGTTCTGATGATGGCGCCGTAATTGACGGGAAGGATACTCCTTACCAGGGTTTCCAGTCTACGTTTCTCTTCCTTCGAGCCAATCTTCTGCGAAATGGACACTTTGTCCGCGAAGGGGAGAAGTACAATGTTACGTCCTGCCAATGAAATCTCTGCTGTCAGTCGTGATCCCTTTGTGGAAATGGGCTCTTTCACGATCTGGGCCACGATCATCTGTCCGGGATGGAGGATCTCCTCTATGTGTCCTTCCTTGGGAAGGGGACTGCCGATCGGGATACGGGAATACAGGTCTTTGAGATTGGTGTTCCCGTTGGACTCCCGCACGAACTGGTCGAAGGCGGGAAAAAACAGACCCAGGTCCAGATAGTGGATGAAGGCTTCCTTCTTGTCTCCGATGTCCACAAAGGCAGCATTGAGGTTCGGGAGAATCTTTTTAACCTTTCCCAGGTAAACGTCTCCTACGGTGAACTTGTTCCCAGTGCTGGACTCCGTGTTGTACTCTATCAGCCGGTGATTCTCCATCAGGGCGATATGTACTTCCGTTGACGTTACGTCAACAATCAGATCCTTGTCCGCTTTCTCAGACTCCATTGGATGGTGGGTTTAACAAAATGAAAGGGCCTGCATTCTGCCGGCAAGCCCTTTATTCCTGAAGAAGCCTAGTTTCTCTTACTTCTTCTTGTGGCGGTTCTTGCGCAAGCGTTTTTTACGCTTGTGCGTTGCCATTTTATGTCTCTTTCTCTTTTTTCCGCTAGGCATAATGGTGAATGTTTAAAAATAATTATTATTTTTCCTTGACGGCGTTCACGAAGCTCTTGGCCGGTTTGAAGGCCGGGATGTCGTGTGCCGGGATGGTCATGGTGGTCTTGCGGGTGATGTTACGGGCTGCCTTCTGGGCGCGGTGCTTGATGATAAAGCTACCAAAACCGCGGAGGTACACCGGGTTGCCTGCGATCAGGGACCCCTTCACAACTTTGGTGAATTCTTCGATAACAGCCAAAACCTGCACTTTCTCAATGCCTGTAGTTTTTGCTACTTCATTAACAATCTCTGCCTTTGTCATAATAATTATTGTTTTTATTGAACTTTCTATTTAGAAGAAAATCGGCACAAATTTATAAAGAATTTTCCAATCATCAAAATATATAGTCCAAAAACCTGCCATTTTATAGGCTTTGGATGCCATTCCCATATATTGGCACGGAGATTGACAATATACCCACCCGGACAAGTGTCCTCCTTGAATCTGACAAAATGTCAGAGCAGGCGGGCCGTCCCTTATTATATATGAAGGTAAATTACAACGAAATGTTCTCCCCCGCGGGAGTCGAAGTGAATATCATGCCGGTGATGGGAGAGGCCGTTTCCATGAAAGTGGACGAGTCGGAACTCCCGGAAGACCTGCCCATCCTGGCCCTCAGGAATGCCGTCATTTTCCCCGGTACGGTTTTCCCGGTCACGGTAGGGCGCGAGAAGTCGGTCAAGCTGGTCTCCGATACGGAGCAGGGAAAAGGCTGGATTGGCGCCGTCCCCCAGCTGGATGTGGCGGTGGAAGACCCTGCAGAGGCCGACCTGAACCCTTTCGGCACCCTGTGCAAAGTAATCAAGACCCTGGAGATGCCAGATGGCTCGGTAACGGCCATCCTGCAGGGCGTGCGGATCCTCTCCGTAGACAGCATCGTGGCTTCGGAACCGTATCTGCTGGGCCGGGTGCACTACCTGGAAGAGTTCGTCCCGGAGATGGACGACCAGGAATCCCGGGTGCTCACGGACACCATCAAGGACCGGGCGTCCACGGTGGTAAAATCCTCTTCCTTCGCCCCCAAGGAAGCGGTGGGCGCACTCATGTCCATCGACAATTTCCATTTCCTGGTAAACTTCGTGGCCACCACCATCGAAGTGGAAAATTTCCAGGAGCGTGTGGCCCTGCTGGGCATCCTGGACCTGCATGAGCGGGGAATGGCCCTGCTCAAGGTGCTGGACACCCAGACCCAGCTGCTCCAGATCCGCCAGGAGATTAACCAGAAGGTGAAGACGGATATCGACCAGCAGCAGCGGGAATACTACCTGAACAACCAGCTCCGTACCATCCAGGAAGAGCTGGGCATGGACGAGGGCGAGGAATTCGAGAAAATGCGCCGCCGGGCCGACGAAAAGAAATGGTCCCAGGAGGTGCGCTCTATCTTCGACAAAGAGATGGCCAAGCTGGAGAAATACAATCCCTCCTCCCCGGACTACAGCATCCAGCTTACCTTCCTGCAGTTCATGCTGGACCTGCCCTGGGGCGAGATGTCGGAGGACAACCTGGACCTCAGGCATGCCCAGGAGGTCCTGGACCACGACCACTTTGGCCTGGAGAGCGTCAAGGACCGCATCATCGAGTATCTTGCCGTGCTTAAGCTCAAGGGCAACATGAAATCCCCCATCCTGTGCCTCTGGGGCCCTCCCGGCGTGGGAAAAACCTCGCTGGGCAAGTCCGTGGCCAGGGCGCTGGGGCGCAAATATGTGCGCATTTCCCTGGGCGGCATGCACGACGAGGCCGAAATCCGGGGCCACCGGAAAACCTATGTGGGCGCGCTGCCCGGCCGCATCCTCAGCGGAATCCAGCGTGCCGGAACGTCCAATCCGGTGATCGTGCTGGACGAGATAGACAAACTGGCATCGGACTTCAAGGGAGACCCTTCCAGCGCCCTGCTGGAGGCCCTGGATCCGGAGCAGAACAACACCTTCCACGACAACTACCTGGATATTGACTACGACCTCTCCCACGTGCTGTTCATCACCACGGCCAACGGCATAGGCTCCATCCAGCCGGCGCTGCGGGACCGGATGGAGATGATCAACGTTACGGGTTACCTGGCCGAGGAGAAGATGCAGATTGCCAAGGATTACCTGATTCCCAAGCAGCTTACCGAACACGGCCTGCTCAGTGACGGGCTTTCCATCGAGGAGCCGGCCCTGGAAGAGATCATCGACGAATATACCCACGAGTCCGGCGTGCGCGGCCTGGAGAAGCAGATTGCTAAAATTGCCCGGGTCACCGCCAAGAAGATTGCCCTGAACCAGGAATTCCCATGCGTCATCCGGAAAGAGCACCTGAAAGAATATCTAGGGCTCCCCACGGCCTATCACGACACGGTGAAGGGGAACGAGGGTCCGGGCGTAGTCACCGGCCTTGCCTGGACGGAGATGGGCGGCGAGATCCTCTTCGTGGAAAGCTCGGTGTCCAAGGGAAAGGGCGCCCTGTCCATGACCGGAAACCTGGGCGACGTGATGAAGGAATCGGCCCAGATTGCCTGGCAGTATATCAAAGCCCATCCGGAGCTGGCGGGCCTCACTACCGAGCTGTTCATGGAGAAGGATATCCACCTCCATGTCCCGGAGGGGGCCGTCCCCAAGGACGGGCCATCGGCCGGTATTACCATGGTGTCGTCCATGGTGTCCGCCCTTCGCGGCCAGGCGGTCAAGGAAGGAATTGCTATGACCGGAGAAATGACCCTCAGGGGCCGTGTACTGCCGGTGGGGGGCATCAAGGAGAAGATTCTTGCCGCCAAACGGGCGGGGGTGCACACCATCGTGATTTCGGAGGAAAACCGAAAAGATGTGGAGGATATCAAGGAAATTTACATAAAAGGTCTTATCTTTGTCTATGTGAAAACGATAAAGGATGTAATCGATTTTATTTTCTAAATGGACGTTAAGATAGAAAGCTCTTGGAAAGCCGCACTCGCAGGCGAATTCGAAAAACCGTATTTCGCCGCGCTGGTGCGCTTTCTGCATCAGGAAAAGGAGCAGGGAAAGCGGATCTATCCGCCCGGAAGCCAGATTTTCCGCGCATTTGAGCTTACGCCGGTGGACGATGTGAAGGTGGTGATCCTGGGCCAGGACCCCTACCACAACCCGGGAGAGGCCATGGGCCTGTCCTTCTCAGTTCCCGACGGAGTACGCATGCCCCCATCCCTCAGGAACATCTATCAGGAAATCGAACAGGACCTGGGCATCCGGATGGGCGGCAGTCCCAACCTGGAGAAGTGGGCTCGGCAGGGGGTGCTTCTCCTGAACAGCATCCTCACGGTGGAGGCTGGGAAGGCGGCTTCCCACCGGGGCATCGGCTGGCAGGAGTTCACCGATGCCGTCATCCGCTATCTGAGCGCCAACCGTGAGGGCATCGTGTTCCTCCTGTGGGGGAATTTCGCAAAAGCAAAAGCCTCCCTGATCGATACTTCCCGCCATCATGTGCTCATGGCGGCCCATCCATCCCCGCTGGCGGGCGGCGCCTTCTTCGGCTGCCGGCATTTTTCCAGGACCAACCAAATCTTATTATCCGAGGGCAAAACCCCCATCGACTGGCAGATATGAAAACCAAAGCATTGTTCCCCGGCTCGTTCGACCCTTTCACTGCCGGGCATCTGAATATTCTCAAACGCGCGCTCACCATGTTCGACGAAGTGGTGGTGGCCGTGGGTATCAACCAGGACAAGCGCGGCTTCTTTTCCATGGAAAAGCGGCTGGACATCATTTTCCAGGCCACGGCCGGGCTGCCCGGCGTGTCGGTCATCCAGTATTCCAACCTCACCATCGACACCTGCCGGGAGCTGGGCATCCACCACATTGTCCGGGGTGTGCGGAACATGATCGACTTTGAGACAGAGCGTTCCATCGCCGATGCCAACCGCCGGCTGGCCCCTGAGATTGAGACCATCATCATCCCTACCGCCCAGGAGTTCGCCCACATCAGCTCGTCGGCCGTACGGGACATCCTCAAGCACGGCGGCGATTATTCTGCGTTCATCCCCGAGGAAGTGCAGCTATGAGAAAGCTGGTCTTGCTGCTCTCTGGCCTGGCACTGGCCTTCACGCTCCGGGCGCAGTCCTACGAGGAACTGGGCGCCAAGCTGGAGGAGTATTTCACGGCCCTTTCCGGGGAAAGTGCCAGCGTGCAGAACGCCGAGTGCGATTTCCTGATTGAGTCTTGCAAGGATTCCGCGGTGCAGCAATTCGTGGCGCTCAAAATCTACGACCACTACCTGCAGTCCAAAATCATGGGGGACGAGGCCGTGGCCGTGCATGTGGCGCAGAAGTGGTTCCTTTCCGGCGCCGTTCCCATGCATACCGACTCAGACCTGGTCAACGCCCAGGTGTTCGTGATGTTTAACCAGAACTCGCTGATCGGCATGCCCGCCCCCAAGATCACGCTCCGGGATTCGCTGGGCCGCGAGGTCCGCATTCCTTCAGAAGGCGGATACAGCGCCATCTATTTCTACGACACCTCCTGTTCCACCTGCAAACTGGAAACCCCCAGGCTCGCACGCCTGATGGAGGAGGGAGCGTATCCGCTCACCCTGTATGCCGTGAATGTGGGAGACCAGGCCGAAGCCTGGAGACAGTATCGTCCCCTTTTGCCCACGGCCGTACACCTGTGGGACCCGGACCACGAGAGCGACTGGCAGCTGCAGTACGGTGTGCTGCAAACCCCGAAGCTGTACCTGATAGACCCTTCCGGGACCATCCTGGGCCGGGGACTGGACGTGCATGCGCTGAAAATGCTGCTGGACAAAGAGCTCTCCAAAGACTACCACGTATATGGTGAACCGGCCCAGATGGAACGGTACGGGCAGCTTTTCGGCGCCTACGGAGACAGCCTCTCCACCTCCGACATCCTGGACATTGCAGATTACCTGGCCGCCCGCACCTTCGGCGAAGGCAACGAGCAGGCCTTTAAGCAGACCATGGGAGACCTCCTGTACTACCTGTCTTCCCAGCGCTCGGAAGCCTGCCGGGAAGCAATCGGCCCCATCGTAAGCAAGTACATCCGCCTGGGAGATATCTGGCGCACGCCGGAAGACAAGGCCCAGGTGCTTTCCCTGGCCGACCTTCTCCTGGACCTGGGTTCCCGTGCTCCCGTGGGTTCGCCCGTCCCGGATCTCCAGGTCCCGGGTACCCTGCGACGGAAGGGCTGCCTTTTTGTTCGGCCGTCCCGGGAGGGAACTTTCTCGCTCCGCTCGCTCAAGGGAAGTCCGGCCTATATCGTCTTTTATTCGCCGGGCTGTACCAACTGCCGGGAAACCCTGGCGGCCGTGGACTCTCTGGTGCAGGAAAACCGCAAGGCCCGGGTGCTCCTGGTGAATATGGACCGGCTCTATGCCGATGATGAGGATAAGGCGCTGGAGCTGCTGGACGCCTTCGACCTTTCCGCCCTTCCCTTTGTCCTGGAACTGGACCGGGAGGGGACTGTCAGGCGCCGGTATGTGGATCTGGTGAAAAATCCTTAACTTTGTGCCGATGCCCCGCAAAAAGAAAATATCCGGCGTGGATCCTGCGTACCTTGAGAAGCAGAAAGCCCTGCTTTTGCGAAAAAACCGCTATGTCCTGTACTTCAACGACAGCGAGATAGCCGCGGTAGACGAGTACTGCACCCGTTTCAAGGTGCACGCCAAGGCAGCCCTGTTCCGCGAGGCCATCATGTCCAAAGTTCTGTCGGAACTGGAGGAAAACCATCCCACGCTGTTCTAGACAAATGTTGAGATGCAGCGATTCGAACGCTGACTGAGGGAACCAAAATCCCTAGTGCTACCATTACACCACACCTCAATTCCGGACTGCAAATTTAATACAATTTGCCGAATTCACAAAGCTAATTCCGGCGGTTGGCCATGGAGATGTAGTAGAGGAGGGTGGCCAGGGAGCCCAGGGCGGCGATGACATAGGTGTAGGCGGCCCAGCGGAGGGCGTCGGTGGCCATCGGCTTGGTCTCATAGCTGACGATGCCTGCACTGTCCAGCCATTTCACGGCGCGGGCGCTGGCGTTGACCTCTACCGGCAGGGTGATGAAACTGAACAGGGTGGTGAGGGCGAACAGGGCGATGCCGATCCATAGCAGCGAGGGGAACACGTTGATGAAGATGACGCCTGCCAGCAGGACCCATGATACGATGCTGTTGGAGAAGGACACGACGGGAACCAGTGCGCTTCTCATCCTCAGGGGGGCATAACCCGTGGCATGCTGCACCACGTGGCCGCATTCATGGGCGGCAACGGCCGCCGCCGCGACAGAACGCCCGTAATAGACGCTCTCGCTCAGGTTGACGGTTTTGGTGGTGGGGTCGTAATGGTCTGTGAGTTTGCCCTGGATGGAGACAATCTGCACATCCCGGATCCCATGGGCCTGCAGCATGCGGCTGGCCACCTCTGCGCCGCTCAGGGACAGGGGAACTTCCGTGTATTTGTCAAATCTGCTTTTTAATACGTTTTGGATAATCATGCTCAGCAACATGACGGCAATCATGATTATCCAGATGGCCTGTGTGGATAACATAGTTCTTGGTTTTAAAGGAACACCCGCAAAAGACGGGCCCATTTACAAAAATACACATTTTTATGGCAAAATGTCAGGGGGAAATATTATTTTTGTACGCCGAAAGAAAAGATATGATGCGCCCGGACGATTTCTCCCGGCTGGAATTGGACCTGAAGGCCACCGTGGAGAATTACAGATATTTCCGCTCCCTGCTGGAGCCCTCGACGAAACTGCTGGTTCTCGTCAAGGCTAACGCATATGGTCACGGGGCCGTGGAGTTCGCCGCCATGATGCAGCGTGCCGGGGCGGATTACTTGGCCGTAGCCTACCCGGTAGAGGGCCTGGAACTTCGCCGCAACGGTATCTCCCTTCCGGTGATCGTCCTCACGGCCGGCACGGACTTTTTCCCGGAAATCATCCGGACCCGCCTGGAGCCCAGTATCCCCAACCTGTATACCCTCAAGGCGTTCGTGGCGCGGCTCAAGGAAGAGGGCCTCACGGATTATCCCGTCCACATCAAGCTGGATACGGGCATGCACCGCCTGGGCTTCATGACCGGAGAGCTGGAGGAACTGCTCTCCTATCTCCGGGAAACGCCTCAGGTACGGGTGAAATCCCTGTTCTCCCACCTGTGCGTGGCGGAAGACCCTGCGCAGGACAGTTTTACACTGGGACAGATTACCCTTTTCCAGAAGAATACGCAGACTATCGCCGACGCGCTGGGGTATATGCCCATGCGGCATATCCTGAACTCGGCCGGCATCGAGCGCTTCCCTCAGTTCCAGTACGACATGGTGCGCCTGGGAATTGGCATCTACGGGGTCAGCGCCCTCCCCGGAAAAGAACTGGCCCCGGTGGCCTCCCTCAAGTGCAAGATCCTGCAGATCAAGCGCCTGTGCCCCGGAGACACGGTAGGTTACGGCCGATGGGGAGAGGCCCGGGAAGGCACGGTGATCGCCACCATCCCGGTGGGCTATGCAGACGGCATAGACCGGCACCTGGGAAGGGGCGCCTGCTCTTTTTCGCTGAACGGGGTGCGGGTGCCCACGATTGGCAACATCTGCATGGACATGTGCATGCTGGATGTCACCGGCGTAGATGCCAGGGTGGGGGATACGGTGACGGTCTTCGGCAAAGATCCCACTGTGGTAGAGCTGGCCGGCATCCTGGATACCATCCCCTATGAGATCCTGTCCTCGGTGCCCCGCCGGATAGAGCGGATCGTGGTGCGTTAGAGCATGAGGCCGCCCTTGACCCGGGCGGCACATTCTTCCCCTTTCAGATACGTGAGCAAGGCCAGGCCGAAGGCGACGGCGTGTCCGGCGCCCTTGCCGGTGATGATGCGGCCGTCGGTTTCCGTGCCCGCCCCGGTGAAAACGGCTCCCTGGGCAATGAGGGCTTCTTCAAAGCCGTCGAAGCAGGTGACTCTTTTCCCCTCCAGGACAGCTCTTCCCAGCTGGGACAGTACCAGTCCGGGGGCTGCGCAGATGGCGGCGACGCTGCCGCCCAGCGCATAGTGCCGTTTCATGATGTCCATCAGTTCCGTATGCTCCGCGAGATTCTTGGATCCGGGCATGCCGCCCGGGAAAATCATCACATCCTCTGCCTGGGTCCCTTCTTCCTGATAAAGAAGGTCTGCCCAGCTGGTATCTGCGGTAACCTGCAGTGCGTGGGAACTTTCTACAAAATAGTCGTCTTTGACGGAAATCAGCTGTACGGGAACTTGTCCGCGCAGCAGGACATCCCGGGTGGCCAGGGCTTCCATGTCTTCGAATCCGTCGGCCAGAAAGAGGGTTACGCCTTTCATGTTTTTGCGGTTTAAAGTCTGTTGTTCTTGCCGGGTCAGCGGCGGGCCTGGAAAAAGTCCAGCATCAGGGCGGAGCATTCCTCGGCGAGGATGCCGCTTTGCACCGCCGTCTTGGGATGCAGCAGGGGAGGATGGAAGAGGGAATACCCCCTCCGCGGGTCCGGCGCGCCGTAAACGACGCGGCTGATCTGTGTCCATGCCAGCGCCCCCGCACACATGGGACAGGGCTCCACCGTGACGTATAAAGTGCAGTCTGTCAGGTATTTTCCACCCATGGCTCCGCTGGCGGCTGTGATGGCAATCATCTCTGCGTGGGCGGTGGTGTCGTGGAGGGTTTCCGTGAGGTTGTGCCCCCGGCCGATCACCCTTCCTCTCCATACCACGACAGCTCCGATGGGAATCTCTCCCGAGGCGGCGGCGGCCCGGGCTTCGGCAAGAGCTTCCCGCATGTACTTTTCGTCTTGTTCCATGGGTACAAAGATAGGAAATTCGTTTTAGAATTCGTATCTTTGCGTGTTAAAACTGAGGAAGGTTATGAAGGTTACCAAGGCCGTTTTTGCAGGCAGCAGTACACGGGTGGGGCAGAAGCCCCAGCTCCGTCTGCCGGAATTCGCCTTCATCGGCCGCAGCAACGTGGGAAAAAGCTCCCTGATCAACATGCTCACCGGTAACGGAAAATTGGCCAAAACCTCCCAGACCCCCGGAAAAACACAGCTGGTCAACCATTTCCTGATCAATGACAAATGGTATCTGGTAGATCTCCCGGGGTACGGCTACGCCCAGCTCCCAGACAAGGACAGGGCCCGGCTCCGGCACATCATCTGGGACTATATCAACCACTCGGAAGAGCTGGTGATGCTGATGGTGCTCATCGACAGCCGCCATCCCATGCAGGAGGTGGACCTCCGGTTCATCTCGGAGCTGGGAGAGAAGGGGATTCCCTTCGGCCTGGTGTTCACCAAGGCGGACAAACAGGGGGTTAACGCCCTGCAGAGCCGGGTGCAGGAAAACAAGGAACGGCTGCTGGTAGACTGGGAAGAGCTTCCTCCCTGTTTCGTATCCTCGTCGGTCACCGGAGTGGGAAAAGAAGAAATACTCAATTATATAGGATCTATACTTACAACATTATGATAAACGATCTCCATAAGCACCGCATGGCGATTTTTACCTGCGACGCAACCCGCTATTTCGCAGAAAAGGTGGTTGAGGCCATGAACCGCATGAAGCGCCCGGACGAGCCCGAAGTAGTCCTGGGCGGCCTGGACGTAGCCCGCTTCAGCGACGGAGAGTTTCAGCCCTCCTTCTCGGAGAGTGTCCGCGGAGCCACCTGCTTCATCCTCCAGTCCACGTTCCCGCCTACGGACAACCTCATGGAGCTGCTCCTTTCCATCGATGCCGCCAAGCGGGCGTCGGCCAACAAGGTCATTGCCGTCATCCCCTATTACGGCTGGGCCCGCCAGGACCGCAAAGACAAGCCGCGTGTGTCCATCGGCGCCAAGCTGGTGGCCAACATGCTCAAGGTGGCCGGCACGGATGCCATCATGACCTGCGACCTTCACGCAGACCAGATCCAGGCCTTCTTCGACTTCCCGGTGAACCACCTGTATGCCAGCTACGACTTCCTCTTCATCCTGGAAAAACTGCACAAGCAGTTCAAGGACACCCTTACCCTGGCTGCGCCGGACATGGGTGGTGCCAAGCGCGTAAACGCCTATGCCAAGCACCTGCACACACCGATGGTGATCTGCCACAAAACCCGCGCACGGGCCAATGTGGTGGAGAAGATTGTCCCCATCGGCGAGGTGGAAGGCCGTGACATCGTTATCATCGACGACATCATCGACACCGCCGGCACCCTCACGGAGGCCGCCAACGAGCTGCTCCGCCGCGGCGCCAACAGCGTGCGGGCGTTCGCCACACACGCCGTGCTTTCCGGTCCCGCCTACGAGCGCATCGACAAAAGCGCGCTCACGGAAGTGTACGTGACCGATACCATCCCGCTGGATCCTTCCAAGAAAGAGCTTCAGGGTAAGTTCCGCGTGGTCTCCATGGCGGAAACCTTTGCCCGGATGATGCTGCGGGTCTATAATTATGAGCCCATCTCCTCTGAATTTCCCCTTTAATCCATGAAAACCCTCCTTGCCGCCATCGTGTTCGTGGGACTCGCCGTGATTCTTCTCGGGGTGAACATCTTCTTTTTCCACCGTCCCTTCCCGGATGGGGAAATTTCCACCAACCCGGAAATGAAGAGGCGGGGGATCAAATGTGCCAAGCAAGAGGAAATGGAGCTGCTCTCCTCACAGAAAGGGAAAAAGGCCTGTGACGGCCAATACTCCGACGCATGCGCCTCATGCGCCTTGTACGAATACGAAAAACATTGATTTATGGCTTTAGTTGCGATAGTCGGGAGACCGAACGTAGGAAAATCAACTTTGTTCAACCGCCTGGTGGGCATGCGCCAGGCCATTGTGGACGAGACAGCCGGCGTCACCCGCGACCGGCATTACGGCAAGTGCGAATGGAGCGGCCGTGAGTTCTCTGTGGTGGACACGGGCGGCTACACGTCCAACTCGGACGACGTGTTCGAGGACGCCATCCGCCGGCAGGTGGTCATTGCCATCGAAGAGGCCGATGTGATTCTCTTTATGGTGGAGGCCGCCACCGGCATCACGGATTATGATGCGGAGATTGCAGACCTCCTGCGCCGCAGCAAAAAGCCGGTGGTGCTGTGCGTGAACAAAGTGGACAGCGGGGACAAGATGTACGACGCCTTCGACTTCTACGGACTGGGCCTGGGAGAGGTTTGGAGCATTTCGGCCGCCAACGGATCCGGCACCGGGGATCTCCTGGACGAAATCCTGCGGGTCCTCCCGGAAGAAACCAAGGCCGACGAAGACCGTCAGAACCTTCCCCATATTGCCATCGTGGGCCGTCCCAACGTGGGCAAGAGCTCCCTTACCAACGCCCTGCTGGGAGAGGAGCGGAACATCGTCACCCCCGTGGCCGGTACCACACGGGATTCCATCTCCACCTATTACAACAAATTCGGCCACGAGTTCATGATTGTGGACACGGCCGGCATGCGCAAGCGCGCCAAGGTGACAGAAGACCTGGAGTTCTATTCCGTGATGCGGGCCATGCGCACCATCGAGCATTCGGACGTCTGTATCCTGATGATCGATGCCACCCTGGGGATGGAGGCGCAGGATATGAACATCTTCAACGTCATCCAGAAAAACCGCAAGGGCTGTGTGCTGGTGGTAAACAAATGGGATCTTTTTGAGAAAGATCCCAACACCATGCGGGATTACACGGAGGCCCTTAAGGCCCGCCTGGCCCCGTTCAACGACATCCCCGTCATTTTTACCTCCGTGCTCAACAAGCAGCGTATCCTGGATGTGCTCACCGCCGCCGCACACGTGGCGGAGAATATGCGAAGGAAAATCTCCACCTCGCAGCTCAACGACGCCATGCTGCCGGAAATCGAGAACTACCCGCCGCCGGCATGGAAAGGAAAGTATATCAAGATCAAGTATGTGACCCAGCTTCCCACCCGTACCCCGCAGTTCGCCTTCTTCTGTAACCTGCCCCAGTGGGTCAAGGATCCGTACAAACGTTTTCTGGAAAACAAACTCCGGGAGCACTTCGACTTCGAAGGCTGCCCCATCCAGATTTATACTCGCGCAAAATAGCTTCAGGAGCGTTCTAACGTCATGCCCGGCCCAGACCGGGCATCTTTTTTGTCATTGCTATTTGATAACTTAATATGTTTGCATATATTTGCTAACAAAAATGTATGGGATTATGCTAACACATAGAAATAATAGGGTACAGACGGGGTTCCGGCTGGATGCCATAACGCTGGCCCGGGTAAAGACTGCCGCAAAAACAAGGAAAGTCAGTGTCAATGAGTATGTAAACGAGGTGCTTAAGGAAGCAACACGGGACATTGAGTCGGAAGAAGAAAAAGAAGCCGGCCGCAAAAGGACTGAGGAATTTTTGAATGAATTCTGCGGCGCTTGGGTGGGAGATGAAACGGTGGAGGAAATACTTGCTGCAGCAAAGTCCTCGCCCAGAAAAATATGGGAGATTCCTGCGCTATGATAACCTATGTTTTAGATACCAATGTCCTCGTTGACGTATTGAGAGATAAGCCACAGGGTGTCAGGGAACGATTTCAGAAACTCGGAATAGACAATTGTGTCGTTTCAGATATCACCGTTTACGAATTATACACGGGCGCTGCGGCCAGTAAGGATTCCGATAAAAACAAGGAGGTCATCGAACACGTGTTCGACAAACTTGCTGTCATCCCTGCCAGCGATGCTTACTGGACTGCGGCCAGGGAGAAGGTCAGACTGACCCAAATGGGGGTCCCTATAGAAGATAAGGATCTTCTCATTGGCTGCACGGCCCTGGAATATGGTTTAACCCTTGTAACCGGGAATGTCAGGCATATGGAGCGGATACAGGGGCTTAATATAGAACCATGGAACTGATTTTTCATTATTTGCAAAAAAAATTGCTATATGTTTGAAGCTAAAAAAGTTAAAGAGGCCTGCGTACAGTGGATACGCGACTGGTTCGAGGAAAACGGTAAAGGCTGCAATGCCGTGCTGGGTATTTCCGGCGGCAAGGACAGCAGCGTATGTGCCGCCCTGTGCGTGGAGGCGCTGGGCGCAGACCGCGTGATCGGCGTTACCATGCCCAACGGCGTACAGCCGGATATCGAGGATTCCATCAGGCTGATCAACCACTTGGGAATCAAACGCTACAACGTGAATGTGGGCCCCGCTTTCCAGGCCTTGATGGCGGAGGTGGAGGCGCAGCTGGGGCGGGAGGCATCGGCCCAGACGCGCATCAACATGGCGCCGCGCCTGCGGATGACGGCGCTGTATGCCGTCTCGCAGAGCAACAACGGCCGCGTGGTGAACACCTGCAACCTGTCGGAAGACTGGGTGGGGTACAGCACACGCTACGGGGACGCCGCCGGGGATTTTTCCCCGCTGGGCGGGCTTACCGTGCAGGAAGTGCTCGCTGTGGGCACGGAGCTGGGCCTGCCGGCAGACTTGGTGCACAAGGCGCCCTCCGATGGCCTCACGGGGCTCACCGACGAGGATAACCTGGGCTTTACCTATGCGGTTCTTGACAAGTACATCCGCACCGGCGTGTGCGAAGACCCCGCCACCAAGGCCCTGATCGACCGCAAGCACGTGATGAATCTTTTCAAACTCAAACCCATTCCGCATTTTACGCCCGAGCTGTAGATTTTCAATCCGTGGTTATTTTCCACGGATTTTTTGTTTATATTTGTAATCGATTAACATGCTGTGCCATATGAAGAAATTGATTACAAAGTTTTCCCTTGTCATGGGGCTGGTCCTGCTCTCCTGCATGACGGCCCTGGCTCAGTACAAGGATAATGGCGGCGTACAGCCCGGCCGTCTGTATTATACGGGCAAGGGAGATTTTTCCATGGGCGGGAACCGTCTCTCGGAAGAAGCCATTCACGACCTCATCGGTGAACAGGTTTATTACGACACTTACGTCCCGGCGCAGAAACAGCGAAGGCTCGGTTTGCCGCTAGGTTTTGTGGGAGTCGGCCTGCTGGCTGCGGACATTGCGTTTTATGCCGCTTTCATCGACTCTCCCCAAATACATGAGCGGGATGTCGTCCTTGTGAGCAGTATCGTCGGGAGCCTCGGCGCTATCGCCGGTGCGGGCTTTATCTTCCACTTTATCGGCAAGGGCCGCCTGAAATGGATTGCCGAAGACTTTAACCGCCGGAACGGCTATGCCGCATCCTGGCGTCTGGGCCCCACGCGCAGTGGCGTGGGACTCTCCCTGAACTTTTAGTATGTAATCCGGCCGGGCCAGGTGTGTTTTTGCCATGCACACCGGGCCCACAAATCACCCTTCTATAGCTTGCAAAGGGCCAGGTGTGTTGCATGAAATCACACCTGGCCCGAATATGCCCACACCTGGCCCGAAGCATCGGCGCAAACGTCACGGCCGGCACGGTCACCCGCAAAATCGGCCGAAAGTGATGGCGCAGGAGTCGCGGGCGTGGCCGACGCAAGAATAACTGTGCATACTTTTGACAGGATTCGAGAAAATTAGTATCTTTGTAAGACTATGGACGCGAGGAATTATATGGATCTGCTGGATCTACAGCTCCTCATCAAGGAGACTGTGGGAGAAGCGTTTGCGGGGAGGTATTGGGTGAAGGCGGAAATCAGTTCCTGGAGTCCGCGCGCCAACGGGCATTGCTACCTGAGTCTGAGTCAGAGCCGGGGCGGCAAGCCGGTGGCGGAATCCCGCGCCATGATCTGGAAATGGCATTATCCCAAACTCAAATATTACTTCGAACAAACTACCGGTCAGCCTTTGCAGGCCGGTATTACCGTGCTGGTGAAGGTGCAGGTCAGTTACAGTGAGCTGTACGGCATTTCCCTGTTCATCGAAGACATAGATCCGGCGTTCACCCTGGGAGAAAAGGCGTTGGAACGCAAGCGGGCCATCGAAAAGCTTACCGCAGGGGGCTACATGGACATGCAGAAGGAACTGGCCCTTCCGGACCTGCCGTATGCGCTGGCCGTGATTACCTCCAAGACCGCCGCGGGCTACGGGGATTTCCGCAACCATCTGCTCTGCAATCCGCAGGGGTATGCTTTCCGGCTGGACCTGTACGAGGCCCTGATGCAGGGGGAGCAGGCGCCTTCCTCCATCATGGCAGCCCTGCTGGATGCCGGACAGAAGCACTATGACGCCATCCTCATCCTTCGCGGCGGCGGGTCGGAGCTGGACCTGGCCTGTTTCGACGATTACGACCTGGCTTTCACCATCGCCTCCAGCCCCGCTCCCGTGATCACCGCCATCGGCCACGACAGGGACGTGCACATTGCGGATATGGTGGCGCACGCGTCCGTGAAAACCCCTACGGCCCTGGCCGATCTGTTCCTGGATGCCTACAAGGCCCAGGACGACATCCTGGACAGGTTGTTCGCGCGGGTCCAGTCGGCATCCCTCCGCCTGGTGTCCCGGAAAGAGCTGGAACTGGGTGCCCTGGATAGCCGGGTGAAGTCGGCATCCCTCCGCCTGGTGTCCCGGAAAGAGCTGGAACTGGGTGCCCTGGATAGCCGGGTGAAGTCGGCATCCCTCCGCCTGGTGTCCCGGAAAGAGCTGGAACTGAAGACGCTGGATACGCGGGTGCAGCGTGCGGTGCAGCTTCGCCTGGGCGCGCTGCTGCGGGATACGGATGCGCTGGAGGCCCGGATCCGTCTGGGACTGAACCGGAAACTCTCCGCCCTGGACAATGCGGTGCTGCAGGCGCTGGGACGTATCTCCAGGGGGCTCCTGAACAAGTACGCGGCGCATGGGCGGCTGAGGGACAACCTGGCCCACAGGATTCATTTTGCGGCGTCGGCCCGCCAGAGCCAGGAGTGGTCGGCCCTGGCCTTGAAAGAGGCGCGCATCAATGCCTCGGACCCCCGGAACATCCTGGGACTGGGCTATGTGCTGGTAACCGGAAAAGACAACAAGGTGCTTAAAACCGTGGATAAAGTGCATGTGGGAGACCGCATCGGCGTCCGCTTCTCGGACGGTTCCCTCACGGCCCGGGTAGATGAGGTATTCAGTGAAAACATAGACAACAACAAAGTGAACATAGCATGATGGAACAGAAATTCGACTACGCGAAGGCGGTGAAAGAGCTGGAGGAGATTGCTGCCAAAGTAGAAACTCCGGAAACCAGGCTGGACGACATAGACGCCCTGGTGGGGCGCAGCAAAGAGCTGCTGAAACAGTGCCGGGAGTATCTGCGTACCGTAAAGGAGAAAATAGATTCGTTGGACAAAGATTAAATCTATATGCGTAAAATTTACGAAACCGATCCCTGGCTGGGTCCGTACAAGGACGCCATCGATGCCCGCCATGAGCATATCTGGCAAACCCTGAAGCACATCGCGGGAGACGGCCTCCTGAAAGACGCCGTGAACAATCACATGTACTTCGGCCTTCACAAGTGTGATGACGGATCCTGGGTGCTGCGCGAGTTCGCCCCCAACGCCAGCAAGATCTTCCTCATCGGTGATTTCAACAACTGGAAGCGCACGGATGCCTATGCCCTGAAGCCTATCGGAAACGGAAACTGGGAAATCACCATCCCTGCGATGTTCCTCCATCACGGGGAGCTGTACAAACTCTACATCGAATGGCCCGGCGGCGGCGGAGAGCGCCTGCCTTCCTATGCCACCCGCGTGGTGCAGGACGATGTCACCAAGGTGTTCTCGGCCCAGGTGTGGGACCCTGCGAAGCCCTATGTATGGAAGCACGGGCACGCCGGGAAGCGCCCCCATCCCTTCATTTACGAATGCCATATCGGCATGGCCTCCGAGAAAGAGAAGGTGGGTACGTTTGAAGATTTCCGCCGGGATGTCCTGCCCCGCATCAAGAAACTGGGGTACGACACCATCCAGATCATGGCCCTGCAGGAGCATCCCTACTATGGTTCCTTCGGCTATCAGGTGAGCAATTTCTTCGCCCTCTCCTCCCGCTTCGGCACGCCGGAAGAGTTCAAGGCCATGGTGGACGACGCACATGGAAAGGGGCTGGCCGTGATTATGGATATCGTGCATAGCCACAGCGTGAAAAACACCCTGGAAGGCCTGGCCGAATTTGACGGCACGGACCACCTGTACTTCCACGCCGGGCCCAAAGGGGACCATCCCGCCTGGGGTTCCCGCTGCTTCGATTACGGCAAGGACGAAACCCGCTACTTCCTCCTGTCCAACGTCAAGTTCTGGATGGAGGAATACCACATAGACGGTTTCCGCTTCGACGGCGTCACCTCCATGCTGTACTGGGACCATGGCCTGGGGAGAGACTTCGGCAATTACGGCCTGTACTTCGACGGCGGCGTGGACGAGGACGCGGTCATTTACCTGGCCCTGGCCACCCGCCTGGTCAAGGAGATGAATCCGAGCGGTTTCTCCATCGCGGAAGACATGTCCGGCATGGCCGGCCTCGCCGCCCCGTTCGAGGCCTTCGGCGTGGGCTTCGACTTCCGCATGTCGATGGGCGTCGCAGACCACTGGATCAAATGGATCAAGGAACGTAGCGACGAGCAGTGGTCCATGGGAGAGATCTGGTGGGAACTCACCGGCAAACGGGCCGAGGAAAAGACAATCTCCTATGCGGAGTGCCACGACCAGGCTCTGGTGGGGGACAAGACCATCATCTTCCGCCTCATGGACAAGGAAATGTACTTCGCCATGCGCACGGACAGCCAGAACGGCATCGTAGACCGGGGCATCGCCCTCCACAAGCTGATCCGCCTGGTAACGGCGGCTACCGCCGGGGACGGCTACCTCACCTTCATGGGGAACGAGTTCGGCCATCCGGAGTGGATCGACTTCCCCCGGGAAGGGAACGGCTGGTCTTTCAAGTATGCCCGCCGCCAGTGGTCGCTCGCCGACAATCCGGACCTGCGCTATGGCCTGCTGCGGAATTTCGATGCGGAAATGGTTCATTTACTTAGGAAAGGGCAAATCCTGGGCGACCGTCCGGAACTGCTGGTGGCCGATGAACAGAAGAAAATCTTGATTTTCAAACGGAAAAACTGTATCTTTGCGCTGAATTTTTCGGCCACGGGTTCGTTCGCAGATTATGGATTCTCTGCGCCCGAGGGCGAATATGTGAATGTGCTCGACAGCGACGAGGCCCGTTTCGACGGATTCGCCAGACTGCAGGAAGGAGAGCATCACATTGCCGTGTCCGGAAGATGTCCCAACGGGAACCAGGCCTACGACCACACCTTGAAGTTGTATCTGCCTGCCCGCTGTGCCATGGTACTGAAGCAAATATAAACACATATTTATGGCTTTTCTGAAATTCAACAAGTCTGAGCTCGTCAACCTGGAGTACTCGCTCAAACGCGAGATTATCCTGGCGAACAAGACTGGAGCGTACTGCAATACGTCCATCGTCACCTGCAATACGCGGCGCTATCATGGCCTCCTGGCCGTGCCGGTAGACCAGTTCGACGGATTCCGGCATCTGCTGCTGAGCTCCCTGGACGAAAGCCTTACCCTCCGCGGCAAGCGCTTCAACCTGGGAATCCACTGTTACGGGGACATTTACGAGCCCCGCGGACACAAGTACATCGTAGACTTCGACGCGGACCCTGTCCCCTGCATCACGTACAAGATCGGGGAAATCGTCTTCCGCAAGAAGATTGTCCTGAACCCGGACGACAACCAGCTCCTGATCGGCTACGAGCTGGTCAACGCCCCGGCCAAGGTGCGGCTGGAGCTCAAGCCTTTTCTGGCGTTCCGCAATGTCCACGCCCTTACCCAGGAGAACAGTACCGCCCGCACGGAGTACGCTTCCGTGCAAAACGGTGTCGCTTTCAACATGTACCAGGGCTACCCGGACCTGAACCTGCAGGTATCCACTTCTACGGCCACTTTCAAGTCCAATCCCGTCTGGTACAAAGGCATCACCTATTCCGATGAGATGCGCCGCGGCTTCGACTGCCGCGAAGACCTCTTCGTTCCCGGAAGCTTTGAGGTGGAAATGCACTCGGGAGACACGATTGTCTTTTCCGCTGCAGCCGGGGCGCCGGTGTCGGCCAGCACGCTCAAGCGCAAGTTCGCCGCCACCATCGACCGTGTGGGCCCCATCACCTCGTTCCACGACCAGCTTGTGCGCCAGACCAAATCCCTTATCCGGGAAGACCGCGGCATCAAGCGCATCGTGGCCGGTTACAGCTGGCTGTACACCGGCCTGCTCCGGGAAACACTTGGTTCCGTGGCCGGCCTTGCCCTGTATGGCCAGGACAACCCGAAACTCTTCGAGGAAATCCTGGACAACCTGATTGCCGCCAACCAGGAGCGTCTCACCCGCCGCACCACCCAGGTGGAGGCCCCGTTGTTCCTGGCCGTCACGCTGCAGCAGTATATCGCCTACGGTGCATCGGCCAAGGCCGTGTGGGCCAAATACGGTCCGGTGCTCAAATCCGTGATTGAGAGTTACCTGCCCGGTTGCCGCAATGAGGTGGCCATGCAGCCCAACGGCCTGCTTTGGGCCCAGGTAGACGGCGTGGCCCTCACCTGGATGAACGCCTACATTGGCGGCCGGGCCGTCACCGAGCGCCCCGGTTACCAGGTAGAGACCAACGCCCTGTGGTACAACGCCCTCAGCTTCGCCCTGGACAACGAGCGCAAGAACAGCACGTTCTATAGGAAATGGGCTCCTGTCAAAGACTTGGTAGAGCAGAATTTCCAACCCACCTTCTGGAATGCGGAAGTGGGCTTCCTGGCAGATTATGTAGATGGCGGCGGACAGCACCTGGAACTGCGTCCCAACCAGCTCTGGGCCGTCTCGCTGGACAACCGCTGCGTGGGAGATGAGGTAGTGGGCGAGGTGATGCGCGTTGTGAACGCAGAGCTTGTCACCCGCCGCGGCATCCGTTCCCTGAGCCCGCGCGACATCCGCTACAAGGGGGTGTACGAAGGCTCCCAGATAGACCGGGACCTTGCCTATCACAACGGCTGCGCTTTCCCGTTCCTGCTGGCCCAGTACTGCTATGCCAGCTTCAACATGATGGGCAAAAACTTCATCAAGCGGGCCGAATGGCTCACGGAAGGCTTCTATGAGGATCTGTCCAAGCATGGCGTGGGTGCCTTCTCGGAGCTCTACGACGGAGACCCGCCTCACGAGCCGCACGGGGCCATCTCGTCGGCCATGACCACTGCCGCCCTTCTCAACATTAATTGGTTGCTGGATAAATACAGGGAGGAATAAGCTATGAGAGTATTAATGTTCGGCTGGGAGTTCCCTCCCCATATCGCAGGCGGTCTGGGTACGGCCTGTGAGGGAATCGTCAAGGGCCTTGCCGCCAATGGCGTAGAAACCCTTTTTGTGATGCCGTCGGCCTCCGGAGACGAAGACCAGAGCGCCACCACCATCATCAATGCCTCGGATGTCGCGGTAGACACCGTGACCGAGTCCGTAGAAGAATACCTGGACAAGGTGAAGTTCATCCATATCGGCTCCAACATGGTGCCCTATGCAGATCCCGAAGAGTTCGGCAAGCTGGTGGAGGACGAGAAAAAACGCCAGGTGAAAGACTTTTCCATCAGTTATGGCCAGAAGTTCAAGTTCTCCGGCAAATACGGCAGCAACCTCATGGAGGAAGTGGCCCGCTACGCCATGGTGGGCGGAACCATCGCCATGCAGCGCAAGGATGAATTCGACGTCATCCACGCCCACGACTGGCTAACCTATTATGCCGGCATTGCCGCCAAGGAGCTCACGGGCAAGCCGCTCGTGATCCACGTGCACGCCACCTCCTTCGACCGTGGCAGCGCAGACAACATCGACACTCGTGTTTTCGCCATCGAACAGAAAGGCATGCAGGTGGCCGACAAAGTGATCACTGTGTCGGACCTCACCCGCAATACGGTCATCAACCGCTACGGGATAGACCCTGCCAAGGTGGTGACGGTGCATAACGCCGTGGATTTCAGCGGCCGGGAAAACCTGGTTGTGAAGCGCGGCGTCAAGGAAAAGGTGGTCACCTTCCTGGGACGTATCACGTACCAGAAAGGGCCGGAGTATTTCATCGAGGCGGCTGCCAAGGTGCTCAAGCGCACCAAGAACGTCCGCTTTGTGATGGCGGGCAGCGGCGACATGATGAACCGCGCCATCCGCCAGGCCGCCCGGCTGGGAATCAGCGACCGTTTCCATTTCACGGGCTTCCTCAGGGGCGTGGACGTACAGAAGATGTTCGCCCTGTCGGATGTCTATATCATGCCCAGCATCTCCGAGCCTTTCGGCATTTCCCCGCTGGAGGCCATGAGAACCGGCGTCCCTTCCATCATCTCCAAGCAGTCCGGTGCGGCGGAAGTGCTGCACTATGCCTTCAAGGTAGACTTCTGGGATGTGGACGCGATGGCCGACGACATCTACGCCCTGCTCAACTACCCTGCCCTGGCCGACTTCTCCGCCAGGATGGGCTATGACGAGGTGAACGCCCTCAAATGGAACGGCGCTACCGCCAAGATGAAGAAAGTTTATGAATCAGTAGTAAAATAATCGATTATGGCAACTAAGAGCATCTGCCTGTATTTTCAGGTCCATCAACCCACCCGGCTCCGCCTGTACAGATTTTTCGATATCGGCAAAGACTCCCACTATTATGACGACTTTGCCAACAGGACCATCCTGCGCCGCATCGCACAAAAGTGCTATCTGCCCATGAACCAGCTCATTCTGGAGACAATCCGTCAGAGCAAGGGCAAATTCAAGGTGGCCTATTCCATCTCCGGCAGCGCTTTGGAGCAGTTCCAGCGCTTCGCCCCGGAAGTCATCACCAGTTTCAAGGCCCTGGCAGAAACCGGCAAGGTGGAATTCCTGGCAGAAACCTATTATCATTCCCTGGCCTCCCTGGCCTCTGAATCCGAATTCCGTCACCAGGTTCTCAAGCATGCCGCCAAGATAGAGGAGTTGTTCGGCGTGAAGCCCACCGCTTTCCGCAACACGGAACTCATCTACTCCAACGGCATCGGCGAAATGGTGTACGATATGGGCTACAAGACCATGCTCACGGAAGGCGCCCGGCACATCATGGGCTGGAAGAGCCCCAACTATGTGTACTGCGGAGAAACCCAGCCCAAACTGAAGCTTCTCCTGCGCAATTATTCCCTCTCGGACGACATCGCCTTCCGTTTCTCCAACAAAGGCTGGGAGATGTGGCCCCTTACGGCCGAAAAATACGTGAACTGGATGAAGGAGAGCGCTCAGAACGACGACATCATCAACCTGTTCATGGACTACGAGACCTTCGGTGAGCACCAGAGCGCGGACAGCGGCATCTTCGAGTTCATGAAAACCCTCCCGAAGGCGGTCATCAAGGACGGAACTTTCCAGTTCGTGACCCCCTCCGAGGCTGTCAAGAAACACAAGAGCGTGGCAGACCTGCCCGTGGAAGACCCCATCTCCTGGGCCGACGAAGAGCGCGACATCACCGCCTGGCTGGGCAACGAGCTACAGCACGAGGCCTTCCAGAAAGTGTACGCCATGACCGAGAAACTCTCCATCGTGAACGACCCTGAACTCTGGGAAGACTTCGGCCACCTGCAGGAAAGCGACCACTTCTACTACATGTGTACCAAGTTCTTCTCGGACGGGGAAGTGCATAAGTACTTCAACCCGTACGACACCCCGTATGAGGCTTTCATCAATTACATGAACGTGATCTCCGATTTCCAGATCCGTCTGGACGAGAAACGGGCTGCCCTGGATGTGAGGGAAACCGCCAAGGAAGAGTTGAAAGAGAAGAAACCTGTGCGCAGGAAAGTTGTGAAGAAGTAATAGGTCTAGATGGCAAAGAAAGAGATTTTGACCCCGGACTATCTGTTCGAAGTAAGCTGGGAAGTTTGCAACAAAGTGGGGGGCATCTATACGGTGATCGCCACCAAGGCCCTCCACCTGAAATCCCAATTGGGACGTCACCATATTTTCATCGGCCCGGATGTGTGGATGCACCGGGCCGAGAACCCCGATTTCGTGGAGGAACCGCTGCTGTTCCAATCCTGGAAGAAGCAGGCCTTTTCCGAGGGGCTCCGTTTCCGCATCGGAAGCTGGAATATCCCCGGCCGTCCGCTGGCCATCCTGGTAGACTACAAGTCTTTCCTTCCCCAGGCCGACGATATCCTGGGCGGCCTGTGGTGTGATTTCGGCGTAGATTCCATCTCGGGAAACTGGGATTATAAGGAGTCGGCCGTGTTCGGCATCATGGCCGGAAAGGTGATTGAGAGTTTCTGGAATTACAACCTCAGCGGAGGCGAAAAAGTGGTGGCCCAGTTCCATGAGTGGCAGACGGGTGCCGGCATCCTGCACCTGAAACGGGCCAAGATTCCGGTGGCGACGGCCTTCACTACCCATGCTACCATGATGGGACGTTGCCTGGCAGGGAACAACCTGCCCCTGTACGACAACCTCTCTTCCTACGACGCCGACGAGATGGCCCGCAGGTTCAACGTGATGGCCATCCATTCGCTGGAGAAACAGTCGGCCCTGAATGCCGATGTATTCACGACTGTGAGCGAAATCACCGCCCGGGAGTGCGCCCAGTTCCATGGCCGCCCCGTCGATGTGGTCACGCCTAACGGCTTCGAGAACAGCTTCACCCCGGCTACGGACGAGGACTACAACCGCCTGCACGATGCTGCCCGCGACCGTCTGGTAGAGGTGGCTACGGCCATGAGTGCAGAGGAAGTCCCCTCCAATGCCCTTTTTATCGGCATCGGAGGCCGTTATGAGTTCCGTAACAAGGGAATCGACGTGTTCATCGACGCCCTGGATCGCTTGAACCGCTCGGACTATCAGGGACGCAGCATCCAGGCGTTCATCATGATTCCTTCCGGCCATCACGGCCCGGACAAGGAACTGGTGGCCAAGCTCTCCGGAAACGGAGACGCCCGGTACCGGAGTCAGACTTCGCATTATCTGATGAATGCGGAATACGACACCATCACCCGCCGTTTCCGGGAGACTGGCCTGGTCAATTCCCTGGGCGACAAAGTGAAGGTGTACTTCATCCCCTCGTACCTGAATGGCAACGACGGGGTGTTCAATATGCCCTATTACGACCTCCTGTGTGGCCTGGACCTGGCCCTCTTCCCGTCGTACTACGAGCCCTGGGGATACACGCCGCTGGAAGCCCTGGCTTTCCGCGTGCCCACCCTTACCACCACCCTGGCCGGATTCGGCCTCTGGGTGAACAGCCATTACAGGAAAAAGCATCCCGGCATCACGGTGCTGGAAAGGACGGATGCCAACTACGACGAAATCGTGGACGGTGTGTCGGCCCGTGTCCGCGAAATGGCTTCGCTGGATCCAGACCAGAGAAAAAAGTACCGGGAGAATGCCCGGGAAGTGGCCCAGATTGCCCTCTGGGACCACCAGATCAAATATTATGAGGAGGCGTACTCCCTGGCTCTTGGCAAGGTTCAGGAGCAGATCGACTCCTATCAATCAAAGAACAAGACAATGCAGTATTTTAAACCCGATGTAACCAACCCCACCTGGCGGAGCATCCTGGTGACCCGTCACCTCCCGGAAAAGCTCTCCCGGCTGGAGAAACTGTCCAAGAACTTGTGGTGGTGCTGGAACGAGAGTGCCAAAGACCTCTTCCGCTCCATCGACCGCGAAGTCTGGCATAAATCAGGGCATAACCCGCTCGTGGTGCTGGACCGCGTGAGTATCAAGCGTTTCCAGCAGCTCTCAGAAGACGAGGATTTCCTCGCCCGCATGAAGAAAGTCCTGGACGAGTTCGACACCTATATGGCCGCCAAGCAGGAGCGGAAAGATCCTTCCATCGCCTATTTCTGCATGGAATACGGCCTGGACACGTCCCTCAAGATCTATTCCGGCGGCTTGGGTATCCTGGCAGGCGACTACCTCAAGGAAACCTCCGACATGAACGTGAACCTGGTGGCCGTGGGCCTGCTGTATCGCTACGGCTATTTCAACCAGGTCATCTCCGGCCAGGGATATCAGGTGGCCGGCTACGACGCCCAGGATTTCACCAAGATTCCGGCCGTGCCCGTGCTGGACAAGGACGGCAACTGGGTCACCACTTCCGTGGCTTTCCCGGGCCGCAACATCACCGCCCGCCTGTGGAAGGTGGAGGTGGGTCGTACAGACCTGTACCTGATGGACGCCGACTATGAAGCCAACCGTCCCGAAGACCGCGAGGTAACCTATCACCTGTACGGCGGCAGCTGGGAGAACCGGCTCAAGCAGGAGCTGCTCCTGGGCGTGGGCGGTATCCGCGCCCTCCGCAAGCTGGGCCTGGACCCGCAGGTGTACCACTGCAACGAGGGACACGCCGCTTTTATCGGCATGGAGCGCCTCCGCGAATACATCGAGCGGGACAACCTGGACTTCTCCGAGGCCCTGGAAGTCGTGCGTGCCAGCTCGCTGTTCACCACCCATACGCCGGTTCCCGCCGGACACGACGCCTTCGAGGAAGGCATGCTGCGCCAATACATCGGCCACTATCCCGAGCGCCTCAAGGTAGACTGGGAAACGCTGATGTCGCTGGGCAAGGATAACCCGCTGGATCCGCACGAAAAATTCTCCATGAGCAATCTGGCCGCCAATATTTCACAGAATGTCAATGGCGTATCCATGCTGCATGGCAAAGTGAGCCAGGATATCTTCGCGCACATGTATCCCGGTTATCTGCCGGAAGAACTGTTCGTGAGCTATGTGACCAATGGAGTGCACTATCCCACCTGGACCGCTCCGGAGTGGAAGCCCGTCCACGCCAAGGTGTTCGGCCCGGCCTTCGCCACCCATCATTACGACAAATCCTGCTTCGACGGCATTTACGGCGTGTCCGACGCAGAGGTCTGGGGCGTGAAGTCCACCCTCAAGCAGAAGCTCATGAAGTTCGTCCGTGAGCGCCTGCAGGACAATTCCATCTCCAACCATTACAGCCCGTCCGAGCTGGTGACCATCACCGAGAATCTCCGGGACGATGTGCTCACTATCGGCTTTGCCCGCCGTTTTGCCACTTACAAGCGCGCCACCCTGCTGTTCCGCGACCTGGACCGTCTGGACAAGATTGTAAACAATCCCGCCCAGCCCGTGCAGTTCCTTTTCGCCGGCAAGGCCCATCCGGCCGACAAAGCCGGTCAGGACCTGATTAAGCAGATTGTGGACATCTCCAAGGATCCGCGCTTTATCGGCAAGATTGTGTTTGTGCCCGGATACGACATCACGCTGGCCAAGCGCATGGTCCAGGGTGTGGATGTGTGGATGAACAACCCTACCCGTCCGCTGGAGGCTTCCGGTACTTCCGGAGAAAAGGCCGCCATGAACGGCACCATGCACTTCTCCGTGCTGGACGGCTGGTGGGTGGAAGGTTATCAGGAAGGTGCCGGCTGGGCGCTCCCCATCGAGCAGGCCTACGAAGACAACAACTTCCAGAACGAGCTGGACGCCGCAACCATCTACCAGATACTGGAGAACGATATCGCTCCGGCCTACTACAATGTAGACCGTACCACCGGCCGCAGCTCCGAATGGATCGGCTATATCAAGAACACCATCTCCAAGGTGGCCTGCAACTTCACCACCAACCGCATGCTCACGGACTACATGGAGCAGTATTACGCTCCTCAGTCAGAGGCTGCTATTGCCGTGAAGGCACATGACTTCAAGCAGGCCCGTACCCTGGCCGCCTGGAAGACGCATGTGCGCCGCGAGTGGGAGAATGTCCGCCTGCTCTCGCGTACAGAGCCCGAAACTTCCTATGACCTTACCCTGGCCAACCAGTATCATAGCGAGCTCACCCTCCAGCTCGGCGACCTCACCCCCGAAGATGTAGGCGTGGAGGTCGTCTTTGCCCAGACCGATGTGCGCGGAAAACTGCACATCGTGGAGGTGCAGGAGTTCAAGGTGGTGGATTTCACCGACGGCGTGGCCAAGTTCGAGGTAAACGTGCTGCCGGAGAAGACAGGCGCCTACCAGGTGGGTGCCCGTATCTTTGCCAAGAATCCGTTGCTCCCGCATCGCCAGGCCTTTGAGTGTGTGAAGTGGGTGTAGTAACAACAGGTTTTTTCGACGGCGTCCATCTGGGACACCGTCAAGTGCTTGAGACAGTGGTCTCCTCTGCCCGGGAAAGGGGAGAGGAGGCCGTTGTCGTCACATTCTGGCCGCACCCGCGGACGGTCCTGCAGCAGGATGCCCGGGAGTTCCGGCTGCTCTCTTCGCTGGAGGAGAAAAAGGAGTTGCTTCTGTCGGCCGGGATCGACAGGGTAGAGGTGCTGCCTTTTACGAAGGAGTTTGCCGCTTTGACAGCGGCCGAATACCTGTCCCTGCTCCGTGAGCGTTTCGACGCTTCGCTGATCGTCATGGGCTATGACAACCGGATCGGCTCAGACCGGCAGACTGCCTGGGACATATCTCCCGGGACAGCTATCCAGGTAGTGGAGGAGTGTCGTTCTGTGCGAAGCGGAGCATCTATTTCTTCCACCCGGATCCGGAAGACACTGGAGGCGGGGGACGTGGAATCGGCCGATGCCATGCTGGGCTACAACTACGGGTTGTACGGCGTGGTGGTGGCCGGGAACCGGATGGGCCGCACCATCGGCTTTCCCACGGCCAATATGCAGTTGTACGAACCGCTGAAGCTGGTGCCCCTGAATGGCGTTTATGCCGTTGAGGCAGAAGTACTTGGGCACACGTACAAGGGAATGTGCAACATCGGCACCCGTCCCACCGTGGGCGGCACAAGCCGTACCATCGAGACGCATATCCTGGACTTTGACGAGGATATATACGGCCTGCCGATGCGCATCCGTTTTGTGCGCCGCATCCGCGATGAGCGCAAATTCCCCTCCCTGGCTGCTCTCCGGGAACAGCTGCTTCAGGACCGCGCAGCGTGCAGATTTGCATAAGTTTCGTATATTATCCTTTTTCTTGTATAATCGTTGCTTTTTTGTGTGAAAATACTAACTTTGTGCAAACATTGTTAGTATTGTAAGCACCTATGAATCAGTTTCCTTTCTTCGCGCGGATTGCTGCTGCATTTGTAGTAGTTATCTGCACTATGGTTTCTTGCCAGAAAGATCCTTCCCTGGATGAACCTGAGCAAGTAGAAGACCTTTACAAACATGGTGTCCTGTTCCATTCTAAGGCTTATGTGGCTCCGGATATTGAAGCAGATTTAAGAGAAGCCCTTTATACAGGCATCGAGAGTATTAGCGTGGCTCCTGATGCCAGCGTGCCCCTGTTGGTTGTAAACAAGATTGGGGATTTGGGAGAGACCGTACTTCAGGATTGTTTTGAATCGGGGAAAACCATTGCCGTGGTAAATCCGGTTAAGTCGGAGATAGACGCTTATGTAGATGCCCACCCCTGGCTGGAAATCTATACGGATAATATCAATCCCGGCATGATGCTGTATTCTTTCAATTATGAGGGAGGGTATGCTCACATCTATTATCCGGAAGATTTGGCATCCTATGAGAGCAAGGCCGACGCCTATTTCCTATTCCTGCAGTCCTGGTTTACACGGCTCAATGATGAATATGTCGTAAAGAAACCTTTCCAGCGGGATAATAATGATATTCCCAACCTGGATGATCTGGCACACGCCTATAAGGATCAAGTTACCTACTCATATCAAACCGATTATGAGTATCGCCATGTGGCGCTGTCGGATCCGGACAAACTGAAAGGCAAGGGGAGCATGACGCTGGATTTCAGTCTTTATATGGCTCACGTTTACGAAGGAGAGCCCGGTTCGGGAGATTATTATGCCTTTCACGTTACTGCCAGTATGGCCAATGGCGACATGTATGACGGACGTTCCTGGAACAAACATGGCGGCGTTTATGTCCGTAAGTGTGGATTCTATGCCACTGAGGGAACTTTTGAAATCAGGTTGGTAGACAGTAAGAAGGATGATTACCCTGTGGTTTTTGCCGAAACCCCTTCTCCTACCACAGACAATGGCCATTCCTCGTACACGGAGTCACAGTCTTTCTCTTTGCAGGCGTCCCAAAGCGTGACGGGCGGTGTCAATTCCAAAGGGAAAGGGATTCAGGCCGAAGTGGGTGTTACGGAAGGATGGGAATGGTCTTCCAGCACGTCCCGTGAAATACCCGATATGAGTATCCGCTCGCTCACCTCCGGTTCGGTAGTCAAATGGGGACTTGTTTTCAACAACCTGCCCGAGTACGATTATTCTTGCTACCGCGGTTTCAAGGTACAGGATGGCAACCATGCCTACAGTAGTTCTGTGGAGCTCAAGGGTTCGTGGCTTTGGTATGACAAGACCGGGAAGGACGATACTTACAAGGATCCGCTTCAGCTCTGTGTCCAGATGGTGGGCAAGTATGATATTATGAGTTGGATTTCCAGTCGCGCAGACCTTAAAACAGATCACCTCACCTTTGACAGTGGAAAGAAGTATGTGTCGCTTCCTTTGATCAATACCAATACGTACGGCAGGATTGTGCTGGTGAACGATTTCCCCGATGGGAAGGCCATCCGGGACATTGAAGTCAAGGATGCGGATTCCGGCAAGGTTTATAAAACCATCTCCAATACCCTGACAAACGGGAAGGAACTTGTGCTGGGTACATATACGCCACTACTCAACTATACAGTCTCTTTCAAGACTGTAGAGCCTGGAGGAACTGCGTCCAAGAGTTATTCCTATTCTGCTCATTCCTATTTTAACTTGTCCCATATGGAGACGACCACCCTTTATGCCAACTACGATTTCTCCCTTGTTGATTAGTGTGGTATGAAAAAGTTTCTCCTGATTGCCTTCACAGCCTTGATTCTTGTTTCCTGTGGCAGGAATCCGGAAGACCCTTTCCACTTCGGGGGAGGTCTTGGGCTGGGCACCAGCTTCGATTTCACAGCCACGTTTCCTGCCGAGGCACGAAGCCCCCTGCTTGGCAACAGCTGGGCGGCCGATGACAGGATATTCCTCTTTATCAAGGATGTCACTACCGGGTATCTCTTGATGCAATACCAGGAAGAGACCTCTTCCTGGTCTGTAACGCCGCGTGGTTCCATCGAGATGAGAGATATGCTGTATAACGGCCGGAAGTTAATCGGTGCCGTTTTCCTACGGCAGGCGGCAGATGTTACCGCATCCTTTGCCGATGGCAAATGGTCGTTTTCCCCTGTACGGAACCTTCCTTTTTTCACGATGGGGGAAGTCCCTTACGAATTCGATCAGGATGGATCTGGCAATTACTCTTTCTCGGGCCGGATAGACAATTTGTCGGCCGGCGAATCCTGGACCTATACGTATTGTACGACCGTTTATGTGGAAGAACCCGACGATGGAGCGTATTTCAGACTCTCCGATGAAACCTTGCAGCCCGTTCCCGGGCTTGCGGGAATCGGTTCAGACGGAACGCTTTTTTATTCGAAGGGTGAAAAAGGCGATGACCTGGACGGTATAACCTATGAGAAGGACAAGAAAAAATACCGGGTCTATCTGGGCATCCATCACGATGCCGTCAAGGTTTATGTTGACGGAAAAGAAAACGGTTTCGGCCATCTTTTCCTGATGAACTATGGAGACCATTCGCTGGCTTGTTTCCAACTTATGGACCGGGATATCATTTCAAATCCTGCCTTCATGCTTCCCAAGCGCCCGTCGGCCGATGCTTCCAGCGGGAATGGCTGGTGGCCGTTCATCGGGTACGGAACGCATCATTCGAAAGCTGCGGGCGTGCCTATCAATGGCGTCGATTGGGCCGTTCAGAATGAAGGGGCGGATTATCCTTGGGAGTCAGGGAACCGTTACTCTTTCAAGGGTGTTCTGGATGCGCAGGTCTCCGGTTGGCGTTTGCCCAGTACGGAGAAGAAGGAGTTTCTAAGTCTGACGGAAGGAACCCATCTGTACTGGACCAGGATCCACAATCTGCCCGGTTATATTGTAGTGGATGCAGATGTGAAGACGAATCCGTTTATCTTTCTTCCCGGTGGATTAACCACTACTGTCGAGTATTGGGGGGATACCCATACCTGGACGGAGGGGGAAGGGGAGGAGGCTGTGGAAAAGATGTCCCTTCAGTATCTTTCCTTTGACAATGAACGTTTCAGGACCCAGGTCTTGGAGACGGAAGAGGCCAGAGATGCAAGGACAGAGGTATTCGCACGCTTCGTTAAGAATTGATTCAATGGAAAAAGCCGTATCCTTCATCAATGAGATAGTCTGGAACCCGGGACTGGTGGTTTTGCTGCTGGTGGCCGGGTTGTATTTTTCCGTCCGGACGCGGATGGTCCAGATCCGTCGTTTACCGCTGATGGTCCGCTCTCTCTTCGGCAAGAAAAAGGGGGATGGACAAGGAATATCATCGTTTGAGGCCTTCTGCATCGCCCTGTCCGGGCGGGTGGGTACCGGCAATATCGTGGGCGTGGCCACTGCCATTGCCTTCGGCGGTCCGGGGGCCGTGTTCTGGATGTGGGTGGTAGCTTTTTTCGGGGCGTCCACGGCTTTTGTGGAATCCACCTTGTCGCAGATTTATAAGTTCTCGCACCCGTCGGGGTTCCGCGGCGGCCCGTTCTGCTTCATGGAAAAGGGACTGGGCAAGCGATGGCTGGGCGTCCTGTTTGCCATCGTCACCCTGCTCAGCTGCGGCGTGTTCCTGGTTACGGTTCAGTCCAACGGGGCTTCCATGGCCCTGAAGAACGCCTTTCCCATCCCTCCGCTGGCTTCCGGTATCGGCCTGGCCGTCCTGCTGGGAATCGTCGTGGTGGGCGGCGTGCAGCGAATCGCCCGCGTGGCTTCCATCATCACGCCTTTCATGGCTTTCGGCTATATCATCCTTTCGCTGGTAGTCATCGGCTTCCATATCCAGGATGTGCCGGGCGTGTTCGCTTCCATCTTCACCAATGCCTTCGGGATCAATCCTTTGGCCGGCGGCATCATCGGATCCACCATCGCGATGGGTGTGAAGCGGGGCATCTTCTCCAATGAAGCGGGGCAGGGAACCGGTGCCATCGTCTCTGCCGCGGCCGATGTGGAACATCCCGCCCAGCAGGGCCTGGCGCAGGCTTTCTCTGTCTATGTCGATACCCTCCTGGTGTGTACCGCCACCGCCCTGATGATTCTCACTTCCGGTACCTACAACATCATTGGCCCGGATGGGGAGATGCTGCTGGCCCAGGCGCCGGAACTGGGCAACAATTACGCCGGTTTCACCCAGAGCGCCGTAGATTCCGTCTTTGCGGGCTTCGGCAGCCAGTTCGTCTCCGTGGCCATGGTGTTCTTCGTGTTCAGCACCATCATGGCCTATTATTTCTATGCCGAATCCAGCATCATTTTCCTCTTCCACGGGAAAGACACCCGGCGGGAAAAGCTGTGTATCCGCCTCCTGCAGGCCATGATGCTTGCGGCAGTGGTGTTCGGCGCCGTCCGGGAGGCGGACCTTGTCTGGCAGCTCGGCGACATCGGCGTAGGTCTTATGGCCTGGGGCACCGTCATCACCATCCTCATCCTCTGTCCCAAGGCTATCAAGGCGCTGAAGGAGTTTGAAGGGCGTTAGAAGCAAAAAACCGCCCAAAAGTGCGGGAGTTCCAAATAAAAATTCGTATCTTTGCAAATAGTAAGGGCGACGACCGGATAGATAACGGTCGTCGGCTCCTTTTTTTGATAAATTAATAACAAATCATATGGCTATAGAAATGATGACCCAGGCGGGGCTTGACAAACTCAAGAAAGAACTCGCCGATGCGCTGGCCCAGCGGCCGGTTATTTCTGCGGCTATCGCAGAAGCCAGGGAGAAGGGAGACCTCTCGGAAAATGCAGAGTACGACGCTGCCCGTGATGCGCAGGGCTTGCTGGAAGTAAAGATCGCCCGCCTCAAGGAGAAGGTGGCCAATGCCCGTGTAATCGACGAGAGTAAACTCTCGGCCGATACCGTACAGCTCCTTTCCAAAGTAAAAGTGAAGAACCTCTCCAACAAGATGGTCATGAACTTCCAGATTGTTCCGGAAAGCGAGGCCGATTTCTCCAAGGGTCTGCTGGCTGCCACCACGCCCATCGCCAAGGCCCTGATTGGCCATGAGAAAAGCGAGACAGTAGAGGCTAAGGTACCCAGCGGCGTCATGAAGTTCGAAATCCTGGAAATCTCCCTGTAAGCCATGGCTACCATTTTCACCAAAATCGCCCACGGCGAAATCCCCTCCTACAAATGCGCGGAGAGTGAGCATTTCTACGCCTTCCTGGACATTTCTCCGCTGGCCAAGGGCCACACCCTGGTCATCCCCAAGGACGTAGAAGACGACTACATCTTCCATTTGGACGAGAAAACGTATGCAGAACTCTGGGCCTTTGCCCGCAAGGTGGCCGTTGCCCTGAAGGCGGCCGTCCCCTGCAAGCGCGTGGGCGTGGCCGTGCTGGGTATGGAAGTGCCGCACACCCACATCCACCTGGTGCCCCTCCAGACAGAAGGCGACATGGATTTCCGTAAACCCAAACTGCAGTTGGAAGCTTCTCAGATGAAGGCCATTGCAGATGCAATCCTCCTTGAATATGAGAAGCTTTAACCGAATCGCCGTCACCCTTTCCGTGGCCGTAGCCCTGGTTTCCTGCGCAGCCAGGAATACCGTCATCAGCGGTGTCCTCGCCGACGGCGCCGACAAACAGCTGGCTGTAAAGCTCCTGGACGTAAACCGTTACCAGCTTCTGGACAGCATCAAGACCACCCGAAGCGGCTCCTTCAGCTACCAGCTCAACATCAAGGAAGGCCGTCCGGAGTTTATCTATCTCTTCTACGGAGATCGCCAGATTGCCTCTCTCCTCCTCAAGAGCGGAGACCATGTGATGGTGCGCACAGATACCCTGGGCGCCTATAGCGTAGAAGGTTCCGAAGAGTCCCTGAAGCTCCAGCAGGTAGAGAACGCCCACAACGCCGTAATCCGGGATATCTCACGCATACTGGAGCGGGAAAGTAGTCCCGAGGCCTCCATCAACAGGGCCTATGTGAACTACTACAGGGACAGGGTGAAATACGTGATGAACAACCCCCATTCCCTCACGGTGGTGCCGGTTTTCTTCCAGCAGCTCACCGACGGTCTCCCGGTCTTCGGCCAGTCTACGGATGGTCTGCTGATGCGCAACATCTGCGACTCCCTTAAGACCATCTATCCGGAATCCCGCTACGTGAAGGCCCTGGAAAAGGAAGCCCAGTCCCGGCTGAACATGCTGGAGATGAACAGCATGATCCAGGATGCCGGCGAGGTGTCGTTCATCGACATCTCCCTTCCCGGCATGGACGGCAAGACCAAAAAGCTGAGCGAGGTACAGTCCAAGGTAACCATGGTGTATTTCTGGTCCACCACCGCAGAACAGAAAATGTTCAACCTGGACGCCCTGGTGCCCCTTTACGAGGAGTTCCATGGCCGCGGATTCGAGATCTATTCCGTGGCGCTGGATGCGAACAAAGCTGCCTGGGCCAGCGTGGTGAGAAACCAGAAACTGCCCTGGGTAAACGTCTGTGACACCCGCGCAGACCAGTCTCCCTACGTAGCCATGTACGGGGTTACGTCCGTTCCGGTGCTGTGGTTCCTTGTAGATGGGGAAATCGATGCCAACGCCAAGGTGTCTACCCTTCCCGATATTCGGAATTACCTGCGCAAGAAGCTTTAAAGGATGTTTACCACAGTTTCTTCCGGGAAACCGTGGTGACGAAATCTTTCAGATAAAAGGGTTCGAAGTACGCCATGTCTTCGAACCTTTTTTGTTCCCATGCCTCCTGGGCCAGGGCGGCCATGTGCTCCGCCAGGGGCGCGGCTTCCAGGAACCGGGCATTGGGAGAGGCAATGACATCCCGGCATTTCAGGGCTCCGTCGCCGATAAAGAGCACGCTCCCCTGGGAGAGTTCCTGTTCAAAGGCGTCCGGACCGATCACCCGGGCCTCTACCGCGGAAAGCTGCTTCCCTTCCGGGGAGAAAACGGCGGTATAGACCTCCATGCGGCGGGCATCGATCATCGGGACGACGTATTTGAACTCATCCGCTGCGGGAAGCAGGCGTGCCTGGGCAACCAGGATGTCCAGTGTGCCCACGGACAGCAGCGGAATGCCGGCACCGAAGCACAGGCCTTTGGCCGTGGAGACTCCGACGCGGAGACCCGTGTAGGACCCCGGGCCCTTGCTCACGCAGACGGCGTCGCAGCCGGAAACCGGGATGCCGGCTTCTTCCAGCACTTCTTTCACCATGGGAGCTGCCAGGGATGCCTGCTGGCGGGGCTCGGTGCAGACGCGTTTTACAGTGACGGTTCCGTTGACGGACAGGGCGGCGGAAAGGCTTGCCGCAGAAGTTTCCAGCAAAAGGATAGTGGCCATTATTCAGCAGGGGTTGCGGGCATCAGCAATTGTTTGAGGAAGGGGAAGATGAAATAGCCGAAGTCCTTGAGAAGATTGTAAATGGTAGATTGAGAGATAAGCTCGCTTTCCGTAAGGCCGAACTGAACGTTCACGGTGTCGAAGAGGATAATCACGACGCCCAGGATGATGGCGGTGATCAGGACCGAGGACACGACGCCCAGGGTTTTGTTCAGCCAGCCCAGCAGCGCCATCTCCACAACTTTGGTGAGCAACTTGGCCAGCAGGAGTACCACCAGGCTCACGACCACCAGGATAGCCACGAAAGCGACAATCTGCAGCAGGTTGTCCGGAAGGGTGACATACTGCTGAAGGAGCGTGCAGGCTGGAGACAGGAACTTGAAGGCCGCCCATACGCTGACAACGATGCCCACAAGGGCGATGGCTTGCTCCAGAAAACCTTTGGATGCCCCCCGGATGATGCCGGGAATGAACAGCAGCAGAAGGATGACGTCCAGCGTATTCATATTGGTAATACCAGTTAAAATGATTATCTTTGCAATCCTTAAAACCAGATGCAAAATTAGATAAAAAATATGACATTCAAAGAATATAAGGGCCTGGACCTTACACAAACGGGGAAATCCGTATTGGAGCGGTGGAAGAAGAATCATGCCTTTGAGAAATCGCTTGCCCTGAGGGAGGGCGCCCCGGAATTCATCTTCTTTGAAGGTCCGCCGTCAGCCAATGGCATGCCGGGCATCCACCATGTGATGGCCCGCTCCATTAAGGATGCCATCTGCCGGTACAAGACCCAGACGGGTTACAAGGTAAACCGCCGGGCCGGCTGGGACACCCACGGCCTTCCCGTAGAGTTGGGCGTGGAAAAGAAACTGGGCATCACCAAGGCCGATATCGGCACAAAAGTAAGCGTAGAAGAGTACAACGCCACCTGCCGTCGGGAGGTGATGAAATATACCAGGGAATGGGTTTCCCTCACCGAGCGTGTGGGGTATTGGGTGGATATGGAAGACCCGTACATCACCTACGACAACCGCTATATCGAAACCCTGTGGTATCTGCTGAAGAAGATTTACGACAAAGGGCTCCTGTACAAGGGATACACCATCCAGCCGTATTCCCCCACGGACGGCACCGGCCTCAGCTCCCATGAGCTCAACCAGCCGGGCTGCTACAAGGACGTGTCGGATACCACCGCCACCGTCCAGTTCGAGCTGGTCAAGGACGCTGCCTCGCAGCCGTTGTACGGCACCCAGACTGTCCCGGTGTATATCCTGGCCTGGACCACCACCCCCTGGACCCTTCCTTCCAATACCGCCCTCTGCGTCGGGCCGGAGATCGAATACGTGCGCGTCCTTTCCTTCAACCCCTATTCCGGGGAGCCTGCCGTGTATGTGCTGGCCAAGGACCTCGTGGGTGCCTGGTTCAATCCCAAAGGAGAAAACGTTCCGCTGGAAAGCTATCAGAAAGGGGATAAAATCGTCCCCTACAAGGTGCTGGACGGCGTCTTTAAGGGAAAAGAACTGGTAGGCATCCGCTATCATCAGCTCTTCCCCTGGTTCAAGCCGGACGGAGATGCGTTCCGGGTCATCTCCGGCGATTACGTCACCACGTCGGACGGTACCGGCATCGTCCATATCGCCCCCACCTTCGGTGCGGACGATAAACGGGTGGCCGCCGTTGCCGGCATCGGCGCCATCATGCCCGTAGACCGTGACGGCAACCCGCAGGCCCAGGTAGACCGCCAGGGCCGTTTCATGCGCCTGGAAGACATGGATCCTGCCTTCGCCGCCACGGTGGATCCCTCCTATAAGGATTATTCTGGCCGGTACGTCAAGGCCGGCTACAAGCAGTATTTTGAGCATCAGGAAGAAGAAAGCACCCTGGACATCGACCTTTGCGTGATGATGAAAGGGGACGGCCGCGCCTTCAAGGTGCAGAAACACGTACACAGCTATCCGCACAGCTGGCGCACAGACCTCCCGGTCCTGTATTACCCGCTGGACAGCTGGTTCATCAAGGCATCTGCCGTAAAGGACCAGATGGTGGCCTTGAATAAGGAAATCACGTGGAAACCTGCCTCCACCGGTACCGGCCGCTTCGGCCAGTGGCTGGAGAACATCCAGGACTGGAACCTGAGCCGCAGCCGCTACTGGGGCACGCCGCTGCCCATCTGGCGCACGGAAGACGGCAGGGAAGAGGTGTGCATCGGCTCGGTGAAAGAGCTTTACGAGGAAATCGAGAAAGCGGTGGCCGCCGGTGTCATGAAAGCCAATCCGCTAAAGGAAAAAGGCTTCGACCCCTCCGACATGTCTTTGGAAAACTATGACAGAATAGACCTTCACCGCCCTTACGTGGACGATATTTTCCTGGTCTCCGCGAGCGGTCGCAAGATGGTCCGCGAGACAGACCTCATAGACGTCTGGTTCGACTCCGGCGCCATGCCGTATGCCCAGGAGGGCCTCCGTGGCCTGGAGGGCGGAAAATTCGGCGCCACGGCGGATTTCATCGCGGAAGGCGTAGATCAGACACGCGGCTGGTTCTACACCCTGCATGCCATCCACACCATGATCAGCGGAACGCCGGCATTCAAGCGGGTGATTTCCAACGGTCTGGTGCTGGATAAAAACGGCAACAAGATGTCCAAGCGCCTGGGAAATGCCGTAGATCCCTTCCAGGCCCTGGATACCTATGGGGCAGATGCCCTCCGCTGGTACATGCTCACCAATGCGGAGCCCTGGGATAATCTGAAGTTCGACGAAGGCGGCGTGGACGAGGTCCGCCGCAAGTTCTTCGGCACGCTGTACAATACCTACGCCTTCTTCGCCCTGTATGCCAACATCGACGGATTCGATCCTGCCGCACCTGCCGTTCCGCTCGCGGAGCGTCCGGAGATTGACCGTTGGATGGTCTCTTCGCTCCATTCCCTGATTGCCAGGGTGCGCGCCGCCTACGAAGATTACGATATCAAGACTGCCGGCCGCTTGCTGGAATCCTTTGTCTCCGACAACCTGTCCAACTGGTATGTGCGGCTCAACCGCAAGAGGTTCTGGGCCGGCGAGATGACTGCCGACAAACTGGCGGCCTATCAGACGCTGTATCAGGCGCTCATGGATATCGCCGTGCTGGCTGCGCCCATCGCCCCGTTCTATATGGACCAGCTGTATCTGGACCTGGGTGGCAAGCAGGAATCGGTCCACTATGAAATGATGCCGCAGCCGCAGGGCGCGTGCATAGACGACGAACTGGAGCAGCGCATGGCGCTGGCCATGCAGGCTACTTCGCTGGTGCTGGGCCTTCGCAAGGGCGTACAGATTCCGGTCCGCCAACCGCTCCGGAAACTGCTGGTACCGGTAATTTCGGATACGGTCCGCGCCCGCCTGGAGGCCGTCAAGGAACTTATCCTCACGGAAACCAACGTGAAGGAGATGTCTTTCGTGGAAAATACGGACGGCCTTGTCACCAAGTCGGCCAAACCTAATTTCCGGACCCTGGGCAAACGTTATGGCGCCCGGATGAAAGAGATTGCCGCAGCGTTCGCTTCCCTGGACCAGGCCACGATTTCGGCCATCCAGCGGGAAGGAACCTATACGCTGGACCTGCCCGCAGGACCGGTCGTCCTGTGCCCGGAAGACTACCAGATCTCCTCGCAGGACATGCCCGGCTGGCTGGTGGCGTCGGAAGGCTCCCTGACCATCGCCCTGGACGTAGAACTGACAGATGCGCTGCGCCGCGAGGGTATGGCCCGGGAACTGGTAAGCCGCATCCAGAATCTGCGTAAGGCCGCCGGCTTCGAGGTCACAGACCGGATAGACACCGTAGTCTATGCCGATGCCCCCGCCCTGTCTGGTGCCCTGGAGGAATTCTCTTCCTATGTGGGCACCCAGACGCTTTCCCGCACCCTTTCCCTGAAACCGCTCTCAGAAGCCCCTTCAGAGGCCGCAGAGGTGGAATGGCTGGAAGGCAGCATAAAGATTATTGTAAAACGAAATTTTTAACGTATCTTTGCACGTTGAATTTTAAGCAGTTGGAAGATTATGGAAGAGAACAATAAAACCCGCTATTCAGACGAGGAACTGGAAGAGTTCCGCGCCATTATCAACGAAATGCTGGACAAAGCCCGTGCAGAGTATACTACCCTGCGTGAGATTGTCACACATGCCGGCGGGAATGATATCCTGGATACCGCCCCTACCTTCAAAACCGTTGAGGATGACGGCGCTTTCCAGCTTTCCAAAGAAGAGGCCGGTGCCTTGGCACAACGTCAGTATAAATTTATCCAGAATCTGGAGGCTGCCCTTGTCCGCATCGAGAACAAGACCTACGGTATCTGCCGCGTCACCGGCAAGCTTATCCCCAAGGAGCGCCTGCGTCTGGTTCCGCACGCCACCACCACCGTGGAAGGCAAGGCTATCCTGGAGAAGACTGGCCGCAAATAGTCTATGAAGAATAAAAAAGGCAAGTACCTGCTTTTGCTGGGTATCCTTTTGGTTGTGATTGACCAGGTCGTCAAAGTCCTGGTCAAAACGCATATGACCCTGGGGGAGAGCATCCCCGTCCTGGGCAACTGGTTCCAGCTGCTGTTCGTGGAGAACAAAGGCATGGCCTTCGGCATGTCTTTCGGCGGGGAAGTGGGCAAGTATATCCTTACTGTCTTCCGCATGGTGCTGTTTGGCGCCCTCTGCTGGTGGATATCGGCCCTCTTGAAGAGGGAAAAACCTGTTCCTGCAGGCGTTCTGGTGGGGCTTACCCTCATCACGGCCGGAGCTTTCGGCAATATCATCGACTGCCTTTGCTATGGTCTGGTTTTCAGCCAGTCCACTGTAGATACGGTAGCTGCCTTCGGCGGCCATTATGCCCCTTTCATGCAGGGCAGGGTGGTAGACATGTTCTATTTCCCGCTCTGGAGGTGGCCGGACTGGGTTCCGCTGGTGGGCGGGGACATCTTCTTTGAGCCCGTATTCAACTTTGCCGACAGTTGTGTAACGGTCGGTGCCATCTATCTAATCCTCTTCCACTGGAAGTTTTTTGCAAAAGAGTAATTTTTGCTAACTTTGCATTCCCTCCTGGAGGTGTGGCCGAGTGGTCGATGGCGGCAGTCTTGAAAACTGTTGTACGGCAACGTACCGGGGGTTCGAATCCCTCCGCCTCCGCAAAAAGGAAAGCAGCTGGTCGCGTGAGCGACCGGCTGCTTTCGGATTCCGGCCCGTCGAAAGCTTGCTTTCGTAAGGGTCGGAAGCCGAAAACAGCCAGTTGGCCCGAAGGGCCGACAGCTGCATTCTATGCTTTGCAGGACCCCTGGCCAAGGGATAGCGCAAGCGGCCGCAGGCCGCGCAGCGGAATCCCGGGAGGCTGTGGGATACTTATTTCCGGCACGCGCCTGATTATCAGAAGTTTGCGTATTATCCTTTACGTCGGAAAGCCTAAAGCTTTTTGCATAAAATGCTGTAAACTAAATACTTCCCTTCACGCGAGCTGACGCCGTAAGGGCCCCCGGGCCGGATAATCGGCATGGGTGCACTCTGTGACGACTGCGGCGTCGGGTGGAAAAGTCGCGAGGGTAGGCGTGAAATGAAAGCGGGAGCAGTCTCTCGCTAAAAAAAGCGAAACTATTTGATAAAAATTTGGTTTATATTATAAACTTGTTTATATTTGCATCGTGATTAAGGGAGACTGCGCAGCTTCGTTTGGTCACAGAAACAAGTTAAACAGTTGATACAATGGAACAAAACAAAGAAATGACGGCTCAGGAGAGCCTGCAACTCATTAGCAATACCTTCAACAACAGCCGGAAGGAAATCCTCCGGGGCAGTGCAAAGTACTTTATGCTTTGGGGAGCCCTGCTCACCGTAACGTCCCTTGTCGTTTATCTTTTATGGCATTTCACCACAAAACCGCAGTGGAACTTCCTGTGGTTCGCTATGCCCGCTATCGGCTACCCCCTTGCAGCACTTATAGGGAAGCATAATAAGGCCATACCGCAGAGTGAGGTGAGCAAGATGCTCAGCGGCGTATGGTCCGTTTTCGGCGCTTTTGCTATTACTCTCAGCGCCATTGCCATCTTCCTGGTCCCCATGCGCGTATCACTCATTATCGTCATTATGATGGGCCTGGCCGAATGCATGTCCGGCGTCCTTCTGAAGAACTGGCCCTTCATCATCGGCGGTTTCCTCCTGGGAGTGGGCGGAGCCGTTTTCGCCATGCTGGTTATGGGCGATGCGCAACTGCTCATCTTCACGCTGGGAGGCGTCCTGCTGCTCGTGACCGGATGCATCATGAAACTTCAGTACAAGTAGCCTATGTTTCCCAAGTTAGATCCGCTCCTTCATTCCGAACTCCGGCTTGCCGTGATGAGTATCCTCGCCGGGGTAGATGAGGCCGATTTCACCTATCTCAAGAAGCAGACAGGCGCCACCTCCGGGAACCTGAGCGTACAGATAGACAAACTCACCGCCGCCGGCTATATCACGGTGGAAAAAGGCTTCAAAGGAAAGATGCCCCGCACCACTTGCAAGATAACCCCTGCGGGCCAGGAAGCTTTTAGCAAGTATGTAGAAGCGCTGAAAGAATACCTTTCGGCAGGTAAATAATCGAAGAATAGATGAAAAAGACAGTTAAAATCATACTATGGAGCCTGCTCACCCTGACGCTCCTGTTCGTGGTCGGGGCATGGGTGAAGTTCGGGTCGCTGGTCAAGGGTGCCATGTCTGTCGAGAAACTGGATGACGGCCTCTACTATATGGAATACAAGGGTGATGACGGCTTTGACGAATTGATTGCCCGCGGCGGAGGGGAAAGCGCCGGGGAATTGGTGGGATATGTGCTGGATTTCCTGTCAAAAGGTTACTACCGTCCGCAGGTTTCTCCTGCCCCGGCGCAGTATGGATGTTCGGCCCTTACGGCCCGCACGCCGGATAATGGAGTTCTGATGGGCCGGAACTTCGATTTTTCCTCCGCAACCGGAATGGTCCTGCATACGGTTCCCGAGCGGGGATATGAGACAATCACCACTTTCAATGTGGAGTTTTTCGGTTTTGGTGAAGACTGGCTCCCGGAAGGTTTCGTCAATCAGTACATGGCTCTTAGCGGGCTCTTCTTCGCCCTGGACGGCCTCAATGAGAAAGGCCTGGCGGTGGCCGACCTGATGGCAGGAGACAATGCCCAGACCAATCAGGAGAGCGGAAAGCCCGCCCTCACCACCACATCGGCCCTCTGCTACCTGCTCAAGAATGCCGCTACGGTGGACGAGGCGCTGGATCTGCTCCGGGGGATTGACATGCACTCCGATATAGGCGCAGCTCATCATTATGCCATTTCAGACGCCACCGGCCGACGCGTGGTGGTGGAGTACGTGGACAACCAGATGGTTGTGGTAGAATCGGCCGCCGTAGCCAACCATTACCTGTGTGAATCCAAACTGAATGTGGGCCTGAAAGAAGGGGACCACCGATATGAATACCTCTGCGGCCGCCTGGAAGATTCAAAAGGCGTGATGGACAAGCTGCAGCTTACCACGACGATGGCCACTGTCTCCCAGCCGGAGCAGGAGGGGAAGTTCCTGGGCACCGCCTGGACCCTGGTCATGGACCTGACCCACCCGTCCGTCACCTACTATTCCCGCCGCCACTTTGACAAACCGCTTCACTTTGAGTTTGAACGGGGATCAGCGAAATAAAAACATGCTTCCTTCAATAAAAAGAGATCAGCTCAAAAGTGAGTTGATCTCTTTTTGGTAGGGACGATCGGATTCGAACCGATGACCTCTTCAATGTGACTGAAGCGCTCTAAACCAGCTGAGCTACGCCCCTGTCTTGTTCGGGAATGCAAATGTAGTATCTTTCGCTGGATTTTGCAAATCTTTTTTCAAAATCGGCCTAATTCGGTATCTTTGTACCTGCATTCTCATTCTGCGCGTATGAAAAGAAGGACATTCATCAAAGGCATGGCGGCGGCGGGAACGGCTGCCTGTCTCCCGGCCGGATCCCTCCTGCAAGCCTGTTCGGAAGCGCCTGCAACGGGCGGCTGGGACTTTGACGAGATCATCGACCGGTCCGGAACCTGGAGCATCAAGTACGGACGCGCTTCCGGAGGGGAAATCCCCCTGTGGATTGCCGATATGGATTTCCGCACGGACCCGTATGTAAGCGCCGCCCTCCGCCGCCGGCTGGAGAGGGACATCATGGGATACACATCCCTTCCGGAGACCTTCTTCGAGGCCATCGCCGCGTGGGAAGGGCGCATCCACGGCTATGCTACCGGACGGGACTGCATCGGCTATGCTCCGGGCGTGATTACGGGCATCAACCAGGCCTATCTTACCTTCACTGAACCCGGAGACAAGATTATCGTCCAGCCGCCGGTCTACGACCATTTCAAGCTTTATATCGAGCGTCTGGGCCGCGTGGCGGTGGACAACCCTCTCCTGCTGGAAAACGGGCGGTACAGGATGGACCTGGAAGGGCTGGAAAGGCTTATCGACAGCAAAACCCGGATGCTGGTCCTTTGCAACCCGCACAACCCTGTGGGCATCTGCTGGGACAAGGAAACGCTGACGGCCCTGGCCAGCCTATGCGAGCGCCACGGCATCATCGTGGTGTCGGACGAGATCCACGGGGACCTGGCGCTCTGGGGGCATCGGCACATCCCCTTCTGCAGCGTGTCGGAGGCTGCCGCCCGCGTGGGAATGATCTTCGCCGGACCCACCAAGGCATTCAACCTGGCGGGGCTGTCCGGAACGGCCTATTGCATTATCCCCGACGCCGCCAAACGGGAAAAGTATCTGGGAACCCTGCGGAGCGCCAAACTTTCCGAGCCTTCCGTGATGACTATCGAGGCCGTGCTGGCTGCTTACCGGGAAGATACCGCCTGGCTGGACAGCCTGAAAGACTATCTTCAGGGCAATATCCGGCAGGTGGAGCAGTTCTTTGCCGATGAGCCACTCGGTATCGTCCCCTTCCGTCCGCAGGCCTCCTTCCTGGTCTGGCTGGACTGCCGGGCGCTGGGGCTCTCCCAACCGGAGCTGATGGACCTGTTCATCCGGAAAGCCAGGGTCATCCCCAGCGACGGCGCTGGTTACGGGCCGGGCGGCGAGGGCTTCGTGCGCCTGAACATCGGCTGCCCCGCCAGTGTCCTCGACGATGCCCTGCAACGCATCCGGCGGGCGCTGGACTAGCGTCAACCGCTTTTTTAGCAGAAGTCCACCAGGATGCGGAAAACCTTCCCGGGATTTTCGCTCCACCAGCGCAGGGTCTGGAGCGCCGCGTCGGGACGGATTACCCGGGTGATAAGTTTCTCCAGGGGCGCCGTGCCTTTTTCCAGGAAGCGGGTCACCGCCCGGAAATCTTCCGGCGTAGCATTGCGGGACCCTCTGATATCCAGCTCTTTCTTCACAAACAGGCCGGTTTGGAACGTCACCTCCGACTTTGCGTAGCCGATACACACCACCCTTCCCGTGAACGCCACCTCGTCTATGGCCATCCGGTAAGTGAAGGGACTGCCCACGGCCTCGATGATCACGTCGGGGCCCAGGCCGTCCGTCAGGGTAGCAAGCCGGGCGTGGACGTCTTCCGTCCGGGTGTTCAAGGTATGTGCGGCCCCCATTTCGCGGGCCAGGGCCAGTTTCTCGTCGTCCAGGTCGGCCGCAATCACGGTGGCGCCGCGGAGGGCAGATCGCACGACGGCTCCCATCCCCACCATGCCGCAGCCGAGCACCAGCACCGTGTCCACATCCCTTACCCCTCCGCGGTCTACGGCATGGAATCCTACGCTCATGGGCTCGGCCAGGGCGCAGGTCCGGGCGCTGAGCCCGCCGGCGGGAATCACTTTTTCCCACGGGAGGACAATCCGTTCCCGCATGGCGCCATTCCGCTGCACTCCCAGGGTCTCATTGTGCTCGCAGGCATTGAAGCGCTGGCGGCGGCAGGCGGCGCATCGGCCGCAGTTCGTGTAAGGGTTGCAGGTGACGACCATGCCGGGTTGCAGGGTTTCGGGCACTTCCGGGCCCACGGCTTCGATGAGCGCCCCCACCTCATGGCCGGGGATGACGGGATCCAGCGCCATGGCGTTGCGTCCCATGAACGTGTTCAGGTCGCTGCCGCAGAATCCCACGTATTGCAGTTTCAGGAGCACTTCTCCACGGCCGGGCGCCGCGGGGGCGTCTATTTCAATGACGCTCGCTTCCTGTGAATGGGTGATTTGTAAAGCTTTCATTCCAAAGGACTTTTCTCCAAGAGAGATTTGTATTTATATCCGTAAAAGGCGCATACGGCAAAGCAGATGAGCGGGACGATATAGGCTATATGGTAAACGGCCTCGTTGCGGTGCATGATAAACGCGGTGAACTGCGGCACGCAGGCATTGCCCACGATGGCCATCACCAGGAAGGCGCTCCCGGACTTGGTCTGCTTGCCCAGGCCGTTGATAGCCAGGGAGAACTGCGTGGGGTAGATGATGCTCATGAAGAAAGATACCACCAGCATGGCATACAGGCCCACATAGCCTCCGAACAGTACAATCACGATGCACAGGACCACGTTGGCCAGGGCGTAGAAGGTGAGCATCTTCTCCGGGGAGAACTTGGCCATGATCAGCGTGCCCACCCATCGGCCCAGGAGGAAGAAGAGCATGTACAGGCCGAAGAACGTGGTGGCCGTGCCCTCGTCGATGCCGGCATAGTTGCAGCAGTACACCAGGAACAGCGAATTGATAGCCGTTTGCCCGCCGTTGTAGAAGAACTGGGCGATGACGCCCCAGCGCAGGTGCGGCTTGCGGAGCGTGGAGAAGTCGATGAGTTTGTCCCCTTTGGCCTGGGGGTCTTCCTCTTCGGCCACCTTGGGCAGTTTCACGGCGACCAGCAGGACGGCCACCAGGATCAGCATCCCCGCCAGGATCAGGTAGGGGAGTTTCATGGAGCCGGTCTCCATCTGGATGTTTCCCTCCCAGCCGCCGGGATAGTCGGCCGGAATGGTGGCCCGGGTGTAGTTTTGCCCGCTCAGGACCAATTTGCTCAGGAACATGGCCGATATGAACGCACCCAGCCCGTTGAACGACTGGGCCAGGTTAAGCCGCCTGGGCGCCGTCACAGGGTCTCCCAGGACCGACACATACGGGTTTGCCGCCGTTTCCAGGAAGCACATGCCGGTGGCGATGACAAAGAATACGCACAGGTACACGCCATAGCTGTGCACCCGCGCCGCCGGGAAGAACAGCAGGCAGCCGGCGGCGGCGATCAGCAGCCCCGTCACAATCCCGATCCGGTAGCTGAACCGCCGCATGAACATGGCGATGGGGATGGGGCAGATAAAGTAGGCCAGCCAGTATGCGCTTTCCGTGAACGAGGCCTCGAACGTGTTCAGTTCGCAGGTTTTCATCAGCTGCCGGATCATGGTTGGCAGCAGGTTGCTGCTGATGGCCCACAGGAAGAACAGGCAGAAAATCAGCCCCAGGGCCAGACGTGTTTTTTTCATTCGGACATGTTTTTAATGTAGGGGAGGTCGGGAAGGTTCCCGAAACCGTAGAAACGCCGGGCGTTTTCGCCCAGGAACAGCGCTTTGTCCGGCTCGGAAATCAGGCCTGACTTCAGGACAAAGTCGTAGGACATCTTATAAGTGATGGCCGTGATGGTGCGCGGGTAGTCGGAGCCCCACATCAGGCGGTCCCAGCCTACCCAGTCGGCCGCTTCCCGGATCCGGCGCACCGCCGTGGGGAAGGGGTAGAATTCGCTGTTGTACAGCCACGTGATGCCGCCGGATTCAATCATGACGTTCTTGCCTTCCCGCGCCAGCATAACCTGGCTGCGGAAAGAGTCCGTCGTTGGCATCCCGAAATGGCCGATGGCCACTTTCAGCGCCGGGCATTCCCGGATCACCTCCGCCATCTGGGCGATCTGCCGCCCGTCGTCGGCAAGGCACATTGACAGCACCATCCCTTCCTTCTCCATCCGCTTGAAAACGGGCATCAGCGTCAACAGGGGCTGCTTGATCCGGTGTCCCGGGAAGGCCACGCCCCGGAGGCCGGCGCGGATCACCGCCTCCAGCTCTTCCTCGTTCCAGGCCATGCCCATGCAGAAAAAGCGGTGGGGGTACTGTCGCTGGACGGCCTGCAGGTATTCGTTCTGGTTGCCGTCGATGAGTTCCTGTACCACCACGGCCCCGCCCACCTGGGCATAGTCCATGTTAGAGAGGAACACTTCGGCCGTATTGCGCCCGTCCAGGAGGAAGGGCGGCAGCATCTGCACTTCCTGGTCCAGGAAGATGCTGCGTCCGTTTTTCAGCGACAGGATCCGCTTGCCGTCCACCCGGGTGTCCTGCCGCAGCCACAGATGGCTGTGTGCGTCGATTATGAGTTTGCCCACGTTACGCGCTGTTGATGGCCGATAATATCTTGAACCTCTTTCACCAGGTTCGCGTCCATGGGTTCGTCCACCCACTGGATGTTACGCCGGACATTGTCCGGGTTGGCCGACGAGAACAGGGTGCCGGCGATGCGCGGATGGTTCACCGAGAACTGCATGGCCAGTTTCTCGATGGGATAGTCTTTCTCTGCGCAGTGAAGGGCTGCGCGGTGGCAGGCTTCCACCAGTGCTTTCGGCGCCGGATGCCAGTCCGGAACGCCGCGCATGGTCAGAAGGCCCATACCCAGCGGCGAGGCGTTGATGATGCCCACTCCGTGCGCTTCGAAGAAGTCCATGTAGTCCACCAGGGCGTCGTCGTTGAGACAGTAGTGACAAAAGTTCAGGATGCTCTCCACCGTCCCTTTCTCCGAGTGCTCCACTACCCATTTCAGGTTTTCCAGCTGCAGGTCGGTGATGCCTACGTGGCCCACCACGCCCTTCTTCTTCAGTTCCACCAGGGCGGGCAGGGTCTCGTCCACCACTTTCTGCAGGCCGCCTTCCATGGCCGCCTGGAACTCGATATCGTGCACATTGATCAAGTCGATGTGGTCGATCCCCAGCCGCTCCATGCTCTCATAGACGCTTTCGGTGGCGCGGCGGGCAGAATAGTCCCAGGTGTTCACCCCGTCCTTTCCGTATCGGCCCACCTTGGTGCTCAGGTAGTACTTGTCCCTGGGGATGTATTTGAGCGCCTTTCCCAGGACGGTCTCTGCCTTGTAGTGTCCGTAGTAGGGGCTAACATCAATGAAATTGATACCGCCTTCCACAGCCGCTTCCACGGCCTGGATGCTCTCCGCCTCCCTGGTCTCGTGGAACACGCTTCCCAGGGAAGATGCGCCAAAACACAGGCTGGAAATCTTCAGCCCCGTTTTTCCAAGTTCTCTGTACTCCATAGTGTTAATAATTCTGTCTACACAAAGATAAAACAATTTCCCGCCGGTTGATACCGGCGGGAACGGAGTACCCTTCCAAAGAACGGAAAGTCGCTGTTTTTGACCTTTTTTTAAAACTCGGGTCTACTCCACCGTGACCGATTTGGCCAGGTTCCGGGGCTGGTCCACGTTCCTGCCCTTGTTCACGGCGATGTAATAGGCCAGCAGCTGCAGCGGAATGATGGACACCACGGGCATCAGGCATTCGGCCGTGGAGGGAACTTCGATGCAGAAGTCGGCCCGTTTCCGAAGCTGGGTGTCACCCTCGGAGATGACGGCGATGATCTTGCCGCCCCGCGCCTTGATCTCCTCGATGTTGGAGACGGTTTTCTCGTAGGTGTGGTCCAGGGTGGCGATGACCACGGTGGGCATTTCCGCATCGATCAGGGCGATGGGCCCGTGCTTCATCTCGGCGGCCGGCAGGCCTTCGGCATGGATGTAGGAGATTTCCTTCAGCTTCAGCGCGCCCTCCAGGGCGGTGGGGTAGTTGTAGCCGCGCCCCAGGTAGATGAAATTGTGGGCGTAGGTGAAGATGCCGGAGAGTTTCTCCACGGCTGGCGCACATTCCAGCACCTTCCGGATGGTGTCCGGCAGGCGGAGCAGGGCATCGGCCATCTGGTGATACTCTTCCTCAGCAAGGGTGCCGCGCAATTTCCCCACCACCAGTGCCAGCATGGCCATCACTGTCACCTGGCCGGTGAACGCTTTGGTGGAAGCCACGCCGATTTCCGGCCCCACGTGGATGTACGTGCCCGAATCCGTGGCACGGGCGATGGAAGAGCCGATGACATTGCAGATCCCGTACACGAAGGCGCCTTCCCGCCGGGCGATCTCCACGGCGGCCAGCGTGTCGGCCGTCTCGCCGGACTGGGACACGGCGATGACCACGTCGTCGGGGCGGATGATGGGATTCCGGTAGCGGAATTCAGAGGCATACTCCACTTCCACGGGGATCCGGCACAGGTTCTCGATGAGGTGTTCGCCGATCAGGGAGGCATGCCACGATGTTCCGCACGCCACGAAAATGATCCGGCCGGCCTTCAGGAAGCGCTCCTTGTTGTCCAGCACGCCGGAGAGGATGATCTCCCGGCTGTCGGGACTCACGCGCCCGCGGATGCAGTCTACGAGGGTGTCCGGCTGCTCGTGGATCTCCTTGAGCATGAAGTGCGGGAACCCGCCCTTTTCCAGCTGGGAGATGGACATTTCCAGTTTTTGGATATTCACCTGGGAGGCTTCTCCTTCCAGGGTTTTGATCTGGAGGGGCTTTCCCTTTTCAATGACCGCCACTTCGCCGTCGTTCAGGTACACGAACTTCTGGGTATAGTCGATGATGGATGCGGCATCGGAGCTCAGGAAATACTCGCCTTCCCCGATGCCGATCGCCATGGGAGAGCTTTGCCGGGCGGCGATGATCCGGTCCGGGTCTCCGCGTTTGACGATGGCGATTGCGTAGGCGCCCACCACCTGCCTCAGCGCCATCCGCACCGCTTCTTCCAGGGTACATTCGTTGGTGTCCTGGATGTATTCGATCAGGTTCACCAGGACTTCGGAGTCCGTGCTGCTGCGGAAGGTGTATCCGTGGCTTTTCAGCGCATCTTTCAGCACCCGGAAATTCTCGATGATCCCGTTGTGGATCAGGGCGATCCGCCCCGACTGGGAGAAGTGGGGATGCGCATTGGCATCGTTGGGCGCCCCGTGGGTGGCCCAGCGCGTATGTCCGATCCCGATGGTGCTTTCGGTGTCTTTCCCTTCCAGGAAGTGCTCCAGGTCTTCCACCTTGCCTTTGCATTTGTACAGTTCAATCTGGCCGTCCCTGCCTATGAGGGCGACACCGGCGCTGTCATAGCCTCTGTACTCAAGCCTATGCAACCCTTTGATAATGACGGGACACGCCTGGCGGTACCCGACATAACCTACGATTCCACACATAATGGAAGAATATGTCTTGTTTGAAAATTAAAAGAATAACAGTTCGCGGTACTTCGGGAGCGGCCACAGGGCGTCGTCCACCAGCATTTCCAGGTTGTCGGCGCTTTCCCGCACACGCACCATCTTCTCCATCACTTCGGTGGAGTAGGAGAGGGCGCGCCGGGTCATGTCGGCCATGCGGTTGGCCTTCTTGCGGGCTTCTACCAGGGCCTGGGTGTCTTCCGAGAGGGCGTTGATGGAACCGGCGATTTTCCGGTAGGTTTCAATGTCGGCCTTGCAGAGGTCTTTGAACTCTTCCCCGAAGATGTCCTTGCTGCCCTGGATGCTCCGCATCAGGATGTCCTGATAGTTTACGGCGGCGGGAATCACGTGATTCAGGCAGATATCCCCGATAACCCGGGCTTCGATCTGCAGTTTTTTCACGTATGTCTCTTCCTGCACCTCTACCCTGGCTTCGATCTCATTGGGGGAGAGCACGCCGGTTTCGGTGAACAGCTGCACGGATTCGGGCTTGCGGAAGGCCTGGAAGGCTACCGGGACATTGGTCACGGGGGTGAGTCCCCTGCGGCGGGCTTCCTCCAGCCACTCGTCGGAGTAGCCGTTGCCCTCGAACATGACGGGTCGGGCTTCCTCCAGGAATTCCCGGATGACGGTAAGCAGGGCCTTGTCCAGCTCCTCTCCCTTGCCGGTGAGGGCGTCTACCCGGGAGCGGAACAGCTTGAGGCTTTCCGCCACGGCGGCGTTGAGCACGAAGGTGGCGCCGGCGGCGTTGGCAGACGACCCCACGGCGCGGAACTCGAAGCGGTTTCCGGTGAAGGCGAAGGGGGAGGTGCGGTTCCGGTCCGTGTTGTCCGGGATAATCTCCGGGATGGAACTGACCAGGTCTATGCTGCGCCGGACTTCTCCGGGTTCGGAAACGTCTTCCATGCGCAGGATGGCGTCGAACACCTTGCTCAGGGTGGAGCCGGAGAAGACCGACATCACGGCGGGCGGAGCCTCGTGGCCGCCCAGGCGGTAGGAATTGTTCAGCGAGCACACAGAGGCCATCAGGAGGTAGTCGTGCCGGCAGACGGCGCGTACCACCGACGCGTAAAAGGCCAGGAACTGCAGGTTTTTCATGGGGGTTTTCCCCGGAGAGAGCAGGTTCACGCCCGTATTGGTGGACATGGACCAGTTGCAGTGCTTGCCGCTGCCGTTCACTCCCTGGAAGGGTTTCTCGTGGAAAAGGACCTTGAGCTGATGCTTTTCCGCCACCTTCTGCATCACGATCATCAGGAGCATGTTCTGGTCGATGGCGGTGGTGATTTCCGAGAACACAGGGGCGCACTCGAACTGGTTCGGGGCTACCTCGTTGTGGCGGGTCTGGAGCGGAATGCCCAGTTTATAGGCCTCTGTCTCAAAGTCTTTCATGAACAGGGCCACGCGGGAGGGGATGGCGCCGAAGTAGTGGTCCGACAGCTGCTGGTCTTTGGCCGACGTGTGGCCGATCACCGTGCGGGAACACAGCTGCAGGTCCGGGCGGGCATTGTACAGGGCTTCGTCTACCAGGAAGTATTCCTGCTCCAGGCCCACGTTGACCGTGATGCCGGTGACTTGCGGGTCGAAGAGCCGGGCTACGGCGGTGGCGGCTGCATCCAGCGCCTGGATCGAGCGCAGGTTGGGGACTTTCATGTCCAGCGCCTCTCCCGTGTAGGAGACGAAGACGGAAGGGATGCAGAGGGTCCCGTCCAGGACGAAGGCGGGGGAGTTGGGATCCCAGGCGGAATAACCGCGGGCTTCAAAGGTGTTGCGCAGGCCTCCGTTCGGGAAACTGGAGGCATCCGGTTCCTGCTGGACCAGGGCGCTGCCCTTGAAACGCTCCATGGGGTCTCCGTCCTTGAGGGAGATGAAGGCTTCGTGTTTTTCTGCGGTGGAACCGGTAAGCGGCTGGAAGAGATGGGTGTAGTGTGTGGCACCCCGTTCGATGGCCCAGGATTTCATGGCGGAGGCTATTTCGTCGGCCATTTTCCGGTCTATCTTGTTCCCGGTTTTCCGGGCTTCCAGGATGGAGCGGAATGCGGCGTCGGACATGTACTTCCGCATGGTTTCCAAGGCAAACACATTCTGGCCGAAGTACGTCGAAATCGGCCCGTTTTCCACGTAATGCCTCTTGGGATTGCGTGAGGACGCCACGGCGAGCGCCCTTTCTCTGAATGTTGCCATAATATAAAAAAATTAAACCGTAAGCACCGGCACGGCGGCCTGCACTTACGGATTGCAAAGATATAAAATATTTTAGAAAGTTCGGCCAAGAATTTTCGTTTACTTGAGTATGCCGTCCAGGAAACGGACAAGGGTGCGCTGCTGCGCTTTGCCGCAGTGGTGGCCGCCTTCGAAGAATTCGGTCTTGAGGGTTCCTTCGGCCCCCTCTTCCCTATAGATCTGCTGCAGGGTGCGGAAAGCTTCCGCCGTGGCCTCTTCCGGGAACAGGTGGTCCGTGCGTCCGCTCAGGAAAAGAAAGGGCTTGGGGGCCAGCGCGCGGCCGATGTCGGGAAAGTCGTACCGGCTGCGAAGGCGGGGGATCATCATCGAATAGTCCGATGCCGACGGGGGCTGCGCCTGGGTGCGCTTGAGGGTCATCCAGCACAGCGCCGCGCCGGTTTTCACCTCCTGGCAGAAGGCGGCCAGCAGCCAGGCCCGGTGGGCGCCCATGGACCAGCCAAAGCAGCCCACCTCCAGCACGTTGGGAAGGCTTTTCAGCAGGCGGGCGGCAGCGGCGTCCTCGTTCAGGGTCTGCTCTGCCCAGATCACGCCCCGGCGGTGCAGGCTGTCATAGACTGCCCGCTGGCCTTCATAGACTTCCTGTTTCAGCTCCCGGATTCCGTCCCTGGGGGCGTCGCCGAACTGCATCCGGCTCCAGCGTTGGCATTTTTCACTGCTGCGGGAGCCCCAGTACAGGGCGTCCGGCACCAGGACCACGTAACCCAGGGAGGCCAGGCTGTCGGCAAAATACACGCCGTCAAAGCCGTCCCGCACCCATTGGCGGGCGCTTTCCCGGATGTGCTGCGGTGTGCCGGCAAGGGGACGCACCAGCTTTTCCTTGCCGATATCGAAGCGGGCGCCGTGGTCGTGCAGCAGCACCAGGCCGGGATGCTTTTCCCCGTCTGCGGGCGAGAGCAGATACGCCTGCACCCGCTCCTCCCCGAAGGTGCGGTATTCCACCAGCTGGCAGGTGTAGCCTTCCCGCTGTTCGCTTGCGAGTACCGCCATGTCCGGCTTTTCGGCCGGCCACAGCTTCAGCGGGAGCATGGCCAGAAGGAATGTGAAGAGCGTGAGCATATTGCAAAGATAGTCAAAAAACATTAAGTTTGCAGGACCATTTAGCGAGGACCCCTGAAATGAAAAGAATCGGACTGCTGCTCATTCCCTTGCTGTTGGGCGCCTGTGCCCGGCAGGCGTATCAGATAGACGGCATTTTCACTGCGGATGACGGTACGCCCGTGTGGCTGATCCATGTGGATGCGAAAGACACGCTGGATCAGGCGGTTGTCCGTGACGGCAGGTTTCAGTTCCGAGGCTCGGTCAGGGAACCCTTCTACGCGTATGTGGGGAATGGAAAGCAGCGGGTCCATCTTATCCTGGAACCCGGCCGGGCCACCGTGGACATCGACGAACGCGTCTCTTCCGGCATGCCCATGGAAGACCGCTACATGGCCTTCCACCGCCGTTTTTACCGGTATAGCCGGGACCAGAAGGCGGAGAAGACCGCCCTGGCCGACTCCGTGGTGCTCTCCAACCGGGACAACCTGGTGGGCGCCCTGGCCCTGGAAGACCTCTCCTATGTGAACCGGAACCGTTTCCTCACGCTCTATGACCAGCTGTCGGACAAGATGAAGGTTTTTTCGCTGGTGAAATCGGCCTACGAAGCCATTCAAGTGCAGGCGGGCACGGAGCCGGGGCAGCTCTTTAAAGACTATCTGGTGCCGGGGGGCAATCCCGACGGGACGGATGTGCGCCTGTCGGACTATGTCGGCCGGGGCAAATACATCCTGCTGGACCACTGGGCTTCCTGGTGCGTTCCCTGCAAAGCCGAGATTCCCTACGTCCGAAAGGCGTGGGAAGCGTTCCACGGCAACCGCTTCGAGGTGGTCAGCATTGCGGTGAGCGACAAACGGGAAGATACCGTTCGGGCGCTGCAGGAACTGGAAATGCCCTGGCCCCAGATCCTGGACGGGAAACGGATCCCTGCCGAGCTCTATGGCGTGAATGCCATTCCGCACCTGATTCTCTTCGGCCCGGACGGCACCATACTCCGGCGGGGGCTCCGCGGCGAGGAAATCTATGCGGCTCTGGAGGAACTTCTGTAAGGTTCCCCGTTCCCGGAGTGCGTATTGCAAAGATGACTGAAATAAACTACATTTGCCACTGAAATATAAACAGACTGCCATGAAACGAATCCTCATCGTCCTTTCCGCACTTTTGCTTGCCGTGTGCGGATGCTCCCCGAAAATCTCCAGCAATATGGTCATTGCGGCAGATTCCATCCCCGCCAGCCATCCGGACTATGCCGTCATCTATTTCTACCGCACCGGCAATTTCGTCCGTACCCCCTACGATGTGCATCTGGGAGACGAGGTGGTGTACCGTTCCAAGAACAACACCAAGGCGGCCGTGAAGGTGGAGAAACCCGGCACCTACGAAATCTGGGGCAAGACGGAAACCCGCGAGAACATTTCCCTGAACGTGGAAATGGGCAAGGAATACTACGTGAAAACCTTTTGCCACTTCGGGGTAGCCGTCTGGCGTCCCTCCATCGAGCAGGTCACCCCCGAGGTGGGCCGGTCCGAGTGGGATTCCATTCGGTAACTCCACGTTCGCTTCCAACGTCCACGGCAAAGAATCTTTCCTCTTTCTACTCCAGGATGCCCCGCCTGCTTATTTCTGTCGAGAACGCCGCGGCATTGTGCACATCGAACTTGGCATACAGCCGTTTGCGGTACCAGAGAACCGTGTTCACGCCCAGATGGACCGCTTCGGCGATCTCCTTGGTACTCTTGCCCTCCACGAGCAGCCGGGCGATGGCTTTTTCCCGGTCGTTGAGATCCACCTGTTCTTCCGCTGCCGCCGGCCGCAGTTCCTCGATGGTCTCGTCCAGTACGGCCGATGTCTCCGTCAACTCCTGGCTGGTAAGCCTGAGCCGCCGAATCAGGAGCGTTCCGCCGATGGAAAGAAGAAGAACAAGGAATGCGGCTATTGCCAGCATCCGGGCATTGCGGTAAAGGTCCTTGTGCGCGGCATTCATGATGGCAAGGGTATCAGCCCGGGCAAAAGACTCCTCCCGGGCGTGTTGCCCGAAATATGCCTCGGCCTGGGTCAGGTACTCCAGGGCCTTGGCGGTTTTTCCGGATTCGTGATACCATCGGCCCAGGCCGTACATGGCATTGGCGATGATAAGGGAATCGCCGGACTGCAGGGCGAAATCCAGGGCCTTTTCATACGCCGGTCTGGCCGTTTTCAAGTCGCCGATGTCCGTATAGACCTCGCCGATGTTCCGGTGCAGCGTGGAGCAGTCTTCCCACCAGCCCCATTTTTCGAAGACGGCTCCGGCTTTTCCGTAGTAATGAGCGAACTGTTCCAGGGAGTCCTGCGCCGCGTAGAAATTGCCGAGGGTTCCCCACAGACGCGCCTGGTTGGCTTCCAGGTCGTGCGGGTCCGGGTCGGCCCAGGACGCTTCCATTTCCTGCAGCACAGCCTCTGCGCGGCTGTAGTGGACCCGTGCGCTGTCGTAGCGCTCCGAGGCCCAGAAGCACTGGCCGATCAGGATGGACATGTCGAAAACCGTATTCCGCCCGCCCAGCTGCCGGCCGAGCTCCATCGCCTGCCGGGCATAATAGACGCTTTTTGCGCCATCCAGCTGCAGGTAGCCCCAGGCCAGTTCCCGGCAGGTTTGGGCATACGCGATCTTTTCCTCGTCCGATGCGCCCAAAAGCCGGTCCGGCGTGTAGCGCGCCGTGACCCGCTCCAGCGAGTCCAGATTATGCCCGCGGTGGTCGCCGTAGCCTCGGGCAAGCAGCGGCAGGAACAAGATGAGCAGGGACAGGAACTTCTTCATAATCGCAAAGATAATGATTCTTTGCAATTTCCCGTAACACCCGCCGGAACTATTTGAAAAGGTCGGGCCGGATCTGGATGTCCCAGTCGTGGTAGTCCAGGTCGAAGCGGGTGACGATGAAACCGCCGCCCTCCTCGGCATCCTGGCGCAGGACCAGGCCGGTCTCCTGATCAACCCAGACCACATAGCCGCCGTAGCCGAATAGGTTGGTGCCGCGGAAGTCAAACACCCAGCACGTCCGGCCGCAGACAGTCTCGTCTCCCCGGTAATAGCGCTTCAGGTGATTCTGGTTACCCCCGGTCATGCGGATGCGCTGCATGATGGTGCCCGACTGTAGCGTGTCGTCCCCGCCCGGGTCGCGCCCGAAACCGGCCGGCTCGATACCATAAAGCGCCATGGCCAGGGAACGGGGCGCGTAAGACTCGAAATGCGAGATGCCGTCATGCCTGTTTTCCGGCACGATCTCGTTCCCGTCGCCGTAATACATTACGTAATAGCCATCCGGGTGCAGGCCGCCGCTGTAGCCCAGCTTGGTCTGGAAATCGAACATACTGATGAGGTCCTCCATGCCGTTGTACCCGTCCTCGGATTCGAAGCATTCCGACTGGACAAACGTCTCGCCGATGCAGGAATACGTTTCCATGCTGTCCCAGCGCCAGTCCTCCCGGAACGAGTGGTAGATAATGCTGTAGTTGGTCTGAGGCAACCGGAGTTCGTAGCGCCCGGTCCACTCCGGTGTGTCTTCGGGCTTCTCCGTCTTTCCGGGCCGGCGGGCCGGGGAGCCCAGGAGCACGTGGACGAGCAGTTTGGAAGACTGGCCTCCGCGCAGCGAAAGGCGGATCGTAGCGTCGCCGCTCTTCAGGCCTTTGATTGTCAGCTTAAGGCCATCCTGGGACGCCTGCACGAATTCCTGCCCGTCTTCCACGGAGAACCCGACGAGATGCGTCCCGGCCGCACAATAGGAGAAAGTCTGGCCCACCAGCAGGTCGATCTCGCTGACCGGCTGCGCCGCCAGCGACAGTGTGGAGGCCAGCATGGCCCATAACAGAATGATCTTTTTCATGTCACTTCCTGATGAATTCAACTCTGCGGTTCTTGGCTCGGCCTTCGTCGGTGGCATTGTCGGCAATCGGCTCGTGGGAGCCTTTGCCCACGGCGCGGAGGTTGAACGGATCCACGCCCTTCGCCTCGAGCGCCTTCACCACGGCCTCGGCACGCTCCTGTGAGAGCGGGTCGTTGACGGCGTCGGAGCCCTGGCTGTCGGTATGGCCCTGGACCTCGAAACGGGCGGTCGGGTTGGCCTTCATGTACTCGGCGACCTTGTCGATCTCCGGCTCGGACTCCGGCTTGATCGTGGCCTTGCCGGTGTCGAAGAGGATGTTGTTGGTCACGAACTTGCCGGTCTGGGCGATGGCCTGCTCCACGGCCTTGGCAGCCTCGGAGAGGTTGGTCGTCTCGCGCTCGTAGAGCTCCTTGGCACCGGCGCAGAGGAGCACGTTGGTGAAGCCTTTATACTTGTAATCGCCGTTGCTCCAGAACTTGAAGCGCTCAGGAGCCTGTACGTTCGGCAGGTTGACCACGCGGTTGTCATTGATGTAGATCTTGAGTGCGCGCTTGTTGAACGACACGGCGAAATGGTTCCACTGGCCCACTTTGATGTAAGACTTAATATCATTCCAATCTAAGCTTCCTGATACAGAATCATCGCTGTTAGGTTTTTTAAAATCGTATTGTATCCAGTAATCAGGATTCCAGGAGCGGTATGCAAACTCGAATCGTCCAACCCGGTCATTCAGACCCATATCAAAGATCAGTTCCATGCTGGATTGGCCAAGATCTCCCTGCTTGCTGCAGAAATAATCCCACTCGAGGGTGAAGACATCAGGCAGATAGGACTTCATGTTCTCCATCAGCGGCTCCACGAAATTGTAGTCTGTCGTGTAACTCAGATACTTCTGGCCGTTGATAACCGCCGTCTCGGCATTGCCCTCCCGCTGGATGTCCCACTTGGACGGGAACTCGCCCACCTGCTCGTTCTTGAAGTCGTCCTGGAAGAGGACGACGCTGCCGCGCAAGAAGTCGCTTTTGACCGTCTCTGAGGTGGCGCTGGCTACATCAGACTGCGGGGCGCCGCATTCTTCGCAGAACTTGCCGGTATTGCCTTTGTGGCCGCACTCGGGGCAGTCCCAGGTGGCGACTACGCCGGTCGGCTGCTTCGCGCCGCACTCTTCGCAGAATTTGCCGGTGTTGACCGTGCCGCATTCGGGGCAGGTCCATTGGGATGCCCGGTCGCCGCCGGGCATGACGGAAGGGTCGGACTTCTGCTTTTTGCCTTTGCCGACATTGCCGTTCAGGATGTCGTTGACACCCTTCTCGACCTTGTTGCCGATGTTGTTCTCTGCGGCGTTCTTGGCACGCTGGCCGAGGCGCTCCAGGAGGCTCTGGGCGTTCGCGCTCGCGCACGTGAGCGCGAAAGCAGTAAGGAGTAGTGCGATTTTTTTCATATCCGTAACGTTTTGGGGTGTTAATCGATGAGGTGCAGTTCTCCGGCCCTGTGGACCAGCTCCGCCATGTTGTGGACCCGGAACTTGCTGTGAAGCCGTTTCCGGTACCACATGATGGTGGGCGGTTTGAGGCCGAGCGACTCGGCAATCTTATTGGTGGACTGGCCTGCAGCGATCAGTCGGAGAATGGCGACTTCCTGCTTTGTCAGGGAAATGGGGGCGGTGGCTTCATCGTGTTCCATAAGGCGCGTTTTAATAAACCACCACAAAAATATACAAAATAAATCCGAAAAACACCACACGTTTATGTGGAAATGCCTTGGAATCATCTAAAAACCTACAGAATACCACAGCTTTTCCACCAACTTCCACCGCGCCCGCCCGAGGCGGGCTTTGCATAGCTTACCAAAAAGTGCGTGCTCAAGCAAGTTTGACACACTAATATTCGCAAGGTGTCTTTGTGCGCCCACTGATTATTTGTATTTTTGTAAAACGGAAACTTGAAGTCGCAAAATGCGACATCAAGATGGAAAGACCTGATTATTGAACTGATTATGAGCGAAGAATTGAAGGTGTTAAACTCTGGGGCGGTCATCATTGACCAGCCCGTCGAGAAGATGATTTATTCCATTCGTGGAGTCCAGGTCATTCTTGATCAGGACCTTGCGAGACTATATGGAGTGGAAACCAGGCGACTCAACGAGCAGGTTAAGCGCAATATCAGCCGCTTCCCGGAAGACTTCATGTTTCAGCTCGGCAAACAAGAGTTCGACAATTTGCGGTCGCAAAATGCGACCACAAACTGGAGCATGCGTCGTAGTCTTCCTTACGCCTTCACCGAACTCGGTGTCTCTATGCTCAGCAGCGCCCTGCCGGAGTGAAGGCTACCATTTATACCAAGCAAATCTCCTCTAAGCTCCAGCTCGACCTGACCCGGCATAACGCCCAGTATGCACCCATAGACGTCAAGCCCTTCAACAAGGCGCACGACAGATTCCTTATCATCGACGACAAGGTCTATCACATCGGTGCATCGCTCAAAGACCTCGGTAAGAAATGGTTTGCGTTTTCGCTGATGAATGACATAGCGCCTGCGGAGCTGATTGCAAAGGTGTAGGATCTGCGTAAGTCTCACAAAGGTAAAAATAACACAAACCTAGCGCATTATGTCCAAATCTGTGTCTATTGTTTTGTAATCGCTTGATTGTCAAGCTATACTGCGGTGAGTGAGGGATTCGAACCCCCGTTGCGCTCGCACGCAAACCTGTTTTCGAGGCAGGCTCCTTCAACCACTCGGACAACTCACCTTAGCGGGGCTGCAAAGATACAAAATAAATTTGACTCTGCAACAGCCCTTTACTTGAACCATTCGGTGAGATGGTTTTTGGCGTAAAGGTAATACACCAGAAGGCCGATCCAGCTTGTTAAAAGCACTATGACAGCAGTGATGATTTTTCCTCCGGTGGAGATGGGCTTCTTGATAATGTCAAGAACGGCAAGGACGGACAGGACGATACCTGCAATGTAAATGATGGATCCCATTGTTTTTCGTTTTATGTTTTAACTTTCAAATATACGAATTTACGACGAATTATCAAAAAAAACGGCTTCACGCCACAGCGGCTGGCTACTTGGATAACGCCGCATTCCGGACAATCTTCCAGCCGATGACGGCTATCAGGATGGACATCAGCGGCGAAATGATATTGAAAAAGCAGTATGGCGCGTACACCAGCGTGGGGACGGAGAGGATGGTGGCCTGGGTCATGCCGCAGCTGGACCAGGGGAAAAGGGGAGAGGTGACCGTTGCCGAGTCTTCTACCGAGCGGCTGAGCAGGCGGGGCTCATAGCCGGAGCGGTTGTATGTGTTCCGGAAGATATTGGACGTGAGGATGATGGACAGATATTGGTCCGACACCAGCCCGTTCAGGAGCGTGCCGCTGGTAACCGTGGAGGCCACCAGGCCGGTCCGGGTGCGGGTGAGGGGCTGCAGCAGTTTGGACAGCTGGAAAATCATGCCGCTGGCCTGCATGCAGGCTCCGAAGCACATGGCGCAGATAATCAGGTAAACCGTATTGAGCATGCCCAGCATACCCCGGGAAGTGAGCAGGGCGTCGGTCTCGGCAAAGCCCGTGTTCATGGTCACGGTGTTGTAGATGGTTTCGATGGTTCCGGCCAGCAGCACCCGTGCCCGAGAACCTTCCGTTACGCCCGCTCCCACCGTGTACACCAGTTCCGGCTGGAAGACGAGCGCGGCGACGGCGGCCGACAGGGTGGAGAGGGCCAGCACCATCATGGCCGGCATTTTTTTCCAAATCATGAGTGCCGTGAGTGCGGGAACCGCCAGCAGCCAGGGCGTGATGTGGAAATGCGAGGACAGCACATCGGTATAAAGCTTCACGCCGGCGGCATCGGCCCCGCTGTGGGAGAGTCCCATGACGGTGAAAATGATCAGGGCGATGCCGATGGAAGGACCGGTGGTAAAAACCAGGTAGCGGATATGGTCGAACAGGTGCACCCGGTTTAGGGAAGAGGCCAGCACCGTGGTGTCGGACAGGGGAGAAATCTTGTCGCCGAAATACGCTCCGGAGATGATGGCGCCTGCGATGACGCCGTCGCTGAAGCCCTCGGCCCGGCCGATTCCCAGCAGCGCCACGCCGATGGTGGCGATAGTGGTCCAGGACGATCCGGTCATCACCGATACGATGGCGCAGATCACGGCGGTAGTGAGGAGGAACACCTTGGGGCTGATGATCTGCACCCCATAGTAAATGAAGGTAGGGACGACCCCGCTCACCATCCAGGTGCCCGAAATGGAGCCAATCAGGAACAGAATGACGATGGCGGTGGTCACGTCGCCCACGTTGGCCTTGATGGCGTCTTCGAAGTCCTTCCAGGGCGTTTTGTACAGCCACATCCCCAGCCAGACACAGACGCCGGCAGAAAAAAGCAGGGCCACCTGCGAGGCTCCCAGGATGGAATCGGCTCCGAAGATGCTGATATTCAGGGCTAAAATCCCCACCAATACCAGGATGGGGACCAGTGCAATCAGGGTTTTTCCCGTTTCTTTCTTGTTCATCGGCTGCGAATTTATGCAAATTTTCCGTATATAATATGCATATTTGCGAATATTTTCAAGGCTATGTCAATTCTCCGTAAAATTGACGATATTTGTGTCTATGAAACGTTTTCTTCTTATTCTGGCCCTTGCCGCCTTTGCCCTCCCGGCCGCCGCCCAGCAGTACGGGATTGTGAATATTTCTGTCTGCAACATGCGCAGAACCCCGGATTTCGATGCGGAAATGGTGTCCCAGGCCCTTCTGGGTACCCCTGTCCATATCCTGGAGATAGCCGGGAAAAACGACTGGCCACGCATCCAGTCGCCGGACACATACACCGGCTGGGTGCACAAGGATGCTATCACTTTGCTGTCCCGGGAGGCTTACAGCGCATGGAATGCCGCGCCGAAGGTAGTGGTGACCGCCCTCACGGGCATGGTCTACGACCGCCCCTCGAAGAACGGGGCCGCAGTGTCGGACGTGGTGGCCGGAGACCGGCTCCGCCTGGAAGGCCGGAAGGGAGGATACTGGAAAGTCGGCTTCCCCGACGGACGCACCGGTTACCTCTCCCGCAAGGATGCGATGGAACTGGGCGCCTGGAGAAAAGGCCTGGATAACAGTGCCGACGCCATCCTCCGCACCGCCCGGAGCATGCTGGGCTTCCCGTATATCTGGGCCGGCATGTCCCCGAAGGGCTTTGACTGCAGCGGCTTTGTGCGCACGGTCCTGTTCATGCACGATATCATCGCCCCCCGCGACGCCGGGCCGCAGTCCCGGGTAGGGGACCGGATTGGTCCGTGGCAGCAGCTCCGGAAGGGAGACCTGGTTTTCTTCGGCCGATGGGACGGCGAGAATCCCCGCGTCTCCCACGTGGGGTTCTACTTGGGGAACGGAGCCTTCATCCATTCCCTCGGGCTGGTCAAAATCGGTTCTCTGGACCCTTCGGCCAAGGATTTTGACGCTTACAATGCGGGCCGGTATCTGTTCGGCGGCCGTATCCTCCCTTATATCGACAAACAGGATGGCCTGAACACCACCCTCAGCAATCCGTACTACAATGAGTAAGACACAGAGCCGGCGGGATTTCTTGAAGACGACGGTCTTTGCCGCCGCCGGGGCAGGACTGCTGGGCTGCGGGAGCGGTCCGCAACCGTTCAATATCGTAAAAGGGGACGGGAAGATGCACCTGAAATTCTTCCCCTATGAGCTCAAGCTCACCCATACCTTCACCGTTGCCTCCTACAGCCGCACCACCACGCCGGATGTACAGGTGGAGATTGAGTACGAGGGCATTACGGGCTATGGAGAAGCCTCCATGCCGCCGTATCTGGGGCAGTCCGTGGAATCCGTCACCACTTTCCTCAAAAAGGTGGACCTGGGCCGTTTCTCCGATCCCTTCCAGCTGGAAGACATACTTTCCTATGTAGATTCCCTCTCGGAAGGGGACACTGCCGCCAAAGCCGCCGTGGACATCGCCCTGCACGACCTCGTGGGTAAGCTCTTGGGGGCACCCTGGTACAGGATCTGGGGGCTGGATCCCGGGAAAGCCCCTTCCACGACATACACTATCGGAATCGATACGCCGGAGATTGTGCGGGAAAAAACCCTGGAAGCCGCCGGGCGCTTTAATATCCTGAAGGTGAAGGTGGGCCTGGATACGGATGCGGAAATGATCCGGACCATCCGCAGCGTGACTCACGTGCCCCTGGCCGTAGATGCCAATCAAGGCTGGAAAGACCGTTCCAAGGCTCTGGACGAGATTTTCTCTCTCAAGGAGCAGGGCGTCGTGATGGTGGAGCAGCCCCTTCCGGTGGGGCAGGTAGAAGACCTTGCCTGGCTCACCGAGCGCAGTCCGCTCCCCATCTATGCCGATGAATCCGTGCAGCGGCTCAAGGATGTTCTCCCGCTGAAGGGCGTCGTCCACGGTATCAACATCAAGCTCATGAAATGCACCGGCATGCGGGAGGCCTGGAAAATGGTCACCCTGGCCCGAGCCCTGGGTATGCAGGTGATGGTGGGCTGCATGACAGAAACCTCCTGTGCCGTCAGTGCTGCCGCCCAGCTTTCTCCGGCCGTGGACTTTGCGGATTTGGACGGGAACCTGCTTATCGACAACGACCGCTTCACGGGCGTGCAGGTAGAAAAAGGGCGCCTCCGTCTCACGGAAGCGCCCGGGATAGGCGTTACTTTGGTTTAGAACACGTCAGGCTCGTTCTGCTTGGGATTCTCGTCCTCGAAGCGGGGCTTGCGGGGCTTGTTCTCCTGACGACGGTCGTCGCGTCGAGGGGCGCGGTCTCCTTCGCGTCGAGGACCGCGGTCTTTGCGATCACCGTCCCTGTGGCCATTGCCTTCGCGGCGCGGCCCGTGGTCGCGGCCTTTGGGCTCTACGTAGCCTTCCGGCTTCTCGGTGAGGGCACGCATGGAAAGGCGCATCTTGCCGGTCTTGGCATCGATCTCCAGCAGCTTTACATCCACCTCATCGCCCACCTTGAGCACGTCTTCCACTTTCTCGGTCTTGTTCCAGGCAATCTCGCTCACGTGGAGGAGCCCCTCCTTGCCGGGCAGGATCTCGATGAAGGCGCCGAACTCCAGGATGCTCACCACCTTTCCGTGGTACACCTGGCCGGCCTCAGGCACGGCGCAGATACTCTTGATGCGCTCCAGCGTGGCATCCATGGCCGCCTTGTCGGTGCCAAAGATGTCCACGACACCCTTGGTGGTACCGTCGCCGTTGTCCACCTCGTCGATGGTGATGGTGGTGCCGAATTCCTTCTGCATGCCCTGGATGGTCTCTCCACCCTTGCCGATGACGGCGCCGATGAACTCTGACGGGATCTCGATCTGGATCATGCGCGGCACGAACGGCTTGTAGTCCTCGCGCGGTGCAGGGATGGTCTTGAGCATTTCGCCCATGATGTGAAGCCTGCCCTGACGGGCCTGCTCCAGTGCTTTCTCCAGGACCTCATAGGAAAGGCCGTCCACCTTGATGTCCATCTGGGTGGCGGTGATGCCGTCCTTGGTACCGGTGACCTTGAAGTCCATGTCGCCGAGGTGGTCCTCGTCGCCGAGGATGTCGGTGAGGATGGCGTAGCGGTCATTCGGGCGCTCGGCGTCGGTGATCAAGCCCATGGCCACGCCGGCCACCGGCTTCTTGATCTTCACGCCGGCATCCATCAGGGCCAGGCAGCCGCCGCAGACGGAAGCCATGGAAGAGGAACCGTTGGATTCCAGGATATCGGAAACTACGCGTACGGCGTAGGGAAATTCAGGGGCGGTGGGAATCACGGGCTTGAGGGCGCGCATGGCCAGGTTGCCATGGCCGATTTCGCGGCGGCCTACACTGCGCTGCGGCTTGGCCTCACCGGTGGCGAACGGCGGGAAGTTGTAGTGGAGCACGAACTGCTGGTCGTCCTGGATCAGGACCTCATCCATTTCCTTCATGTCCATCTTGGTGCCCAGGGTGACGGAAGCCAGCGACTGGGTTTCACCGCGCGTGAAAATGGCGCTGCCGTGGGCGCAGGGGAGATAATCCACCTCGCACCAGATGGGGCGCACTTCGTCGGTCTTGCGGCCGTCCAGGCGTTTGCCCTCGTCCAGGATCAGGTTGCGCATGGCCTCTTTTTCCACGTCGTGGTAATAGCGGTCTACCATGGCGCCTTTGGCCTCCTGGTCTTCTTCGGACAGGGTGGCCAGGAATTCCGCCTTGATGGCCTCGAAACCGTCTTCGCGCTCATGCTTGGGCTTGGCGCTGCCGGCAAGCTCGTAGCATTTGTTGTAGCAGAACTCGTGGACGGCGGTCTTCAGGGCCTCGTCTTCCTCGTCGTGCGGGTAGTCGCGCTTGTTCACGTCCGTACCCAGTTCCTTCATCAGTTCCTTCTGCACGCGGCAGTGTTTTTTGATCTCTTCGTGGGCGAACTTGATGGCTTCCAGCATGTCGTGCTCGGAGACCTCGTTCATCTCGCCTTCCACCATCATGATGTTCTCTTCGGTGGCGGCCACCATCAGGTCAAGATCGGCCCGTTTGTTCTCGTCAAAACCGGGGTTGATTACGAACTGACCATCGATGCGGGAAACGCGGACTTCGGAAACGGGACCGCCGAAGGGGAGGTCACTGGTGGCCAGGGCGGCCGATGCTGCGAGGCCGGCCAGAGCATCCGGCTGGATGTCTTTTTCGGCCGAAATAAGCATCACATTCACAAATACTTCCAGATGGAAATCGTCGGGCCACAGGGGACGGATGGGGCGGTCTACCAAGCGGGCAATGAGCACCTCGTAATCCGAGGGACGACTCTCCCTTTTGAGGAATCCGCCGGGAAAACGGCCGGCAGAATAATACTTCTCGCGGTAATCTACGGTGAGGGGCATGAAGTCGGTTCCCTCTTTCACTTCTTTTGCGCAGGTTACGGTGGCCAGGAGCATGGTCCCTCCCATCTTCACTACGGCGGAGCCGGCGGCCTGCTTGGCCAGTTTTCCGGTCTCGATCTCAATCACTCTGCCGTCCGGCAGCTGGATTTTCTTCTGGATAATGTTCATTTTTCTACTCTGTTACGTCTTTTCGTCTTTTTTACTGAAAAAGGGGGAGAGATCCTGCCTTGCATGAATCTCTGCCCCCGTTTTTTCCTATCCTTTTGTTTATCGGCGGAGCCCCAGCTCCTTCACGATAGCCCTGTATCTCTCGATGTCTACTTTCTGAAGATAGTTCAGAAGCTGACGGCGCTTACTCACAAGGCGAAGAAGACTGCGACGCGTTACGATGTCTTTCTTGTTCTTCTTCACGTGCTCCGTAAGGTGAGCGATACGGTAGGAAAATAAAGCAACCTGACTCTCAGGAGAGCCGGTGTCCTTATTGGACTTCCCGTACTTCGCGAAAATCTCTTGCTTTTTCTCAGGCTGTAAATATTCTGCCATGATGCAATGATTTTATAAAAGGTTATAGTTTTACGGGACCTTCCCGCAAAAAGTCCGCAAATATAGTTATTATTTCCCAATAAACCAAATATTTCTGTAAGGCCTTTGCCCCACCCCCGCTGCAACGCAAAGAAACCCACCTTGTTCTCAAAAATATAATAAGAAAATTTTCGAAAATTTTTGGAAAGGTGGAATTTTCTACTTAAATTTGCGCTATCATATATCGTAGGCTCAAGTCGGGACCCCTTGATTTGGGAGTTGTGATGCGGTCTATTATATATAATTAGAGGTATCAAACAGATTGGATATGAAATTGAAACACTTAATCTTGGCTCTTGCGGTTGCCATTCTGCCGCAAGCCCTTCTGGCGCAGGAAAGTAAATCCGACCCGGATGTGAGTTTCCGTCCCCACCTGTATGGTCAAGTACAAGCTGGTGCCGGTTACACCATCGGCGAGGTTAATTACTTCACCCTGTTCTCCCCGGCTGCAGCCCTCTCCCTGGGTTACCAGTTCAGTCCTGTGTTTGGCGCCCGTCTGGTTGCCTCCGGCTTCCAGGGCGTCGGCCATGCTATTGGTAACGGTGTGGAGCGCTACACGTTCAATTATCTGGAAGGAGGCCTTGACCTCACCATTTCCCTGGCAGACCTGTTCGGCGGCTACAAGCACGACAGAGGCTTCAAGCCGTACTTCTTCCTGGGTGGTGCCGCTGTGGGCGCATTTAATAATGGTGCCCTCAATGTCAAAAACGTCAATCCTTCCGAATATTTTGGCAACCTCTGGCATCGCGGCATGATCGCCCCCGCCGCCCGCGTGGGTCTGGGCGCAGATATCCGCCTGTCCGACAATGTGGCCATTACGCTGGAAGTCAACGACAACATTACCTCTGACCGCTTCAATTCCAAGAAGGCCGGCAACCCGGACTATCAGTTCAATGCCCTGGCCGGTCTCAAGTTCACCTTCGGCAAGCCTTATAACCGTAAGGAAAAGGCCGCTCCCGCCCCTGCCCCTGCACCGGCTCCCGCCCCTGCTCCCAAGCCCGCTCCCAAACCGGAACCCGCTCCTGCACCGGCACCCGCCCCTGCTCCCGCACCTGCACCGGAACCGGACATGAGCCAGATTGTCACCTTCTTCGAGCTCAATCAGGACGTGATCCTGGAGGCCGAAGCCGCCAAGCTGGATGACTATGCCAAGTGGCTCGGTAACCACACCGACGTAAACATCACGGTAACGGGTTATGCCGATGTCCAGACGGGCAACAGGACCATCAACTGGGATCTTTCCCAGCGTCGCGCCAACAAGGTGAAGAACTACCTGGTGGGCAAGGGCATCGCCGCCTCCCGCATCACGGTAGACTACAAAGGCGACCGCGAGCAGCCGTTCACCCAGAACGACCTCAACCGCTGCGTCATTTCCACGCTCAAATAAGCAGGAAACTCTCTCTAACCTCTAACTCTATATAAAAAGGAAAATTAATTCAATCTTATTTATTAACTAATTAAAACATTATGAACAAGCATTTCAAATTTATCCTCGCAGGTGCCGCCGTTATCGCCGGCCTTGCAGGTGCTGTGTCCTGCCAGGATCTCAAAGGAGAGCTTGAAGACTTGTCCAAGAAGGTAACGAACCTTGAGGGCAAACTCGGCCAGCTTGAGAGTGCGATCAATGCCGGTGACGTCATTACTAGCGTCACCCCGGTTGCTGGCGGTATCCAGGTTACCACCAAAAATGGCACCTATACCATTACCAATGGTAAGGATGGTGTTGATGGTAAGGACGGTAAGGACGGTACTGATGGTAAGGACGGTTCTGTCGTGACCATCGGTGCCAACGGTAACTGGTTCATTGACGGTGTCGACACCGGTCTTGCCGCCCAGGGTAAGGACGGTAAGGATGGTAAAGACGGTAAGGACGGTAAAGACGGTAAGGACGGCGCTCCCGGCACCGCTACCGACGAGATTTACTTTGTCCCGAACGCCGCTACCGGTAACTTCGACAAGTATGTGAATGGCAAGAAGGTTGAGTACAGCCCGGTTGTTTCCTTCCTGGCTCCCGGTACCATCACCGCTGTATGGGATGGCTCCAAACTCACCCTCTCCGGTGTGAAGGATGCTGAAGGCAATCCTACCACTGTTACCCTCGACTGCCTGAAAGAGCTGAAATCCCTGGTAACCGTTCCTCACGCCTACTATGAGGGCGCCGAGGCCGTTGTTTATCAGCATATGAAATATCAGCCGCTGGATTGGGCCGCTGGTTTCGGTAAGGACCACCACACTGCCAACGTATCCGATGAGTATCAGGCTGGCCGTGTTGATGCCACTGGTGCCGTTGTGTACGAGCACATCTATCCGCTGATGAAGGTTCAGTACTATGTGAACCCTGAGAATGCTGACCTCTCCAACCTGGAGCTCACTCCTATTCTTGAGAAGGATCTTGTTTACTATCAGACCCGTACCGCTTCCGCTGGTCTCGGTGTAACCATCGACCACTTTGGTGAAGGCGTCCGCGGCGGCCGCCGTACCCTGGATGTGTACTACCGTGTAGTCGGTGACGCTGCTATCGTAGATGCTCTTTCTACTCCTGCTGCTCCGGCTGCCAGCAATATCTCCGCTCTCGCCCTCGAGGCCAAGACCACCGGTGTTGCTGTCACTTCCGACTATGCTGCCCTTTACAAGCAGGATCTGAACGACATCCGCATTGTGGATCCCAAGGCTGTCGCCAATGCCAAGTTCCGCGTAGGCGCTGCCAACGAGACTGTTTATCGTCCGGGTCCCACCCGTCCCAGGACTTCCGACGCTATGCTTACCGGTATCGGCAACGGCCGTGTCACTGGCCGCGCTGTCGCCCTCAACGATGAGCACTATCGTCGTACCATCTACGGTATGAACTTCACCCGCGCTGCCGCTCCTGAGCTGCAGGATCCTGATGCCTGGATCGTGGAGAACACCGATCCCGCTTACACCGCCGCCCTCGAGGCCGCTGGTGTCCGCAAGCCCAACTATCGTGATCCCAACGCCAACAATGTACATCTGAGCGCCGATACCGTTGTTGTTTACAGCAACCGCAACTTCGACCTCATGAAGATTGTTGCCGCCCACAACTGGACGGGTGCCAATGATCCTTATACCAAGATTGACGACCTCACCGTTCTCGGTGGTCCTTTCGGCACCGGTGCCAACGGTACTGGTAACTGCACCCTGGACGAGCTCACCAACGAGCAGCTCTCCAACCTCGGCCTCAAGTGGCGTTTCGAGACTGTGATGAATTATGCTGCCGGTGATCCTCTGACCTATCAGGAGAACTTCGTATGGCTGAACACCTCCGGCAACCACAAGGTAGAGGTTGATCCTTCCGATCCTGCCGCTAAGGTTCTGTTCCTGACCCACGCTTTCACCGTAGGTGATGACACTCCTTCCGTGGCTTCCATCGGCCGTCACCCGGTTATTCGTGTGTCCCTGATCGACCCGAACCATCTCGATGCTGCTGGCCAGCCGAACGTTGTTGAGGCTGCTTATGTGAAGGTTCTCATCGTTGCTGACGCTGTGGATCCTACCGTTGCCGGTATCCCTTACGACTTCCACGTGCTGAACAGCGAAGGCTGGTACGAGCTTCCTCCGATCGATGTGTTCCACCAGACCACTCCTGTTACCAAGTATCCAAACCCGATTGGCTTCAACTGCACCAACGGCTTCAACGGTACCACCACTGTACAGTGGACCAACGAGACCATCTATGACACCTATGGTGACAAGATCACCTTCCACACCAACTATGTGTTCAATGCCATGAACGTTGGTGATCCTGGTTACACTGCTTATAACTTCAACACCAACACTGGTGAGCTCGGTACTGTAAGTGAGATCATCGTTCCCAACCCTGCAACTGGTGCTACCCACGTAATCAACTGGATCATCACTCCGGACGAGGTCTGGGACATCGCTTCCCGTCTGCCCGAGACCGAGCCTGTACGTGAAATCAAACGTCACTGCACCTACACCTATGGTGGCAATGTGATCACCATCGAGCTGAAGGTTAAGATCGCCCGCTTCGAAGCCATCTTCGATCTGTACTCCAACGATGTACCCGCCAGCAGCGATTACATCGAGCAGTACTGGGAGCCGCACTGGGGCCAGGCCAAGTTCGCTGCCACCGCTTACCACGTGGCTACTCCTGCCGCCAGCCCGAACCCTGGTTACAACGATCCTGACTACGACACCTTCGTAAACGACATCAACGCTTCCTTCATCACCAACAACGGTTCCATGGGTGCTCTCTATCCCGCTGGTACTCTTAAGGTTGGTAAGGACACCGATGGCAATGGTACCAAGGATGTCTGGGCTCACACCATCAAGTACTTCTTCCATCCTCAGAACGAGGTTGGCACTCCGAAGAACTTCTCCGATGGCCTGAACACTGTTAACAATGTGTACATCCGTCGTGCCAAGTTCACCGGCGCATGGCCTGCCTATGCTACTCCTCCTACCCTCATCGCCTTCAACATGGGTGTCAATGTTACTTGGCTTGCCGCTGCTGATGCTGAGAACGTAGCTGACGTGCTCGTAGCCTGGGCTCCTGCCGCTACTCCTACCGCTGCCCAACTTGCTGATATCACCAACTACGAGGTAGTTGCCTGGATCCGCAACGACGGTGCCGCTGCCGGTCAGTACAACAACATGAACTACAACGAGCAGAGCCAGCTCGCCAAGGATCTCCTGAACACCAACGCATTCTATGCTTACATTGGTGCTACCGGTAGCATCTGCGCTGCTCCTGCCACGATCCATGATGTGAAGATCCGCTTCGACGGCAAGTTCTACTTCAAGGCCGACTTCCTCCGTCCCGTGAGCATCGAGACCCTGTCTCCGAAGAACTTCCGCGATGCTGTTGACTTCGGTAATGAAGGTTCCTACCTCCGTTACGAGGATATCGTCCGTCCTTTCGACTGGCGTCTCACCTGGAACGGTTACAACTCTCACTTCGACAACGGTCATGACAATTACTGGAACTTCTACGGTATCGATCCTAACCCTGGTACCGTTGGTACTCCTGGTAACTTCATCATCCACGCCGACCTCGACGGTGCCAAGTGCACCCTGGGTGGTACGCTGGCTGCTCCGGTGGATGTTCCTGTAACCATCGTTCTCCAGGCCAACGAAATCAACAACGATATGAACTATGCAGTATATGCATGGGATACCGTGAACAACCCGACTCCTCTCACCGCCGCCAACGACGCTGACTGGTACACCGATCTGGCTGGTGTGAACACCAAGGTTTACTCCTACAACCGCACCACTGCCACTCCGCTCGAGTACACCCTCACCGCTGCTGATATCGCTGCCAAGAAGCAGTCTCAGTACGGCTGGCTGACCTACAACAACAATGGTACTGCCGTTCAGGCCTTCGACATCATTGTTCCGATGTATGTCTACTACAAGTGGGGTAAACTCGTGACCAAGGTTACCATCCACGTAGATGCTACGATCTAATCTTGATACCTAATACGAAAGGAGGGCGTGTCGCGAGGCACGCCCTTCTTTTTATTCCTTGTTCCCCAATGATTTGTCGAACAGCCGCATGGCGGTGGTCTTTTCTTCGGAGACAATGTCAATGTAGGGTTTCATGGACTTATAGTCGCTGTGTCCAGTCCATTTCATCACCAGTACGGGAGGAATGCCTATCGAGAGGGCATAACAGATGAAGGTTTTGCGGGCGCAATGAGAGTTGATGCATCATTTTTACCGTGGAGCGTTCCCATTGGTTGGCTATACGCTGTTCTTGGATAAACTGTTCTACCCGTTCGGCTACGGAGACCGGGGATGTCTCCGCAAAACTAGAGTCTTGCATAATTACGTTTTTGGGAAGTCAGTTTAAAGAATAAACTATGGATTGATACAAAGGGTCAGAGAAAGAAAACAGCCATGACCCCAGAAAAGGGAACATGGCATAATTGAATGTAAAGTGTCCTCTATTTAGTTTTTTTAGCCTCTTTGATATTTGCCTTCAGAAAGAGTACAGCCGGATTGGGAATGCCGTTGCTGTAAACGTAAAAAGTCAGGCTCATGTTTTCGTTGGGCCCGTTAGCCTGATAAGTGATTTTGATTTCGCCTTTTTCACCCGGAGCAATCTCTTCCTTTGGCCAGGATGCGGTTGTGCAGACGCAGGGTTCGGAAACAACCTGGATCTGCAGCGGCAACAGGCCGGCATTGGTGAAGGGATATACAACCGTGTAAACTTTTTCAGAAACGTGGATGGTTCCCAGGCTTTGGGTGTTATTGTCAAACACAAGCGTTTTCTTGGGCTGGGCCGCAAGAGGAACCAAGCTGCAGAAAAGTACGAATACGAATGAAATCAAAAATCGTTTCATAACAGGTTTCTATTCATTGGCAAAGGTATACAATTTCAAGACCAAAACAAATAGTGTAGCCGGAAGATTGCTTCTGGCTACAAGGTTTTATCAAAAAACGTTCCTGGTGGAAACCACCAGGAACGAATTGAATAAGTTAGCAGAGAATTAACGAGAGTGTTCGGAGGAAAGGATCTTGATGTTCTCCTTGCCGGATACCTTGCTGATGCCAGTAATTGTTACAGTAACATCATACTTTGCAGTTCTATCCTGCTGGACATCGGCATAGCCCGTAACCGTGATGTTTACGTCGGTGTGGTTACCGAGCCACTTGTATATATTTGCCCCAGCCATGTTGCGGTCCAGAACGCGCTGCAAGGCTGAAAACCGTGGCAACATGGCCCGGAAACCAGTGCCAGTGGCGGAATCCCCAGCCATGTTGCGGTCCAGAACGCGCTGCAAGGCCGAAAACCGTGGCAACATGGCCGTTGTACTATGTTGTTCTGCTACCCAAAACCTTCAATAGGTACTGGACAGCGTATAATAGACGCACCCGCGAATGGAAGTGCTTGATTTATAGTATTTTGCGAGATTTGCTTTAGGTGGTTTGGCCGAAAGGAAAACATGCAATGCGCGAGCAATCAATCACTTGCGTTCACGCGGGAGAATCCGGGCTGTGTTCTTCGGCCACAAAAAACGCCGTGCCCCGAAGGACACGGCGTTCTGTTACTGCCCTTGACAGCGGGCACGGTGTGAGGCCCCGGCCTGGGGCCAAGGAAGGGGCCACTAGATGCGACCCAGGGCTGAAGCGACAGCACTCATACGGCGGGCAAACTCCCGTCGGCCGATAAAGGACAGGATGGCGGCGATGCCAAGCCCGCTGGCGGCCCCTGTAAGGGCCAGGCGCAGGCTGTTCATCACCTTGCCCATCGGGTACTCCCGCATGCGGATATAGTCCGTTACGGCCGTTTCCAGGGCCTCCTGTGTCATGGGACCCTGGTAGGGGAGCAGGTCGTCAAAGCCGAAGTTGACCCCCGTGATGTACTGGCAAACCTCGAAGCAGTTCTCGTAGTGCTCGCTCTTCCAGAACTTGTCCACATCTTTCTGGACATATTCCTGAGGGGCCACAAACAGCGGTTTGGCGGCGTCCCACAGGTCGGCCACGAACGTGGCGCGCTCCCGGACCAGCTCTACGGCTTTTTCCACGAACTCCCGGGTGAAGATCCGGTTCTGGAAATCTCCGCCCATGCCTTCGAAGGAGGCTCCTGCCGTGAGGGCACAGACCGGGCAGTCCACCACTTTGATGTCCTGGTTTTCCAGGATAGGGATGAACAGGTCGGTCAGTTCTTCCACCGGTTTGGCGCGCAGATATTCCTTATTGAACCACTTGGCCTTTTCCGGATTGAACTTGGCACCGGCTTTCTGCACTTTGTCCAGTGAGAAGGCCTGGACAAGTTCTTCCAGGGTGAAGAGCTCCCGCTCGTCTCCGGGGTTCCAGCCCAGCATGGCCAGCATGTTCACGAAGGCCTCCGGGAAATAACCGTCTTCGCGGTATCCGCGGGAGACCTCGCCGGTTTCCGGATTTTGCCAGCGGAGCGGGAACACCGGGAATCCCAGTTTGTCGCCATCCCGCTTGGAAAGCTTGCCGTTGCCCACCGGCTTCAGCAGCAGGGAAAGATGCGCGAAGCGGGGCATGGTTTCTGTCCAGCCGAAGGCCTCGTACAGCAGATAGTGAAGCGGCAGGGAAGGCAGCCACTCCTCTCCGCGGATCACCTCCGTGATCTCCATCAGGTGGTCGTCCACGATGTTGGCCAGATGGTAGGTGGGCAGTTCGTCGGCCCGTTTCCAGAGCACTTTGTCGTCCAGGGTATCGGTGTTCACCTCTACGTGTCCGCGGATGAGGTCATCCATTTTCACCACACGTCCTACTGGCATCTTGAAGCGCACCGTCCAGTCCATGGTACTTTCCAGGAGTTGCTTGACCTCGCTTTCCGGGAGGGTGAGGGAGTTGCGCAACTGCATGCGGGAAACGGCGTTGTAGATGAAGGTTTCCCCTTTGGCCTCGGCCGATTTCCGGCAGGCATCCAGTTCCTCCGCCGTGTCGAAGGCGTAATAGGCCCAGCCGGCTGCCACCAGTTCCTCTGCGTATTGCCGATAGATGGCGCGGCGCTGGCTTTGCCTGTACGGGGCGTGCGGATGCCGCTCGCTGGCGGTTTCCACCACTTTTCCCTCCTGGACACCCTCGTCCGGGACAATGCCGCACCAGGCAAGGGCTTCTATGATATACTCTTCTGCTCCGGGAACAAAGCGGTGGGAGTCGGTGTCTTCTATTCGGAGGATGAAATCGCCGCCCTTCTGCTTGGCATACAGGTAGTTGTACAAAGCGGTGCGGACTCCGCCCATATGGAGCGGTCCGGTGGGGGAGGGAGCGAATCTTACGCGCGTTCTTCTTTCCATTCCAAAATGCATTTAAATCGTGCAAAGATAGTGATTTCTGGGGGAATCTCCCAGCTTAGAGCGCCAACAGTTCCAGGGCCTTCTCTACAGACAGGGCTTCTTCTACGCGGAAATCCCCGCTGCGGGAGCGGACCAGGCCGCCCAGATGGGCCCCGCTCCCGAGTGCCTCGCCCAGGTCGCGGGCAAACGCCCGGATGTAAGTCCCTTTGGAACAGACAATTCTCACAACCGCCTCCGGCAGCCCCAGGGCCGACGTGTCCGCCACATGGATTCGGGCCGATGCCGTTCCTCCCGCCACCGTAGCAGGTGCCCCTCCGGAAGGACAGGGGATTCCTTCCGCATCGGCCTTTTCTTTTGCGAAAGGAATCCCCTGTCCTTCCGGAGGGGCGGATGTTCCGGCGAACCGTTCATCGGCAGGGATAAAATCCAGCAGTTCCAGCTCCGAGATTACGATGCGGCTGGTGTGAAGCGTCTCCAGTGCGGCGGAATCAATCTCTGATAAGTTCCCGGCCTTGTACAGTTTCCGGGCCACTTCATAGGCCCTGACTCCGTCTACGGACTTGGCGCTGAAAAGGGGCGCTACCTGCTCCTGCTCGCCCAGAAAACCCTGCAGCGCCTCTTCTACGCCGGCCCGGGTAATATGGGCATAGGGGAAGTGGCGGTCCGGCTCCTTCTCCAGATCATAAGAGGGCGTGGTGGCTCCGAAGCGGATGCGGGCAATGTACTCCTTGTCGTGGTCCTGCAGTCGCTGCGCCTGTTTGCAGGCCGCTCCGATGCAGACCAGCAGTACGCCCGTCGCCAGCGGGTCCAGCGTTCCGGCGTGGCCCACTTTCAGGTTCTTCTTCCGGAAATGCCGGAAGGCGGCGAACTTGAGTTTCCGGATCACGTCGGCCGATGTCCACCGGTACGGCTTATCTACCGGAACGACAATGCCTTCCGGGTAGTCGGCTATGTCGTGGGAGAGGAGGGTTCCCGCCCGCGGCACCAGATAGCTCATCGGCAGGGCATCTTGTCGATCCGGCGCTGGTGACGACCGCCTTCAAAGTCGGTGTCCAGCCACATCCGGACGATGGAGGATGCCACCCGGTAACTGATGAAACGGGCCGGGAGCACCAGTACATTGGCGTTGTTGTGGGCGGCCACCAGCCTTCCCACTTCCGAGTTCCAGGCCAGGCCGGCCCGGATGCCCTGGTGCTTGTTCAAGGTGATGGCCATTCCGTTTCCGGTTCCGCAGAGGGCGATGCCCAGGTCCACTTCACCCCGTTCCACGGCCGATGCCAGGGGATGGGCAAAGTCGGGATAATCCACACTCACCTGAGTGTCTGTCCCGAAGTTGACCACTTCGATGCCGCGTTTTTGCAGCATCTGGATCAGTTTGAACTTGTACTCCACGCCAGCGTGGTCGTTGCAGATTCCAATTCTCATAGTCTTATTTCTTTTCGCTGTGTGCCCGTCTCAAGGCGGGGATATTCTCCAGGTCTCCGATATTCTGGCCGGGCTCCACGCACAGGGCCGGCCGGTGGTCCTGGGCAAAATTGAAATGCCGGGCATTGTCGGAATTGTTATAGCCAATCTTGATGGTCTCGGCTCCGGAAGGGAGCGTGACTTCGGCGCCGTGGTTGGACAGGTCCCACTGGAAGTTCTCGTCGATGATTACCAGGTTTCCCAGGTCCTTGTTCAGCCCAAGGCCGCCCAGGTCCATGTCGAACCCGGTGACGATGGCCGTGATGCGCACCTTGTCGCCGAACTCGGGGTCGTCGTCCCAGATGATACCCTTCTTGAAGTGGTTGGCGTCGCCGGTGTATTCCGAGATCATGTCGTCAATCTTCTCCAGGTCGCTCATCTTGGCACCCCGCTCATTGTTGCCGGTGGTGATGTTGATGAGCACGTTCTTGGCGGTCTTGAGGTCGAAGTCGTTCAGCAGCGGGCTCTCAAAGGCGCCGCGTACGGCATCCTGCAGGCGGTCGTTGCCGGTTCCTTCCCCGCTTCCCATCAGCGCCATGCCGCTGTTGCGCATCATCTTGCACACGTCCTGGAAGTCTACGTTGATGTAGCCCGGGCAGCTGATCACCTCGATGATGCCCCGCACGGCGGTAGCCAGCACCTCGTCGGCCTTGGGGAAAGCTTCCTGGATCAGGGTGTCGCCGAAGAACTGGTACAGTTTCTCGTTGTTGATAATCAGCAGCGAGTCTACGTTCTTTTCCAGCTCGTGGATACCGTCCACGGCCTTGGACTGGCTCTCGTTGCCCTCGTTCTTGAAGGGGATGGTGACCACGGCCACGGTCAGGATGCCGCGGTCCTTGGCCATCTTGGCTATCACCGGAGAAGCGCCGGTGCCGGTGCCGCCACCCATGCCTGCGGTGATGAAGAGCATCTGCGTGCCGCTGTCCAGCACTTTCCGGGCAATCTCTTCCTGGCTTTCCAGGGCGGCGTTGCGGCCGGCAGTGGGGTCGGTCCCGGCTCCCAGACCGTTCTGCCCCATCTGGATCTTGGTGGGGACCTCGCTGGTCTGCAGGGCCTGTGCGTCGGTGTTGCAAACGATGAAACTGCAGCCCTGGATATTCTGCCTGTACATGTAGTTCACGGCATTGCAGCCGCCGCCACCTACGCCGATCACCTTGATCAGCGACTTTTCCTCTGTCCAGTCAGCAGGAGTGATGTTTTTGTTGATGTCGAATTCCATGGCTTATTCCTCATTTGCTTTGTCGTAAATATCCAGTGCAGCGCCCTTGACGGTCTTCCAGGCAATGGAGAAGAAGGTGGGTTTCTTCTCTTTGGGAACCTTCACTTTCTTCTTTTTAGGCTCTTTCTTTTTCTCTACAGCGTCGCCGAACTCCTCGGGCGAGAGCAGGTTTCCGGTCTGTCCTCCTTCCAGTTCCTCGTCGCTGATGGTGTTCACGCCCGGCGTCTCATCGGTCACTTCCACCTCTACGGTATCCTCCTCTTCCACGGGCCGCTCCGGCACGTTCACGCAGTCCGGCAGATGGTCGTCCTTGGCCGAGAGCACCATGCCGATAGCCGATGTGGCAGCCGTGCTGTACACGCCGCTTCCCACCGAGGCCGAGAACATGTAGCGGGGATAACCCTTCCGCACATCGTACCCGGACATCTCTTTGAACAAGGTGATAAAGTTGGCCAGTTCCGCACTGCCGCCCGTGACCACCACACCGCCGCGGATGGCATTCTGCAGACCGCTTTCCTGGAGGTAGAAGAGAATGGCCTCGATAATCTCCCGGCAGCGGCAATCGATGATTTCAGAAATATAGCGCACCGGCACTTCCTTGAACGGTTCGGTGAGCCGGATCTGGAGCACTTTCTCGCTCAGGGAGGCCAGTTTGCCGGGCAGGCAGGCGCCGAAGCGTTTCTTGATCTTCTCCGCCAGGTCTTCGGAGATGGAACATTCCGTGCGGATGTCGCCGGTGATGGCCTTGCCGCCGAAGGGGATGGAGGCATAATAACGCATGATGCCGCCGTGATAGACCGACAGCGAGGTTACTCCGGCTCCGAAATCCACCAGGGCCACGCCGCTGTTCATCTCTTCGTCCGTGAGTACGGTTTTGGCCACCACATCCGGCAGGAAGTACTTCTTGGCCACCGCAATCTCCAGGCTGTTGAAAATCTTGTCCAGGGCGGTCGTGGCCCTGCGGTTGCCGATAAACACCTTGAAGTTTCCCTCCAGCGAGCTGCTCAGGGTGCCCACCACCTCGTTCTCCACCAGCTGGATCTCGTCGTCGATGGAGAAGGACTGGGCCACCGCCCCGTACATGATCTGCCTGTCGGGGTTGGGCAGGGGATAGGTTTCCAGGGCGATGGACTTCAGGCTCTGCACCTCTTCGTCAGAGATGTAGTCGTCGGCATTGGTGCGGTCGATCCGGGCCGACGCCGTTACCTGCTCCACCTCGTAGCGGGGCATGCCCACCACCACCTGCAGGATGCGGATCATGAGTTCGCCCTCTGCCTGGCGGATGGCGTCCCTGAGTTTCTCGGACGCCTTTTTGGGGTTGTGGATGAGGCTGGCGCGGATTCCCTCCGAGGGAGTCTCCCGGTAGTAGACAATCTGGACGTCGTCTCCGTTTACCCGGGCCACGCAAAGCCCGAATTTGGAGGTTCCCAGATCGATTGAGGCAATATACTTGTCTTCCATATCTTTGAGTTTTATCTTCTGCAAATCAACTGTCCCCGGTAGCGGAGGTCAACACTGGCGTAATAACCGGGATCTTTGGACGGGACCACGGCCTCGTAGTAGCTTCTCATCAGCAGGAGTTTCTCCTGTACGCGTACCGGCTCCCCGAAGATGAACTTTTCCTTGCCCTCCCTGGGCAGCAGGATCAGGTTTCCCCCCTCGTCCACCCGGATTTCCCGAATGTTGTTCTCCCACACCGACCCCCTGATGTAGCTCACCAGGCCGATAATCTGTTTCAGCCAGGCCTCCTCCCGGGGGTCTTCCCGGGTTCCCTTGAAGCCCCGTTCCACTTTCAGGGGCAGCTTCCCGCTCACCACCGGGACATCCACCGATCCCCGGGCCTGCAGCGGGAAAATGTACGCACCGGCGTCGGCATAATAGCCGTTGCGGCCGTCGTCAAAACGCACCACAGGCTCCCGCTGGCTGATCTCCAGGTGCAGGATGCCGTCGTCCGTGAGCCAGGCCTCGCAGCCCTTTACGGCGCTCCGGCTCAGCACCAGGGATTCAATCCGGTCCAGGTTCACGCTGTCCAGCGGCAGGCCCACGTAGGCGTGATAGTCTTCGTTCAGCCACTTTTCGATGTCTTCCTTCCCCACAAAGTTCCGCTGTGCACTGTCCAGCACAGTTACCTGAATCCCGCTCTGGCAGGTCCGGGTACGGCGCTCCTTCGTGGCCATCCGGGTGGTGAGCATCCAGACAGCCAGGCAGGCGAGAACAGTGAGAAGGCCGAGGCCTCTGCGGACAATGGGTTTCATTTCATGGAACACTAAATGTTAACGTGCCTGGAGCATTTCGGTGATGGGGGCGATGAAGCGGTCGATGTTGCCCGCGCCGAAGGTGGCCAGCACATCCAGTGGCTCGTCGGCAAGGTAGTCCATCAGTTCTTCCTTCTTAAGCAGGACTTTCTCCGGGGCGGTGACATCTTTGAAAATCATCTCCGAACTTACGCCGGGGATGGGCTCTTCGCGGGCCGGGTAGATATCCAGCAGGATCAACTTGTCCACGGCCGACAGGGCCTTCGCGAATTCTTCCGCGAAATCCCGGGTCCGCGTGTACAGATGCGGCTGGAAGATGGCGGTGAGCTTCCTCCCGGGGAAGATGTCCCGCATGGAGGAGATAGCGCTCGCGAGCTCGGCCGGATGGTGGGCATAGTCGTCGATGTAGGAGAGTCCGGGCGTGTTCACATGCACTTCCAGGCGCCTTTTCACCCCTTCAAAGGTACCGATGGCCTTCTTCACCGCTGCCGGTGCAATCCCGTAGGTGAGGGCGATGGCGGCCGCCGCGATGCTGTTCTCCGCGTTCACCCAGCCGGGGACTCCCACGCGGATGTCTTCCAGGATGCCGCCCGGATAGCGGAGGTCGTAATGGAAACAACCCAGTTCGTCGGCCTTGGGGGAGATGGCGTAAAAATCGGCCCCGGGGTCTGTATAATGATAGGTCAGTAATTGTGCGGGGGTGTCTTCCTGCGTGATGGGGGTGCCTTTCTTGGCGATGAGGGTGCCGCTGGTCTGGGAGGCGAAGGTCTTGAAGGCTTCCACCACGTGGGCATAGTCGCCGTAGATGTCCAGATGGTCCGGGTCTACGGCCGTGATTACGGCAATCTCCGGGAACAGTTGCAGGAAGGAACGGTCGAACTCGTCGGCCTCGGCCACCACCGTAGGGGTGTGGCTCATCAGGAGGTTACTCCCGTAGTTGCGGGAAATGCCTCCCAGGAAGGCCGAGCATCCCTCGCCGCTCTCCGTGAGGATGTGGGCAGTAAGGGTGGAGGTGGTGGTTTTCCCATGGGTGCCGGCTACGGCCAGGCAGCGCTGTCCGCGGGCGATCTCTCCCAGGATGCGGGAGCGCTTGAACAGGGCGTAGCCGCCCTCCGTCACCTTTTTTAACTCCCCGAGGTCCATGGGAACGGCGGGGGTATAGACTACCAGGGTGTCTTCCACCTGGTCCGGGACCAGGTCTGGCCGGTCCTCATAATGGACCGGGATGCCTTCCTGCTCCAGCTGGGCCGTAAGTTCGGAGGGCGTGCGGTCGTAGCCGCTCACCTCGTAGCCCTTGAACTTATAGTAGCGGGCCAGGGCGCTCATCCCAATTCCGCCGATGCCGATGAAATAGACGTGATTCATATCCTTATCCCTTTAGGTTCTCTTTCCTGGCCACCCGATATACCTCGTCGCAGATCACCTGCGCAGCGTCCGTGAGGGCCATTCCCCGGGCGTTTTCCTCCAGTGTGGCAATCCGGTCGGGGTTGCTGAGCAGGCCGATGGCCACCGGCAGCAGCTCGTCCACGGCGTCGGCATCCCGGACCAGCATGGCGGCGTCTTTGCGCACCAGCGCCATGGCATTGTGCGTCTGGTGGTCTTCGGCCACGTTAGGCGAAGGGACGAACACGGTGGCCTTCCCCATGGCGCAGAGCTCCGACACCGTGCTGGCGCCACTGCGGGAGATCACGACGTCGGCCGCTGCATACGCCAGGTCCATGCGGGAGATAAAGTCAAAGTGGAAGATGCCTCGGATGTCCGGATGCGCCTCCATGAAGCTGTCCGTGTCTTTCTTATAGTATTTGCCGCACTGCCAGATCACTTCCAATTGTTCCCCGCCGGTGCAGCCGTTCTGGATCCAGTGTTTCATCGCCCGGTTCAGCGTGCCGCTTCCCAGGCTGCCTCCCACTACGAAGAGGTGTTTTTTGGCCGCGTCCAGGCCGTAGAACTGCATGGCTTCGGCCTTCATTTCTGTGGTGGGCGGTGCAGAGACAGCCTTCCGGATGGGATTCCCGGAAAGCACCAGTTTCTCTTTCGGGAAGAATTTATCCATGCCTTCGTAGGCCACGCAGATGGACTGGACCCTGTTCCCCAGCAGTTTATTGGTGAGGCCGGCAAAGCCGTTCTGTTCCTGGATCACGGCGGGAATCTTCATCCCCGTGGCGGCCCATAGCAGGGGAGCGCTGGCATATCCGCCTACGCCCACCACCACGTCCGGGGCAAACTCCCGGATAATCTTGCGGGCCTTCCGGACACTGCCCAGCACCTTGAAAGGCACCTGGAGGTCGTTCCAGATGTTCTTCAGGGTAAGCTGGCGCTGCATGCCCACAATCGGGAGCCCCACAATCCGGAATCCTTCCGCAGGGACCTTCTCCATTTCCATCTTCCCCTCGGCTCCCACAAAGAGAATCTCCGTTGCAGGATTCAGTTCCTTCAGTTTATGGCCGATGGATACGGCCGGAAAAATGTGTCCGCCCGTTCCGCCGCCGCTGATGATGACTCTGAGTGCTTTGTATTCCATGTTATGCTGTGGTATTCTGGGTCCATTCGTTCGCGTCATGTTCGATGATCGGGGCGGCCTCGGCCTCGCGGCGCGCCATGTTCTCCCGGGCGTCCTTGGAGATGGACAGCAGGATGCCGAACACCAGGCTGAACACCAGCAGGGCATTGGTCCCGTGGCTCACCAGGGGGAGTGTCTGGCCGGTCTGGGGCACCAGCGGCAGGTGGACGTTCACCGCCATGTGCATGAACGCCTGTCCGGTGACCAGGATGATAAGGCCCGTCACAATCATTTTGTCGTAGTATTTGTCGCACTCCTTGGCCACCATGGTTCCCCGGGCCAGGAGGCTGAAGTACAGCAGGATAATCAGTGCAGCTCCCCAGAGGCCAGTTTCTTCTATGATGAAGCTGAACATGTAGTCGCCGAAGATCACCGGAACGGCATACTTCTGGGTAGAGTTCCCGATCCCTTTCCCCAGCAGGCCGCCTTCCTTGATGGCCAGCATGGCCCCTACCGGCTGCTTCAGTTCGTCCCGGGCATCGTTCCATTCCCTGGACCCGCGCGGGGCGGAGAGGAGCACCTTCATCGTGGCGTCATCGTCCTGGGTGATACGGCTGATGGCCGTGCCAATCCGGCTTTCCTTCAGCAGACCGGTCTTGTAGGCCCCGAACATGAGCCCCACGCCCACCAGCAAGGCTGCGATCATGATGCCGATGTCTTTTCCGTCGATGCCGCCCACCAGGATCATCAGGATCATGATGGCCCCGATGAAGAGGGCCGACGAGTTGGAGCCCATCATCACCATGAACGTGACCAGGCCGATGGGCAGGTAGATATAGAACACTTTCTGCCAGAATTCCTTCCCGAGGAAAGCGAGGCGGGGGATTTTCTCCGACAGCAGGGAGGCCCAGCGGAAGCCGTGGCTCTTGTACGTATCCAGCGCCCAGCCCAGGTACATGATCATGAACAGCTTCACGAATTCATAGACATGAATCTGCTTGCCGGCTACCACCAGGATACGCCGGGCGCCGTTGATGGAGCCAGCCTTGACGATGCCAAGGTTCAGGTTGAACACCAGCACCACCAGGATGGCGAAGCTCACGACAAAGCCCAGCATGGACAGTTTCCGGTACAATTCTACGCGGCCGAAGTAATAGAGCAGGAAGATAATCACGAAGCCCACCGCCACGGCCTTCAGCTGGTCCACCATGATGCTCATCCGGTCGCTGCCCAGTTCCCGGGCCAGGAGCGGCGTGGAACTGAACACCGAGATCACGGAAATGAGCATCAGGAACAGGGCAATCAGAAAGATCACTTTGTCCCCGCTGAAGCGGTCCATCAGGTTCCACAGGAACCCCAGCGTACTAGACTTCTGCTTTTCTTCCATAAAAGTATCGTTACAGGCTTCGGACGGCAGCCTTGAACTGCTCGCCCCGGTCTTCGTAATTCTTGAACAGGTCGAAGCTGGCGCAGCAGGGGCTCAGGAGCACCACGTCTCCTTCCCTCGCCAGCCTGGAGGCTTTCTGTACGGCTTCTTCGGCACTGTGCGCATCCGTCATCTCGCTTACCATCCCCTCGAAGGCAGCGTGGATCTTGCTGTTGTCCACACCCAGGCACACGATGGCCTTTACTTTCTCACGGACCAGGTCGTTGAGGACGCTGTAGTCGTTCCCTTTGTCGGTTCCGCCCACTATCCACACCACCGGACGCTTCTGGCATTCCAGGGCGTACCAGGCGCTGTCCACGTTGGTTGCCTTGGAGTCGTTGATGTACAGCACGTCCTTGATGCTCAGCACGGGCTCCAGCCGATGTTCGATAGGCTGGAAGGTGGCCAGGGACTGCCGGATCACCGCATTGTCGATGCCCGTCACCTTGGCGGCCAGGGCGGCGGCCATGGAGTTGTAGATATTGTGCTTGCCGCCCAGGGCCAGCTCCTCCAGGAAAATGTCGGTCTCCTCCTTCTCGTAGCGGAGCACGATCTTGTCGTCGCGGAGGAAAGCGCCCTCCTTCACTTCCTTCTCCTGGGAGAATGGCAGCATCTTGCAGCGGAGCACGATGTTGGAAAGATGGCCGATGGTGATGTCGTCGTCGGAGTCGAAGATGAAACAGTCGTCCGGACGCAGGTTCCGGGTGATGTTGAACTTGGCAGCCACGTAATTCTCCATCTTGTGGTCATAGCGGTCCAGGTGGTCCGGCGTAATGTTGGTGATAATGGCGATATCCGGCCGGAAGTCATAGATGTCGTCCAGCTGGAAACTGCTGATTTCCAGCACATAATAGTCAAAGTGCTCGGTGGCTACCTGATAGGCGTAACTCTGACCGATGTTGCCGCCCAGGCCCACGTTCAGCCCTGCATTCTTGAGCAGGTAATAGATGAGGGAGGTGGTGGTGGTCTTCCCGTTTGACCCGGTGATGCAGATCTTCCTGGCACTGTCGTACCGGCTGGCGAACTCGATCTCGGAAACCACCCGGATGCCCTTTTCGCGAATCTTCTGCACCATGGGGACCGTTCCCGGGATGCCGGGGCTCTTGACCACTTCGTCGGCATTGAGGATTAACTCTTCACTGTGCCGGCCCTCTTCGAAGGGGATGTCCCACTTTCTCAAGGTATTGGCATACTGCTCCTTAATCTGTCCCTTGTCACTGAGGAACACATCGAATCCTTTCACTTTTGCGAGCACGGCGGCTCCTACGCCGCTCTCTGCTCCTCCAAGAACAACAACTCTAGACATACGCTACCTTAACTTTAACAATGCCAGTGTACTCACTGCCAGTATAATTCCCACGATCCAGAAGCGGACCGTAATTTTTGCTTCGTGCTGCGCCGGGACCGGTTTGGGGAAGATGACCGGGCCTTCCGGCGCCTTCTTGTCCTGATAATGGTGATGGAGCGGGGTCATGCTCCAGATCCGGTGTCCCACGCCGGTTTTTTTCCTGGTTATCCGGAAATAGGCGCGCTGCAGCAGTACCGACAGGCTCTCCACGAAGAAAACTCCGCACAGCAGCGGCAGCAGCAACTCTTTCCGCATCAGGACGGCGCTCACACCGATGATTCCACCGATGGTCAGGCTTCCCGTGTCACCCATGAACACCTGGGCGGGGAAGGAGTTGAACCACAGGAATCCAATCAGGGCTCCTACAAAGGCACTCATGAAGATGGCAATCTCTCCGGAGCCCGGTATATACATGATATTCAGATAGGTGGAATTGATCAAGTTGCCTCCCAGCCAGGCCAGGATACCCAGTACAACCCCTACGACGGCCGATGTCCCCGCCGCCAGTCCGTCCAGTCCGTCGGTCAGGTTGGTCCCGTTGGAGCAGGCCGTGATTACCAGCACGATCATCAGCACATAAATGGCCCATTTGGCATACCAGCCCCAAGTCCCTTTCACGGGCGAGAGCCACCTGTAGTCGAACTCGTGATTCTTCACGAAGGGGATGGTGGTCTTGGTGCTTTTCACCACGTCTTCATGGACATAGCGTCCGGAGGTGACGGTAGTCTCTGTCTCCAGCATGCGCTCCACGCTCTCGGGCACTTCCACCTTCTCGCGCACCACGATATCCGGGCTCATCCATACGGTCAGGCCCACGATAAAGCCCAGTACAACCTGTCCCAGCAGTTTTCCCTTCTCCGACATGCCTTCCTTGTTGTGCTTGAATACCTTGATGTAGTCGTCGGTGAAGCCCAGGGCGCCGCACCACAGCGTGCTCACGATCAGCAGAATCACATAGATGCTGGTGAGGTCGCAGAACAACAGTACGCCCGTCATCACGGACAGGATGATGATGACACCACCCATCGTAGGGGTTCCCTTCTTCTCAATCTGCCCCTGCAGGCCCAGGTCGCGCACAGTCTCGCCAATCTGCTTCATTTGCAGCCAGCGGATAATCCGCTTGCCCGCCATCAGAGCGGTAAGGACGGCTGTGACGGCTGCCAGGATGGCCCTGAAGCTCAGATAGTGCATCAGGCCGATGCCGGGGAAATCGACACCGATACTCTCCAGATATTGGAACAGGTGGTAAATCATTCGTTAAACAGTTTGAAGGTTTCGTTCACTATTTGTTTCTCGTCAAAGGGACGTTTCTCGTGGCCGATAATCTGGTAGGTTTCGTGGCCCTTTCCGGCAACCAGGATGGTGGCGCCTTCCGGGGCGGTAAGGATAGCCGTGCGGAGGGCTTCCCTGCGGTCGGTGATTACAAGGGTCTTCACGGCCGCCGCAGCGCTGAGTCCGCTCCGGATTTCCTCGATAATCTTCTCCGGATCCTCTGTGCGGGGGTTGTCGGAAGTGATCACCAGACGGTCGGCGAGTTTCTCCGCCACCTGGGCCATTTCCGGGCGCTTGGTGCGGTCACGGTCGCCGCCGCAGCCGAACAGGCAGATCAGCTGGCGCTCCGGAGCGATGGTTCGGAGTGTCTTGAGAACGTTTTCCAGCGCGTCCGGGGTATGGGCGTAGTCGATTACCACACTCAGTCCGCGTGGTCCACGCAGGTTCTCCAGCCGTCCGGGGGCGGGCTCCAGGGAAGAGAGCGCGATGAGCGTCTCGGTGGCGTCCATGCCCAGGCACACGGCCGTGCTGTAGATGGCCAGGAGGTTGTAGGCGTTGTGCTCGCCAATCAAGGTGCACCAGGTATCCACCCCGTCTATCTTGAGCTGCATGCCCTCGAAACTCTGTTCCAGGATGCGGGCCGTATGGTCGGCCAGCCCCCTGACGGAGTAGGTGACCACCTTGGCCTTGGTGTTCTGCACCATCACGGGGCCGTTTTTGTCGTCGGCATTCACCAGGGCCACGGCTTCCTTGGGCAGACGGTCAAAGAAGAGCTTCTTGCAGCGAAGGTATTCGGCGAAGGTCTTGTGGTAGTCCAGATGGTCGTGGGTGAGGTTGGAGAAAATGCCCATCGCAAAGGTGAGCCCGCTCACGCGGTCCTGTTCCACGCCGATGGAACTCACTTCCATGAAGCAGTACTGGCAGCCGTGGTCTACCATGTCCTTCAGGAGGGCGTTGATGGTAATGGGGTCGGCCGTGGTGTTTTCTGTTTCCAGGCGCTTTCCGTCCACGTAATTGGCGATGGTGGAGAGCAGGCCGCAGGGGTAGCCCATGCTGCGGAACAGGTTGTACAGCAGCGTAACCGTAGTGGTTTTTCCGTTGGTGCCGGTGATGCCCACCAGGCTCAGCTTCCGGGATGGATGGCCGTAGAATTCGTCTGCGGCAAGCGCCAGGGCCTTCCGGGAATTCTCCACCACTTCGAACTGGATGTCGGCAGGGAACACCCCCTGCGGAGCATTTTCCCGTACAGGGTCGCGAAGCGACGCGGAGCAGGGGGTGTTCCCTGTCGACATCCCTTCAGGTATTTCTTCGCAGATGATGCCTGTGGCGCCTTTATCGATGGCCGACTGGATGTAGTCGTGCCCGTCGCTGCTGTATCCTCTCACGGCTACGAACAGCGACCCGGGAATCACTTTCCTGGAGTCGGCGGTTATGCTGGTAAAATCACTGTATCTCATGGCTCGTTCTTGTCTTTATTGCTTTTCATCACGGGCACCGTTCCGGTGCGGGGCAGCGTGGGCTGCCACTCGGGATCCAGGGCGTAAATCTTGTCCACAATCTCCCGGACGGCCAGGGCGGGCAGGGTGCCTCCGTAGAAGCTCTTTCCGGAGAGATAGGAATAAACGGTGACCAGAATGGTGTATTTGGGGTCTTCGGCCGGGAAGAAGCCCACGAAGGTTCCCTGGTTCTTCTTACGGCCCATTGTGTCGTGATAGGGGTCTGTGCTGCCTTTGCGTTCCTGAGGCGTGAGTACCACCTGGGCGGTGCCGGTTTTTCCGCACACAGACAACTTGGCGCCTTTCAGACGGGTGGCTGTACCGTTCACCACCACCGAACGCAGGGCGCGGGTTACCGTGTCGGCCGTATTCCGGGAGCAGATGTTGTTGAGCACCGACGGGTTGTAGCGCTTGAGCACCCGGCCGTTCTTTTCCACGCTTTCCACCAGGAAGGGTTTCATCATCCGGCCTTTGTTGGCAATTCCGTTGTAGAAGGTAGCCACATGCAGCGGTGTCACGCTGATACCATAGCCGTAGGCGGTGGTGCCCAGGGTGGTCTTGCTCCAGCCGGGCGTGCCGGGACGGTTCACCACCGGTGTTCCCAGGCCGCTGATGTCAAAGTCGAACGCCTCGCCCAGGCGATAGGAGTAGATGTGGTCGAAGAGTTCCTGCGGGTGGTCGCCGTAGTAGTGCTCGGCCAGATAGGTGAACACGTAGTTGGAGGAAATCTCAAATCCGTGCATCACGCTTATTTCCCGGCGGCCGGTTTCCCGCTGGTAGTCCAGGATGTGCACGTCCTGCCGGTAGTTGGGCACAAAGCCATTGTTGGTGGGGATGGTCTGCTCCAGGCTGGTCACATGGCCGTCTTCTACCAGGGAGAGCAGGGACACGGTCTTCATCACGGAGCCTTGTTCGCCCACCTCGCGGAGCACCAGGTTCTCCCGTTCCCACAGAGTGGTCTGGGGCGTGTTGCCCCGGGAGAGGTTCACCATGGCGCGGATAGCGCCGGTCTGGGCCTCCATGATAATCACAATCCCGGCCCGAATGTCGTCGTTTTCGTTGATCTGCTTGCGCAGGGCGCGGTCGGCGATGTCCTGGAAATCCACGTTCAAGGTGGTGCGGATATCGTTTCCGTCGCGGGCGCGGACTACGTTGGAGTCCAAGTCCCGAATCCAGGAATTGTCATCGGTCACCCGGCGCCACTCGTACCCGGCCTGGCCGTGCAGTTCATAGTCGAAATTGGCTTCCAGTCCCCTGCGGAGCGTGTCCTTGACATAGCCAATCACCCGGCGGGCCAGGGAATCGTACGGATAGATGCGCTCTTCGTGCGCCTCTACGATGATGCCGCCCCGGTACGCACCTTCCTTGTACAGCGGGAAAGTCTGTACGCGGCGGAGCGTAGAAAGGTCGATGTTCTTCTTGATGCTCAGGTATTTGGAACCGTTGTCCCGGCCGTGGATGATGGCGCTGAAGTACTGGTCGGCGCTCTTGTCGCCGAACTCGTTGGCCAGATAGGTGCTCAGTTCCCGGGCCTTTTCCCGCCAGGCGCGTTCGGCCTCGGTGTCGCCTTTTTCCTCGAACTCCCGCTTGCGGATGGTGCAGTCCATGTATACGTCGTACAAGGGGGCCGATATGGCAAAGGGCCTTCCGTCCGTGGCCAGGATCCTTCCGCGCACGGGTTCCTCCATGTGCTTGTGGGAGTTGGGGCGGAACAGGTTCACCACTTTGGGATCAACTTCGTAGCTGGCCTGGATGTGTACAATCTTGACCAGGATCAAGGCCGACAGCACCAGCACCACGATGGATACGAAGAACATCACCACGTGAATCCTGTCGCGGTTTTCAATGGTATCCTGTATTTCGTCCTTCTTCTTCATCGTTTCTTGATCACAGTGGCGGGTTCTTCGGGCAAGGCCGCCTTGGACCCCATCTTTTCCAGTCTTTCCTCCATGGCAGAGGCGCTGCGGAGTTTCACCAGGGCGGCTTCCCGCTCGGCATGGTGTATTTTGAGTTCCTCGATGGCGGCTTTGTTGGCGCCGGCGCGCGTGAGGGTCTTGTCTACCTGGAGGCTGAGCATGATGGTGAGCCACATCAGCAGGAACAGGTAGAGGATGTGCATGTACAGTTTGTCGGCCCGCACCCGCAGGAGGAATTCTCCGTTGCGGATGGCCTTGGCCGAATTCTTGATGGCGGTCCAGAAGGTGTGCGCTGTCATTGGGCCATCCTCCTTTCCGCTATCCGGAGCTTCGCGCTGCGGGCGCGGGTGTTCCGGGAAATCTCTTCTTCCGTGGGCAGGATGGGTTTGCGGTTCACGGCCTCCAGGGGCGCGTGCGTCCTGCCGTACACGTCTTTTCCTTCCGTGCCTTCCACATTGCCCGCCTTGATGAAGTTCTTCACCATCCGGTCTTCCAGGCTGTGGTAAGTGATTACTACCAGGCGGCCTCCCACCTTCAGGGAGCGGGCGGCCCCTTCCAGGAATTTCTCCAGCGAGCGCATCTCCTGGTTCACTTCGATCCGAAGGGCCTGATATATCTTTGCCAGCACTTTGTGCCCGGCCCCTTTGGGAAGGATCCGCTGCAGGGCGCGGTCCAGGTCGCCGGTGGTTTGCAGGGGCTGCACCCGGGCGGCTTCTTTGATCAGCCGGGCCGCGTTCCGGGCGCCGTCCACCTCGCCGTACAGGCGCAGGATGCGCTCCAGCGCGGCTTCGTCATAGCTGTTCACCACATCCCTGGCGGTGAGTACCGCCTCCCGGTTCATCCGCATATCCAGCGGTGCATCCTCGAAGCGGAAGCTGAATCCCCGCTCCGCCGTGTCAAACTGGTGACTGGACACCCCCAGGTCGGCCAGGATCCCGTCAAACACCGCCGGTCCCGGCACTTCCGTAGGAATGGCTATGTCCTTTTCCTTCGCAGATAATAAGGCCGATGCTCCGTCAAAGGGCATAGCCTTTCCTGTGGCGATTGCCGTGCGGCGGAGCTGCTCCGCGTAGTTTTCAATAAAACGGAAGTTGTTGTGAACCAGGGTCAGGCGCGCGTCTTTGGGGGCGCGGGCGATGGCGTCCATGTCACGATCGAAGGCGAGGACTTTCCCGCCGTCTGATAAGCGTGAAAGTAGTTCGGCGGTGTGTCCACCGCCTCCGAAAGTGACATCGGCGTATATTCCGTCGGGATTTGTGACAAGAGCGGAAATACTCTCCGCCAGCATCACAGGGATATGATATTCAGACATTTCGAGACCCTCCTATTTTTTGGCGGATAGTCTCGAGGCGGTGGATTTGAACTTCTCGTCGGAAAGAAGGTCTTTCTCCCGGGTTTCGCTGGCCCAGATCTGGAGCTTGTAACCCACACCGCCAAATACTACCTCTTTAGTAATACCTGCACTCTCAAGCAGTTCTGACGGTATGTTCAGACGCCCCAATTTCCCGTCCGGGACCAGGGAATAGACACCGTCATTGTACTTGGTCCAAAAATCGGCGTCTTCCGTATTCAACTCGGGATCGATTCCTTCCAGCACCTTGTCGCTGCGGTTTACCCACTCCTCATAGGCAAACACATCCAGGCACTGTTGCTGAACGTTCTTTTTGATGATCAAGGTCATATCCTCGTTGCCGCCACGTACCATGGCATCGCGGAAGATGGCAGGGAGCACCACACGCCCCTTGTCGTCCACTTTTCCGCTGGCTTTTCCGTAGAATCTGACCATGTTCTTCTGTTAAATGAATACTACTTGCACGCTTGTTTGCAAAGATAAGCAATCTTTTCCATTTTCTTACATTATTTTCCAAATTATTCCACAAAGTTTTCAACAGCTTTTCCCTTGCGGCACCTATTCGCCTGATACAAAGTATATTATACATTTATTGGTGCACATTTTTGTGCACCAATAAATGTAAAAAAACCTGAGAATGTGTTAGTTGGCTGCTGACGGGATTTAGAGCTCCCGGCGGAGACGGGCTTTGGGGATATCCAGCAGCGCCCTGTATTTGGCGATGGTGCGGCGGGCCACCTTGTATCCCTTGGCGGCCAGGCCGTCCACCAGTTCGTCGTCGGTGAGGGGATTGTGCTTGTCTTCGCCGTCTACCATGGCGCGCAGCGCCTTCTTGATCTCGCGCGTGGAGACCTCTTCCCCTTCCTTGTTCTCCAGTCCTTCGGAGAAGAAGTATTTGAGCGGGAAAATGCCGAAGTGGGTCTCGATCCACTTGCTGTTCACTACGCGGGAAATGGTACTGATATCAAATCCGGTGCGCTCCGCGATATCTTTGAGCACCATCGGCCGGAGGGAACTCTCGTCCCCGTCGATGAAATAGTCGTGCTGGTAGTCGATGATGGCCTGCATGGTACTGTAAAGGGTGTTCTGGCGCTGGCGCAGGGCCTCGATGAACCATTTGGCCGAGTCTATCTTCTGCTTCACGAAGGTGGCGGCTTCTTTGTCGGCCCGGGATTGGGACAGCCGGCCGTTTTCCATGATTTCCGAGTATTTCCGGTTGATGCGGAGCTCCGGGATGGAGAAGCGGGGCATGGACAGGATTAACTGGCCGTTCTCGTAGTCCAGCCGGAAATCCGGCACCACCTGCTGGGCCTGGTCTGTGTAGGAATCGTCTATCTGGCCGCCGGGCGAGGGGTTTAGCCGGCGGATTTCGTCCAAGACGCCTTTCATCTGGTCTTCGCTCAGGTGAAGCTTGGACATGATTTTCTGGAAGTGCCTGTTTTTGAAGGCGTCGAATTGCTCCGACAACACACGGATGGCATTTTCCACGGAAGGGGTGCGCTTTTTGTCTTCCAACTGGATCAGGAGGCATTCCCTAAGGTCCCGGGCACCTACGCCGGAGGGCTCGAACTCCTGGATCAGCTTGAGCAGGCGCTCCACCTCCTGGGCCGACGATTCCACGCCGGCGCGGAAGGCCAGATCGTCCACGAGGGCTTCCAGGTCCCTTCTCAGATAGCCGTCGTCGTCCAGCGAGCCGATAATGAAACTGGCTACCGTACGTTCATGTTCCGTGAGGTTGCGGTACCCCAGCTGTTCCAGCAGGCTTTGGGTGAAACTCTGCTTGACGGAGAACGTGTTGTACTCCGGACGCTCGTCCTTACCCCAGTTGTTCACGTGGAGATTGTAGGAGGGGATGTCGTCGTCCTGGCTCCCGTAATTCTCCTCCAGGGAGCCACCGCTCTGTTCCCGCTCTTCCACCTCGGAAATGGAGACATCCCGGGGCTCGTCGTCACCGCCGCCCTGCGGGGTGTCGTCAATCACGGGATTGTCGTTGAGCACCTCACGGACATGCTGCTCCAGGGCCTGCACCGGCATTTCAATCAGCTTGATAGTCTGAATCTGAAGCGGTGACAGCTTTTGCTGCTGTTTCTGCTGAAGCCCTTGTTCGATGGCGGCCATGGCTTATCTGGGATAGTTGATGGACTCCTTGATGATGTAGGCCGTGGGATAGGTTCCCTTGAGGGCATTGTAGATGCTCAGGGCCTCGTCTTTGGTGCGGAAGTCGCCGATGCAGACTTTGTAATTGGGGCTCTCGAAGCTCCGGTACACCCCGATGCCGGGATACTGTTCCGTGAGGGTTTTCTCGATGCTCTCCGAACGGCTGCGGGCTTGCGGGTCGTTGTTGTAGAAAACCCGGATCCGGTAGCCGGAGATGGGTTTTTCCGCATTGTTGCTCACATACTTCTGCAGGGCCTGTTTTACGGTGGCCGACTGGGAAACCTTGGCTCCCGGCCCAATTACGGACAGGATGTCCCTGCCGACATACGTGGAATCCACCCGGGCCACCCCGGTGGTATCCTGGGCGCGCAGGGCAGCGCCTCCCCAAGTGAGGACAAGTAATATAATGAGTATCTTTTTCATCTTATCGGGAAAATTGTGAAAGGTCTATCTCGTGGAATTCCAGCACTTTGCTGAGCCCGTTCTTGAGGGCGGCCCTAAGATCTATGTCCATTTTCAGTCCGTCCAGCATGTTGCGGCGGGACGCATAGATGAGCACATCCAGCAGGGAGACGCCATCTGCCAGGGTGATGGTGCAGGGTAGCTCATACACCTGGTGAGACTTGCCCTGGATGGAGGTTTGCCCGGAAACAAAATGGGCCAGGGCCCGGTCTCCGTGGCGGAGCGTGCCGGTTACGTCCGACACGTTGAAGTTGATGGAGGGGTTGTCCACCTCCAGCAGCAGCATGGCGTCCATGGAGCGGGATGAGGTGGGAACAACATATTTTACCCCGGTGGAAACCAGCGAGATATCTTTGATCCGGGTAATAGCGCAGCTGCTGGTTGCCAGAACCATGGCAAATGCTATCAGTATGTTGCTGAGCAGTCTCATAGTTTCTGCAAAGTTAGTGTTTTTTTCGGGAGTATTGCAGTTTTCATACCATTACTGCACACCCTGGCCAATGAGTGTGGCCGACGTGCAGTCTGTAACCAGGATGTGAGCATAGTCTCCGGCCTTCTGCCCTGCGGCGGGGAACACGCACATCATGTTGTTCGATGCCCGCCCGCAAAGCTGGTCCGGATTCCGCTTGGACGGGCCTTCCACCAGGACAGTGAGGCGTTTCCCGATTTGGGCGCGGTAGCGTTCCAGGGACTTGCGGTTCTGCAGTCCGATAATCTCGTTGAGCCGGCGAGTTTTCACTTCCTGGGGGACGTCGTCCGGATAATTGCGGGCGGCCAGGGTGCCGGGGCGCTCCGAGTAGGCAAACATGAAGGCCCAGTCAAAGCCTACTTCCTCCATCAGGCTCAGGGTTTCACGGTGGTCTTCCTCGGTCTCTGAGCAGAAACCGGCAATAACGTCCGTGGTGAGCCCGCAGTCCGGCATCAGGCTACGGATTTTTGCCACCCGTTCCAGATACCATTCCCGGCTGTATTTGCGGCGCATTTTCTCCAGCATGCGTGTGCTGCCGGACTGGACCGGCAGGTGGATGTGCCGGCAGATGTTGGGCGTGGAGGCCATGGTTTGCAGGACCTCGTCGCTGATATCCTTGGGGTGCGACGTGGCAAAGCGTACCCGCAGATCCGGGCTTACGGCGGCCACCATGGCCAGGAGAGCGGCGAAGTTCACGGTCTCCGTTTCGCTTTTCCACAGGTAGCTGTCTACGTTCTGTCCCAGCAGGGTTACTTCCTTGTACCCTTTCTGGAACACGTCACAGGCCTCTCGAACAATGGAGTGCGGGTCCCGGGAACGCTCCGCTCCGCGGGTGTAGGGCACTACACAGTAGGAGCAGACATTGTTGCAGCCGCGCATGATGGAGATAAAGGCCGATATGCCTTTCTTGTCTGTCCGGACTGGGGTGATGTCGGCATAGGTTTCTTCCCGGGAAAGGAGCACGTCAATCTGCGGGCTGTCGGGCGAGAGCGCCTCCAGCAGGCGGGGAAGCGAGCGATATGCGTCCGGCCCCACCACCAGGTCTACCTTCCTGGTTTCCAGGAGCTTGTCTTTCAGACGTTCGGCCATGCAGCCCACGATGCCCACGGCCATGCCCGGCCTTTTTTTCCGGGCCTGGTTGAATACCTCGATCCGTCCCCAGATGCGCTGTTCCGCGTTGTCGCGCACGGAGCAGGTGTTGGCCATCACAAGGTCTGCCTCTTCCAGGACTTCCGTCCGCTCATAGCCGGCCTTTTCCAGGATGGAGAAGATGACTTCGGTGTCGTTCACGTTCATCTGACACCCGTATGTCTCTATATATGCTTTCTTGTTCATAACTTGCAAAGATACGCATTTTCCACGAGATTCACCGGGAAACAGGTTTGGCGGTTATCCCGGAAATAGCTATTTTTGCATCAGGATGAAGAAGATTCATTACATAGGCCTGGTGCTCGCCGTGTTCGTCCTGCTGTGCAGGTGGTCCGTCCCCGTGGCAGAATTCTATGCCCGCGTCTGCTATCCTGCCATTTCGGCCGGCCTGTCCTTCCTGGCATCGGCCTTTCCCTTTTCCCTGGAAGAGCTGGCCGTGCTACTGTTCGCCGGGTTGCTCCTGCTTGTTCTGGTCAAGGCGCTGGTGCAGAAAAAAGGGTTGGGCTGGTGGCTGGGAAAAACCGCCCTCATCCTTGTGTGGCTGGTGGTGTGGCTGTATATGGGTTGGGGCAACAATTATTTCCGTAAGCCGCTCCTGGAGCGGGTGGGCATCCAAAGGCAACTCTTTTCCGAGAGCCGCTTCAATCAGTTCCTGTATGCCTACACCGATTCGCTGAACGCAAGTTACAGCAGGGCTCCGCTTCCGGAAAAACCTCTCATCGAGGCCGATATCAAAGCGTATTATACCCGGGTGCTCCCGGAATACGGCTATGCCCCCCTGCGGGCGTGGCAGCATCCCAAGCGGCCCCTGTTCAACCGACTGTATTCGGCCGTGGGCGTGTCCGGCTTCCTGGGCCCTTTCTTCTGTGAAACGCATGTGAACCAGGATGTGCTGGAAAACGACTATCCCTTTACCCTGGCCCACGAACTGGCCCATCTTGCGGGCGTCACCAGCGAGGCAGAGGCCAATTACTGGGCATACCGCTACTGTATCCATTCCGTAGACCCTGCCGTCCGGTACAGCGGGTATTACGCTGTTTTCCCGCATGTGGCCACCAATGTCCGCTCGTTCATGGTAGAGGATTATTATGGTTACTGGATGCGTACGGTAGATGAGCGGGTTCGCGCAGACTACCTTACCCAGCGGAATCACTGGGACGCGCTCCGGGTAGACTGGGTAGACCGTATCCAGTCCTGGCTCATGGACACCAGCCTCAAGCACAACCGCGTAAGCTCCGGTGCACAGGAGTACAGCGAGGTTGTGAGTCTGATTATTACGATGGAAGCAAACGGGGTGTTGTAGGCCATTCCGCTACAGTTTTTCCCCGAAAGCCAGGTCTCCGGCATCTCCCAGCCCGGGGACGATGTAGCTGTGGCTGGTGAGTTCTTCGTCGATGGCGGCCACCCAGAGGGTGGTGTTGTCGTCCAGGGTTTGTCCCAGGTGGTCTATGGCATAGTGGCTGGCGATGGGGCACACCAGATGGATATGGCTGGGATAGCCGCCTTCCTCCACCAGTTTCTGGATGGCAATCTCAATGGAGGAGCCGGTGGCCAGCATGGTATCTGCCAGGATAAGTGTTTTCCCTTCCAGCGAGGGGGTGGTGCAGTAGTCTGCCCGGATTTTAAAATAATCCCCTTTGCCGTATTTGCGGAAGGCGGCCAGGAAAGCGGTTTCTGCCGAGTCGAATACATCCAGGATGCCCTGGTGCAGGGGCAAACCCGCCCGGAGGATGGTGGAGACCACCAGCGGGGTGTCGTAGGTGGAAACCGGGGCGACGCCAAGCGGGGTGGAAACATCTTTCACGGAATATGCCAGCGTTTTAGAAATCTCGTAGGCGAAGATGTGCCCGACTCTTTCCAGGTTGGTCCTGAAACGAAGACGGTCTTTCTGAATTTGCCTGTCTCTCATCTGGGCGATAAAAGTATTGAGGACCGAGTTGTTCTCTCCGAGATTGATGAGTTTCATGGTGCTTGGGTTAATGATTCCAAACACAAATATAGTAAATATATGCGCAAAAGGAAAGCTTAGCGCATTTTTCCTGCTCTTTCTTCGGAAAAGGAAAAGAAGGAATCCTCGGCAATCACCACATGGTCCGTGAGTTTGATGCCCACTACGGAGAGGGCTCTTCTCAGCCGGTCGGTCTGCTGGATGTCGGCATCCGAGGGCAGGGGCTGCCCGGAGGGATGGTTGTGCACCAGGATTATCTGGCAGCACTGTTTCTCGATGCCCCTGCGGAGGATCTTGTGCACGTCCAGCTGGGTGCTCTCCATGCTTCCGGCCGATACCATCTCTTTTCCTATCAGGTAGTTGGCTTTGTTCAGCAACAAGATCCAGCACTCCTCGTGGTCCAGGTTCTTGAACACGGGGAGCATCATGGAGAAAACCAGTTCCGGGGAGGTGACCGGCCTTTTGTCTTGGATCGACAGCTCTTCGAAGCTCCGTTTCCCCAGTTCCAGTGCCGCATGGATGGCCACGGCCCTTGCCTGGCCAATCCCCTTGAGCCTTTCCAACTGCTCCATGGGCATGGACGCGAGCAGTGCCAGGCGGCCGTCGGCCTTGGAGAGTAGTTCCATCGACACTTCCATCACATTCTTCCCTCCGGTTCCGCTGCCCAGCAGGATGGCCAGCAGTTCCGCGTTGGAAAGGTTCCTGGCCCCCCGCTGGAGCAGCTTCTCCCGTGGCCTTTCTTCTTTGCACCAGTCTTTGATCCGCATCGTTCTTTCCATTTAGGTTTGGCCCAAAGATAGGGCGTGGAAACGGAAAACAGCACAATCGGTAAAAAGATTGTGCTGTTTCTTACGAATATTTTTCCGTTTTTTACGACGGAGCGTTTTTTCTTATTGTAGGAAAGCGATGATCTCCCCCTTGGCAACCTGCTCTCCCTGTTTGCCCAGGACGGCTACCAGAAGGCCGTCTACCGCGGCGACGACCTCTTCCAGGCCGTAGTAGGTCTGGACATGGCCGATGACCTCGCCGGCCTTCACCTTCCTGCCCACCACGGGAGCCTTGGAGGTGTCGTCTACATCCACTTCCCACAGGAGCTGCCCCTTGACGGGGCACTGCACGGGCGTGGCCTTGGGATAACGATCCACATAGTCTTCGACCTTGAATTTGGGCATTTCCACCACAGGGCGTTCCACTACGATGGGGGCGCCGGCCTTGGCTTTCATGTCGGCCAGGTCCTTGTTGAAGCGCTCCTTGGCGATTCCACTGCGGTAATCCCTGTACTGGCGCTCATGCATGGCCAGCTCGAAGAGTTCTTCGTCGTCCTCGCCGTAATCCCAGCCTTCCTCGTCCATCATCTTGCGGAACTTGGGAAGTTCGTCCGGATAGTTGTCCTGCGGGTTGCCGGTGCTGAATTCCAACCCTTTTTCCTTGGCCAGGGCCACAATCTCAGGAGCGAGCTCGCCGGGGAGTCTGCCCATGTTGCCCAGGATCATGCCCCAGGTATCCTTGTCGATGGTGGTCCAGCGGGGCTTGTCGTTGAGCATATTGAACAAGTTCATCAGGGCCGTGTTCTTCACGTACTGGCTGAACGGGGTCACGAGGGGCGGATAGCCCAGACGCGGCCATACGTATTCCACTTCCTCGAAGAGTTTCACCATCAGGGTGTCCAGGCTCATCTCCGGACGGCCGTGGGCGCGCTGGGCGGCGTTGATAGCGCCCTGGAAGCCCTTGAGGTCTGCCATCATGGATCCCATCATGCCACCCGGCAGGCCGCAGCCCACCAGGAGGGAACTCATCTGGGAATTGGTGGGGTTAATCCAATAGCCCAGGAAATCGTCGATGAATTTCTGGGTGAGGCGGCGCACCTCCATGTAGGCGTCCATGTTCAGGTCTTTCACCAGGAAACCGTCCGAGCGCATCATTTCCCGGATGGTGATTACGTCCGGGTGTACCTTGCCCCAGGAAAGGGGCTCTACGGCTACGTCCAGATAGTCTGCGCCGGCGCGGGCCACTTCCAGCATGGAGGCCACGGAAAAGCCGGGGCCGGTGTGGCCGTGGTACTGCACCTTGATATGCGGATATTTCTTTTTGATGTCGGCCACCAGTTCTCCCAGCATGTTGGGACGGCCGATGCCGGCCATGTCCTTGAGGCAGATTTCATCGGCACCGTATTCCACCACTTTGTCCACGATGCCCATGTAATATGCCACGGTGTGGACGGGGGAGTAGGTGATGGACAGGGCCACCTGGGAGATCATGCCGCCTTTCTTGGCGCCGATCACCGAGCCTTTCAGGTTGCGGTGGTCGTTGAGGCCGCAGAAGGAGCGGGCGATGTCGGTGCCCTGCTTTTTCTTCACCTTGAACATGAGTTCGCGCACATCCAGCGGCACGGGGTTCATGCGCAGGGCGTTGAGGCCGCGTTCCAGCATATGTGTCTGGATGCCGGCCTTGTGGAAGGGAGCTGTCCAGGCACGTACGGCCTTGTTGGGGTTTTCGCCATACAGGAGGTTCACCTGCTCGAAGGCGCCGCCGTTGGTTTCTACCCGGTCGAAGCAGCCCATGTCGATAATGGCCGGAGCAACTTCCACCAGCTGATCTACCCGCGGGGTGTATCGGCCCGAACTCTGCCACATGTCCCTATATACGAGGGAAAACTTGATTTCTCTTTTTGACATATTCAGTGCGCTTAAAGTCTATCCACAAAGATACACATTTTCTCCCAAAAATGAAACTGACGGCTTTCGGTTGGCGTGAAAAAGCCCCCAGACGGCCTGAACGGCTTCTGGGGGTTTAAAGGGTGGATGATGGGGCTCGAACCCACGACACTCGGAACCACAATCCGATGCTCTACCAGCTGAACTACATCCACCATGTATGGGACTACAAATGTAGGGATTTATTTTGAATTAACAAAAAAAATCTCATCTACCCTAGAAAGTGATGCTTTCTTCGTAGAGGCGGAAGGTGTTTTCTTCGCAGACGAGGTTCCCGTCTTTGTCCTTGTCCATCTTATCGATGGTCAGATACAGAAGGCGGGTTTCTCCGGCGGGCAGCAGATTCGCCAGCTTGAAGCTGTACACTTCGTCTATGAGCTCATAGGAGGAGTCGTCGGCCAACTCGGGGATGTCCCCGTTGCTCTCGTGGAAAAGGTACAGATTCAGGTCGTTCCGGTTCGGGGATTCGCGGTACTCCATGGAGATCCGGTGGGGCGTATTACCGTCTTTGAGCCGATAATAAGCGACAATCAGGTTCAGGTAGCCTCCGCCAATGGAGTGTCCCCTCACCAGGATGGGGGATCCGGGCGTGCGCTCTTCCCAGGTGGCGGCCACGGGGGTGACGATGTTGCTCTCCTGATAGGTATTGAGGGTGATGCTGTAGTTCCGGTCGGTGATGTCGAAGCCGATCAGGTAGCGTTTTTCCGGCGACCATAGATGGTCTGTCTTGTCTGCCGTCACCGTGTACTTGACGCCGTAATCGCTGATAAACGTGTTGTTCGAGGTGGCGGTTACCATGTCCTGGACACCCTGTACATAAAAGGTGTCTTCCATGTTACAGGCGCTGAGGAGGATGGCCAAAAAAGCTGCAAGGGGGAGGTATTGGGCCAGTGACTTCATAAGATTTTGGATTTTCTGGTTGGACGTGCGATAATCTGGATGTCGATGTCTTCGATGGAATAACCCTTGAACTTTCTCCGCTTGAGATGCTGGCTTACCAGCGTGGAGAGCTCATCGTCCGTCAGGTCCCGGAAGGTGTGGTTTTCCCGGTCGTACAGATGGATGTGCTTGAAGGTGTTCACGTCGAAGAACATCTTGTTGGTGGCAGACAGCCGGCGTCCGTAGATGTGAAGGTCGGCCAGCTGGGAAAGGATGTTATAGACTGATGCAACGGTGACGGATGCACCTTTTTCCACCAGGGCGTCCCGGACCATGTCGGCCGATGCATGCAGAAGCCGCATCATAACTTCGTGTACGGCCAGACGCTGGCGGGTGGCCTTGAGCCCATGCCTTCTGAGCTGGGTCCGGAATTCGTCCATGGTAGGGGCGGGATGCAGGGAAGCGGCGGACATGGTCTAGGCGTTTAAATTTAAAAGAGACAGGGCATTGGCTATGGCCGCCTCCGTGATGGTGGAGCCGGAGAGCATCCGGGCCAGCTCCCGTACCCGGCCGTCCTTGTCCAGGAGGCTGATGGAGGTGGAGCCGCCCTGTTTGGTCACCAGGTAATGGGCATCGCCCTTGGCGGCCACTTGCGGAAGGTGGGTGATGGCAAAGACTTGCATGTGCGCGCCCATCCGGCATACCAGGGAGCCCATCTTGTCGGCCGCGCTGCCGGAGACGCCGGTGTCGATCTCGTCGAAGACCAGGGTGGGCATCTGCGTAAAACGGGCCATGATGGCCTTGAGGCTGAGCATGATGCGGGAGAGTTCTCCGCCCGAAGCGGCCTTTGACACGTCGGAGGGGGCTTGTCCGTTCCCCGAGAACAGGAACAGCACATTGTCTGCTCCCGTGGGCCCGGCTGTGGTTTTTTCCAGCGAAACCCGGAAAACGGCGCGGTCCAGTTCCAGTTCCTTCAACTGCTGCTCCAAGGCGGCGGCGAAGGGGGCCGATGCTTTCAGACGACGGCTGTGCAGTTCCCCGGAGAGGGCGTCGTACTTTCCCCGGGCGGCCTGCGCGGCGGCTTCCAGTTCCTTTTCCCGGATGTCCAGCTGGTCGGTATCGGCCATGGCGCTCTCCAGGGCGTCCCGCAGGGCAATGAGCTCGGAAACCGTTCCGGCACCGTGCTTTTTGAGTAGCGCATAGAGCGCTCCCAGGCGGTCTTCCACTTCTTCCAGCCGACCGGGCGAGACCTGGGTGCGGCTGTTGACCGAGCTGATTTCCTGGGCGATGTCGTCCAGCTCCAGGCGGGCGCTCTCCACGCGCTGGGACAGCGGAGACAGCGCCGGAAGGAACGAGCCCGCCTTGTCCAGCAGTTTCACCGCCTCCCGAAGGCGTTGGGACAGGGGCTCCGACACCATGTCTTCGGGCGAAAACACGGCTTCCGCGGCGCACAGGGTCTCTTTGATTTCCTCTGCGTGGGATAGCTGCTGCTGCTCTGCCTCCAGCTCTTCCAGTTCGCCTTCCCGGAGGCGGGCGCGCTGGAGCTGCTCAAGCTGGGCGGCATTGTAGTCCCGCTCGCGGAGCAGGGAACTGCGCCGGGAACGGACCGCTTCCAGCTCCCGGAGGGCTTGCTGGCTGGCTGCCCAGGCCTCTCCCGCCTGTGTGCGGAGGGCCTTGCAGCCGGCGTAGGCGTCCAATGCTTCCAGTCGGAACCGGCTTTCTCCCAGCTGCAGGGTCTGATGCTGGGAGTGGATGTCTACCAGGCGGGTGCCCAGCTCCTGCAGGACGCCTATGGAGACGGGCTCGTCGTTGACGAAGCTGCGCGAGCGGCCGCTTTGGGACAGCACCCTTCTCAGGACCAGTTCCTCTTCTTCCATGGGCAGGTCGTTCTCCCGGAGGATGCGCAGCACGGATTCGTCTCCCTGGACGGAGAACACGGCCTCGACGCTGCAATGGTCTGCATGCGGGCCGATGGTGCTGGCATCGGCCTTGGCGCCCAGCACTAGCGAAAGGGCTCCCAGCAGGATGGATTTTCCGGCTCCGGTCTCTCCGGTAATAATGACGAGACCCTCCGGGAACAGGATGTCCAGAGAGTCTATCAGAATATAATTGGAGACGTGGAGGCCGGAAAGCATGCTTTATTCACCTTTGATGTCGATGGGGTTTTCGCTCTGCGCCTTCCGGTAGAACAGGTCTCCGTTCTCGAATTCCGAGATGGCGACGAGGTCCGGTTTGGGCTGGCGCTCGTAGTATTTGGAAATCTCTATCTGTTCCTTGTTCTCAAAGACTTCCTCCATGGTGTCCCGGTCGTTTCGGAATTCTTCCAGCTTCTTGGTGAGTTCCTTCTTTTCCGCCATGGCAATCTGGTTGGCTCTCTTGTACAGGATTACAACCGATTCGTAGATATTGCCGGTAGGGGCGGCCAGGTTCTTGATGTCACGGGTAATGGTGTTTACGGGTACTTTCTTCTTATTGTCCATATGTAAATATTTATTTCTCTAAAATAAGGTACACGCCCGCCGGGGCGGAAGTTTCAAAAAAATGCGTTAGCTCTCTTCCGTGCCGGCGCCGGTTCCCAGGATGCCCTGCACCCTGCGGTAGATTCCGTCCAGTTCTTTCCGGTAATGGGATTCGGGATACTCGCCCACAAAGTTCAGGTAGTCGTCCACAAAGGTAAGGTACCTTTCCCTCCGCTTGGCGGGAACGCTCAGGCGCGCGTATTGGTAAGAAGCCATGGCGGTATAATAGAGGACGTCTTCCCGGTAGAAGTTGTCGGCGTTGGTCTTGAGAACGTTGCGGAGCTTCACGCGGGCGGCCAGATAGTCTTCCATCCGGTAGTACAGGCGGCCGGCCTCGAAGTCTTTGCGGTCCAGGCGGTCCTGGAGGTCGTGTTTCATCTCTGCGCAGGCCTGCAGGTGGGCGGCGTCTTCCGGGTGCTGCCTTTCATACTCGCCGATGGCTACCAGGCAGGCGCGGGTGGGTGTCTGGTCCAGCTCATAGCGGTAGGTGGCCCGGTACATGCAGTCCAGGCGGTAGAACTCCGCGTCGGGGGCGAAGGGGCTCCGTGGGAAGGTCTGGAGGAAATTGTCGAAATTGCTTTCTGCCGTGTAAAAGTCTTTGTTCCGGTAGTTGGACATGCCCCAGTAGAACCGGACGGTGTCGTCCCGGGCGGTTCCGTTGGTGAGCACGGCCATGGACTCGAAGAGCTGGGCGGCTTTCGTGAATTTATTGTTTTGGTAATAGTTCATGGCGGCGGCATACTTGGCGTCCACGTCGTTGGAGTTGAGCAGGGTCTCGAACTGGGAGGCGCAGGAGAAGGCGGCAGCGGCCACGAGCATTGCCAGGGCAGTTTTTTTGATGGATATCATTACTTAACTGTTTTGTTCGATCAGGAATTTTTCCGCATCCCGGGCGGCCATGCAGCCGGAGGCGGCCGCTGTGACGGCCTGACGGTACCGGGAATCTTGCACGTCACCGGCGGCAAACACGCCCGGAACGCTGGTGCAGGCCGATTTCCCCTCGGTAACTATGTATCCGGCCGCATCCAGGGTGAGCCAGGGAGCGAAGAGCTCCGATGCAGGCGTATGGCCGATGGCCAGGAAGAATCCGTCGATGTCGATGTCGAAGACGGTGCCGTCCTTGCGCAGCAGCCGGGCGCCCGTAACGCCGAAACCGTCCCCAAGCACTTCCTGGGTGTTGCAGTTCCAGAGCACCTCTATATTTTCGGCGGCGAACACTTTCTCCTGCATGATGCGGGAGGCTCGGAACACGTCCCGCCGCACAATCATGTACACCTTTTTGGCCAGGCCTGCCAGGTACAGGGCTTCTTCGCAGGCGGTGTCTCCGCCGCCCACCACGGCTACGGTCTTCTTGCGGTAGAAGAAACCGTCGCAGGTGGCACAGGCCGACACGCCCGAGCCCTTGTATTTCTCTTCTGAGGGCAGCCCCAGGTAGCGGGCCTGGGCACCTGTGGCGATGATAAGGGTCTCGGCTTCCAGCTCCTCCTCCCCGTCGATGGTGATCCGGAAGGGACGGCCACCCAGCTCGACGGCGGTAGCGGTTCCCTGACGGATGGAGGCTCCGAAGCTTTTTGCCTGCTCCCGCATGGAATCCATCAGGGTATTGGCGTCTACTCCACCCGGAAAGCCCGGGAAGTTCTCGACGAAGGTGGTAGTGGTGAGCTGCCCGCCGGGCTGGATGCCCTCGTACAGGACGGGGGACAGGTTGGCCCGGGAGGCATAGATGGCGGCGGTGTAACCGGCAGGGCCGCCGCCCAGGATAAGGCATTTGATTCTTTCCATGGGGAGGGAATTATCGTTGCAAAGTGGTAGAATAGTCTTTTTGGAACACAATCCGGCGCACGGCGGTGTTCTGGTGGTTGTCCCTGCTGTCCGACGAGAACTGGAAGTCCGTGTGCAGGCCGGACACTTTGTTGTTGCCCAGCATGCTGGTCCAGGAGTAGCCGTAACGGGCGCAGGCGTTCACGAAATACCGGGCCGTGTCGTAGCCCTGGAAGGCGAACTGCGAGGGCTCTGTCTGGAACAGGGCGCGGTAGGCTTTCACGAAGCGGTCTACGGCGGGCGCGTTATAGTCGGCGAAATAGGTGGTGCTGATATGCAGGGAGGCCTGGTGGTAGGCGCTGCCCTCGATGGTGTCGAAGGTGCGCACCTTGGAAGGGGCGTACATCACCAGGTTGTAACCCTTGCCCATCATGATGCCCAGATTCCGGATTACGTCGCCGATGAAGGCTTCGCTCTCGGAGGCCACCACCACGCGGTTCACGATACCCTTGCCCATTTTCTCTGTAAGGATGTTGGGGATGCCGCGGCCTTCCACGATGGCGTAGCTGAGGATTTCGTAGGGGAGCTGCAGGGCGGCCATGGCCGTACGGATGGCCACGGAGGCGGTCACGTTGCCGGCGCCTTTCTCCGTGATGAACAGGATACGGTCGCTGTCACGGTAGTCGTCCTTTACCCAGGAGGCCAGGTCGTCGTACTGGTTCTCCACCGGGGTGGGAGCCTGGATGAAGTTGCGGTAGTTCGCGGCCAGGGTGCCGGCCTTCTGGTCCAGCGGGGAAATCACCGGGACGCGGCCGTCCACCCGCTGCAGGATGGCTTCAATGTCGCGGCTGGCCACGGGGCCCAGCACGAAGTCGTCTTTCACCAGGGCGTCGATGGGCGGGATGCCGGCCGACAGGTCATAGACGTTCAAGTTTACCTTGAGTCCGTCGGCTTCCAGGTCTTTTACGGCCATCAGTACGCCGGAGTAGAAGTCCATGTTCACCTCGCTCACCTTGCCGGCTGCGTTCAGCGGAAGGATCAGCGAGAAGTCAACGTGGTCTTTCGGGGTCCAGAAGAGGCGGGTGCTGTCCGTATATTCCGGACGGCGGACCGTTTCAATGGGGGAAGGGTCTTCCCCATGGTCTTCGCCGGCCTGTTCCCCGGGGGTGACGGGGCCTTCCTGGGCTTCCTCGGTGAGCTCATGGTCTTTGTCGTCCTCGTCTTCCAGTTCCTGCCCAGCGTCCCTCACGGGAATCTTGAGTACCTGGCGGGTTTGCAGTTTCTTGGATTTGAGTCCGTTGGCGTCCATGATTTCCTTGGCCGATACGCCGTACTTGCGGGCGATGTCGTCCAGGTCTTCGTACCAGCGGACGGTGTGCTCGATATAGGAGGGATGGCTGCCGCCCGTCTGGGGACTGACATCGGCAGTGGCTGCGGACGATGCAGCCGCGGCTGCGCCTTCTTTGAAGGGAATCAGGATGATGGCATTCTTCTGCAGGCCGGTCTCCCGCAGGGCGGGATTGGCTTCGTAGATATCTTCCACACTTACGCCATAGGCTTTGGCAATGCCGAACAGCGTCTGCCGCTCCAGCACCACATGGGACAGGTAGATTTTCCCGTTGAGTTTCACCTTTTCCTGCGACACGGTCACGGGAGTGGGTACATATCCGCCGTTGTTGTCCTGCGCAAAGGCGCTCTCGCCAAAGGCGGCGAGGAAGGCGGTGATAACGAGGATGGCGATTCTTTTCATTGCGTTTGGTTTATAAGGTGGCGGCGAAGCCGGTAAGGCTGCGGCAGAAAGACTCCCAGCTGAGGCGTTGTTTTTCCCGCCGGATGGCTTGCAGGCAGCTACTGCGGAGCGAAGGGTCCGAGAAAAAGCGCACAATCTCTTCCCGGATGACTCCGGGCTCCGCCGCAGATGCGACAATTCCCGTGCCACGGTCGCCGATGGTGCCCTTGAGGCCGCCCACGTCCGTCACCACCATGGGGGTGTCGAACTGGTAGGCGATAGAGCTGATTCCGCTCTGGGTGGCGCTGCGGTAGGGCAGTACGGCCAGGTCCGAGGCAGAGAAAAAAAGCTTTACCTGAGCATCCCGGATATAGTCCGGAAAAACGTGTACGCGGTCTTTGGAGGGAAGGGAGTCGATGATGGCCTGGTACTTCGCGAACGAGCCGTAGGGTTCTCCGGCCACGACCAGCTGGTAGTCTTCCGGCAGGGTGCGGAAGGCCTCCAGCAGGATGTCCAGCCCTTTGTACTCGCGGATGAGACCGAAGAAAAGGAGGGTCTTGAGACCGGGGGCGAGCCCCAGTTCCCGGCGCGCCTGCTCCTGGGGAATCCTTTCCCCGAAATGGGAATAGAGCGGGTGGGGGAGGACGATGTGCGGAGCCTGCGGGCACAGGGTAAGCAGGTCTTTTTCCACGCTCTCCGACATGGCCACGAACCCGCTGCATCCTTTCAGAAAATAGCGGGTGAGGGGTTTGTCGAACCAGTGCGGCTCGTGGGGGATGACGTTGTCCAGGACGGCCACGCTTTTGCAGCGGGCATGGCGGGCGACATACCCCAGGGACGGGGCGAACCAGGACATCCAGTATTTCATGACCAGAAGGTCTGCGCCCCAGGCGCGGATTTCCCGGGCCGTGCGGATGTAGGAGATGGGATTCATCGTGTCCAGAACGGCATGGGCCTCCACGGGGACGGCCTCGTCCTCAGGCGTCACATATTGTGTTTTACCGGGGAAGAGGAAGTTTGGATACTGCCTGGAAAAAGACCAGGCACGGGTATCAAAAGCGCATTTTCCCAGTCCTTCCAGCATGCTGGCGTTGAACTGGGAAATGCCGCCCCTGAGGGGGTAGAAACTGGACAGGATGGCTATTTTCATCCTGCAGGATTATTTGTTGCTCCCCTTGCTCTTGATATAGGCTGCGTTGAGGCCGGCAAGGATTTTGTCGGTAATGTCCAGGCGCTCGTCACCGGTGACCACGGGGGTGGACATGATATTGCCGGAGGTGGTGAGGATGAGGGCATACTTGTGCTCCTGGTTGAATTCCTTCACGAACGATGCGATAGCGTCTGCGATCTGGTTCATCATGACCTGGTTTTCCTCGGCCATTTCCTGCTGCTTGGTAACGGCGTACTGCTGGTACTGGGACTGCTGCTCCTGGAGTTTCTGGTACTGGACTTGGGCGACGGAGGTTGTCAGGAGGCCTTTGTCCACCTTGTTCTGGAAGTCGGCGGCGTCTTTTTCCAACTTTTTGCCGCGGCGGTCTATCTCTGCCTGGATGCCGGAGGCCTTGGTCTCGAAGACGGAGTTAAGGTCATTGTACATGTCGTATCCCTGCATGACCCGGTCGATATCGAAATATACGATGCTGCCGGGGGCGGCGGTAGTGTCCGCAGCGGTGGCCTGGACGGCGGGGGTATTGGCAGGAGTCTGGTTGCAGGCAACCAGAGTAATCAGTGCGGCGGCGCCGCAGATGAGGATGTTCTTTTTCATTCTTATGTCACTGTTTATTATAATCGGTAAAAGCCTGCAAATTTAACTATTTTTTCGGATTTCCCCAAGATAGGCCTGAATTGTTTTCTCCAGCCCCAGGTACAAGGCGTCGGAGATGAGGGCGTGGCCAATAGAAACCTCGTCCGTCCAGGGGATGGTGCCCACGAAGTAGGCCAGGTTTTCCAGGGAGAGGTCGTGCCCGGCGTTCAGCCCAAGCCCCAGCGCCCGTACCGCCTTGGCCGTTTCCACGAACGGGGCGATGGCCTCCTCCGGAGAGCGGGGGTACTGCTCTGCGTAGCTTTGCGTGTAAAGTTCCACCCTGTCGGCGCCGCAGCGGGCGGCTCCTTCCGCCATGGCAGGATCCGGGTCGATGAAGATGGACGTGCGGATGCCTTTGTCCTTGAAGCGTTTGCACAATCCGGTAAGGAGTTCCCGGTTGGCGACGGTGTCCCAGCCGGCGTTGGAGGTGATGGCGCTGTGCCCGTCCGGAACCAGAGTTACCTGGTCCGGAACCACTTCCAGCACCAGGTCTACGAAACTGGAAACGGTGGGATTTCCCTCGATGTTGAATTCGGTCTTTACCAGGGGACGGATTTCCCGCACGTCGGCATAGCGGATATGGCGCTCGTCAGGGCGGGGGTGGACGGTAATCCCCTGTGCGCCGAACCGCTCTGCGGCCAGGGCGGCCCGGGCGACATCCGGCACGTTACCGCCCCGGGCATTGCGGAGGGTGGCTATTTTATTGATGTTGACACTCAGTTTTGTCATTTTTTCTTTCATTGAGATGCACAAAAATAATGAAATTTATAAGAAATGTGTTAATTTTGGCGGTTAATTTGATTTCAAGCCCATGAAAATCGGATATTTTATCCTGAACAGCGAACTCCGCAAAGACCCGAGGGTTGCGTCCCTCCTGGAAGATCTCGAATCCGCCACCTTCGATGTCTACGAAATCCGTACCAAAGCGGACGTCCGTCCGGAGACAGACTTGGTGCTTTCCATGGGCGGGGACGGCACGTTCCTGTCCACCGCCCACGTCGTAGCCGATATCGGCCTTCCCATCCTGGGGGTCAACTTCGGCCGCATCGGCTTCCTGTGCGAGAACCGCCCGGAGGCTGTGAAGAAAGCCCTCATGGAAGGGGATTTCCGCATCGAGTACAGGACGGTGCTCAATGCCACCCTCAAGGGCCCGGGGGCCCGCCGGAGTATCGGCCTGCTTCCGTATTCGGTGAACGAGGTGGCCCTGCACCGCAACGGATCCTCCGTGCTGGGCATCCATGTGAGCATTGACGGAGACCCGCTTCCTACTTACTGGGCAGATGGCTTGATCGTAGCCACTTCTTCCGGTTCCACCGCCTATTCGCTCAGCGTGGGTGGCCCCATCTGCATGCCGGATACCAAGGTGCTGGTGGTAGCCCCGATTTCCCCGCATAACCTGAACGTGCGGCCCATCGTGATTCCGGAAACCTCCAAGGTAGACATCTCGTTCCAGTCCCGGGACGGGGCAGCTATCATGTCTACCGACAACCGGACGGTGGAAATCCAGCCGGACTGGACCATTCGTGTAGAGATGGCACAGTTTTCGCTTAAACGTATCCGGCTCGCAGAGACAGGCTTCGTGCAAGCGCTTACCTCGCGCCTGTTCTGGGGAGAAGACATGAGAAACAACGGCTAACTTTATGGAGAAGATTATACCGCAGCACGTGTCCATCATCATGGACGGCAACGGACGCTGGGCCAAGGCCCGGGGCAAGGAGCGTGCCTTCGGCCATCTGGAAGGCGCCGAGAGTGTGCGGGTCATTACAGAGGCCGCCGGAAACGCCGGCGTCAAATACCTGTCGCTGTACGCCTTCTCCGAAGAAAACTGGAACCGCCCGGCTGCGGAGGTGAATGCGCTCATGGAACTGCTCCTGAGGTATATCGAGAGCGAACTCAAGACCCTCATGGACAACGAAATCCGTTTCGTAGCCCTGGGGCACCGGGAGCGGCTCAGCGATAAAATCAACGCCGCCATAGACGCCGCCATGGCGCAGACCGCCGCCAACCGGAAGATGACACTCATCGTATTTCTCAGCTACAGTGGCAAGTGGGACATCCTGCAAGCCATGAAAAAAGCTGCGGCCAGCCTTTCTCCCGAGGAATTCCAGGCCATGGAATTTCCGGATTTCGACCACTATCTGGTAACGGCCGGCATCCCGGACCCGGACCTTCTGATCCGCACCTCCGGAGAACTCCGCATCTCCAATTACCTGCTCTGGCAGTCGGCCTATACAGAATTTTATTTCACGGATGTCCTGTGGCCGGATTTCAGGGAGGCGGAATTCCGTGCCGCCCTTGAGGAGTATGCCCGCAGGGACCGCAGGTATGGGAAAGTGAAATAAAATGATTATCTTTGCAAGATAACAGCATCAGGAATGACTATTAAACGGCTCATCTGTGCAGCGCTTCTGCTTCTGGCGGGAATCTCCCTTCGGGCGCAGACTTCGCGCAGTTCCATCGAGATAGATTATACGCATCCGCAAAAATATGTGGTGGGCGGCGTTGGCGTGGAGGGAAACCAATACTTCAACGAGCGCCAGATTCTCCAGCAGACCGGCTTGCAGCGTGGCATGGAGGTGACGGTGCCCGGCGAGGATATCACCAGCATTGTCTCCCGTCTGGTGGCCCAGCGCTATTTCGAGGACGTGGCCGTGGTGGTGGATTCGCTGTGCGCCACCCGGGATACCGCCTGGTTCAAGATTGTGGTGCGGGAGCGTCCCCGTGTGTCGCGCTGGACCTACAGCGGCGTCAAATCCGGCGAGCGCAAGGATATCCAGGACCGTCTGAACCTCCGTCCCGGCCGAGAGTATTCCGACTACGTGAAAAACGCCTCCGTAGACATTATCAAGCGGTATTATAAGGAAAAGGGCTACCTGAACGTGAAGGTAGATGTAGACACCCAGCGGGACTCCATGATCCGCAGCGCCATCCGGGTGAACTTCAACATCGACAAGGGCAAGAAGGTCCGTATCAGGAACATTAACTTCATTGGCAACAACCAGGATGTGACAGACTACAAACTGGCCAAGAACATGAAGGAAACCCACTCAAACCGCTGGTACAACTTCTTCAAGTCCAAGAAGTTCAAGGAAAAGGAGTACCAGACAGACCGCAAGACGGTCCTGAACGCCTTCAACGAGGCCGGTTACCGGGATGCCCGCCTGGTGAGGGATTCCATCTATTACTCGGACGACAAGCACCTTAATATAGATATGGTGTTCGACCAGGGCAAGCGCTACTATTTCCGCAATATCACCTGGACCGGCAACTCCGTCTACCCCTCCGAAGTCCTCAACGAAATCCTCCAGATCAAGAAAGGGGACATCTACGACATGGTCACCCTGGACAAGCGCCTGAACGGCGGCGGAAAGGAGTCGGACTACGATGTGTCCAAGATGTACAAGGACAACGGCTTCCTCTTTTTCCGGGTAACTCCCGTGGAAGTGAACATCCAGAACGATTCCGTGGATGTGGAACTGCGCATCTCCGAGGGCAAGCCGGCCGTCCTGAACGAAGTTGTCATCAACGGCAACGACCTCACCAACGAACGGGTGGTCCGCCGGCAGGTCATGACCCGTCCCGGCTACCTGTTCCGCCAGACAGACTTCGAGCGTTCCATCCGCGAAATCGCCTCCATGGGCCAGTTCGATGCAGAGCAGATTATGAGCCCTACCGGCTATGCCGTACTGCCCAACCAGCTCAACAACACGGTGGACGTTGTCTATAACGTCACCGAAAAACCGTCTTCCCAGCTGGAACTCTCCGGCGGTTGGGGCGCCGGCACCTTCGTGCTCACGGCGGGTGTCAGTTTCAACAACTTTTCCACCTACCGGATGTTCGAAAAGAAAGCCTGGCGGCCCGTGCCCCTGGGAGACGCCCAGAACCTGGCTTTCCGTTTCCAGACCAACGGACGCTATTATACCAACCTCAGCGCCAGCTTCACGGAACCCTGGCTCTTCGGGAAAAAACCCACCTCGCTGAACATCTCCGGCTATTATTCCAGGATGACAGATGCGTATTACAATTCTTCGTACTGGATTACGGGCATCCTCAACGCTACCGCCAGCTTCGAGGTATTCGGCTTCAGCGCCGGTATCGGTACGCGGCTCAAGTGGCCGGACAACTACTTCGTGCTGTACAATAACCTAAGCTGGCAGACATACAAGCTGCACAACTGGACCAGCTCGTATTTCGCCTTCAACGAGGGTATTTCCAATAACCTGAGTTACACCATCTCGTTGTCCCGCAACTCATCGGACCAGCAGATCTATCCCCGTACGGGTTCCGAATTCTCCGCGTCCCTGCAGTTCACTCCGCCGTATTCCCTGTTCCGCAAGCACACCTACGACGACGACGGAAACAAGGTTCCGGTGGCCAGCTGGAAAGACATTAACTACGACGAGTGGACGTCGGCCCAGCGTTACAAGTGGATTGAATACCACAAGTGGAAGTTCAGCGGCACCGTCTATTCCCGGCTCATCGGCGACCTGGTCCTGATGACCCGCGCCCAGTTCGGCTATCTGGGCTACTACAACCGCAACTGGGGCTATTCTCCGTTCGAGAACTTCCAGGTGGGCGGCGACGGCATGTCCGGCTATGTGACATATGGCGCAGAGATCGTTTCCCTGCGCGGCTACGAAGACTATTCCCTTACCCCGCGTAAACTCACTCCGTACAGCCAGCGCGGAGAAAGTTTCGCCGGCAATGTGTACGATAAATTCACGGTAGAGCTCCGTTATCCCGTGATCCTGCAGCCCCAGAGCACCATTTTCGTGCTGGCCTTCCTGGAAGGCGGTAACTGCTGGGCCGATATCCGGGAGTTCAATCCGTTCCAGATTAAGCGCAGCGCCGGTGTAGGCGTGCGCGTATTCCTCCCGATGATCGGCCTGCTGGGCGTAGACTGGGGCTACGGCTTCGACGACGCCGTAAACGGCGGCAGTCAGTTCCATTTTGTGCTGGGCCAGCAGTTTTAGGCACTTAATTTGATAATAGAAACAACGTAATACGGATACAAACAAAAAATTAGTGAAGATATGAAAAAGTTTTTCTTGATTGCCCTTGCGGCACTGGCAAGCATTACCTTGTCCGCACAGCAGTTCGCCCGCGTGAATTTCAATGAACTGGTTATGCTGATGCCGGAAATGGACCAGGCCCGCGAAGTGTTCACCGCTTCCCAGAAAGAGGCCGACGAAACCTATGGCGCCATGGTAGAGGAATACCAGAGCAAGATGACCCAGTATCAGCAGAAGCAGGCCAGCTGGACCGCCGCTATCCGCGAAAGCAAAGAGCGTGAGCTGGTAGACATCCAGAACCGTCTTCAGGAATTCCAGCAGACCATCTCCCAGGAGCTCCAGCAGCAGCAGAACCAGCTGATGGCCCCCATCCAGGAGAAAGCCCAGAAGGCCGTGGCAGACTTGGCAAAGGCCAAAGGCTTCGCCGCCGTGTTCGACCAGGCTTCTTTCCTGTTCTTTGACGAGTCCGCCATCGTAGACCTCACCCCGGATGCCCGCAAGGCCCTGAACATCCCTGCAGACCGAACGCTGGAGAGCCTCCAGGCAGAGCTGCAGGCCCAGGCCGCTGCCGCTCAGAAGTAATCCGGTTTTTTTCTTAAATATTTATTGGGAATTCCCTTTTTATTCTTTACATTTGTAACGGAATAAAAGTGAATTCCTAATTTTTTATAACCATAACACAGAACAAAACCAAGTATCATGAAAACGACTGACATCATGGCACGCCTCCAGGCCAAGTATCCTCTGGAGAAAGAGTATCTGCAGGCTGTTCAGGAAGTGCTGGAATCCATCGAGGAAGTGTACAACCAGCATCCGGAGTTCGAGAAGGCAAAGATCGTGGAGCGTCTGGTAGAGCCGGACCGTATCTTTACCTTCCGTGTCACCTGGATCGACGACAAGGGAGAGGTCCAGACCAACACTGGCTACCGTATCCAGTTCAACAGTGCCATCGGTCCCTATAAGGGTGGTCTCCGCTTCCACAAGGCAGTCACTCCTTCCATGCTCAAGTTCCTGGGCTTCGAGCAAACCTTCAAGAATGCCCTCACTACCCTTCCGATGGGTGGCGCCAAGGGCGGCTCCGACTTCGACCCCGTGGGCAAATCCAACGACGAAATCATGCGTTTCTGCCAGGCCTTTATGCTGGAACTTTGGAACTGTATCGGCCCGGATCAGGATATCCCTGCAGGTGATGTGGGCGTGGGCGGCCGTGAAATTGGCTACCTCTACGGAATGTACAAGAAACTGGCCCGCCAGTACAACACCGGCGTCCTTACCGGTAAGGGCGGCACCTGGGGCGGAAGTATCCTCCGTCCTGAGGCCACCGGCTTTGGCGCACTCTACTTCACCCAGCATCTTCTCCAGAAGGCCGGCAAGGACATCAAGGGCAAGAAAGTGGCCCTCTCCGGCTTCGGCAATGTAGCCTGGGGCGCCGCTACCAAGGCCCGTGAACTGGGCGCCAGGGTGGTGGCCATTTCCGGTCCCGACGGCGTGTGCGAGATTCCTGACGGCATCACTCCGGAAATGATCGACTACATGCTGGTCATGCGCGCTTCCAACCGCAACAAGGTGCAGGACATGGCCGACAAATTCCCCGGCCAGGCCAAGTTCACCGCCGGCAAGAAGTCCTGGAGCATTCCTGTGGACATCGCTCTCCCTTGCGCCTTCCAGAACGAGCTTTCTGAAGACGACGCCAAAGAGCTGAAGGCCAACGGTTGCTGGTGCTGCTGCGAGGTCTCCAACATGGGCTGCCAGCCCGGAGCCATCCATTTCTTCCAGCACAACGGTATCCTCTTCGCCCCCGGCAAGGCTGTAAACGCAGGCGGCGTGGCCACTTCCGGCCTGGAGATGACCCAGAACGCAGAGCACATCAGCTGGGACGCCAAGGAGGTGGACGAAAAACTCCACTTCATCATGAAGAGCATCCACGAGCAGTGTGTCAAGTACGGCACCCAGCCGGACGGCAGCGTGGACTATGTGAAGGGCGCCAATATCGCCGGATTCATGAAGGTGGCCACCGCCATGCTCGAGCAGGGCACCATCTAGGAATCTATTTATCTTATCAGTAGTGAAATCTCCCGGGAAAATCCTTCCGGGAGATTTCTTTTTTTCGTATCTTTGCAAACTTTAAATGAATCAATTGAGATAGAATGAAAAAACTTGTAATCGCACTGGGTCTCCTGGTCTTTCTGGCCAGCTCCTGCGAGGAGCACCGGACCAAATCGGCCCGGCTTATGGAGAACTATGCACTGGTGACCATTCCCGCTCCGGACCTTTCGGGAATTACCGATAATGGCAAGGAGGTCCTGAACCTTTACCGTTTTGCCGCCGATGAGGCCGACAAGATTTACTGGGAGCAGAATTTCGGCGACAAGGCCGCAATGGAAGCCTTGGAAGATACGGACCAGAGAGAATATGCCCTGATCAACTACGGCCCCTGGGACCGCATCGATGGCAAGCCCTTCGTGGCCGGCTATGAAGCCAAACCCGCCGGTGCCTGCTTCTATCCGAAAGACATGACCGCCCAGGAGTTCGACTCCTTCCAGGACCCGGACAAGCGCAGCCCGTTCACCCTGGTGACCCGGGATGCGGACGGTTCGCTCAAAACGGTGTGGTATCATGATGCCTATGCCGGCCATATCGAAAAAATCGCAGATTATCTCCAGGCCGCTGCCGACATCACCATCAAGCCCAGCGTCCGGGATTACCTGCTCAAGAAGATCGACGGCCTTCGGACCGACAATTATTACGAGAGTGACAAGGCCTGGTTGGAAATGACCGACAGCAAGATGGACCTGGTGATCGGCCCCAATGAGACCGTGGACGATGCCCTGTATGGCATCAAGGCTTCTTATGGCGCCTACGTGCTGTTGAAAAACCTGGACCGTACCGCAGAGCTGGCCAAGCTCACGGCCCGTCTGCCGGAGATCCAGCAGCTGCTGCCCGGCGACCCGGCCTACCATGCCTTCGTTCCCGGCACCGAGTCTGATATCTTTTCCTGCGACGTGATCTACTACGGCGGCTACACCAACGCCGGCTTCAAGGTCATCGCCATCAACTTCCCCTACGACACCAAGGTCCAGGAAGAACTGGGCACCCGCACCATCCTTTTTGACAACATCATCCGCGAGAAATTCAATCGTACGGTATTCCCCGTAGGCATGCAGCTTCTGGAAGGGGAGCATCAGGCCCACCTGGATGCATCGGCCTTCTACTGGGAGATTGTCTTCCGTGAGGTGGCCAAGGGACTGGGCGTAAAGGAAACCGTGAACGGAAAAGGCACGGTGACCGAGGCTCTGGGCAACGAGGCCCTGCTTTGGGAAAAGGCCAAGTCCAACGTGCTGGGCACCTGGCTCTGCGCCAGGGAGGTGGAGGCCCACCGGATCTCCGCCCTCATCCAGAAAGAAGACGTCCTGGCCACCTTCGTGGCCAATATCCTCCGTTCCTGCCGTTTCGGCGGCGTGGATCCCACGGGCCAGGCCAGCCTGATGGTATATAACTATCTGGTGGAGCAGGGCGCCCTTTCGCGCCATGAGTCCGGCCGGTATACGATCCACTACGCCAAGACCTGGGATGCCCTGGAGTCGCTCGGCGCCCTCATTCTCAAGACCCAGGCCACCGGCGACATCGACACGGCCCGCTCCTTCGCAGCCAAATATGCCGTGAACTGTCCCGCCCTGGAGGCCGACAAGGTTACCCTGGAGCTGGAGAAAATCCCGGTGGATATCCGTTTCGCTTATGAAAGATAAAAATACGTTATAATGGCAAAGAAATTCAATCTCAAGTACTGGGTGTTCCTGCCCCTTGTGCTCATCATCACCATTGTCCTGTGGGCCATGCCCGTGAGTGCTTTCGGTATAGAAGGCCTGACCGTAGTGCAGCAGCGCGTCATCGCGCTCTTCGTTTTCGCCGCCCTGATGTGGATCTTCGAAATCATTCCCAACTGGTCCACCTCCCTGCTGGTTATCGTGATTTCCCTCCTGACGGTATCCAACAAGGGTATCGGCCTGTTCTGCGACCCGCAGTACGGCACGCTGGTCCCTTACGCCCGGATCATGTCCTCCATGGCAGACCCTGTGGTGATGCTGTTCCTGGGCGGTTTCGTATTGGCCATCATGGCGGAGCGCTACGGCCTGGACGTCACCCTGGCACGTGCCCTGCTGAAACTCTTCGGCACCAAACCCGAGATTGTGCTGCTGGGCTTCCTGCTCATGATCTCCGTGTTCTCCATGTTCATGTCCAATACCGCCACTGCGGCCATGATGCTGGCCCTGCTCACCCCGGTGCTTTCCAAGCTCCCGGCCGACGACAAAGGCAAGGTGGGGCTGGCCCTGTCCATCCCCGTGGCCGCCAACCTGGGCGGTATCGGAACCCCCATCGGCACGCCTCCTAACGCCACGGCAAAGGGCGCCTTGGAGCAGGCCGGTATCGATGTCTCTTTCGGTGAGTGGTGCGTGCACATGATTCCCTACGTGATCATCATGATCCTGATCGCCTGGGTGCTTCTGCGGGTGATGTTCCCGTTCAAAACCAAGAAGCTGGTCCTGGAAATCCCCGAGAGCAAGCAGAAGAAAGACTGGAAACTGTATGTGGTATGGATCACTTTCGTGGGCACCATCCTTCTTTGGGCCACCGAGCAGATTACCCATATCAATTCCAACATCGTTGCCCTGATCCCGCTGGGCGTGTTCACCGCTACGGGGCTGTTCGGCAAGGAAGAGATCAAGGAAATCAACTGGAACGTGCTGTGGCTGGTAGCCGGTGGTTTCTGCCTGGGCTATTGCCTGCAAGATACCGGTCTGGCCAAGGTACTCATCAGCGCCATCCCGTTCGGCAGCATGTCCGTGGTGCTGGTCCTGATCGTGGCCGGCCTGGTGTGCTACCTGCTCAGTAACTTCATCTCCAACTCTGCGACGGCTGCCCTGCTGATCCCCATCCTGATCGTGGTGGCCAACGGCATGGCAGACCCTGCAGCCGCCAACAACGCGGAATTCCTGGCCATGGGCGGCACTTCCGCCATGATCATCTTCGTGGCCGTGTGCGCCTCCATCGCCATGCTGTTCCCCATCTCCACCCCTCCGAACGCCATTGCATCGGCTACCGGCATGGTGGAGACCAAGGATATGACCAGAATCGGCCTCATCATTGGCGCCATCGGCTTTGTCCTGGGTTACTTCTGGCTCACCAAACTGTTCCCGTTTGCTTAACTTAAATCATGAAAAAAACTTTATTCATCACATTGGCAGCACTTCTGGTCGCAGGCTGTTTCTACGCCTCCGCCCAGGAAAGCCAAAAGCCGCATTACGGCTATAAGATCAGCGATTTTGTGAGCGTGCCCAAAGTGGGCGGCTACATTATCGGCGGCTACAAATACTCGGATCAGGAGGGCGCCCACGGCGGCCCCGGATTCAACTGCCGGCTCATCCGTCTGTATGTAGACGGCAGCATTTTCAACGACTTCAAGTACCGCATCCAGTTCCAGGCCAACGGAACCAGCCCGCACATCAAAGATTTCTATGTGGAGTGGGCAAAGTACAAGGAGTTCTCCGTAAAGCTGGGCCAGTTCAAGCGCGCTTTTACCTTTGAGAACCCGATGAACCCCTGGGATGTGGGCGTTGGAGACTTCTCCTTCCTGGTCCAGAAGTTCGCCGGCATGGGTGACCGCCTGGGTGAGGCCAATATGGGCGGCCGTGACCAGGGTATCCAGATCCAGGGCGACCTTTTCCCGATGCGGAACGACAAATATCGGCTGCTCCACTATCAGCTGGGCGTGTATAACGGTCAGGGCATCAATCTTACCGATGCCAATAAAGCAAAGGATATCATCGGTACCATCCAGATCCAGCCTGTCAAAGGCCTCTATATCGGCGCTTTTGGCTGGAAGGGCAGTTGGGTGAAGCCTGCTACCGCCACCTCTTCCGCCGTGGAACTGAAGCGTGAGCGGATTAGCGCCGGCCTGAAGTACGACATCAACAACTGGACGCTCCGGGCCGAATATGCTACTACCATCGCTGGTGAAAAAGAGCAGACCGGTGCCGCCGATGCGCTGTATGTCACCGTGGGCATCCCTGTAGTGGATTGGCTTAAGGTTTACTTCAAGTGGGACGAATTCCGTGCCAACAGAACGGCCGAAAGCGCCCATGACATGCTTTCCGCCTGTGTGAACTTCCGTCTTCACAAGAACCTGAACTTCCAGCTGGAGTACCGTTATCACAACAATAAGCTGCTGGGCATGCCGCAGTTCAACGACCTCTGGTTCATGGCCTACATGCGCTTCTAGTTCATCGGCCGGAAACCGGCGAGAAAGAATAAAAGAGGACGGCCCAAAAGTCTGGCAGACTTCGCGAGGCCGTCCTCTTTTTAGTGTCCGGTGCGGGAATTACCGAACCCGGAGGCGTTTGCCCACCCGGAGGATGGTGGTTTCCTTGATGCCGTTGAGCTGGCAGAGTTTCTTCACCGTGGTGTGGTATTTCCGGGCGATAGCGCCCAGCGTATCTCCGGAGCGGATGGTGTGGTACTTGGCGGCGGCAGCCTCTGCGGCGGCGCGGGCAGCGGCGTCTTTCTTGGCCTGTTCTTCCGCGGCGATGCGGTCTTCTTCGTCGGTGCGGAAAATCTCGTCCTCGTCATCTACGTTCTGCACATAGCGCTGGTTTGGATTGAAGTACCAGCTACGGATTTTGAGCAGACGGTGGCGAAGGGTGCCGGTCTCGAAGTCGATGAGCCAGGCAGGGTCGAAGGCGGCCCCGCGGTAGCGGGTTTCAAAATGCAGGTGCGGACCGGTGGACCGTCCGGTGGAACCGCCCAGGCCGATAATGTCTCCGGCGCTGACCCAGTCTCCGGATTCCACTTTCCGCTCCGACAAATGGCCGTAGAAGGTTTCCAGGCCGTTGGCATGGCGGATTACCACCAGGTTCCCGTATCCGCCCACATAGTCCGAAATGCGCACTTTGCCGTCGAAGGTGGCGGGAACTGGCGTTCCCTTGGGATAGGGGAGGTCGATGCCCTGGTGCCTGCGGCCATGCCGGTAGCCGAACAGCGAGCGCGGCTTGGTCTGGTTGGGGCAGCAGTAGGCCCCCAGGCTGTCTACGATCCAAAGGGAAAACTGGTCCGGAATGGGGTCAGGGTCGTTCCGGTAGGGGTTCACGTTCCGGGTGTCCCAGAACTCCGTGAACACGCTGTCGGCCGCCATCTGGGACAGGTCGCGCACAAAGCGGTAGGTGCCGTTGTCGTACAGCACCACCTTGACACCGGGATTCCCGGTGTCGAGGGTGTCAGCATAGGGGGTGCTGATGGTATTGGTGGGCGCTACTTGCTGCCGGCCAAAAGCATGGCGAAGGGAATCTGCTTCGCGGTCTGCCTCCTGGGCCTGCAGGCACAGCGCGGTGGACAGTGCCAGTATGAAGGGAAGAAAGAGTTTATTCATGCATTACCGTTTGCCGCCGAACTGCTTGACGATGATTTCGTCGGCCTCGGCGATTTTTGCTTTCAAGAGCTCCTGGGACGTAGCCTCGCAGATGAAGCGCAGGTAGGGCTCCGTGTTGGAAGGTCGGATATTGAACCACCAGTCGGGGAATTCTACGCGGTAGCCGTCGAAATCCATGAAGGCCGTGGCGGCTTCCTTGCCCATGAAATAGTCTTTGACGGCATCCATGGCGCCTTTCTTGTCTTCTACCCGGTAGTTGATCTCTCCGGAGTTCTGATAGCGGACAATCTCCGCGATGGCCCGGCTGAGCGTCTTGCCCTCTTTCTTGAGGTCTGCCACAATGTTGAGGAGGATGATGGAGGCCAGCAGGCCACTGTCGCTGTAGAAGAAGTCCCGGAAATAATAGTGGCCGGCGAGTTCGCCGCCCCAGACACCGTCTATCTCGCGGAGCTTTTTGGCGGCGAAGGCGCGTCCTACTTTCCAGGTGCGCATTTCGCAGCCCATGGGAGCCAGATACTCGCCCACGGCCTTGGAGGAGCGAATGTCCTGGAGCACCAGGCCCTTGAGGCCGCGTTCACCGACAAAGTAGCGTCCCATCAGGGCAATCATCAGGTCCGGGGAGATGAAGGTACCTTTCTCGTCCACGAACATCACGCGGTCAGCGTCGCCGTCGTAGATGACGCCGGCATCGGCCCCCACCTCACGGACTTTCTCTTCCAGCGGGATGCAGTTTTTCTCGATGAGGGGATTGGGCTCGTGGTTGGGGAAGCGGCCGTCCAGGGTGTCGAACAGGTAGTGGAAGTTGCTTCCTGTGCCGAAGATTTCCTTGGCGAAGAGGTTGGCCATGCCGTTGGACAGGTCCATGGCTACTGTGAGGCAGCTGTAATCCTTGACAAACTTGCGCATGAAGGCAAGGTAGTCGGACATAATCTCTTTTTGGAATACCCGGCCGCGTTTTTCCGCCATCGGCGTGGGTTTTCCCTCGTCGATCCAGGCCTTGATCTGCCCCAGTCCGGCGTCGAAGCCTACGGCCTGGGCGTCCGTGGTGGATACCTTCATGCCGTTGTATTCGGCCGGATTGTGGGAAGCGGTGATTTGCACGGAGGCGTCAAACCCGTAATTGGCCGTGCCGAAATACACCATCGGGGTGGAGCTGAGGCCGATATCGTACACATCTGCTCCGGCGTCGTTGATACCTTTGACCACGGCGTCATGGATTTCGTCGGAAGAAGTGCGGCAGTCCCGGCCCACCAGCACTTTGCCGGCCTTGAGCAGCTGCGGAATGAAATATCCTACTTTATAAGCGATGTCCAGGTTCCAGTCTTTGCCCCAGATTCCGCGGATGTCGTATGCGTGAAATGCTCCCATGGTTATAGATTTTTAGTGTTGAAATACAAATGTATGAAAATTATTTCAGTTTGGCGTTGTAGTGCGGGTGTACTTTGCCTTTGGTGATGTTCTGGAGTTTGGATGCGAGCATCTTGCGGCGGATGGGGGCGGCATGGTCCGTGAACAGGTCTCCTTCCAGGTGGGAGAGCTCGTGCTGGATCATGCGGCTGGCGAAGTTGTCGAAGGTTTCGGTCACTTTTTCCAAGTCTTCGTTGTAATACTCCACCGTGATTTTCTTGGGCCGGAGGATGTCACAGTAGATGCCGGGAATGCTCAGGCAGCCTTCCGAGTAGGTGACCTGCTCGGCGCTTTCTTCCGTGATTACGGGGTTGATCAGCGTGCGGCGGAAGCCCTTGAGATAGTCGTACATGTCGGAGACCACGTCTCCGTCCACGATCACAACGCGGACGCTTTCCCCGATTTGGGGGGCCGCCAGGCCACAGCCATCGGCTTTTTCCAGGGTGTCTTTCAGGTCCTGCACCAGGGAGAGCAGGGCGGTTTTGTCGGAAAGGTCTGCATCGGCCGCTTTTTTCCGGAGCACTTCCGCTCCGTAAAGGTAAATGGGTCTTATCATTTTCTTTTTCTTTTTGTCTTGTTCCTGGACAGGCTTTCCGGGACGTTGGAAGGGTCAATGAGGGAGCCGCCGCCGTTTTCCCGGTCCAGGTAGCCCTGCAGGATGATGGCGGCGCTGATGCGGTCTACTGAGGCTTTGTCCCTGCGGTCCTTGGCTTTCATGCCCCCGTCAATCATGGCCTGGTGGGCCAGCACGGAGGTGAAGCGTTCATCTTCCAGGTTTACCGGAATCTCGGGGAACGCGGCTTTGAGCTGCTTCAGGAAGGCATCTACGTCGGCCTGGGCCTCGGAGGGCCTGCCGTCCAGATTCACCGGATAACCCACTACAAATCGAATGATTCTCTCCTTTTCGGTGTAATTTTTGAGATAATCTATTAACTTTGTAGAATCGACCGTATCCAGCGCGGAGGCAAAGATGCCCAGGGGGTCACTGACAGCCAGGCCGGTGCGCCTGCGTCCGTAATCTATTCCCATCAGTCTGTCCATACGGTCGCAAAGTTACGAATTTTATGGACAATCAGCAAGATAAGAAAATCCGGAATTTCCGCCTGTCCCTTGTCGACGCCACCTCGCACGAGCGCCTGTGGAGTCTGCGTTTCAGCCGCTCCACCTTCATTGTGTCGCTCATCACGGCCGTGGTAATTGTGGTCGTAGGGCTCTTCTGCTTAATCGCTTACACGCCCATCCGCACCTTCATCCCCGGTTATCCGGATGCCCGTTCCCGCCGTCAGGCCGTCCAGAATTCCCTTCGGATAGACTCGCTGGAAACCCGTATCCTGCAATGGGAACTGTATTCGGAAAACCTCCGCCGGGTAATCTCCGGGCAGGCGCCCATCCGCATGGACAGCCTCATCCTGGCCAACGAGGCATCCCGCAGCGTGGTGGACTCCGTCTATCTCTCCTACCGGGATTCCCTTCTCAGGGCCGATGTCACCAGCCGGGAGCAGTTCAACGTAAGCGGAACCCGCCGCACCCTTCCCATCGAGGCCCTGTCCTTTTTCCCGCCGGTCAAGGGGGTGGTGTCCCGGGGCTTCGACCTGTCTGTCCATCCCTGGACAGACATCACGGCCCCTTCCGGCACGCCCGTGATGGCTGTTCTGGACGGTACGGTGGTCTATACGGGCTGGGATGCCGAGAACGGATACACCCTGGCCATCCAGCACAAGGGAGAGATCCTGTCCATTTACAAGAACAACCAGAAGGTCCTCCGCCAGAGCGGAGATGTAGTCAAGGGCGGCACGCCGGTGGGTATGGTGGCGTCGTCCTCCTCGCTCACCGCCGGCGACCACCTCCATTTCGAGCTCTGGTATGACGGAAAACCGGTGGATCCCGCCCAATATATCAGTTTTTAAGATAATGACAAAGAGAAAGAATATCGCCGTACTGGGTTCTACAGGCTCTATCGGCACGCAAACCCTGGACGTGGTACGGCAGCATCCGGACCGTTTCCGAATCCAGATGATCTCGGCCAATAACAGTGCAGAACTGCTTGTGCAGCAGGCTCTGGCCTTCCAGGTCCCGCATGTGGTCATCTGCAACCCAGACAAATACCGGGAGGTGCGGGATGCCCTTCCCGCATCCATCCAGGTGCACGCGGGCATCGACGAGGCCTGCGCGCTGGTGCAGGCGCCCGAGACAGATGTAGTGGTGGCGGCCATGGTGGGCTTCAGCGGTCTCAAACCAACGCTCTCGGCCATCAGCGCCGGAAAAACCATCGCCCTGGCCAACAAGGAAACCCTGGTGGCGGCCGGCGCCCTTGTCATGGAACAGGCGCGTGTGTGCCGGGCCCCCATCCTTCCCGTAGATTCCGAGCATTCTGCCATTTTCCAGTGCCTGCAGGGCGCGCAGGGCAATGCCATCCGCCTGATCCACCTCACCGCTTCCGGCGGCCCGTTCCGCACCTGGACGCATGCGCAGATTGCCCACGCCCGGAAAGAGCAGGCCCTGAAGCATCCCAACTGGGACATGGGCGCCAAAATCACCATAGACTCCGCCACCATGATGAACAAAGGCTTCGAGATGATCGAGGCCAAGTGGCTCTTCGACGTGGATCCTTCCCGGATTCACGTGGTGGTGCACCCGGAGTCGGTCATCCACTCCATGGTGGAATTTGCCGACGGTGCCGTGATCGCCCAGTTGGGCAGTCCCGACATGCGGCTTCCCATCCAGCTGGCCATGGCTTTCCCGGAGCGGCTTCCGCTGGAGGGAAAGCGCCTGAATTTCAGTGAGCTGCAGGGGCTTAGTTTCTACGAACCGGACCGGGAGAAGTTCCCCTGCCTGCAGCTGGCTTCGGTGGCCATGGAGCGGGGAGGGAACATCCCCTGCGCTATGAATGCGGCCAACGAGGCCGCTGTCGCGGCCTTCCTCCAGGACCGGATCGGAATCTATGACATTCCCGAAACCATATCGCGGGTGATGGATGGCGTGAATTTTGTATCCAACCCTTCTCTGGAAGATATTTTTGCATGCCATGAAGAGGCTTTCCGCATGGCGGAAACCTTCCTCCGCCCGTTATGACCGTACTTTTGATAATTTTCCAGGTCATCCTGGCCCTGTCTATCCTCATTATCATCCATGAGGCGGGGCATTTCATATGGGCCAAGTTGTTCAGGATCCGGGTAGACAAGTTCTTCCTCTTTTTCGATGCCGGCGGCGTCAAGCTGTTCTCTACCAAGGCGCCCTGGTTTGTCCGGCTGGTGCCCTCTGCCGCCAGCTGGGACACGGAATACGGCATCGGCTGGCTGCCCCTGGGCGGCTACTGCAAAATCGCCGGCATGATCGACGAGTCCATGGACACGGAGCAGCTCTCTCAGCCGCCCCAGCCCTGGGAATTCCGCACCAAACCCGCGTGGCAGCGCCTGCTGGTCATGGCCGGGGGCGTGCTGAATAATTTCATCCTGGCCATCCTCCTGTATATCGTCATCCTGTCCATCTGGGGCTCTACCTATGTCTCCCGGGACAATCCTATCTATGTGAACGACCTGGGATACGACCTGGGCTTCCGCACGGGAGACCGCATCCTCCGTTTCGACGACTACGTCCCGGACGATTTCCTTTCCCTGCAGGCAGACCTCGCCCGCAGGCAGGCCCGCAAGGCTACGGTGCTGCGGGAAGGGGACACCCTGGACATTTATATCGACCAGGCGCTTCTGGGTGCGGTGGTGAATACCCCCGGCATGTTCGACCTGGCCATTCCCTTTGTCGTGGATAGCGTCATGGCCGGATCGCCCAATGCCGGCGCCGGGCTTTTACGGGGAGACCGGATCGCCTTTGTAGATGGCGTTTCCACCCCCTATCTGCAGGACGCCCAGCGGGTGCTGCGGAAGCACACCGGCGAATCCCTTCCGGTGCAGGTGCTCCGGGAGGCCGACACACTCTCCTTCCCCCTGCAGGTAGATTCCCTGGGGCGGCTGGGCATCTTCTTCCGCAATCCTTCGGTGGAGGTACGCACATACACCCTTCTCCAGGCGGTTCCGGCCGGCTGGAACCTGGCCTGGAGCACGGTAGGCGGCTATCTGCAGGATCTCCGTCTGGTGGCCACCCCCAGGACGGAAGCCTATAAGTCGGTGGGCAGTTTCATCGCCATCGGCCAGGTATTTCCCTCCACCTGGAACTGGTACCAGTTCCTGCAGATTCTGGCCCTGCTGTCCATCATGCTGGCCGTTATGAACCTCCTGCCCATTCCCGCCCTGGACGGCGGACACATCGTCATCTGCCTGTACGAGATAGTCACCCGCCGCAAGCCCAGCGACCGTTTCCTGATGGTGACCCAGGTAATCGGGATGGTGCTGCTTCTGCTTTTGATGGTACTTGCCTTTGGAAACGATATTGGTAGATTAATACATTGATTATGAAAAAGATAGTTTGTTTTTGGGCGCTTGCGTCCATGCTCCTGTCCCTCTGGGGCTGTAACAACGGCAATAAACGGAACTTGCTGCCTAATGTCAGCGGAAAGGCCGGCGAGGTGCTGGTGGTGATTGACCGCGAGCAGTGGGAAGGCAATCTGGGAATGGCCATACGCGGCGTCCTGGCCGACGATTGCCCGTACCTGGCCCAGCGTGAGCCGCTGTTCAGCCTGTCCAACGTTCCTTCCGGCACGTTCAACAACATGTTCAAAATGCACAGGAATATCCTCATCGTGAACATCAACCCCCAGAACCAGAGCACCGGGATGGTCTATCATCCCAATCAGTGGGCCCAGCCGCAGGTGGTGGCGCAGATTAACGCCTTCGATGAAGAAGGAGCACTGGAAATCTTCCGGGAAAACGGCACCCGGGTGGCCGAATACTTCGAGCAGGCAGAGCGGGACCGCATCATCGCCAACGCCCAGCTCTATGAGGAGCTCAAGCTCCGTGATCCCGTAGAAAAAGTCACCGGCGGCATCCTCCATTTCCCCTCGGGCTACAAGCTTCGCAAGGTGACGGACTCTTTTGTATGGATTGCCGACGAAAAGCAGTACACCAACCAGACGGTGCTCATCTATAAGTATCCCGCCACCCAGGCCAGCGGGCTCTTCACGCTGGAAAACATCATCGGCAACCGCAACCAGATTATGCAGGCGAATGTTCCCGGCCCGGTGGACGGCTCCTACATGACCACCTCCACGGCCTTTGAGCCCCAGATGCGCTATCTCCGTTATCACGGCCGGGAGTTCGTGGAAACACGCGGATTCTGGGAAGTCCACGGCGACTTCATGGGCGGTCCCTTCGTCTCACATTCCTTCTACAGCCCTGACGGACAATACATAATTGTGCTTGAAGCTTTTGTCTACGCACCCAAGTATGACAAGCGTCAGTACCTCCGTCAGGTGGAATCTTTGCTCTATTCCTTCGAGTGGAAAAAAGATGGAAAATAATTTTGCTTGCTTAAAAAAAATTATTACCTTTGCAGTCCCAAAGTTTGGTGGGTTCGTATAACGGTTAGTACTCGGGATTTTCATTCCCGCAATAGGAGTTCGATTCTCCTACCCACTACCAAATATAAAAAATAAAATAATGGCAAACACTAAATCTGCTCAGAGAGCCGCCCGCCAGAGCGAGCGTCACAGACTGCATAATAAATATTATGCAAAGACCACGCGGAATGCAATCCGCGACCTCCGTAACACCACCGACAAGGCTGCAGCCCAGGAGAATGCTCCCAAGGTTTATGCAATGATTGACAAACTGGCCAAGATCGGCGTTATCCACAAGAATAAAGCAGCCAACCTCAAAAGCGGTCTGGCCGTTTATATCAACAAGCTCGCTTAACTTCGGCGCAATCGAGATGTAGCGCAGTTGGCTAGCGCACCACGTTCGGGACGTGGGGGTCGTCCGTTCGAGTCGGATCATCTCGACTGACCTAATAAAAAGAACTGACCGGAATTTCCGGTCAGTTCTTTTTTTGTGTTGCAGGCTGTCTTTACTTGTTCAGCACCTTGGCCAGTTCATTGGCGGCCAGGCACAGCAGGACATACTGCGGAGCCGTGTTGATGCAGGCTTCGTTCTCGCCCCAGTGGAAAGGGTAGTCGTCCTTGTTCTCGAAGTAATCTTCCTTCACCAGCAGGCCGGGGACAATGCCGCCGGGAATCACGGAGTAGTCTGCGCGGTTGTTGCTGTAGGCCACTTTCTTGGTATTCACACCCACGGAGGTCACGAAGGACACATTGGAGCCCGGGTGGCAGCCGAAGATGAAGTTGAGTCCGGCGAAGACGTACTCGGGGTCAATCAGGTCCGGGAAGTACTTCCAGATCTTGTAGCAATTGTAGGAATTGTTGATGATGGAAGCGTTGCCGGCCCAGCTGGCACCGCCGATGGAGACGCCGTAAGGGTTGTCCTGTCCGCCCCGGGTGAGGACCTCGACATAGGCGGGGACTGCTGCCCTTACCTTATCCTGGAAGTCTTTGTCCATATAAGGGTAGATCTTGAGGGCTGCCGTCAGGTTGGGACCGCCGGCGAACGGGCTGGAGAACATGCCGTTCTGCACATTGCCGCTGGAAGTGGGGGCTGCGGGCTTGGCCGTGACCTGCTTCTCTACGAGCGGTAGGAAGAAGTCTTTGTACTTCTGCTCGCCTGTGGCAATCCACAGTTCGATGGCGGCATTGATGCGGGGGTCACCGCCGAACCCGAACCAGCGGCCGCTGCCATGGGCGTTCTGAGAAGGAGCTGCGGCTTCGAAATACTTGTCCCACAGCATGACGGCATTTTTCAAGGAACGCGCGGCCTCTTCGGGATAGTAGTCCTTGAGGGCCGGGTAGGCCGCTGCCAGGGAGACGATATCCTGCATGACGCCGGCCGGAGAGAAGCGGCTGGTGAACACATAGCGGTCGTCCGGGGTACCGGAACGGTCCCCCTTCACCTCGTAGCGCGCCAGGGTGGGATCGTAGATTTTGCCGTCGGTCAAGGTGATGGCGTCGCCCAGATGGTGGTAGTGGTGCATGTCGGGCTGGCCGATCACCTGAGCCACGAAGCCGATGTTCTCTACCTGCGCGTTGATGTTCAGGGTTCCGTGCATGATGAGCTGCACGTTGTCCGGAACGCCGTCGGGAACGTGGATGTCGGCATACTGGGTTTTCTCGTCGATGAGGGTTTGGTCCCGCATGGGCTGGAACTCACGCCAGATGTAGGCCAGGTCCTGGGTGGTGTTGAGCACGGAATTGGCCTGGATGTCGAAGTCGCCGGCATCGTACCATCCGCCGATGGCCAGGCCGGGGATGTGCTCCAGCGGCTGGTACTTCGTATGGGTCTCGTCGCCCTGGAAGTAGCCGTCGTGCAGGCGTACGTTGGCCGGTGCCTGGAGGGCATCGTCCATGTTGGCGCGTCCGTGCCAGATGCGGTAGGCTTCGTTCACCTCCATGTGGTCCATGTTCACCACCAGGGAAATGTCCATCGAAGGATGCCATTTGTCGTCATAGACCTCTTTGTCGATGGGGAAGGCGTTGGTCTCCACGCCTTGGTATTCGATGACATACAGGCCGGGTTCCCGGACATCAGAGAAATCCAGCTGCACATAGTTGTAGCGGCCGTGGTACTCGCCCCACAGGTTGGCCGTTATCTGCTTGGCGACGCTCTTGCTGCCGTCGGGGTTCACCTTCAGGAGGCGTGCGGTGGCCTCGGGCTTGTCGTTCTTGTCCAGTTCCGCCACGGCCACCTTCTTCTGGGCGGGCGTATAACCTACCTGGGAGAAACCGATGTTGGGACTTCGGATCCAGTCGCGGGAGATACTGGGCTCCAGGTACCACTCCAGCACCTTTCCGGTCTTGCCGCCCGGCAGCAGGGAGCGCAGCACGAACATGCCGTTCTGGGCCAGGTGACGTCCGTCGTAGATGCTGACAGGCTCGTCGGAAGTGACCCCGACGCGGAGGGCCTCATTCTCGGGCGCCATCACGATACGGTGGCCGGTGGCCATGGGCAGGGGAACCAGGAAGTCTCCCCGGCCGCGGTCGTCGAAGGTGGATTCGCCGAAATACTGGGGAATCTTTTCCGACACGGGATGAAGTTCGGTGTCGTGCATCGGGTATTTGGGCAGAATCCGGGCCAGGTCATCCACCAGGTAGTTGTGGCCGAAGTAGGATGCCGGGAAGAACTCCAGGTTCATGCCGGCCTTGCCCACCAGCTGCTCCGGTACGGGCTTGTCCAGCCAGATTTGCACCAGTACGCCCTTGCCCTTGGGCAGAACCTTGAGCGTGGGCGCGAAGCCGTAGTCTTCGTAGGTGAGGTCAACTGCCACGCTGCTTTCGCTGCGGTCTATCCGCCGGGGGCTCACCACGCCGAAGATATCCCACTGCTCGGGCGTGTTCATGAGCCGGATGCCGCCGCCCGTGGCAATGCGTTCGCCCCGCTGGATGATTTCCAGGCCGGCGAATTTCTCGTCATAGAAGCCGCCGTTGTAGATGTTGTTGTAAACGAGCACGTTGGTTCCCCTGGCTTCGAAATATCCAAGGTCGTTCAGCCGCAGGTCCTGTGCGCCGGCCTTCCAGCAAAGCAGAGAAGCCGACAGGGCCAGGACGGCAATGGATAAGATTCGCTTCATATAGATTCTGAGTTTGATGGTATTGTCTGTGATGCCGGGCCGCTATCTGAACAGCAGTTGGGCAAACTGGTACAGGCTGCGGCGCCAGCTCTGCCACTCGTGGGCGGTGCCGGGGGACACATAGAAGTGGGCGTTCACCCCCGTTTTGGCCAGGGCCTCGGTCTCCACTTTGGGGTCTCCGCCGAAAGCGGGATTGCGGTTTTCCAGTTCACGGCTGCCGAAGCTCACGAAGACCAGCTTGAGGCCGTCGCGGAATGCCTTGTTGGAAGCGGCGTCGTCCACGGTGATGGTGCCGCCGCTGAAGATGCCCAGCGAGGAGAACACCTCCGGATGAGCCAGGGTGATGGCTTTGGTCTGCATGCCGCCCATGGAGAGGCCGGCCATGGCGCGGTGCTCCTTGTCGGCGATGGTGCGGAAGCGGGCGTCGATCATGGGGATGACGTCTTTGATCAGGGTGTTGGCGAAGCCGTCGGCCCAGTTGGAGGGTAGCTGGAATCCGCCACCCTGGCGCTGACCCTGCGGACGCTGGCCCTGCTGCTGCGGGCGGGGTGCCTGCGGGGCATCTGCTGCGGGACGCGGCATGGCCCAGGAACCGTTCTCCATGACGATGATGAAGGGAACGGCCTTGCCCTCGGCGATCAGGTTGTCCATGATCTGGGCGGTACGGCCCTGCTGGGGCCAGCCGTACTCGTTCTCACCGCCGCCGTGCTGCAGGTAAAGCACGGGATATCGTCTGGTTGGGTTGAGGTCGTAGTCGGCAGGGGTATAGACAAAGCAGTGGCGCATAGCCTGGTTGAACTCGGACCAGTAATAGATTTCCCGCATCTGGCCCTGCGGCACGTTCTTGAGGGCATAGAAGTCCTGGTCTTTGGCGGGAACGTCGATTCCGCTGCCCCATCGGCTTGCACCATAATAATACAGGCTGGAGGGATCCGGAACGTCGGCTCCGTCGATATTCAGCTGGTAATAGTGGAAACCCTCGTCCTGGGGGGCCGATTCACCCGTCCAGAATCCTTCCGCGTCTTTGGTCAGTTCATATTTGACGGCGCCGATATCCAGCTTCACGCTTTTGGCGTCGGGGGCGCTCACCCGCACGCGGACGCAGCCTTGGGAATTGACCATGGGATACTGTTTCCCGGGCTGGTTGTTGGGTGAGGGAACAAAGTCTTCCTTCACCTGGGCCGCCGCCGAAAGGGTTGTAAGGCAGACTGCGGCAGAAAGGACAAAATGGTAGATTTTCATATTGTACAGAATTTAGTGTTAAATGATCTTTGGAGTTTTAACAAAGATAGGAGGATTCTTTGGCTTCCAATGCCAAAAAGCGACCATAAACTTTAATCTTTTCTCCGTTTTGGTTATCTTTGCAAGGTATGAACGTATTCCATTACAGGGTAGCCGGTTTTTTGCTCCGGATAGAGGCTCCTCAGGGGCAGGATTTGCCTGCCCGCCTGAAAAATCTGGCGCCATTCTTCCTGGAGAGCTGCTCCGCTGCAGAGTCTCCCTTGTTTACGTTGCGGCTGGCCCAGAAGCCGTCGCCCGGTTTTTTTGCTCCCTTTTTCAAGACGGAAGACGGCCCGGGTTTCCCGGAAATCACCATCGGCCAGAGCCCGAAGGCATACCGCTTCCGTTTCAGCGCTCTCCCGGGACGTCCGGTGGCCGGAACGCTGGACACCAGCAAAGATTTCTCCCAGGCCAGCCTGGTGCTGGAAGGGGTAGACGATGTCTTCGCCCTGAACAATGCCATGATGCTGCAGTTCGCGTTTGCATCGGCTTTGGAAGGGGCCCTGGAAATGCATGCTTCCGTGGTGATGAACGGCGACAAAGGGTATCTGTTCCTGGGCCGGAGCGGCACCGGGAAGAGCACCCACAGCAACCTGTGGCTCAAGCATATCCCGGGGACGGAACTGCTCAACGACGACAATCCTGTCCTCCGGCTGGAAAAAGACGGTACGGCTCGGGTGTACGGCTCTCCCTGGAGCGGGAAAACGCCGTGCTACAGGGCTCTGGACTGCCCGGTGGGAGCAATAGTGCGCATCCGCCAGGCCCCTTTCAACCGGATAGAAAAGCTATCCGGTGTGCAGGCCTATGCCTCGTTGATGGCATCGGCCTCTTCTTTCCGGCCTTTCCGGGAGCTCTCCGACGGCTGGCACCGCACCCTGGAAGGCCTTACCGGAAAGGTTCCCTGTTATATTTTGGACTGCCTGCCGGACAGGGAGGCCGCCGAACTTTGCTATCATACCGTGCATGGATAAGCGAATCCTTCCCAACGAGGTCTTGCTGGAAGAGGCGGGCCGGCTGCTGGACGAGGGCAGGAAAGTGACTTTCACGCCGCTCGGAAGCAGTATGCTGCCTTTTATCCGGGGCGGGAAAGACAGCGTAACGCTGGTGAAAAAGCCGTCGGTGGAGGTGGGAGACATGGTGTTGGTACGGCTTCCAGGGCGGTATGTCCTGCACCGGGTCATTGCGCAGGAAGGAGACAGAATAAGCCTGATGGGGGACGGCAACCTGGCCGGTACGGAAACCTGCACCCGGGCCGATGTGATGGGAACGGTGACCACCATCCTCCGGGGAAAACGGAAAGTGATACCCGGCAAGGGGCGCTTCTGGCGCTTCCTCAAGCCGGTCAGAAGATATATTTTGGCTATTTATAGACGATTGTTCCTATGAGAATCAAGGAAGGTTTCATCCTCCGCCAGCTTTGCGGAGAGTATATCGTAGTGGGGGAGGGACTCTCCCAGGTGAATTTCAACAAGATGCTGTCGCTGAACGCCTCGGCCGCCTACTTGTGGGAGTCGGTGGCCGAAAAGGAGTTTACGGTGGAAGACCTGGCCACGCTCCTGACCGACAAATACGAGGTCACTTTTGAACAGGCACTCAAGGACGCCGGCAAAGTGGCTGAGGTGTGGCTTCGGGAAGGCGTTGCGGAAGAAGCATAAGCCATGAAAGACGTCCGCGCCTGCCTGAAGTTCCTTTGGAGTACATCCCGGCCTGTCCGGTGGCGGATGCTGGTGAGCATTGCCGCCGGCGTGGTCCGTATTGCCGCTTCGCTGGGCTTCGTTGCCATGAGCAAGCGGCTGGTGGATATTGCAACGGGTTCTGTCGATGCTGCGCTTGGCCCTGCTATCGGCCTTTTCGCCGGTATTCTGCTGGTGCAGATCGGGGTCAATCTCTTTACAGGCTGGTGGGACAGTTTCAATCAAGTTAAAACGCAGAATACGCTTCGGAAAGGCTTTTTCTCGCATGTGCTGGAGAGCCGGTGGGATGGTCGCGAAAAGTTCCTTTCAGGCGATACGGTAAACCGCCTGGAAGAAGACATCCGGGTGGTGTCTGAACTGCTCACTTCCTGGATGCCTGGCATGGTGATCACGGTGCTGCAACTGCTGGCGGCATCGGCCTATCTCATGACCATGGCTCCGAATCTTTTGTGGCTGCTGGTTGTCCTCATGGCGTTTGCTGTATTTGGCTCTAAGCTGTTTTTCAAGCAGTTGAGGCGCCTGCAGGCGGCTATTCGCGCCCGGGAAAGCGACCTTCAGCAACTTATGCAGGAGAGTTTGCAGCATCGGGTGCTGGTCCTGACTCTTACTACGGTGGAGAGGGTGCTGGACAAATTCGGATGGTATCAGGCCGATATCGAGGATAACACCCGTAAGCGGCTGAATTACAATGCTGTTGCCCGCGGCCTCATGTTCTTTGGCTTCCAGGCTGGCCATGCCGCTGCTTTCCTGTGGGGCATCCTGGGCATCCGTGGCGGAACGGTTACATACGGTATGATGACTGCTTTCCTGCAGCTGGTAGGCCAGGTGCAGCGGCCCATTGCCGAATTCGGCCGTCAGGTCCCGGCTTTCATCAACGCCCTGGCTTCCGTGGAACGCCTGATGGAACTGGAAGAACTGGAGGAGGAGCCGCAGGAAAAGCCTGTCCAGCTTGCGACCGTTCCGGACATTTTGGTCAGTCATGTCACCTATACTTATCCCGGCCAGTCGGATCCTGTGTTAAAAGACTTCTCCTGCGCATTCCCTGCCGGGTCGATAACCGCCATCGCCGGTCCTACCGGTGTCGGAAAAAGTACTTTGATCCGCCTGATCCTTGGGCTGCTGAAGCCATCGGAAGGGGCCATTACCATTGCCGGACACAAGGCCGGTTATGCGCTTAGATGCAATTTCATGTACATTCCGCAGGGGAATTCCCTGCTGAGCGGTACAATCCGTAGCAATCTATTGATGGCAAACCCTTCAGCATCGGCCAATCAGCTGCGGGATGCCCTGGAAACAGCTGTAGCCCAGTTTGTCTATGACCTTCCCGACGGACTGGACACGGTATGCGGCGAGGTGGGCAGTGGGCTCAGCGAGGGGCAGAGCCAGCGGATTGCCATCGCCCGGGCGCTGCTCCGCAGGGGCGGCGTGCTCATCCTGGACGAGTCAACATCGGCCCTGGATGCCGCCACAGAGCAGCGGCTGCTGCAGAATCTGCACGTGCGGTACCACGGGCAGAAAACCATTCTGTTCATCTCCCACCGGGAGGCTGTCGTCCGTTTTGCCGACAGCACCGTGACAGTTGGCTAGTTTTGTGTGCTGTAGACATACAATTAATCCATGCATTAAGTGGCGGCAATTCAAGGTGCACCAGAATACGCCCCCTAGCCTGGCCTACCCCCTCGTGGAGACGGTAGTGACTTTGGGAGAGGTGGTCATTATTTATGGGAGAGGTGTGCCGCAAAAACGGCTCAATGTCAAAAGCATGTTGTAAACTGACCTGGCCACAGGAGCGCATATAACCGGCATATACCGTTGTCCCTGCCTGTCGGCCGATTTCTTGTACATGCCTGCGCCGGACAGACAGTAAGGCAAAACAGGATTGGCACCCTTCTTCTTGCTTTACAAAAAACAACCGGGGCTTTGCATTGAGCCCCTTGTTCACAGGAAATCAGGGAGTTACGTAGAAAAAGAAAAAGGACAAACCGATAATATTACCGATTTGTCCAATTTGGCTCCCCAGCTAGGACTTGAACCTAGGACCCCCTGATTAACAGTCAGGTGCTCTAACCAACTGAGCTACTGAGGAATGTTTCGCCGTTTCCGGTGCCCGTGTTTGCGTTTCGGGATTGCAAAGGTACAACCTTTTTTTGATTATGCAAAGGTTTTCGGAATTTTTTTCTAAATTTGTGAAATAAACCTTAACAGCCTTCAGAGATGGATATAGACCTGCTTGCCAAGATGGTCAAAGAAGTGATTATGGACCATGACGCCGTGACGCTCCCCGGGTTGGGCAGTTTTGTGGCAGAGTTGGTTCCGGCGTCCTTTGCCGACAAAGGATATACCATCCATCCACCTTACCGCAGGCTGTATTTCTCTCCCAAGCAGGGGGCCGACACCCTTCTGGCCGGCCTGTATGCCCGCTCCAACCAGATTTCAGAGGCCGACGCCACCAGGATTCTGGTAGAGTTCCTCTCGGAGATGAAGGAGGTGCTCAAAGTCAAAAAGACTATTGTATTTCCTTCGCTGGGGCGTCTGCGGGCCACGCGTGAAAACCATTTCTTCTTTGTGGCCGACGAAGACCTGGACATCTACCCCGCCGGATTCGGCTTGGGGCCCATCTCCCTGAAAACCCACGAAGAGACAAAGGAAGAGGTGGAAGAGGCCGTGCAGTCCCTGGCGCAGATGCTGGAAGATTCCACGCCTGACGCTCCAGCTCAGGCTGCAGAAGTGTCAACAGAGGAGGTAGAAGCACCTGTCCAGTCTCCGGTGGCTGCAGAGGCGGAGGCGGCAGCCACCAGTCAGGAAGTTAGCTCAGAGATTCCGGCCGATGAGGACTCGGAAGACCTGGTTGTCCTGGCCGAAGATTCCGTCCCTGAACCTGAAACTGAGGCGGCAGTCGAAACTGTACCCGAAATTGCAGTCGAAACTGTGAGCGAACCGGCACAGGTGGCAGAACCGGCGCAGGTGGCAGAACCGGAGCGGGCAGTAGAACCCGCACCGGCAAGTAATTCCGAGCGGCAAGAGTCGGTTCCGGTTGCGGAGGCGGCACCTGCGGAGTCGGTTCCGGTCGCAGAGGCGCCCCGGGGCCGGTCGTTCTGGAGGGGACTTGGGTGGACGTTGCTGGTGCTGGCCGGGGTGCTGGTGCTGGCCGTGATTGCCCTTGCGGTAGTGGGCAGAGTGGCTCCTGAGTGGCTGGATTCCTTCCTTTATTCCCCTGCGGAATTTGATATTCTCCACAATTAGCGCTAACTTCGCAGCCCAAAAGTTAGTGTGAGATGACCCCTGTTACAAGAGAAGGCTATAAGTTTTGTCAGGAGCTTTGTATTCCGTGCTACCAGACAGACGCCCATCTGCGCCTGAAACCGGCCGCTTTCATGGACATTGCCCAGGAAATCGCCTATTGGGCTGCGCAGGAGCTGGGTTTTGGCTACGATACGCTACATATCCACCATACTGCCTGGGTATTGTCCCGGATGCATATCCGTTTCCATGACATTCCCCAGTGGCGCAACAACGTGAAACTCTTCACCTGGCACAAGGGGTCTGCGGGGCTGTACTACATGCGTGACTTCCTTCTGCTGGACGGGGCCGGAAACCGGCGCGTGAGCGCTACCAGTTCCTGGGTGGTCATCGATGAGCAGACCCGCCGCCTTGTGCGCCCGGAAGAGCTGGGTCACCTGCTGAACATCGATTATCAGGTGGATGACGCCATCGAGGAACCCTGCCCCAAGGTAGTCCTTCCCAAAGACGCGCAGCCGCAGCTGGCGGGGGAGCATGTAGCCGCCTATTCGGACATCGACCTTATCGGCCACACCAACAATGCCCGTTACATGGTCTGGGCGATGGACTGCCTTCCCCAGGATTATGTGCAGGCCCACAGCGTCAGGGACGCCTATATTACCTTTAACAAAGAAACCACGGCCGGCTCCCGGGTACAGCTTTTCACCCTGCAGACGCAGGAAGACATCTGGTATGTGGAGGGCCGTGTAGACGATAAACCTCATTTTGTGGTGAGGCTGGAGTTTTAGCTTATGAAAGATCTTTTCTGGGGGACGGGAGTTGCGCACTCCATCATGCTGCTGGCCTTTGTCATCGGCACGGGTCTTTATCTGGGACGGTTCAAGTTCAAAGGGATTTCGCTGGGATCTACCTGGATCCTGTTCATGGGCATCCTCATGGGCCATCTGGGCCTCAGGACCGACCCTTCCGTGCTGCATTTCGTGAAAGAGTTCGGACTCATCCTCTTCGTGTTCTCGATCGGCCTGCAGGTAGGCCCCGGTTTCTTCCATTCGTTCAAGAGTGGGGGCGTGAAGATGAACCTGCTGGCTGCCATGAACATCCTGCTGGCGGTGCTGGTCACCTGGGCCATATCGGCTTTCAGCGGGGAAGACCTCAAAACCATGGTGGGCGTCATGTCCGGCGCCGTTACCAACACCCCCGGACTGGGTGCCGCCCAGCAGACGTTTGTCGATGTGGTCACGTCGGGAGGCGGAGATGCTGCAGCGGCCTCTGCCGATTCCGCCGCCCTGGCGTCGGCCTATGCCGTGGCGTATCCGATGGGCGTGATAGGGGTAATCCTGGTAATTCTGCTGGGCAAAGCCCTGTTCAAGATAGAGCCCCGGAAAGAGCTGGAGGCGCTGGAAGCCGCCGAGAGCACGGAATCCCAGGCCCGCCGCATGCACGTGGCCGTGGAGAATCCCGCCATCTTCGGCCAGAAGCTGGGCATGGTCCTTCACGACTTTGGCGGCGGCTTCGTGGTTTCCCGTATCATGAAGGGGGAGGACATCCAGTTCCCCACGGCCGATACCATCCTGGCCGAGGGTGATAAACTGCTGGTGGTCACCTCCCAGCAGGAGGTAGACCGGGTGCGGATCCTGTTCGGGGAGGAAGTCCCTATGCACCGGGAAGACTGGGTGGAGAAAGACCATCACCTGGTAACCCGCCGCATCGTGGTCACCAAGCCTTCGCTCACCGGCCAGAAACTCAAGGACCTGCATTTCCGCGATGCCTTCGGCGTCAGTGTAACCCGCGTGATCCGCGCCGGTGTGGAACTGGTGGCGGGCCCCAATCTCTATGTCCAGATGGGTGACGGGCTCATCTGCGTGGGTACGCAGGAAAACATCGAACACCTGGCCCAAAAAGTGGGCAATTCCAACGACGCCCTCAACAAACCCAATCTGGTGCCCATCTTCCTGGGCATTGTGGTGGGAATCGTTTTCGGCTCCATTCCCATCCGGTTCCCCGGCATCCCGCAGGCTATCAAGCTGGGGCTGGCCGGAGGCCCACTGATTATCGCCATCCTGCTGGGCTACTTCGGCCCGCGCTACAAAATCACCACCTATACCACGGCTAGCGCCAACCTGATGATCCGGGAGATCGGCATTTCCCTGTTCCTGGCAGCCGTCGGCCTGGGCGCCGGTGCCGATTTCTGGAGCTCCATCGTGGGCGGCGGTTACTGGTGGATCCTCTACGGTGCGCTAATCACGCTGGTCCCGCTCTGCATCACCTTTGTGGTGGCCCGGGCCCTGTGCCACTTGAACTTCTATCAGATCTGTGGCCTCATCAGCGGTTCCTGCACCAATCCGCCCGTACTGGCCTTTGCCCAGGGAATGTATGGAAGCGACTATACCTCTGTGAATTACGCTACCGTCTATCCGCTGTCCATGTTCCTACGGGTGCTGGTGGCCCAGGTACTTATCCTTCTAGCTTTCGCCTGACATGATGGACTTGGTTTACCCGTCTTCCACGGCGCCGGTTTATCCCCGGCCGTCCGCCAGTCATCCAGGCCATGTCCCTGCACAGGACCAGGAGATGCTGCCGCTGATCGAGCCCTCCGGCATCGTCTATGGCCAGGCCACCCGCGCCTATTGCCATAGCGGGTCCAAGGCATTGCATCCAGTAGTGCACCTGCACATCATAGACCGGGAAAGCCGCATCTATCTTCAGAAAAGGTCGATGGAGAAAGACCTGCTGCCAGGCTATTGGGATACGGCGGTGGGCGGGCATGTCACCTACGGGGAATATGTCCAGGAAGCCCTTTTCCGGGAAGCCGGAGAGGAGTTGGGCCTGCAGGCGTTCAATCCCGTTTTCATCGGCACCAACATGTGGGAGACCGAGCGGGACCGGGAACTTGTCTTTGTCTATGCCATGGTGGGCCATCCGGATCTGGCTCCGGACAATGCAGAGGTGACGGAAGGTCGATGGTGGACGCCCGCGGAACTGGAAACCGCCATGGGAAAAAGGATCCTCACGCCCAATTTCGAGCACGAGTACCGTGCCATCAAAGACGCCCTGGCCGCCCTTCTGTAGGATTTTCCCGGAAAAAGCCGTAACTTTAAGCGCTATGGCAACAGATATCGACAAATTTGTACACGACCAGCTGTCGGTGTGGCCCGCTGTCGCGGCCAAGTACCGCTGCCTCAAGCGAGCCAATACCCGCACCCTGTCGTACGGGGGTATCCTGGTCACCCTGCAGTCCAATCCCGGACGGCTTCCCATCTTCGACCATGGCTGCCCCCTGTGCGAAGAGAATTACATGGCGCATCAGCACACCCTGCCCTTCGAGGGGCGCAAGGGCCGGAAATACAATATCCTGGTAAACCGGGCCCCCATCTTTCCCAATCACCTGGTAATCACGCGGGACATCCATGTCCCCCAAACCATCTGGCACCGCTTTCCGGACATGCTGGACCTGGCCTCGTCCCTGGGTGACTATCTGGTTTTTTACAACAGCCCCAATAGCGGTACCACCGTGCCGGGCCATGCCCATTTTCAGGCTTGTCCCCGGGGGTATATGCCCCTGGAGCGCGCTGCAGACCGCCTATTACGGTCGGTTGCCGCTGCTGGCGGAGAGGTCCCTCAGGAGCAGCAGTCCCACCTGGAGTTCGTGGCTTCCGTGCGGGATGCGCAACTGTTCCATTACAAGCATTTCACCCGCGGGGTGTTCATGCTGCGGGCGCTCACGGCCAAGAGCATGTCCAAAATGTTCTACCGGCTCCTGGACTGCCAGACGCTGGTGGGGGAGGAAACCGAGCCCCGGTTTAACGCTTTCGCCTGGTGCGCGGAAGGGGAGTTCCGGGCCCTGGTGACCATCCGGGGCAACGACCTTCCCCGCCACTATTTTGCGGAAGGGGAAGAGAACTTTTCCATCCGGCCCGGCGCTGCCGACATGGCCGGGTTTGTGGTAGTCCCCGAGGTAAAGGACTTCGACCGCATCGACGCACGGATTCTGGGAGAGATTTTGGATGATGTGAGCATCTCTGAAGAAGAGGAGAAACGCCTGCTGTGGCGCCTGGTGCGCACCCAGCCCAAGATTGAGGTGGGCATTTTGGCTGCCCCGGAGATCACCTTCGAGATTATCTCGGACGGAGCCGGCCCCCAGAAAGTGTGCTACCGGGAGGGCAAGATCGACTACAACGGTATGCTCTACGACGAACTGGTCTTCGAAGCCCAGTCCGTATCCACGCTGTTTGCCGAGCCTTCCTTCATCCTTCATCACGTAACCATCGGCAAGGAATTTCACTGGGAGCGGCAACAGGAAGAGCGTTTTGCCGGCGCGCTCAAGTTTATCGTGGACGAGGGAAAAGTCCAGGCGGTGAATATCATCGGATTGGAAGACTATCTTCTCAGTGTCATCGCCTCCGAGATGCGTGCCACTGCCCATCCCGAGTTCCTCAAGGCCCACGCGGTGATTTCCCGTTCGTGGGTGATGTCGCTCATTCAAAAGCGGCGGGCTCCCCGGGCACAGTCCGGCGGACCGGCCCTTCCCGGCTCGCCTTCCCTGGTCACCTGGCTGGACGGGAAAAGGGCTTCGGAGCGGGCCGATGCATCCGCCCGGGAAATCCGCCGTTGGTTCAATCATGAGGACCATCGCCGCTTCGATGTCTGTGCCGACGACCATTGCCAGCGGTATCAGGGCCTGACCATGGTCGTGGGGGAGGCCGTGCGTGCCGCCATCGACGAGACCTGGGGTCAGGTGTTGCGTTATGACGGCGCTCTGGTGGACGCCCGCTTCCACAAGTGCTGCGGCGGGCGTACGGAAAAGTTCAGTTCGGCCTGGGAAGATATCGATTATCCCTACCTGACCGTAAAGGAAGATCCCTGGTGCAATACCCGGGACAAAGCCATCCTCTCCCAGGTGCTCAACGACTACGATCTTCAGACGCAGGACTTCCACGACTGGGAAGTCCGCTATACCCGGGAGGAGTTCTCTGCCCTTTTCGCCGAAAGGTCCGGCCTGGACCTGGGGGCCGTCCAAAGCCTGGAGGTCCTGGAGCGCGGCGGGTCCGGGCGTATTGTCCGGCTTCGGGTTCAGGGGGAAAAAGGCTCCGTTATCATCGGCAAGGAACTGATTATCCGGAAATTCTTTTCCAGGAGCCACTTGTACAGTTCCTGGTTCGACGTGTCTTTCGAAGGGCCGGAAATCGTGTTCCGCGGACATGGATGGGGGCATGGCGTAGGGCTCTGCCAGATTGGTGCAGCCGTGATGGCCGCTTCCGGGAAAGGGTATCGTGAAATCCTGTCGTTCTATTATCCCGGCTCTGTCTTATGAAATCCCGTTCTCCCTGGCTCTGGGTGCCCACCCTTTATTTTGCAGAGGGCATTCCCTACTTCGTTGTGAACAACATCTCCGTGATCCTGTTCAAGAAGATGGGGATGGGCAATGCCGATATGGCCTTGTACACCAGCCTCCTGTACCTACCCTGGCTGGTCAAACCCTTCTGGAGCCCCTTTGTGGACATCCTCCGAACCAAACGCTGGTGGGTTTTGGCCATGCAACTGCTTATGACGGCCCTTTTCCTGGGGCTGTCCTTTTCTCTGCCGGGACGGACCGGAGCGGAGGTTTCCCTGTTCATGGTGACGCTGGTGCTTTTCTGGATTACGGCTTTTGCATCGGCCACGCACGATATCGCTGCCGACGGGTTTTATATGCTGGCCCTCACGGGCAAGGAACAGTCGCTGTTTGTAGGAATCCGGACCACCTTTTACCGGATTGCCAACCTTTTTGTCCAGGGGGCGCTGGTGGTGCTGGCGGGCGTGCTGGAAAACCGGACGGGGAATATTCCCCGTTCCTGGCGCCTGACGCTCCTGTGTGCGGCCGTTATCTGGGCGGCCCTGTCTCTGTATCATCTGTGGGCCCTGCCCGCGCCGCCAGCCGACGCTGTTCGCCGGCAGCATTCCGCCAGGGCGGTTCTGAGCGAGTTCGCCCGTACGTTCACCACATTTTTCCGTAAGCCGCTGGCCTGGGCAGGCATTGCTTTCATGCTGCTCTATCGCCTTCCGGAGGCGTTCGCCCTCAAGATTCTTCCCGCCTTTCTGGTAGATCCGCTCTCCGATGGCGGCATGGGGCTTTCTACGGTAGACTTTGGCCTTATCAACAATACGGTAGGGGTGGTGGGCATTGTGGCCGGGGGCATCCTGGGCGGAGTGTATGTGTCCCGCCGCGGGCTCAGGAACTCCCTCTGGCTCATGGCGGCCGCGCTGGCCCTTCCTTGCGCGGTCTATCTGTACATGGCACTGGTCCAGGCGGTTCCGCTGTGGGTAGTTGGCGTGTGCGTCTTTATCGAGCAGTTCGGCTACGGTTTCGGCTTCACGGCCTATTCGCTCTATATGATCTATGTGTCGGAAGGAGAATTCAAAACCTCGCACTATTCCCTGTGCACCGCTTTCATGGCGGCGTCCATGATGCTGCCCGGCCTGGTGGCCGGCATCCTGCAGGAAGCCATGGGATATGCGTGGTACTTCGGCCTGGTACTCCTCTGCAGCCTGGCCACCGCAGCGGCCGTTGTCATCGCCCGTCGGGGCCTCCCGGCCGACTTCGGCCAGAAGTAGGTGGAGGCTAACAGACTGTTTCTCAACTACATAACTATAGTTCCTGTGCATCACACGATGCACAGGAACTATAGTTAAACGGTTAATAGTTAATTAATTAGCCTCCACTAGCGGTAAATGTTGTACTGGTTGTACAGTGAGCCGTACATCTGTCCCAGTACCTCCAGGAAGGGCTCGCCCTCGAAGACGGTGGTGCGGTAAACCGTATTGTCTACCAGGTAGTACTCGATACCGTTCATGACGATAACCTCGTAGTCGTCTGGGAGGGAAGTGACCAGAGCGCCTGCGGGAGGGACGATGGTGGAGTACGATCCGGAAGCGGTGATGGTGTAGAACACCCCGTCCTGATAGAAGTACTCGGAGTTGGCGTAGGCGTAGCTCTGGACCAGTCCAAGCATGTTGGCCAGCTCGTAGGCGCTTAGGGCGCGGGAGGCGTTGAGTGCGTAGTGCGAGTTCTGGGAAGCGATGCGGGCGTTGTTCTGGGCAATGATCAGATTCTGCCGGGCTATCACGTTATAGTTGTCAAAGACCGTATTGTAGGTACGGTAGGTGTCGCAGTAGTAGGCAAAGCGGATGGCTCTGAGGATGGCTCTGTCGATGGCCGCCTCCAGCGGGGTGCCAAAGGGCGGGCGGCAAATCACATAAGAGCCTCCGAAGGGACGGTAGTAGATTCCGTTGTAATAGTAGTAGTCGATACCCCAGTGGGTGATGCGGCGCCAACTGGGCGGCAGGGTGTGGATGCGGTATCCGTAGTAGTGCGGATGGTCGCCCCAGAAGTGTCCCGGACGGTCCCAGGCAAGCGGGTCACGCAGGCGGGGGGCCACACGGTACATCTCATGGTTGTTGTCCACGCGGAAGTCGTCGTTATAGCGGTAGTTGAAACCGTTGTCACGATACGGCTCCTGCTGCTGCGGAGCTTTGTTCTCTACGGCGCTGCCGGAGAGCCCGCCCCGGTTGGCATTGGTGGCCCGTACGGTTCCGCCGGTTGCGGCGGAAGAGCTGGAACGGGTGCCGGAAGAGCGTCTGTCCTGCTGGGCCGACGTTCCGGAGGACCGGGTGGCACTGCCGGAGGACCGGGTAGTGGAACCGGAGGACCGGGTGGTGATGCCGGTGTTGCTGCCGGAGGATCGGGTGCTGCCGTTGCCGGTGCTACGGGTGGTAGTGCCGGTGGAGCGGTTGCGTCGGTTGTCCTGCTGCACGGTGCCGGAAGAGCGGGTGGTGCCGTTGCCGGTACTACGGGTGGTAGTGCCGGTGGAGCGGTTGCGGTTGTCCTGCTGCACGGTGCCGGAAGAGTGGGTGGTGCTGCTGCCGGTACTACGGGTGGTAGTGCCGGTGGAGCGGCTGCGGTTGTCCTGCTGCACGGCTCCGGTGGAGCGGGTACTGGAGGAAGCGGAAGAGCGTGTGGTGCTGCCGCTGGTTCCGCGGGAGCGGGTCTGGGCAAGCATATCGGGTGCCGTGAGCATGGCCAGTGCCATTGCGAAAGTAACGGCGGATGTCAAAATCCTTCTCATAGCATCTCAAGTTTAAAAGTTAGCGGTATAGGTAATATTTTTGGGAAACCGCCTTGAAATCTTCGGTATCCTTGTTCCAGAAATCAACGATGTCGGCTACTTTCAGACGCTTTCCGAAAGTAGTCCTTACATAATCCGTACCACAGACGATATCCAGCATCCGCGTGCTCTTGAGCGGGAAGGGACTATGGCCCGGGAAAAGTTCGTGGACGGCCTGCATCACGTAAAACTGGGTGAGGGTGATGGTGGCGGCCTCGTAGTCCGGATAGAAGAACTGCACCCCGTGCACCAGCTTTCCGGAGAGCGACCCGGAGATGGGTTTGTAGTGGATGGTGCGGAAGGCAGTGCCCGGAATCTGGTAGCTGTCCAGCCGCTCTTTGAGCTTGTCGGCATCGATCCAGGTGGCGGCAAAGGTCTGGAAGGGGATGGTGTATCCCACGCCGATGTTCAGATGGCCCATTTCCCCGCAGATGCCGGCCGACGGATAGCCGGTGGCCGATTCCATGGAGGGGATGTTGGGTGAAGGGAGAATCCAGGGAAGGCCGGTGTCCCGGTACTGCATCCAGCGCTCCCAGCCCCGCATGGGAATGACCTGCAGCTTGCACCTCAGGGGCTCTTCCTTGCCATTCTGCCCCCGGTTCAGGCCTTCCTCGTTGATGAGTCCGGCCAGTTCGCCCACCGTGAGTCCGTATACGTAGGGGATGCGGAATTCGCTCACGAACGAGTGGAACCCTTCCTCTACATAGGGGCCTTCCACCTTCAGGCCGCCCAGGGGATTGGGCCGGTCCAGTACCAGCACTTCGATATCGGCCTTGGCGCAGGCACGCATCACCAGGCCCAGGGTGGAAATGAAGGTATAGCTCCGGGTGCCCACGTCCTGGATGTCGTACACCATGATGTCGATTCCTTCCAGCATCTTGGCGGTGGGCTCACGGGTGGGACCGTACAGGGAATAGACCGGAAGGCCGGTCCTGGGGTCTTTGCTGCTTTCTACGTGGTCGCCGGCGTAGGCGTCGCCCCTAACCCCGTGCTCCGGGCCGTAGAGGGCCACCAGATTCACTTCGGGGGCTTCGAAGAGGATGTCGATGGTGGAGCGCAGCTGCCGGTCTACCCCGCTGGGGTTGGTGACCAGGCCGACGCGTTTGCCCTGCAACTCCTCGAAGCCGTAGCTTTCCAGCACCTCGATGCCGGGAATCACCTGGGCCCGCAGGCCGATGGCGAGCACAAGGGCAAGTACGGTTGTGGCTAATTTTTTCATGGATAGTGGTTTATGTAAAAACCAAATGGAACTTCAGTGCATTGTTAAACATGGCTCACCAGGGCGAAAATCCGTTGCAGCGAGTCTGGCTCTCCGGAGAAGTACAGGTCTACGGAGAAAGGACCTTCGCCGGTGGGGATACCCCTCTCTTGCAAGACGCGTACCGTTTGGCGGGCTACGGCGGGAGCCGGGTCTATCACCTGCACATCCGGACCGGCCAGGCGCTGGATTACCGGCTGCAGGAAAGGATAGTGCGTGCAGCCCAGGACGATGGTGTCTGCCCCGGCGTCCAGCAAAGGTTGCAGGGAGGCCCTTACGGTGGATTCCGCCTCCGGGCCGTCCAGGATTCCGTTTTCTACCAGTTCTACGAATCCTTGCCCCACGTGTTCCACGATGCGAACGTCGTCTTCATAGAGGCCTCTGGTTTTCAAGTATTTGGAGCCTTTCAGGGTGCCGGCCGTGGCCAGGACGCCGATGGTACCGGTGCGGGTGCCTAACGCGGCGGGCTTTACGGCGGGTTCCATGCCGATGAACGGGACTGCCGGGTATTCTTCCCGCAGGGTGGCGATGGCGGCCGCGGTGGCGGTGTTGCAGGCTACCACGATGATGTCGGCCCCCATGCCCAGGAGGATGTCCGTGATGGCGCGGCCCCGGTCCTGGATGTATTCCGGCGTTTTCTCCCCATACGGGCAGTGGGCGTTATCAGAAAAATAGAGATAACGCTCCTCAGGGAGCACTTTCACCAGTTCCCTGTAAACCGAAAGCCCGCCGCTTCCGGAGTCGAAAATACCGATCGATGCCATGACAGTACAAAGATACGTAATTTTACAAATAATAGTTGTATCTTTGCTTGGCAAAAAGCGGCTTTGAACTATGCATGACTTGTTTTTCTCTTCCGGTACCGGACACTCCCTGATGATTCTTTCTTTTGTGATTGGCATCGGCCTTCTGCTGGGGAAGGTGAAAATCAAGGGAATTTCCCTGGGCCCCATCTGGATTCTTTTTGTGGGAATCCTGTTCGGGGCGCTGGGAATCAGGGACGACGCCCTGTTCCTGCATTTCCTCAAGGAATTCGGCCTGGTGCTGTTTGTCTTTACCATCGGCTTCCAGGTGGGCCCCGGCTTCTTCTCTTCTTTCCGGAAGGGCGGGCTGCGCTTCAACCTGCTGTCGCTGGTGCTGGTGGGTCTGGTGGTGCTCACCACCCTGTGCATCTGGTGGGCCACCGGCGAGAGCATCCCGCAACTGGTGGGAACCATGTCCGGCGCGGTGACCAATACGCCCGGCATGGGTACGGCCCAGCAAACCTGGTACGACACAGTGTACGGTACGTTCCTGGCCGAGGTGGAGCAGCCTTATACGGCCTCCGAGATTGCCAATTCCTTCGCCATCGCCTATCCGGTGGGGCTGCTTGCCGGTTTGCTTACCCTGGTGCTGCTGCGCCTGCTTTTCCGGGTGGATACCCGGAAGGAGTCCCAGGACCTGGCCGCGCGGAATGACGCGCAGAACGTGGTGCGGGCCATGCAGTTCGAGGTGGTGAATCCGGCCCTCTTCGGGAAAGCGCTGCAGAAGATCCTGGACCAGATGGAGGGCGACTATACCGTCAGCGGGCTGTTCCGCGAAGGGAAAGTGCTGCCCAAGAGTGAAGACCTGCTCCTGCAGGAAGGCGACCGCATCGGCGTGGAGGCGGCCGAGAAAGAGCGGACGATGCTGCGCCTGTGTTTCGGCAAGGAACTCAAGGTGGCCCGGGAAGACGAGCCGATGGGCCGGGGAAGGGTGATTACCAAGAAAATCATGCTCACCAAAGCATCCTTTACCGGCACCCGGATCAAGGAACTGGACCTGGAGCAGAAATATGGCGTTTCCATTGTCCGTATCCTCCGTTCCGGCGTGGAGTTGGTGGCCCGTCCGGACATGTACCTGCAGATGGGGGACGGCCTCCGGGTCGCGGGAAGCGAGGAAGGAATCGGCCAGGTGTCGACGCTGTTCGGGAACAACAGTTCGGCCCTGGACAAACCCAACCTATGGCCGGTGTTTGTCGGCATCGGGCTGGGCCTTGTCCTGGGAGCCGTGCCCATCCAGTTCCCGGGGATGAGCCATGTGGTGCGGTTCGGCCTGGCGGCCGGTCCGCTGCTGCTGGGCATTGTCATCGGTCACTTCGGCCCCAAATGGAAGCTTACCACCTATACCAGTGCCAGTGCCCTGCGCATGATCCGGGAACTGGGCTTGTGCCTGTTGCTGGCCACCGTAGGGCTGGGCGCCGGCGGGTCTTTCCTGGAAACTTTCGCCTCAGACGGCTTGCAAATCCTACTGTACTCTGCCATCATCGCCTTCGTGCCGCTGGTGATTACCGGTATCCTGGCGCGTTACCTGCTTCATCAGAATTTCTTCCACATCTGCGGACTCATCTCCGGCGCCACCACCAATCCGGTGGCCCTGGATTTCGTGACGCAGGTGTACAAGACGGAAGAGGCGTCGGTGGCCTATGCGAGCGTGTATCCTTTCGCCCTGTTCCTGCAGGTGGTGTCGGCCCAGCTGCTGATCCTCCTGGGGGTGTAGCAGGCTGCGGGAAGGCATTGCACAGAAGTGGGTTTGTTATTATCTTTGCACTCAAGTAAAAGCAGATTCGATGGTTACGCTGGAACAGATCAAAGACTTGTGGCAGAGGCTTTCTACCCTGGAAGCTTGCCTGGACATCGCCGGAAAACGGAAAGAAGTGGAGGCCCGGACCCAGGAGAGCCTGGCACCGGATTTCTGGAACGACCCTAAATCGGCCGAGGTCTTCCTGAAAAAGCTCGCCGGCGTAAAGTCGTGGGTAGCCGATTATGAAAAGGCCGTATCGGCCGTGGACGACCTGGACGTGCTGTACGAATTTGCCAGGGACAGCCTTTCCGGCAGTGAAGACGAAGCCGTGGAGACGGAAGAGTCGCGGGAGCTGGACCAGGCCTTCCGGCAGGCCGAAGACGCCGTGGAGGCCCTGGAACTGCGCAATATGCTGGGCGGCGAGGGCGACAACCTGGGCGCCATCCTTACCATTAACTCCGGCGCCGGCGGCACGGAGGCCAATGACTGGAGTGCCATGCTCATGCGCATGTACCTCCGCTGGGGGGAGCGCAACGGATACAAGATGACGGTGACCGCCCTGTTGGAAGGGGAGGAGGCCGGCATCAAGAGCTGCACTATCGAGGTGGAAGGGGATTACGCCTACGGCTACCTGAAGGCAGAGAACGGCGTGCACCGGCTGGTGCGCATTTCCCCGTTCAACGCCCAGGGGAAACGCCAGACCACCTTCTCCAGCGTCTTTGTGTATCCGCTGGTAGATGACACTATAAACATCGAGATCAACCCCGGAGACTTGGAGTGGGACACCTTCCGCAGCGGCGGCCACGGCGGCCAGAACGTAAACAAGGTGGAAACGGGCGTACGCGTACGCCACATCCCTTCCGGCATCATGGTGGAGAACACTGAAACTCGCAGCCAGCAGGATAACCGCCAGCGGGCCCTCCTGATCCTGAAATCCCGCCTGTACGATATCGAACTCAAGAAAAGGCAGGAGAAGCAGGCAGAGCTGGAAGGCCAGAAAAAGCGCATCGAATGGGGCTCCCAGATCCGCAACTATGTCCTGCACCCGTACAAGCTGGTGAAAGACCTGCGCACCGGCTACAGCACTGCCGACACCCAGGGCGTACTGGACGGTGACCTCAATGAATTCATGAAGACCTACCTGATGGGCAAGGGCGCCGCCGTCACAGACGCGGAAGAGTACGTCTAGGCTTTCTCTTTCCGGCCCCTGCTGATCAGCGGGTCGATGGCCGCCAATACGCCCGGCAGCAGGAAGAGGATGAGTAGCAGGATGGCGAATGCTCCGAAGGCCAGGCTGCTCAGGATGGACGATATCATCGGGTCCGCCATCGTGACGGACATCACGTAGGGAACCACCGCCAGGATGAGTCCGGAGGTGAGGATGGAGTGTGACGCCCCCCGGTAGGCCGATTCCAACGCTTCCTGGACTGTCCCGCTACGGCGCGCCTGCAGATAGTGGTTGGTAAAGAGGATGGAATAGTCGATGGTGGCACCCATCAGGATGCCCTGGATAATCAGGAACGACAGATAATAGAGCGTGTTGCCGCCCAGCCCGCTGGCCCAGACATTGGCGTACACCCCGGCGAGGATGGTCATGACGAGGGGTATGGGAATAAAGAGGGAGCGGAAGGTGACGGCCACAATCAGGAAGATGGACAGGACCGTGAGCAGCGTCAGCAGGAGCAACTCCCGCTGGAATCCGTCCCTGAGCTCCTTGTACATCTGGGATTCGCCGATAAGGTAGTGGCGGTGTCGCAAGGCCTTGTCGGTGGCCTCTTGAACGCGGTCAAGGAAAGAGAAAGTGGCGTCGGACTCGGCGTCGTAGCCGCTCAGGACCACGGCGGCGGAGTAATCTGCACCCCGGAGCATGCCCACACTGGAAAGCAACTGTTCCCGGATGTCGCCGACAAGGTTTTTCACGCTGTCCGGAACAGCCCGGGAGAGTAGCGGATGTACCAGCAGCGTGTCGGCCACATAATCCAGCAGATCCCCCGGCGCCACGGCCGTTTCAGGGTCGAAGTCCCGACGGGCGCCCGCATACAGGAACAGCAGATCCAATTCTGCCCGGGAAACCGGGATGTCCGCTGCCGACAGGGCCGCATGAATCTGTCTGGACGTAAACTTGCGGGAAGAAAGATACATGTCCAGCAGCACCTCCTGCGGCGTGGGTTCAGGCTCTGGTTCAGGCTCTGGTTCAGGCTCTGGTTCAGGCTCTAGCTCACGGATGACCGGCTCTGGAACGGGTGCCGGAAGCGAATCTGCGACAGGCGGCTCCTGCGTTTGAGGAATAGCGGGAACGGGCTGCGGGGGAGCAGCCAGCGTGTCCGGCCCGGCCGAGAGCACCGCATCCAGCGTAGCTTCCACCTCTTTCAGCTGCTCGTCCATCCCTTTGGGGACGAAGGCGGCATAGTGCTGGTTCCCCAGGATGTTTTCCCGGACGTAGGCCGTGAATTCCGGCAGTGTCATTTTGCCCCGCCGCTTCCCGGCCATCCGGAAGATCATGGAAATCTGGGAGGGACTGGCCCCGGTATAACCGGCCATCTCGTCGGCAGTCAGCGGCGTCTGAGCCAATTCATAGGTAATCCAGCTGTAGGGTCCCTCGGGCACCGGAGAATCGGTCTGTGAGGGTTCCGGGGACGGCGCTTCCGGGCCGATGAGCACAAGCGTATCTGCCACTTCCGCCACCGGCTCGGGCTCCTGCACTTGGACCGGCTCCGGTGCAGGCTCCGGCTCGGGCATGGGTTGGGGCTTCAGCCTTGCCGTCAGGGCCGACGGATCCATCCCTTCCGGAAGCAGGCCGCTTTCGGAGAGCTGTTCAGCGGCGGCCATGAGTTCCTTCAGGCTGAACTTCTCGGTCCGCTGCGGATGTGTCTTGGCATAATAGACCAGGGACACCATGTCCTCCGGCAGTTCCGGTAGGGCGGTGTCTCCCGCCAGGCTGTCTGCCAGGGTCCCCAGCTCCCGGATGGTCCGGGGTCGTTTCACCAGCGAAGGATAGCTTACGGTCTGCTCTACTTCGGCGTCCAGGGCAAGGCTGTCCAGCAGGGTCGGCACAGCGTCTTCGTCGGCATTGGAATACAGCAGTATCAGGGCGTTACCGCGGATGTCGATGGACTCGACCTTGCTTTCCCAGCCGGGTGAGAAGGACATCCGGGTGTGGCGCTGCAGCAGCGTGAAGGAAAAGAAAACCACGAGGAACGTAACGACGATGGGAATGCGGAACCGGTACTGGAAACGGGAGAGCGGGACAACTGGCAGCACCGGCACTTTCTTGCGGGTGGTGGCCTTGATGCCCTTGTCGCACCAGACAATCAGGGCGGGCAGGACCGTGAAATTGCAGATCAGGGAGAATGTGACACCTTTGGCTAGCACCAAGCCCAGGTCGGCCCCGATTTTCATCTTGATGAAACACAGCATCAGCAGGCTTACGATGGTGGTGAAGGCGCTGCTGAGGATGGACGATGCCGCCCTGCCCACGGCCTGTTCCATCGCGTTCACCGGCTCCTGCCCCAGTTTCCTTTCTTGCCGATATCGGTTCATCAGGATGATGGAGTAGTCCATCGAGAGCACCATCTGCAGCACGGAGGCCAGCGTGTTGGTGAGCGTGGAAACGCTGTCGAGCAAGGCGTTGGTGCCCATGTTGATGATTACGGAAAATCCGATGGCCACCAGAAACAGCAGCACTTCCAGTACCGAACTGCTCATAATCAGAAGGACCACGAACAGCAGGCCGACGCCGATAGCCAGCGTCCTGGGAAAGTTTGTGGGCATCAGGTCTTCACCGTCGGAGAAGATACCGCCAAAGTCATCCGCCCGGTCCTGGATGCCTGGCAACTGCTCCAGAAGAACGTCCAGGCCCTGTTTCATCGGCGAGGCGTCCGGCAGGTACCGGACCATGTTGGAGTTTACGTTGATATGCGGAATCAGGAGCACGCAGCCCGCGGTGAAGAGGGTCATCACCACAAACAGCGCTACCCTGTATTTCACCAGCAGGCGGGGGATATGGATCTTGCGGAGGTTCACGGCATCAGGGTAAGTCGGCTGGGCGGATGAATCCGGCGCGGAGTGTGCGGACGGCGCCGTTGTCGAACTGCACGTCGAAGCTGGTAAAGTCTTTGTTGGCGGCGATGATGACCCCCTCGCCGAACACGGAATGGCAGACAACATCTCCCAGCTGGAACGGGGACTGGAAGGCCGCCCGCTCGGCGGAGAAATCCTCCTGGTCCAGCACGTGGGAGAGGTTGCGGGTGCCTTTCCATAGTTCCTCTGGAACCGATCCTTCAGTCACCAGATACTCCTGTTTGATCTCTGCCAGGAAGCGGGAAGGGTATTTCATGGTCTTGGCCGCGATGTTGAACCCTTCGCTTTCTGTGAGAAACAGCGCTTTTTCGGCCCGGGTGACGGCGACGTACATGAGCCGCCGCTCCTCTTCCTCGCCGTTCTTCTTGCCTTCGCGGATGGTGCGCATGTTGGGGAAAATGCCCTCAGACAGCCCTGTGATGAACACATAGGGGAACTCCAGCCCTTTGGCCTGATGGATGGTCATCAGCTTCAGGGTGGGGGTGTCTTTGCGGTGGTCGTCGTTGGTATAGAGGGCGATGTCCTGCAGATAATCGGCCAGGGTGCTCTCTTCCGGGGTGCGTACGCTCTCGTAGAAACGGATGCTGGAAAGCAGTTCGTCCAGGTTCTCCAGACGGTCTTCGTCCTGGTCTTCCCGCACCATTTTCTTATAGCCGGATCCCTCCAGGAGGCGGTTCAGGAGGTCGCTCACCCGGTTTTCCCGGGCAAACTGCTTCCCATCTTCTATCAGTTCGATGAAGCCGGCCGATTTGGAGTCTCCTACCAGCTGCAGGGCACTGTACAGAGAGATGCCCTTCCCGGCGGAGAGGGCGCGGACACTGTCCAGGAATTTCCGGCCCAGCTTGCGGGAGGGGACATTGATGATGCGCTCGAAGCTAAGGTCATCGTCCTGGTTATTCACCAGGCGGAGATAGCCGAGGGCGTCCTTTATCTCTTTCCGCTCAAAGAAGCGGGTGCCGCCCCAGATGGTGTATTCCAGATGGGCGTTCAGCAGCTCCTGCTCCAGTGCCCGGGACTGGTAGCTGCTCCGGTACAGGATGGCGATATCGTTCACCTTCCCGCCGCCATCCAGGATGTGCCTGATCTCTCCCACGATCCACTCCGTCTCTTCCTTTTCGCTCTTAGCGTGGAAGTGAATCACAGCCTTTCCCTCTGCCTTTCGGGTGAAGAGGTCTTTGGGAATGCGGTTCTGGTTGTTGGAAATGACGCTGTTGGCTACGTCCAGGATGCGGGGCGTGGAGCGGTAATTCTCGTCCAGGATGATCGTGCGCTCCGCTGCGAAGTTCACGAACAGGTCCGGACGGGCGCCCCGCCACTCGTAGATGCACTGGTCCGGGTCTCCCACTACGAACAGGTTCCGGTGTCCGGCGCTCAGGCGCTCCACCAGGTCCCAGTCGTCCAGGTTGCAGTCCTGGGCCTCGTCCACCATGATGTAGTTGAGCTTTTTCTGCCAATGGTCGCAGGCATCCTGGAAATGGTCCAGGATGTACTTGGTCACGTTCATCAGGTCGTCGAAGTCCAGGGCATAGTGCTTCATCTGGCGGGCCACGTAGCCGGCCAGGCGGGAGGTGCGGCGCATCTCGTCCGTAATCCTGCAGCCAGGCAGCATGTAGGCCTGGATGTAGCCGTTGAGCGCTTTTTCTGCGCCGATGGCGTCCAGGAACTGCTTCACGGTCTTTTCCGTGCGCTTGATCCCCAGCTCGTCCATGGCCTGCTTGGCGATGGCCTTGCTGTCTTCCTCGTCCAGGACGGTGAAGGATTTGGGAAAGCCGATCCGGTAAATCTCCTGCCGGAGGAACTTGACGCAGAAGCCGTGGAGGGTGCACACGAAGTCGTTGTAGTCTCCGCTCTGCACCATGGCCGATATCCGGCTGCGCATTTCCGCCGCGGCCTTGTTGGTAAAGGTGAGGCAGAGGATGTTGGCAGGGTCGATGCCCAGGACATTCACGATGTAGGCATAGCGGTGGGTGAGGGCTTTGGTCTTGCCCGTCCCGGCGCCTGCCACCACGCGGATACGCCCTTCGGTGGCCTCCACGGCCTCCCGCTGGCGAGAATTCAGCCCCTGGAAAATGTCAGTCATACAATCAGTAGGCCTCTTTGAACGCCGTGTTGGTTTCCAGTTTTTTCGCACTCACGGTAGGGAAGACCTCCTGGATGGTTCCGTCGTCCTTGTAAAACAGGCGGTTCACGCACACGCTGCGGTGGAAGAACCATTTGCCGAACTCCATCGGCCAGTTCCGGATGGCCAGGTCCGCGGTGTGGTAGAACAGGTACCAGTCGCCTTTGTACTGGACGATGCTGTGGTGGTTGGTGCCACTGTTCACAGGCCCCAGGATGCGGCCTTTATATTCGTACGGGCCCAGCGGGGTGTCGGCCATGGCATAGACAATCTCCGGCCGGTTCCCATTGAGGCCGCTGCTGCTGTAGGACAGGTAGTATTTGCCGTTGTACTTGTGCACCCAGGCGGCCTCGAAGAAGCCTTCCGCCCCCTGGATGATGTGTACCTGGCCGTCGTAGGAGATCATGTCCTCGTTCAGCTTGATGCAGCAGACGGTGTTCTGGCCCACGAACATGTAGGCCTGCCCGTCGTCATCGATGAACACGCACGGGTCGATGAAATCCCGGTCGCAGATGACCCCGGGCGAGTCGATGGACAGGAGCGGATGCCCCAGCGGGTCCTTGAACGGGCCGTAGGGGGAGTCGGACACCGCCACGCCGATATGGCGGACGTCGGTGGGGTAGTACAAGTAGTATTTCCCGTTCCGCTCCACGCAGTCCGGCGCCCAGGCGCGGTCCTTGGCCCAGGAAGTCTGCTTGGCGGGATGGAAGATCACGCCCCGGTCGTGGAAGGTTTTCATGTCTCCCGTCACATAGCAGTGGTAGTCTTCCATGTCAAAGTTCAGGGCCTTGTCGCGGTCGTGGCTGGGATATACGTAGAGGGAGTCCCCGAACACGTGGGCCGACGGGTCGGCCGAATACATGTGCGTGATAATGGGGTTGCCGGCCGGTTCCAGCTGCTTTTCCCGGGGAATCCCCAGCGCCTGCAGCTCTGAGCGGGCGGCTTCGAAATCTTTCTGGTAGGCGTCGTTTTCCTGCATGCGGGCAAAGCAGGCCGATGCCAGGTTGCGGGAGGCGTCTACGTCGCTCTGCCAGTGGTAGCCTGCGATGACTCGGCTCTGGCCCCATTCGTAGCCTTCCAGCAGGATGGCGTCCTGCATCGGCGGGTTCAGCGCCGCCAGCACCAGGGCCATGCCCCAGCCGCGCACCGAGTGCCCGGACGGGTAGGAGCCCGTGTGCCGTTCTTCCTCTTCATAGGCCGGAATCAAGGTGGGCTCACGGTAATAGACGAAGGGCCTCAGCCGCATGTAGGCGGCCTTGGGAGCCGATGCCGACAGCCGGAAGGTGCGGATGCTCCGGCGCAGCAGGTGCAGGGTCTTGGGCGTGGTCTCGTCCGAGAGCCGGTAGCCAAACGCGTCGCTGAACAGCAGGGCCATGGTATCAACGTCTGTGGTCCCTTCCCGGATGGCCTGCATGCCGCGGGTGTTCATGCGGAGGTGCCGCTTGGCGTACTGGTACATCAGGGTGTCGGAAGCCAGCATAGGCGATCCGTCCTCGGGCGGGGCCGGGAGGAACACAGTGGCATCCGGCAGTTCATCGGCCTTGAGGTAAGGCTGCGGCTTCCCGTCCGCGGCTTTCTGCAGGGCTTTCTGGACCTCGGCCTGGGCTTTCTTGAACTGGGCGCGGTATTCCGGGTTGTCCTTGAGGTATTCGTACACGGAGGCGGCCACCATGCGGCCGGCGACCACGTCACTGGCCCAGTGCACGCCCACAATCAGGCGGGAGATGCCGCCCTCATTGGCCCGCTCCAGCAGGGCGGCTGCCCGTTCCGGCCGAAGCTCTGCCAGCACATATGCAATACCGAAGAAATTGGCCGTGTGCCCCGACGGGTAGGACCCGTTGGTGCGGAGCCAGGATTCGGCCTCCGGGGTAAGCGTGGGGCAGGAGAAGTACACGAAGGGACGTGCACGGTTGTAATGGCTCTTGGCTGCGCTGCAGCCGGAAGAGCCAAAGCACTCGCGGGAGCGCATCACCAGTTCATAGGTCTGAGGCATCTTCTCCCGGGTGATTTCCAGGCCGAAGGCATCGGCGAATTTGAGGCCGATATCGTTCATGTTGGCATCGTCCACGGCTTGCCGTGCCCGGACGGGGTCCGCTGTCCGCAGACGGAAATACTCCCAGTGGGCGAACTGGTCCATCAGGAACTCCACGCTGCCCTCCTGGGGAGGTGGCGGCAGTAGCTGGACGCTGTTTTTTACCTCTGATTCAGACAGATACGGCTTAAATTCCTGGGCGTGCAGACTGGCCAGGGACAGCAGGATAATGCAAATACTTGCTATGAATTTTTTCATCGTGGATGGATTAAGTCAATGAGAAACCAAATTCTTTCCACGAAGATAGCAATTATTTACAATAATTTCGCAGTTCCGCCGGCCGATTCCCGAACAGCGTGCCGCTTACACGTTGCGGCGACGTTTTCGGTCTTTTTTGATGGGAACCCAAGTGTTTTTTCCTATCTTTGCACAAATGCATGTATAAAATGGATACCATCAACAACGCCTACGTGTCAGACAAGTACCAGTATACCATGGGAAAGTCCTATCTGGAGTGTGGAAAACAAGACCAGATTGCCGTGTTCAACCTCTTTTACCGCAAGGCTCCGGAAAACAACAACTGGGCTGTGGTGAGCGGCACGGAAGAGGTAATCGAGATGGTGAAGTGCCTGGGTGCGGAGCCCGAGGAATTCTATGAGAAATTCCTCCCCGGGGAGGAATACCGGAAGTTCCGCAAATACCTGAGCACCATGAAGTTCACGGGCGATTTGTACACCATGCGGGAAGGCGAGATTGCGTTCCCTAACCAGCCCATCGTAACGGTGGTGGCTCCGCTGGTGCAGGCCCAGGTGCTGGAAACCCCCATGCTGTGCATCCTGAACCACCAGATGGCCGTGGCCACCAAGGCCTCGCGCGTGTGCCGTTCTACGGACAAGCCGGTGAGTGAGTTCGGCTCCCGGCGCGCCCATGGCCCCTGGGCGGCGGTCTATGGCGGCAAGGCGGCCCAGATTGCCGGCTGCGCCAGCTCCTCCAACATCCTTACGGGCGCCTTCAACAACGTCCCGTCCACCGGCACTATGGCCCACAGCTTCATTACCTCTTATGGCAGCACCGTAGAAGGTGAGCATCAGGCGTTTACAGACTATATCAAAACCCACCTGGGAGAGAATATCATCCTGCTCATCGACACCTACGACACCCTCAAGTGCGGGGTCAAGAACGCCATCCGCGCCTTCCGCGAAAACGGCATCGACGACAATTACGGCCCTGGTTACGGCATTCGCCTGGACAGCGGAGACCTGGCCTACCTGTCGCAGGAAGTCCGCCGCATCCTGGACACGCACGGCTGCACCAAGTGCAAGATCTTCGCCACCAACGGCCTGGACGAATACCTGATCACGGATCTGGAGCGCCAGGGCGCCCGGATCGACAGTTACGGTGTAGGCGACGCCATCGCCACTTCCAAGGCCGCCCCCTGCTTCGGCAATGTGTACAAGCTGGTCCAGATTGACGGGGAGCCCGTGCTCAAGCGCTCGGAAGACAAAATCAAGCTCATCAACCCCGGCTTCCAGATCACCTGGCGCATATCGGCCCAGGACAAGGAAAAAGGCAATTCCCTGGACGGCTACGTGTTCAAGGCCGATGTCACCTGCCTCCGGGGAGACGCCATGGACCTGGCCATCCAGCAGGGCAAGACCATCACCGTCCGGGACGAATATGACTCCTTCAAGACCAAGACCTTCGAGGAAGGCCAGTACGATGCCCGTCCGCTCCAGCTGCAGTCGGTAAAAAATGGCGAACGCATCGCCCCGTACTATGACCTCCAGACGAAGAAGGCCTTCTACAAGGACAACCTGCACCATTTCTCCCCGGCGGAACGCCGTCTGATCAACCCGCACTATTACAAAGTGGACATCTCCGACGCCCTGTACGACGTGAAGATGTCCATCATCGGGAAACTGGTGAAGGAAATAGAATCCTTCGATATCGATTAAAGGGTACTCATCCGGTCCACACACAGTTCTACAAGCTTGCGGATAGCAGGCTTGTAGTCCGGGTTGGAGCTTTGCAGATAGCGGTTGGCGATGATGCAGCACACCGTGGAGGCGTTGTGGCCCAGGTGGGCGGCCAGGCCGGCTAGCGGAGAGCTCTCCATCTCGAAGTTGGTAATGCGGTACTTCTCCCCGCCGGAGGTGAAGCGGAAACTCTCGATGTCTTCCAGCATATGGGGCATGGCCAGCGGCACGCGCACAACCCTGCCCTGGGGGCCGTAGAACCCGTTGGCCGATATGGTAACGCCCTTGATGGTGACATCTTTCATCAGTTCGATGATCTTGGGAGATGCCTTCACAAAGTAAGGGGAGGGCAGCACGTCCAGCCAGCCCATGTGCTTCTTGAAAGAAGATTCCACGCGGGGGATGGTCACCTTGCTCCGGTTGCCGTACCAGTTCATCACGCCGTCGAAGCCCACGCTGATGTGCGAGAGCACGTAGCTTCCCAGGGGAATATCGGCATGCAGGGCGCCGGAGGTGCCGATGCGGAGGATATTCAGGGCCTTGTGCACGGACTTGACCTCTCGGGTGTTGAAGTCCACGTTGGCCAGGGCGTCCAGCTCCGTCATTACGATGTCGATGTTGTCAGGGCCGATGCCGTGGGACAGCGCCGTGATGCGCTTTCCGTTGCGCTTGCCGGTGATGGAGACGAATTCGCGGGATTCGTGACGGAATTCGATATCTGTGAGATACTCGCCAATCATGTCTACGCGGGAGGGGTCTCCCACCATGATCACGTTGTCTGCCAGCTCTTCCGGCTTCAGGTGAAGATGGAACACCGAGCCGTCGCCGTTGATAATGAGTTCAGATTCTGGGATTCTCATAGTGCGATGTGGTTGTAACAGACAAATATAGTAAATTTCCGGAAATATAGCTATTATTCAGGAAGGTATTGATCAGTTTCCTCATTTGCCGAACCGCCTCACATACTCCTTAAAAAACTCCAACCATTTCTCCTCTCCGCTGTGCAGCATCTTCTCCGGGTGGAACTGGACGGCCCAGATCCGGTCCGTTTCAAAGGCTTCCACAATGCCGTCGGCGCTACGGGCGGTGACGCGGATGCCGGGGGCGGGAACCTTAACCGCCTGATGATGGAAGGAATTGACTTCCAGGGAATCCAGTCCGTAAATGCGCCCAAGTACGCTCCCCTCTTCCAGGCCGATTCTGTTCCGGGCGCCTCCACCGTGGCTGTCTGCCCCCGGAATCTGGGTGGGAATGTCCTGGTATAACGACCCGCCCAGTATCACATTCATCAGTTGTGCCCCCCGGCAGATGGCCAGGATGGGCTTGCCGGAGGTAAGGGAGGCACGGGCCAACAGGCTGTCACTCCGGTCCCGGACGGAATCTATGTGCACGGTTTCATTCAGAATCTTCTCTCCGTACCAAGCCGGATTGACATCCTCGCCGCCGGAGAAAACAATGCCGTCCAGTGTGCACAGGATGGCATCGGCCTCTTCCCGGGTGCTCACTGTGGGGATGACCACCGGCACGCCCCCGGCTTTGCTGATGGCCTCCGTGTACGTGGTAGCCAGTGTGGTTGCCCCCGAGGTGGACCGGGAGCAGGTGATGCCGATAAGCGGCGCCTTGGGAGAGGAACAGGCAACCACAATAAGAATGGCCGGCAGAAGGATAAGGTAACGTTTCATATGATCACAGAACGGAGCTTTTACTCCAGATACTCGTCGATGGTCTTGGCAATGGAGAGGATGGTCTGGTAGAAGAGGATGTTGGAGCCTTTGAGGGGCTTCCAGTGGTCTTCGGAGCCTTTTCCGCGGAGGAATTTGTCCGTGTAGATGGTGCCGAAGTGGCCCACGCACACTTCCACCTCGTCCTTGTCGTTTACCCGGAGGGCGCGGATGGGGAAGGTTTCGGTATAGCCTTTCTTGTTGTCAAACACCAGACATTTCATGTCCACCTTTTCCTGGCGGTTGTTGGTGGTGTTCACAAAGCCCCCGGCGCCCTTCACGATGTCCCGGATGGCATCATGGATGGCATTTCCTGCCTCAAGGTAGCTGTCGGCCAGGTTTATCAGTTCTTGTCTCATGGTTTTGCAGGTTTTACCAGTTCCTTTACAGCTCGTGACTCAACACCTCATACAGGCCGTCTTCGCTGAGGACTCCGCGTTTCAGGTCCTTGGGAAGCCGTCCTTTCTCGTCCATTTCAAAATCCTTCTTCCACTGTCCGGAGCGCATATACCAGTCCAGTGCCTCGTAATCGGCCTTCAGACCCTCATAGCGGGTCCCCGATTTCTGCGCGTTGGAAAGGCGGTCGAAACGCTGTTCCATCTCCTGCACCCGTACAATCGTGTCATCGGTGAGGGCCTGTTCCCGCCAGGGCGCGAAGAAGGACTCGATGAAATGGTAGGCCGACAGGGCCTCCTTCTTCACGCCGTGTCCGTACCAGAAGGCATTCACTTTCTGTCCCGAACTGTATTCCATATAGATCCGGTAGGAGTGACCGCCGGTGATGGGCTCGTTCAGACTATACCCGGCCAGCTTGTACACTTTCCTCTCTTCCAGTGCCTTGCAGAGGCTGTCCACCACTTCCCGGGTTACAGGGTATTCGCCCCGGATGACGGGATCCTCGAAGCGGTTTCCCTCTCCCAGGACTACAATCACTTTGGGGACGGAATCTACATCGGCAATGAGTTCACAATAGTCTTTTCCCAGGCCGGCCGCACCCGTACAGGCGTAACTGCAGTAAACCAGCTGGCCCTTGGGGGCAGGTTTGGCGGATGCACATCCCAGCAGAGCAGAAAGCATAATCAAGAGTATTAATTGATATTTCTTCATTCGTGGCAACTAGGGATTGTGGTAGTTCGTTTTACAAAGATAAGTAAAATCTGGCGAATGCAGGGCGGTTGATGTTCCAGGCAGGGCGTTCCCCGTCACATTTGTCGTCTGCGCCCGCATTTCTGGCCGATTTTGTCGGCGCCGACTGTTTGTTCTGTTTCATAGCAGATGTAATCTGTATAACAATGTTTTGTTGTTAAAAAAAAAGAATGCTACCTTTGCAGCGAGAAAGTAAACCGTGATACGGATGGGTAATCGAGTCGCGCAAAAGTCCCCGCCCGCGAGGCCCTCGCTCAAGAAGTAATTCCGCCACGTAGTCTTGGGGCTGAACTTTGGACTTATCACTTCGTTTTACACCCACTGTCATTTTAACTCGCCCCACTCCCGGACAGACATATTCCATAATCAATATACTGCCCTCTACTCTTGTATCCGACCACCACTACCAGGGAGGCTTTTTCCTGCAGGGTGAGCTGAGACAAGACATCGTCAATATTGTCCTGTCTCAGGGTAATGCCTTGTGCCATAAGGGATAGATTGAAAAGGGTCAGTGCTACGCCGGTCAGTGTTTTTTTCATCATAACGGGCTCTCTCCCGCAAAGATAGTGAAAAGCAAGCAGAAATATTAGTATCTTTGCCGCCGATATGGCAGGAAAACGGTTCAGATATCATCTACTTGCACTGGCGGTTGTGGCAGTGTGGGGCGTCACGTTCGTTTGTACCAAGGTGCTCATCGGCGCGGGGATGCATCCGGTGGCCATTTTCTTCATTCGTTTTGTGATGGCCTATGCCGGCATCTGGGCATACATCGGCCTCACGGGGCAAAGCCGGAAACTCTGGTACGGCTGGAAGGAGGAAGGGGTTTTCCTGCTGCTGGGCGTTACCGGCGGGTCCTTTTACTTCCTCACGGAGAACACGGCGCTGGCCTATACGCAGGCCACCAACGTAGCTTTCCTGGTTTGCTCCGCGCCGCTTTTTACCGCCATCTTCACGCTCATTTACAAGCGTTTCCGTAAAGGACGCTTTGCCGATGGCATGGAAGACATCCGCCTGGGCTGGCCACTCATCGGCGGCACCGCCCTGGCTCTTACGGGCATGGCGCTGGTGGTGTTTGACGGGCAGCGGCTGCAGCTGTCGGCCGCAGGGGACCTGCTGGCCATCGGTGCGGCGCTCTGCTGGGCGGTATATAGCCTTTATATGGGACAGATGACCCGCGATTACGGCGCGGTTACCGCCACCCGGAAGGTGTTTTTCTACGGCCTTCTCACCATCCTCCCCTTCCTGGGCGGGGTAAGGGAATCCTTCTCTCCCGCCATCCTGGGGCAGACCGAAGTCTGGTCCAACCTGCTGTTCCTGGGCCTTGTAGCCTCCCTGGTCTGCTTCATCGCCTGGAACCTGGTGATGGACAAGCTGGGCAACGTCACTTCCACCAACTACGTGTACCTGAACCCGGTCTTTACCCTGCTCACCGCCATGGTGTTCCTGGGAGAGCGGATGACGCCCCTGGCCGCCGTGGGTTCCGCCGCCATCCTGGGCGGGGTCATCTGGGCAGGAAGGAAGGGGGATTAATCGGCAAAGTGCATCTCGTCAAAGAGATAGTCGGCGTGGCCCACCTCCTGGATGACAAAGAGCAAGTAGCGGATGTCCAGGGAGATGTTGCGGCAAATCTCCGGGTCGAAGGCCAGGTCGCTCATGGTGCCTTCCCACACCCGGTCGAAGTTGATGCCGATGAGCTGCCCCTCTCCGTTAAGGACCGGACTGCCGGAGTTGCCGCCGGTGGTATGGTTGGTGGCAAGGAAGCATACAGGCTGAGACTCGTGCCCGCCCCGGGCGTAGATATCCCGGAGCACCTGAGGGATGTCGTAATCGAAAATGTCCGGATTGTCTTTCTCGATAATGCCCTTGAGCGTACTCACAGGCCGATAATAGACGGCATCGGAGGGGCTGTAGCCTGCCACGGAGCCGTAGGCGATGCGGAGGGTGAGGTTGGCATCCGGGTAGAACGCTTTCTCCGGCTCGAACTCCCGCTGCCCCTGCATGTAATCGTGATACAGTTTTTCGATGCTCTTGTTCAGGGCCGACACCTGCGGCGATAGGTTCTCGTTCACAAAATTGGTGAAAGCCCGGGCCAGTTCGCGGGCTTCCAGGCTGTCTGCGAACACAGCGTCCCGCCATTTTTCCATGGATCCGTACTGGGCACGCTTCCGGAGGAAGATCTCCGGCTTGTAGCTGTCGTCCAGGGCCTGGTCGAAGGCGCTCATCATGGCCACGAAGGTCTCGGAATCAATGGGTTCGTAATAATCCTTCCGGTTAAAATTCGGGTTGGCAGCCATATTGAGCCGCTCGATGGTGCGCACGGTCTCGTTATAGTATTCATAGGCCCTGTAGATGGGCTCCCGGGCGGTGTAAAGCTGGGCCAGGCGGTCCGTAAGGCCTTCGTAGCGGGTACCCACTGCCCATTCGGCAAAGCGCTTCTCATACTCCTGTTTCAGGGGAACTATCTTATTCTTCCGGAGGCCCTTCTCTTCTCCCTGCCATTTCTTCCAGGCATTGGCCACGGAAGCATACTTGGAGGAGTACTGGATGCGCACGGCCTGGCTCTGGTCCATATATTTCTTCATAATCTCCAGCCGGGTGGTGCGGAGGGCAATCTTTTCCGGATCCGAGATATCCTGGATGTACCGCACGGCCTCCGAATGCACGTATTCCTGCGTGCTGCCGGGGCAACCGTACACAAAAGTGAAGTCCCCTTCGTTCACGCCCTTCCGGGAAACGATGAAGGACTTTTTGGGATGGTAGGGAACGTTTTCCGGGGAATAATCGGCCGGATTCCCGTCCTGGTCGGCATAGATGCGGAAGATGGAGAAATCCCCGGTATGGCGGGGCCACATCCAGTTGTCCGTCTCTCCGCCGAACTTGCCGATGGAGGATGGTGGAGCCCCCACCAGGCGTACGTCACGGAACTCCTGGAACACGTACAGGAAGTACTGGTTGCCATAGTACAGGGAGTTCACCTGGGCCACCAGGCCTTTGGCCGGGTTGGTTTCCTGCTTGCGAAGGGCCTCGATATTCTTCTTGATCAGCGCATCCCGCTGTTCATCCGTGAATTTGGGCTTGTCTCCCTTGAGCACGGCGGCCGTCACGTCTTCCATCTTCACCAGAAAGCGGACGGTAAGCCCGGGGTTGGGCAGTTCCTCGGCCCGGTTTTTGGCCCAGAAACCGTCCTTTAGGTAGTCGTGCTCCACGCTGGAATGCCGCTGGATATAGCTGTAACCGCAGTGGTGGTTGGTGAACAGGAGGCCCTCGTCACTCACCAGCTCCCCGGTGCAGCCTCCGCCGAACAGCACCACGGCGTCCTTGAGGGAAGAGTGGTTCACGCTGTAAATGTCTTCGGCCGACAGCTTGAGGCCCTTGGCCTGCATGTCGGCGATGCGCTGGGAGATGAGGGACGGCAGCCACATGCCTTCATCGGCCCGGGCCGGCAGGACGGTGAAAAGCACCGCTGCAAGGAGGAGAAAACGTTTCATAACACTGTCAATTTGCACAAATATAGCAAAAATCTTCCATTTCCTTCCGGTCCAGATGACTCCGTTCATATCCTGTAGCCCGTGGCCAGGAGCAAATATGTGGGAAAATGGTCCTGACGACGTGCTATCGCTCGTGGCCAGGACCAAGAATGTGTGAAAACGGTCCTGATGGCGTGCTCAGACACCATCGGAGATCATTAAATCGACAGCATAATGTCGTTCAGCAGCCCGCCGGCAGTCTGGCGGGTACCGGCGCCGGCACCCTGGATGAGCATGGGGGAGGGGTAGTCGCCCGTGGTGATGAGGATGGCGTTGTCGGTGCCCCGGAGGCCGTAGAGCGGGCTGTCGGGCCCCACTTCCTGCAGGCCGACGGAAGCATGGCCCTCTGCATCCACGGATGCCACATAGCGCAGTTTGCGCCCGGCGACGGCCGCTGCGGTGTAACGGGCGGCGATGTCGGCCGGAACGGGCTCCAGCGTCACCTGGGTCTCTTCCAGTGGCAGGCCCGCCTGACGGCTCAGGATGAGGATTTTCCGCAGCACATCCTTGCCAGACAGGTCGATGGCTGGGTCTGGTTCAGTGTAGCCCTTCTGGCGGGCATCTTCCACCAGATCCTCCCAGCCTGCCCCGCAGTAATTGTCCAGCAGGTAGTTCAGCGTGCCGGACAGGACGGCGTCCATCCGCACCAGGGTGTCGCCGCTCTGGATCACGCGGTCCAGGGTGACCAGCACCGGGAGGGCGGCGCCGGCCGTGGTCTCGTAGCGCAGGGCCACCCCGGCTTTCTTGGCATCCAGCTGCAGGTTGCGGAACTGGGCGAACGTGCCGGAGAAGGGAATCTTGTTGCAGGCCACCACGCTGTAGCCACTCTGGAAAAGGTCCGGGTAGCGGAAGCCGATTTCCTCGTTGGCCGTGCAGTCTACGAAGATGGCGTTCTCCAGCGACAGACTGCACAGCGCGTCGATATAGCCTCCTCCGGGTGTACCGCCGGCGAGCAGTTCCCCGGCGCGGGAAAGGTCGATTCCTTCCGTGTCAATCACAAAACAGCGGCTGCGGGCCAGGCCGCACACGCGCAGTTCTTTGCCGGAGCGTTTTGCGATGGCCGCGGCATTGTCGCGGAGCATTTCCACCAGGGCCTTGCCCACCCGGCCGTAACCGGCAATGAATAGTGGAATCACCTGGGTGTCAAAGCGGTCGAAGAATTCGTGATGAAGGGTGCGGATGGCTTCCTGGACCCGGTCCGATGTGACGATAACGGAGATGTTCCGCTCCGAGGAACCCTGTGCCGTAGCCCGCACCGGAATGCTGTGCCTGCCTAGTGCGGCCAGCATCTGGCCCGTGGCGCCGCTGTGCTCCAGGATGTCGTCGCCGATGACGCAGACGATGGAGAAGCCGGTTTCCACCTTCAGCGGGTTCAGCTTGCCCAGCGAAATCTCATAGGCGAAGCAGTCGTTGGCGGCTTTCCGGGCCTTTTCTGCATCGGATTCGGCAATGGCAATGCACATCGAATGCACGGAAGAGGCCTGGGTGATGAGGATGATGTTGATGCCCTTGCGGTACAAGGCCTCGAAAAGCCGGGCGCTGAAGCCGGGAACCCCTACCATGCCGCTGCCTTCCAGCGAAATGAGCGCGATGCCATCGGAGTTGGCGATGCCGGTGACTCCGGCATGGGCGCGGGGCGGATTCTTTTCCACGAGCGTGCCGGGCTCCCGGGGATGGAACGTGTCTTTCACCCAAATTGGAATCCCTTCGGCCACAACAGGTTGGATGGTGGGCGGATAGATGACCTTGGCCCCGAAGTGGGAGAGTTCCTGCGCGGCGCGGTAGGAGATGTTGGGGATAGGACGGGCCGACGGGACCACTTGGGGATGGGCGGTCATAATGCCGGGAACGTCGGTCCAGATTTCCAGCTTACGGGCGTGCAGGGCCACGGCGAAGAGCGAGGCGCTGTAGTCCGATCCCCCGCGTCCGAGGGTGCTCGGGCGTCCTTCGGTGTCCCGGGCGATGAAGCCTGGGACCAGGAACAGTTCGGTGTGCGGATATCGCCCGATCTCATCTCCGACACGGCGGTAGGTCTCGGCGGTGTCCACCCCGCCGTCCCGGGTGAGCACCAGTTCGCGGGCGTCCAGCCATCGGCACGCTATGCCCTGCGAGAGGAACTGGTCGGTGAGGATGCGCGTGGACAGCAGCTCGCCGAAGCTCTCCACGGCGCTGAGGCTGGCAGGGGAGAGCTCGCTGAGCAGGAAGACTCCCTGCAGGATGCTGCCCAGTTCCCCGAAGAGGGCGTCCACGGCTTCCCGTGTCTTACTCCGGTATCCTTCCGGCAGCAGCGCTCCGATGATGTCCAGATGCCGCCTGTGCAGCTCCTCCAACTGCGCCTCAAAGGCTTTGTTCCGGGCTGCGGCCAGCTTGCCGATTCCGATCAGCCGGTCCGTACATCCGCTGATGGCCGAACTCACTACCAGGGTACGGTCCTCTTCCAGGGCGTGTTCTACGATATGGACTACCTGCCGCATGGCGGCGGCGTTGGCGACAGAGGTGCCGCCGAATTTGAGTATTTGCATAGATCTTACATTAAAAGAGCGCCGATGACGGCTGTTTCCAGCAGGAACCCGTCGTGTCCGAAGCGGGAGCTTATTTCATGATAAACACCCCCCGGAATCAGGGCGGCCCAGGCACGGGACTCCTCAGGCGGGAAGATGCTGTCCGTGTCGATGGCCACCACAGTGCACCGGGCCTGGATACGGGAAAGGGCTGCGGCCACACCGCCCCGTCCGCGCCCCAGGTTCTGGCTGTCGATCAGGTTGCAGAGCGTGAAATAGGAGTAGGCGTCGAACTGCCGGCGGATCAGTTTCTCTCCCTGGTAGCGCTCGTAGGAGGCCACCCGGCCGGCGAAAAGGGTGTCAGGGTCTTCCTCGGCCTGGGTGAGGCCGTATCCCAGGAAGCAGCGGTAGCTGATGAGGGCCTGGGCGCGGGCGCAGCGGAGCCCGGCTTCACCGCCGTGGATGTCTTTTGCCTCGCGGAAGGTGGGGTCGGCCTCCAGGGCCATCCGCTGGGCCTCGATGGTGGCGCCGAAGTAGGGCGACACCCTGGGGGCCGTAGCGATGAATACACAGCGGCGGAACCGCTCCGGCTCGGTGACGGCCCATTCCAGCGCCTGGAAGCCTCCGGTGGAGCTGCCTACAAGCAGGTCTATCGTCTCAATTCCCAGATACTTCCGTACCTGTATCATAGCCGACACAAGGTCCCGCACCGTAATGGCTGGGAAGTCCAGCAGCCAGGGCTTTCCCGTGGCGGGATTCTCCCGGGCGGGCCCTTCGGAGCCGTAGGGGGAGCCCAGCTTGTTCACGCACACCACGAAGTTTTCCGTGGTGTCCAGGGTCTTTCCCGGGCCCACCATCTCCGGCCACCAGTCCTCCGGGTCGCTGTTGGCCGTGAGAGCGTGGCACACCCAGATCACCCGTCCTTTGCGCACGCCGGAGGTGTGGAAGACGATGTGGGCGTTCTCCAGCCTGCCTCCCGCCTCCAGCGAGAGGTTCGCTATGATCTCGTGCCGGTTCATGCTACGGCGGAAGAGGAATTCTCTGAAGCATCGGCCTTTTTCTCTGCGGAGGAAAATCCCTCTTCCACCGTAGCCTTATTTAAGGCCTGTTCCAGATCTTCGATAATGTCTTCCGCCGCCTCCAGGCCGATACTCAGCCGGATCAGGTCCGGGGCGATTCCCGCCTCCCGGAGCTGCTCGTCGGTGAGTTGCCGGTGGGTGTGGGAGGCGGGATGCAGGACGCAGCTGTGGCAGTCGGCTACGTGCGTCTCGATGGTGACCAGCCGGAGGGCGTCCAGGAATCGCTCGTCATAGGCACGGTCCCCCTTGAGCCCCAGGCACATGACCCCGCTGCTGCCTTCCGGCAGGTACTTGTCGGCCAGGAGGTGGTTCCGGTCTCCTTCCAGGCCAGGATAATGCACCCAGGCCACTTCCGGGCGGTTCTGCAGCCAGTTGGCCACCTTCAGGGCACTCTCGCTGTGGCGTCGGATCCTGAGGTGTAACGTTTGCAGGCCTAGGTGCAGGTAGAAGGCGTTCTGCGGGCTCTGGATGCAGCCCAAGTCCCGCATCAGGTGGGTGACCGCCTTGGTGATATAGGCGGCGCGGCCGAACTTTTTCGTGTAGGTGAGTCCGTGGTAGGATGCATCCGGGGTGGAGAGGCCGGGGAATTTGTCGGCATGACGGTCCCAGGGGAAGTTGCCGCTGTCCACCACGGCGCCGCCCACGCTCACACCGTGCCCGTCGATATACTTGGTGGTGGAATGGGTGACGATGTCGGCTCCCCACTCGAACGGGCGGCAGAGGATGGGCGTGGCGAAGGTATTGTCGATCACCAGCGGAACCCCGCCCTCATGGGCGATGCGGGCCCATTTCTCCAGGTCCAGCACCTCTACGCCGGGATTGGAGAGGGTTTCGCCGAACAGGAGCCGGGTGCCCGGCCGGAAGGCGGCGCGGATTTCGTCCCCGCTCGCGTGCGGGTCTACGAAACTGATGTCGATGCCCAGCTGCCGCAGGGTGGTTCCGAGCAGGTTGAACGTGCCGCCGTAAATGTTGTTGGCGGCAATAATATGGTCTCCGGCGCGGCAGATGTTCAGGCAGGCGAGCAGGTTGGCCGCCTGGCCGGAAGAGGTAAGGATGGCGCCCACACCGCCCTCCAGGCTGCACAGCTGGGCTGCGACGCTGTCGTTGGTGGGGTTCTGCAGCCGGGTATAGAAGTAGCCGCTGTCTTCCAGGTCGAACAGGCGGGCCATCTGGTCCGAGGTGTCGTACTTGAACGTGGTGCTCTGGACGATGGGGAGCTGCCTGGGTTCTCCTTTTCCGGGTTGGTAGCCGGCGTGGACGCAGCGGGTGTCGAGGGTGTTCATAAGCAATATTTTTCTGCAAAATTAGGGGGTCGAGAATATTTTCACAAGAAGTGTTAGAAAATTGGAAAATAATTCTAATTTTGTAGTTAATATTGGAAAGAATGTAAAAACAGGGCGGTCTTCCGCCCTCCCTGACAGAATAATATTCTTATGGCAGATTTTGTACTCGACAAGACCGACCTGCAGATCCTGAGGGCCTTGCAGGAAAACGCGCGCCTCACCACCAAGCAGCTGTCTGCACGGGTGAACCTTTCCACCACGCCGGTGTTTGAACGGATGAAACGCCTGGAACGGGAGGGGTTCATCCGGGGGTACGTGGCAGTGCTGGATGCAGAAAAACTGGGCCGCGGCTTCACGGTGTTCTGCTCGGTGAAACTCAAGCAGATGAACCGGGCCGTGGCCAGGGATTTCATATCCGTGATCCGGGATATCCCCCAAGTGGCGGAATGCTACAATATTTCAGGGGAGTACGACTACCTGCTCAAGATCCAGGCTCCGGACATGCGCTACTACAACGAGTTCATCATCAACGTGCTGGGCACTATTGACTCCATAGGTTCCATTCTCTCGTCCTTCGTGATGGACGAGATCAAGAACACGCATGCGCTTTATCTGTAAGGGTTTACTTAACCTTTACGACGTATTCGGTGCTGATACCGCCGAATTCTTCCAGCACCATCTTGGAGATGCGGCCGTCTTTGGCATAGTCCAGCTCCACGCCCGAGTAGCCCTTGGGGGAAACCTTGCGGGCCTTGATGGACACGTGCTTGAGCCCGTTTTTCTGGGAGACCGCGCAGGTGGCGTCCATCTCCCGGGCAACTTCCTCGTATTTGCCGGCGATGCTGTTCAGGAGGGCACTCCGCTGGGAGGCGACCAGCTTGTTGTTCCGGGAATCTACATCGGCGGCCACCCCGCGCATGTCCATGCGCACCAGCGGCCCGTCAATGATGAAATAATCTCCGTCAGGGTTGGTATAGAGCATGGCCAGCTGGTCCGGGGCGGTGAAGGAGATGGTTCCTTCGCTTTTGATGACACGTCCCGACGCCTTCATGGTCTTGGCCTGGGTGAAACTTCCTTCAAAATTCTGGGCCATGGCAGCGAGGCTGCACGCAAGGGCCGCAATGACAATCAGTATTCTTTTCATAACATCAAGCAGTCTTTGCAAAAAATATGCCTGCCAGATTGTCAGTTTTGGCGGCGGGCCCGATACTTGATAATGGGCAAAAAAACGTATATTTGTAAATCCGATTCATCCATACATGCAAATCCAGATTTCCGACGAACTCAATGCCGTCATTAAATACGCCCGCGAGGAGGCCATGCGCACCGGCAGTTACGGGATCGGCCCCGACCACCTTTTCCTGGGCATCATCCGCCACGAGGAAAACGCGGCCTTTGCTACGCTTCGCTCCGTGGGCGTGGAACCGGCCGACCTCAAAGCTTTCATCGACCAGCGCATCTTCACCAACGAGACCATTCCCTATGAGCAGGCGGACCATATCACCTTCTCCCGCCAGGCGCAGAATGTGCTCAGCATCACGGTGATGGAGGCGTCGCGCCTAAAGAGCCCCGCCGCTATGCCGCAGCATCTGCTGCTGGCCCTGTGCCGCACTACCGACAGCTACGGACAGGTGTTCCTGCGGTCCCACGGAGTGGACTATGGCCGCCTGCTGGCCTTCATGGAAGACGAGGGGTTGCTTCGTCCCGGCGCCCCACGGGAGGAAAAACCCGTCGAGAACCAGCCGGTACAAGGGGATGAAGATCCCACGGAGAAGAAACTGGACATCGAAGAATTCGCCTACGACCTCACCCGGGCGGCCCGGGAAGGGAAACTGGATCCAGTCGTCGGGCGAGACCAGGAGATCGCCCGGGTCATCGAGATTCTGGGCCGGCGGAAGAAGAACAATCCCATGCTCATCGGCGAGCCCGGCGTGGGAAAATCGGCCATTGTGGAGGGCATCGCCCAGAAGATTGCCACGGGGGACATTTCTCCCGTCTTGGCCAAAAAACGCATCCTGTCGCTGGACATCGCTTCCGTGGTGGCCGGCACCAAATACCGCGGCGATTTTGAGAAACGCCTGAAAGCCATTATCAAAGAGGCTTCCGAGAATCCGGACCTGATTCTGTTTATCGACGAGTTCCATACCATCGTGGGTGCCGGGGGGGCATCCGGCAGCCTGGATGCCGCCAATATGCTCAAGCCGGCCCTCGCCCGCGGGGAATTCCAGTGCATCGGGGCTACCACCCTGGACGAGTTCGCCAAGATCGTAGAGAAGGACGGCGCCCTGGACCGCCGCTTCCAGAAGATTGTGGTGGAGCCCACGGACGTGTCCCAGTCTATCGAGATTCTCCGGCAGCTCAAGCCCCGGTACGAGGAATTCCACGGAATCACCTATACCGACGAGGCCGTGGAGGCCGCCGTCCGCCTGACAGACCGCTACATCACGGACCGTTCCCTGCCGGACAAGGCCATCGACGCCCTGGACGAGGCCGGTTCCATGGTACGTCTGTCCCTGGCCAAGAAGCGCGGCCGGGAAAAGCAGGTGGATGCGGAAGACGTGGCCGCCGTGCTTGCCAAGATGACGGGCATTCCCGTGAACAAGGTGGCCGAATCCGAGGGCAACCGCATCATCAAGATGCGCCAGCGCCTGAAAGACCGCATCGTGGGGCAGGACGAGGCCGTGGAGACGGTGGTCCGGGCCATCCAGCGGAACCGGGCGGGGCTCAAGGATCCCAACCGGCCCATCGGCACCTTCCTGTTCTTCGGTCCCACCGGCGTGGGGAAAACCCAGCTGGCCCGCTCGCTGGCCGAATACCTGTTTGACAGCGAGGACAACATGGTGCGCATTGACATGAGCGAGTACATGGAGAAATTCAGCGTGTCCCGGCTGATCGGGGCGCCTCCGGGATATGTGGGCTATGAGGAAGGTGGTCAGCTGAGCGAGCGGGTGCGCCGCAAACCCTACTGCGTGGTACTCCTGGACGAGATAGAGAAAGCCCATCCGGATATCTTCAACCTGCTGCTGCAGGTGATGGACGAAGGCCGGCTGACAGACAGCAACGGACGCACGGTGGACTTCAAGAATACCATTGTGATCATGACTTCCAACGTGGGAAGCCGCGAGGTGGAGGAATATGGCAGCGGGATAGGCTTTGTCACGGCCGGGCGCAACGTGGAAACAGACCGGAAGTCTTTGCTGGAAAAGGCGGTAAAGAAGGCGTTTCCGCCGGAATTCATCAACCGGGTAGATGCCCAGGTGTACTTCAATTCCCTGAGCCGGGAATCCATAGAGGCAATCATTGACATCGAGCTCAAGGGGTTGCGGGAGCGGGCTTTGGAGGCCGGTTACAAGCTTACCATCACCCCCGCCGCTAAACGGATGGTAGCCGATGCCGGCTTTGATCCGGCATACGGGGCCCGCCCTCTGAAGCGTGCGGTGATGAGGTTTGTGGAAGACCCCGTATCCGAGTTCATTATTGCCGACAGGGTGCTGGTTTCCCGCAAGAAGGGCGCGTCGGAGTTGCGGACCCTCCGGGTGGGCCTTTCTCCCGACAAGGAAAGCACCGTGGTTACGCTAGTTCCGTCGCATCCTCAAACTGGAGGTCCAGATCCGAAATGATGTCCTTGAGGGTTTGCAGCGACGCATCCGAAGCGATGAAGCATCCCAGTTTATCCAAGTTATAATCTGTGTTTCTCATGGCACTCTGTTTTTGATTTCCGATGCAAAGGTACGGCCATCTTGCGCCAAACCATTGCGCAAACAATAAAAAATATGAAAAAATTGTTCTTTTTGCTGGCTCTTTCATTTGCCACTCTGTCCCTGAGCGCCCAGGACACTTATCTGTTTGCGCAGCGGGACACCTGTTCCCTGTATCTGGATGTATATGATGTCACTTCCGGCGCAGAAACTTCCTATCTCGGGAACCCCAAGCCCACCGTCTTGTTCGTCTTCGGCGGCGGCTTTGTCTCGGGCGAGCGGTCTTCCGATTTCTATCAGGAGTGGTTCAAGACCCTGAACGACAACGGGTACGCCGTGGTCACCATCGATTATCGGCTGGGTATGAAGGGATACAAGGTCCAGAAGGGGCTTTCCGGGCTCCTGAAGGCGGCCGAGCGGTTCAAGCTCGCGCAGGAGGTGGCCGTGGAGGACGTCTATTCGGCCGTGGCCTTCCTGGCAGCGAACCAGGACGAGGTGGGGATCGACCCCTCCAACCTGGTTATCGCCGGCAGTTCCGCCGGGGCCATCACCGCCCTGGCCGCGGAGTACAAGATTGTGAACGGAGAGGCTGCCGGCCTGCCGGAGGGCTTCAATTTCAAGGGGGTGATGTCCTTTGCCGGCGGCATCCTCAGCGATACGGGTGCACCGAAGTACAAGGCGAAACCCTGTCCCATCCTCTTCCTGCACGGAACGGCCGACGGGGCGGTGGCCTACAACAAGGTGGGCGGCCTGGGAAAAGGCATCTGGGGAAGCAATTATCTAGTGAAGCAGCTGGACAAGCTGGGGGCCGATTACTGCATCTACCGCTTCACGGACCGTACGCACGACGTGGCGGGCTACATGCAGGCCTGCTGGTCGCTGGAGAAAGACTTCCTGGAGAAAAACGTAACCCAAGGCGCCCACAGGGTGGTTGACGCCGTGGTGGACGACGCCTCCCTGCCTTCCTGGGGAAACATCACGACGGACGACATTTACTAGTGTTCGGAGACCTTTGCGGCGGCCGCCCCGGGAAAGGGCGGCCACTTTTATTTTTCAAATAAAAACAGTATCTTTGCATGTTTATAACAAGCGAAGAGAATAATGGAAAATAACGAAGAGAAGAATCAGTTCGAAGAGCCCCGGGAAACCGGGTATATCGAGCAGGTGGAGATAGATCACGAAATGCGTACCGCCTACATCGACTACTCCATGTCGGTGATCGTGTCCCGTGCACTTCCGGATGCCCGCGACGGCCTCAAGCCCGTACAGCGCCGCGTCCTGTTCGGCATGGACAACATGGGCCTGAGTTTCAACGGACAGACCAAGAAGAGCGCCCGTATCGTGGGAGAGGTGATGGGTAAGTATCACCCGCACGGAGACTCCAGCGTGTACGACGCCATGGTGCGCCTGGGCCAGGAATGGAACCAGCGCTATCCGCTGGTCAAGGGCCAGGGCAACTTCGGCAGTGTGGACGGGGATTCCCCCGCTGCCATGCGTTATACGGAGGCCAAGCTGCAGAAAATGGCAGAGGACGTCCTGGGAGACATGGACAAAGACACCGTGGACATGACCCTGAACTTCGACGACACCCTGGAAGAGCCCACGGTGGTTCCCACCAAGGCTCCGCTGCTGCTCCTGAACGGCGCCTCCGGTATCGCGGTGGGCATGGCCACCAATATGGCACCCCATAACCTGGGAGAATGCTGCGATGCCATCTGTGCCTATATCGACAATCCGGAAATCACCACGGACGAACTCATGCAGTATATCAAGGGTCCGGATTTCCCCACCGGCGGCATCGTCATGGGAAAAGCCGGCATCAAAGAGGCCTATGAGACCGGCCGCGGCAGGGTGGTGGTGCGTTCCAAGACAGAGATCGAAGTGGACGAACATGGCCGTGAGACCATCGTGGTCACGGAAATCCCCTACATGGTGAACAAGCGGGAGATGATCGAGAAGATCGCCCAGCTCTCTGACGAAAAGAAGGTGGAAGGCATCTCTTACATCAACGATGAAAGCTCCCGCGGAGAAACCCGCGTGATCATCCGCCTCAAGCAGGGCACCAACTCCGGCGTGGTGCTCAATATGCTGTTCAAGTACAGCCCGCTGCAGAGCAGTTTCTCGTTCAACAACGTGGCTCTGGTCAAAGGGCGTCCGCGCACCCTCAGTCTCAAGGAAATCATCGGCCAGTTCGTGGATTTCCGTCACGAGGTAGTCGTGCGCCGCACCAAGTTCGAGCTGGACAAGGCCTTGAAGCGCGCCCACATCCTGGAAGGCCTCCTGAAGGCCATGGACATCATCGACGAGATTGTCCACATCATCCGCTACGAGACCAAGAATCGGGAAGACGCCAAGCAGATGCTCCAGGACCGCTACGGTTTCTCGGAACCCCAGTCGGCCGCTATCATCGCCCTCACGCTGGGCCAGCTCACCGGACTGGACCGCGAAAAGCTCAAGAACGAGTACGACGACCTCATGCGCTTCATCGAGCACTGCCAGCTCATCCTGGGCTCGGTGGAGGAGCAGTTCAAGGTGGTCAAAGAAGAAACCATGGACCTCAAGGCCCGTTACGGGGATCCCCGCCGCACGGAAATCACCCTGGCCGACGACGAATTTAACCCGGAAGATTTCTATTCCGACGAAGACCAGGTGATTACCATCTCCCATCTGGGCTATATCAAACGCACCCCGCTCACCGAATTCCGCACCCAGAACCGCGGCGGCGTGGGCATGAAGGGCAGCTCCACCCGGGACGAGGACTTCATCGAACATATCTATATCGCCAATAACCACAGCACGCTGCTCCTGTTCACCCAGAAGGGCCGCTGCTACTGGCTCAAGGTGTATGAGGTCCCGGAGGGCAACCGCACCTCCAAGGGCCGGGCCATCCAGAATATCCTCATGATTGACCCGGACGACAGCGTCCGCGCATACCTGAACGTGAAGACGCTCAAGGACGAGGATTTTATCAACAACAATTATATCATGATGGTCACCCGCCAGGGTGTTGTAAAGAAGACCTCCCTGGAAGCCTATTCCCGTCCCCGCACCAACGGCGTAAACGCCATCAACATCCGCGAGGACGACGAATTGCTGGAGGCGGTGCTTACCAACGGACGCTGCAATATCATGATTGCCGCCCATAACGGAAGATGCGTAAGATTCGATGAATCAGAGGCTAGGCCTCTTGGTCGCACATCCACCGGCGTTCGTGGCATCAATCTTGAAGAAGGGGATTATGTGATCGGCGTCGTATGCCAGGATCCGCAGGCAGATGACTCGGCCAAACACCAAGTCCTTGCGGTTTCGGAAAACGGTTTCGGCAAACGCTCCGATCCTTTGGAATATCGTCAGACCTCGCGCGGTGCCAAGGGTGTCAAAGCCCTCAACATCACGGAGAAAACGGGCAAGCTGGTAGCCATCAAGAACGTCACGGATGAAGACGACCTCATGATTATCAACCGCTCGGGAATGACCATCCGTATGCCTGTCAGCACCATACGTGTTGCCGGACGTGCCACTCAGGGTGTAAAACTCATTAACATCAAGGAAGGAGACGCAATCGCGGCCATCTCCGTTGTCGCACACAGTGACGAAGAGGAATCCCAGGCTGCCGAGAACCAGGAACTTTCCACTAACGAATAATCATTAACACTTAATGGATATGAAAAAGTTATTTCTTGTTCTCGCACTTGCCTGCTCGCTGCAGGTAGCGTATGCCCAGAAGTCCGACGCCGACATGCAGAAAGCTGTCGACAAGGCCCTTTCTGCTGCCCAGGATGCCAAGAAGGCTACCAAGCCCGCCACTTGGATGAACCTGGCAAAGGCCTATATGAACGCCTACAACAATCCGCTGGCCAACGTGACCCCCGGCATCGACAAAGCCACCTTTGCCATGATGTTCAAGGAGCGTCCCTCCGCAGTGGAAACTGTAGAGCTGGACGGCCAGAGCTTCGAGAAGCAGGTCTTCTCCCACATCAACGTGTTCTTCAACCCGGCCGGCATGCTCGCCTTTACCGAGGTGTCTCATCCTTCCGTGCAGGGAGACCTGCTGGGAGAGGCCGCCAAGGCCTATGCCAAGGCTTTCGAACTGGGCGCCAAGGATAAGGACGTAGATCCCAAGTTGCAGGAGGTTGCCAACGCCTACTATAACGACGCCTTCACATACTATAACCTGGGCGATTTCGCCAAGGCCAGCGATTTGTTCAAGGGTGCAGCCGATGTTTCCCACATGGCTCCTTGCACCGTTCCCAACGACGATGCCGCCTACAACGCTGCTTTCACCGCCCTCGCCGCCAAGAACTACGACCGCGCAGAGGAATACTACAACAAGTGCCTGGCCAACAACTACACCTCCGAGGGTAACATCTATGCTTCCCTGTCAGAGATTGCCCTGGCCAAGGCCGATACCACCGCTGCCAAGAATTACCTGGCAACCGGCCTCACCTCCTATCCTGACAATGCCTCCATCCTCACCAACCTGATCAATCTCTACCTGCAGACCAACGAGGATCCTGCCAAGATCGTAGAGCTGCTGGACGAGGCCAAGAAGGCCATGCCGGACAACCCTTCCCTCTATTATGTGGAAGGTAACATCTACACCGGCATCAAGGACTACGACAAAGCCATCGCCGCCTACAACAAAGGCATCGAAATCAACGACAAGTACGACATGTCTTACTATGGCAAGGCCATGGTGAACCTGAAGAAGGGAGAAGACCTGGTAGATGAGATGAATGCCCTGGATGTGAAGGAGTGGAAGAAGTACGACGAGCTGCAGGCCCAGCTTGTAAACGTCTACAAAGAAGCCATTCCCAACTTCGAGAAGGCCTATGAGGTAACTACCCTGAACGAAGTGAAAGAAGCCTGCGCAGACTTCCTCAAGCGTCTGAACTTCCAGCTTCGCAGCCAGGGCGACGAGTTCCAGAAGGCTTACGAGAAATGGGACGCCATCCTGGGTGGCAACGCTCAGTAGTTCCTGGAAATCTACATACTACTAAGGCCCGGAACCCCGCGTTCCGGGCCTTTTTTTTCCTTAGGCTGCGCCATCGGCCCGCTACACCCCGTCAAACGCCTTCACGATCTTGGTCACAAGGGGGTGGCGGACGATGTCGTCGTTGGTGAAGCGGATGGTGGCGATGCCCTTGATGCCCTCCAGCAGGCGGATGCCCTGGAGCAGGCCGGAATCGGACGGGTGGGGAAGGTCGATCTGGGTGGCGTCGCCGGTGACGATGAATTTGGCGTTCATGCCCATGCGGGTGAGGAACATCTTCAGCTGGCCCAGGTTGGTGTTCTGGGCTTCGTCCAGGATTACGCAGGCTTTGTCCAGGGTGCGGCCGCGCATGTAGGCGAGGGGAGCGATCTGGATGGTGCCGTCGGCCATGAACTCCTGCAGCTTCCTGGAGGGAATCATGTCCGACAGGGCGTCGTACAGGGGCTGGAGATAGGGATCCAGCTTGTCTTTGAGGTCTCCCGGCAGGAAGCCCAGGCGCTCGCCGGCCTCCACGGCGGGGCGGGTGAGGATGATGCGTTTGATTTCCCGGTTCTTGAGGGCGCGCACGGCCAGGGCGATGGCCATGTAGGTTTTGCCGGTACCGGCCGGGCCCACGGCGAAGACCAGGTCATGGGTAAAATAGGCCTTCACCAGCTCCTGCTGCGTTTTGTTGCGGGCGCGGATGGCTTTTCCGTCCGTTCCGTGGACGATGACCTCGTCGCCGGAGGCGGGCAGGCGGTCGTTCCCCTTTCCGGTGAAGATGTCCTCCACGTCATACGCGGTAAGGTTCATCTTCCGGTGACGGCGTTCGATGAGTTCCGCAAAGCGGATGTTGAATTCTGCAATATCGCTCTCACTGCCTTCCAGCATAACCTCGTTGCCCCTGGCTACCACTTTCATATGGGGAAAGTAGGAACAGAATTCAGTGAGGATTTTGTTGCCCACCCCGAAAATCTCTATCGGGTCCAGGGCTTCCAGATGAATCGTTTTCTTCATACGTGCACAAATATACGATATTTATTTGGCTTGATTTTGGAAAAATCAGTATTTTTGCAGAATTAGGAGGAAAAGCTTATGAAAAAGACCCTCATACTTTCGCTCGCCTTGTGCAGTCTGCTGCTCACGGGCTGCGACTTTATCCGCAGCATCGCCGGCCGCCCCACAAGCGCCCAGCTGGAGCAGATGGTCCAGGAGCGCAACCGCCGCGAGGAAGCCCGCCACCAGGCTGTCCTGGATTCCATGGAAAAGGTCCGGCAGCACCTGGCCGATTCCCTCGCCGCCCGGGAAGCCTTCCTGCTGGACTCCCTGTCCCAGGCCCGGGGAACCGTCCTGAACCCATCCAAGATGGGCGGCCTGTTCACCACCAAGCTGCAAACCAAATATTGCATTGTGGTTGGAGCCTTCCGCAACCGTGCCTACGCAGAGCGCAAACTGAATAAATGCAACGAGGCCGGCTACACGGCCACCATCATCAGCTTCCGCAACGGCCTGCTGGCCGTGTCGGTGTGCCCCTCCGACGACCTCAACGAAGTCCTCCGGACCCTCCGCCAGCTGCGCGGCAAGGGCATCTGCCCGGAAGACGGCTGGATCCTTGTGAACGAATGATGAAAAAACTGCTTGCCATCGCCGCTGCCCTTTTTGCCGCCACACTAGCATATGGGCAGTTTCGCTCCGGGATATCCCCGGCAGACCTGGACGACACGGAAACGGTCCGTGCGCTCAAGGCACATGTGTCGTACCTGGCATCGGCAGAGCTGGAAGGCCGCAAGGCCGGCAGTGAAGGGGAGAAGCTGGCAGCCGACTATGTCATGGCCTGCCTGAAAGAATACGGCATCGATGTCCTGAGCCCCTCGGACGGCTCCACCTTCGGGGTGGCCGTCGGGGCCGACACCCTGCAGAGCCGCAACGTAACCGGTTTCCTGCAGGGCTGGGACAAATCCCTGAACAACCGCTATATCGTCGTGGGTGCCCGCCTGGACAACCTGGGGGCCGATACCTTAATGGTAGACGGGGAGCCCCACCGGCGCATCTATTACGGAGCCAACGGCAATGCCTCCGGCGTAGCCATGTTGCTGGAGCTGGCCCGGAAGCTCTCCTACGCCCGTTCGCTGCTGCGCCGCAGCGTCCTGTTCGTGGGCTTCGGCGCCTCGGAAGAAACCTTCGCCGGCTCCTGGTATTTCCTGAACCGCTACTTCGCCCAGGACGCCGGTCAGATAGACGCCATGATCAATCTGGACATGCTGGGTACCGGAGCCGATTCCTTCCTGGCCTATCCGTCGGCCAATGAAGACCTTACCGTGCTACTGAACAATCTCCGGGCAGAGCTGCTGCCCGTGCAGGCAAAGCTTACCCTGGAAGAGCCTTACCCCGGCGACCACCGGGTCTTTTACGACAAGGAGATCCCTTCTGTCCTGTTCACCACCGGCCGCTATCCGGAGCACAACACCGGAAAGGACGACTTCATGCTGCTGGACTACGACGGCATGGAGCGGGAACTGGAATACATATACAGTTTCACCCAACTGCTGTGCAACGGAGACCGTCCCCGCTTCCGCAGCACGGACACCGGCGCCCCCGCCACCATCGAGGGTGTCATGGCCTACAGTGACGTGGACCAGAAACCCATGTTCCTGAACTCATCCGACCCCCGCACGTTCATGGAAAAATGGGTATATCAGTATCTCAAGTATCCGGAGTACGCGCAGGACAACGGCATTCAGGGCCGCGTGCTGGTGGACTTTGTGATTGACGAGAGCGGGGAAGTACGGGATGTGAAAGTGTCCCGCAGCGCCCATGTAAGCCTGGACGACGAAGCCGTGCGGGTGGTAAGCGCCTCTCCCAAGTGGAGGGCCGGCCGGCACCGGGGCAAGAAAGTGAAGGTGGCCATGACCGTGGCGGTGGATTTCCGCCTGGAGAAGAAGGGCAAATTCGGCATAAACGGAAAAACTATCAAGTAGCGATATGGATTACGATTTTTTGGAGATTGAGAAAAAATGGCAGGCCTGGTGGGCTGCCAACAAGACATACAGGGCGGAAAACAGCTCCGGCAAGCCCAAATACTACGTTCTGGACATGTTCCCGTATCCCAGTGGGGCAGGCTTGCATGTGGGGCATCCGCTGGGCTATATTGCCAGCGACATCTTTGCGCGGTACAAGCGCCTGAAAGGGTTCAACGTGCTGCACCCGATGGGCTACGATGCCTTCGGCCTTCCCGCAGAGCAATATGCCATCCAGACCGGCCAGCATCCGGAAAAGACTACCCACGACAACGTAGCCCGCTACCGGGAGCAACTGGACCGCATCGGCTTCTCGTTCGACTGGGACCGGGAGTTCCGTACCTCGGATCCGGAGTACTACCATTGGACCCAGTGGGCTTTCCTCAAGATGTTCGGTTCCTGGTACGACAACAAACTGCAGAAAGCGCGGCCCATCGAAGACCTGGAGGCCGCTTTTGAGAAGGCCGGCAGCGCCGCCGTGGATGCCGCCTGCAGCGAGGGTCCGGATTTCACCAGCGAGGAGTGGAAACGCTTCAGCGCCAAGGAAAAGGCTGATGTTCTCATGCGCTACCGCATTGCCTATCAGGGAGAGAGTACGGTGAACTGGTGCCCCGCCCTGGGTACGGTACTGGCCAACGATGAGGTGAAGGACGGCTTCTCCGAACGGGGCGGTCATCCCGTCATCCAGAAAAAGATGACCCAGTGGCAGCTCCGTGTGTCGGCCTATGCCGGCCGGTTGCTGGAGGGCCTGGACCGTTTGGACTGGACCGAATCCCTGAAAGAGATGCAGCGCAACTGGATCGGCCGCAGCGAAGGCGCGGAGATGGTTTTCCGCGTAGAATGTGACGGCACCTGGTACGACATGACCATCTTCACCACCCGGGCCGATACCGTATTCGGGGTCACCTTCATGGTGCTGGCCCCGGAGAGCGAATGGGTGGAAAAACTCACTGCCCCCTCCGAGAAAGAGGCCGTGGAGACCTATCTGGAGCAGGTGAAGAAAAAGACGGAACGGGAAAGGATTGCAGGAAAGGCCGTTACTGGCGTATTCTCTGGTTCCTACGCCGTGAATCCCCTCACCGGAGACCGCGTCCCCGTCTGGATTTCGGAATATGTGCTGGCCGGTTATGGCACGGGCGCCATCATGGCCGTGCCCGCCCATGACAGCCGCGACTATGCCTTCGCCCGGAAGTTCAACCTCCCCGTGATTCCCGTCATCGAAGGGGCCGATGTGAGCGAACAGAGCGTAGACGCCAAGGAAGGCATCATGTGCAACAGCGGTTTCCTCAACGGGCTGCCCGTGAAAGAGGCCATTCCCGCAGCCATCGCCTATGTAGAAAGCCATGGGATTGGCCGGCGCAAGGTGAATTACCGCATCCGGGACGCTATCTTCTCCCGCCAGCGCTACTGGGGAGAGCCTTTTCCTATTTATTATAAGGACGGCATCGCCACGCCCCTGCCTATGGATGAGCTGCCGCTCACCCTTCCTGAGATTGACGAGTACAAGCCCACGGAAGACGGGCAGCCGCCGCTTGCCCGCGCCAAGGACTGGACCTATAACGGTTACCCCCTGGAAACCAGCACCATGCCGGGCTTCGCCGGCTCCAGCGCCTACTATCTGCGCTACATGGACCCGCACAATGCAGAAGGCCTTGTCAGCAAGGAGGCCGATACCTACTGGCGTAACGTAGACCTCTACGTGGGCGGCACCGAGCATGCCACCGGCCACCTCATCTACAGCCGCTTCTGGAACAAGTTCCTCTGGGACCTCGGCTATGTCTGTGAAGACGAACCTTTCTGCAAGCTCATCAATCAGGGCATGATCCAGGGCCGCTCCAACTTCGTGTATCTGATTCCGGGCACCAACAAATTTGTCTCCGCAGGGCTCAAGGACCAGTACGAGACCATCCCCGTGCATGTAGATGTGAACATCGTCTATAACGACCGCCTGGACATCGAGGCCTTCCGGGCCTGGCGTCCGGACTACAAAGATGCGGAATTTGTGCTGGAGGACGGTGAATACATCTGCGGCTGGGCCATCGAGAAAATGTCCAAGAGCATGTACAACGTGGTGAACCCGGACAAGATCTGCGACACCTACGGGGCCGACACCCTCCGCCTGTACGAGATGTTCCTGGGCCCCATCGAGCAGGCCAAACCCTGGGATACCAAGGGCATCGACGGAGTCAACCGCTTCCTCAAGAAGTTCTGGCGCCTGTTCTGGGACCGCGAAGAGTGGTTGGTCACGGACGATGAACCCACCCCGGAAGAGCTCAAAGCCCTGCACAAGCTCATCGGCAAGGAGCAGGAAGATATCGAGCACTTCTCCTACAATACCACCATATCGGCCTTCATGATTGCCCTGAACGAGCTGGGCAGCTGCTCCAAGCGGGCCGTGCTGGAGCCGCTGGTGGTGCTGCTCTCGCCGTTCGCCCCGCATATCGCGGAAGAGCTCTGGCACCAGCTGGGCCACGAAGACTCCGTGGTATACGCCTCCTTCCCGGAGTACAGGAGCGAGCTGGCGGCCGACAACATGGTGAAATACCCCGTTTCCTTCAATGGAAAAACACGTTTCTTCCTGGAGACAAACGCCTCCTGCACCCCCGCAGAGGTGGAGGCCGCTGTCCGTGCGCACGAACTTACTCCCCGGTACTTGGCCGACAAATCCATCGCGAAAGTGATCGTGGTTCCCGGCCGTATTGTAAATGTAGTTATAAAGTAATGTTTTATGGCACCGGCAACCAGAAAAGTCCTGCTTGTCATCTTCGATTACATTGTTATTTCGTTCGGCGCCCTGTTGTTCGTCATGGGCTGGACGTCGTTCCTGCTGCCTAACGGCATCATCGACGGCGGCCTCACGGGTGTGTGCGCCCTGTTGTCCATGGTCACGGGCGTTCCTGTGGAGTACTGGAACTTCGGCCTTAACTGCATCCTGCTTATCATTGCCTGGATTGTGCTGGGCCGCAGTTTCGGGGTCAAGACCATCTACGCCATCATCCTCACCTCCATCCTGTTCCGGGTGCTCGGGGGAGATAACCTGATGTTCCTCAAATCCGTAGAGGGACAGCCCCTGGAAGTAGGGGAAAAGGTGCTGGTCCCGGTCATCGGCGGCCTCCTGGAGGCGGTGGGCCTGGGCATCATCCTGCTGCGCGGGGGCTCCACGGGCGGCACCGACATTCTGGCGCTGATCATCAACAAGTTCTGGCCGGTCTCCCTGGGCCGGTTCTACTTGATTTCGGACTTCATCGTCATCGGCCTGCTCATGTTCATCCCCGGACACTGCTTTGCCGATGTGATCTACGGGTACATCTGTATGGGAGTGTTCGCCTTCGCCCTGGACATGGTGATGATGGGTAAGGAGTCGGCCGTGCAGGTACTGGTGTTCTCCGACCATTATAACAAGATCGGCGACTTCATCAACCAGGAAATGGGACGCGGCGTCACGGCGCTCCGGTCCATCGGCTGGTACACCCAGCAAGATCGCCAGGTGCTGCTGGTGATGCTCCGCAAGACCGAGCTTCCCTCCCTGGTGAAGGCCATCAAAGAAATCGACCCCAAGGCTTTTGTCACCGTGGTCCCCGCCAACAATGTCTATGGCGAGGGCTTCGACGAGATGAAAACCGGACTTAACAAGAAAAAGAACCAATAAGAAATGGCTTTACACAAAACCGCACTTACCCACATCAAGGAGTGGCTCCTGGTCACGCTGGGTATCCTGATCTATGTGACCGGATGGGCGCTTTTCCTGATTCCGAACAACCTCGTGGGCGGGGGCGTCTCCGGTATCAGTTCCATGATCCAATATGCTACCCAGGGCACCATCCAGATGGGTTACAGCTACTTTGTCATCAACGCCATCCTGGTGGTGGCCGCCATCGTCATCCTGGGCATGGGCTTCGGGGCAAAGACCATCTACGCCATCATCCTGGCTTCGGTCGCGCTGCGCTTTATGCCCGGCCTCATCCCTGACAGCATCATCAATACGCTGGCTCTGCAGAACGGGAAACTGATGTCGGTGCTCATGGGTGGCCTCATGGCCGGTATCGGCATCGGCATGAGCATCTCCAACGGCGGCAGTACGGGCGGTACGGACATCATCGCCCTCATTTACACCAAGTACCACAACGTGTCTCCCGGAAAAGTGATCCTGTTCCTGGATTTCATCATCATCGCCTCTTCGCTGATCGTTCCCTCTTATGTGACCGATGTAGATCCCGAGACCGGCGCCGCCCTCCTGGGAGCCGACGGGAAGCCGCTCACGCACCTGATGCCCTTTGCCGACAAGATCACCACCGTGGTCTACGGCCTTATCCTGGTCACGGTGAACAGCTATGTGCTGGATATGTACATCTCCGGCTCGCAGCAAAGCGTGCAGCTGTTCATCCTCTCTTCCCAGTATGAGAAGATTGCCGATGCCATCACCCATGAACTCCACCGGGGCGTGACGGTGCTGGACGGCAAGGGCTGGTATACCAAGCAGGACACCAAAGTGCTCATGGTCCTTACCCGCAAGACAGACCTGAATCTGCTTCTGCGCCACATCAAGCAGATAGATCCCTCCGCATTCCTCTCCGTGAGCTCCGTCAACGGCGTGTACGGAAAGGGATTCGACACCATCAAGAAATAAACGCTCATTGACATATAGGTAACGCTCCGGGCACATCCGTACCCCAAAGATGAACCTGCCCGTTTTGTTGTCGGGTCTGGTTGCCGTCCTCTCTACAGTTGCGGCCGTCTGGCTGTACCTGCTCCTGAAACGGCAGAAGACCCTCTCTTCCGGGACCGCCTCCAAAGGACCGTCCCATGCTGCGGTTTCCCAGTCGGGAACATCCCCGTCCGGCTACGATTCGTTGGCGATCGATCAACTTCTCTACGACAAAGTTTGCAGGTATATGACAGAGCGACGGCCTTTCCTGGTGGAGTCCTTCTCCCTCCAGGACCTGGCCGGAGCCATGTGCACCAACAAAGCGTACTTGTCCAAGACCATTAACCATTACTCCGGGAAAAATTTCCGGCAATATGTGAACTATTATAGGGTCATGTATTCCATGGATCTTTTCCGGAACAACATGAGCCTGCGGGTGAGTGAACTGGCCGGGCTGTCCGGTTTCCATTCTCCCACCTCCTATTTCCAGAGCTTCAAGATAGTCATGGGTGAGCCGCCCAGCACCTGGTGCGCCCGCGTGCGGGTGAAAAACACCCGGAAAAAATTGTGAAACCCGCCAGGAGCGTTATCCCTGAATCCCTTTCCAGCTTTCTGGAACAGGGGCCGTTACATCCACCTCGGTCTTTTTGACGGGGTGGATGAACCGTATATGGCGGGCGAGCAGCGAGATGCCGCCGTCCGGGTTGGAGCGTTTGGCGCCGTACTTCAGGTCTCCCTTGATGGGACAGCCCATGTGGGCAAGCTGGCAGCGGATCTGGTGGTGCCGCCCCGTATAGAGTTCCACTTCCAGGAGGAAGTAGCGGTCTGTGGTTTGGATGAGCCTGTACTTGAGCCGGGCCTCTTTCCCATGGGGCGTGACATAGGATTTGTTCTGCTGCTCGTTCCGGCTCAGGAAGTCGGTGAGCACGTCCTCGTCTTTCAGGGGGCGCTGCCCGGTGAGGGCCCAGTAGGTCTTGTGGATTTCCCCTTTCCGGAGCATTTCGTTCAGCCGCTCCAGGGCCTTGGAGGTTTTGGCAAAGACGGTAACGCCGCTTACCGGGCGGTCCAGACGGTGGGGGACACCCATAAATACCTGCCCGGGCTTGCCGTCCCGCTGTGCAATGTAGGCCTTCAGGGTTTCGCTCAGGGGCTCGTCCCCGGTTTTGTCTCCCTGTACGATCTCTCCCGTCCGCTTGTTGAAAACCAGCAGGTGATTGTCCTCATAGAGGATTCTTGCTTCCAGGTCATGGTATTCTTCCGGACCTATTTCTCTGTAGATACCCATAATCGCTACAAAGATACGAACTTTATTCGAAGATGCTGCCGGGAAGCGGACGGGAATTGTAACAGGACGCCATGGATTCCCCATATGCCCCGGCGGAGCGGATGGCGATGAGGTCGCCGCGGCGGCATTCGCTGAGCATGACATCTTTCCCGAAGACGTCGGAGCTTTCGCAGATGGGGCCCACCACGTCGTAGGCCTGTTCGGGGCCGTCAGAGCTCAGGTTCTCGATCCGGTGGGAGGCGTGGTACATGGCCGGACGCACCAGGTCGTTCATCCCGGCGTCCAGGACGGCGAATTTCCGGGACAACCCTTCCTTGACGTAGAGGACCCGGCTGATCAGGCTGCCGCAGGGGGCCACCAGGCTTCGGCCCAGCTCGAAGTGTACGGGGACGTGGGCGGGCAGAAGGCGTTTGAAGGTGCCGAAGTAACTTTCAAAGTCGGCCAGGGGGAGGTGGTTGGGATGGGCGTACTCGATGCCCAGTCCGCCGCCCACATTGATGTCTCCCGTGGGCAGGCGGTGCCGCTCCAGGGTGCGCCGGATGTCATTGATGCGGTTGCACAGGGCGGCGAAATCGCTCATGTCCAGGATCTGCGAGCCTATGTGGAAGTGCAGCCCCAGGAAGCGGACGTGCTCCAGCTCCAGCGCCCGCCGGATTACCGGTTCCAGCGAGCCGTGGTAGATGCCGAACTTGTTCTCGGCCAGCCCGGTAGTGATGCCCGCATGGGTATGCGCGCCGATGTCCGGGTTCACGCGGAGGCTCACCGGGGCGGTCTTTCCCATCTTTGCGGCCAGTGCGGCGATGACCTCCAGCTCGGCTTCGGACTCCACGTTGAAGCGCTGGATCTGCTGCTCCAGGCCCAGCCGGATTTCCCAGTCGGCCTTGCCCACGCCGGCATAGACAATCCCCGTGGCGGGGAAGCCCGCGTCCAGGGCGGCCTGGATCTCTCCTCCGCTCACGCAGTCGGCTCCCAGGCCGGCCTCGGCGATGAGAGAGAGCACTCCGGGATTGGCATTGGCTTTCACGGCATAGTGGACCTGCCACGACGGACGGTCCCGCAGCTGTTTCCGGACGGTTTCCAAAGTCCGTTTCAGCAGCGGCGTGTCGTAGTAGTAGAAGGGCGTCCGGAGGTCCCGGAAGCGCTCCAGCGGGAAATTACCTCTGAGCATCGGCAAACAAACTCCGGCTCAGCTCCTGCAGGGTGCGGGCCTTGTCCTCTTCTTTCACCAGCAGGGAGATGTTGTAATTGCTGCCACCGTAGCTCACCATCCGCACCGGAATGTCTTTCATGGCCGACAGCACCCGGGACTCGAAGCCCAGGTTTTCCCAGTCCATGTCTCCCACCACGCACACGATGCACATGTCCAGGTCTACGCTCACGGTGCCGTATTTCTTGAGGTCGTGGACGATCTCGCTCAGGTAGCGGGTGTCGTCAATGGTCACGGATACACCCACCTCGGAGGTACAGATCATGTCGATCGGGGTGCGGTAGCTCTCGAAAATCTCGAACACCTTACGCAGGAAACCGTGGGCAAGGAGCATCCGGGAGCTCTTGATTTTGATGGCGGTGATATTGTCTTTGGCCGCGACGGCCTTGATGGTGCCGGGCTCGGGAACATTGTCGATCAGGGTGCCGGGGGCGTCCGGCTGCATCGTGTTCAGCAGGCGTACCGGAATGTTGGCAAACTTGGCAGGCTGGATGCAGGTGGGGTGGAGGATTTTGGCGCCGAAGTAGGCCAGCTCGGCCGCCTCGTCAAAGTGCAGGTGCCTTACGGCGCGGGTCTTTTCCACCACGCGGGGGTCGTTGTCGTGCATGCCGTCGATGTCGGTCCAGATTTGGATCTCGTCGGCCTCCAGGGCGGCGCCCACCAGGGAAGCGGTGTAGTCGCTGCCGCCGCGCTGCAGATTGTCCACCTCGGCGTGGGCGTTCCGGCAGATGTACCCCTGCGTGAGGAATACATCGCACGGAACCTGGGTCAGCGGCAGGAGATGCTCCCGGATGTAGGGAAGGTCCGGTTCTCCCTGGTTGTCCAGCTTCATGAAATCCAGTGCCGGCAGGAGGATGGCGTTCACGCCCTGTTGCTGCAGGTACAGTTCCATCAGTTTGGTGGAAAGCAGTTCCCCCTGCGCCATGACGATTTTCTCCTGCACCGGGCCGAAGTATTCCCGCGTGAGGGCGGCCAGGCTGTCAAAGGCTTCCTGGATGCAGGGGTGGGCGCTGTTATCCCCAAGTAGCTCCTGGGCAACAGCCAAGTGTTTGGATTCCAGGCGTTTCATGGTTTCCTTGGCCCCGTCCGGGTTGCGGTTGTACAGGTAGCCGCAGATTTCTGCCAGGGTGTTGGTTACCCCGGACATGGCAGAGAGCACCACCAGGGAGCCTTTGTTCTCTTTTCCGGAAACCAGCGTGGCTACGTTCCGGATCCTTGCGGCCGATCCCACGGATGTGCCGCCGAATTTCATGATTTTCATTTGATGCGTCCGTTTCTTTTGCAAACATAATGAAAAAATTTAATAAATCCATCTTTTTAGGGTATTGGCATGGAAATTGGTGCATAAAGGGGCAAGCAAACCTTTTGTTTTTGAAAATGAAAAAACTCAATGCTCCCGCCATCCTGGTCGTTGATATGCTCAACGACTTTGTTACTGGCTCTATCGGCTGCGACCGCGCTGTAGAAATCCTTCCTGCCACTGCCCGTCTGCTGGACGCCGCCCGTGAAAAGGGTGTCCCTGTCATCTACTGCAATGACGCTCACCTTCCCGGAATAGACCGGGAACTCAAAATCTGGGGAGACCACGCCCTGGTGGGTACTCCTGGGGCAGAGGTAGTTCCGGAGCTTGCCCCCAAGGAGAAAGACTATGTTGTTCCCAAGCGCCGCTACAGCGGTTTCTTCCAGACCGACCTGGATATCCTCCTCAAAGAGCTAGGCGTAAAAACCGTTGTCATGACCGGCCTCCATACCCATATGTGCGTCCGCCATACATCGGCCGATGCCTACTGCCTGGGTTATGATGTGGTGGTTGCCAAAGAGGCCACCAATTCTTTCACGGAAGCGGATTACCAGTATGGCCTGGCCTACCTGAAAACCTGCTACGGGGCCGACGCCTATACCAACGACGAACTCATTGCCATGTTCTAAAATGGCATATTCTGGACAGAAAGGAGCCGCGCGGCTCCTTTTTTTTGTATCTTTGCAGCCGTAAAACGAAGGAAGTCATGTCATTGTATATTCCAGAGCATTATAAAAACCTGCTGGGCAGCGCCGAGCAGACAGAAAAAGCTATCAAGGCGGTAAAAGATATGTTCCAGCTCAACCTGAGCGCCCAGCTGGCCCTGCTGCGGGTGACAGCCCCTATGATGGTGCTCTCCGGCACAGGTATCAACGACGACCTCAACGGAGTGGAGCGTCCCGTGCGCTTCCCCGTGAAGTCCATGGGGGAGCGGAAGGCGGAGGTGGTGCACTCCCTGGCCAAGTGGAAGCGGCTCAAGCTGGCCGAACTGGGAATTGTCCCCGGTCGGGGTATCTACACGGACATGAACGCCCTCCGTCCTGACGAAGACTTGGACAACATCCATTCTATCTATGTAGACCAGTGGGACTGGGAGAAGGTGATCCGCGAGGAAGACCGCAACCTGGACTTTCTGAAAAAGACGGTCCGGCGCATCTACGAGGCCGTGAAAGTGACCGAAAACAAGCTGTATGTAGAATTCCCGCAGCTTGTCCCGGAACTGCCGGAAGAGATTATCTTCATCCATGCGGAGGAATTGCGGCGCCTTTATCCTGGCCTGACGCCCAAGGAGCGGGAAAACGCTATTGTCAAGGAACACAAGGCGGTGTTCGTCATCGGCATCGGCTGCAAGCTGGAAGACGGGACAGTGCACGACGGGCGTGCGGCCGACTATGACGACTGGAGCACCCCCAACAGCGACGGCTTCCTGGGGCTCAACGGAGATATCCTGCTGTGGAACTCGGTGCTGGGAAACGCCTTCGAGATCTCCAGCATGGGCATCCGGGTGGATGCGGCGGCCCTCCGCCGCCAGCTTGCGGAGCGGGGCCAGGAAGACAAGGCCGGCCTGTATTTCCACCACCGGTTGCTGGAGGGGAGCCTTCCTTATACCATTGGCGGTGGTATCGGCCAGTCCCGTCTGTGCATGTTCCTGCTCCGGAAGGCGCACATCGGCGAAATCCAGTCCTCCATCTGGCCGGAGCCCATGCGGCAGGCCTGCCAGGCGGCCGGAATCTATTTAGTGTAGTTTTTTTTGTTATTTTCAGAAATTGTTGTAACTTTGCGTTCCATTCTTCTGGATGTAGCGCAGTTGGTAGCGCACCTGGTTAGGGACCAGGAGGTCGCTGGTTCAAGTCCAGTCATCCAGACCACTGAAAATCAAGCACTTACGGAGTTCCGCGGGTGCTTGATTTGTTTTTATGTTGTGAAAATGTTGTGTTTTTAGCCCATTATAGCGGTATAAATTTCTTGGAAAAGTTGTCCTTCTGGCAAAAAATAACTCCTGATAAGGGGCGTTTATCAGGAGTTATATCAAAGTTTGTCGCCGTTCGGACCTCATGAACAAACCCAAACTCTATGAAGTGATTTCCGCCGCCCTTGATGAATACCTTTCACACCATCCCTATGCAGCAGGCTATGTGAATAAGGTGTAAAAGCAAAGATTTTTCATAAAACTAGGGAAATTGGACAAGGAAGTATTGTCGATAGCCATATAAGATATTTTCGAAAACAGGGGGACCAGACACGAGGATAACCATCCTTTGTTCTCTGAAGCATTCAGAAACAGTCCGGACAAATTGACCCAATGGAGTGCGTTCCTAAGGAAAACCAAAATCAATAACGGGCCCTCTTTTGCCACTGTAGTGGATCTCATCGGGAAAGAGTTGAGACCATATTGGGAAGGCTTGGAAATCAAGTAACTTGAGAAATAGCCGGGCAGGCGGCTTTTGCCGACTGGATCGGCCTTATTTGCCGGAGTCCGAGAAAATGTCTACATTCGCATTATGGAATTCAGACCTTTAAGAAGATTCAAGCAGGCGGCTTCCGAGGAGGAATGTCTGGCCATACTGGAGAGCGCTCCGCGCGGGATTCTTTCCGTTCATGGCGAGAACGGATATCCCTATGGCATCCCCATGAATTACTTCCTTGCCGACGGAAAACTCTATTTCCACTGCGCCATGGAAGGACATAAGCTCGATGCCGTCAGGGCCAACGACAAAGTGTGTTTCACGGTGCTGTCGGAGCCGGTTAGGAACCCTGGTGAATGGTGGAATTGCTTCACCAGTGTGATCTGCTTCGGCCGCATTGCCGAGGTGAAAGACGAGCAGCGTAAGAATGCCCTGCTGCGTACACTCGGAGCCAAGTTATTCCCCGCCGGTTACGACATCGAGGCCGATATGGCCAAGAACGCGCACCGGGCGCTCATCCTGGAACTCACCATCGACCATATGAGCGGGAAGAAGGTAAGGGAGAAATAGCGTTTCTGCCCATACTTGGCGATGGAGGGTCAGTTTTTTCAGAAATGATATTGATTTGATTCTCTTGGCAACTTCGTCTGCCATAGCCTATGCCAGCTTGACGGCAGTGCCTGAGGCTGTTACCATGAGCATGCCGCCCCCTTCACCAAGGACTTCGTAGTCGATGTCAATGCCCACGACGGCATCGGCACCCAGGGAACGGGCGCGTGAGGACATTTCCTCCATGGCCTGATTGCGAGCTTTGATGAGTTCTTCTTCGTAGGAGCCGCTGCGGCCGCCGACTATATTGCGGATGCTGGCAGCGAAGTCCCTCAGGAAGTTTACCCCGGAGATCACTTCGCCGAAAACGACGCCTTTGTATTCTGCTATGGTGCGTCCTTCAATGCTGGGTGTTGTAGTAAGAATCATAATCTGGATGTTTAACGATTCAAAGGTATACATTTTCAGTGAAATGTCAGCCTAGCTGGAGTGTGGCCCCTCCGGACCCTAAAGAACGCCATGCAACGCAGCTATGGCGCCGTAAGCCGTGTTCTAAAGAAATCCATGTTCTGGCAAAAGCATCGGGGTGTAGCCATGAATGAGCGTCAAGTCAAGCTTGTCAACAGGCTGTGGGATGGATTTGAGGGGAAACTCACAACGGCAAAACGGGTCCAAATCTGCAAAACCTCCCATCCACCGCACTCCGCGACATCAATAACCTGATAGAAAAGGCATTTTGGTAAAGGCCGATGAGGGCAGCAAAAATACCAGCTATGTCCTTGTGGAGGAGTGAATGCTAAGATGTGCTTTTCAGAAATAGTCGGCAGACAGAGATTCCACCGGATAATCGGCCTCGATGGTGAGTTCGCCCGCGTTTGTGATTTCCGCGACTTGTGAACCAAAGAAACTGTCAAAATGGGACAAGCATTTGATGGGCATACCGTTGTCATCGCGTTGTGGCCATGTCGAAGCCCTTTTGTTCAGGGTTGCCGTATCCTGAAAGTGGAGAACATATCGGCACTGGACAAAACTTCCAAGAGGGTAACAGAATATTGTATCGATCGATGTCTCCATCAAGGTATATTCCATTCTGCCCAGCCCGGCCTTATTCACCAAGCGCTCATGTGAGTGCGCCTCACGGCCATAGTGTATATCCAGGGTAAAGGCCGCCGAAAAGAGGAGAAAGATAAAAGCCACGATAGACAGAATCGTGTAAAGCAGGATTTTGTGCAAGGGTGGCATGGAGGACCAATTATATTCAGCTATAGTTCAATATTCTTGTGTTCATTACCGTCTTCCTTAAGCTTCTTATTTACATAGATTCCTGCCCAAACAAATGAAATGGCAGATATAATGTCAATGGTGGTCCAGAGTTCCTTATCCTGTAGATAAACAGGGAAAATCGGATTGAATAATAGGGCTATTACACCAAAGAGAGCGGCACCAAAGATGATTTTCTCCTCTATAGAATAGCTCCCATACGCTATGACACCGCTTGATAGACATACCACGATTCTAAGGAAAGTATAGTATCCGATAGGCATATCAGCAATTCCAATGAGAAGGAATGCGGCTGGGATTAAGAATATCCAAATCATAATTCTGTGAGTTAGTTAAAAGGTTAATACATCATCATTTTGCGCTGCAAGTCCGTGAATATCTTGAGAAGCATTATTTCTTGATCGTATGAGTCGATAAAGGTCCAATCAATCTTGAAATCAGGCATCGTAGGATCTCCTTTGAGTTCATACTGAATCATAATAGCATTCTTGCTGACCTGCTGAAAATAGAAGTGACTGGAGCCATCTGGGTTGTTCATGCCAATGTCCATGAATGTCCTTGTCTCCGTGAGGACCGCCATATTGGGATGTGATGACAAGAGACGTTCTACAAGGACGTTGTATTTTTCTCTCATGCCACCGTGGGCGGCCACATGTTCAACGACTTCTTCAGACTTTGATTTGGTCTTGACAATGATTACGATTGCGATTATCGCTACAATGAATATCCACATAATGCTGTACGATTGTTTAACGGTGTAACTATGTTTATTTTGTTTTGTTCATCTATATATGACGGGAATCATGAAAAGGTAACCCGAAATAGAATAAAAAAACTGCCCTCGACAAAGCGAGAGCAGCAATAAACAATTAAAAAGTAACTATTTTAGTATATCTATAGTGTAAGAAACCTCACGGATGGGCTCATTGGCCATCCCCCCTACATTATCATTGCTGGAATAAGTAATATCATAGCGCGCCGACGAACAACGGGCCCCAAGTGCATAACGAACATTTTCAATAAAAACATTCAGTTCTTCTCTGACCTGCACATGGTCAAAGCCATACGACCTAATGTCAACATTGATGGCATCAATAGGCTTATTAGTAGCGACAAGGCCATCATAATTAGTAAAATCTGCGAGACGGGCAACAAAATCGGCCCTACAATTATCGGGTTCCTGAAACCTGATAAGAACTTGGAAAAGATTTACATCTCGGTTCATTTTTTTATTATGTTTAACAATACTAATTCGAGCATTATCAATAACTTATATTGATAGCCCGCAGGTACAATAATACAATCCTTCCCTCAGATTTCCAAATAAATCCCGCATATTTTTTGCGGGATTGTGAGCCAGGAGCAGTAAAACTTGGAAACAGGTTTCTTGATTCAGAAAAGTTCTGTGATGGAGATTATGATTGCAACAGGAATCATGATCATGAGAGGGCCAAGAATGCTTGCGAGTAATGTTTGGCCAATGAAACCGAGAAAACTGTCGGCTTCCATAATCTGCCTTCCGGATTTGCTGTACATCACGTACTTTGTTTTGGGACTATCGTTGTACATAATTCATTATCGTTTAGCGGGTCATTATTCCTGGTTGTCTTTCTTGTTTTCTTCGATGTCGGTTACCTTCTTCGAATTTTCCTTTACGACTAGGACAATACCCAGAATAATCCAGAAGATGGGGCCGGCCGGATTGTGGCCAGCTGAGATTGCTCCGAGAGCGCTGATGGCGCCAAGAACGATAGAGATAATACCGAATGTTTTCATGATTCTATGACTTTATTGATTTAACTTCATTACTGTGTTCAATCCTATATGTCGAAGAATCCGAAAAGGTAACCGTGTTTTTCAAAAAAAGAACATAGATTTCTTTTTTGCCTTGAGCCAGACCCTATCTAAGTGAGACTTGGACCTAAAGTCTATAAGGGCCCCATCGTAAGGAGTAGGTCTCTGCCGCATAACCATATGTGGCCTTCTTGGAAGATAATATGTATTAATCCAAAATTTAAGATATTTCTCTCCGCCAAAATCCCGTATTGCTTTAGCATAATCATTAGGAAAAACTAAATGAACTTTTTCTGAAAAATCATCTAAAGTAAATCTGTTAGGGAGTTCGCGAATTATCTCCAAAGAATTGGCATCCAAAAAAGCTTGAGCGTTTTTATAAATTACTTTTTTCATAGACAAAGATATACTAATTTTTATTTCACCGTTCCCAAGGACAGACAAGGATAGAACAATGATGAACGGTGTTTACATCATTGCCTATGTTAATAGCAGGAGAAAGAAATTGGCAGTAAAACGAGAATTAGTATTTCCTGCGAATAGATCAGTACCAAGAGACACATTTTTCGCTATCCATAAAACAAATATAGTGATAAATTTTGAAAAAGGCGAAGATACGTTTCGCAAAATATCCTTATTTTTGTCTCTGTAACCAATTAGAAGCAGTATGCCAGCTAACAAAAACGCCGTCGTAAGATATATTATTCTGGATAGGATGCTGTCGGACCAGCACCATTACTACACTCGCACCCAATTGTTGAATGCCGTGAACGATTCACTGAAAGGAATTGACGAGGCCCTGCAGGTGAGCAAGCGTACGATAGAGATGGACTTGAGGGATATGGAGAACATTTTCCAGATAGACCTTGATGAGAGTAAGGTGATTAACGGAAAGAAAGTGATTCGATATGCTGATCAGACGAGATCCATTTTCACAAAGCCGCTGTCGGCCGATGAGAAAATGCTTCTCAATGAAGTTTTGAATACACTTGGACAGTTCTCTGGCCTTGATAATTTCGAGTGGTTAGATGATCTGAAAACGAAGTTGAGGAATCAGTTATCTTTCGGAGGAAGTAAGTTTGACACTAAGAATGGTGTTTTGCAAAATAAAGTAATATGTTTCAGTTCAAACGAATTCCTCAAGAATAAGGAGTATTTAGGATGGTTCTTCTCTGCCATTACGAACAAGAAAGTCGTTTCAATCACATATCGGCAGTTTGATGCAGAGAAAGCGCAGGAAATCATTGCCTACCCTTATATGCTTAAGCAATACAAGGATAGATGGTATCTGCTATGCACTCCCACCTGTGACAAGAAACTGCCATACAACCCACACTTCATTGCCACTATCCCGCTGGACAGGATCGAGGCTTATGAGGAAGTACAGAACATTCCTTATGTGAAGTGCCAGGTGAACATCGATGAACTCTTTGACGACATTGTAGGAGTGACATATTACTGGGACAAACCCGTAGAACACATTGTTTTCGCTGTTCACAAGTCATCCGTCAACTATATCCGCACGAAACCTATGCACCCATATCAGGCCGAATTATCACAGGAAGACCAGGCCGAACTGCATCGAGAGAACCCCAAACTGGAAGATTATTCCTTTTTCTCCCTTGATTGCAAATTAAATTACGAACTTTCCTCGTTATTCAGGAGCTATGGACCCAATCTGGTTGTTATATCGCCAGAGTCTTTGAAAGGAGAAATGATAGAAAACGCTCAAAGGATGCTCGAACTATACTTGTAGGTTTTTACGAGATTTGAGCAATGTATGTCGATATACATTACTCTAACGCCAAAGCTTTTTGTTTTCTTCTTTGTTAGGATACTCCTTTGAATATTTCCCAAACCATATTATTACGTCACATAGCAGGTAGGCTGTGCTATATAGGAGATAAGGGGTATCCATATATTGTAAATACTGCTGCAGTTTCATGCCCTCATGTGTAGATCGGTCTGAATGGGAACCTGGGTGAGTCACGTTAATAATGAATTCGACACTTTTTTCAATAGGTGCAGGAAAATGAGCTTTCTTACACTGAACATAGCCACATCGATTTGCGATCTGTCCTGACATAAAACGAAACGAATTCCAAATATTTACATCCCCTGATACGATACAGTTATCATGAAGGAATCCCATAGTATTAGCTGCTCTAAACAAATACTCCAATATAATTCGCAAACTATTAAATCTATTATTTGTGTCCATTATCAATCCAGATGTAGCCGCGCCTATTATCTCGCGGAGATTGTTGATACAGAATTGTTTAGATTCTTTGTTGAAGTATTTGTCAATGATAGTAAAGACATCTTCCATTTGAATGGACACAAGAGCTTCAGATTTAAGTAATTCATCCTGTACCTCTAAAGATGGAACTCTTATCATCAGCTCATATAAATCGAATCTGTTGACTTCGTGATAGATTTGATAAAACTGTGAAACTCGCTCACGCACGTATTCCGAAGTTAATTCTCGAAGAATATACTCTGTTCGGGCTACGCCATTGGCTTTAACTGCAAAATGAGCAATATTTTTGCTGATTGGAAAACTATTTGGAGTAGCTGACATTTTTCCAACTTTAATTTGTCCATCGACAAATGCCGCATATCCGCCGTTGTTGTTATCCGTATCATATACTTCCAAGGTATCAACCAACTTGCTTGTCGCTGGCTGATAACTTCGCACCCAATACGGAGCTTTTGTTAGAGAGAGAGTATTGATGTCACAATTACGATAATCGCTACTCAAATTGACGGTTCGTATGTAACGTATTTCACGTATATCGTTTTCTCGCATATCAACATAACATGCGAAGGTGTCATCTTTTATTTCTAAAGCATCTACTAACTCTTTAAGTTTGTAATAGTTATACCCGTTTTGTAAGGCAGGTAAATCTTTGTGGAAAGTATTGTAATTCTTCATGACACGCAAATTGTATATTGACAAATATACCAATTGTTAGAATCATTTCCAATACAGTTTGACTGTCAAGAGCAATGATAGAAACCCGCGACGCGAAAAAACACTGCGCGTCGTGGTTTTATCTTTGTCGTGAAATCAAAAACCAAAAGTCATGCAAACCTCTTTCGACACCAACAACATTGAACAAAGCCATGCCTTTGATATGATTGCCAAAACCAACCAGAGTTTCTTCCTCACTGGGCGTGCCGGGACTGGGAAGACAACGTTTCTGCGGGCGGTGCAGAGGGAGGTTAAGAAGAACTTTGTGGTGTTGGCTCCTTCCGGGGTGGCAGCCATTCAGGCCGGTGGGCAAACCATTCATTCTTTCTTCGGCTTTGGTTTTGGGGTCCAGGGGCCGAAGGACATGGGACAGATGAATGCCAACAAGATTGTGCTTGCGCAGCATCTGGATACCATTATCATTGATGAGGTATCCATGGTGCGCTGTGACCTTATAGACGCCATGGACCGGATGCTGCGTGATTGCAGGCACTCCAGCTTGCCATTCGGTGGAGTGCAGATGGTATTTGTGGGCGATATGTTCCAGTTGCTTCCGATAGCGACGCCTCAGGATCAACCCCTTTTGCGCCATATATACGGGACGGACGATTTCTTCTTCTATAAAGCGCGTTGCCTGCAGGGAATGACGCTTCCGAAAATCGAATTCAGGAAGATTTATCGGCAGAACGACAAGGACTTCATCCAACTGCTGGAGCATTTTCGCGTTGGCCAGGTGACACTGAAAGACCTGGATTGCATTAACTCGCACGTGATAACTCCTTTTACCAAAAAGGATGAGGGCGATATGCGTATAACATTGACGGCCTATCGTGGTGATGCACAAATGATTAACGAGAGACGCCTTGCCGACCTCCCTGGTGAAAGTTTCACTTATGAGGCCAGATACGAAGGAAATGCCAACCGGTTGAAAGACATTGTGGACAACGAACTTGTCTTGCGGAAAGATGCCCAAGTCATGTTTCTTCGCAATGATACTTCCGGCCGCTGGGCAAACGGGACCATTGGTAAAGTGGTGAGCCTGGATAAGGACGACATATTCGTTCAAATCGGCAATGACCCTGACAATGTGGTTCCTGTGGAAAAACAGACCTGGGAGGCCTTCGATTACCATTATGATGAACAGGAAAAGAAGTGTAAGAAAGAGGTCGTGGGCAGTGTGACTCAGTATCCGCTAAGGCTCGCCTGGGCCATTACTATCCATAAAAGCCAGTCCCTTACTTTTGACAAAGTGGAGATAGATTTTGGGCGCGGAGCCTTTACCCCCGGGCAGGCTTATGTGGCCCTGAGCCGCTCCCGCAGCCTCAAAGGAATCAATCTGGTTTCCCCGATAGACTACAGTTCAATCCGGGTTTCCAAGGAGGTGCAGGCTTTTGCAGCGACCTATAATGACGAAGATGTCATCTCAACGGAGCTGGCCGTAGGGGAAGCGGTCCGGGAGTATGAAAAGAGCGGCGATTTTGATGGAGCGGCCTGCCGCCTCTTTGAGATGTGTGCAGATGCAGCCCGCAAGGGGCAGTCGGCCTTCGCCTGCGACCTGCTGAACCGTGCCTTGTCATATGTGGCCGATGATACATGCCTGTTCGGACGAGAGTGGGAACTACTGCCGAACACATCCAGAAACAACATTGTTCTGAATGCTGCCGGCCTGTTGTATGCCGGGAAAACGGACGATAGTATTGAACTGCTTACCTCCGTGGTTTCCGTGGAAACGGAGTTTTTCAATGGCGTGTATCTGTTGGCAAGAGCGCTGGAGCTTAAAGAAGATTGCCCGATGGTAGAGACCTTGTACAAGCAGATGGCCGATTATTACGGGGAAAAATATGGCTACGGCCTGGATTCTCCTTCTTTCCGGAAATTCAAGTATCGCATGGCCTTGCTGAACGAGCGACAGTTTGGAAATGTGGGATTTGAACTCATTGCCAAACTGATTGCAGAGAATCCCTCCTACGACAGGTATTATGCCGATCTTCGTTGGATGCTTCAGAAACGTTTGAGCGGAATTGCCCGTATGCCGGACGATTCCAACCCGCTTGCACAACTGATGCTGAACCAGGAAGTGACGGAAGATCAATTTCTGGAGGAACTCCGGGCCGAGCGCAAAAAGAAATCCAATGGCTGGAGAGCCTACCGCGTATGGGTGAGCCGCCTGAAAGCGGTGAGAAAGGAGGAGGAAGAAGATTTATCGTAAAAACATATTTAAAACTTATGAAAAAAATGGAAATATCAGGCGGTACATTGGCTGTCATCAAACAAGTAGGGGAGGTCCTATTCGCACATGCGGAGGGAATATCATCTTTGCGAATCTTGCAGGCCGTTGACGTAAACGCCTGTGCACACTTGTTCTTTCAGTGTGATGGGCATCATGTGCCCCTGGCTATATGGGAAGAGCAGTTGAAAGGCTCCCTGGTCAACAGCTATAAACTTATCTCTTCGGGAGGCGATTCCTGCACGGCTCTTTTGATGAAACTTCATCGGCAAGAGAACGATACCGTCCATTCCTGTTCGGAAATTTGGGATGCGCTGGCAGACATTCAGGCGCGCATGGATAACCCGCCGAAACTGGAGCATGTCAGTTTTGACATGTATCCGGAGACAATCCTCTCGTAAAGTACCTTAAACCTCACACCCCATGAAAACCCTCTTATCACTAACCCTTCTCCTGACAAGCATTGTGACCCGTCCTGATTTTTGTTGACAGATTATAATAGACTTTTCGAACTAAAGT
>CAMVMG010000002.1 GCA_947168525.1 uncultured Bacteroidales bacterium
CTAAGCAAAGGAGTTTGGTGATGTTGGTCATATGGTTAATGCAAATTACGATTTAACGGACTAAAGGTAAGCATTTTCCGTCATATAGACAAAAGAAAGGCCCCATGGAGACTCAGCTGAGGGCCAGAAGGTCCGGATGATGGACACCAACGTCACCATCCGTTAGAGGAGGTGACAATCTGCCTTTTTCTTGCTCCGCTTCCTCATATGGCCGCCGTCCGCCGGCTTGATACCGACCGATGATTCCAGCAATAATCAAGCCTTGGCCCCAAACGATAATTTTCTTTTACGCAGGAAGAGGAACAGGAGAAACAGCGCAGCCAGTACGGCGGCCAGAATCCCAATCAAAACCAGGCCAGCCCCATGGCTTCCTGAATCTTTATTGTCTATTTCGGCAAAGGGGTTATTGTCACTCAGGTACCTGTCCTCGGCAATAAGGGAAAGCGCATATTCCAGCATCACATCTGTCTCTCCATCGGTACCGCTCACAACTTCATCGTAGGTAAGCGGTAGCGGATAGTCGGGCAGCAGGCCCCGCCCCTGAGGCAAACGATCGCAGATTGTGGTGTCAAAAACCAGCTGGGCCAGTGGAATATGGATAGTTTGCAGGGAATTAGGCAGCTGTATGTCGGCAAACTTGAGGGCTGTCATATAATGATAACCAGAACCGGTTTCGCGCCCCACGCTTACAGCGCGGCGGTTGCGGACCAGCACCGCCGGGAAAAGCGTCGCGGCCGAGAAGGAACTACCGTTCGTGAGCACATACACCTTTCCGTCATAATGCACCTGAGCATCCGGCTGCACAACGGAACAGGTCTCCAAGGTATCCCGCAGATAGAACCCATGATCTCCCGGCTCAAAGTCCTGGAATATTTCCGAATCGGCAGCATAGTTCAGACTGTGTGCCAGACTGGCAAAATCACCTTGTTTGTTCACGCGAACATAGCCGCCTTTCTGCCTGTCCATCGGCTCGGTGACCATACAGGAAAGCAGATTCATCAGCACCTCGTTATGGCCTCCAGGATTGTTGCGTACATCTACAATCAGATTGGGAGCCTTAAGACCGCCAAGGAACGAGCGGACCTGCTCTACCTGTCCGGTAAGCATTTCAAAGGTCTTGATACCCAGATAGGCCGTGGAATCATTGAGCATACGGGTATGGAAAACGTCATCATCGCTTTCCATCCTGTTCAGGTTATGCCATCGGAGCATGCGCCGGTAGGTGTCTGTCAGTGCGAACCGCGGCCGCTCGTAAAAGGGAATGCGCACCGTGCTTCCGTCTTCCAATTCCAACTCATGGGCGCTGTCTTTTCCGGCATCAAGGTTCATAATCAACCCCCATTGGCCCAGAAGGACACTTTCTTCCTCGGGAGTACTTTCTACACCGTCATCATACGTATTCAGCAGCTTATACGCTTGCCGGGCATAATCGGCGGCCGGAAGGCCATTAATCCGCTTAACAATCCTGCCCTCGTACTGCTTAAATTCAGGAACCGTAAAAAGGATGCGTACCGTATCGTCGCAGAACATCAGGAATTCGCCGGGTTGCCAACTCTGCGGAACAGTGGTCTTTATCGGGTCCGGGAGCAGGCCGATATGGCTGTCGGGAATTTGATGAAGGATATCCCTGAGCATCATCCGAAAACCAAAGGGCACGTCCATCGGAGCGGAAACAGAGGACTTCAGGGAATCCATATAGGCGCGGAAAGCGCTTTCCCCCATACGGTCTTCCAAAGACGGATAGAGTTCACAGAAAGCTTCTTCAAGGATGTCCAGGTCATCGCGTACCTTTTCTGCCGGAAGTGGGTCCTCCCTTGTAAGTGCCTGAGGTTCAATGAAAGTTGTTTTCAGGCCGAAAGGAGTCATCGGATCGGCAGACGTGTTGTCCCGTTTGGAAACAGTTATGTTGAGCGAAGGATCCTTGAATGCCTTATAAGAATAATCCACCACACCCAGCGTATCGCCTCTGGACAGTTTCTGCCCGGTTTTGAAAAAACTGTCGCTCAGGAACCCATGCAAGTGTACTTTATTTCCATCGGCCATCCGAAGTGAGAGAAAGCCGGTAAACAGCCTATCATCATCCTGCCTGGCAGCAAGCACATTCTCCCTCAGGCTCAGTTGGTTTTGGTAACTTGCGCTCAGCATATAGGACAGACTTCTCTGATAAACGGCCCCAACCGAGACGATGATACCATCGGCCGGGCACAGTACAATGGCACCAGGCTCGGCTCCAATGAAAAGATTATCAAAGTTAAGTTCTGTCCCGATATAGGTTTGCGGCTGGGACAGGATGTTCTCTCCGGCCAACTTTCCCGCGATGGGCCAAAGCAAGGTTTGGGCCTGCACGGCAAGGGGTGTGGCCAAGAAATAGACGAGAAGTGCGGCAATTTTATTTAATTTCATATACTTCAATCCATAAATCATTTCTTTTGGGCTGCCTCTCGTTCCTGGCGCTTTTTCCGGCGTTGCACACGGTTGTCCTTCTCTGATGCAAGCACTTCTACCACAGCGTCGGTCATCTCGTCAGACCACTTCCTCCCAGAGACGATGGCATTCGACCAGGGACATAATTCTTTATAATCCGAGTCGAATACAATCGTATAAGGAGGACCGCAGCGGTCATCGACAGACATAAACAATTTGCGTCCGTCATCGATCAGCCTTGTGGGCCAATCTAACTCGGGGTCATCCACGTGGTCATAGATTTCTTTGGTAATCTCGTACAGGGTGCAGTTTACGCCGCCTCCCGTCTGAGCCGTGTACAGTCCCTTTTCGGGGTCAAAGCAGCATTTCCATCCTGGTCCTTCTTTAAATTCCATTGCATTCTCCTTGTTAAATGGGTTTTCCCCGTGTCTTTCTCCCCTCCTGTCTCCACGCCAGCGGATCCGTGAACACAAATATAGTAATTAAATTTCTTATCCTCTCCCGACAAAAGATTTCTGAAAATGGAAATGACTAAGCCCTGGCAGTCCTGCGACGGATTGCCGGGGCTTGTCTTGTTTTTCGACCTTAGATTTTCGGTTTATGAATCACCCGCAGGATCAGTGAGACAAAGTACACGATGAGGCCGTAAAGAACAGGGATAAGCCCCACCTTGACACCTCCGGCAATGATATTGGTAGCGACGTCATCATGCCCGGCCAGGAAATCTGCTATCTGGAGGATGCCGCAGAGCGTCCAGAATACACCCACGACCAGGGCTGCAATGCCGATTTCCTTCACCCAGGCAGGAGCCTTCCAGGCAGCGAAGAACAGGGCGATAAAAAGAAGGGTGATGATAATCATTCCGGCAGGACCGCCAGAAACGAAAAGGGAGAAAAGATTTGTTAAAGGGAGCATGACTAAATACTTTTTTGTTGAACATTCGGGGTCGGAATTCCTTGATGCAAAGGTATGCACTATCCATTCATTTATCCAAATCAGAATCCGTCAAACCATGTGTCAAATCCCTTTAACTTACATAGTGTGATAAACTTTTGCGGTTTTTTCTCGGGAGAATGCGTATTTTTGTATCCGGAATGAAAAAAGCAATCATCATCGCCCTTTACTGGTTGGCTGCCATTTTTATGACGGCGGTCCTGCTCACGAGTCTGGACTACGACCTGGGAGTTGCTATTCTGATGAGCCTTTCATTCCTGCCGGCGTCATTGGCCCTGTGTTTCCTTCTTCCCAAGGTAGAACGCAATAAAGACGGAAAGAAACGCATCCTGGATACCATCTATATCATCTTGGGCGTGATGATGATGACCTTTCTGTCAATATACGTGTGGCAGTTGGTTTTCATTACTTTTATCTACCAGGAGGAGTACGCTAAATGGACGCTTCCTGCCATGCTTGGCAATCCGGTCTTTGTAGCCGCTATCCTGGCCATCCTGGCATATGGAAACTATCTGCTCGTGAAATGGCTGGACAATAAATATCCGACGGATTGTCCCATCTCCTTTACATCAGATTATAAGAAGGTTTCACTCAAGAAGGACGAAATCCTGTATGTGGAATCTCGCGACTCGGAAGTCTGGATCGTGACCCGTGATGGTCGGCATTATCGTAACAAGACCGGCATCAGTCAGTGGGAGAACCTGCTGGGTTCTGGTTTTCTACGCGTCCACCGGTCCTTTCTGGTCAACATTTCCGATGCTACCCTGATCACCCCCGATGTCGTTTCCGTGGGAAGACAAGAGATTCCCGTTTCCCGCAAGTACAAGGAAACTGTCAAAACCGTTTTGGTTATGCCCCGGGAATAGCAGTAGGGGCAACAATCAGGGATTTGATACAGGTCAGATGAGTTTAATCAGGTACAAAATTTGCTGTAATGCTGCTCGATGAAGATACTGACTCTTTTTCTTGCACTCCTGCTTTCCTTACTTCCGGAAGGCACGCCTCTGACAGACTATTCTCCCGGGGAAGATGTCTGTTATGAAATGGTAGACGATGTGGAAGAAGAAGCCGTCATCCGACCCCCCCGGACTCCACAAAAGCAGCCTCAAGCTTCTTCCATCATCGTTTCTGCGGAGACTCTCCGGGAACCTTTTACCCTTCCATCCCATTATCCCGTCCCTTTTTGTTTTGAAAGACAATGGCTTACCGCCTGCAGCCTCCGGCTATAGATGCCGGTTTCCATCAAGGGAATCCAGGCTAATCTTTTAAAACATCAAATTATGGATATTACAGCAATTCTTACATCTTTGTTGACATTGCTCGCGGGAATCGGCGTATTCCTCATAGCATGCCAGATAATGAGCTCGAATCTGGAGGCGGCAAGCTCGGAAAAACTGAAAAAATTATTCTCCAAAGCCTCTGACAACAAACTACTTGGCGTCGGTATAGGTGCGCTGGGAACGGCTGCCATCCAAAGTTCCGGTGCCACGACGGTTATGACCATCGGTTTTGTCAATGCCGGAATCATATCGCTCGCACAGGCAGCGACCATCATCTACGGCGCTAATATAGGTACCACCGTCACGGCCCAGATTGTGGCACTGGGTATGTTCGGTGGCAATTCGGTTTCAACCAGCGTCATCTTCTCCGCCTTTGCCGGACTGGGTGCGTTCCTGGGCATTTTTGCAAAGAAAAGCGCAGCAAAAACCCTCGGCGGTATCCTCGCCGGGTTCGGTCTTCTGTTCGTCGGACTTGAGCTGATGAGCGGTTCCATGGAGTCTTTCGCGGCGCTGGAAGGAGTCAAGACATTCCTGGCTGGAATCAGTAATCCTTTGCTTCTGGTTACACTCGGCGCCCTTTTCACAGCTATCATACAGAGTTCATCCGTGATGACATCCATTGCCCTCGCGATGGTTGTGAGCGGACTTATCGGTATTGACCAGGGCATTTTCCTTACCATGGGTTCCAACATCGGTTCCTGCGTGGTGGCTGTCATCGCCGGTGTGACCAGCGGCACCAATGCCAAGCAGACAGCGTTGATCCATCTCTTGTTCAACTGCTCGGGCGTGATTCTGTTCATGCTGGTCGCCTGGGCACTGGGCTGGTTCGATATCTCATTCGGAGGCGTTTTCGAGAAGCTGTTTCCCTCGGCCCCGCAGACGCAACTGGCCATGTTCCATACTTTCTTCAATGTGGTTACGGTGGCAGTCATGCTGCCGCTCACCGGGGCTTTGGTCTCTCTTGTGAAAAGAATGATTCCGGACAGGCCGGTGTCACTCGACTTGGAGTTTTCGCTTCGCTACGTAGATGAGAACATGCTGCGTACGCCGCCCATCGCGGTCTCCCAGGTCAAGCGTGAAATCCTCCGGATGGCCGATATCGCCCTTCAGAACCTGGACCGCAGCATGGAGATGGCAACCCAACTGGACTTTTCGCACTTGTCTCTGTTTAAACAGGCAGAACGAGAGTTGGACTTTATCAACCGCGAGCTTATCGGCTTTGTCGTCCGCCTCATCGGCAAATCCGGCCTTGGAGAAAAAGACCGGTCCTATCTGTCGGGCACTTACAGGAGTATCAGAGACCTGGAGAGAATCGGTGATTATGCAGAAAATATAGTGGAATATGCCACTGCCCTTTCCGATTCCGGTCAGCGGTTCTCCGACGATGCGCGCTATGAAATCAGCCAGCTCAAGGAGCTCCTCCATCGACTTTACAAACTCAGTATGGATGCCTATCAGAACGAAGACCTTGCTTCCCTGGAGAAAGCCAACGAGATTGAGGATCAGATTGACGATTACACCAAATCTATGGAGGAAGGCCACATCATGCGCATGGAAAGGGGCATCTGCACGCCATCCGTGGGAGCACAGTACCTGGAACTTTCCTCCAATGCGGAACGTATGGCCGACCATATGATAAATGTCGCGAAATCAATCAAATCACTGTAAGCCATCGGTAGTATCTAAAATATAGTGAATTTCTGCAAAATTGGTAGGAATTCAGTCGGAATATCTTCCTTTGTGCAGGAAATAGCACCTATCTTTGTAACAAGAAATAATACTATGAAGAGATTTATTTGCCTGATGGCTTCCCTTTTGGGCCTGGCTGCCCTGCAAGGTCATGCGCAGCAGTTGACAATTAACATTCGCTACACCGGGCAGGACGGCAGTGCCCGCAAATATGTGGAAGAGATGGAATCCAGCGGTATTGCTGGCCGCATCCGGGCCATCGAAGGCTGGCTGGGCTACGATTACTTTTTCCCGGCCGACAACCCGGAAGGCCTGCTGCTCATCGACAGTTGGGAGAGCCAGGAAGCCCTGAACCGTTATCATGCCTCTGAGGCCATGCAGGAGGCGGCCGCCCTCCGCGAGAAATACGGCCTGGGCGGTCGGACCGTCCGGATGTTTACGCCTATGATGCCGGGAAGGCGGCAGGATCCTCCCGAAAAGAACAGCGGACAAAGAGAAGGGCAATCGTCACTTTGATGGCCAGGGCCCTCAGTCGAGCGTGATGCTTTCGATTCTCAGGCGCAGGACCCCGGAGGGGACCCGGGCCTCGGCAATTTCGCCCACCTTTTTGCCCATCAAGGCGGCGCCAATCGGGGATTTCAGCGAAATCTTGCCAGCCTCGAGGTCCATCTCGTGGGGGCTGACTATCTCGAATTTCAAGCGGGTATTTGTCGAGAGGTTCGTGAATTCGACCTTGCTCAGCAGGCAAACCCTGTCTGTGGGGAGAACGTCGGGGTTAATCACGCGTGAATGCTCCAGGACCTTCTGCAGGAAACGGATGCGGCTGATGGTCTTCCCTTGGAGGCGCCTTGCTTCACGGTATCCGGCATTATCGCTTCGGTCCCCCTGGGCGCTGGCCTCCGCGAGGTCGTCCTTCACCTTGGGGTAAACCTCGTTGATAAGATGCTTCAACTCGGCCGCAATCTCGTCGTATCGTTGCTTTGACAGGTATTCCATGTTTACGTGGAGAGGTATATACTATTGAGCCATAGCCTTCTTCCTCCTGTTCCGGATAATCAGGAACGCACCCAGCAGCAGGAATGTCAAGAGGATACTGACCATTTCCGGTATGTGGCCCAGCGGATCCACCCAAAACTCGGTGAATAGGCCATTCCGGGCAAAGACCTCGACCGTTGTCCAAAAGATGACGACGGTGGAGATGGCCATCCGGATGTTCGGACCCCAGGCGCCCAGTTTCAACTCATACTTGAACATGAATATTGAGCCGACAAGGCAACCAATGGCAATGGCTATCGTAACAGGATGGCTCTCGCCCAGGAAGACCGGGTCATAGACAAACATCAGCAGCAGATACATGGTCCACATCATGATATTTAGTTCCATGAATGTGGTGATGGCCGTATGGTGGCTCATATTCCGTGGAACGATGGCGTCACGCTTTTTGCCGAAGAAGACCTTCTGCAACCAGTTTAGGGCGTGGCAGCCGGTCTTGGAACCAAAAAGGTACAGGACGATGAACATTACCCAGAAACCGAACGACGCCGGCATGATCAGGTATTCCGGACGGGACCCGCGCATCGCCTTCAGTTCCGCCGCGGGGATGTCGTTGACATTGACGCCGTTGATCAGCATTTCGTGGCTGACACCGATACCGTTTACGTATTCCGTCGTAGTCTGGACAATACCGGAGCCGACCAAGTCGTAATGGACACCGAAACGGGCGGCGAAATAGCCGTACATAAACTCCACCCAACCTGTCCAGAACAGAAGGCCGCCGAAAAGCCCGAAAAGAGTCTGCTTCGTGTCTCCCTTCACAAATACACCCCAGATGGTGATGGCAAGCCCTACAGCACCCATAATGAATGCACTGACATTGACAGCATGGTGAGACATCGTATCTTCCATCACACGCATGAGCGCATGGCTGAGCGGCATGGTGAACAGGACGAGGAAGAAGGACGCGATGGTCTTTCCCCAGTAGAACTTCTGTGTCTTCATATCGTTATGCATTTGAATATCGTTTTTGGAGCAATGTAAGCATCTCTTCTTTCCGGCGCTGCAGGTATTCATCTATTTGCTGCTCGCTGTAGCCGGCCACATTCTTCAGGAAAGGAACGTGAAGGAACGGCGTATAGGAAAGCGAAAACACCGTTTCAAACAGACCGGTGACATTCCCGTCCGGGACGGATTCCTTGAGCCGCTCGATATGTCCATCAAGCACGTCTTTTGCCGGTTCGTATAAGCGCTCCCGGTATCTGACCAGGTATTCCGGATGGCTTCTGGAGGCATCCAGCAGCAGGAAGGGGAAATATCGGTCTTCATTGAAGAGGCCGAACAGAGCCGCTGCCGTTTTAGTCAGAGTCTTCTCTATTCCGCCGTGCTCGCGCATCACTTTCCTGAGAACAGCCAATGCCTTTTCTACGTGAGAGTCCAGAATGCGCAGGAACAGCTGCTCCTTGGTCCGATAGTAGTAGTTTACCATCGCATGGGTTACGCCGACACTCTTAGCAATCTTGGCCGTGGACGACGCATCAAAGCCGGAGCGGTAGAATTCTTCCTTGGCTGCTGCAAGGATCTTATCTTCAATGGACATATTAACAATAGCGTTTAACAATGTTGTTAATTGCAAAGATAAGACTATTTTCGAATAAAACAAAACCAGTAGCCGAAGGGCCTACTCTGGTTTCAGGAACTCTTCCGGGGAATTGCGATAGACATTCCCGCAGCGGTCATCGACAGACATAAACAATTTGCGTCCGTCATCGATCAGCCTTGTGGGCCAATCTAACTCGGGGTCATCCACGTGGTCATAGATTTCTTTGGTAATCTCGTACAGGGTGCAGTTTACGCCGCCTCCCGTCTGAGCCGTGTACAGTCCCTTTTCGGGGTCAAAGCAGCATTTCCATCCTGGTCCTTCTTTAAATTCCATTGCATTCTCCTTGTTAAATGGGTTTTCCCCGTGTCTTTCTCCCCTCCTGTCTCCACGCCAGCGGATCCGTGAACACAAATATAGTAATTAAATATTGCGTTCACACTGAAAAACACGATTGGAGCTAGTCCTCTTCAATCTCTCGGCCTAAGATACCCGGATTCCAAAAAAGGAAATCGCCGGAGGCGCAGATGACGGCGCCGTTTTCCAACTCGATTCTGACGGTCTGTGTTTCTGGTCTGATATATTCTGCTTTCATGATCTTGCCGTAATTAGGGAGTAATAATGGGAACGAACGGAGCATAGAAGTCTTTACCGCTGCTGTACTTCATCTTGTCCATCCTGATATTGATGACATTCGTCTTGTTGAAGCCGAAGCCGTTGGCCATTACCAGCGGGATGAAAACCTCTTCGACATTCTCCTCAGTGCCGTTGGCGGCCGCCTCGGCGTTCCTGTGGTTCAGGATACTCTCAAGGACGACGTTCATGCCCCAGTCATTGTCCGTCGGAACGATCATTCCGAGCACCTTGTCGTTCAGCCAGTCGTCATTGTCCGTCGATGCGAATCCCTCATAGAAGTCAATATACAATTCCTTTGCTTCTTCATAGTCCTCTTCATCGGAGTCCTCATCGAGACCGACCAGATCATAGTAGGTCGGCGTGTCTTTGGTCCTGTATTCGACAACCTGGCAGGTGACGCCGATGTAGCTGTTTTTCAGCGGATGTCCGGAAGTGCCATCTGTATCCCAAGGTGTCGGTTTATGCGGCAAGACATAGATTTCGCCATCAATTTTGTCATCCAGCGTAATGAAGTCAGCAACGGCGGAAGGCTTGAAATCTACAGGAGTCTTCAGGTCAATGACAATATCTTGATATCCGGCATCTTCCGCGTCGACGCTCCAGGGGTTGGTCGCAAAGCTGGCGAAATTGAAGGTGCCCTTGGTGGCAATATGATGCAGCGTGATTCTGGTTACGTGGATACGGAGATCATTCTCGCCGCCGCGCGCCTCCTTGTCGTAGCCGATCTTGAACTTGACCGAGGAGAGGGCATGCTTGAAGAGAAGGGACACCGGCGTGCCGTCTTCGTTGTCTTCGCTCAGGGCGACCAGCAGGTCTTTCTGCTCGCTGATGTCGGTAGGGACGGTGTACACGAATGTCCCGTCGGTGATGGCCGGGGCGGCGTCCGTGTTGTCGCAGGTAGCATAGAACGTGTGTCTGTCCGTGCCGCCGGGCCAGCACAGGTCTTCATGTCCCGAGGCCACCCATCCGGTTCCGGGATTCGAGAACAGGAAGTTGTCCATCCACTTGTTGGAAGTACCCTGGATGCCCTCCATTTTGAAGGAACTGATGAAAGAGATTGCTTCACCACGGGTTCCTTCATCGTTGAAGACGTGAACGACAAATGGCTTTCCGGAATCTGCAGTTCCGGAAACAACAGGCTCTTTTTTGCAGCCCAAAAGGGATGCTAAAACCACTATAAGAGCACTTGGCAGGAATTGTGTTTTCAGTTGCATTTCTAACAAAAATATGGGTTATCGGCCAAAGATTTACCACTTTTTGGAGAAGAGGTCGGGAGAGACCACCAGGGAGAACCATCCCCAGTTGGCCTGTTTGCTATTCCCTTCTTGCTTGAGCAAGGCCATGGTCTCCGTTCCCATCATCTGCGTGTAGCCAATGGTCAGCGAAATGTTCTTGCTGAAGGCATAGCTGGCCTGCAGCTCTATACTGTGTCCCAGCGTGCTGTCCAGGTCTTTCAGTGCGGTTGCAACGGCCAGATAATGGTAGGTTGCGCTGCAGGAGAGAGACTTCAGCGGCTTTCCCGTAGCACCGATGAAGACATTCTGCAGCCCCGGCGTAAACCCGTTGATAGAGGCACTCTGGTAGAAAAAATCCAACAGCCCGTAGAACTTGGTGCGGGAGCCGTTCAGCGGGGAAAAACCGCGCTGCACCTCATGGCGGGGAAGCCCCAGCGCACCGCCGTAGATGACGGGCACATAGTCATCACCGCTCAGATAGTCATAGCCCAGCACAAAACCATACCGCTCCGAGGGTTTCACCGTAGCCTTTGCGCTGGCCATCCAGGCCTGGATGGGCGCGCCGCTCTGTGTGACCGGACTCACCATCCGGCCCCCTTGCCGATAATAGGACCCTTCTACCGTGACAAAACGGGGATGAAAGTTGAGATAGGTGCCATACATCTGCTGGTTTTCCACCCGTGCAGGATTGGCTTCGCTGCCGGGAACGCCGGCCTGCAGGCCCATATTCATAAACAGCAGGGAGATACCCAGGGGGAAAACCGGCAGATCGTAGTGGTACCAGGCCGTCTGCATGGTCTTGTAGGGCTGCGCTCCCCCGTCGTAGTACGTGCCGGAGTAGACATTCTCGCCGTTCTGGTTGTAGGAGAGCAAAGCGTGGAATCTATGTCCGTGGCCTTCGTAGCCCACGCGCAGCAGGTCATGTGACTTGGAAGCCATGGCAAAATCGTTGGGGCCGATAATGCGTTCATCGTCATAGGAGAGCGCAATGCGGCCCAGCTGGGCGAAAAACCCGTGCCGGGAAGAGAGTCTCACCCAGCCTTCGTAAAGATTGACGGCCTGGTTGCCTTTCATTCCCCAGACAGCGCTGTTTTGCAAGGCGGCATGTATCTGCAGACTCTTCTGGCTGTAGTCCAGGATAATCCGGGTGCGCCCCATCAGGAAAGCGGAGCGGTTTTCCAAAGACTGGCTTGCGCGGGGCAATCCTCCCCCGCACACCTCTCCGTGGGAGAGGAAATTCAGTCCTGCGCTGAAGCTGTGACTCAGCGAATCTTCCTGCGCCAAAGCAGGGACAGAGAGCAGGAAGAGCACGGCGACATGGGCAAGTGTTCTTTTCATTGGTACCGACGTTTAGATGTTGTAAAAATAGCAATTTTAGACCTGTAAACAAAGCGTGTTGCAAAATAACGAGTGAAATCCCGCGAAAAAGATTAAATTTGCAGAATAAGTGAAAACCTGTATGAAAACAATAACAGACTCTCTCTTCTATCTCGGGGCCGATGACCTCACCCAGGACCTGTTTGAGAACCAGTATGTCCTCAGTGAAGGCATGGCCTATAATTCCTACCTGATCAAAGACCGGAAAACCGCCATCCTGGACACCATCGACATCCGGAAGGCCGATGCCTGGAAGGCGTCCCTGCAGGAAGCCCTCCAGGGCGCACAGCCGGATTACCTGGTGGTGCATCACATGGAGCCGGACCATTCGGCCCTCATTGCCTGGGCCATGGAGCAATACCCTGGGCTTGAGGTGGTGGCATCGGCCAAGGCCATCCAGATGCTGGGGCAGTTCTTCGACGGCGCGGATACCACACGCTGCAAGGCAGTCAAGGAAGGGGATGTGCTTTCCCTGGGCGGCCGCTCGCTCCGTTTCTTCGCCGCCCCCATGGTGCACTGGCCGGAGGTTATGGTCTCCTTCGATGACAAGGACGGCATCCTTTTCAGCGCCGACGCCTTCGGCAAGTTCGGTGCCCTTCAGAAGAATGGTTTCTGGGGTGACGAAGACCCCGACTGGGCCTGTGAAGCCCGGCGGTATTACTTCAACATCTGCGGAAAATACGGCCCCCAGGTGCAGGCCCTGCTGAAAAAACTGTCGGGCCTGGAGGTGCGCATGATTGCTCCGCTGCACGGTCCGCTGCTCCGGGAAAACCTCTCCCAGTACCTAAACCTTTACGATATATGGAGCAGCTACGGCGTTGAGACAGAAGGTGTTTTTGTCGCCGTCGCTTCCATCCACGGTGGCACCATGGAAGCCGCCCGCAAGCTGGTGGACATCCTCAAAGCCAAGGGCTGCCCCAAAGTGGTCCTGGCCGACCTTTGCCGGGAAGACCAGGCAGAGGCCGTGGAAGATGCCTTCCGCTACGGGAAACTCATCGTCTGCGCCGCCTCCTACGACGCCGGCCTCTTCCCGCCCGCCCACAGCTTCATCCATCATCTGCAGGACAAAGGCTGGCAGAAACGCCGCGTGGGGCTGGTGGAAAACGGTTCCTGGGCCCCGTCGGCCGGACGCGTGATGAAAGAAATGTTCGGCACGATGAAAAACCTGGAAATCGTAGAGCCTGTGGTCACCATCCGCAGCCGCATGAAAGCGGCGGACATCCCTGCCCTGGAGGCCCTCTCCGATGCCATGCTGGCCTGATTTCCCCATGCAATCCATCCCGAACCAACAAAATAAAAGACGAACAATGAAAAGAACCTTTACACTGTGCCTGGCCGCTGCCGCCTTGCTGCTGACCGTTTCGTGTGGTCCCGGCAAAAAGAGCACCGCAGTTGCCACATCCCCGCAGGAAGCCCCGAAGGGAGACCCTGCTGTGGTCTATTTCACCAAGGAGATTACCCCGGAGAGCCTGGTCAAGATTTACAAAGCCCTCGGCCGTGAAGCCAAAGGCCGTGTGGCCGTCAAGATCTCTACCGGTGAGATGGGCGGCAACAACTACCTCAAACCCGCCCTTATCGCCCCGCTGATCAAAGAAGTGAACGGCACCATCGTAGAGTGCAACACCGCTTATGGCGGTTCCCGTGCTACCACGGCCGCTCACAAGGAAACCATTCGCGCCCACGGATTCTACGATGTGGCCCCTGTGGACATCATGGATGAGGAAGGCGAATTCCAAATTCCGGTCAAGGACGACAAATGGATCAAGTATGATATTGTCGGTTCCCACCTCAGGAACTACGACTTCATGATTAACCTGGCCCACTTCAAGGGACACGCCATGGGCGGATTCGGCGGCGTGCTCAAGAATGCCTCTATCGGCGTTGCCTCCCCCAACGGGAAAGTGAACATCCATTCTGCCGGCAAGTACCAGAAGGCCTCCGCCAACGGCGACCTCCATGCTCCGACGGGGTGGTTCCTCTCCCCGGAGAAAAACACACCTTTCATCGAGTCCATGTCGGCTGCAGCCCAGGCTGTCCACGATTATTTCGGCGAGGGTGAGCGCATCCTGTACATTGACATCATGAACAATATCTCCATCGACTGCGACTGCGACTCCCACCCGCACGACCCCACCATCCAGGATATCGGCATTGCAGCATCCCTGGATCCCGTGGCACTGGACAAGTTCTGCCTGGACCAGGTGATGAACCTCCCCCAGGACGAGAACAACGACACTAAAGCCCTCCTGGAGCGCATCGACGCCCGGCACGGCACACGCATCGTTTACCGCGGAGAAGAGATGGGCCTGGGTACCACCCGCTACACGGTGGTCAACCTGGATTGATTCCGTCCTAAACAGTATCAAAAAAGCCGGTAACAAATCTGTTACTGGCTTTAACTTTTTTGTTTCACTTACACTAAACCAACTTCTTGATATAGGAGCGGCGGCGCTTCTTGCATTCCGGGTCGAAATCACGGAACTGGCCCTGGTTCTTGAGGTTGGTCTCCAGGATGGCATTGGATTCTGCCCACACAACGCCCAGCTTGTGGTACTTCTTGAACATGTCCATGAACAGCAGTGAATTGATTCCGCTGTTCTGGTAGTCCGGGTGCACGCCCACCAGCAGCATCTCGGCCCCTTCCTCGTGTTTGATGAAGAGGGATTTCAGGAGCGGCCACCAACCAAAGGGGAACAGTTTGCCGCGGCTTTTCTGCAGGGCACGGGCGATGGAAGGCATGGTGATGCCGAAGGCCACCAGGTCCCCTTTCTCGTTCTCTACCATGGAAAGGTAGCGGAGGTCCAGAATGCTCAGGTAGAAGCCCAGGTATTTCTCTGACATGTGGTCCGGCAGTACGGTGAAATTGTACAAGTCCTTGTAGCAATCGTTGATGCAGCGGAACACCTTGTGCCCGTAGTCTTCTTCTTTGATAATCTTGCGCGTGAGCTGGCGGAGATGGCAGTTGGTCCGCTGGGAGATGATCTTGAACATGCGGTCCCAGCGCTCGGGAACGATTTCCGGGATAGTGACCTTATATTCAATCCAGTCCGCGTCTTTTTCGAATCCCATATCTGCGAGGTGGTCGTTGTAATACGGGAAATTGTAGATGAGCGCCATGGTGCTGAGTACGTCGAACCCTTCCACAAGCATGCCTTCCGGATCGAAGTCCGTGAAGCCCAGCGGCCCCACGACCGACTCCATCCCGTAGGAACGGCCGAACTCCTCTACCTTGTCCATCAGGGCGCGGGACACTTCCCGGTCGTCGATGAAGTCGATCCAGCCGAAGCGGACCTCCTTGTGGTTCCACTGCTGGTTGGCCTTGTGATTGACGATGGCCGCCACACGGCCTGCCAACTTTCCGTCCTTATAGGCCAGGAACAGCTTGGAATCGCAGAATTCCTGCGCAGCGCCCTTTTTCTGGTCCAGGGTGTCCATTTGGTCGAACACCAGCGGCGGGACATAGTATGGATTATCCTTGTATAGTTTTTCCGGGAAATTGACAAAAGTCCTTAGTTGGTGGCGCGAAGTCACCTCTTTGATTACTACAGACATTGTAAGTATAGGTTCAGTACATCGTTTTACGGCGCGAAGATAGTGTTTTTTTTTATTCCGCCCAAAAAGTTGTTAAATTTGTAGAAGTATGTACGCGACGGACTTCATACAGGTGATTGTTCCCCTTCCGCTGGATTGGGAACCGTACTACCGCCTGGCAGGTGCTTCGGTTGGAGACCGCGTGACTGTGGTGTTTGCCCGGCGGAAGTATCCAGCCGTGGTCAGCGGCGTGGATGTGATCCCGGAAACGCCTCCGGAGCGCATCCTGGAAGCGGAAAAGACGGCCCTTCCCCCGGTATCCCCGGAAGAAATCCGCTTCTGGAGGGAACTGTCGGCCTATTATCTCTGTCCGGTTGGCGAAGTGTTCAAAGCCGCCTATCCCAGAGAGAAAAACGAGGGAGACCAGGCCCAAGTCCGCTCCGTCGAGCGAGTGCAGGAGCGCCTGAAAGTCCTGCAGGAGAAAATTCTCAAGGCCCGGAAAGACAGCTCCCGGGAGCGCTACCGGGCAGAAATCGTCCGCCTCACCGCTGCCCTGGAAGGAACACCTGGCAGTCCCCAGGCCTTGCTCCCGCAACTGTCACCCGTCCGGCAGCAGGCGGCAGCCCAGATTCGGGAAGCCTTCTCATCTGGTAAAACGGTCCTGCTGCACGGTCCCGGCGACACGGAAAAAACAGACATCTACCTTCAACTCTCATCCGAATGCCTGGAAGAAGGCCGGAGCGTCCTGATCCTGGTGCCTCAGATAGGCCTGTTCCGCCAGATGGAAGAGCGGGTTGCCCAGGCATTTCCGGGAGTGCTGACCTATCACAGCGGCCGTACGGCCGCCCAGCGCAGGGAGGTAGCTGACCGTCTCCGCCGGGGTACGCCGGAACTGGTGCTGGGCACCCGCTCCGCCCTGTTCCTGCCACACCGGAACCTGGGGCTGGTTGTCGTTCACCAGGAGCACGAAAGCTCCTACAAACAGGATTCCCCGGCTCCCCGCTACCATGCCCGCGAGAGCGCCATCCTGCTTGCCGGCATCCATGGCGCCCACGTACTGCTGGGCAGCACAACGCCTTCTTTAGAGTCTCTCTACAATGCTGAACATGGTATTTTTGCAAAGGTTGAACTCAACCCAGGCTTTACCCAGAATACCGGTCCCCGGGTGCAGCTGATCAGTCTTGCAGCGGAACGCCGGAAACGGGGCGTTGTGGGCAGTTTCTCCCTCAAACTGCTGGAGAGCCTGCACCAGGCGCTCGCAGAAGGCAGGCAGGTGCTGCTGGTGTGCCGCAGTCAGGCCAGTGTGGCGGAACTCCAGGCAGAGACCGATGCCATTTTCGGCCCGGATCACCCGGGTATCGTCCTGCGGCCCGTATCTGGCGCCAAGGAACTCCCCGCCGCCTCTTTCCCGCTCACGGCCGTCCTTCAGGCCGACAGCCTCCTTTCCCGGGAAGATTTCCGCTGTGACGAGCGCGCCCATCAGCTCCTGGCCCTCCTGCAGGACAAATGCGTCCCGGACGGCCTCTTTGTCATCCAAACGTGGGAAGCGTCCCATCCTGTGTTCGGCCCTTATTCCGGGGAGCGCATCTCTCAACTACTGGAAGAGCGCCGCCGGTTCGGTTATCCGCCCTATACCCGGCTCATCGACGTTGTGCTCCGGGACTCCAGCGAGAAACGGGCGGGCTGTATGTCCGCGGAACTGGGCCGCATGCTCACCTCCCTCCTGCCCGGAGGAAGTGTCCTGGGACCGCTCTCCCCCGCCCAGGACCGCGGAGATGGCGCCTGCATCCGCCAGATTCGTCTCATGCTGCCCCGGGACAGAGCGCTCAAGGAGCGAAAAAATGCCATCAAGCAAGCCGTATCGGCCTTTGAAAAGCAGCGGAAATACCTGGGTCACATTGTTTTGGACGTAGACCCCGTGTAATTCGTGGAACTTTGTGGAACAAGTCTGCGGAAATCCGGAAAATAATTCCTACTTTTGCAAGATAAAAGGGATTTTACCATGGGCAAAATCATCGCCATAGCAAACCAGAAGGGCGGCGTAGGAAAAACCACCACCGCCATCAACCTGGCGGCCTCCCTGGCCGTCCTGGAAAAGAACGTCCTCATCATCGACGCAGACCCGCAGGCCAATACCACCTCGGGCCTTAATTTCGACCCTGAAAATGGGGAAAAACGCACCCTGTATGAGATCCTGATCGGCAAAATCGCCGCCTCGGACGCCCTCATCCAGACAGAACTTCCCAAACTTCACATGATCCCCTCGCACATCAACCTGGTGGGCGCAGAGATCGAGATGCTGGACTGGCCGGAGCGGGAAAGCGTGCTCAAGAAGGCGCTCGCCCCCATCCGGGACAACTACGATTATATCATTATAGACTGCTCCCCTTCCCTGGGCCTGATCACCGTAAACTGCCTCACCGCAGCCGATTCCGTGATGATTCCCGTGCAGCCGGAGTTCTTTGCCCTGGAAGGGCTTGCCAAGCTCATCCAGACCATCCGCCTGGTGCAGAACGGCATCAACCCGGGCCTCACCATAGAAGGCTTCGTGGTCACCATGTTCGACGGCCGCACCAAAGTGCACAGCCAGGTGGTGATGCAGCTCAGGGAGCACTTCAAGGACATGGTGTTCAATACCATCATCCAGCGGAGCATCCGCCTCAGCGAGGCCCCAAGCTACGGCAAGCCCATCATCCTGTACGATGTCATGAACAACGGAACTTCCAATTACCTGAACCTGGCCAAGGAAGTGCTGGATAAAAACGAGAACAACAATGGCTAAAACCCAATATGGCCTGGGGAAAGGGCTGGGAGCCCTCCTGGGCGGAGAGGACCTGTCGCAGCTGCGGCAGCCTGTCGGCTATATCAACAAAGAGGTGGTGCCCAAGGAAGGGAAACCGCAAGACACCTCGGACGTGCTCCGCATCCCCACGGACATGATCGAGCCCAACCCCTTCCAGCCCCGCATGAACTTCGACAACGAGTCCCTGCAGGAGTTATCAGATTCCATCAGCACCTTCGGCCTCATCCAGCCTATCACCGTGCGCCGGAAAAGGGACGGTAAATACCAGATTATCAGCGGAGAACGCCGCTACAGAGCGTCCATCATGGCCGGCATGGACATGATTCCCGCCTATGTGCGGGACGCCTCCGACCAGGGCATGCTGGAAATGGCCATCGTGGAAAATATCCAGCGGGAGAACCTGGACCCCATCGAGGTGGCCATGAGCTACCAGCGCCTGATGGAAGAGTGCCGGCTCACCCAGGAGCAGATGGCAGACCGCGTGGGCAAGAAACGGGCTTCCGTGGCCAACCAGCTGCGTCTCCTGAAGCTGCCGGCCAAGGTACAGCACGACCTCAAAGTGGGCCTGGTGAGTGTAGGCCACGCCAAAGTGCTGCTGGGGGTGGAAGACCCTGCCGTGCAGGAAGCCCTGTGCGACCAGATCGTACGCAACGGCCTTTCCGTCCGCCAGCTGGAGGAAAAGGTAAAGAACCTGGACCGGCCGGCCAAGGCCCCCAAGGCCGACAAAGACGAGCCCGAAGAGCTTCCGGAGATGTATTACCGCCTGCTGGAGAATGTGGGCCGCTATTTCGGAGACAACCTCTCGCTCAAGCGCAGCGCCTCCGGCAAGGGTACCCTTACCATCAAGTTCGACTCCGACGACCAGATGCGGGAATTCCTTAACGCCCTGACCGATCGATGAGATTCCGCTGCCTCATAATCCTGGTTTTCGCCCTCGTTTTTGCTGTCCCGCTCCGGGCACAGTACCGCGACGACATGTTCAAGCGGGATGCCTTTTCGCAGAATTACGCAGATACCCTCACGGCCGATGCAGACAGTTCCAAGCTGTTCAGTTTCAAGGAGTACTTCGGCGGAATCGCTCACAAGCGCACGGCCTCCCTGCGCACCCTCACCATGGGATCGGCCGTCCTGGTAGGCGGTTTCCAGATCTACAATAAACAGTACTGGAAACTGCCCATCGTGTACGGCGGCATCGGCGCGGGGATAGGACTGGGCATCCATTTCAACCAGAAATTCCAGGAGACGGGAGACAGCAAATACGCCACCTACAGAACCCTGTCCTACGCCGGGGCAGCCCTCACCTACTGGGGCTCGCTGATGGACGGTGTGGTCAGCTACAAGGACGGCCCCGAGGGCCACAGTCCAGCCAAGGCCACCATCTATTCGCTTCTGCTCCCCGGGCTGGGACAGCTCTACAATGGTGAGGCATGGAAAATCCCCCTGTACTTTGGCCTCATTGCCGGTGGCGCCTACTTCTGGCACGACAACAACGTGCAGTACCAGCGCTGGAAATGGATCCACAACATGGCCACCACCGACGACGAAACGGTGGAAAGGCCTCCGCAGTCGGGAGAAAACGCCAAGCATTACCGCGATGTTTACCGCCGCTACCGGGACTATTCCATCCTGGCCACCGCGCTGTTCTACCTGCTGCAGGTGATCGACGCCAATGTATTCGCCTATATGCAGGATTTTGAGGTCACCGAAGACCTGTCCATGCGCTTGCAACCGGCCATCCTGCCCACCTCCCAATTTGCCTCTGCACCACCCGCCGTGGGAATGACCTTCGGCCTAAAATTCTGAGAGAGATGAAAAGACTGCTTCTTACCGCCACCTTTGTCCTTCTGGCCTGCTGCACCCTGTCCGCCGCCCCCGAGGGCCGGAAAACCCGCAAGCAGCTGGTAAAGGAAAACGAGCAGCTCCGCCAGCGGGTAGAGGAGCTGGAGGCCGCCATCCAGGCGATTCAGCTGGAGCAGGACGAGCGGGAAGAGATTGAGGAACTGCTCTCCGGCGAAAACGAGAACAAGCAGGCCTCCGGCATGGACTACGACGCCCCGGATGCCGCCACGGACTCTCTCCTGAGCCAGTGGTATATGCACCGCAGCCGCAGCGGCTCGCGGGAAGCGGAATACGACATGGACTCTGTGGTCTTCTCCACCGACGTCCCGGACTCGGTCCTGATGGACCGCCTGGAGAAGATGAACGCCTTCATCTCCCTCCCCTACAACGAGCGTGTGAAGAACTACATGGTGCTGTACTCGGAGAAAATGCCTCGGAAAATGGCCGAGATGATGGGCCTTTCTTCCTATTACTTCCCCATCTTCGAGGAAACCTTCCGCCGTTACGACCTCCCGCTGGAACTCAAGTACATGGCCATCATCGAAAGCGCCCTGAATCCCCGGGCGGAATCGTCGGCCGGTGCCCGCGGAACCTGGCAGTTCATGTACCGCACGGCGGTGAATTACGGGCTCCGGATCAACTCCTACCTGGACGAGCGGATGGACCCTTTCCTCTCGGCCGATGCCGCCGCCCGTTATCTGAGGGACGCCTACCGCATCTTCGGGGACTGGTCGCTGGCCATATCGGCCTATAACTGCGGGTCCGGGAACGTGAACAAGGCCATCAAGCGCGCCGGTGGAAAACGGGACTTCTGGTCCATCTACGACTACCTCCCCCGCGAAACCCGCGGCTATGTCCCGGCCATGGTGGGGGCCATGTACGCCTTTACCTACGCCAAGGAATACGGCCTCCAGGCAGACCCCGTGGCCATTCCAGTCTATGTAGACACCTTCCACGTGCACCGCAATTTCCACCTGGCCCAGATCAGCGAGGTGCTGGGCATCCCCATCGACGACGTGCGTGACCTCAATCCCCAGTACCACAAAGACATCATCCCGGGTGCCTCGGAAGACGTCGTGCTCCGCCTTCCCTTCGACTACACCGCCGCCTTCCTGGACCAGCAGGACAGCATCGCCAGATACAAGGCCGATGTCTTTTTCGCGGAGAAAGTGGCGGACGGCCGGTCTGCCTCCGGCAGCTCCCGCAGCGCTTCGCGCAGTACGGCCCGCCCCTCCTCCTCTTCTGGCAGCGGGTCCTGGGTGTACTACACGGTCAAGTCCGGCGACAACCTGGGAAAAATCGCCCGCAAGTACCACACCACCGTCAAGCAGCTCAAGAGCTGGAACAACATGAAGAGCGACTTCCTCTCCATCGGCAAGCGCCTCAAGGTAGGCAAAAAGTAAACGTTCCGGGCAATCAACGCTCCAGCTGGAGCTGGAGGCGGAGCGCGGGGGTGAAATCGCGGCCGGGACGCCAGGTGAAAGCGGCGCGCAGATAGAGTTTCAGCGTGAACCAGCGCGGGAAACGGTGTTTCCAGCCGCCATAGGCCGATGCGGCCATTCCCCTGCCGGAATAGGCAGGCACGGAGAACGTGCCGGGTGCATCGCGTTCATAGCAATAGATGCGCGCGGCCCAGTCACTGACGGAAAATCCGGTCAGTCGCAGATATGCCGACAAAGTCTCCCCCTTGTATCCGCCTTCCAGATAGCCCAGGAATCCCCAGGCGCCGCAATGTACGCCTTCCAGGCGCAGAACCGACTGCCAGGGGCCGGCTCCCAGCCGGAGGTCGGAGCGGAGGGCTGTCCGGGAAGGCTCGTAATTGCGGTACCGCTCGGTCAGACGCACCTCCAGCGCCCAAAGCGGACTCAACTGAGAGCGCCAGGTGCCATAGAGACGCAGTTGCAGCCGGCGCGAATCTTCGCCGGGAACGGGAAGTAAGGAGGTATCCGCCGTCAGCGAGAGCTGATGGGCCACCACGCTGCTACCAAACCCGCTTTTCCCCTGGAGCGGGACCCATCGGCCCGACGACCAGGACAGTCCGGCCGCCAGGGCATATTCGCCGTGCTTCTTCCCGGAAAACCGGCTGGGGACGGCGCGGACTTGTGCGGTCAGGTCTGCCGATTCTCCGAGACGCGTGCGCAGGGTGGCTTTAGCCGCCAGTGCCCCCGGTTTCCATGCGCCTTCCCAGGCAACGGACAGGCCCCGGTGGTTGACCAGCGCGTCCAGGGCTACGGCTGGGTGAGAGTCCTGCCAGAGCACCGAGGCACCAAGCTGTCCCCATCGGCCCAGCCAGCCTCCGTGGGCACCATAGCTCCCGCCCAGGGCGGCAAAAGCCACAGCCTGCCAGGGGCCAGAGACAAACTCGAACGCCCCTCCCCGCCGTACCCCCTGCGGGGAGAAAGACCAAACAGGCGACAGCCCTGTAGCGCGCTGCATGAAGGCGTCCACGGTGGACAGGCTGGTCATGGAGAACCCGTCCCACAGCAGGAGTCCCTGTCCGTACCGCAGTTTATAGTCCCCCACGACCAGCCGGCTGCGGCGCAAGGTGTATTCCCCATAAAAGCCACCGTCCTGTCCCCGCCAGGCCCCACCAAGCCGTAACCTACGCCAGCCCAGCCGGGCTTTGGCGCCGAAGGTGAGGGAAGCATGGCGCAACAAGACGGTCCCCTGCACCCCGCTTGTATCGGCTGCCCTGCCCGTATCCAGGATCAGAAACGGTCTGAGCGCATCCACGGCCGCCCGGCCGAATCCGTCCACCAGCGCCAGCTCTTCGAAAGAGCGGATATCCCCCGCGCTTTTCCGATAGTCCTGGATGGCGGCCACCTGATAGGCCGACAAAAGCAGCCCGGGACGCAGGCGCGGATCGTTGATCCGCACCCGGCGGGCCCCTTCCAGTTCGTTCACCCATCCTTCCGGAATCTCCTCTTCCGAAGTGGCGCCACAAAGGTACATCGCCGCCCGGATCACCTCCTCTTCCTGTGCCGCGGACAGGGCGCTGAACCCTGCCAGCAACACGCAGCAAATCCATCGTCTCATGCCACAAGGTAGGAAGCCCTTTTCTTTTTTTAAACATCTTATCCTGTTTTGAAGCATTATTTATGTGTTTTTTCGTATTTTTGCGAAATCAATATGCAAATCATGGAAAACAAGATTACCCTTCACGACAAAAAGTTCAGACCTTTCATCCCCTACCGGGAGCTGGAGAAGGCCATCGACGCCGTGGCGCGGCAGCTCAATACAGACTTTGCCGACAGTACGGAAGAAGATGCCCCCATCCTCCTGTGCACCCTGAACGGAGCCGTGATGTTTGCCGCAGAGCTGCTCAAGCGCATCCAGTTCCCATGCGTGTTCAAGGCCGCCAAGATGTCGTCCTACGTAGGAACCAGCTCCACAGGGGTCGTGCAGGGAGATCTGGCCGTCCTGTGCAACTTCCAGGGCAAACGGGTCATCGTGGTAGAAGACATCGTGGACACCGGCAACACTATCGTGGCCATTACCTCCCAGCTCAAAGACCTGGGCGCCCGGGAAATCAAGATCTGCACCCTGCTCCTGAAGCCGGAAGTGTACGATAAGAGCGTCAAACTGGATTACGTGGCCATGGAAATCCCCAACCGCTTCATCGTGGGCTTCGGCCTGGACTACGACGACCTGGGCCGCAATTCCGAGGACATTTATGTTTTAGACAACTGATATGAAATACTACATTCTGTTCGGCCCTCCCGGTGCGGGTAAAGGCACCCAGGCCGGCGCCATGGTGGCGCGCTACAATTTATGCCATCTCTCCACCGGAGAGCTTCTCAGAAGCGAAATAGCAGCCGGATCGGAACTGGGGCTCAAGGCCAAATCACTCATCGAGGCCGGAGAGCTGGTCCCGGACGAGGTTGTGGAAGGCATGATCGAAGCCAAGTTCAAGAGCGTGAAAGGCGTAGGTGGTTTCCTGCTGGACGGGTTTCCCCGCACCATTGCACAGGCAGAGGCCCTGGACAAGATGCTCGCCAAAACGGAAGAATCCGTGACGGCCTGCATCTCCATCATGATCCCGGATCCCCTTATCCAGGAGCGCATCGCCCACCGGGCCCAGATAGAAGGCCGTGCCGACGACGCCAAGCCGGAAGTGGTCCAGAACCGCATCCGCACCTATCACGCCAAAACCGAGGCCCTCATCGACTTTTACAAAGCGGCCGGCAAGTATCAGGAGATTGACGGCGTGGGCACCATCGAGGAAGTCCAGAAGCGGATTTTCGCCCAGATGGACCAGGACTAGGAAAAATAGCACTATCCCTTGTAAGTCAGGATGCTGTAAGCGGTGTCCTGGCTTTTATTTCTGCACAAAAATCCCTATCTTTGTAAGATTTTACACGACACTTGACAATGCATAGGATTTTTTTGCCGATATATTACTTTTTCCGGGAGCACAAACTGCTGATGTACATCCTGATGGTAGCCAGTGCTGCCGTATTCCTCTACTTTGGCACGCAGTTGCACCTGGAAGAAGACATCGTTAAGCTGCTACCCCGTTCCTCTACCGACAACGAGCTGGCATTCAGCGAGATAGAGCTCAAAGACAAAGTCTTTATCCAGGTCACTTCCAAAGACCCGGAGCATCCGGTGACGGCAGCGGAGCTGGGACGCTTCGTAGAAGAGTTCTGCGATATCCTGGAGCAGAAAGATTCTTCCACGCACTACATCGCCGGCATCCTGTCTTCGCTGGATGCAGATACAGGCCTTTCGGCCCTGGACTTCGGCATCTCGCACCTTCCCGGCTTCGTGGACACCGCCTGGTACGCATCCATTGAAGCGCTCCTTGGCAAGGAGGCCATCGATGCCCAGATGGAAGAGAATTACCGCCTGGTGATGGAAGACGAAACCGGCATGGACACCCAGCTGGTAGCCATGGATCCGCTCGGCCTCCGCAATCTGGTCCTCGGAGATATCCTGGGAGAGGCTGTCGGCGGTTTCACCCTGGAAGACGGGCATCTGTTCTGCCCGGATAAAAGCGTCGCCCTGGCCTTCCTCTCCCCCAGCTTCGACCCCATGGATTCCGGCATGGCCTCTAAGATGGTCCGCATGATTGGCCGCACCGAGAAAGAATACGAGGCCGCCCATCCGGAGCTGGAGCTTTTCATCCATGGCAATCCCCAAGGCAGCGTGTCCAATGCAAGCACCATCAAGAACGACGTGCTCTGGACTGTGGGGCTTTCCCTGCTGATTATCCTGATAATCATCCTGCTGAGTTTCCATAACTTCACCTTTGTCTGGCAACAGGTGCTTCCCATCGCCTATGGTACGTTCTTCTCCATGGCCTGCATGTACTGGCTCAAGGGATTCATGTCCCTGATGGCCCTGGGCCTGGGCGCCATCGTGCTGGGCGTAGCCATCAGTTACTGCCTGCACGTGCTCATCCATTTCTACTATGTTGGGGATGCGGAAAAGATGCTCCGGGACGAGTCCACCCCCGTTTTTCTGGGCTGCATCACCACCGTGGGCGCCTTCATGGGCCTGCTGTTCACGGAGAGCGACCTGCTCCGGGACTTCGGCCTGTTTGCCACCTTCGCCCTGCTGGGCAATACCTTCTTCGCCCTGGTGTTCCTGCCGCACTTCCTGAAACCGGACCAAATCCAGTTCAAGCGCCAGCACGGATTCCCGCTGGTAGAGCGCATCAACAACCTCCCGTGGGACCGCAAGCCCTGGTTCATCGCGGTTTTGCTTGTGCTGATTGTCGTGGGAATCGCTTTCAGCGGAAAAGTCCGCTTCGACAACGACCTCCGCAACCTGGACTTCGACAACCCTGAAATCACCGCCAGCCAGACTCTCTACAACCAGAAAAATGCCGACGGGTACGATCACATGTATTTCGCCGCGTGGTCGGATAATAAGCTGGACGAGGCCCTGGAGTACAACGACGGGCTGTTCCGCTCGCTGGATTCGCTCAAGGCTGCCAGCCTGGTGAAAGGGTTCAGCCCCGTCACCAAGCTGTTGTTCCGCTCCCGGGAAAGCCAGGAAACACGGATCGCCGCCTGGAAAGCCTTCTGGTCGCCGGAGCGGGTTGCCCGACTGCGCCCCCTGGTGAACAAATCGGCCCTGGAACACGATCTTCAGCCTTATCTGTTCGAGCCTTTCTTTAATCTGTTGCTTTCCGATTATGAGCCCGGAGACCTGTATGCCTCCGGCATCGTTCCCCCGGGCCTGCTGTCCAACTACATCGAACAGCAGGAAAGCGGCCGGTTCATGGTGTTCACCGATGTCTCCTACGCCCATGAAGACCAGGATTCCGTGTGGGAAGCCGTCACGGCCAACCCCAACGTCATCGTGCTGGAGCCTTTCTTCTACTGCCGTGACATGGTAGAAATCGTCCACGACGACTTCTCCACCACGCTCTGGATATCCAGTCTCTTTGTGCTACTGGTACTCCTGATTTCCTTCCGGAACATCTGGATCGCCCTGATCGCCTTCTTCCCCATGTTCACCAGCTGGTATGTGATGCAGGGGTATATGGCCATCTTCGGCCTGGAATTCAACCTGATCAACATTGTCATTTCCACCTTCATCTACGGAATCGGCGTGGACTACAGCATCTTTGTGATGGAGGGCCTGCTCCGGGAGGCGCGGGAAGGAGAGACACGTACGCTTAACTACCATAAGGTTGCCATCTTCTATTCGGCTCTGGTGCTGGCCATCGTCACCTTCTCCCTGATTTTCGCCAGGCATCCCGCCATCCGGTCCATCGGCCTCATTACCCTGATTGGCATGGCTTCCACCATCCTCATCACCTATTCCCTGCAACCGTTTGTATTCCGGCTACTCTGCAAAGTTTCCTTCTTCCGCAGAAGTTTCCACATAAAAGACAAAGCATGAACCTTACGGCAGACCTATACTTGAACATGATCCGGAGCGGTGCTGCCAACCTTGCGCAGAACCGTCAGGCCATCAACGACCTGAATGTGTTTCCCATCCCCGACGGAGATACCGGGGACAACATGTATATGACCATGGAGGCCGGCTGCAAAGCTGGCGGAACCACCCTGGCACAGATGTCGGAAGCCGTTTCCCAGGGCATGCTCCTGGGCGCGCGGGGCAATTCCGGCGTCATTCTCTCCCGCATTTTCGCCGGGATGGCACAGGGCTTCTCAAAACTGAAAGAGGCCGATGCCCAAGCGTTCGGCGCCGCCATGCGCTCCGGTGTGGAAGCGGCTTACCACGCAGTCTCCCAGCCGGTGGAAGGAACCATCCTCACGGTGCTCCGGGAGGGTGCGGCCGCGGCAGACCGCTCCACCACCCTGGAAGAGTACTTCGACCTGATGATCGCCGGCATGGACCTGGCGCTGGAACAGACCCCGGACCTGCTGGATGTCCTGAAAAAAGCCGGCGTGGTAGACAGCGGCGGCGCCGGGCTCATCGCCGTGTGGGAAGGCATGCGCGCCGCCCTGCACGGAAACAGCCTGCTCCTGGAAGAAGACACGCCCCGGCAGCAGGCCCATGCAGTAGATTTCCAGGCCTTTACGGAAGACAGCGTACTGGAATTCGGCTACTGCACGGAGTTTCTTCTCCGGCTTCAGCGGTTCAAAGTCAATCTGGACAGCTTCGACGAGCACGTCATTTCCGACTGGCTCTCCTCCCGGGGAGATTCCCTGGTGTTCTTCCGGGAAGGAAGCATCGTGAAAGTGCACATCCACACCAAAGACCCGGGCGAAATACTGTCCAAGTGCCGGGAGTGGGGTGAATTCCTTACCGTCAAGGTAGAGAACATGACCCTGCAGCACCACGAGAACCACATGGACACGCGTTTTAAACGAAGCCATAAGGCACTGGGCATTGTCGCTGTCGCCGCCGGAGACGGCCTCACGGATGCTTTCAAGCAGATGGGGGCTGATGTCGTGGTAGAGGGCGGACAAACCATGAACCCGCCCGTGGAGCGCTTCATAGAGGCCTTCGACGAGGTTCAGGCCGATGCAATCCTCGTTTTCCCGAACAACGGTAACATCCTCCTCACTGCCCGCCAGGCTGCACAGCTATACCGGAAATCCCGGGTGGAAGTGATTCCCACCAAAACCCTGGGAGAAGGCTATTATGCCCTGGCCAACATGCCCGCCCAGGAAGAAGGCATCGAGAAAATCGTCGAAACCCTTTCCCAGGCCATCGGAAACGTTACAACCGGACTGGTTTCCCAAGCCATCCGGGACACGGAGAAAGGGCCGAAAGGCACATACCTGGGCTTCTGTGGCAAGGACATCCTCTGCGGATCTCCCCTTCGGCTGAAAGCCGCCGAAGAACTCTCCGGCAAACTGGACGCCGCTTCCCGGGATATCCTCCTTATCCTTTCCGGAGCCGGTGTTCCCCAAGAAGAAGCCGAAACGCTCCGTAGCACGCTGGAAAAGGCCTGTCCTCTCACGGAAGTCATCCTGCTCCCGGGCGGACAGCCCGTCTACGACTATATACTGGTAATCTTCTAAAAAACCTATACCCATGCTTAAAATCTTTACCGACACCGATACCGACATTACGCCCGTCATCGCGGCCGAGTACGGTTATTCCTTGATTTCGATGCCCTACAGCATCGACGCCAAGACGGTCTATCCCTACGAGGATTTTGAGACATTCGACGCCCATGCCTTCTACGATATGCTGCGAGGCGGCGTCCTCCCCACTACCAGCGCCATCTCCAAGGAGCGTTACATCCATTACTTCGAGAAAGACTTCCGGGAAGGCAACGATATCCTCTACGTGCATTTTTCCCGGGCGATGACCAACACCTTCGACGTTATGGACCAGGCCGTGGCGGAGTTAAAGCAGAAATACCCCGGCACCCGCTTCGAAGAGATCGACACCAAAGGCATCACCACCATCAGCTACAACATCGTACGGGAGGTGGGAGACCTGGTGAAGGCCGGGAAGAGCCTGGACCAGATCCTGGACTGGGCCAAGGAAGAGGTAGACCACTTTGCCATGTATTTCTTTGCCGACGACCTCAAGTTCTTCCGACGCAGCGGTCGTGTGAGCGGACTGGCCGCCGCCATGGGTACCCTGATCGGCGTACGGCCCATCATCCACATGAGTGAGGAGGGCAAGATGGTCTCCGTGGGTACCGAGACCGGCCGGCTCAAAGCCATGACCCATCTGGTGAATACGGTGGCGCAACTCGGAGACAGAATCAACGAGCACCGGATCTGCATCGGCCATACCGACGCCCCGCACATCGCCCACGAGGTGGGCAAGATGATCGAGAACAAGTTCGGTCCGCAAAGGATTGAGTACGTAGATGTGAACCCCACTGCCGGCAGCCACTGCGGCCCCAACGGCGTGGGCGTCTGTTTCCACGCCATCCACCGCTAGCGTTCCCGAAGCCACATTGTCCCATGATTACTGTAGAGCAAGTCACCACGCGGCGGCAGCAAAAGGATTTCCTGCGTTTTCCGCTGGACCTGTACAAGGGGAATCCGTACTACATTCCCCCGATGTACATGGACGAGAAAAAGATCTTCCGGAAAGACTACGTGTACAACGGCAGCTGTGACGCCGTGTTCTTCAACGCCTATAAAGACGGGAAGATGGCCGGCCGCATCCAGGGCATCATCCAGAAGGATGCCAACGCCAAGAACGGAGAAAAACGCGCCCGCTTCACCCGTATCGAGGGCATCGACGACGCCTCCGTTTTTAAAGCGCTACTGGATGCCGCGGAAGACTGGGCCCGGAAGAAAGGGATGGATACCATCCACGGCCCCATCGGCTACTCGGATCTGGAAAAAGAAGGCCTGCTGATTGAGGGATTCCAGGTCTCGGGCAATTTCGAGACCACCTACAATATGCCCTACTACCAGAAGCACATCGAGTCCCTGGGCTATGCGAAAGAGGTGGACTATACGGGGTCATTCCTCTACGGCCCGGAGTCGGAGGAGACCCTCCAGGAGATGGAACAGCTGGTGCAGTTTATCTTCAAGCGCTACCAGCTGCATTTTGGAGAATCCAGAAACGGAGCCGATTTCCTGCGCAAATATGCCGACGGCATCTTCAACCTGATCGACAAATCCTATGAAGGCCTATACGGCACCGTGCCCTTCACAGCGGGCATGCGCAAGCTGATGATTGACAATTTTGGTCTGGTAATCAGTCCCAAGTATTCCGCCATGATCCTGGACCAGAGCAACCGTCCTGTCTGCTTCGGCCTGGCCATTCCGTCGCTGAACAAAGCCTTCCGTGGTACCCGTGGGCACATCACCCCGGGATTGGCCGTCCGCTTTCTCCAGTGCCTCCGTCACCCGGAGAGCCTGGACCTGTGCATCATCGGCGTAGACCCCGAGTACCTGAACAGGGGCGTTTCCGCCGCGCTTTCCCTGGCCATCATGAAGATGCTCAGGGATACGCCTTCCCTGCGCTATGCCGACACCTGCATCAACCTGGAAGACAACTACGCCATCCAAAATCAGTGGAAACGCTTCCGCCGGGATGTTCCCAAGCGCTACCGCTGCTATGTGAAAGCCTTATGATCAAGATTTTGGTAGATTGTTTCGGCGGCGACCACTGCCCTGAAGCGCCTGTCCTGGGCGCCCTTGCCGCCATGGAACGGAATCCGGAGGTGTATCTGCTACTCACCGGTGACGAGTCTGTCCTGAAAAAACAGCTCGAAGGAAAGGCCTATGACAAATCCCGCCTGGAGATTGTCCATGCACCCGAGGTAATCGGCTGCGACGAAAAACCCACAGATGTGGTACGCCTGAAAAGGAACTCTTCCATGATGAAGGCCATCATCCTCCTCCGGGACCGGGACGACATCGCCGGCATGGTATCCGTCGGCTCCACCGGAGCACTGGTAACAGGGGCGCTGGTCCGCCTGGGACGCATCCCCGGGATTATCCGGCCGGCCTTCTGTCCCATCCTTCCTACGATGGACGGCGGTCTGGTAGGGGTCTGCGACAGCGGTGCCAACCTCATCGTAACACCGGCCCACCTGCGGCAGTTCGCCATCATGTCCAGCCTGTATATGTGCAATGTCTATGGCGTGGAGAGCCCCAGGGTGGCGCTTCTGAACGTGGGAAAAGAAGCCGAAAAGGGCGACGATATCCGGCAGGAGACCTACCGGCTCCTCCAGGAAACGCCGTCCGTGCATTTTGTCGGCAACATGGAAAGCCGTGACCTGCTCTCGGGCAAGTACAATATCGTGGTAGCCGACGGGTTCTCCGGCAATGTGCTGGTGAAAACTACTGAGGGAACAGCCCTGGAACTGCTGAAAAAGATCAGGAAGGATATCTATTCGCGTACCTTGTACAAGATGGGCGCCCTGCTGATGAAGAAGATGTTCCGCGAAGAGAAAGAGTTCATGAATTACCAGAACTACGGAGGCAGCGTGCTGCTGGGCACCTCAAAGGTAGTGGTCAAAGGTCATGGCTCTTCCGATGCGAAGGCGGTGGAAACCTGCATCGGCCAGGCCTACAGGATGGAAACCTCCGGCCTCAACCGCCAGATTGAGGCGGAGATTGCCAAGTACGAACACTTTGAGGAATAAGATGATAAGAACCACATATAGTATGTTTGACAAAGTACAGGCCATCCTGGCCAAACAGCTCAGGATTGCTCCCGAAAAAATCTGCCTGGAATCCCGTATCATGAAAGACCTCGGAGCCGACTCCCTGGACATCCTCCAGCTTCTCATGCGCATCGAGGACCAGTACGGTATCGTGATTCCGGACCAGGCCCTGGCCAAGTTCGACACGGTGGGCGACGTGGTCGCCTATCTGGAAAAGCAGGAAGTGAAACTCTAACTGCCGATAAATTCCCGCAGCAGGGAGGTGGCCGGTATTTCCTTGTCCGGCACGGGCGTGAAATAATGGATGAATTTCAGGAGCCGGTGGGCTTCTGCGTATTCGGCGCAGTTCTGGGGAACGCTGCGCAGGATGGGCTCCGCGTGGTTTTTGAGTACGGCGAACTCGATGAGATAGGCGCTGTTGAACATCACGTCGGCCGTTTCCTGGTAGGGATAGATCCACTTTTCCTCAGCGTCCAGCACATTCTGCCAGTGGGAGATGGATTCACGGGCAGAAAAGGCACCCTTGTTGTAATCCCGCACGATCCGGCGCAGCAGCCGGTTGTCGCTGGTGGGAATCCAGTTGTGGTTGTCCAGGTTGGTGCCGGTGAGGGTATTGATGAAAATCTTGAACTTGGCCTCCTCCGGGATTTGCGAGGTAAGGGCAGGATTCAGGGCGTGGATGCCTTCTATAAGGAGAATCCTCCCCTCGCCCAGTTTTAACTTTTTGCCGTTGTATTCCCTGAGGCCGGTAACGAAGTTGAATTCCGGCACATCCACTTCTTCCCCACCGATGAGCCGCATGATGTCCTGCTCCATGAGCCGGTGGTCTACCGTGTCAAAATTGTCGAAGTCGAAACTGCCGTCCGGGAAGCGGGGCGTATCCAGGCGGTTCACGAAATAGTCGTCCGTGCTCACGGACATGGGTTTTAACCCGCAGGCTTTCAGTTGCACGGAAAGTCGCTTGCAGAAGGTGGTTTTCCCGGAGGAGGAAGGGCCGGTGATCAGGACCACTTTCAGGGGATGTTCCTTGTCCCGGCAGCGGCGGTCTATCTCTTCTGCGATCTGCACGATCTTCTTTTCCTGCAGCGCTTCCGCAATCTGGATGAGCTCGCTGGCGCGGCCGTTGAGGAAAGCCTCATTCACATCTCCCACCGTGCTCAGTCCCATGATGATGTTCCAGCGTAGCGCTTCCTTGAACATCTCGAAGGTCTTGGGCTGGTCTTCAAAGGGCGCCAGGCAGGAAGGGTTTTCCCGGGAAGGAGCCCGGAGCAGGAGGCCGTCATGGTACGGCATGATGCCCCATACTTTCAGATAGCCCGTTGAGGGCACCAGTTTCCCGTAATAATAGTCCGACGTCTCTCCCAGCGTATAGTAATCCGTGTAGGCTTCTCCGCTGGTTTCCAGCAGACGCACTTTGTCATCGAAGCCAGCCTTGCGGAATTCCCGGATGGCGCGGTCGGTCTGCACGTCGTAACGGTGGAAAGGCATGTCTTTTTCTACCAGCTCCTGCATGTGCCGCTCCAGCTGCACCAGGTCCTCCGCTGTGATATCCGTTCCGTCGGCCTTACGCAAGTGGCAGAAATAGCCGTGAGAGATGGGATGCTCCATATACAGTTTACTGTCCGGGAACACATCCGAGGCGGCCTTGTACAGCAAGAAACAAAGCGAGCGGCAATACACCCGCATGCCGCTCGATTCGCGGACATCTATGAACTCGATGTCCTTATTTTGATAAACCTTGAATTTCAGGCCCTGCGAAACATTGTTCACTTTGGCGGAAACAATGGGATAAGGGCAGTGGCAGTCGAAATCCGAGAGCATCTGCAGGAGGGAGGTTCCCTCCGGGAAACGCTTGAACTCCTGGGTGTTCTTGCAGTAAACCTGGACCATCGGTAAGGGGTGTTTATTCTTTCGGAAGCGAATTTAGCAATTTGACGGCGGAATTACAAGCCCCGGAGAACGGGATTCGCATAAATGTGCAGCAGGATATCCCTCAGCTGCTCCGGGTATTCCCGGACTTGCTCCAGATGCTGGCAGAAAGCCTTGTATTCCGCATCCGTATAGCTGTAGGAGTGTTTTCCGGACAGCAAGTCCGCTGCGATGTAAGCATTGGGAAACAGGCGGTAGGACGACAGGATGCGACGGTCTATAAGGGCGGCCACTTCCCGGTTGAAAGAAGCCGACGGAAGGCCACGGAAATTCTCCAGATCTTCCCGGGACAGGGGCTCGCAGACGCAGAGGTGCACCCGGCCCTTGGGCTGCTGGATGCCCGTGAGGATACTGTTGAAATCTTCTCCCGGCTTTTTGATATAGGGCTGGCCGGAGGAGCAGGCATACAACTCCAGCGCCTTCAGGATGTCGCAGGGCTCCCACTCATACGAAATGCTGAGGGGAGCGATGTTCAGATCGGAAAGCGCCTGGACCTTATCCGAGCCCCCGGACAGGCCGAACATTTTTACGATGCCCTGGTCCGTGGCGTCGCAGCCGTCCTTGGTGCGCCCGTTCCGCTGGGCAATCCACACCGATTCTTTCTTCTCCAGGATGGTGTAGCGGATATAGTCCGACAGATAGCGGGATTTGATCAAGAAATCCCGCGGGGAAGACACCGTGGTGGGCCGCTCCACCCGGAACATCTTGTTGCTCCGGCCCACATCGATCACCAGCTGTCCCTGCATCAGGTTGGCCCCGAAGGTGATCTCGGAGGTCTTGCGGCCGGCTTCGAACAGCAGCACCTGGAAGAAGGCGGCGTCCAGCATGATGTCGCGGTGGTTGGATACGAACAGGTAATCCTTGGCGGGATCCAGGCGCTCCATCCCCTCTACAGTGAGGCCTTTGGTGGTCTTGTGCACCACGGCATAGATAGCGTCGTACATAAAACGTTCCTGGAACTCCCTCACCGTACGGCAACTACCCAGTGCGGCGGCAATTTCCTGCACGGGACGTCCCGGGAAAAGGTATTCGCATACCAGGGGGAAATACTTGTCGGCCACGATCCGCTGCATAGCGGCGGGAATCTCGGCGTCTTGGAAGGGGCGGATATCGTCAAACATGTTTGGAACGGTTATCGATGAATTTCACGGGTTTACGGGATTTTGCGGGATAATTGACCCGCTGGATCTCTTCCTTGGGCAGGATTTCGATCCGGGGCGCCACGCGGATGCGGGAGCGGAAACGGTCTTTGAGGTCTTTCACGGCATCGAACTCGGGCTGGTATTTGAGGCCCAGCTTTACCACTACGTCGTCGGTACCGGCGTCGCTGTCCTGTACCACCACCACGTAGTTCTCCACATAGGGCGTATTGTCCAGCACATCGTTCACCGCCGGCGGATACAGGGTGGTTCCCTTGAGCTTGATCATGTTGTTCTTCCGTCCCACCAGCGGCGTGAGCCGATAGCTGTATCGGCCACATTGGCACTGTTCGGTAATCTTGGCGGCCATATCTCCGGTGCGGAAGCGCAGCAGCGGCATGCCTTCCACGCCCAGGGTGGTAACCACAATCTCCCCTACTTGCCCATCCGGAACAGGGAGGTTGTCCTCGCCGATGATTTCCACGATGATTAGTTCCGGATGCACATGTCCTCCGCAGCCGTAGGGGCATTCGGAGAAGGTGGCGCCCATTTCCGTAGAGGAATAAGTGGCAAAAAGATCCACGTCCCATTTTTCCTTGATCCGGCGGCCCAGCAGGTTCAGCTGGAAGTCCTGATCCCTGAGGCCCTCGCCAATGCCGATAATCCGCTTCACGGAAGAGTTCCGGTAGTCGATGCCATGTTCCTCGGCGTACTGGATCAGGCGCAGGATGAAGGACGGCACGCACATGATGGTATCCGGCTTCAGGCGCTCAATGGTGTCCCACTGCAGCTCCGGAATGCCGTTCCCGACCCGGATAATGCTGGCCCCCAGTTCCCGGATGCCCAGAAAATAGGCCAGACCGGCCATAAAGCGCTTGTCGATGGTGGTCATCAGCTGCACGATATCGCCCGGTTTCACGCCTGCGCAGGAGAAGCTCTTCTTCTCGTTATAGGCCAGTCGCTGCAGGTCTTTTTCCGTGCAGCCAAAGGTGACAGGGTCTCCCAGAGTTCCGGAGGTGGTCACATAGTCTACGATCTTCTCTTTGGGGCAGCACAGGAATTCCTCGTTAAACAGCTGGAGGTCTTTCTTTTCCGTAAACGGAATCTTCTGCAGGTCTTCGATGGTACGGATGCGTGAAGGGTCTATCCGGTACCTGCGGAACATACGCTGGTAATAGACGGAATGATCTTTCAGGTACTGAAGGTTTTCCTGCAGGAGCTTTTCCTGGAAAGCCTTGATTTCTTCGGGTTTCTGGAATTCAATATCCATGGTATTGGTTGTTTTTGTACTCATTCTTGGTCAAGCAGGGCATCCAGCCACCGTAGGAAGGAATCCTGCCAGCGGGCGGTATCCTGGTTCTGCCGGGCGGGGTCTGCACCGAATCCGTGGCCGCCGGTGGCGTATTGCGTATAAACGTGCGGAATCCCTGCAGCCGTTAGGGCAGAATCCAGGAGTTCACTGTTATGATAGTCCACGATGGGATCGTCTTTGCAGTTGAGCAGGAAAACAGGCGGAGTGGTGCGCTTCACGTGCTTTTCCAGCGACAGGGAATCACGCAAGGCCCGGTTGCTTACCCTGGGCTCTGCCAGAAGCCCCAGCCGGGAGCGCTTGTGCACGTACCGGGCGTCTGAAAGGGTGATTACCGGATAAACCGGAACCACGAAATCCGGACGAAGGGATACCTGAGGGACAATTCCGTAGCGTTCCATGAAATTGGTCGTATAAAACTCTCCGGCAGTCATTACCAAGTGGCCGCCGGCCGAGAATCCCATGACCCCCAGCGGGCAGTCTGTATGTTCCCTCACCAGCTGGATGGCGCGCTGCAGGTCTGCAATCATGTCCGGGTGCCGGTTTCCGCGCAGGATGGTCCGGTACTTGGCGACGAACTCGAACTTGCCGGCCACCCGGTACTGGAGTACATAGGCGGCGATTCCCTCTGACGCAAGCCACTGCGCTACCAGGGTGCCTTCGGCCTCCAAGTCCAGCCAGTGGTAGCTGCCGCCGGGGCACACGATGACAGCTGCACGGGGCTCTCCTTCCGGCAGAAAAGCCGTAAGGGTGACCTTCCGCGCCTTGCAGGAGGTTCCTTCCCAAATCCGTTCCTGGGCCTGGGTACAGATGGCGGCAAGCAGCAATCCTATCGTAATGAGCATCTTTTTCATCGTTCTTCCTCCTCCGGGCATCGGCCATGAATATAAGTCAGGTTCCCGGGAACACCCGGGCAGCGGATGGCCGTAAGGTATTTGTCTTCGTCGGCCTCATAGGCGATTACCTGCATCCGGGGATGGGAAAGGGCCACCAGGAGCGCATACACGCCGCATCCGGCATCCCTTACCACAAGCTGGTCCCCCTGCAGGGCATCTAACTGCGCATAGACCTCTTTGCGGAGCACCCGGCGGCACTCCGAGAGGGCGTCGTGTCCCTTGTACAGGTATTGATATTTCACGTAGCGGGCGCAATAGGAGGCCGTTTCCCGCTGTTCCCGGATCCGGGCATACCAGTCGTTATAGAAATGGCGCATACTGCGGGTAAACGCAGCGATATCGGCCCCTTCGGGAACGCGGACACGCTGGCCCACTTCCAGGGAGAGCCCCGCCTTGCGCTGGCGGAAATCGTGCTTGGGAAGGGCGAATCCGAATCCGTGGATGCAGAGTGGCAGGATGTCCAGGCCGAACTGCTGCGCTGTGAGGAACGGACCGCGGTGAAAGCGCTGGATGGTGAGGCTGTCCATGCTGCGGGTGCCCTCTACGAAGGCCACGATGGAGTAACCCCGGGAAATGAGGTCTTTCACATGGTCGATTCCCTGATTCACCCCGCCGGAGGTGGGATAATATTCTGCGCCGCGCACCACCTGGCGGTACAGCGGGAAATTCCAGGCCCACTCGTTGGTGAGGAAGATGAGCTTGGGCTGCAGTGCCAGGATAGGCAGAACATCCAGATGGCTCTGGTGGTTGCAGATATACACCGCCGGCTTGGAGAAATCTTCCCCATAGGGGTTATAGAGCTTGTAATGGGCGCCCGGAATGCAGCGGACGGCCCAGAGGGACAGCCGGGACAGCAGCTTGTGGAACTTCAGGCGTTTTTTCTCGTTGTGCTTTCCGGTAAGGAAATAGAACCAGGCCCAGACCGACAGCAGGCTCATGGAGAGCACCATCACCAGGCCGATGAACCCCGTCCGCACCCATTGCATCAGGGTTACAGGGACCTTCCGAGGCTCCCCTTTCCGGGTGGTGAGCCAGCGGAACACCAGCGGAGGCAGGTAATAGGCCATCAGGACCACCGTGAACATGCCAATCACCGTAACCAGGCCCAGGGAGCGCATGGCGGGATGCCGGGCCACCACCAGTGCACCGATACCCACGAACATGATAATGGCACTGAGCATGACGGCATTCTTGTAGGAGTGCAGGATCTTCTTTCCCGTAGCCCGCTCATACATCAGGCCTTCCGTGATAAAGATAGAATAGTCGTCCCCCTGGCCGAAGATGAACGTGGCCAGGATAATGTTCACAATATTGAAAGCCAGGCCTGTAAGACCCATGATTCCCTGAATCCACAGCCAGCTTACTGCCAGGGGAAGGAAACTTACCAGGGAAAGCTCCAGCGAGCCAAAACTGAACCAGAGGAAGAAGAACACGATGAGCGAGCACAGCAGGCCGATGGTGTCGAAATCTTCCTGCAGCGACTGAACCAGCAGCGCCGCCGCACTGCTCTCCGGGGCAAAGTCCACCGCCTGGAAATAGGCCCTTTCCTGCGGAACCCATTCCCGGTCCAGCGCATCGAAGAAAGGCTGGAAGGCATGGGCCGTGAAGCCCTGTTCCAAACCTGCCACGATAACCTGGTCCGACAAGCTGGCATGGCGCTCCCAGAAGTTGTTCCAGCGGGCGATCCGCTCCTGCTGCTGTTCTGCAGACGGCACCGGGAAGGCCGATGCATCCGGACGCATATTTTCCAGGACGGCGAAACCGGTCTCTTGCTCCCGGGTCATGTAATTGATATTGTGAAGGTCGGCATCGAAACGGACGCGGCTGCCGAAATAGAAGAAAAGGAGCGACAGGGCCAGGAAAGCACCGAAGAGCACCTTGCGGGCGGGAGCGTCCAGGCGGAGGCGGGAGTCGAAGTCCAACTTGATGGCATTCCGCTCCCCTTTGGCCGCCGGGAGAAAAACCGGCAGGAAGACGAGGACGAACAGGATGGTGCCCACCAGCATCATGGCGCCGATGAAGCCAAAGTCGTGCAGGGCATCGGCCTTGAGCAGCAGCAGGCTCAGGAAAGCGCCTACGGTGGTGATGTTGCCCACCAGTAGCGGATTCACCTGCTCTGCCAGGGCCTTCCGCTTGTCGGTCTGGTATTTCAGGTGATCCACATAGTGCAGCGGGTAATTCACGGCGATGCCGATGATGGTACAGCCAATCCCCAGGACGATAATGCTCACGCTGCTCTTGAACAGGGCGATGATGCCCAGGGCGAAGAGAGCGCCCGCAGCGATGGAGATCAGGATCCAGAGGACATCGGCCAGCCGTTTATAACTCAGCCACAGGACGATGCAGATCAGGATGGCGGCGATGGCCAGGGCCAGGATGGAATCTTTCTTGATGCGGACAGCATTTTCCACAGCCACCTCGGGGCCGCCGGTAGAGGTAACGGTAACAGAGGGGAAAGCAGCGGCGACATCCGCCTTGATGAGAGCAAGTTGCTGTACCAGTTCTGCATTCCGGCCTGTCTCGCTGCCGCCATAGGGGGAATCGAAGAAAATGATACCCGTCTGCCCGTCTTCCGTAAACAGACAGCCGTCTTCCAGACGGTTGCCTGTATTCAAGGCCTGGAAGCGCTGCAGGACAGGGCTATATAAATGAAGCGGGTCCGCGCGCATGTAGCGCTCCTGAATGGAGGAGCTGCCGTAAAGGGCATTTTTGTTCTCGGCCATCACACGGGAAACATAGCCGGGAGCCTCTAGCAGGGAATCCATCCGCGCATAGTCCTGCTCCTGCAGGAAATAGGGCCAGTTGGTATTGATAAAACTGAAAACATCCATCACCTGCGTGCTTTCGGTCTGTGCCGACACAGGGATGTCCGGATGGGCATTGTTCCAGCGCTCCTCGAACCCGTACATGGCATCCAGCTTGTCTTCGAGGGTGCCTCCGGTGAAGAAGACTGCCATCCGCTCCTGCCCCTCTGTATCCCGCAGTTCCTCCCGCTGCCCGGCGGGCAGGAAATCCGAGATATCCTCCTGGAAATCCAGGTGGAGAAGGCTTACCACGCTGAGGGTAAGCACCACCAGCAGCACAGCGGCGGCTACCCGCTTATGGGCAGAGAAGTAATCGTATATTCGAAGAACCCAATTCTTCACAGGATAAGTCGCATTGTAAATTACAAATTTACAAATTTTTCCTGAAAGAATGAAAAATCATGCGGGGATAACCATAGAAAAGAGCCACAAACAACAGCAGCGTATTGAGCACACTGATGCGGGTGAAATCCTTCACCGGATGAAAATGAGTGACTCTGTCTTTCGGATAAAAGACCTTCACGGGCACGGGGACGAGCCGCAGTCCTTTCCATGCCGAGAACACCAGCAGGGTAAGTTCCGCCTCGTAACGGGCGCTCAGCAGGCCCAGCCAGGGAAGCTGGCGCAAAGGATAGAGCCGGTAGCCAGTCTGGGTGTCCGGCAGCTTCACCCAGGTATAGAGTGTGAACCAGAAATTGGAAAAACGGTTGGCGAAGGTGCTGGACCCGGCCATGCCGTCGGCCTGGATGTTCCGGCTCCCCACCACCAGGTTTTTCTCTCCCTTGGCCGAGAGAAGTACAGGAATGTCCTCCGGGGCATGCTGCCCGTCGGCATCCAGGGTGAGCACATAGTCGAATCCCCTGCGGCGGGCTTCCTGGAATCCGGTTTTCAGCGCCCTCCCCTTTCCGCAGTTCACTTGGTGCGTGACAACCAGCAGGTCGGGATAAGTCTTCCGGAGTGTGTGGAGCACCTGCGCGGTGCCATCCGTACTGCCGTCGTCTACCACCATCACAGGCAGTTTCTGCGCCAGGGTCCGCCGGAGCACGTTGTCCAGCGTTCCTGCATTGTTGTAGGTGGGAATCAGAACCAGGGTGTCGGTATTGGTCTTAACAAACAACTGCATTTTGGCGCAGAGCGTTTCCCCCTCCAGGAAGATGGCCACATCGGCCTTTCCGTCGTCCTGGACAAGCCATTGGAAACGAAGCCTGGGACCGCCCTCTACAGAAGGAAAGACCGGGGCGACAAACTTGATGTCTTTGGCCGAAACCAAGGTACATCCCATCAGTTCCACGGCCATCTGAACCAGGGTAACTCCGGGCGTAATGGGAAAGCCGGGGAAATGGGCCGCATAGACGGGACAGTCCGGCAGCAACTCTACGGTGGCATTACCGGGTTCAGCAGACACCAGGCGGTATAAGAAGTCTTTCAGCATCATTTTTCGAATAGGGAGGAAGCGAGCGGGATATCGGTCTTCACATGGGAGAAGGTGATCTGGGTCCAGTCGCCGTCCAGCCCGCTGAGCAGCACGGAGCGCACCGCCAGCGTGGCAGGATCTACCTTCAGGACAATCTGGCTGAACAGTTGCTGCAGGTCCCGGCGGACCGGCTTCAGAATCACAGACAGCTCCTGCCCCCCCTCCAACGAAGACACGGTGAAATCCTTTTCCGTGGGCAGGCGGAACCGGCGTCCGCTCTGGGGAATGTCCCCATTGAAGACGGAAACCCTGGAAATGGGTTTGAGAACCTCCCAGTGCACCTTGTCCGGCGACTGCAGGGCTACATAGCCTTCGCTGCGGAGGTCTTCTGACAGCATGGGTGAATGGCGCACCTGGACAAATGAAGCCTCCAGGGTATTTTTCAGGTTGGCTTCCCGGATGCGGACAAGAAGATCGGCATCCTGCGCCCACGACAGGGAGCTCAGCAGGAAACTCACCAGGTATGTAAGAATCTTTTTCATTTGGCAATAAGGGCACAACCGGCCATAATCAGGACAATACCCGCCCACTGGTTCCAGTTGATGGTTTCATGGAAAACAAGCATGGCCGCAATGAGCCCGAACACGTACCCCATACAGGAAAGCGGATAGGCGATGCCGAACGGGTAACGCTTGAGGATGTAGGTCCAGAGCACGAAGGCGGTGATGCCGGCAACCCCGCTCAGGGCCAGCCATCCGTTCAGGATCACGCTTCGGAAGAAAGGCCAGCTCCAGCTGAACGGAAGAATCCGGGCCGATGCCAGCTTAAGCATCACCTGCGCTCCGCTCAGAAAGACCGACTGTATGGCTACCAGCAAAAACAGCTTGAACATAACGGCATTACTTGTTTTCCAAAATTGTGCCAAGCAGCAGCGGGTCTTCTAGCTGCAGCAAATCCCGGGTAACCTCCCGGAAGGGGCCGGGATGTACATCCAGTACCAGGGAAACGGCGCGGTCCTCAGCGCCCACGGCGGGAAAGGATTCGTCGAACCAGCCCACAAGCGCAGTGTTTGCCTCTCCCAGCGACAACTGCATCCAGGCATCGCACAGTGCGCTCCGGAAGGACTGTCCCTGATGGGAATAGGTGGCATTGTAGCCGTGGCATCCCAACTGGATGGCAATGAGCGAGCCGATGGTATTGTGGGTGCTCTGCATGAAGTTCGTGGGTTTGGGCGTAGCCTCCTCCCCCTGTTTCAAGGCACTCAGGTAGGCTTCTGACTGGCTCATGCTCCCGAAATCCGTCGCCGTAACGATAGCGTCGGGCAGCTGGATGAGGGCTGCCTCCAGGGCTTTCCGGGAAGTCCAGACGGCCCGTTTCAGGAGCCGGCTCATCCGCCGGGCCTCCAGCGGGGAGAACATCTCCCGGAAGTCCGGGTCTTCCGGACCCAGGCTCACAAAGGCTTTGAGAAAAACGGGACGCATCATAGGCGGGAAAGGATAAAGGAGGTGTCGTTTCCTCCGAAGCCAAAGGCGTTGGAGAGGATATGCTGCAGGTGCACCGGTGCATTTCGCGTATAGGGGACCACGCAGGCAGGGTCGGCCTTTTCCCAGTTCAGTTCCCGGGGAATGAATCCATGCTGGAGGGCCAGCAGGCAGAAAACAGCTTCGATGCTGCCAGATGCACTGGTGGTGTGGCCGGTAAAGGGTTTGGTGGACGACACGGGCGGCAGCGCATCCCCGAACACCCGGCGGAGCGCCGTGCTCTCCGAGGCGTCGTTGTTGGGCGTGCCCGTTCCGTGGGCGTTGACGTAGCTGATCTGCCCGGCTTCCAGGGCCGCCATCGCCAGCGCCTTGGACATGGCCAGGAAGGCACCCTCCCCATTCTCCGAAGACGCCGTCTGATGGAACGCATCGCAGGCATTTCCCCACCCGCTCAGCAAAGCAAGGGGCTTAGCGCCACGCTGCAAGGCCGATTTTTCCGACTCTAGAACCAGAAACGCAGCACCTTCTCCCAGATTGAGTCCGGCGCGAGTGGCATCGAAGGGACGGCACCATTCCCGGTCCAGGATCATCAGGGAATTGAATCCGTTCAGATGATAATCCGACAGGCTTTCCGCACCACCCGCCACCACCCGGTCGCAGAATCCGCACCGGATCAGGTTGGCCGCATAAATGAAGGCATTGGCGGCCGATGAACAGGCCGTAGAAAGCGTTGTGGCACTGGAAAAGCCCAGGAACTGCGCGGCCAGGTCTGTGGATGCACCGCAGCTGTGCCAGGGCGAATACGCCGGGTAGCTTTTCTCCGTCAGGTCCATCCCCCCAACAGTGGTACCGCTGACCAGCATCAGCTCAGCGGCAGGGAATGGCCTTTCCGGAGCATTTTCCCGTACAGGGTCGCGAAGCGACGCGGAGGAAAGGCCATTCCCTGCCGGTGACAAGGAGGCCTGTTCCAGGGCTTCCTGGAGGGCAAGGACAGACAGGAGTGTTGTGCGAGGCCAGCAATCCGGCGCACCGGTAAGGGCTGAGAGTTGTCCGTTGGACAGGGGAACCTCCCCCACCGGAAAGTCCTTCAGAGTGGTTTCCAGATACTTCACCGGGGCAATGCCGCTGCGGCCTTCCCGCAGAGAGGCCAGGGTATCGGCCTTGCCGCACCCGATGGCGCTCACCACGCCGGCGCCCGTTATGACAATCCGCTCCGTCACTTATTTGGTCCGGTTGGCCGCCACGTAATCGGCCATGACTGCCATGCTCTGAAACACCTTTTTCCCCTCTTGAGGGGTGGCCAGGCGGATGCCGTAGTTCTTCTCCAGCAGAACAATCAGCTCCAGCACATCGATAGAATCCAGTCCCAGTCCGTCCTCTCCAAAGAGAGGAGCATCGTCGGCGATGTCCTGAGGGGTCATCCCTTCCAGATTCAATGCATCGATCACTTTCAATTTCAGTTCATTGATGAGATTTTCCATATTCTTCTTATTCTTGTTTGTTTTCTTTGCAATGGCAATGGTGCCCGCCACCTTCTTCTTCGTCATGATGGTGGCAGCAGTGGTGCCCGCCACCTTCTTCTTCGTCGTGATGGTGGCAGCAACCGCCACCACTGTGTCCATGGCAGCAGTGATGTCCTTCTGCCGGGGGCAGCAGGTCTTCCAGTTCAATGAGCCAGCCAATGGCATTCCACTCCTGGTCTGACGGGCAGTCCACCCAGGCGGCCAGCACCGAGCGTGTGTTCCGGTCCTGGAAAGCCAGGCAGATCTGGTTCAGGATCTGGTCCGGGTCGAACGCTTCCAGCACATAGGCCGACGTTTCCCCCGCGTACTTGTTGCGGATGGCGATTTCGCCGGTAACCGTATTGGGCAGGGTATAGACGAAGAGGGCCGGAGACGCGAGCTCCTCCATGGAGGCAGCGAAATTCCTGTCGTCGGAAAGAGAGCCGAAGCGGCTGAACACCAACACGGCGCGGTCTTCCCGAGGCACAAAACGGTCAGGGTCTTCTTTCACCAGCAACTCTGCCAGCAGAAAGCCCAGCTTGCAGGCGGTGTCCATCTTGAAAAACTTGGGATAATCGCCTACGTGCTCCCGATACAGGTCCGCGAGCGAAGTGCCTGAAGGTATGTTTACGGTTCTCATGATTGTCTGAATACAAGGGCTCCGTTTACCCCGCCGAAGCCGGAAAGCAGTTTAATAAAAGCCTTTCCGGAAGCGGGTACTTCCGTGGCCGATACCTTGACGGGGCGGCTGACCCCCAGTCTTTCGAATCCCCGCGTAGGAAGGACGATCCCTTCCTGCAGGGCCAGCATGCCCATGACAGATTCCAGGATGCCGGCGGCGCCCATGGTATGGCCGAAACTGCCTTTGAGCGCACAGACAGGCACATCCAGGAGGCCGGCGCGGTCCAGGGCGATGGATTCCATCTCGTCGTTGTACAGGGTGGAAGTGCCGTGGACGCTGATAAAGGCCAGCTCCTGAGGGTCTACGGCAGGCAGGACATAGCGCAGGGCGTTGAAGCTGCCTTCTCCCGTCCGGGAAGGACCGGAGATGTGGTTGGCATCGTTGCGGATGGCACCTTCCAGAATCTGGAAGCCCCCCGCCTTTCCACCGTCCTGGGACAGGACCATAGCAGCAGCAGCCTCCCCCAGATTCAGGCCCTTGCGGGCGATGTCAAAGGGCTTGCAGGCCTCGTCGGAGAGGGCTTTCAATGACTGGAAGCCGCTGACGATAAAGCGGGACTGCACCTCTGCCCCCACTACAACAACCTGGTCGTACAGGCCGGAAAGGAGCAGGCGCCGCCCCTGCACCAGACCGGCCAGGCCGGAGATACAGGCGTTGGAAACCACCAGCGGAGGCGTGGTCACGCCCAGGGCATCGGCTATTTTCCGGGCCGATGCAGCCAGGGTGACATCGGCCTTCCCCAGCAGTTCGATCTCTCCCTTGACGGAACAGACCACAAGAGCGGTCCTGTCCGACGAGACGTTGATACCGGCTTGTGCAATGGCGGCTACCGCCGCACGCACACAGATCTCAGGGAAAAGGGATTTTCCCTCAAAAGGGGCGCGCTCGAAAAGGGAGGCGAACACCGGTTCTGCGCAGCCGAAGGCATCCGGATGCAGGCGCAGGGCCGACCGTCCTTCCCGGACGGCACGGAACACCTCCTGCGCGGTATTTCCCAGCGGAGTACATACCCCGCATCCCAGTATATTTACATTACTTATCATCGGAAAGGGCAGTTTTAAGAGAGGCGGACGCAATGCGTTCCCAGCCACAGCAGACTTCTATCTCGGAGAGGGAAATGCCGAAAATCTCGCTTTTCAGGCGTACCTGCGTGCGCAGCGTCTCTCCCACGCGGGGCAGACGGGAAAAGATGAAATTGCGTACCTGGCCGATATAGCCGATGTTTACCGGCTTGTGCAGGATATAGACGGTCACATAACCCACGCGGGCAGCGCAGGCCTGGGCCATGTGTTCCATCACGCCAGCGGCGCTCAGGCAATCCCCTTCCAGCAGCATCAGCCCTTCCCGGACGGTAAATGACACCTCCGTCACCGCTTCCGAGTAGCTTTCCAGGTGGTCCACAAAACGGAAGGGCGGCTGTTGCAGCAAAACACTTTCTATCGGTATGTCACGTAGGGACGTCATTCCCAAAAATCATAAAAGTTAAACCATTGGTCCGGATAGGCGCGGGCCACTTTTTCCAGGCAGGCGGAATAGGCCTCGGCCAGGGCTTGGACTGTTTGCCGGAAGGTTCCCTCCGGGGGCACGGACAGCGGCGACACGATGGCCTTGAAGGTGCGGTAGCGCTCCTTGACCACAAAGACGGCGAAGCAGGTGGCTCCGCGACGCAGCGCGAGGGTGAACGGCCCGGACGGAAAAGCGGCTTCTTCCCCGAAAAAGCGGCATTTTACCGTTTTGGAAGACCCCAGGACCCGGTCCGCCGGCATGGAGACAATTTCTCCGGCCTCCAGCGCCGCATTCAGGGCGAAGATGTGGGACATGTCCTCCCTCACCGGGACCATCTCGATATTGCATCCGCCGAACATCCTCGCCCGGTTCTGCATCACTGTCACGGCCTCCCCGGAATACACAAGGGTTTTCATCGGCTTGGGCGTGGGGAGCATGTAGCCGGAAATCTCGTAGTTGCCCTCATGGGAGGCCAGCAGCATAAAAGGCGTTTGCGCCGGACACAGGGCGTCATAGAGTTTCACATTGTCTCCCGTCATCCGGAACTTCCGTCCGGCATAGGCGGCAAAGCGGTCCATCACGGCCTCCCCCATTTTGTACATGTTTTTGAAAACATGCAGGAAAGCTTTTACCCGGGGATAGCCCATCCGGTGCCTGAAAAAGCGGTAGGAGGCTTTTCTCCCCTTTCCGTCCGTGGCCACATAAACCGGAATGGCCAGGCCCATCAAGCCGTACATCACCGGCAGGGGCACCCACCGGAACAGGCCGATAAGGGCTCGGTGCATCCAGGGCGTTCCGTCCGTGGCTCCCTTCCAGTCCTTATGGGAGATCTCAGCCAACCCGCTCTGCGATAAACTGGCAGAACTGGTCCAGGGTAAGGAGGGTCTTGAAGTCTTCCGGCTTCATCTTGAAACCGAACTCCTCCTCTACCAGCACCACGACATCCACCACTTCCAGGGAGTCGATCCCCATGTCTTCCTTGAGACGGGCATCTCCTGCAATCTTGTCTTCGTCAATCTCCAGTTCTTCCATGAGGAAGGTCTTTACTTTCTCTTGAATTTCGTTCAAACTCATATTTCTATCGTTATTATGCTTTTTTGCAGACGACAATGCTGTGGCCCTGCCCCAGGGAGTCGTGGATGGTCTCCACGGTAAGGCCGGCTTCGCCAATGAGGCGGATCATGTCGTCGGAATGGTACATCTTGGAGTTGCCGTTGGCCATCACCGTGAAATACAGGCTGGTCATCGTGAGGCATAATGAGGCAGGTTCAAACCGCTGGCGGTTCCAGAAGGTTTCCATGATGTAAAGACGGGTGTCCCCATCCATCACCTTGGCGGCGCGCTTGAGGATGCTCAGGATCTGGGGTTCGCTGAAGCAGTCCAGGAACTGGCTCATCCAGATGGCGTCCGGATGCAGGTCTTTCGGGAACTCGTTGGCATTGTCCAGCAAATTGGTGCCAAAGCCGTGGATACGGACGGCATTGGGGTCATCGGCCGTGGCTTTTTTCATCAGGCCGATTTGCTGCGGAAGGTCCACGATGGTTACTTCCACATCCGGGTCGAAGGCTACACATCGCTGGGCGAACCGGCCGGTGTTGCCGCCCACGTCCATCAGACGGCGGGGTTTCCGTTCAAAAACGATGGGCAGGGCCAGGTCGAAGGAATGGTCGCTGTAGAAGTGGTCGAAGGCGAACCAGCTCTTCTGCACCTGCTCCGGCAGGGAGGAAAGGCCTTCATAGATGGTGGGCCAGGGGCCGAAGTGCCCCAGCCCGGCCGGACGGCCTTCCCTAAGGGATTCCTCCAGCTTGAAGAAACCCTCGTAATTAACGTCGTAATTGAAGTCCAGGTTAACGCGGGTTGCCGGGTCGTTCAGGAGGAACCAGCCGGTTTTGGTAATGGAATAGCGGTCCGTTTCCGTGTTGATGATGACCGTACCCACACCCAGGGAGGCTTCCAACAGCACTTTGGCGGCATATTCGGAAAGCCCGGCAGCAGAGGCAATCTCCTGCAAGGTCATGTCCTTGTCCCGCATGCGCTCCAGGATGCCGAACTTGACCATCAGGCGGCTCACCAGAAACACCATGGGGCCCCAGGCGATGAATTCGGCCTGGCGTTGCGCCTCCCGGGCCGACAGGTGCTCCTTGGTATAGGCTTTTTCCAGATCCGGGGAAAGATTCATAGTTAAAACTTAGATTTTAAGAATTGTACAGATAGCCCGACTACCTCTTTGCGCCGCTTGGAGAGAAAATGGTTCTCCCCGTCCAGGAGGCGGAGGGTGCTGTCCGGGTATGACTTGTCATATTGTTCGCTGTAGCGGTAAGGGACAATCTTGTCCTCCTTGCCGTGCACCAGTAGGACAGGACCTTTGTAACAGGCCGATGTCTCATAGATGGGCAGTTTCTGGGCCACGGTGAAATATTCCCTTCCCACGGTGTGGAAGAACACCCGCAGTTTCTCTGGAGGGTCGGCCGGATTGTAGTGCTTGCCCATGAGGACGCCATTGAGGGCATCGTCCTTGAGCACGGCAGCGGGGGCGAGTTGAACCAGGGCCTTTACGGCGGGGAAACCCAGTTCGCCGGCCAGCATACCGGCCACTACCCCGCCCTGGGAGTGCCCCAGAAACGCGATTCCGTTCACGCCCGGAAACTTCCGGGCGGCTTCGTACACAGCCCGGGCGTCTTCCAGTTCCTTGCGCACCGTCATGTCCTTGAACCGGCCTTCCGAGCGGCCATGGCCGTCGAAGTCGAAGCGGAGGGAGGCAATCCCGTTTTCCAGCAGGGCTGCCGCTACGGATTTCAGGGGCTCCAGCCTTTTGTTGGACATGAATCCATGCATCAGGATAACCAGCGGACAAGAATCCTTGCCCTCCGGAACTTCCAGAATGGCCGACAAAAGCCCGTTGGGCCCGGAGATATTCATTTTGGTTTTCATATTAGGGACAAAGTTACGAATTCTTTTGCTGAAAAGGAAAAATTAGTCTATTTTTGCATGAAACTCCGCAGGCTGGAGACCACAGACTGGTTTCGCCTGCAGGAGCGTTGTTAATCAAAAATGGAAAAGGGACCTATTTCTCAATTCATCACCCACAATTACCGTCATTTCAATGCTGCCGCGCTGGTAGATGCCGCCAAGGCCTATGAAGACCTCCTTGCCAAGGGCGGAAAAATGTTTCTCGCCATGGCCGGCGCCATGTCCACCGCAGAGCTCGGCCTCTCCCTGGCAGAGATGATCCGCCAGGACAAGATCGCCTTCGTGTGCTGCAGCGCCAACAACCTGGAAGAAGATATCATGAACCTGGTGGCCCACAGCCACTATTACCGGGTTCCCGGCTACCGCGACCTCACCCCCAAGCAGGAGCAGGAACTGCTGGACAACCATTATAACCGCGTCACAGACACCTGCATCCCGGAAGAAGAAGCTTTCCGCCGCCTGGAAAAACATCTGGTAGAGGTCTGGGACAAAGCCAAGGCAGAGGGCAAGCGCTACCTCCCCTACGAGTTCATCTATCAGATGATCCGCAGCGGCGTCCTGGAGCAGTACTATGAGATCGACCCCAAAGACAGCTGGGTAGTGGCCGCCTGTGAGAAAAACATCCCCATCATCTGCCCGGCCTGGGAAGACTGCACCACCGGCAACATCTTCACCGCCCATGTTATCCGCGGAGAATATGATCCCCATATGGTCATCCAGGGCGTAGAGGTTATGATGTTCCTGGTAGACTGGTACAAGAAGAACGCTCCCGGCGTCGGTTTCTTCCAGATTGGCGGCGGCACCGCCGGAGACTTCCCCATCTGCTGCGTTCCCATGATGGAACAGGACCTGGGCTGGGAAGGCACTCCCCTCTGGGCCTATTTCTGCCAGATCTCAGACTCTACCACCAGCTACGGTTCCTACTCCGGCGCCGTCCCCAACGAGAAAATTACCTGGGGCAAGCTGGCTCCGGATACGCCCAAGTTCATCGTAGAGTCAGACGCCACCATCGTGGCTCCGCTCATCTTCGCCTACGTGCTGGGCTGGTAAAATCGGCACACCCCTGTACAAAAGAGCCTGTCCCCCAAGCGGAACAGGCTCTTTTGCGTGTATTCAATTTATGTTTAACTAACGGTTTTTCAACTTGATGGACGCAATCCCGCTCTTGTGGGTCTCCACATCCTGGACGTCCAGTCCCAGGGCATCGATGTCGCCTGCGCCGGCCACGCTGAAACGGGCTTTATCGGCTTTGCCGGTTACTTCCACGTCACCGGCTCCGTTCACGCTGATGGAGAGTTCATTTACGTCGATTCCCTTGGCTTCGATATCGCCTGCACCGTTGATGGTGATGGACAGGGAAGGCACCTGGATATCGCGGAATTCAATGTCACCGGCACCGTTAAGCGTCAGGGCCAGGGGTTCGGCTGCGTAGTAACCGCCCTTCAGGTCCACGTCGCCGGCGCCCTGGATGGAGATGTCCTTGAGGACGGGCAGCGTCACCGTCACGTCAAACGTCTCTGCGCGAAGGTTCACATGGTCTTTGGTTTCCAGAATCAGCGTACCGTTGTCTACATGGAAATCCAGGTAGTCGAACACCTCTTCGTTGGCGCTGACCTTCACCGAGAAGGTTTCCCGCTGGGAGATGACAACGTCGGCATGTCCGTTCATGACAATTTTGTCAAAGTCTTTCAGGTCCAGTAGCTTTTCCTGGACAGGACCCTTGCAGGTCACGGTTTTTCCTCCGTTACGGCCAACAAACACGCAAGAAGTGAGGGAGGAGGCGACTAGCAGGCCGGCAATCAATAATCTAACTGTTTTCATATCGTTCTCTAATTCTTGAATATATTTGCATCCAGTCCCAGTAGTTCCAGGCGCTTGCGGATACACGGGACATTTTTTTCCAGAAACTCTTTCCGCTGGGACTCCAGGATATGTTCCCGGGCATCCGGGGACACGAAGTAGCCGATGCCCCGTTTGTTGTAGATAATACCATCAGCGGTGAGTTTCTCATAGGTGCGCATGACCGTATTGGGATTCACGCCGATGTCGGCGCCGAACTCCCGTACGGAGGGAATGCGGTCTTCCCCTTTGAGGGTCCCTGACAGGATGCGGTCGCAGAGCGAATCGGCAATCTGCAGGAAAATGGGTTTGTCAGCGTTGAAATCCATAGTTTAGTGTTTGATGGTTTTGATGCGGAAGAAAATGCAGGCGGCCAGTCCCAGGGCAATCAGGATGCTGATGACCAGCACCCAGTTGAAGGTATGGGACACCATCTGCGCGGCGGAAACTTCGTCCAGATAGACCAGGTTCTCGGACCAGATGGGAAAGAAAATGTTGAACAGGATGCTCAGGAGCACCTCCAGGGCAAAGACGATGCCGATTCCGCCCAGAATCTTGTAGCGCTTGAAGCAAATCCCACAGAGCAGGAAATACAGGAGGTTGCTGATAAAGCCAACCAGCAGGATGCTGACGATGGAGCCGGCGGAAAGGTTGATGAACAGACTGTCGGACAGCTCGGGGACCTTGTTGGCAAAGGCATTCATTCCCTGCATCGCCGTGCCCACGAGGGAGTCTCCTACGGTGGGATCGGCCAGGCAGATCAGGCTGTCGGCCAGAAAGAACACGGTTACGAACAGCAGCGGGATTACGATCAGGGTGATCAGAAGCATGGAGAGGAACTTCTCAAAAGAAGAGGCCGGAATCATGAGCCAGGCCGCCCCTTTCTTCTTGTCGGTGAGGTAACCGTACGTGCGGGACTGGTACATCACAAGGATGATCAGGGCGGTGAAAAGAATCATGATCCGGGCGCCGAGGGAGGGGCCTGTCCAGCTTTGCGTGAACAGCAGGGAGAGCAGTACCCATACCACGTATACAATCACACCCAGCCCGCCGATAAACACGGCCGGACCGCTGTGGTTCCGCCACATCTGTCTGAGGTCGAAGAGGAAATAGTTCCAGAAACGCTTGAGGTTGAATATTTCGCTGGTCATGGCAATGGGAACTTACTGGTTGAACATGGACTTGACAAGTGCCTTATGGGCATGGACGGCGTTGAAGAAGGCCTCCAGATGCACTTTGGAATCGGCACCGTCCGGATTGGGATATACCTGGATGCTGCCACCCGGGGTGTTCTCTACATACAGGGCATCCGGATGGAGTTCCGCTCTATAGTCGAAATACAGCTTGGAAGTGATCTCCTGCAGGGAGGCGTTCACCAGCACATCCTGCTTGTCCAGGATGATAATGGGGTCGATGATGTTCTCCAGGTCCCGCACCTGATGGGTGGAGATGATGACGGCAGCCTCCTCCGTGGTGTACTTAGTGATGGCCTTGCGGAACTGGGCTTTGGAGGGAATGTCCAGACCATTGGTAGGCTCGTCCATATAATAGTGACGGGCATTGCAGGCCAGGGCGAACGAAACCCATGTCTTTTTGAGCTGGCCGGCGCTCATGGAATCCATGCGCTGGTTCAGGTCTACCTCGAACTCCAGCAGGATGGCGGTGAACTTGCCCATGTCGAAATTCTTCCAGAGCGCCCCGTTCTCACGGGCGAAATCAATGGCCTTCGCATGGACTGGAGACACCTCGTCCGGAAGGTAGAACTGCTCTGCCAGGAGGGAAGGTTCCCGCTGGAAAGGATCCCGTCCATCGACATCGATGCTCCCCCGCCGGGGCTTTTTCAGGCCGGAGAGCAGGGTAAGGAGGGTGGTCTTTCCCACGCCGTTCTCCCCGAGGAAACCGTAGATACTGCCCTCCCGGACGTTCATGGAGATGTCTTTGAGGACCTCCTTCTGTCCGTAATTGAAGCTAAGATTGTTGACTGTGATCATATCTTTGCGTGTGTATTAGTTTAATAGTACACCGCAAAGGTAGTAATTCTTTTTTAAATTCCAAATTCTTTTTTGATATTTTCTGCCATTTCGTGCGCAAGACGGGCGCGCGCCTCTTGGGAATACCAGGCAATATGAGGCGTAAGAAGCAGTCTTTCAGGATGCTCCAGTTTCATCAGGGGATGGTCTGCCGGGAGAGGTTCTTTCACGAACACATCCAGGGCGGCACCCGCAATGAGGCCCTCGTCCAATGCCCGTGCCAACTCTTCTTCTACGGCAATCCCTCCCCTGCCGGTATTCACCAGATATGCCGTCGGTTTCATCTGCCGGAGCTGCTGATAGCCAATCAGGCCGGCCGTGCGCTCGTTGTACGGGGCATGGATAGAAATGACATCCGAGCGAGAGAGCAGTTCATCCAGCGAAACGGAAGGGTACTCCTTACAATGGCCCGTCCCGGAAGTGGAATAATAGATTACCTCCATGCCGAAAGCCCGGCCGATGGAAGCCACTTTCTGGCCGATGGCGCCCATACCCACGATGCCCAGGGTTTTGCCGCAGATTTCCGTGAACGGATGCCGATAATCCACATGCACGACATTCCGGCTGTAATAGCCCTCCTTCACGAAACGGTTATAGTGGAAAGCCCTGCCGGAAAGGTTCAGGATATGCATCCAGGCAATCTGCGCCACGGAATCGGTGGAGTACGCAGCTACATTCCGCACGCTCACGCCCCTTTCCCTACACAGGGGCACATCGATATTATTGATACCGGTTCCGGCTTCGCAGACCAGCTTCAGGCCCGGGGCGGCATCCAGGAATTCCTTATTTACAAGCACCTTATTCAGAATGGCTACATCGGCCTCCCGGACCCGTTTGCGGGCCTCCTCCGGGGTGGAGCTGGGGTAGCAGGTAAGTTCTCCTAACGCGGCAATCTCGGCCAGGGAGGTATCTCCCATGGTGATGGAATCCAGAAAAACGATTTTCATATCTTGTGGTCTTATCTTGTACAAATTTAGTAAAAAATGATTATATTTACGTCTTGTAATGGCTACGGTAAAAGAAATATTGTCCCGGATAGACGAAAAAGCCCCCTATGCGATGGTTATAGAGGCCAGCATCCGGGACTATTGCGTCCTGGCCCTTCAGTTTCTCCGCGGCCAGGCCACTTTCGCCCGCTACTTCGAGCGCCCGTTGCCAGATCCGCTTCCGGTACTGGATAAAGAGGCGGTGGCTCGCCAGTTTGCTGCAGAGCGTTACTGCTCCCAGCTCTATGCCCCCGCGGAAGAAGCCCTGCTGGCAGACGCTATCGCAGACCTTGCCTTCGCCCAGAGTCAGCGCCTTCCCCTGGCCACCCCGGCCACGCCCCAGGCCGATGACCGGGAACGCGCCTGCGTATACATCACGGCCGTATACACCCTCTTCGCCCTCACCCTCCACCAGCGCACGGATTTCGCCGTGCTCTTCCTGGAAGCGTGGGCCAATTTCAACGCCTTCGCCAGCGCCCGCACCGTCCGCATGCACTACGACCGCAGCTGGAACAGCCGCTACGAATCCCTCTTCTACCCGCTGGGGTAGCTTCCAATTGCTTTAGTACAATCTTTAAAACCATAAACAATGAAAAATCGCACTCATAGCTGTCAGCATTGGCTTCGCTATGAGTATTGCCTCCTGCAACAAAGACAACCCCAATGAGCCGGTGAACACCACCCCGGCCAAATACACCATTATGTTCTACGGCAGCGGTGGCGGAAACGTAGACTGCATGCTGGATGGCGGTATCAAGGACTACGTCAAAGCCATGGGCATGGGGAATAAGGACGTGCGTTTTGCCGTCATGTGGAACATGTCCAAAACCGACAAGAGCTATTCAGAGTATGAGAAACAACAAATGATTGGCGAATGGGGCAAATGCTACCGGTATGAGCTCACCGACAAGACAGACCTTACCAAAGAGGGTTACAAGCAATATATCTACAAGAATGCCTCCGAGGTACCCATGTACAAGCAGTCCACGCTGACAGAGTACATCAACTGGGTCAAGAAAAATGTCCCCGCAGAGAATTATATCTTTGTTCCCACGGACCACGGCGGCGGTTTTGACCTGGACCATGAAATGCTCACCAAAGCCATCGACGACGCCAGGGTCACCGCCATTACCGGAATCAACCGCATGGATGCGGGCGGAAATTACGTGATGCCAAAGCATGGAGGCTACAGTGTGGGCATTTCCATCTATTCCAAAGCGAAGGACGAGACGTACCAGAAACATGGTGCCAACTATACCTCTTCGGCCTTCGATGCCGCCACCCAGTGGAGCAAATGGTTCGATGTCAACCAGATCTCTGTGATGGACGGAAATAATCTCAACCCCTGCAACGACTCTTCCTGGGAACTCTTCTGGCTGGAAGACTAAACGAAATAGGCTGACCATCTGGCCAGCCTATTTTCTTTCTCCGGGGAGTGGACTAGGCGCCGAGGCGCTTCTCCAGACGCTTGCGGATTTCCTGGAGGAACTGCAGGGAGGTGAGGCCCTTCGGGGTAATGCCCTCGGAGAGATTCACCAGGTCCTTGGTCTCCAGACCCTCGTTCAGGGTGTCGAAGCAGGCCTGCTCCAGCTGGTTGGCGTAATTCACCAGTTCCGGGAGATTGTCCATTTCACCACGTTTGCGGAAAGCGCCGCTCCAGGCAAAGATGGTGGCCATCGGGTTGGTGGAAGTTTCCTCGCCCTTGAGGTACTTGTAATAGTGGCGGGTCACGGTGCCGTGGGCGGCCTCGAACTCGTACTTGCCGTCCGGGGAAACCAGCACGGAAGTCATCATGGCCAGGGAGCCGAAGGCGGTGGATACCATGTCGGACATCACGTCGCCGTCGTAGTTCTTGCAAGCCCAGATGAAACCGCCCTCGGAACGCATCACACGGGCCACGGCGTCGTCGATCAGGGTATAGAAGTACTCGATGCCGGCGGCCTCGAACTGCTCCTTATATTCCTTCTCATAGATTTCCTCGAAGATGGCCTTGAAGCGGCCGTCATACTTCTTGGAAATGGTGTCCTTGGTGGCGAACCACAGGTTCTCCTTCACGTCCAGGGCATACTTGAAGCAGGCGTGGGCGAAGCTGGAGATGGACTTGTCGGTGTTGTGCATACCCTCGATTACGCCGGGACCGGCGAACTCGTGGATCACTTCCTCGATGCGCTGACCGGAAGCGCCCTCAAAGACGAGCTTGGCCACACCAGGCTCGGTGGTCTGGATTTCCACGTCGCGGTACACGTCGCCATAGGCATGACGGGCGATGGTGATGGGCTTCTTCCAGAATTTCACAGCCGGGTGGATGCTGGGGATGGTGATGGGTGTGCGGAACACGGTGCCGTCCAGCATGGCACGGATGGTGCCGTTGGGGCTCTTCCACATCTGGTGCAGGTTGTACTCGCTCATGCGCTGCACGTTGGGGGTGATGGTGGCGCACTTCACGGCAACGCCCAGACGCTTGGTGGCGTTTGCGGAATCGATGGTCACCTGGTCCGACGTCTTGTCGCGGTAAGGCAGGCCCAGGTCGTAGTACTCGGTCTTCAGGTCTACGAAGGGAAGGATGAGTTCATCCTTGATCATCTGCCACAGGATCCTGGTCATTTCGTCGCCGTCCATCTCGACGAGCGGCGTGGTCATTTTGATTTTTTCCATGATTATTTGCGGTTTTTGTAGTAATTCATCAGACAGCCGTCGGCAAGGATCTGGCGCTCGTCGGCGGTGAGGTTCTGGAAGTACAGGCGGATGGGCGTGCAGCGGCCGTCACGGGTGATCACTTTGGCATCAATCTCTTCCCTGCCGTCCAGGATGGCGGCACGGATACCCGGAACAAACACGTAGTCCCCAGCCTCATAGTCGAATGGAGTCTCCTTCGCGATGGTAAACGGAACGATGCCCCAGTTGATGCAGTTGGAACGGTAACGCTTGGTGGCGTACTCGTAGCAGATGTTGGCGTCGCCACCCAGCACCTTCTGGCAGGAAGCGGCCTGCTCGCGGGCACTGCCGTCACCCGGCTTGTTGGCAAACACGCAGGAACCGAAGGAGGTATCCTCTGCCGATGCACCGGCCACGGCCAGCGCCTTCCGGAGGTCTTCGGTGAGCTTGCCGTCACGACGGGCCAGGTCATCGGCCTGGATGCGCTTGCTGCGGCCAACATACTCCGGGACACGGCGGGAAAGAGCGAACTCGGAGAGCTTCAGCGGGTTGGAACGATAACTGGAGGTTTCGCCGGAAGGGATGAGCTCGTCGGTGGTGGTCACCGGGTCGTGAATGACGGCGGCCAGTTCCACCAGCATGTTCTCCTGCATGGGATACATCGTGGGCCAGTCCTTGATGTTGGGACCATAGCGGAGCTCGACGGAAAGGTCGGCCTTGCCGAAACCGTTGTAGATACGCTTCTCATAAATGCGTCCGTCGAAGCTGTAGGGCTTGTGCTCATCCTTGTATTCAATGTCCGTGGCAGCGGTGATGACACCGCCGGCAGCAGCCGTGGCGGCGATGGAACGGGCGTCCATCAGGGCCACCATGGAAATCTGTCCCTGGCCGGGCTTGGAGCCTTCACGGTTGGGGAAGTTACGGGTGGTGTGGCGGATGGAGAGGCCGTTGTTGGACGGCACGTCGCCGGCACCGAAGCAAGGGCCGCAGAAGGCGGGCTTGATCACTACGCCGGCTTCCAGAAGCTCTTCAGCGATGTGGTTACGGGTGGTAGCCAGATATACCGGCGTGCTCTGCGGATAGGCGCTCATGGTGAAGTAATCGTTGCCGATGGACTTGCCCTTGAGGATGGTAGCAGCCTCGCTCAAGTTATCGTAGGTACCGCCGGAGCAGCCGGCAATAATGCCCTGATCGGCATAGACTTTTCCATTCCGGATCTTGGACAGGAGGTCCGGGTGCACCTTTTCGCCGAAACGCTTTTTGGTGTCTTCTTCGATGGCCTTCAGAACCTTCTCGGGGTTGGCCTGGAGCTCATGGATAGACACGGCGTTGGACGGATGATAAGGAAGGGCGATCATGCTCTCCTGGGTGCCCAGGTCGATCCGGATCATGGCGTCGTAATAAGCCACGGCACCCGGTTTCAGCTCCTTGAAGGCCTCGGGACGGCCATGCATCTCGAAGTAATCCTTCACCTCGCCGTCGGTGACCCAGATGGAGGACAGGCAGGTGGTCTCGGTGGTCATCACATCGATGCCGTTGCGGAAATCGATGGGAAGCTCTTTTACACCGGGCCCGGCGAATTCCAGCACCTTGTTCTTTACAAAGCCGCTCTCGAAAACGGCTTTCACCAGCGAGATGGCCACATCGTGCGGACCGATCCCGTGACGCGGCTTGCCTTCCAACCATACCAGCACCACCTCGGGGGCGTTGATATCCCAGGTGTTGCACAGGAGCTGCTTCACCAGCTCGCCGCCGCCTTCGCCCACGCCCATGTTGCCCAAGGAGCCGTAACGGGTATGGGAGTCGGAGCCCAGGATCATGTTGCCACAAGCGGTGAGGGCCTCGCGGGCATACTGGTGGATCACCGCCTGGTTGGCCGGGACATAGATGCCACCATATTTCTTGGCAGCAGACAGGCCGAAGACATGGTCGTCTTCATTGATGGTGCCACCCACCGCGCAGAGCGAGTTGTGGCAGTTGGTCATGGCATACGGCAGCGGGAACTTCTCCAGTCCGCTGGCGCGGGCGGTCTGGATAATGCCCACATAAGTGATGTCATGTGAGACCATCGCGTCGAAACGGATGCGGAGTTTCTTGCCCTTGGAGCCGTCCACATCATGTGCGCGGAGGATCTGATAGGCAATGGTGTTCTCCCGGGCCTCGTCCGGGGTTGCACCGGCTTGGTCTGCAACGGTTTTGCCGTCCAGCAGATAAACACCATGAGGAATGAGTTCTACCATAATAGTTATCGTTTTGTTATTGAATCTGCAAAAATGGTGAGCGCCAGCATGTCGGCCGCCCCTCCGGGAGAGATTCCCTCCCGGGCATATTGGTCACATAGGGCCGACAGTCCCGCCTCGCTAAAGTGCTCCAGCAGCGCACTGGCCTCCAGCTTCACCTGCGCAGCCCGCTCCGCTCCCACGCGGTGTACCACGCAACTGTCGTCCAGCGTGGACATAATCCGCAACAACGTCTTCTGCCGGGCTACGATGTCCATGCCCGATGTACCAGGCACGGACAAGGAGTCTTCTGCCGGTGCATCGGCCTTTTTCATTGCGCTGGCAGAAGACTCCTTGTCCCTGCACGAGCGGTAATAGGGCAGCCAGTCGGTGAACAGGGCATGATAGCCTTCCAGAGCACAGGCACGGGCACCGGTACAGGTTTGGGCCGTGAAATGCAACTGCTTATCGGCCAATTGTTTATCTATAATCGTCCGGGCAAATTGAACCAGACGTTTTCGCGTAACTTCCAAAGGCTCATCCGTTTCCATTTTACGCCCGAAGGCAGCGAGCAGCAGGCCCATGGCAAAAATGGCACCACGGTGGGTGTTCACACCACCTGTGGCCTCCATCATCGCCATTTCCGCCTCCAGACCAAGCTGGCGGAGCGTTTCCACATCGGCCGTGCAGGCCATCCGGCTCCAGAACGGGCGGAGCGCTGCGATGGCCTTGCGCATCAGGGCACAGTCCATGTCGGCATGGGCGCCGCGGCTGTCCGGACACACCAGGCCGGGTTTGAGCGGCGTCTCCAGCTCCAGGGTAAGCGCGCGACCGGCCAGGTCGGCCAGGAGGAAAGGATGCGTGGCGGCGGGCGTAAGGTCGGCCGCCGATCCAAAATCGCCCGCGTCCAGTGCCTGGCGCACGCGTGATGCGCTGACAAAAACATCGGCCCGGGCAAGACGGGGGATTTCAGTAACCCCAACGCCCTGCCCAGGGAGTTCTTTTTCCAGCATAACATTGAAACGTGCCGTGAGCGGATCCGAAGGCTCGGAGCCCACAAAACGCGTCTTCACCTGCAAGGCCGGCGCGATGTGCCGGGCAAACAGGTCGATATCCAACAGCATCTGCGTCTGAGATACGTCGGAGAGGTTTTTCATAAAATAAGCCGGGAAAGTAGCCGATGAGATCTGATAGGCCGACCCATCCAGGACAGTAACCCGGGGCTGGGAGGCAAAGGCCGTTTGCAGCATGGTCAGGCGCTCAGTATAAGAGAAGCGGGAAACATCTTCCCGCACAGGAATGACAAACAAATGGTTTACCTGGCGGAGCGCCTGCTCTACCAGGTACAGATGCCCCAGGGTAAGCGGGTTGGCATGCATCACCACGACGCCTGCCGCCCCCTGGACGCGCTGCTCCCGCAAATACGCGCAATACGTTTCCAGTCCCCTGCCGTTCTCCATCAGGATGGCCAGGGGCGCACGGGAGAGCAGCCGGAAGCCGAAACTGGCAAAAACTGCCTCATTCTCCGGTTTGGTAAACAGTTTGAGCTGCGTGATTCCCCGCAAGGAGGCTTCCCGGATGAGGCGGGACAGGAGCGGGGCGGTGAGACCGGCCTGGCGGGCATCGGCCGACACGGCAATGCACTTGAGCACATCCCCCTTGAGGCCGGCGCCTGCGAGGATGTCTCCGTCTTCGTTTTTACAAACCAGATACACATCCACTTCCTCCAGCCGCAAGCCATTGGCGGCGAGGAAATGTTCCACCTGAGCGTGGAAATAAGGAGAAGAAAGAGGAATCTCCTGTATGTCTAGATTCGTGTATGTCTGCACTTTTCACGCAAGCATTCCAATACTCCCGGTTCCGCCTGCTATGGAATCGCGCTACGAAGGTAATGAATTAAAACCGAATTCCCAATAATATCTTAAGAATTTAAAAAGGAATCCACCATTTCGTCTATTTTTGCAAGCAACTCTGCCTCAGAATGTGTATGGGAGCGCATACACACCCGGGCCGGCCGGTCGCACAGGAGGCAGCGCCGGGGCTTCCCTCCGGTCTCTTCCCTGCCCAGCGGATGCAGGGCCCCGTCTTTGAAGACCACGACATCGGCATCCATCAGGCGGCCCAGCGGATGCGTGTCTTCTATCTCACAGCAGATCCGTTTTACCCAGACAGGCGGCAGTGGGACCAGCAGATACGCCTCGTAGCCGCTTTCCAAGTCACGCACCTGCACATGCCGGACCACACTGCCGAATTTGTCCAGCAGCGCGGCCAGTCCAGCACCACCCACGATAAGCGAGCGGGCATTCCGCTTCACGGGTCCCGGCGGCTGTACGGTAAGACAGACCAGCGTGCAGTCCGGAGCGGCCTGCAGTAGCTGCCGCTGCTTTGCAGCCCGGAGGTCCCTGCTTTCCAGAAGTTTTTCCAATGTAATGGCACCCATAGCATAAATAGAAGGAGGTGCACCCCGAAAAAGTGCACCTCCCCGAATAAAACTAATCTTTGATGCAGTGGATTCTATCCAGGACAGACCCGTCCCGGTTCATCACAACACCAACCACCTTCTCCCCGAAGGGAAGCGGGTCCGGTGTCCCGATAATAGATGTGGCCTTTGCAGCCAGGTCCTTGATATCCACCAGCTTTAGCCCTGCCTTCTCCAGCTTTTCCCGAATCTCAGGACGACCCGGATTCACAGCAATTCCGTACTCGGTGACCACGACGTCCACCGACTTGCCGGGGGTGATGAGGGTGGTCACATGCGGGACCACGCAAGGGATGCGGCCGCGCAGCAGCGGGCACACGATGATGCTGAGGGCACTGTCTGCCGCCGTATCCTGATGGCCGCCAATAGCGCCGCGAATGATGCCGTCAGAGCCCACGAGCACATTCACATTGAAGTCCGTATCCACCTCCAATGCGCTCAGGATCACGATATCCAGGGCATGTGTGGCAGATCCCGTGTGCTGCCCGGAAGCATACTCCACGGCAGAAACCTCCACATGGGAGGGATCCGTAGCAATGGACTGCGCAGCCACTTTGTCGAAAGACTGGACATCGATTAGCTTGCCGATGAGGCCTTCCTCGTGCAGCTTGACCATGTGGGCCGTGATGCCTCCGAGGGCGAAACTGGCCTTGATACCCCGGCGGACCATCTCTTCGCGGATGTACTTCACAACGGCCAGGGAGGCACCGCCGGTACCGGTCTGGATGCTGAAGCCATCCTGGAAATAACCCGAGTTAATCACCACTTTGGCCGCCTGTTTGGCCAGCAGGATATCCCGGGGATTCTTGGAATCCCGGATGGCACCGGCCGATATCTTGGAGCTGTCTCCGACGCTCTCCACCACTACTACGGATTCTACATCGGCCCCGCGGATACCGGCAGGAAGGTTGGGATAAGCCACGAGATCATCCGTAAGCACCACCACATGTTTGGCATACCGGGCATCCGGCAGGGCATAGCCCAGGGAGCCGCAGATGCTCTTTCCGTTCTCTGACCTGGGCACGCCGCAAGCATTGCCCAGCTCGTCCGAGGCAGACGCCCCCAGGAAAGCCACGTCAATCTTGAGCTCTCCGCTGGCGATGGCGCTGCCGCGGCCGCCGTGGGAACGGAAGACGACCGGCTCCTGCAGAAGGCCATGCGAGATGGCATCGGCCAGTTCTCCGCGAAGTCCGGAGGTGGAAATGCCGGTGATGACCCCGTTCTTGATGTGCTCGATGAGGGGTTTGTGGACATCGGACAGGCTGGAAGCTGCCAGTTTGAGGTCTTTGAAGCCCATTTCCGCGAGCTTGTCCACGACCAGGTTCACCACTTTGTCACCACCGCGGAAATGATGGTGGAAACTGATGGTCATGCCGTCTTTGAGCCCTGAGCGGCGGACGGCTTCTTCCAGGGTAACTACTTTCGAGTTTCTCATAGCACTTCCTCCTTATCAATAACACCGGCGGCAACGGCCAGGGCGATGGTACGCTCTGCCCTGAGCACTACCGGCCGGTCTACCATCTTGCCGTTGAGCGAGATGACGCCAGAACCCTTGGCCTGGGCCTCCTTGATGGCGGCCACCACGGCGCGGGCCTTGGTGATTTCCTTTTCCGTGGGGGTGAATACGCTGTTCACCACCTCTATCTGGCGGGGGTTGATGATGGATTTTCCGTCAAAGCCCAGCGTCTTAATCAGTTCCACCTCTTTCCGGAAGGTGTCCATGTCGTCCAGGTTGGAATACACCGTGTCGAAACAGGCGATGCCGGCGGCACGGGCAGCCACCACAATCTGCTCCCGGGCCAGCAGGAGCTCTGCACCGCCCGGCGTGCGATTGGTCTTCAGATTGGCCGAATAGTCCTCCGCACCCAGGGCGATGCCCATCATGCGTTTGGATGCGGTGGCAATCTCATAGGCATTTACGATGCCCAGGGCGCTCTCGATGGCCGCCATGATGCGGGTCTCCCCCACCCGGCCTATCTCGGTTTCCACTTTCAGGATTTCCGCCTCCAGCTCCCGGACCTCGTCGGCCGTTTCCGTCTTGGGCATACGGATCACGTCCACGCCGGCCTTCACCACCGCCTCTACGTCCTTGCGGCCATAGGGGGTGTTCAGCGGGTTGATGCGGACCACCATTTCCGTATCACCGTAATCGATGGTCTTGAGAGCATTGTAAACGAGCAGGCGCGCCGCGTCTTTCTCGGCCATGGTCACGGAGTCTTCCAGATCCAGCATAATGCTGTCCGGCCCGTAGATATGGGCATCGGCCATCATCCCGGGGTTGTTGCCCGGAACGAACATCATTGTTCTCCTCAGTCTTTCCATACGTCTTTTCCTGTTGCCCGGACTGCAGCGGCTGTCACCCTGGCCCGGATGGTACAATCCAATGCGCCCTTGTCGATGGCCTCTACGTGCGCATCCGTAATGCCGAGGCCTTCCAGCGTCTGGGCGATCAGGTCTTTGATCTGTCGCCCGAACTGTGCGGCCACGGAGCTCTGCAGCTCTATCTGCAGGCCTTCTCCGGGGCCGATGTTCACCATGATGTCACCGGACTCCAAAGTGCCGGCAACTGCATTTTTTACATTCATAATGAGATATATGTAAGTTTAGATTCTCTTCTGGGCACTTATCCCTGATGGGCCGGCCGGAGCAGATCCATCACCACCTTGACGGGGTTGAAGGTTTCGATGGGAACCTCGATGAAAAGGGTGTTCCAGTCGCTCATGGCGCCGTTCCAGAGACCAGGAAGTTCCAGGGCCTTGAGCTCGCGGCCTTCGAAACTCTTGGAGCTGATGAAGCCGGCCTGCGGGTCTACGTACCGGGTGAGGTCGAACTTGTTGCCTTTGTAGTCATGGAGACAGCACACAAGGTCTACGGGATTGAAGTGCGTGGCGCGGGACATGGCGGTCATGGAGCCTTCGTCGGCCTTGTTGATCTGGACGCTCTCCAGGATCTGGAGGGAGGTGCAGCCGTCTTTACCGGCAATCACGTACGGACCGCCTCCTGGCTCGCCCTCGTTGCGGACCATGCCGCAGACGCGGATGGGACGGTTGAGCTTGCTGCGGAGCATCTGGATGCGTTCCTGCTCGCTGTGTGCCAGCGGTATCTGCACGCAGAGTTGCTTGTCCAGGAAATCCTCCACCTCGTTGCAAAGCTGCACGGTGGGGTTCTGGTCCAGCTGGCGGAGGTAGGAGAAAATGCAGTCCCTCAGCTGGAGGGCGACTCCCATGAGCACCTGCTTGTACTGGGCAGTAACGGGCAGGAGTTTCTCGTGGGCCACATTGTCGATGTTCTTAATGGAGACCAGCTCGTCCTCCACCTTGTTCAGGTTGTAGATCAGGGCGCCGTGCCCGGCGGGACGGAACAGGAGTGAGCCGTCCGCCTTGCGGAAAGGCTTGTTTTCAGGGTCTACCGCGATGGTGTCCGTGGCTTTGTCCTGGAATGTGAAATGGATGTTGTACTTGACGCCGTACCGGGCCTCATAGCGTTCTTTCACCGCGCCGATGGCTTCCTCGAAGAGCGCCTGGTGCTCCGGAGAGATGGTGACGGTAAGGTTGCAGGTGCCGTCGGCATTGCGCATGTACTCCTGCGCCTCTACCAGATGCTCGGCGATGGCCGTGCGCACTTCCTGGGGATAGCGGTGGAACTTGAGCACGCCCTTGGGCTTGCTGCCATAGGAGAGTCCATCTTCTTTCAGGAGTTTGCGCAAGGTCTCTTTCCGGTATGCCAGGCTGTCTTCCGGTTCTCCGAACAGCTCCGGGGTGTAGAAGGCGAACTCCTTGATACGGGCCGCCAGACGGGCGCCGGGAGCATCCTGGGGAAGGTCTTCCCCGTCTTCCAGTTTGGCCAGACCGCCGAACATATCCTTGAACATGCGGGATGCGGCGCCGGATGCTGGCACGAACTTGCTCTTTCCGTGGATGTCGGCCTTCTGGTAATACGCCATGGCTTCCCGGACGGATTCCCTCGTGAGAACACGGATACCACGGTCGGGCGTGGCAGGCCCCACAATCTTCATCCAGGGAAAGCCGTTCTTGAAGTGGTCGATCTGCTCCTTCACCTGACGGAGATCTGCGCCCCGCTCTTCGATCTGATGGATGTCTTTCTGATTGAACATGATGGTTATGTGGTTAGTCGATATAGAATTCTCTTCTGTAATTGTACTCGCTCCTGATTCTTTCGAAGCTGCCGGGATTGGAGCGGAACAGGAAATCATCCGTGAAAATGGGGTAATTGTACTGGAGGATGGCGGCGATTTCACCCTGGGTTTTTCCCTGAAGGTTCACGGAGACCGGTTTCAGGGCTTCGTTTTCTGTCTGCGGGGCGAAATCCAGCAGGGCCTCAATCCCGAAATGACGGGCCACCGCCTGTACGGCCATGGCCGTGCCGTTCTGTTTTCCCTGATACGAGTAACCGGCGATATGGGGCGTGGCCACATCGCAGACTTCGATCAGGTTGGGATTCACATCCGGCTCGTTGCACCAGGTGTCCAGCACCAGGGCGCCCAATTTGGGACAGGCATGCAGCAGGGCAGACTCGTCCACTACTTCTCCCCGGGCCGCATTGATGAAAATGGCTCCGGGACGCATTTTCTCGAAGAAGGCTTCCGACGCCATGCCGCGGGTGGTGCTGTCCAGGGGAACGTGCAGGGTGATTACCTGCGACTCCGCGAGGAGCTGGTCCAGGCCGACAAAGGCGGCATCTCCCTCCCGGGCGGCCCGCGGAGGGTCGTTTAGCAGCACGCGGAAACCCAGCGAACGGGCCATCCGCTCCACGATCTTACCTACGTGCCCCACACCTACGATCCCGATGGTGGCGCCATTCAGCTTGATGGAATGGCGGGACGCCGTGCCGTAGAGGGCGGAGAAAACATAGTCTGCCACGCCGCCGGCATTGCAACCTTCTGCATTGCGGACTTCGATTCCCCGGGCGGCGCACCAGGGCAGGTCTATATGGTCCGTGCCGATAGTGGCGCTGGCAATCATCTGCACCCGCGTACCGGCAAGGGTATCTGCATTGCATTTGGTCCGGGTGCGGATGATGATGGCGTCGGCATCCAGCATAGCCTCGCGGTCTATCGCGCGGCCGTCCAGATAAATCACCTCTGCAAAGGGCTCGAGCACCCCTTTCAGGAAAGGAATATTGGTATCTGCAACGATTTTCACACTCTCGTCTGTTTAGAGCATACAAATATAGTCAATGTCCGTGAATTAAACAATTATCATTATCTTTGCCACCGATATGAAAAGGTTCAGTGAAATTGTAGTAGTATTCGCCGCATGTCTTGCCTTCTGCGGCACGGCAGGCGCACAGGAGCTGAGGGACTCACTGGACGCCGCCCGGGTCACCGCCGTCAAAGAACGGATGCGGAATACCACCCAGACCGGCCTCACCCGCATAGAGGGCAAGCAGCTCAACTCCGGCGTGGCTGTCTTCGGCACACCGGACATCATCAAGAAACTGCAGATGCTGCCGGGTGTGGCCGCCGGCAACGAGCTCATGAGCGGGCTCTACGTGCACGGAGGCGACGGCAACGACAACCTCTTCCTGTTGGACGGTGTCCCGCTATACAATATTTCCCACTTCGGCGGGCTGTTTTCCAGTTTCAACACGGACCTGGTGGACAACCTCGATTTTTACAAGAGCGGCTTCCCCGCCCGCTACGGCGGAAGGATGTCGTCCGTAGTGGATGTGGAAACCCGCGAAGGCGACATGCAGCGCTTCCACGGCTCCTTCTCGCTGGGGATGATCGACGGCCGCGCCCAGCTGGAAGGCCCCATCGTCAAGGACAAGACCTCCTTCAACGTGGGGCTGCGCCGTTCCTGGATGGACCTCATCACCATCCCGGCCCTGATCTATGCCAACCACCGCAACGGAGAGAACGAGACGGTTGACGGCGCTTACGCCATGAGCGACTTCAACGCCCGTATCACCCACCGCTTCTCCCCTGCCAGCATCCTCAATGCCAGCGTCTATTGGGGAGAGGACAACCTCCGCGCCGGTCTAGACCGCAAGGAACCCCTGACCACCGAAGACGGTCTGTCCCATGAGGACAACAGCAAGATGAAGATCGGCGTCAAATGGGGCAGCCTCACCGCGTCTGTTTCCCATCAGCACGAATATGGGCGGAACCTGCGTTCCAGGAACATGGTTTACTTCTCCCGCAGCAGCTCCGACACCGGTTACGAGTTCAGTTTCCGTAGCTGGAGCGCAGATGGGGAAAGCGTCACCGCCATGGTAGATTCGGATATCTCCTATATCAGGGAGGCAGGCCTTAAAAGCGACTGGGACTGGTATCCGAACGCCTTCCACCATGTCCGCGCCGGCCTTTCCGCCCAGTATCACTGGTACCACTCGGCCCGGGAATTCACTTCCACATCGTCCCAGCCGGGAAATGCCCCACAGGAGAACGGGGACAGGGAATCCCTGGGATACCGTTCCCTGGAGCCCGCCGTGTATGCCGAGGACGAGATTTTCCTCCGCTACAACCTCACCCTCAACGCCGGGCTCCGGTACGCGCTGTTTCGCACCGACGACAAGACCTGGCATTCGGTGGAACCCCGCGTAGCCTTCAAATGGATGCTCCATCCGGACATCACCGCCAAGCTCTCCTACACCCGGATGAGCCAGTTCGCCCACCTGGTGGCGGCCATGTATATGGACCTTCCGTCCAACAGCTGGATGCCGTCCACCAACCAGGCCAGGCCGATGTTGTCGGACCAGATTGCCGGCGGCATCTATACCACCCCTTTTCCCCACTTCAGCTTCAACGTGGAAGGCTGGTACAAGACCATGGAACACCTGCTGGTTTACAACGGAAGCAACTCCTTCGTACCGCCGCTTACCGAATGGGAAAAATCCTTCACGGAAGGCTCCGGCAAGTCCTGGGGCATGGAGGTGGAGGCATCCTACAACAACGGACCGCTGGAACTGTCGGCCTACTACACCCTCTCCTGGACACGCCGCAACTTCGAGGACTTCTACTACGACTGGTTTCCGGACCGGAACGACAACCGCCACAAGGTGAACCTGGTGGCCACCTGGCACTTCGCCAAGTATTTCAGCCTTTTCCTCAACTGGAACTGGCACAGCGGCAACCGCATCACCTTCCCCACCCATATCCTCCAGGGCTCGGGCAAGCTGGCCGGGCGCTATGTCTATGACGCCCCCTACAACACCAAGCTTCCGGACTACCACCGCCTGGACGCCGGCATCGACTTCTCCCGCACCACGGACAGCGGAAAAACCTTCAAGCTCAACCTGAGCATCTACAACGCCTACAACCATCTCAACGCCGTCTTTGCCTTTCTGGATACAGACCAGGACGGCCATTTTTCCGGCATGGCTTACGGCCTGGTTCCCATCATTCCCACCCTCTCGTTCACTTACCAGTTCTGATGAAAACCCTGTTCAAAGCCATAGCGGCCGCCACCTTCGGCCTTGCCCTCCTCCACTCCTGCGAGATACCCTTCTCGCTGGAAGACACGGCCGCCCCCAAAATATATCTCCAGTGCATTCCGGCCCCGGACAGCACCGTCCTGCAAGTCCTGTACGCCGCCCCCGCTGTGGGCAGCCGCACGGAAAAGGGACCGGCCTTCAGCCCCGGCATCAGTTTCCTGGTAAATGGACAGCCCCGCCCGTTCAAGGACCTGGGCGACGGACGGTACGTCAGCTACGATCCGCTGAAGGAGGGGGATGAGATCCGGGTGGATGTCACGGCCCGGGACCTTCCCTCCGCCAGCGGAAAAACGGTGGTTCCCCCGGTCCCCCATATTACGGAAACGGTGGTCCGGACAGAGGAAGTGGACACAGCCACCGTCCGAAAAGTCACCCTCACCCTGGACAGGGCCCCTGAGGAAGGCGAATACTACGGTATCCAGATCCGCCGCCGTACGGTTGTCCTGTATACCGACGGCACCTTCGACGACCTGGACATCTATATTGTGCCCGGCAAGCTGTCGAACCTGCTGGAGTCCGGCACCGTGACCATGGACGACTTTGTGCAGGTCAACTTCACGGACGGACTCTTCAACGGCTTCCTGGACCATCCGATGACGCTTCTCACGGCCAAACAGTTCGAAGGGAACAAATACGCTTTCTATCTGGATTCGTTCGACACCGAGTTCTGGACCTCCCTCACGGAGATAGACTGGGAAAACCTGCCGGAGCGCGACGAAGACTGGCAGGACTACTGGGGACGGGACCGGGAAGGAGAGGAAGACACACGTGTTCCCGCGGGTTCCGCCACCTATTGCCAGATTTTCCTGTACCGGCTTTCACCGGAGACCTACCGCTATGCCAAGGCGCTGTTCCAGAGCAATTTCAATTTCCTGGCCAACATGGGGCTGATTCCGGCCAATTTCACCTACTCTAACGTAGACGGCGGCCTGGGCGTCGTGGGCGCCCTGTCGGTGGACATGGCGGACTTCCTGGAGGCCGACAACGCTATTTTAAAATTAATTCTTGGACAAAACCCGCCGACCGGTTATCGGCCGTGAACAGTTTGTCGTCCCGGAGGAAGGCGTTGATTTTCTCCACCAGCGCATCTTTCTGGAAATACAGCTGGTTGCGGATCACCGACGAATTGAGGGTGATATAGAGTTTCCCGTTGCGGTAATAGCGCTTGAGCGTGAAAGGGCCGGCGCCCGAGCAGGTGTCCCAGGCCTCGAAAACGCGCTGGATATTGAGCCCGGCGGCAATTTTCATGGACTTGATGTACTGCGACACCACCTCTTCCATGCTCAGGGCCTGCTTCCGGTGGATGCGGACGGTGGGAATACTATCACTCATAACTGCTCCACTTTGGTGAATACGCCGCCGGAGGCTTGGAAATAGGCTCGGTCCTGGGTGATCCGGTCCACGATGCCCTGGATGCGGGATTTGTCTGTATCGGTAATGAAAATCTGGCCGAAATCGCTGCCAGCCACCAGCGCGATGAGGTTGGAGATGCGCTTGAGATCCAGTTTGTCGAACACATCGTCCAGGAGTAACAGTGGAGGGAATCCGTAGCCCTTCTTCATGATATCGTACTGGGCGAACTTGAGGGCCACCAGGAAGGATTTCTGCTGCCCCTGGGAGCCTGCGCGCCGGATGGGGTGGCCGTCCATGCTGAACAGAAAGTCATCCCGCTGGATGCCGCAGGTGGTATAATGCAAGGCCAGGTCCCGCTGCCGGGAGGCTGCGAGGATCTCCGGGAGGGTTCTTCCGGAAAGATCCGACTTATAGGTGATGGACACCGTTTCCCCTCCTCCGGATATCTGCCCGTAATAGGCCTGGACCAGAGGACGAAGGCCCTCTGCGAGGCGCATCCTGCCCTCATAGACCGTCTGTGCCGGCCCCGCCATTTTAAGGTCGAACACGCGCAGCAGTTCCTCTTCCGGGTGCTCTTCCCGGAGCATGCGGTTCCGTTGCGCCAGCAGCCGGTTGTACGCCTGCACCGCCGCCAGATACTCCGGATCCATCTGGGAGAGGACAGCATTCGCAAAACGCCGCCGCTCCTCGGAGGAATCGCTGACCAGGGAGATGTCCGATGGAGATATCATCACCACCGGAAGAAGGCCGATATGGTCGGCGAGCCGGGGACAGGGCTTGTCGTCCCGGACCAGCCGTTTGCCCTCCGCCCCCACTTTGATGGAGAAACGGGATTCCAGGCCGTTTTCCATGGTATAGGTTCCGCCCAGCGCAAAGCCTTCCGTACCGTACCTCCAGTGGCTCCTGTCGGGCGCGGGGAAGGCGCTTTTGGTCATGGAAAGATAATAGATGGCGTCCAGCAGATTGGTCTTCCCCTCCCCGTTGTCCCCGTTGATACAGTTTACATTGGGAGAGAAACAGACCTCCTGGAAAACGATATTCCGGAAGTCCTGGACAACTATTTTCTTGAGTACGGGCATGGAGTGCTGCTTTGGATTGCAAATATACATTTTTTTTCGTAAATTTGCGGGCTGAAATCAGCAGAACCTGATACTTATTGATAATATAAAAACGTAATTATATCATGGCAAAGAAAACCACAGAAGAGGAAATCCGCCAGCAGAACGTAGCAGAGGCGGTATCCAAGACAGAACAGTTCTTCAAGGAGAACGGAAAAATTATTTACGGCTGCGTAATCGCAGTGCTCGTCATTGCCCTGGCCATCCTGGCCTACAACCGCTTTATCCTGCAGCCCAAGAAAATCCAGGCCCAGGACCAGATGGTCAAAGCGGAACAGTGGTTCGAGTCCGGCGAATATGAGCTGGCCCTCACCGGCGACGGCAACGACCTGGGCTTCGAAGACATCATCGCCCAGTACGGCGCCAAAGGCGGCCAGGCCGTCTATATGTACGCCGGCGTGGCCAAGCTCCACCTGGGTGCCTACGACGATGCCATCGACTATCTTAAGAAATACAACGGCGATGATCCCATCATGCTGGGCCGTGCCCAGTGCTGCATCGGCGATGCCTATGTAGGCAAAGGCGACTACACCACCGCCATCTCCTGGTTCGAAAAGGCCGCCAAGACCACGGACAACCTGTTTGCCGCTTCTTATCTGATCAAGGCCGGTATCGCCGCTGAGGCACTGGGCCAGGCAGACAAAGCCCTGGGCTACTACAAGGATGTGAAAGAGAATTATGCCAACGCCCCCGAGGCTGCAGAGATTGACAAGTACATCACCCGCATTGAAACCAAATAGTCATGGGAAGAGCATTTGAGTTCCGCAAAGAGCGCAAGTTGAAGCGCTGGGGCCACATGGCCAAGACCTTCACCAAACTTGGAAAGGAAATTACCATCGCCGTCAAGCAGGGCGGTGCGGAAGTAACAGGCAACCCCCGTCTCCGCGCCCTCATCGCAGAGGCTAAGGCAGAGCAAATGCCCAAGGAGAACATCGAGCGCGCCATCAAGAAGGCGACAGAAGCCAAGACCGGAGATTTCAAGGAGATTATCTACGAAGGCTTCGGCCCCTTCGGCATCGCCTACCTGGTAGAGGCCGCCACGGACAACAACACCCGCACGGTGGCCAATGTCCGCAGCTATTTCACCAAATGCGGCGGTACCCTCCAGACCAGCGGCTCCGTGGCCTTCATGTTCGACCACAAATGCGTGTTCCGCATCAAGGAAGACCCTTCCAAACCCATCGACGTAGATGAACTGGAGCTGGAACTGATTGACTTCGGCGCAGAGGAAGTGTTCAAGCAGGAAGTGGAGGACGAAGACGAGAACGTAACGGTTGAGATTTCCATTTACGGAGATTACTCCGCCTATGGACAAATCCAGAAGTACATCGAGGAAAAAGGCTACGAACTCATCTCCGGCGGCTTCGAGCAAATCCCCAACGTGGATCTCAAGGAAGTCACCCCCGAGCAGCGCGCCACCCTGGAAAAACTCACCGGCCTGCTGGAAGACGACGAAGACGTGACCAACGTATACACCACCATGGCTCCGGAGGCGGAATAATATTCTCTTCGGTAAACCGACAGCCGGGCCAGGCAGCCCGGCTTTTTTCTTATCAATGAAAAGACATCTCACCCTGTTATTTATCATAGTCCTGGCCAGCTCTTGCGGCGTTATCCGTCATCGGAGCGCGGAGACGTATCTGCCGGGCCCGGCCGTCCGTGCCGGTTATACCCCGGAAGGGATCGTGGAGGAAGTGCAGTGTCCCGGCAGTGTCCCGGGGCCCTCTTTCCGCAGGATGATCGTCTATCTGCCGGCCGATTATTACCAGAGTGACAAGCGCTATCCGGTCTTCTACCTGTTGCACGGAGCCCGCGGCTATGAAACTTCCTGGATCCGCAAGGGGCGCGTTTACCAGAGCACCGACAGCCTGTGGCGGGAATCTCTGGCGCAGCCCTGTATCGTGGTCATGCCTAATGTGAATCAGTACAACGACGATGCCGATTACGAGGGAGGCCGCTTCAAAGATGCCTGGGAGTCTATCTGGGAAGTGGACGGAACCGTAGAATACGCCTTTGTCAAGGATGTGGTCCACCTGGTGGACAGCCTGTACCGGACCGTTCCCGACGCCGCCCACAGGGCCATCGCCGGCCTTTCCGTCGGCGGCTGGCAAAGCATCTACATGGGGGCCAACCATCCCGACGTGTTCGGATACATCGGCGCCTTCTCCCCCTATACCTGGTGCCTGGGGCGGGATAGAGGCTACCGGAGACTCTTCTATGGCAAGCTTTACCGGAAAATGAGCGTCCAGTTCAGCACCTATCCTCCGCTGGGCTTCTATCTCTATGCCGGGAAGTGGGACATTATGCGCCCGTCTACTCTTCGCATCCATCATCGCATGAAACGGAGGGGCTGGGAACACGAGTACAGCAGATTTCCCGGAAGCCACGACTGGCACAACGGGTGGATCGAGGAGTATCAGGACATGCTACAAAAAGTATTCAAGGATGAAAATTCTGTTCGTAATCAATAATTACTTCATCCGCGGAAACGGCCTTTCCGCGTCGGCACGCCGTACGGTCCATGAACTGCGCGCGGCCGGAGAAGAGGTCCGGGTGCTTTCCGGCACTAATCCGGATCCGGATGGCCCCCAGCCGGAGTATCCGCTCAAACCTTTTGTATTCCCTGTTTTCCAGCCCATCATCGCCGCCAGCGGATTCTCCTATGCTACGTCTGAGACAAAAGTAATAGAAAAAGCCGTACGCTGGGCCGATGTCGTCCTTCTGGAAGAGATGTTCGTCCTGCAATACAAAACCATTAAAATCGCCCAGCGGCTGGGAAAGCCCCTGGTGGCCACTTTCCACATGCATCCGGAAAACATCACCTGCTCACTGGGCTTGGGCAGCTGGAAATGGTTCAACCGCACCCTGCTCCGGCTGTGGCGCAAGTATATCTACAACCATTGCGCCCTGGTCCAGTGCCCGACAGAAAACGTGCTGGACCGCCTTCGCCGCTATCACTTCAAACCGGAACTCCGGTGCATTTCCAACGGCATCATCCTGGAAGACTGTGTCCGGCCCCAGCAGCCGCCGGAGGACTATCTGGACGAAAACCGCCCGCTGGACGTACTGTATATCGGCCGGCTGTCGGTAGAAAAAGACCAGCCTACCCTGCTGGAGGCCATGCGTTACTCCGCCTACTCCAAACGGATCCGGCTCCATTTTGCCGGGAACGGCCCCAAGGCAAAGAAATATAAGAAACTGGCTCAGAAGTTGTTCCGGGAGGGCGTGATGTCCTATGAACCCGTCTTCTCCTTCAACACCCACGAAGAAATCCGGGAGATGGCCGCTAAGGCCGACTTGTGCGTACACTGCGCCACCATCGAAGTAGAGGGGCTTTCCATCATGGAAGCCATGCGGCAGGGTGCTGTTCCCGTGATCGCAACAGGCCGATACAGCGGCGCCTCACAGTTTGCCCTGGACCACCGCAGCCTGTTCCCCGAGAAAAACCCGGAAGCGCTGGCCCACCGGATCGACTACTGGCTCTCCCATCCCCGGGAGCGTTGGGAAACAGGGAAAAAGTATGCAGAGAAAATGCAGGAATACGATATCCGGCGCAGCGCCGCCCAACTGGTCGGGATGTTCCGGGAAGCAATAGATAATGCACGATGAAATCTCTCAAAGAACTATACAAGATTGGGAAAGGCCCCTCTTCCTCCCACACCATGGGGCCGTACAATGCCGCACAAATCTTTGCCGGGAAACACCCGGATGCCGCCAGGTTCGAAGTAACCCTGCTGGGCTCGCTGGCCGCAACGGGAAAAGGCCACATGACAGACCTGGCTATTATGGAAGCCCTGTCTCCCGTGGCTCCGGTGGAGATTCTCTGGCGGCCGGACGTATTTCCCCCGTATCATCCCAACGGCATGGTATTCAAAGCTTACGCACCAGACGGTACGCTTCGGGAAGAATGGACGGCCTACAGCATCGGCGGCGGAGCCCTGTCGGAAGGGGAAGGACGGGAAATGAGCGTATCCGGCGACATCTACGCCATGAATACACTCACCGAGATTGCCGAATGGTGCGATGCCAACGGCCGCAGCTACTGGGAGTACGTGGACCAGTGCGAAGGACCGGAAATCTGGAATTATCTGCAGGAGATATGGGAGGCTATGAAAGCTTCCGTGGAACGCGGCCTAAACACCGAAGGCCGGCTTCCCGGTCCACTGAATCTGGCCCGGAAGGCCTCTGTCTATCATGTGAAGGCACTGGGCTACCAGCCCAACCTCCGCTCCCGCGGCCTGGTCTTTTCCTATGCCCTGGCCGTCAGCGAAGAGAATGCATCTGGCGGCATGATCGTCACGGCTCCCACCTGCGGGTCCTGTGGCGTAATGCCGGGCGTCCTGTACCACCTGGCGCACGGACACGGCTTCACGGATACCAAGATCCTCCATGCCCTGGCCACCGCCGGCATCGTGGGTAACGTCGTAAAGCAGAACGCTTCCATCTCCGGCGCAGAGGTAGGATGCCAGGGAGAGGTGGGTGTTGCCTGCGCCATGGCATCGGCCGCGGCCTGCCAGCTTTTCGGTGGCAGTCCGTATCAGATAGAATATGCGGCCGAAATGGGCCTGGAGCATCACCTGGGCATGACCTGCGACCCCATCTGCGGCCTGGTTCAGATTCCCTGCATCGAGCGCAACGCCTTTGCAGCCACCCGGGCCCTGGATTCGGATATCTACGCCACTTTCTCCGACGGCAAGCACCGGATTTCCTTCGACCACGTGGTGGAAGTGATGAAACAAACCGGCAAAGACCTCCCTTCACTTTACAAGGAGACCTCTGCCGGTGGTCTAGCCCTCCGCTACGAGCGGAAGATGCAGCAGAAATAATCGACGGCTAATCCTCGCAGGCCAGCACATAGCCTCCGCCGGGAGCCAGGTGGACTTTGACTTTGCGCCCTTCCAGCGAGACTTCCACCTTCTTGTAATCGCGGGCAGCGCGGTGGGCATTCACACCGTCCTGGAAGGCGATTCCTCTCCGGACCGTCTCCGGGAGGAAGCCCAGGTCGATCTCCAGGTCGCGCTCGTTCCAGCCGTTCAATGCGCCTATGTACCAGGAATCCCCTTTCCGCCGGGCCATCACCACATACTCCCCTATCTTGCCGTCCAGTGCGATGGTCTCGTCCCATACCGTGGGCACGGAGGCAATGAAATCCGTGCATTCAGCCTCCTGCAGGTAATTGGACGGGGAATCACAGAGCATGGTGAGCGGGGCATCGAAGACCAGATACTCCGCCAGCTGGTGGCAGCGGGTTCCCTGCGACATGGGTTCGTTGTTTACGGGCCGATAATTGCCGCGGATGGCGTTGCGCATGGCACCCTGGGTGTAGTCGGCCGGGCCGGCCACCAGGCGCACGAAGGGAATGGTCACGTCGTAAGTGACCTGGTCCACGGACTGCGGGGCCCATTTCATGTTCTCCAGGCCGAAGACCCCCTCGTAGTTGATGACATTGGGATAGGTGCGGTTGAGTCCGGTGGGTTTATAGGTCCCATGGAAATCGCACATCATCCCATAGCGTGCCGTAGTTTCCGCCGCCCGGCGGTAAAACTGCACCATCTGCTGGTCGTCGTAGTCCATAAAATCGATTTTCCAGCCCCTGATGCCCATCTTGGAATACTTCTCGCAGACGGCCTCCATATCTTCGTTGAAGGGCCAGCAGCCGGCCCAGAGAATCAGTCCCACGCCTTTGCCGCGGGCATAATCGCACAGCATCTGGAGGTCGATCTCCGGCACCACGTCCAGGAGGCTCTTTCCCCGCACCGACCAGCCTTCGTCCAGGATTACGTATTCGATGCCCTTGGAGGCGGCGAAGTCGATGTAATACTTATAGGTTTCGTTGTTGATGCCGGCCTCGAAATCTACCCCGTACAGGTTCCAGTCGTTCCACCAGTCCCAAGCCACTTTCCCGGGCTTTACCCACGACCAGTCCTTGGACGCATCCGCAGGGGTTGCCAGCCGATAGACAAAGTCGCTCTGGGCCAGCTGGCGGTCTTCTGCGGCCACGATAATGCCCCGCCAGGGCAGCATGCGGGTATCCTTAGCGATGACATCGGTCCGCTTGCGGACAATGCGCTGCATCTTGTTATAGCCGTCCCGGGCCACTTCCGCAGGGACCTCGGCAAAGATGCCGTACAAACAGGAGCTGCCCCCGTCATTGCCCAGAAACATGCCCGGATAGTCCAGCAGGTCGCTCTCTACCAGACACATCCGGATGCCGCTCTCCGCCTCGATAGTGATGGGCAGGAACACCAGATGGGAGCGGTCCCATTCGCTGAGCTTGTGATGCTTGTACTGCGCCTCGAAGGAGGTGTAGAACTGGGAGCCGTCGTTGTCGCCATTGCCGGTATAAGGGACATAGGCCGGATAGTCGCCGGCAAAATGGAAGGTAGCTTGTTCTGCACGTACGGTAACGGGCTTTGCGGGCTCGTAGCGATAGGCCAGGCCGTCATCGTAGGCACGGAATACAAGGTCCCAGCCCTTTGCCTTTAACCGGAGCTCATTATAGTGGTCACGAACCTGGTTCCGCTTGAAAAGGGGCGAGGGGAAGCGCTCGTCCACCTCCATGCGCACCGCCTTGGAGAATTTGGAGCCGGCGCCCCACACCGTGCCGTCTTCCAGGGTAAGGGAGATTTCGGACGGAGTGATTAGCTGCACACCATTATAAGAAAGGGCGTATGTGAGGTGGTTTCCGGTCTGGACGCTCACCTGCAGCTTTCCGTCGGGAGAGAGCAGCGTGTAATCTTTTGCCGCGGCGCTGAAAGCTACCAGCAGGGCCATTAGTACAATAAGTTTTTTCATAAACAGAAGATTTCTACAAATTTGCGAATTGTTCTGTAAAAAATCAATCTCCCCGTTGGATTATTTTCCCCGAATTTTTATATTTGCTTCACTAATCCTAAATTATTTGAAAATGAAAAAGTACATTGCTGAATGTCTGGGCACCTTCGTGCTCACCTTCCTGGGCTGCGGAACTGCCATGTTCCTAGGCTGCGACACCCCTGCAGGTGTTGTAGGAACGGCCATCGCGTTCGGTTTAGCCGTAGTTGCCATGGCCTACACCATCGGCGGAATCAGCGGCTGCCACATCAATCCCGCCATCACACTGGGCGTCGCCCTCTCCGGCCGCATGAGCTGGAAGGATGCCTGCGGCTACTGGGTGGGCCAGCTCATCGGCGGTATCCTCGCCGGCGCCGTGCTCCTGCTGGTAGCCAGCGTCGTCACCGCTCAGGACCTCACCGGCGCTCTCGGATCCAATGGCGTTGCCAATGCCGGCGGCGTGGGCGGAGCCTTCCTTGTGGAGGTTATCGCCACCTTCCTCTTTGTCATTGTCGTCCTGGGCACCACGGATCCCAAGGTAGGTGCCGGTAACTTCGCCGGCCTCGCCATCGGCCTCAGCCTCATCCTCATCCACCTGGTGTGCATCCGCCTTACCGGCACTTCCGTGAACCCGGCCCGCTCCATCGGACCGGCCCTGTTCGCCGGCGGCGCCGCCCTTAAGGATGTCTGGGTGTTCATCTGCGCCCCGCTCGTCGGCGGTGCCCTCAGCGCCCTCTGCTGGAGAGCCATTGCTCCCAAGGAGAAATAGTCAAACGCTTGATTCAACTTCACTTAAACAAATACCCTGCTGTCACGTGACAGCAGGGTATTTGTTTAATACGCTAGTAGTCAGGAGACTACAGATTCCCCACGGCAATCATGTTGTGTACAGTCTTGAGGAAATTGAGTACTCTGCGCTTGTATTCTACAGGATCCTTTGCGAAGGAGTTGGCATGGACTGCATCTTTGCAGACATAATACTCCTTGTAGCCTTTCTTTTTGGCGTTGTAGTTCTCCCACAGGTGCTCGAAAGGAACAAAATCGTCGGCATCTCCGTGGATGAAGAGCATGGGCTTCTCACATTTGGCCAGCGCAGGACGGCAGTCGGCCTCTTTGAAAGACCAGCCGAATTCGCGGTTGGTAACGATGCTGGCGCTGGTGAGGATTACCTTGGGAAGAAGCGGGCTCATGTCCTTGAGGTTTTTGGTGAACTGTCCGCGTACGGAGCTGTATCCGCAGTCTTCCACAAAGCATTTCACATAATCCGGGAGCTGCTCACCGCTGGTCATCATCACCGTGGCGGCACCCATGGACACGCCGTGCAGGACCATGAAATCGTCCTGGAAAAGGCCGTGGGCGACCTCGATCCACTTCATTACATCCAGGCGGTCTTTCCAGCCCATCTGGATTTCATCGCCCTCGGAATAGCCATGATACTGAAGGTCCGGGAAAAGGACGTTGTAGTTGAATTCGTCCCGGTACATACGCACAAGATACAGGAAGACAAAGTGGTTGTCCGTATAACCGTGAACGACGATTGCGGTTCCTTTGGCGTTCTCGGGATCCTTGGCAGGAACAGAGCAGGCGTGCAGTTTATAACCCTCGTCACTGGTAATCCAATGGTCTTTCAGGATACCCTGGGCCTTGAGGTCGTCGTACCATTTCGTACTGCCGGGCAGCAGGGAATCGGCCTTGTGACGCGTACGTTCGATATCGGCCTCGCCGTGCACCTTGGGCGTCAGTGCATAATGGGACATAAACTTACCGGCGAGGCAACTATTCAGGGAGAGGGCCATCACCAGGATGGCGGCTGCATGGAAAAGCTTTTTCATAGGTACTAGAACTGATAGTTAATGCCGATACCCAGCCACATGCCGGCATCCAGCGGTTTATAGAGGCACTTGGCCAGTTCTACGGAAACGATGAAGTTCTGGTTCATGGCGATCTTCAGACCGGCACCGGCGCTGGAGACAAAATCTCCCACCTTGGAAGCGTCGTAGATTTCACCAAAAGGCAGATTGGTGATTATATTCATCTTGGATGCTGCTTCCAGCTCTGCCGTACGGTAGGCTTTGGTGATGATACCGGCATCGAAGAACGGATTTACGGCAATGTAGAAGTACTGGTTGAAGAGTTTGAAGTTCACCAGTTTTACGCGGAGTTCCACATTGGCCCAGGCCATGCCTTCGGTGAGAATACGGTTCTCACGCAGGCCGCGGATGGTGTTGGAGGAGCCGAAGCCCTCCGAAATCATATTGCGCTGGACCAGGAGCGGGTTGTTCTGGATCATATAGATGGGCGTCTCACCCAAAATGGTTTGCTGCCAGGCCAGACGGTAGGCGAACACGGGATCCCCGGCCGGAATGTGGATGGGAATGTCGATGTAGTGGCGGAAGTACATGCAGGCCTTAAGGTACTGGTGCTGCAGCACGTTGCCGTTCAGGTAGGCCTCGGCCCAGATACCGTGGTTGGGGGCTGCTTCAATGTCGCGGGTGTCATACACCAGGCCGGCATTCAGCTCCAGGGCCATTCCACCGGCAGCTTCGTCGGCCTTGATCAGGCCCAGTGCAAGATAATCACGGTAAAGGGTTGAAGACTTGTCGTAATAGTATTTCTGGTCCGACCCTTCCTTTTTGTAACCGGTATCCTGCATATCTCCCAGTTTCCAGTTCCAGAAGTTGATGCCCGCGGCCCAGTTCAGGTGGTCCACGATACGACCCTGAACATTGGCCAGGATACGCAGCATCTTGCGGCTCATGCCATAGTAATTGATACCCAGATCCTTGTTGGTCCAATAAAAGTCATAGGGCTGGGACAGGTGGGCCAGGGATGCACCGCCGTTGTATCCCCAGAAGCTGTACAGCGGGTCGTTCATATAGGTGACCGACGCGTTGATACGCATATTGGGAATCAGATACTTGGAGTCGTAGGCCAGGTACAGGCGCATACGGTGACTCTTGGTGAAATAGGAAGCCTCCCAGCTGATCTTATGGAGCGGATCCGGATAGGTACCACCATCTCCATAATAATACACGTCACCAAAGGCACCGGCCTGGAAACCATTGTCTACAGAATAGGTAGCCGTGGGCAGCAGGCCGAAGCTCCAACCCTTCTTGATTTCTTTTTCACCCTCCTGCGCAAAAGCGCTGAAGGCGAAGGCTGCAAGGACAGCCGAAATTAAAAGTTTTTTCATGTTGTATTGATATTGGTTTTATTCCGTACTGCAAATATAGCACAAAATTACAGATTGTAATAATCTACCGCAAAATCGAAAAGATCCGGAGTGTCTGCCAGGAGTGGATGATGACGGTCTTTTTCGGAAAGGATGACCGCCTGGGGAGGCAATTGCCAGTCAATCCCCAGGGAAGGGTCGTCCCAGGCGATAGCGCCCTCCGCGAAAGGCGCATAGGGATTGTCGCACTTGTACTGGAACACGGCTTCCTCGCTGAGGACGGCAAAACCGTGGGCAAAGCCGCGCGGAATAAACACTTGCCGATGGTTCTCCCCGCTGAGCTCGCAGGCATAATGTGCACCGAAGGTGGGAGAGCCCCTCCGGATATCTACCGCCACATCCAGCACCCGGCCGCTGACCACCCGCACCAGTTTGCTCTGGGCGTACACCCCTTTCTGGAAATGGAGGCCACGCAGCACGCCATACCGGCTTTTGCTCTCGTTGTCCTGCACAAAGCGGACCGGGCCCACCAGCGCATCGAAATCCCGCTGCGACCAGCTTTCCATAAAATAGCCCCTGCTGTCACCGAACACCTGCGGTTCCAAGACCACCAGCCCGGGAAGGGCCGTCTTTATCATTTTCATCATGTCAGTCGATATTCACAGGCCCGTTTTTCTCATATTCGGCAGCCATCCGGAGCAGGTACTGCCCATACTGGTTCCGGGCCATGGGCTGTGCCTCTTTCCGCACCTGGTCCGGTGTAATCCATCCCTTTTCCAGGCCGATTCCTTCCAGGCAGGCCACCTTGAGTCCCTGGCGTTTTTCGATGGTCTCTATATAGGCGCCGGCCTCCGAGAGGGAATCGTGCGTACCGGTATCCAGCCAGGCGAATCCCCTTCCCAGAGTCTGGACCTTGAGTTTTCCCTGTTCCAGGAAGGCCTGGTTCACGGACGTGATCTCCAGTTCTCCCCTGGCGCTGGGCCGGATGCCTTTGGCAATTTCCACCACCCGGTTGGGATAGAAATACAGGCCCACCACGGCATAGTTAGACTTGGGAACGGCAGGTTTTTCCTCGATGGAGAGACAGTTTCCTTCCTTGTCGAACTCCGCCACGCCATAGCGCTGCGGGTCGCTCACCCAATAGCCGAAAACGGTAGCTGTATCTTCCGTGGAGGCACGCCCGACAGCCTCCTGGAGCAAGGAAGTGAACCCCGCACCGTGGAAGATGTTGTCTCCCAGGACCATGCACACACTGTCGTCCCCGATGAACTCTTCTCCGATGAGGAACGCCTGCGCCAGGCCGTCCGGAGAGGGCTGTTCCGCATAGTAGAAACGCACGCCACAGGCCGATCCGTCTCCCAGCAAGCGCCGGAAACCCGGAAGGTCCTGCGGAGTGGAAATGACAAGGATATCCCGGATGCCCGCCATCATGAGCACGCTGACGGGATAATACACCATAGGCTTATCGTAGATGGGCAGGAGCTGCTTGCTCACGCCCTTGGTGATAGGATAGAGGCGGGTTCCGGAGCCTCCGGCCAATACGATACCTTTCATACTGCATAAAGATAAACATTGCAAAGATAAGAAAAAAAACGTACTTTTGGGGAAACACAAGCGTCATGTCACAAGCTAACAGACTGTCCCTTCTCGCCGGCCTTCTGATTGGCCTGGGCGCATATGGTTTCCTGGCCCTCGGCGGCATCCCGGGCGCCGTCATTTTCGCCTTCGGCCTGGTGGGCGTGGTCCTGTCCGGGGCCCTCCTGTACACCGGAAAAGCCGGCGTGATGAACGATATCGGCGCGCTGGCCCTGATCTGGCTTTTCAACGTGCTGGGCTGCATTCTGGTGGGCCTTCTGGTCTGGAGCCTCGGCGGGGAACCCGCCCAGCGGGCGACGGAGGTGGTTTCCCTCAGGTTGGCCCAGGGCCCGTGGCGGAGTTTCCTTCGCGCCGTGGGCTGCGGGCTTATCATCGACATCTCCGTGTGGCTGTACAGGAACACGGGGTCGCTGGTGCCGGTGCTCTTCGGCGTCCCGCTGTTTATCCTCTGCGGTTTCTACCACTCCATCGCCGACGTAGTGTACCTGGTAGGAGCGTTCCGCTGGAGCCCGGACATCCTGTGGTTCTATCCCGTCATCGTCGTGGGCAACTACGCGGGCTGCAATGTCCGCAGGGTTGTGCTGGGCCCGTCCGACCCTTTCCGGAATATTAAAAACTAACCAAAACCTTTCAATTTTCCGCCCTCTTGGCTTCATCGGCCCGGCTGACCCGGCAAAACGGTTGTTTTTTTTGCGCCAAAAAAGTAATTTCGTGCAGAAACTGATACCATTCATTAATAACCATCTTAAGATGAAGAAACTGCTATTTTCCGGAATTTGCGCCCTGATCCTGGGCGCGGTTCCCGCCGGAGCCCAATGGGGCCCCCGCACCATTCCTGAGCCTACAGACGGCCTCAAGGACGCCTACAAAGACTACTTCAAGATCGGTGTGGCCGTGAACAACCGCAACGTGGTAGAGGCCGACCAGATCAAAGTAATCCTGCGGGAGTTCAACAGCATCACGGCGGAAAACGCCATGAAACCCCAGCCCACAGAGCCGCAGAAGGGCGTTTTCAATTGGGAGGACGCTGACCGCATCGCCAACTTCTGCCGCGAACACGGCATCAAGATGCGCGGACACACCCTGATGTGGCACAGCCAGATTGGCTCCTGGATGTACCAGGACGAGAAAGGCAACCTGCTTCCCAAGGAAGAGTTCTATGCCAACATGAAACATCACATCCAGGCCATCGTGAACCGCTACAAAGACGTGGTTTACTGCTGGGACGTGGTGAATGAGGCCGTGGCCGACAGCCCCGTGTATCCGGGCCGTCCGGAGCTGCGCAATTCTCCCATGTACCAGATTGCCGGCGAGGAATTCATCTACAAGGCCTTTGAGTATGCCCACGAGGCAGACCCCAACGCCCTCCTGTTCTACAACGACTACAACGATGCAGAGCCCGCCAAGAGCCAGCGCATCTACAATCTCGTGAAGCGGATGAAGGACGCCGGCGTGCCGGTGGACGGAATCGGCATGCAGGCCCACTACAACGTGTACGGGCCTTCCATGAAGGAAGTGGACGACGCCATCAAGCTGTACTCCACCGTAGTCAAGCACATCCATCTTACGGAGCTGGATATCCGTATCAACGAGGACATGGGCGGCGGACTTCGCTTCAACCAAGGCCAGGCCCAGGTCTCCGACTGGGAGCGCACCCTGCAGCAGGACCAGTACGTGAACCTGTTCAAGGTGCTCCGCAAGCACAAGGATGTGATCGACTGCGTCACCTTCTGGAATGTTTCTGACAAGGATTCCTGGCTGGGCGCACGCAATTACCCGCTCCTGTTCGACGAGAACTACAAGCCCAAGCAGGCCTATCTGGCCGTGAAGGGATTCGACCCTGAAATGGACAACTTCGTGGTCAAGGAAGACTTCAAGCCCTCCGAGATGAACCAGCCCGGCCAGGAGTATCCGATGGTAAACTCCCAGGGCTATGCCCGCTTCAAGGTCAATGCGCCCAAAGCCACTTCCGTCATTGTGAGCCTGGGACTGGGAGGCTCCGGCGGCACCGTGCTCCAAAAAGCCGAGGACGGCTCCTGGATGGGCACCACCGCAGGGCCGATGGACGAAGGCTTCCACTACTATCACCTGACCATCGACGGCGGCGTGTTTAACGATCCCGGCACAAACAACTACTACGGCTCCACCCGCTGGGAGAGCGGTATCGAGATTCCCGCCCACGACGCCGACTTCTATGCCATGAAGAACGTGCCCCACGGCAAGGTGCAGCAGGTCCTGTTCTGGTCCAACAGCACCAACCAGGTACGCGTCGCATGGGTTTACACTCCCGCCGAATACGACAAGACCAAGAAGAAATATCCGGTGCTCTATCTGCAGCACGGCTGGGGTGAGAACGAATACGCCTGGTGGAACCAGGGCAAGGCCAACCTGATTATGGACAACCTCATCGCCGAGGGCAAGATCCAGCCTTTCATCATTGTGATGACCTACGGCATGACCAACGAGGGCTTCCGCCCCGGACAGATGCCGGCAGCCCGTCCTGCACGTCCCGCCAATGCTCCTGCGGAAGGTGCCGCTCCCGCAGCACGTCCCGCACGTCCTGCCGGCGGCATGGGCATGATGCTCAACAACGGCTTCCAGGAAGTCCTCTGTGACGAGCTGGTTCCCTACATCGACGCCAACTTCCGCACCATCGCCAAGAAGGAAAGCCGCGCCATGGCCGGCCTGTCGATGGGCGGCATGGAAACCCACAGCATCACCCTGGCCCGTCCGGAGATGTTCGGCTACTACGGCCTCCTGAGCGGTGGGGTCTATACTCCGGAAGAGGTCCAAGGCACCGGTGTAAAGGGTATCTTCGTGGGCTGCGGCAGCAAGGAAGGTCCGGACCAGATCCGTGCAGCCGCCAAGGCTCTGCAGGATGCCGGCTTCAACGCCAAGGGCTATGTCTCCGAGGGCACCGCGCACGAATTCCTCACCTGGCGCCGCTGCCTGTACGAAATGGCTCCGATGCTGTTCAAATAGCAAGCAGGCTTACTATAATAGAATGGAGGCTGACTCACCATGAGTCAGCCTCCACTTTATTGATGCACCCCCGAAAGATTAGCGCCTGGGAGCAGCAGCAGGAGCGGCACCGGGCCAGGCGAACTGACGGTCGCTGGGAAGGGTATCGCCCATGCCGGAGGCTTCCTTGTCGGCCTCGTCCAGCTTGAAGATCATGAACTTGGGGGTAGCCTGGGTGTACGGGGTCCATTCACCGCCTTCCGGGCCGTTGGGGTCGCCGTATTTGGCAAAGTTGGCCCAGCAGGTGATTTCCTTTTCGGCCAGGTCCCAGTCGCCCTGGGTCCAGGGACGCCAGCAGTGCTTGAGCGACTTGAACACGAACCAGAGGTCCGAGGAGTGGAACGCACCCTTGAGCACGGGAACCTTCTGGCTGCCGTCATCCGGCAGCGGGCGGGCAAACTGGTAGGCGTAAGCCTTGTTGCCCTTCTGCTCGCGGTTCAGGCAGAAGGCGGCGATGCCCTCGGTCATGTCGCCCATGTCGTCCTTGGTGAAGCCGATCATGTACGGGATGTCGGCCAGGGAGCCGTCCTGGGCAGCCTCGTCAAAGGATTTCAGCGAAACATATCCGTCCACGATGGGAGCGCCGGTGAGCGCAGGACCGCGGCCGAACATACCGCCGGCGGCATCCTTGTTGTTCACACTGGCATAGATGGTGCTCAGGGCATAGATGGTCTCCGTGCTGGCAGCACGCATCTTCTGCAGGTCGGTGAGGCCTGCCCAGTCCAGGATGGCCTTGTTGCTAAGCTGGATCTGTTCAAGGGTCTGCGGGGCGAAAATGCCAGGACGGGCTGAGCGGCCGCCCATCGAGCCCATGCCGCCGGCGCTCATGATGACAGCCTTGTTGAAGTAAGGCTTGGCCAGCGGAGATTCGCACAGGGTGCGGACGGCGCCGCCACCGGCGCTCTGGCCGAAGATCATCACGTTGTCAGGGTCTCCGCCGAACTGGGCGATGTTCTCCTTCACCCATTTCAGGCCCTGGATCATGTCCAGGACACCGTAGTTGCCGGAAACGCCGTTGGGGCTCTCGGCAGCCAGGTCGGGATGGGCCAGGAAGCCGAATACGCCCAGACGGTAGTTGATAGATACCAGGACCACCCCCTTGGCGGCGAATTCCTGGCCGTCAAATTCAGGCTCGGAACCCCAGCCTTCGCGGTAACCGCCGCCGTGGATCCAGTAGGCCACGGGGAGTTTTTCTCCGGTCTTGCCGGCGGCAGGGGTCCACACGTTCAGATACAGGCAGTCCTCGCTGCACTGGGCTTCCTCGCCATAGCCCCACTCGGTAAAGTAGTTGCCGGGATAGTGCACGGCCTGATAGCCGGGATGGCCGAAACGGTCGGCCACCAGCACGCCGTCCCACGGGACTACGGGCTGAGGCGCCTTCCAACGAAGATCTCCGATAGGCGGAGCGGCGTAAGGGATGCCACGGTAAACGGTCACGCCCGGGATGTCGGTTGCGACGCCCTGGACCTTTCCTCCCTCTACCGTCAGGACGGGAGAGGCAGTCTCGGCAGCCGTGCATGCCACCAGCAGCGCGGCCGAAAGCAGATAGATGAGTCTCTTCATATTGATAATGATTAACGGTTGATGCTATTTCATGCGCCACCAGTCCCAGCGGAAACCGCCGGCGGTGAAAACAAAATACAGGTCATGCACGCCGGAAGCGCCTGAGAGCTTGCAGCTTACCTCCCTAAATCCCGTACCGTCCGCACTGGTAAGCGTTCCGCAGAGCGGGCCGTCAGGAGCGTCCAGGTGGACCTCTATGCCTGCTGCGCCCTCCACGCATGCGGTCAGTCGCCTGGCGCCCCGGCCCAAGTCTACGCCCTTCACCAGCAGATGCTCCCCCGGATCGATGTCCCGGAGCACAATTCCACGCCCTTCCACCACATCCGTCTTGAGCCCGTAGCCCCAGGCCATCGTCTCCGCCTCCACTTTGCGGTAGGGGTTGAACGGTTCTACCTGTTCCAGTACATTGTCCAGCCAGTACGGAACCTTCCGGATGGAGCCGTCGGCTTCGTAGTACATGGGCGCGACCGACACGCTCCGCTGCTCGGCATGCTTGAAGGTTTTCAAGTGCATCAGGTCGTAGTTGAGGCCGAAGACATACGACTGGCCTTTGTACTCGATGATGCCGGGATGGTTGCCCCGGGTGCGCCAGGTACGGTCCATGATGTGGCCCATGGACTTCCAGGGCCCCACCGGGGAATCGCTCATCGCATAGCCGATGCCTTCGGGGCAGCAGGTGGAGGCGAAGGCCAGGTAGTAGCGCCCGTCATGCTTGTAGAACCAGGGGCCTTCCTGGTAATGCTCGATGGGATAGTCGATCCGGTGCACCTCGCCCTGGAGAGAGATCATATCCCGGTTCAGGCGGGCCCAGTACACATGCGGGTTACCCCAGTACATGTAGGCCTGTCCGTCGTCATCGACGAACACGGAAGGGTCGATGTCTTCCCAGTGCTCTTTCTGCCACACCAGCGGATGGCCCAGCGGGTCCTTGAACGGGCCGAAGGGGCTGTCGGCCACCAGGACGCCGATGCCGTGTCCGTGGATAGGGCAGTACATGTAGAACTTGCCGTCCCGCTCCACCACGCATTCGGCCCAGGCACCGTTGGTGCCGTCGTACCAGGCGAAATCGGCCAGGGAGGCCACGGCGCCATGGTCGGTCCAGTTGACCATGTCCGTGCTGGTGTACAGGAGCCAGTCGTACATCTGGAAGCCCTGGGCACCGTCCTCGTCATGGGTGGTGTACAAATACACGGTGCCGTCATACACCATGGGGGCGGGGTCGGCGGTGTATTTGGTCTGGATAATGGGCATGTTCAGGTGGTGGTTGAACACCCACCAGTCCAGGTCGAAAAGCTCTTCATCTCTGCCCCGGAACAGCAGGTAAAGGTCGTGTACGCCTTTGGCGCGCGCATCTACAGGAGCTTTTACCAGCATATTCTCTCCGTTCACGGGAACGGATGCCACCGGCCGGCCGGCCATCTCGTCCAGGAAGAAATCTACGGTACCGGGATTCTTGAAATTCAACATCTCCAGCGACACCAGGACGGCGGGCTGGTCGCCGAAGTCCACGTTGCGCACTTTAATCCAGTCGCCGTTATGGATGGAGGTGACCCAGTGGCGGTCGCCGGCGAGCCGGTCGGTTTTCACGCCCCAGGACGATGCCATGGTCTCCGCCTGCACCATCGTATACGGATCGATGGTTCCGAGCGGATCCACCCCCTTTTCCGTAAAGGGGATGAAGGGAATGGTTCCGTCGGCATTGAAAGTGAATTCCTCCACACAGGTGGCCCGGTGGAAGCCTCCGCCGTCAGGAAGGCGGCCGTCGTGGTAGAACATGTAGTCGTGCCCCTTGAAATGAATGTTGCCGCCGTGGATGGTGAAGCTGTTCACCGCCTCGTCCATGATGCGGCCGCGGTAGGTCCAGGGGCCGTGGATGGTGGGGGCCGTGGAATAAGCCATGTGCTCGGGAACGCCGCCTGCCGGATACACCAGATAGTACAGGCCGTTCCGCTTGCTTACCCAGGGACCTTCCTCATAGCTCACCATCATCACTTCCTTTCCGCCCTGGCTCCAGTCCGGCTTCATCAACTCCGGGCCGAAGCAGGCCGGGTCGTGGAAACCAGGAACTTCCCTGTATCCGTCGGCAAAAGAGACCATGTCGTCGTTCAGGCGGCCGTACCAGCAGCCCTTGTTGCCCCAGAACAACCAGGCCTGCCCGTCGTCATCGATAAAAACGGTGGGGTCGATGAAGGCGAATCCGGTGGCCAGGGGCTTGCCGATGGCATCGCGGTAGGGACCCTGCGGCTGGTCCGCCACGGCGACGGCCAGGGCATCGGCCCGGGTAGCCGCTTCCGTCAGACACACATACCAGTACCACTTCCCGTTCCGCTCCACAGCCTGGGACGCCCATGCCCGGTCTCCCTGGAAGGCCCACTCGAAGGTGGCCGTAGAGACCGGAGTTCCCAGATAGGTCCAGTTGACCATATCCCCGGTGCTATACAGCAGCCAGTCCTTCATCTTGAAGTAGGTAGCATCGTCCTCGTCGTGGTCGGTAAACAGATATACTTTGTCTCCGTGAACATACGGAGCCGGATCTGGGGTGTAAGATGTTCGGATCACAGGGTTTTGGGCAGAAGCAGCCGTCATTCCCAGGACGCCGGCCACCAAAAATGCCAGATGATACTTCATGCCTATGTGGTTTTCACAAAGTTAGGCAAGAATCTCCCCAAGGGATTCCACTAATGCGTCAAATGGTTTTAAAATCCCTTCACAGGAGGCAGAAGACCGGCAGACCCGATACAAATACGGGAGACGCAGGAGCTCGACGGAAGTGTCGCGATGGTTTTGGAGAAGTGGCGACAATGTTTGGGAGAAGTGGAATTCTAGTGGGTGTATACCTCTCCCACCACCCGGCCACATCTCTCCTCATGCCATCATTGCCGCCTATACAGATACTCGTCTAACTGGCTAGGGTGCACATTTCGGTGCACCCTATGGGGGTGTATGCTGGCTAGGGTGCACATTTCGGTGCACCCTACGGGGGTGTATGCTGGCTAGGGTGCACATTTCGGTGCACCCTACAGGGGTGTATGCTGGCTAGGGTGCACATTTCGGTGCACCCTACGGAAAGACACAAAAAAAAGGATGAGCAGCACCGTAAGGTGACTGTTCATCCTTCCTGGTACCCCCGCTCGGAATCGAACCGGGACCAACGGAACCGGAATCCGTTATTCTATCCTTTAAACTACAGGGGCATCCGTTTTAAAGGATTGCAAATATAGTAATTTTTTCCGGATGCTTTGCAAACTTTTTGCGGAAATAAAAACGGCCCCTAAAACTTGAGGAGAATTGGGAAATAATCCTTATATTTGTACGATTTATACACTATCGGTAATCTTGATGAAAACAGCCTTTATTTTCCCCGGTCAAGGATCACAGTTCCCGGGCATGGCCAAGGAGCTTTACGAGAGCCATAAAGCGATGATGGAACGGGCAAACCAGATTCTGGGATTCCGCATTACGGATATTATGTTCGAGGGCACAGCGGAGCAACTCAAGGCTACGCGTGTCACCCAGCCGGCCATTTTCCTGCACAGCGTTGTGCTGGCTTTGGACCAGGAACTGCGGCCGGACATGGTCGCGGGACACTCCCTGGGCGAGTTTTCGGCCCTGGTCGCCGCGGGTGCCATCGGCTTTGAAGACGGACTGCGACTGGTGGCCGCACGCGCGGAGCTGATGCAGCAGTGCTGCGAGAATCGGCCCGGCGCTATGGCCGCCATCATCAACCTGCCGGACGAGGTGATCGAGCAGGTCTGCGCCGGCATTCCCGGCGTAGTCCCTGCCAATTTCAATTCCCCCGGTCAGGTAGTCATTTCCGGCGAGGAAACCGCTGTGGACCAGGCCTGCGACGAGCTCAAGGCCGCCGGAGCCAAACGGGCGCTCAAACTCCCCGTGAGCGGCGCCTTCCACTCCCCGCTCATGGAGCCTGCCCGGGCACAGCTGGCCGTTGCCATCGAGAATACACCGTTCCAGGCACCCCGCTGCCCCATCTACCAGAACGTAACGGCCTCCCCCACCTCAGACCCCGTTCAAATCAAGGAGAATCTCCTGAAACAGCTCACCTCCCCCGTCCGCTGGACCCGGACCGTACAGAACATGCTCTCCGACGGAGCCGTCCGCTTTGTGGAGCTTGGTCCCGGATCCGTGCTGCAGGGCCTGGTGAAACGCATCGTCTCTTCTTATTATCTGGAGGGGGTATCTCCCGCCTCCGCAATGAAAAAGGCCGATGCTCCGGCTCAGGAGATCATCATCGAAGGAAAACAATAATTCATTCACACAATACACTAACTACATTATGGCAAACGAAAAGAAATTCATCACCTGTGATGGTAACTACGCCGCCTCGAACATTGCGTATCTGTTCAGCGAGCATGCCGCCATCTATCCCATCACCCCGTCATCCACGATGGCCGAAAACATCGACGAGTGGGCTGCCCACGGCAAGAAGAACCTGTGGGGAGAGACGGTGAAAGTGACGGAGATGCAGAGCGAAGCCGGTGCTGCCGGCGCCGTTCACGGTTCCCTCCAGGCTGGTGCTCTTACTTCTACCTTCACCGCTTCTCAGGGCCTGCTCCTCATGATTCCGAACATGTACAAGATTGCCGGCGAAATGCTGCCCACCGTCTTCCACGTGAGCGCACGCGCCCTGGCCAGCCACGCCCTCTCTATCTTCGGAGACCACCAGGACGTGATGGCCTGCCGCCAGACCGGCTTCTGCATGCTGGCTTCCGGTTCCGTCCAGGAGGCCCAGGACCTCGCCGCGGTGGCACACCTTTCCGCCATCAAGGCCAGCCTGCCGTTCCTGCACTTCTTCGACGGCTTCCGTACCAGCCACGAGATCCAGAAGATCGAAGCCCTTCCGGAAGAGAAACTCAAGGACATGGTTTCCGAGAAAGCCCTCGCCCGTTTCCGTGAGCGCGCCCTGAACCCGGACGCTCCCGTCACCCGCGGTACCGCCCAGAACGGCGACGTCTATTTCCAGGCCGTGGAAACCCGCAACCAGTACTACGATGCAGTTCCGGACATCGTCGCCCGCTACATGGGTGAGATTACCGAACTCACCGGCCGCAGCTACCGGCCCTTCGAGTACTACGGAGACCCCACCGCAGAAAACATCATCGTGGCCATGGGGTCCGTCACCGAAACCATCAAGGAAACCATTGACTACCTGGCCAGCCGCGGCCGCAAGTACGGCCTCATCACCTGCCATCTGTATCGTCCCTTCTCCGAAAAATACTTCTTCTCTGTCCTTCCCAAGAGCGTTCGCCGCATCGCCGTGCTGGACCGTACCAAGGAACCCGGCGCCGTGGGAGAGCCCCTCTTCACCGACGTCAAAGCCCTCTTCCAGGGCAAGGACCAGAATGTCCTGATCATCGGCGGACGCTACGGTCTGTCCTCCAAGGACACTACCCCCGCCCAGATCGTCGCCGTTTATGACAACCTGGATTCCCGTGAGCCCAAGGCCGATTTCACCATCGGCATCGTGGACGATGTCACTTTCAAGAGCCTCCCGATCAAGAGCGAGGTTTCCATCGTAAAGCCCGGCACCACCGAGTGCAAGTTCTACGGACTGGGCTCCGACGGTACCGTGGGCGCCAACAAGAACACCATCAAGATCATCGGTTCCCACACAGACCTGTACAGCCAGGCCTACTTTGACTACGACTCCAAGAAGAGCGGCGGCTACACCTGCTCCCACCTGCGTTTCGGCCAGCAGCCCATCAAGGCCCCTTATCTGGTGAACACGCCGGACTTCGTGGCCTGCCACGTGCCTTCGTACCTTAAGAAGTACGATGTTCTCAAGGGCATCAAGGAAGGCGGCACCCTGCTGCTGAACAGCCTCTGGGACGAGGAAGAGACCATCAAGAACATCCCGGACAACGTGAAGGCGATCATCGGCCGCAAGCACATCAAGGTCTACATCATCAACGCGACCAAGATCGCTGCGGAGATCGGCCTCGGAAACCGCACGAACACCATCCTCCAGAGCGCCTTCTTCAAGATTACGGGCATCATCCCCTACGAGGATGCCGTGAAGTACATGAAGGACGCCATCGTGAAGTCCTACGGCAAGAAGGGCGAGAACGTGGTGAACATGAACTACGCTGCCGTAGACCGCGGCGGTGAATACACTGAGCTGCATGTCCCCGCCGAGTGGGCCTCCCTTACCGCCAAGTTCGAGAACCCCAACAAGGACCGCCTGGCTCCCGCATTTGTGAAGGACGTGGCCGACATCGTGAACGCCCAGGCCGGAGACACCCTCCCCGTGAGTGCCTTCATGCCCTACGCCGACGGCACCATGCCCGCCGGTACCGCCGCTTTTGAAAAGCGCGGCGTCGCCGTGAACGTCCCCTCCTGGGATGCCGAAAAATGTATCCAGTGCAACACCTGCGCCTTTGTCTGCCCGCACGCCGCCATCCGTCCGTTCCTCCTCACCGAGGAAGAGGCCGCCAAGGTTCCTGCTGGCGTAAAGATTGCCCAGGGCAAGGCCAACCTCAAGGAATACAAGTATGCCATCTCCATTTCCGTGGACGACTGCACCGGTTGCGGCAACTGCGTAGATGTGTGCCTGGCCAAGCCGGAGAAAGCCCTCAAGATGGTCTCCTACATCGACAACAAGGAAGACCAGGCCGCTTTCGACTACCTGAACAAGAAGGTGGGATACAAGGAGTACGTGGACAAGAAGGCCAACATGAAGAACAGCCAGTTCGCACAGCCCCTGTTCGAGTTCTCCGGTGCCTGTGCAGGCTGCGGTGAAACCCCGAACATCAAAACCATCACCCAACTGTTCGGCGACCACATGATGATTGCCAACGCTACCGGCTGTTCCTCCATCTACGGCGCCTCCTTCCCGGCCAGCCCGTACTGCACCAACGCACAGGGCCACGGCCCGGCCTGGCAGAACTCCCTGTTCGAGGACTTCTGCGAATTTGGCCTGGGCATGAAGCTGGGTTCCGACCGCGCCCGCGAAACCGTTTCCCGCATCATGAAGGAAGCCCTGGACTGCGAGTGCTGCTCACAGGACATCAAGGCCCTGGCCGCCAAGTGGCTGGAAGCCCCCAAGGATCCCGCCGTCACGCGAGAGGTGGCCGACAAGATTGTCCCCCTGGCCGGGGAATGCGGCTGCGACACCTGCAAGAAACTCCTGGAATACAAGCATTTCATCCCGGCCCGCAGCCAGTGGATCTTCGGCGGTGACGGTGCCTCCTACGACATCGGTTACGGCGGCCTGGACCATGTGCTGGCCAGCGGCGAGAACGTGAACATCCTGGTACTGGACACCGAGGTGTACTCCAACACCGGCGGCCAGAGTTCCAAGGCAACGCCCGTTGGCGCCATCGCCAAATTTGCCGCTTCCGGCAAGAAGATTCGCAAGAAGGACCTGGGCATGATGGCCATCAGCTACGGCTATGTCTATGTGGCACAGGTAGCCATGGGTGCCAGCCCGGTCCAGTACTTCAACGCCATTAAGGAGGCCGAGGCCTACGACGGCCCGTCCCTCATCATCGCCTACAGCCCTTGTATCAATCACGGCCTCAAGGCCGGCATGGGCCTGAGCCAGAAGGAAGAGAAACTGGCCGTAGAGTGCGGTTACTGGCATCTGTACCGTTACAACCCGGCGCTGGAAGGCACGGACAAGAATCCGTTCACCCTGGACAGCAAGGAACCCGACTGGAGCAAGTTCCAAGACTTCCTGAAAGGCGAGGTGCGCTTTGCCTCCCTGTACAAGATGTTCCCGGAATCTGCCGATGAACTGCTTCAGAAGACGGAAGAATTTGCCAAAGTGCGTCTGAACACCTACAAACGCCTGGCCGGCAAATAACCATCAGAACTGTTGAATCAAGCATCTGTTGAATAACTGCTTGAAGAAGGAAAAAGAATCCAGGGGTCAATGAAAAGGCCGATGACCCCTGGATTCTTTTTCCTTCTTTGATGAATCAGCTTTTAAACAATACTTACAAACTGATACCCAAAAGGTTATTTGGAAAAAACGTTGCAGAACGCGTTGTTAACAAGGTCGTACGCATCCTGGATACGACGGGCGTAGCCCAGGAAAAGCTCTCCGGTTTTGGTGAGTTCCAGGGCGGGCGTCCTTTGGAAGAGGGCAAACCCCAACTGGTCCTCCAGCCGGGAAATCTGCTGGCTCACCGCCGGCTGGGTAATTCCCAGTTCCTTGGCGGCTTCCGTAAAACTGCCCTTGCGGACCACCGTAAGGAAAGTAACAATAAGCGGATCTGACAACATGCTATAGCCTGGTTTTTGTATACAAAGATGCGCGAAAATATAGAAAATTGCAACATTTATTATAATTCATGTTAATTTTATCGCTTTTCGATAAAATTCTTTGGTGTTTTTCTTGCATATAAAAAAAAGATGTATTAGTTTTGCAAGCGGTAAAACCTTCTAACAAACTATAAAGATGAAGAAAGCATTCCTTACCATTGCGCTTCTGGCCGTGGCCGCCGCCATGGCCCTTGCACAGCAGCCCACTCGTGAGCAGCTGGAGGCAGCCATTGCCCAGATGCCCCAGATTCCCAACTCGGACCAGGTCCGGATTGGCCATCTGGACAACGGACTCACCTATTATATCCGCCACAACGAGCTGCCCAAGGGCCGCGCAGAATTTTACCTGGCCACCAACGTAGGCGCCATTCAAGAAGAGTATCCCGCCCAGGATGGCCTAGCCCATTTCCTGGAGCACATGTGCTTCAACGGCACCGAGCATTTCCCGGACAAAGCCATCCTGGATTACCTCCGCTCCATCGGTGCTGAATTCGGCCGCAACATCAATGCGTCCACCGGTTTCGAGGAGACCCAGTATATGCTCAACAACATCCCCGTAGAGCGCGCAAGCGTCGTGGACAGCTGCCTGATGATCCTCGCCGACTATTCCCACTTCGTGCTCAACCGCCCCACCGAGATTGACGCTGAGCGCGGCGTGATTATCGAGGAACGCCGTCAGCGCCGCACGGCCCAGTGGCGTTCCATGGAACGCTCCCTCCCCTTCTACTTCGGCGAGGACAGCAAGCTGGCGCAGTGCACCCTGATCGGCCTCCAGGAACATCTGGAAACCTTCAAGCCGGAAAGCCTGGTGGATTTCTACCGCACCTGGTACCACCCCGGCAACCAGGCCGTCATCGTCGTCGGTGACGTGGATGTAGACCGCACCGAGGCCAAGATCCAGGAAATCTTCGGCGTCATTCCCGTCAAAGAGAATCCCCTGGCCAAGCCCATCCAGCAAATCGCCGACCACAGCGAACCCCGCGTAGGCATTATCACAGACCCGGAAACCACCAGCCCTTCCATCGAGATCCTGTGGCACTCCGAGGCTCTTCCCGAGAGCATTAACGCCACCGCAACCGGTCTGCTCACAGACCTGCTGGAAAGCCTGATCGCCCAGGTAGCCTCCGAGCGTTTCAACGACATCACCTCCAAGCCCGGTTCCCCTTACCTTAGCGGCAGCTACGGCTTCGGCGACCTTATCTATGAAGACATTGAAGCCATCATGGCCAATGTATCCCTGCGCGAAGACAACATCCTGGGCGGCTTCAAGGACTTCTACACGGAGATTGTCCGCCTGTCCCGCTATGGCATCACCGATGCCGAATTCGACCGCGCCAAGACCGACTACCTCTCCTATCTGGAAACCCGCGCCAACCGTGCAGAGACCCGCCAGAACGACCAGTTCATCCGTCCCATCATCCAGAACTTCTTTGACAAGGAGCCGCTCCTGGAGCCCCAGGACGAATATCAGATGGCCCAGATGCTCCTCTCCCAGGTCAACGCACAGGTGGTGAACCAGGTCCTTGCACAAGCCGTGACTGGTCAGAACCTCGTAGTGCTGTACACCGGTCCGGAGAAAGCGGGCATCGCCACGCCTACGGCCGACCAGCTCCTCGCCGCCATGGCCGAGGTTGAAGCCTCCGACATTGCCGCTCCTGAAGGAGAGGATATCCCGGACGCCTTCCTGGATCCCGCCACGCTGAAGGGCTCCCCTGTCGTCAAGAGCGGAAAAACCATCTATGACGCCACGGAATGGACCCTCGGCAACGGTGTCAAAGTGATTGTATATCCCACCCAGCTGCAGAAAGACAACATCTCGTTCAACCTGGTCAAGGATGGCGGTCTCAGCCTGGTTCCCACCGAAGACATCGATTCCTTTGACAGCAACCTCATCAGCCTGTTCCAGAGCAACTCCGGCGTAGCTGGCTTCCCTGGCACTACAGTACGCAAGATGCTCACCGGCAAGAACCTCAACGTTAGCCCCTACTTCGACCAGCTCCGCAACGGTATCAACGGAAGCACCACTGTCAAAGACCTGGAAACCGCCCTGCAGCTGGTGTATCTTACCTTCACCCAGCCCCGCTTCGACGAGGAAGAGTGGCAGAACGGCGTAGTCCAGATTCAGCAGGTGCTCCCGAATCTGGTGAACCAGCCCAACTACAAGCTCCAGCAGGAACTCTACAAGACCATTTATGACAGCCCGCGCCGCAAGATGGTCTCCGCCGAGACCCTGGAAAAAGCCTCCCTGGCCACCGTTGAGAAGAACTACCGGAAACTCTTTGCCGATGCTGCCGGCGCCACGATGGTATTCGTAGGCGATGTGGATATCGACGCATTGAAACCGCTGGTAGAGAAGTATATTGGCTCCCTCCCCGCCGGCAATGCCCCGCTCAAGTGGATCGATACCAAGGAAGATATCCGCAGGGGCAAGATAGAGAACGTCTTTACCGTTGACATGCAGACCCCCAAGAGCACGGTCCTGCAGGTTTACACGGCCGATATGCCTTACACTTATGAGACCTCCGCTGCCCTGGAAGCCATCTCCTACATCCTGGACATCCGCTACACCAACAGCCTCCGCGAGGAAGAAGGCGGCACCTATGGAGCCTCCACGGTGGGCAGCATGAGCCGCGAGCCCAATCCGCAGGCCATCGTCCAGGTGGTGTTCGAATGCCGTCCTTCCATGTGCGACAAACTGCGCCAGCTGGCCATCGACGGGTTCAAAGACCTGGCCCAGAACGGCCCCACCGACGATGAAATGGCCAGTGCCAAGCTCAACCTCCAGAAGAACATCCCGGAGAGCCGTCATAACAACAGCTGGTGGCGCAACAACATCGAGATCCACGAGACCTTCGGTGACGACCGCGACGCTGCCTATGAGGCTGCCGTGAACGGCCTGAACAAAGCCCAGCTCCAGAAAGTCCTCCAGGACATCCTGGCCCAGGACAATTTCATCGAGCTGGTCATGAAACCTGCCAACACCGCAGAGGCCGAATAAGCCCGCGGCATCCAAACAAACAGAGTCCGGTTCGTTAGCGAACCGGACTCTGTTTGTTTACTACGCTGTTGGGATTCCCAACAGGGTTTAGGCCTCGCTGATGGCTTCGTTGGGGCAGGTGCCTTCGCATGCACCGCAGTCGATGCACTCGTCAGCATTGATAACATAAGCGCCTTCTCCCTCAGAGATGGCGCCCACAGGACATACATCGGCGCATGACCCGCAGGAAACGCAGATGTCGGGATTGATCTTTCTTGCCATAGATTTTTATAGTTTTATTGTTGTGTGTCTAAAGCAACACGCAAATTTAGGCATTAAATTTGATTTTAAAAATAACAGTCATTAACTTTGTGCCATGAGAATCATGATTTGGACCTTTATCCTGGCCGCCTCCCTTATCTCCTGCGGCTCACGTACAGCAAATAGCGCGCCAATCGTAGAATTGGCGGCCACCCATACACTGGGCCTTCCCGAATCCCCGGCAGAAGGCGATGTAGTCTTCGACAAAATGGTACACGATTTCGGGGATGTCAGCGTAACGGACGGTCCCCTGAGCTGTACCTTCACCGTCACCAACAACGGCACGGAGCCTGTCGCCATCTTCGAGGTGGTTTCCTCCTGCGGCTGCACGGATGTCACCTGGACCCGGGAGCCCCTGCAACCGGGTAAAAGCGGCACCATATCGGCCACCTTCAAAAACGAGGACGGTCCCTACCCCTTCGACAAAACACTAACAGTATATGTTTCGGGACAACGCAAACCGGTCATCCTGCGGCTGCGAGGTGTGGTTCACGAGAAAAAGAAATCCCTGAGCGAGCTCTACGGAGCACAAAAGCTCGGGGATTTTGGTCTGAAGACCCGCCAGTTCAAGGCGACAGACCCGCTCAAGCAGGGCATGATAGTCACAGAGTCGGCCACGGTGGCCAATCTGGGGAAAAAACCCCTGCAGGTAGATTTCACGGAGGTATCCCCGCAGCTGGAGATGAGCGTATCGCCCAATCCCATTCCCGCCGGAAGCACCGCGTCCATCAGCTTCACCATCCGTGCCGATGATTCCCTCTACGGGAAAAACACCTATGTGGCCACGCCTGTCCTGAACGGAAAACGAGCCGCCGCACCACTGAGCATCTGGGCCACCACCCGGGAGAACTTTGACCGGTGGACCGAGCAGCAGCGCAACGACGGATCCATCCCCGTCTTCGAAAACAGCACCGCCAACTTCGGAATTGTCCAGGCAGGGAAGCCGGTGGAAATCCGTTTCACCTGCACCAACAAAGGCAAAAGCAAGTTTCACATCTACCAGGCAGACCCTGAAGTTCCCGCACTCAAAGTGCTGGAAATCCAAGACGCAGAGGCCGGTAAAAAAGGAAGCGTCCGGGTTTCCCTGGACACTTCCTTACTGGAAAAAGGGGAGAATGTCTTCATGCTCACCCTTACCACCAATTCCCCGCTCAGGCCCATTGTGAACCTGTTTGTAGCGGGCGAAATCAGATAGCCTCATTCACCCCCGAAGAGCAGGGTCACAGACCCTTCGCGCCCCAGTTCATCCACAGCGGTCAGCCGGAATTCGTGCGTGGCCGTACTGCCCTCTTTGTCGGCATAGAGCTTCAGGTTGGAGAGAATTTCCCCGAAGTCCAGGACGCAGCTCTCCGCACCCGCCGGAGACCCGGTGTATAGCTTGAGCATGGCCGATTCCCTGGAAAGGACGTCGATATAGCCGGCGGCGTTGACTGCGCTGCGGTCCTTGAGCCACTTGTTGAAGTCGGCCGAGGGAGAATTCACCTTGAGCAGGATGGCAGCAATCTTTGCCGGAGCCAGGATCCGCACGTTCTTGAACCTCTCATAGGAAGCGAGCGGAACCGGCGTGGAAGGGGTCTTGTTATCCCACTGGAAGGAAGGGACGGGTGACAGACGGACACTCATTGACTGCGTGGTGCGGTATTCCGACTGGTCCACGACATCCAGTTGGAAACGGACGACGGTATTCACGGCCGACAAATCCGCCCCGCTGGTAAGCAGGGTGACCAGACGGGTGAGATTAATCTCCAGCGGGTCTTTGGTTCCCCTGATGGAAGTGCCCGCCTTGGCGGATACTTTCCCGTTCAAAAAGGCCTGGGCAACGGAACTGTCATCGATCATGTCCAGCACCAGGGTGCCGCTGTTACGGTTGGCAGCGATGCCGATGATTTTCCTGGCTCCGTCCATGATGAAATCCGGATTGCCGGAAGGCAGTGACATGGTGATCATGTCCACCCCGTTGAGGGCGCTGACGGTGATGATGCTTTCTTGTGAGGGAGCATACTCTATCTGGGAAAAAAAGGGATCTTCACCGACGATGGAGGGCCTGTTGGCAAAACCACCGTCCACCTTGCCGCAAGCGGCGATGAGCGCCAGGACAGGCAGGAGAGAAAAGAAACGTTTCATGGCTTTCCAATTCAATTTGTCTGCAAATCTAACAAATATCGTGCAAACACACAAAAATTGCTTAAGTCCGTTCTTTTACTTAAATTTGCAAGATAGGAGTATTGTGCATATGGCAGAAATAATGAATAATCAATACGATGATAACGCCATCCAAACCCTGGAATGGAACGAGCATATCCGCCGCAGGGCCGGTATGTATATCGGCCGCCTGGGAAACGGAGACCGCCAGGGAGACGGTATCTACGTGCTTCTCAAGGAAATCATCGACAATTCCATCGATGAATTTTCCATGGGTTTCGGCAAGCGGATCGATATCACCATCGAAGACCGCACGGTCACCGTACGGGACTTTGGCCGCGGGATCCCCTTGGGCAAGGTGGTGGATGCCACCTCCAAGCTGAACACCGGCGGCAAGTTCGACGACACCAACTTCAAGAAATCGGTGGGCATGAACGGCGTGGGAACCAAAGCCGTCAATGCCATGTCGTCCGACTTTTACGTAGCCTCCTACCGGGAGGGGCAATGCTCCTATGCCCGTTTCTGCCGAGGTATCCTGCAGGAAAGCGCCATCACGGATTCCATGGAGAAAAACGGCACATTCATCCGTTTCACCCCAGACCAGGAAATGTTCGGCGACTTCTCCTTCCACATGGAGTTCGTGGAGTCCATGGTCAAGAACTACTCCTACCTGAAAAAAGGCCTCACCCTGGTACTGAATGGAGAATCCTACAAGAGTGAAAACGGCCTGCTGGACCTGGTCACGGAGAACATGAGCGAAACACCGCTGTATCCGCTGGTGCATCTGGAAGGGGAAGACATCGAGATTGTCCTCACCCACGGAAATAGCTACGGAGAGAATATCGCCACCTTCGTCAACGGCCAGAACACCCGCGACGGCGGCACGCACCTGGCCGCCTACCGGGAAGCCATCGCCAAGACGTTCAAAGACTTTTTCAAGAAAGACTATAAGCCGGAAGATATCCGGCAGGGCATCGTAGGCGCCATCTCCATCCAGATCCAGGAGCCCATCTTCGAAGGTCAGACCAAGACCAAGCTGGGCTCAACCTACATGTGGGAAAAACAGGTAAAAGCGCCGGACGGCACGGCCACTACAGACCGCGGTCCCACCATCCGCACGTTTGTCAACGACTTCGTAAGCAAGAACCTGGACAATTACCTGCACATGCACATGGATATTGTCCCCACGATCGAAGAAAAGATCAAAGCCTCCCAGGCAGAGCGGGAAGAGATAGCCGGTGTGCAGAAAAAAAGCCGGGAACGGGCTAAGAAAACGGCCGTGTACAACCGCAAGCTCCGGGACTGCCGTTACCATTTCTCGGACAGCAAGTTCCCCAAGGGCCACGAAGACGAGCGGGAGAAAACCTCCATCTTCATCACCGAGGGAGACTCCGCCTCCGGTACCATCACCAAGGTGCGCAACGCCAACAACCAGGCGGTGTTCTCCCTCCGGGGGAAACCTATCAACTGCTTCAAGGAAGGCCGGAAAAAAGTAGCTGAAAACGAAGAACTGAACCTGCTCATCGCCGCCCTGGGCGTAGAGGAAGACCTGGACAACCTGCGCTACAACAACATCATCGTGGCAACGGATGCCGATGACGACGGCATGCACATCCGCATGCTGGTGCTCACCTTCCTGATGAAATACTATCCGGAACTGATCCGCCGCGGGCATGTATTCATCCTGCAGACGCCCCTGTTCCGCGTACATAACAAGAAAGACCGCCGCTACTGTTACTCCATCGAAGAGCGCGACAAAGCGGTCAAGCAACTCAAGACCGGCGTGGAAATCACCCGCTTCAAAGGCCTGGGAGAGATTTCCTCCGACGAATTCGTAGATTTCATCGGCGAGAACATGCGGCTGGACACCGTTAAACTCTCCGACGAAGAATCCATCCAGGATATCATGGAATTCTACATGGGCATCAATACCTACGAACGCCAGCATTTTATCATGGACAATCTCCGCAGTGAGAAAGAACTGGAAGACGTAAACATCTGACTATGGGAAAAAAAGGAAAAATCAAGTCAAAAGTGAGCCCCCGCTGGGCCAGATTCTGTGGCTGGTGGCTGAAAAAGATGGGATGGAAGAGCGTCGGCGGGCCCATGAAAGAACCCAAAGCTATCGTGCTGGGAGTTCCGCACACCACCGTTTGGGATTTCCTGGTCTGTTACCTCTTCTATACCCAGTTCGGCAAAGTAGCCCATATCATGATTAAGAAAGAGTTCTTCTTCTGGCCGCTGGGCCCTATCCTGCGTGCCTGCGGGGCTGTTCCCGTAGAGCGCAAATCGGCCAGTACTCTGGTCAAGAGCCTCATCACTGTCATGGAGGAAGAGCCGGAATTCCATCTGGCCATCGCCCCGGAAGGCACCCGCAAACTCACCAGAAACTGGAAGAGCGGCTATCATCTGATTGCCCGTGAAACCGGAGCCACCGTGTACCTGGGCTATTACGACTGGGGCCGGAAAGAGATCAGCGTGGGAGAGCCCTTCCAGCTCACCGATGACCCCAAGGCCGACATGCAGCGCATCTACGAGCACTATCGGCCCATGGGCGTCGAGGGATATCACAAAGACCAGTTTATCGTACCATAAAACCTACACCGCCTAAACCAGAATAATCATGGCCAAGAAAATCAAGAGCCCGTATAAACCCTGGCGCAAGTACCGCCGCCGCGAACAAACCTGCACCACCCTGCACAAGGTTTTTGACTACGCCACCACCAATTATGCCAAACGTGTCGCCTATCAGTATGTAGATGGCGGCCAGAAATATACTTACGCAGATTTCCGCACCAAGGTAGAGCGCCTTTCCCAGCGCCTCTCCCGCTTTGGGATCAAACACGGAGACCGCGTAGCCATCCTGTCGCAGAACATGCCCAACTGGGTTGTTGCGTTCTTCGCGACTACTGCCTACGGACGCATTGCCGTTCCCATGCTCGCGGACGTCTCCGAAAACGAGGTTACCAATATCCTCACCCACTCGGAATCCAAAGTGTTGTTCATCTCCCAGCGGATGATGGGAAAACTGAGCGACGAATGCCGCAAGAAACTCACCCTGGTCATCGACATCGAAACCTTCGAATTCCTGAAAAAGGACAAGGAAGACTTCAAATGCAACGGCTGGGTGAAAGACCCCCAGCCGGACGACCTCGCCGCTATCATCTATACCTCCGGAACCACCGGAAAGGCCAAAGGCGTAATGCTGAGTCACCGGAATATCTGTTCCAACCTGGCCGCTTCCTTCAAGGCAGAGCCCGCTTTCAAGAAAGACCGCTTCCTGAGTATCCTTCCGGCCGCCCATGTCTATGAGATGAACGTATCCACGCTTTACTCCTTCTACGTGGGCGCAACCTGCTACACGCTCCAGAAGCCCGCGGCACCGGCCATCCTGATACCGGCCATGAAGAAGGTAAAGCCCACGATCATCTGCTCGGTACCGCTGATCATCGAAAAAGTGGTCAAGAACAGCGTCTGGCCCACGATCCAGAAGAGCCGCGTCCTTTCCTGGGCCGACAAACATCTACCCAAACTGCTGCACTGGTTCATCGGCCGGCGCATTATCAGCACCTTTGGCGGGAAACTCACCTTCTTCGGCGTAGGCGGTGCCAAACTGGACTCCGCTATTGAGCAGTTCCTCAAGGAATGCCACTTCCCCTATGCCGTCGGCTACGGTCTTACGGAAACGTCTCCGCTGGTGTGCAACGTCATGGTCAAGAAACCCAAACGGGTGGGATCCATCGGCGTGGCTTCCTATAAAGTGGAAATCCGCCTGGACAATGTGAACCCCACCACCGGAGAAGGAGAAATCGTGGTCCGGGGCGACAATGTGATGCTGGGCTACTACAAAGACCCTGAACGCACCCTGCAAGTGCTGGACGACGAAGGCTGGTTCCACACCAACGACGTTGCCTGCATGGACAGTGACGGCCATTATTACATCAAAGGACGCCTGAACAACACCATCCTGGGTCCTTCCGGCGAAAATATCTACCCGGAAGAGATTGAGCAGGTAATCAACAACCTGGAAGGCGTGGAAGAGTCGTTGGTGATGGAGCGGGACGGCAAACTGGTGGCCCTGGTGAAGTTCCAAGACAATGCCCTTAACTGGGACCAGGCCTACGAAGACAAATTCTTCGAAGAGCTGGAGAACCGGAAGAAAGCCGTGCTGGACTGGGTGAACAAGGCCGTTGGCAAGAACGCCAAGATTGGAGAGGTAGATGCCATGAAAGAGCCTTTCGAGAAAACCGCTACCCAGAAGATCCGCCGCTTCAAGTACAAGAATTCGCACGGCGACGAGCCGGAGAAACCGTCCGATACAGATCCTTCCAGTAAAGATTAGAGACATTTATCCCCGGAGACAAAGAAAATGCCGATGTCCCCGGGGATAAATGTCTCTAATCAATTATTCTGTACTGTTTTTATTCTAGTACAAATCTGCAGAATTATTCTGCTACCACATTGAACTTGAAGGTACCCTTGATGGCTTTGTACAGCTTCACGGCGGCTTCGTACTCGCCCAATTCCTTCACTTCACCGGAGAGGATGGTGATATCCTTCTTGTCGATGTTCAGGCCCTTGGCGTTGAGGGCATCGGCCAGGTCAATGGTGGTGACGCTGCCGTAGAGCTTGCCGCTCTCGGAGACTTTCACCTTCACCTCTACGGTCTGGGCAGAAAGGGTGGCTGCAAGAGCCTCTGCATCGGCGACCAGCTTGGCCTCTTTGTGGGCGCGCTGACGGAGGGTTTCCGCGTGCTGCTTTTTCACGGATTCGGTAGCGACGGTGGCAAAGCCCTGCGGTACCAGATAATTCATGGCATAACCGGCCTTTACCTTGACAATTTCACCGGCGTAGCCCAGGTTGGCTACATCTTTCTTGAGCAAAATTTCCATAAGGCAGATTATTTAAGGAGGTCAGTAACATAGGGAAGCAGAGCGAGGGAGCGGGCACGCTTGATGGCCTGGGCAACCTTGCGCTGGAACTTGAGGGAAGTACCGGTGATGCGGCGGGGAAGGATCTTGCCCTGCTCGTTGAGGAACTTCTTGAGGAACTCAGGGTCCTTGTAATCGACATACTTGATACCGGCCTTCTTGAAGCGGCAGTATTTCTTCTTGCGAACCTCTACGGTAGGAGGGTTCAGATAGCGGATTTCTTTATTTTCGTTTGCCATAATTTTGTCCTCCTATGATTTATTCAGCAGCGGGAGCTTCGGCGACGGGTGCAGCCTTGGCGGTCTTGTTGGCGCGGCGCTTTTCTGCGTATGCAACGGCGTCCTTATCAAGGGCGACGGTGAGATAGCGGATGATGCGCTCGTCACGGTGATACTGGGTTTCGAGGGTGGCAACGAACTGGGAGTCTGCCTTGAACTCGATCAGGTAATAAAAACCTGTGGTCTTATGCTGGATGGGGTATGCAAGCTGACGCAGGCCCCAATCCTCCTGGTACACAATCTCGCCACCGTTATCGGTGATGAGCTTGACGTACTTGGCAACCGCTTCCTTCATCTGGGTGTCAGACAAAACGGGAGTTGCAATGAAAACGGTTTCGTACTGGTTAACCATTGTTTGTTAATTAATTGTTTATAAATAAGTTATGCTTTTTCAGGGCTTTCGAGGCCCCAAAAAGGAGTGCAAATATACGAATTAAATCCCGTAAAACCAAATATTTCCCGTTTTCCAAGTTTTCCCCCACCCTGTTTCTTTCCATTCAATCCCGCCACTTCCCGCCCGAAAGGCCCAAATGAAATCCGTGGTTTTTGAAAACCAACATAAATCCCAGTTCTTCAAGAAAATAGGCCGAAAGAAATGACTCCGCCGTTTCTTTGGCAGAAACGCCGGCATCCCCTACCTTTACACCTGCAAACCGTACCGCAGAGGAGACCTGATCGACCGCCAACCGGTACTCTATGCAATAATGCCGGCAGGGTCCCCTTTCCCCGCCGGCATTATTTGCATGGAAAACAAGCTTTACTTTACAGGCACATTCTCCAGGACCACCTTCAGGTAATTCCAGGTGCGCTCTACGGAAGCGATGTTCACTTTCTCGTCCGGGCTGTGCGGATACCGGACAGTGGGGCCGATGGAAACCATCTCCCAGTTGGGATACTTGGCGCCCATGATGGCGCACTCCAGACCGCCGTGGGTAGCCATCACCTTCATGGGATAGCCATAGACCTTCTGGAACTGCTCCATCATCACCTTGTTCATGGGGGTGTCCAGCTTGGGACGCCAGCCGCTGTAGCCGCCCTTGAACTCGACGGAATCTGCGCCGGCCAGCTCGAAGATGCAGCGGACGCGCTCAGCGAGGGCTGCCTTGGCCGTATCCACGGCGCTGCGCATGAGGCAGGTGACCGTAATCTTACCCTTTTCTGTACGTACAATGGCCAGGTTGATGGACGTTTCCGTAAGGCCGGACATACTTTGGCTCATCCGGATTACGCTGGAAGGGCAGGCGATGATGGCCTTGACGGCACGCAGCATTACGCTTCCCTGGATGAATTTGGCGGCAACAGGAATCTCGTCCACAAACAGGACGGCGGAAGGATCCGACTCTGCATACTCCGCCTTGATCTCGGCAAAGACGCTGTCGACCAGCTTCTTCACTGCGGAAAGGTTCTCTTCAGGGACGGCCAGTTCTGCCTCGGCCTCGAAGGGGATGGCATTGCGGAGCGAGCCGCCGGTGAAGCTGACCACCTTTACGCCGAACAGTTCCATCAGCGGAAGCAGGATGCGGCAGAGCGCCTGATTGGCATTGGCCCGGTACAGGGAGATATCCATGCCGGAATGACCGCCCTGGAGGCCCTTGAGGGTGAGTTTAAGCCCTTTGTGACCAGCTGGTACGGCATATTTGTAGAATTTGAAACTGGCCGATGCATCCAGGCCACCGGCGCAGCCCACGCAAAGCTCTCCCTCGTCCTCAGAATCCAGGTTGATAAGGATATCGCCCTGGAGGACGCCCGGCTTGAGCTGGTTGGCGCCCGTCATACCCGTTTCCTCGTCGTAGGTTACCAGGACCTCCACCGGACCGTGCTTGACGGAAGGGTCTTCCAGGACGGAAAGGCCCATGGCCACACCGATACCGTTGTCGGCGCCCAGGGTGGTACGGTCTGCCGTGACCCATTCCCCATCTACATACGCGTTGATGGGATCGGTCAGGAAATCATGGGTGGAGTCGGATGTCTTCTGCGGCACCATGTCCATGTGCCCCTGGAGGATAACACCGCGGCGGTTCTCGAAGCCGGGCGTTGCCGGGACACGGATGATAATGTTGCCCGTGTCGTCCTTGATGGTCTCCAGGCCGCGGGATTTACCCCAGTTGTAAAGGTAGTCGATCACTTTCCCTTCGTGCTTGGAGGGACGCGGAATCCGGGTTAACTGATAGAAGTTGTTCCATACCACTTTAGGTTCCAGATCTTTGATGCTCATAATATTGGTATTAATGTGTTATTTATTGATGCTCATGATACATTCCTTGCCCAGCTGATACACCGGGGCGCGGGTTTCCAGCAGCAGCCGGCCGTCTTCCGACAGCCGTACGTTGCAGATGGCCGGCTCCCGGAAACGGATGCTTTTCCTGCGGCGGTCTCCCCCGTCGAAGCCTTCCGGCTCCGACTCCACCTCCAGCTCCAGGTAATAGGGCGTACCCCTGCCGTCCCGCTTGAGCCCGTCCTGGTCTGACAGCAGGAACGCCACATAGCGCTGTACACGCTCTCCGGCGGAAGGCCTGACATCGAACACACCGTGCAGGGGGCGCGAAACGGAATAGCCGCGGAACATGGCCAGGTATTCTTCCTCGATCCGGGCCAATTCCTCCAACGCAGCCTTGAGCGCCTCACCGGAGAAAGTGGCGTCCGTCTGGCCCATGGCGATATTCATCCGTTCCCGCCGCACAGACAGGATAATGTCGGCCGCCTCCGCCGCCTTTTCTTCCAGGGTTTTGGTATCGGGCACTTCTCGGCTTACCGGCATCCGGACAAAACCGGTATCTACCTGGACCATTTCCATCACGGTCTCCGTGCGCATGAGCTGGTCCGATGTGAGGCCCTTGTCGGAATAATCCCGCTGCGGAAGCGGGGAAAAACGCCAGGCAAGGGAGCGGGCCTCCAGGGTGTCCCGGAAGCTCACCAGGCCCTGGGCCGACAGGGTGAGAATACTCTCCAGGCCGGCCTCGGCCGGATACCGGACCGAGGGATCCGCTTCTACGCAGGGAAGCAGGCGCACTCGCGTGACGTGCGCCTTGACCGAATTCTGGCGCGGAGCGTCGAATCCCAGCATCCGGGAGGCGTACGCGGCATACGGCCCCGCGAAGAAATACTCCTGAACGGCATCCACCTCGATAACGAAGGTGGTGGAAGGGAGGCTGTATACAACCTCCTGCGCCCGGAGGCCGAGGGCGGCCGATGCCAGCAGAAGGACCGCGATGCATTTTTTCATCATTATTTCCATCTTTTGTGCGTCCAGAGGTAATTCCAGGGCTGTACCTGGAGATCTTCCTCCAGCAATTTATAATATTGGTTCATCAGGTCTTCCGGGGTACATCCGCCGGCGTGCTCCGCCAGAGGAACGACCGTGAGGGTGTAGTTACCGTCTTCCTGCCGGAAGAAGCGAAGGTAGCACACGGCCATGTCCAGGCGACAGGCCAGGGCGGCCGCCCCCGTCATGGAACGGGTGGGTTGGTTGAGGAAAGACTCCACCAGCATGGAGCCCTGTCCCTGGTAAGGGTACTGGTCTGTATTGAATACGTAGCAGAATTTGTCTTGCTTGTGGGAAAGCACGAAGCGGAGGATATGGTCGGCCGGGACATAGCCCTCGAAGCCCTGGTCCCTCACGGGCATGGTGCGGATGCGGGCGATGACCCGGTCCCAGAAATGGTTATGCAACGGAAGATAGGTGACGGCGATGCCGTCCGCAGCGATATCTGGTTTAACCGGGCCGAAGTACTGCCGGATGCCGCCCATGAGTTCCCAGTTGCCCATGTGGGAATGCATCACCACCAGTTGCCGGGCCCCGCCCGACAACCGGTTCCACTCTTCCGGATTGGAGAGGCGGACAATCTTACTGTCTACCAGGCGTTTGCGTCCGCGTTCCCCCTTGCATCCGGCAAACCAGAACATTTCCGTAAGGGTTTGGGCAAAGTGGAGGTAGAATTGTTTGCAAAGCTCCCGGAGCTCCCCGTACTGCAGGGAGGGGAAACTGCGGGACAGGTTGACCATCACAACGTCGGTCCTGTAATGGAGCACGCTGCGCATAAGCCAGGAGATGAACCTGGCCCAGGAGCGGTGATATGCAAGCGGCAGGCGTCCGTTCAGGTACATCAGGCCTGTCATCAGGCGTACGCCCAGACTGTCTTTCTTTTCCATTGATTTTACAAATATAATGAAAAATACGTAAAAAAAAACCGCTCCCAAAGGGAAGCGGGGTAAGTGGAAGAATGGATGGGAAAGATTACATGCCCAGACCCACGACCAGACCCACCGTCCAGGTGTTGAACTGGGGGCCAAACTGTTTGTCCAGCTCCGGCAGTGCTGCCAACTGTGGCATAGGGCTGTACCTCCCATAGATGCCCAGACCGCCATAGGAGATGGAGGCATGGAGATTATAGGAGTAGCGGTTGGTGATGATGTTGCGGGAAAAACGGGGACCGGATGTCGTTTCCTTGAGATTCGAGCCATCCGCTCCCTTGCCCCTGAACTGCGAACGGGCATTCAGGTTGATCTCGAACGAGGCGCCTACGTGCAGGGTAATCTTCCCGAACTGATGGGCGAAGTCCAGCGGGAAGCTGAAGGTGCAGATGGAAAGGGTGGATCTTTTCACCTCGGAGATATAAAACAGGCTCCAGGGATCGTCAGAAGAAGAAATCCGGACAAATTTGGCGTTTTCCTGGGGAAACTGCGGTGTATCTTCATTATAGGGCCACCAATAGAATCCTCTGTTAAGCCGGTACCAGTTCCAGTGGACATCCGCCCCCAGGGAGATGCGCCCGTTCTCATAGGGACGGAAAGCCAGTTCCGCCATGTTGAAACCGAACTCCTGGCTGTGGAAGAATTGCGCATGGGGAGCCATCTGTTTGTCTGCGTTCACAATGCCGTTGAATCCGAAATATACATAGCTGAGAACCTCGTAGCTGAAGGAACTCTCTCCGATTTCACGATCCAGTTCCAGGTCGGCCAGGCGGGCTCCGAGGCCTTGGGCATAAACACCGGTGCAGAGGCCGATGCCTAGAATTGCTGCAAATACTTTTTTCATATGTCTTCTTCCAGTAATAAGAATGCACGAAGATAAGCAAAAAAAACGGGAATGCAAGGATTTGTGCCTGCTCTTGCATTTTACAAATATTCTCCCCAACTTTGTAAGAACCGAACAAAACTTAAAACCAAACATATGTTCAAAGGACAACCCAAGGGGCTCTTCGCCCTCGCACTGGCCAACACGGGAGAGCGCTTCGGCTACTACACCATGCTGGCCATCTTCATGCTCTTCCTCCAGGCCAAGTTCGGCTGGGAGCAAGCCCTATCCAGCCAGGTGTATTCCATTTTCCTTGCCCTCGTGTATTTCATGCCCGTGGTTGGCGGCATCCTGGCCGACAAAATCGGCTACGGGAAATGCGTGGTCACCGGTATCTGCGTCATGTTCGCCGGCTACCTGGCCCTGTCCATCCCCACCGGCGCCAATACCCTGGGCGTGGTGCTCATGCTGGGCGCCCTGCTGCTGATTTCGGTGGGCACCGGCCTGTTCAAGGGCAACCTGCAGGTTATGGTGGGTAACCTCTACGATGACCCCAAATACTCCTCCAAGCGGGATGCAGCCTTCTCGCTGTTCTACATGGCCATCAACATCGGCGCCATGTTCGCCCCTTCCGCCGCTACCGCCATCACCAACCGCTTCATGGGCAAGGCCGGCCTCATCTACAAGGCAGATATCCCCGCCCTGGCACACCAGCTTCTCGGCGGCACCATCACGCCCGACAACGCCGCCCACCTGGCAGAACTCCAGGGCCAGATGCCGGATGCCTCGGTAGCCGCCATGGCCCCCGCAGATTTCAGCGCCTACTATATCGAGCACCTCTCGTCGGCCTACAACATGGGCTTCGCCGTCGCCTGCGTCTCCCTGATCATATCCATCGCCATCTACTTCGCCTGCCGCAGCTGGTTCAAACACGGCGACGTCAATGCCAAGCAGGCCGCCGCAGCCAACGCTCCGGTAGTGGAACTCACCCCCAAGCAGACCAGAGAGCGCATCACCGCCCTGATCATGGTATTCGCCGTAGTCATTTTCTTCTGGATGGCTTTCCACCAGAACGGTCAGTCCCTTACCTGGTTCGCCCGTGACTACACCCAGAGCTTCGCCGCCGGTCCGGTGCGCATGGGCTTCAACATCTGGATTCTCGCCCTCATCGCCGTGAGTATCTACACCTTGTTCGGCATCTTCCAGAGCGAATCCCGCAAGAGCAAACTCATCTGTGGCGTGGTAACGGCCCTGCTGTGGGGCGGCGCCTACTGGATCTATACCGGCATGCCCAACCCGCTGGAAATCCAGCCCCAGCTGTTCCAGCAGTTCAACCCGTTCTATGTCGTGTTCCTCACGCCCATCTCCATGGCCATCTTCAGCGCCCTCGGCGCCAAAGGCAAGGAGCCGTCGGCCCCGGTCAAGATCGGTCTGGGCATGTTTGTGGCCGCCCTCGGCTACCTGATCATGATTTTCGGCTCCATCGGCCAGGCTTCCCCCGCAGAGCTGCAAGGCACCGTCTCGCCGGATCCGGTGGTTCCCATGTACCTGATTTCCACGTACCTGGTGCTCACCTTCGCAGAGCTGCTCCTGAGCCCCATGGGCATTTCCTTCGTCACCAAGGTGGCGCCGCCCAAGTACAAGGGCCTGATGATGGGCCTGTGGTTTGCCTCCACGGCCGTGGGCAACTACCTCAGCTCCATCCCCGGCCTGCTCTGGAAAGCGGTTCCGCTGTGGGCCAACTGGGCCATCCTGATGGCGCTGTGCGTGATCGCCGGCGGCATCATGTTCGCCATGATGAAGAAAATCAACGAGGCCACCGCCTCCTAAACTGCCGGTATCCAGGCATCCAGTGCCCCGCCTCTATATCATATCAGGACCCAACGGCTCCGGGAAAACGACGGCTTCGTACTCGCTTCTCCCGGAGTTGCTGGACTGTAGCGAGTTCGTGAACTCGGACGAGTTCGCCAAACACCTGGCGCCGTTCGCACCGGAAAGCGCGTACATTACGGCCAGCCGCCTCATGCTCAAAAAGGTCCAGTACCTGTTCGACCGCCGGGAAGACTTCTGCATAGAAACCACCCTGGCCACCCGCTCCCTGGTAAAGACGGTGCGCAAGGCCCAGCAGCAGGGATACTATGTCACCGTGTTGTACATGTGGCTCAACTCTCCTGACATCGCAGTGGAAAGGGTAGCGCAGCGGGTGCTCTCCGGCGGGCATGACATCCCCGAAAAAACCATCCGACGTCGCTACCAGATGGGCCTGAACTACTTGTTCCACACGTACATGCCGGTCTGCGACAAATGGATCCTGGCCGACAATACCACGCCCCCCTTCGAGATTATCGCGGAGGGCTCCAAGAAAGGCCTGCAGATCCACAACATGGCCAAGTACACCCAGATCCGGAACCTGGTTACCGACATCGAAGACATCCCCACCCCCATCGAAAACGTGACGGAATTCATCGCCAAGGAAATCGCCAAGGCACCGCTGGCACACGACGGCGTGCCTTTTGAAGGAAATCCCGCCGACAAAGACAGTATTGACAAGACAAATCCATGATAGGAAGCAAAGCGTATTATTTTGACCTGTTCAAGCTGGACCAGCCCCTGCTGGACAGGCTGGTGGAAGAAGGGCTCCGGAGCGGAGGAAGCTACTGCGACCTGTACTTCGAGAATACCACGTACGGCAGCCTGCTCCTCAGGGACGGAGCGGTCACTTCCGGCGGCAGCCACCAGGATTTCGGCGTGGGCGTCCGGGTGCTTGCCGGGGAAAAAACCGGTTACGCCTACTCCGAGAGCACCGCGCCGCAGCATATGATGGCCTGTGCCCGGGCTGCCGCGCAGATCACCGACAAGCCCGTGGACGTGAGCCCGTTCGGCACGGTCCATCCCCGGCGGGGAGAGCCCAATCCAGCCGCCGACCGCTATCCCATGCTGCAGCCTTGGAGAGAGCAGTCCCTGCAGGCTTTCCTGCCTTTCCTGCAAAAGCTGGAAGCACAGGTCCGCAGCCGGGACACCCGCATCGTGAAACTGATCGCCAACCTGGCCTTCCAGGTAAGTGATATCCTCATGTACAACTCCTACCGGGAGCTGAAATGGGACACACGTCCCATGGGCAGCATCTCGGTGTCGGCCGTCTTCCAGCAAAACGGGAAAACGGAAAACAAATCGGCCTCCCGCAGCTTCCGCTGCGGAGCGGAAATGCTCACAGACCGCCTGATTCAGGAAATGGCCGACAACGTGGTGAAAGGCATCGACGAACGTTTTGCCGCCCAAAGGCCCAAGGGTGGACAGATGAGCGTGGTCATGGGCGCCGGCGCCTCCGGCATCCTCCTGCACGAAGCCATGGGGCACGCCTTCGAGGCCGACTTCAATCGCAAGGGAACCTCTATCTTCGCCGACAAGATGGGCTGCCGGATTTGCCCCGAAGGCATCCAGATCATCGATGACGGCACGCTGGAAGGCAACCGAGGCGCACTGAACTTCGACGACGAAGGCGTGGCCGCCCAGAAAACCTACATGGTAGAAGATGGAGTGCTTACCTCCTATCTGCACGACCGCATCAGCGCCGCCCACTACGGCGTGCGTCCCACCGGCAACGGCCGCCGGGAAAGTTTCCGCTATGCCCCGCTCCCGCGCATGAGAGCCACCTACATGGAAAGCGGAAACGCCAAGGCGCAGGACCTGATAGCGGAGGTGAAAGAAGGAATCTTCGTGGACGAATTCTCCAACGGACAGGTCCAGATCGGCGAGGGAGATTTCACCTTTTTCGTGAAATCGGGATGCTTGATTGAGAACGGAAAACTGGGCATGCCCGTCAAAGACATCAACATCATCGGCAACGGCCCGGCCGCCCTGGCCGATATACGAGGCGTGGCGGACGACCTTCTGATAGACCCCGGCGCATGGACCTGCGGCAAGGAACAATCCGTCCCCGTGAGCTGCGGCATTCCTACCGTCCTGATTGGCAGCCTCACGGTTGGCGGCTTTTAAACCTCAACAGTCATGAACACAAACAACCTGGAAGCAACCCTGCAAGAAAGCGAAATGGCTCTGGCACGCCACTGCATGGACTATGCCCTGCGCCAGGGGGCCCAGAAAGTGCGCATCACCCTGACCAAGAGCCTGATGAACCTCACCGGTCTCCTGAACGGAGAGGTAGACAAAGTGGCCCTGGCCCTGGACCGCAGCCTGCAGCTCCAGCTGTTCGCCGACGGACGCTTCGGCTCCTTTTCCAGCAACCAGCTGGAGCAGGAAGGCCTGGAACGCTTCATCCGCGAGGCCATCGGTACGGTGCGGATGCTGGAGCCGGACCCGGACCGGGATCTGCCCGCTGCAGAAAGACTGGTGAAAAACGCGGCCTCCGGAAAGGAGCTGGCGCTGTACGACCCCGCCTGCGAAACCCTGTCGGCCGAAAGACGCCGGGAGATTTCCCTTTCTTCCATGATGTGGCCCCGGAAGGCCGCGCTGGAAAAAGGGTGGAAACTGATCTCGGAAGAGGGGGAATACTCCGACAGCGTGTTCGACAGCCTCACCCTGGACAGCCAGGGCCTGGAAGCCCGCCATACGGAAACCTCCTTTGAGATAGGCTATGAAAGCACCGTGGAAGACGGGAGCGGCAACCACTTCTCCAGCTACTGGTGGGACGCCTCCCCCACCCTGGAACAGCTCAAATGGCAGGACTGTGCAGAGAAAGCCTGCACACGGGCCGCCGCCCAAATTGGCCCCCGGAGCATTGCCAGTGGCAAATACATGCTGGTCGTGGACAGCGAGTGCGCCTCCAAACTGGTGTCGCCGGTCCTGAACGCCCTGGGCGGATCCAGCCTGCAGCAGAAGAACTCCTTCCTCCTGGATTCCCTGGGAAAACGGCTGTTCCCGGAAAGTCTCACCCTATGGGACCGCCCGCTGGCCCAGGGGCAGACCGGCAGCCGGCTGTTCGACAGTGAGGGGGTCGCCACCCGGGAAATGCCTGTCATTGAGAAAGGGGTGGTAAAATCCTATTTCCTGAACACTTACATGGCGCGCAAGATGCAGCTGTCTCCCACTATCGAAGACTGCACCCGCGCCGTCCTGTCCCCGGTGGGCGGAAGCAAGACGCTGGAAGAACTCCTCTCCCGGGTGCAGGAATGCATCCTGGTCACCGGCTTCAACGGAGGCAATTCCAACTCCGCCACCGGCAATTTCTCCTACGGTGTGGAAGGCTTCCTGGTACGGAATGGAAAAAGGGTCCATCCGGTCCGGGAAATCCTGATCACCGGAGATTTCCTGCACCTGTGGAACAACCTGGTCGCCACGGCCGACGATGCTCGACCCTGTATGTCCCGTCTCATCCCTTCCCTGGCCTTCAAAGACGTAGATGTGAGTGCATGAAAACCGCTGTCGTCATCCTCAATTATAACACCCGGAACTATCTGGAACAGTTCCTCCCCGGCCTGGTCGCCTCCTGCGAGGGCCTGGACGCAGGGGTAGTGGTGGCCGACAATGCCTCCCGGGACGGCTCTGCCGACTTGGTCCGGGAGCGCTTTCCAGACGTCCCACTGATTTGCCTGGATGAGAACTTCGGCTTCACAGGTGGCTACAACCGCGCCCTGGATAGCGTGAAAGCGGAATATTATGTTCTGATCAACTCGGACATCGAAGTCCCGGCGGGATGGCTGTCCCCGCTGGTGGCGTGGATGGACGCTCATCCGCGGTGCGGAGCCTGCGGCCCCAAACTGATCAGCTATTCCCGGCGGGACTGCTTCGAATATGCCGGCGCGGCCGGCGGCCTGGTAGACCGGTGGGGGTATCCCTTCTGCCGTGGCCGGGTGATGCAGAAGATCGAGCAGGACCACGGACAGTACGACATCCCCGGCGGCATCCTCTGGGTGAGCGGGGCCTGCCTGATGGTGCGCGCATCCCTCTGGAAAGAGCTCGGCGGCCTGGACGACCGCTTCTTCGCCCACATGGAGGAGATCGACCTCTGCTGGCGGATGCAACTCCGGGGCTTTCAGGTAAACCTGGTCCCGGAATCGGCCGTTTACCACATCGGCGGCGGCACCCTGCCCAACGAATCCCCTTTCAAGCTCCGTCTCAACTTCCGAAACAACCTGCTGCTGCTGGAGAACAACCTGCCCGCCACCTTTGTGGCGCAGGGGCTGGATGAACGGCATGCCAGACACAAGGCGCGCAGGCGCATCTTCACCCGCATACTTCTGGACGGCTGCTCCGCCCTGGTGTACCTGCTCAAGGGGAAAGGCAGCTTTTGCAAAGCTGTGGTCAGCGCCCACCGGGAATACCGCAGACTCCGCCGTCCCGGGACCATTCCACCGTCGCCGGCCCTGCCCGAAGGCCTGTACAAGGGCTGGATCGTTCCCAAGGGACTATTTGGGAAATAATTGTTATCTTTGCGGATAAGGAATATTTACTGCCATGAAAATCATTATCGAAGGCGCCGGGCAAGTGGGCTCTCATCTGGCAAAGATGCTCAGCCATGCTTCCAATGAAATCACGGTCATCGACGAGAACCCGGACCGTATCCGCAAACTGGTTTCCACCGCCGATATCTCCACCGTTCAGGGGCCGCCCTCTTCGATCGGCCTTCTGCGGGAGGCGGGCTGCGCCGGTGCAGACTTGTTCATCGCCGTAAACCCGTTCCAGTCCCAGAGCGTGAATATCGTGAGCGCCCTGCTGGCCAAGAAGATCGGCGCCAAGAGGGTGATTGCCCGCATCGACAACGAAAGTTATCTTTCTCCGGAGAACAAACTGCTGTTCAAGGACATGGGCATCGATATCCTGTTTTACCCGGAAAAGAGCGCCAGCGACGAAATCGTGGAGATGCTCCACCACAGCGCTTCCACGGATTCCATGGATTTCGCCCGCGGAAAACTGCAGCTGGAGGTGTTCAAACTGGACGACGATTCCCCGTTGCTGGAGATGAGCGTAGCGGAATTTGCCAAAACCGTAAAAACAGCAGAGCCGGAGGCCGATTTCCGGATTGTCGCCATCTCGCGCGGAGGGGTCACCCTGATTCCCCGCTACGACACCCCGTTCAAATACATGGATTACCTCTACGTGATCTCCCGCCGGGAAGGAATTCCGGTGCTGATGAAATACCTGGGGAAAGACAAGATTGACGTTCGAAGGGTGCTCATCCTGGGAGGCAGCGAGATCGGGGAGATGGTGGCCCGCCGGCTGGCCGAACAGAAACTGGACGACATCAAGATTATTGATATCGACCAGGCCCGCTGCCTGCAGCTGTCAGAGGATCTGCCGGACCTGGTGAGCGTGGCCTGCGGTGATGTCCGCAACTCGGACTTCCTGCTGGAAGAAGATATCCGCAGCTACCAGGCCGTGCTCTCCTGCACGGGCAACGACGAGGTGAACATCCTCGCCTGCGTGGTGGCCCGCAAGATGGGCGTAGCTCGTGTCATCGCCCAGGTGGAAAACCTGGAATACATCCGACTGGCAGAGGAAATGGGCGTGGATTCGGTCATCAACAAAAAACTGATCACTGCCGGCCGCATCTTCAAGTTCACCCTCTCCGACAAAGTGCGCTCGGTGCGCTACATGAGCGGAACAGACGCGGAAGTGCTTGAATATACGGCGGCTCCGGATTCCAAGATTACCAAGGGCATGCTCAAGGACATCGAGTTCCCGCACAATGCCATCATCGGCGGCATCATCCGGGGCGGAGAGAGTTTTATCGCGGTGGGGCACACCCGGATAGAGCCCTACGACCGTGTAGCCGTATTCGCCCTGCCAGAGGCCGTCAAGGATGTGGACAAGATGTTTCGATAGCTTTCGATTTGCACAAATCGTACTATTTTAGTAAATTTGCTGGGTTATCTGCTCCCGGGCGATAACCCATCTTGTTTTAACGTTAACAACACATTCTTATATGAGTATCCAAACGGATAACATCCAAAAATTGGTGGAACGCAGGGCATCGGCCCGCAAAGGCGGCGGCGAAAAACGCATCGAAGCCCAGCATGCCAAAGGAAAACTTACCGCAAGAGAGCGCCTGGACCTTCTCCTGGACAAGGGCAGTTTCGAGGAATTCGACATGTTCGTCCAACACCGCTGCACCAACTTCGGCATGGAGAAGAGCCATCCGGACGGAGACGGCGTGGTCACCGGCTGCGGAACCATCGACGGCCGCCTGGTGTATGTGTTCGCCCAGGACTTCACCGTCAACGGCGGCTCGCTGTCCAAGACCATGAGCGAGAAAATCTGCAAAGTCATGGACATGGCGCTGCGTAGCGGAGCGCCCGTTATCGGCCTAAACGATTCCGGCGGCGCACGCATCCAGGAAGGCATCGACGCCCTGGCCGGCTTCGGAGAGATCTTCGAGCGCAACATCCTCTCGTCCGGCGTCATCCCTCAGATCAGCGGCATCTTCGGCCCGTGCGCAGGCGGAGCAGTGTACTCCCCCGCCCTCACAGACTTCACCCTGATGGTCAAGAATACCTCCTACATGTTCCTCACCGGTCCGTCCGTGGTCAAGAGCGTCACCGGAGAGGAGGTGAACCAGGAAGAGCTGGGCGGCGCGGCCGTCCACGCTTCCAAGAGCGGTGTGGCCCATTTTGCAGCCGCTTCCGAGCAGGAAGGCATCGCCACTATCCAGGAACTCCTCAGTTACCTGCCCCAGAACAACCGGGAAAGCGCCCCCTTCCGGGAGACAACAGATCCCGCAGGGCGGGTGGACGACAGCCTCAACGGTATTGTCCCCGACAATCCCAACAAGGCCTACGACATGTACGGGGTCATCGGCAGCATCGTGGACGACAGCCGCTTCTTCGAGGTGCACCGGGAATTCGCGAGGAATATCATCGTCGGCTTCGCCCACATGGGCGGCCGGAGCGTAGGTATCGTTGCCAACCAGCCCGCCGTGCTGGCCGGCACCCTGGACATCAACGCCTCCCGCAAGGCGGCCCGTTTCGTGCGTTTCTGCGACGCCTTTAACATCCCGCTAGTCACCCTGGTGGATGTTCCGGGGTTCCTGCCCGGCACACAGCAGGAGTACGGGGCCATCATCACCAACGGCGCCAAACTGCTGTACGCCTATGGAGAGGCCACTGTTCCCAAGGTAACCGTCACCCTGCGCAAAGGCTACGGCGGCGCCCATATCGTCATGAGCTGCAAGCAGCTCCGCGGAGACATCAACTACGCCTGGCCCAGCGCACAGATTGCCGTCATGGGCGCAGAAGGTGCGGTAAACGTGCTCTATGCCAAGGAAATGAAAGCAGACCCGGAAAAGGCGCAGGCACTCTTCGACGAGAAAAAGAAAGAATACGAAGACTTGTTCTCCAATCCCTATCAGGCCGCCCAGAAAGGATATATCGACGACGTAATCGAGCCCCGTAACACCCGCTTCCGCGTTATCCGTGCCCTGGAGCAGCTCTCGTCCAAAGTACAGGAGCTCCCGGCAAAGAAACACGATAACCTGCCGCTGTAGCCATGAGAAGAGTAGTTACAACGCTTGTCATGCTGCTTGTCGCCATGATGGGCCTCAGAGCCCAGAACGTCAGCGACCTCATCATCTCGGAAGCGCTGGCCGTGCCGGATTCTACCGGCATCATGGACGACTACGGCCGTCGGAGCGCCTGGGTGGAACTCTTCAACAAGTCCACCGGCACCGTCAACTTCGGCGGCTGCTTCCTCACCGACGACCGCACCAATCTCAAAAAGAGCATCATCCCCAAGTCGGACCTCCGCACCAAGCTGGGTCCCCGGCAGAGCGTGGTGCTGTTCTGCAGCGGAAACGGCCAGGAAGGAACTTTCTATGCCGGTTTCACCCTGGAACCCGGAAAAACCATCTATCTGGTGTCCAATGACGGACACTCCATCATTGATTCGCTCAGCATTCCCGCCCGGCTCCCGGAGGGAAAATCCGTGGTCAAGCTGGCCATGGACCTGAGACAGCAGGATTTCCAACCACAAGATTCCCCCGCAATCCCCTCACCCGGCATGCTCAACGGTGACCAGAACGCTGCCACCAAGGCCCAGGCCATGGCCGAGAGCGACCCGCACGGCTGGACCCTCACCCTGGTATCGGTAAGCGTGGTGTTCAGCGCCCTGGCCATCCTGTGGTTCCTCTTCTGGCTCTTCTTCGACCGTCCTGCCAAGCAGGCGGCCAAAGCCAAGGCCAAGGCAGCCGTGCCCAAAACTGCCACGGGTACGCCAGACGGCGAAGTGGCCGCAGCCATTGCCATGGCCCTGGATATGGAAGCCTCCGGCGATGACTACGCCGCTATCGCCATGGCCGTGCACCTGTACATGAACGATGCCATCCACGACGTGGAGCCCGGCTTTATCACCATCCGCAGCACCGGTGCTGCCTGGGAGAACAAATCCCGCTTTTTCAGAAAATTACCCCGATAAAACATTTTATTATGAAAAACTATAAATTCAAAATCAACGGGAAAGACTACAACGTAACCGTCGGTGAAGCCGAGGGAAGAATGCTTTCCGTCAATGTGAACGGCGCAGACTATCAAGTAGAGCTGGAGAACGCTCCCGCAGTAGCGGCTCCCGCCGCCCCCGTCCAGGCGGCTCCTGCGCCCGCAGCCCAGGCTGCACCCGCACCCGTAGCCGCCCCTGCTCCTGCAGCCGGCGCCGGTGAAAAGGTGAATTCTCCCCTTCCGGGTGTCATCATCGAGGTAAGCGTCCGGGAAGGGCAGGCTGTCAAGTCCGGCCAGAAAGTTGCAGTCCTGGAAGCCATGAAAATGGAGAACGAGATTTCCGCCCTCAAGGACGGAACCATCACCGCCATCCACGTGAACAAAGGTGATAGCGTCCTGGAAGGCGCTCCCATCGTAAGCATCGCCTAATGGAACACATCTTCCAATCCCTCTCCCAATTCTGGGAATATACCGGATTTGCCAACTGTTCCTGGCAGAACCTGGTGATGATTGGTATCGGCCTTGTCTTCATAACACTGGCCATCGTAAAGGAATGGGAGCCCATGCTGCTGGTCCCCATCGGATTCGGCATGATTGTGGGCAATATTCCCATGTTCCCGGGCCTGAATATCGGCGTATATGAAGACGGATCGGTACTGAACACCCTGTACCAGGGCGTGAAGCAGGGATGGTATCCCCCGCTGATCTTCCTGGGTATCGGAGCCATGACAGACTTTTCGGCCCTGATCTCACAGCCACGGCTCATCCTCATTGGAGCCGCGGCGCAGATGGGTATCTTTGGCGCCTACCTGCTGGCCCTGCTCTTCGGTTTCGCACCCAACGAGGCCGGTGCTATCGGCATTATCGGCGGCGCGGACGGCCCCACAGCCATCTTTCTCAGCTCCAAACTGGCACCGGACCTGATGGGTGCCATCGCGGTGAGTGCCTATTCCTACATGGCCCTGGTGCCGGTGATCCAAAAGCCCATCATGCTGCTGCTCACCTCGGACAAGGAACGCCGCATCAAGATGCCGGTTCCGCGTACCGTCTCCAAGCGGGAAAAGATCATCTTCCCCATCGTGGGCTTCCTGATCACCGCTTTCATCGTTCCCAGCGGCCTTCCGCTCCTGGGTATGCTGTTCTTTGGTAACCTGCTCAAGGAAAGCGGCGTCACCCGTCGTCTGGCCAATACCGCCAGCGGTCCGCTCATCGACGTGGTCACCACCCTGATCGGCCTCACCGTGGGTGCCTCTACCCAGGCCGACAAATTCATCAGCTTTAAGTCCCTGCTTATCTTCGGACTGGGCCTGCTGAGCTTTGTGATTGCCACCACCTGCGGCGTACTGTTCGTGAAGCTGATGAACCTCCTGATCAAGAATCCCGCCAAGAAGATCAACCCTCTGATTGGCAACGCCGGTGTATCCGCCGTGCCGGACAGCGCCCGTGTATCAGAAACGGTTGGCCGGGAGATTGACCCGACCAACCATCTGCTCATGCACGCCATGGGGCCCAACGTGGCCGGCGTGATTGGATCGGCCGTTGCGGCCGGTATCCTGCTCAGCTTCCTGGGTTAAGCCGTAGAAAACTGTAGCCAAAGCGCTTGCACGCGGCTTTCTCCAGTTCTTCCCGGTCTTCCGGATGCGCAATGGAAATAAGGAGCTTCGCCCTTTCGGCGAGGCTCTTTCCACGTAAATAGACAATGCCGTATTCCGTGGCCACATACTGGGTCTGGAAACGCGTGGTGACAACGCCCGCACCCGGGGTGAGGGTGGGGACAATCTTGGCCTTTCCCTTGGCGGTACGTGAAGGCAGGGCGATGAACGTACGGCCGCCTTCCGACAGGGAGCAGCCATACATGAAATCATGCTGGCCGCCAACGCTGGAGAAGACCATCTCGCCAATGGAGTCGGCACAGATCTGCCCGGTCAGGTCCACCTCTATGGCCGAATTGATGGCACAGGCCCGGGGATTCTGCGCAATCAGGAAAGGGTTGTTGGTATAGGCAACATCGTAAAATTCCATCGTCCGGTTGTGGTCGATGTACTCGTACATGGGCTTGGATCCGATAGCCAGGGCCGCGACACTCACACCGGGATGCACCTTCTTGAGGGAATTGTCGATGACACCCTCCCGCATCAGGCGGATAACCCCGTCGGTCATTGCCTCTGTGTGCAGCCCCAGGTGCTGATGGTGCTTGATGCCGTTAAGGACAGCGTTGGGAATGCCTCCCACGCCGATCTGCAGGCAGGCTCCGTCCGGAATCTGGGAGGCCACATGGGCGCCGATGGCCGCCTCGATAGGGGTCGGTTCCCCGAACACCATGGCAAAAGGCGCCACGTCACAGTGTACGGCAGCAGAAATCTTGCTCTCGTGGATGAGGCAGTCCCCGTACAGATACGGGATGTTCGGGCTTACCTCGGCAATCACCACCCGGGCGCATTCCACGGCCGACACGGCAATATCGGCCGATATGCCAAAGCTGCAGTAACCGTTTTCGTCGGGCTCCGAGCAGACGATGAAAGCTACGTCCACCGGAAATTCGCCCCGGCGGAACAGCCCCGGGACCTCTCCCAGGAAAGCCGGGGTCATGGAGCCGTACCCAGCAGCGATGTGGGCGCGCTGGTCTGCACTGATGAAGATACTGTTCACCAGGAAGGAGTCCTTGTACTCCGGCTTGCAGAAGGGAGCCGGGTCCCTGTGCACATTGAAGCCGGAGGTGATGGTAACCCCGCGGAGCTCGGCATGGCGCCTGGCCAGCGCTTCCTGCAGCAGGACAGGGACAGACGCCCCACCCTGACAGCAGACGGTGTCTCCGCTGCGGACCAGTTTGACGGCTTCGTCGGCAGATACGTATTTCATACTACTGGTTAACTAGTTTGACAAACAATTTCAGGTGCTGGTCCAGCCGCTCGAAGTCTTCCTCGCTGAGCAGGCGGGACACGCACACGCGGATACCGCTCTGGCCGCTTCCGGTGGTGTTCAGCGGAATGGCAACCACCCCGCAGCGCATCAGTGCTTCCAGGAGTTCCCGGTTGTTCAGCTGGCGGTAACCCACCGTATAGAAAAAGCCGTCGCTGATGGTTTGCTCCATGTCTTTGTCGTACACCAGGTGGAAGCCGTTGTCGTCGAAGATTTTGCGGGAACGGTGCGCCCGGAAGCCATAATTCCGTAGCTCCTTGACAAAGTTGTACCGGCCGTCCACCGAGGCCTCGAACATGGCAGCCAGTGCGTACTGGGCCGAATGGGACGCTCCGGAAGTATTGACATACAGATAGTTGAGGATAAAGTTATCCCCGAAGGTTCCTATGCCCCAGCGCTCTTTCAGGGCGGGATATTCCCGCTTGAAGAGCTTGTCTGAAATGCAGACCACAGCGATGCGTTCCCCGGCATAACTGAAAATCTTGGAGCCGGAAAGCAGGATGACATAATTGTCGGTATAGCGGGCCACAGTACTCTGGAAGGGCGGCTCGAAGGGCACGGAAAGGTCTTTGCGGAAATCCATGCAAAGATAGGCCATGTCTTCCAGGACTACGACGTCGTATTTGTTGGCCAGTTCTCCGATAATCTGCAACTCTTCCTCCGTCAGGCAGATCCAGGCGGGATTGTTGGGGTTGGAATACAGGATGGCCGCGATATTGCCCTGGGAGAAATAGCTCTCCAGCTTGTCCCGGAGTTTCTCTGCCCTGTACTCGTAGATATCGAAGAAAATGTTCTTGATGCCCAGCAGGTCCGGCTGCCGGCCATGGGCGGAAAAACCCGGACAGATATACAGGATGGTGTCTTTTCCGGGCTGCAGCTGTGAACATTCCAGGATACTGGTCATGCTCCCCTGCATGGACCCCACCGTGGGTACGATGCATTTGGGGTCGATGTCGATGTCGATGAACGCCTTCACAAAGCGAGAAGCATTGTGTTTGAGCTGCGGGATGCCCTGCACCGAAGGGTAGATGGAAGGGATGCCCTCGTCCAGCGCCTTTTTCTGCGCTTCCACCCCGATCTGGCAGGCGGGTATGCCCGGTACACCGAACTCCAGATGGGAGAAGGGCTCTCCCACCATCTCTTCCAGGGCCGTGCCCACCATGGTGCACTGGCGGATGGTTGTCCGGGAGATGTCGTCAATCCCCATTTCCCGGAACTTCTGATGAAGTTGTTCTTCAGGAATTGGTCTGTCCATCTTACTTGCGGTTTTGAGAAAACGCCAAGCCGGCGTCGAAGGCCTTGATATTGGATGCTACCACAGCGTCTCCCTTGCGGGCGAAGATACGGCGGATTCCCTCCCGGAGTTTTTCCGGCTCCAGGATATGCAGCACGGCGGCCATGGCACCCAGGAGCACCATGTTGGCTCCTCTGGGCGAGCCCAGGTCTTTGGCCATGGTATCTACGTCCAGGGCCACAACACGGGGCAGACTGTCCAGCCCGGCCATCACTTTGTCCATTTCCGGATAATCGGGAATGTTCACAAACGGAGCCGTATTGGTAATGACCCAGCCCTCCCGGGACAGATACGGCAGATAACGGAGTGCCTCCATGGGTTCCAGGGAAACGATCAGGTCTGCCCCGCCTTTGGGAATCAGGTCGCTGTAAATGGGGTCGGACGACAGCCGCAGGTTGGACTGCACATCCCCGCCACGCTGGCTCATGCCATGGACCTCGGCCTGTTTGAGATATAGTCCCTGTTCCAGGGCGGCCGATCCGATGACGGTGGCGATGGAGAGGATGCCTTGTCCCCCCACGCCTGCGAGAATGATATCTTGTTTCATGACGATGTTACTTTTTGGATGCGTGTCTTCTGAGGGTCTGGATGCATTCGCGGCGGCTGATGATTACGGAAACGCCGTGGTACTCAATCTCTTCCCGAATCACTTGTTCCATCTCCGGATAGTTCTTGGGCAGCGGGACAATGGTGCGGATGTGCTCCTTCTCCACGCCCAGCCCTTCGCAGATGGCTTCCAGCCGGCCGGTGCCGGCCGAATCCTGCCCGCCGGTCATGCCGGTGGTGAGGTTGTCCGATATGCATACGGTAATGTCGGCCTTGCCGTTGACGGCATCCAGAAGGCCTGTCATGCCGCTGTGGGTGAAGGTGGAGTCGCCGATTACTGCCACGGCGGGATACGTGCCGCTGTAGGCCGACCCGATGGCCATGGTCACGGACGCGCCCATCTCCACGCAGGTGTGCAGCGAATGGAACGGCGGCATCCAGCCCAGGGTGTAACAGCCGATATCGCCGAACACCCGGGCACCTTCATAGTCTTTGAGGACCTGGTTAAGGGCGGTGAAGAAATCCCGGTGGCCGCAGCCCTGGCATAGTGCCGGCGGGCGCGGTGCCACCACTTCCGAGGCGGGATGCTGCTCCAGGGCGGGAAGGCCCAGGGCGGCACGCACGGCGTCCGGGGTGAGTTCCCCATCCCGGGGGACGGTTTCGTCCAGGCGTCCGTGGACGGTAATACCGGTATCGAACACCCCTTTCAGGCGTTCTTCCACCAGCGGCTGGCCTTCTTCCAGCACCAGGAGGGTCTGGCAGGAGGCCGCCAGCTGACGGGCCAGAGGACGCGGAAAAGGATACTGCGACACCTTGAGCACCGGATAGGGACATCCTTCCGGGAAATTCTCCATCAGATAATTGTAGGCGATGCCACAGGCGATGATGCCCAGGCTTTTGTCGGCCCCGTCCCGGAGGAAATTGAAGCGGGAGGTGGCGGCATCTTCCTCAAAGGCGGCGTAATCCTTGATCAGCTGCCGGTTCCGCACGCGGGCGTTCACCGGCAGGGTAACCCACTGGCGCGGGTTATCCGGGTACTTCAGCTCGTTCTGCTCCCTCACGGACGTGCCGGATTCCACCACGGCGCGGGAATGGGCCATGCGGGTAGTGAGCCGCATCAGGACGGGAATGCCCCGTTTTTCGGAATAATCAAAGGCCGCCCGAACCATCTCATACGTTTCCTGCTGGCTGGAGGGTTCAAAGACCGGCATCATGGCGAAGGCCCCGTAGAAACGGGAATCCTGCTCGTTTTGCGAGCTGTGCATGGAAGGGTCGTCGCAGGCAGCGATTACCAGGCCACCGTTGGCCCCTGTCATGGCCGACCCCATGAACGGATCGGCGCAGACGTTCATGCCCACGTGCTTCATGCAAACCAGGGCACGCTTGCCGGCATAGGACATGCCCAGCGCCCCCTCCATGGCCGTTTTTTCGTTGCTGGACCAGTCACGGTGCACCTTGCGCTGCGCCGCGAGCGGATGCAGCTGGATGAATTCGGTAATTTCAGTGGAGGGAGTGCCGGGATAGGCAAACACGCCAGACAAACCGGCATGCAAGGCGCCCAGGGCCAATGCTTCGTCTCCCAGAAGAAGATTTTTATCTGCCATATCAGTTCTAGTGTTATAGGAGGAATAACGGAAAACCACTATTCCCGACTACAAAGTTAAAACTTTAAAGCAGATTTGCAAATCTTATTTCAAATTAAAAGACATACGTGCTGGCCATACTGATCGTGAAAGCGCTCAGCTGCGGGTCCAGCGCCTTGCCGAAATCCACGCCCAGGATCATGTTGGTGTTGATATGGATTTTTCCACCTATACCGAGGCTCACCATGACGAGCGACTGCTTCTGCTGGTAAAGTCCCGGGAATGACTGCTGCTCCTCCAGACGGAACGGACGGGTGATGGCGGCCAGGTCCACGAACGGCAGCAGCACCAAGGCCACCTGCTGCTTGAAAAGAGTAAGGTCCAGCACGGTGGCCCTGAGCTCGATATTGCCCCAGGCCATGCCGGCGGCCATGATTCGGTTGTATTTGAAACCGCGGATGGAATAACGGCTTCCCAGCCCCTCAAATTCCTCGTACTGGTACTGAAGGGTGGACAGCTCTGACAGATGGTAGAAAGGCATCTGTCCCAGGATCTGGTGCTGCAGTCCCAGATGGTAGGCGAAGGTGAGGCGGTTTTTCACGATAGGGACGAAATGACGGAAATGCCCCACCAACTGCATATAATGGTATTTTCCGTGGGAAAGGTCCAGGTTGCCGTTCAGGTACAGTTCTCCATACATGCCCTTTCCGGGAAACAGTTCCACATCCCGCGTGTCGCAGGTGATGCCCCCCTTGAGTTCCAGGGAAGCCCCCCCGGCGGCTTCATCGGCCCGGATAAGGCCGGCATTCTGATAGGCCAGATACAGGCTGTTCCCGGAATCGTAATTCTTGAGGGAATAGTCCTGCAGGCCGATTTGACGGAATACTACGCCTCCCATCCAGTTGACCTGCCCTTTCCCTTCCCGCTGCAGGACAGCCGCGGCGCGGATCATGCGCCGATGATTATTATAATAAGCCGTACGCGTTTCACGGTTCATCTCCAGAAGCGGGTCGAACGGGGAGGCGATGCCGTTGAAACCGTAGAAATTGTTGGCAGCGGCGTCGCGGTACGTCAAGGATGCGGTAAGCCGCGCTCCGGGAATCAGCGAGCTGGAATCGAACATGCCGTGCAGGTACCAGGAGCCCTTGGTGGCCCAGGCACCGGCGACGGCGATATGGTGGAGGAAATTGGGATACACGCTGCCGTCTCCATAATAGAAGATATTGCAGAATGCGCCCAGGTTGAGACCCAGGTCTGAATTGTAGCTGATATCCGGCATGGGGGTAAAAACCCAGCCCGTCTTGGGCGCAGGGTTCTCCTGCGCATGCAGTGTAATGGCTGCAAAACAGCACACCAGTATGATAAGGACACGTTTCATCAATACACTCTCTTTTTCGGAAGCAAAGGTAATATTTTCTTTTTGCTTGTTGAACTTCCATTTCTGATATTTGCTTCCATTTTGAATTATTTGCTTCCGTTCGTGATTATTTTTTAGTATATTTGCGAATGAAGCAAATCAAACTATAACCAATCTCATATGGACAAACTTCAGGAACTTACCCAAAAGCTCTATAACGAGGGCCTTTCAAAAGGAAAGGAAGAAGGCGAAGCCATTCTCTCCAAGGCCAAGGCCGATGCAGCGGAAATCGTAAAGAAAGCCCAGGAAGAGGCCGACGCCATTCTGGAGAAAGCCCGCAAGGACGCCCGGGATTATCAGGTGAAAATGGAAGGAGACGTCAAGATGGCCTCCACCCAGACGCTTCAGGCCACCCGTTCCGCCATTGAAAAACTCGTCATCTCCCAGGCCGTGGACAAGAGCGTGGCAGACGCCCTCTCATCGGAAGAATTCGTAAAGGGAGTCATTACTGCGGTGGCCCAGCGTTTCAGCGCAGAGGAGCCTGCTGACCTTTCCCTGATCCTTCCGGAAAAGATGCAGAAGGGTCTGGAGCCCTTTGTCAAAGGGGAACTGGCCAAAACCCTGGGTAAAGGCGTAGAAGCCACCTTCTCCAAGAAAGTGGCCGGCGGTTTCAAGATTGGCCCCAAGGACGGAAGTTACTTCATCAGCTTCACGGAAGACAGCTTCAAGGAACTCATCGGTGAGTACCTGCGTCCCGCCACCAAGAAGATCCTGTTCGGCTAGGGTATGGGCAATTACGAGTACATCATCTCCAGCCTTCCCTTCCTCACCACAGACTATCAATACGACGAGGGAAAAGACTTCGACTATGTCATCTCCGAAATCCGCAGGGATCTCTCGGACAAGGACATCGAAGCCTTGGATTTCCTTCTGGAGGGGTTCCAGCCGGACAAGCTGGGAGCGGATTTCTATGCCCGCGCCCTGCGCCGTCCGGAAAAATTCCTCCGGGAGTATTTCCGCTTTGACCTCAACCTCCGAAACGCCAAGGTCCGCTTCCTGAACCAGGAACTGGGCCGGGAACCGGAGATGGACGTAGTGAGCGGGAAAGGAGACGAGCTGGAAGACCAGGACCTGGACATAGACCTGTACCGCTTCCGCCCCGGAGACTTCGAGGAAGCCGCCAAAGTAGACGGCGTCCTCTCAAGGACAGACCTTCTCTCGCGGGAAAAGGGCCTGGACGACATTATCTGGGAAAAGGTGGACGGCCTGGGGCTCTTCCACTACTTCGACCTCACCTCCGTGCTCGCCTATGTGGCCAAGTTGCACATCGTAGACCGCTGGCTCTCGCTGGACGAGGAAACGGGACGGGAATTGTTCCGTAAGCTGGTGCAGGAAGTGCGTGGCACATTCAAAGGCGTGGAATACAAAGAATAATAAAACAATAGGATATGAAAACCAAAGGTATAGTCACCGGCATTGTTTCCAACCTCGTAACCGTGGAAGTGGACGGGCCGGTTTCCGAGAATGAAATCTGCTTCATCACCTCGGAAGGGGTGAAGATGATGGCAGAAGTCATCAAGGTTAACGGGAAAAACGCGTCGGTCCAGGTGTTCGAGAGCACCCGCGGCCTGCGAAACGGCAATCCCGTTGAATTCGAGGGAAGGATGCTGGAAGCCACCCTGGGCCCCGGCCTGCTGTCCAGCGTGTACGACGGCCTGCAGAACGACCTCACCACCATGGAGAACGTCTTCCTCCAGAGAGGTGAATATACAGACCCGATCAACCGCGAGAAAACCTGGGAATTCACGCCCCTCGCCAAGCCCGGAGACACCGTGCAGGCTGCCGACTGGCTGGGAGAAGTCAAAGAAGGCTGGCTCCCCCACAAAATCATGGTTCCCTTCTCGTTCCAGGGCTCCTATACGGTGAAATCGGTCAAGGAGGCCGGCGCATATAATGTAGACACTATCATCGCCGTTCTCACGGACGCCTCCGGGGCCGATGTTCCCGTGACCATGGTCCAGAAGTGGCCGGTGAAAGTGGCCATCAAGGGGTACCGTGAGAAACCCCGTCCGGACCGCATCATGGAAACGGGCGTGCGCGTAATCGATACCATGAACCCCATCGCAGAAGGCGGCACCGGCTTCATCCCCGGTCCTTTCGGCTGCGGGAAAACCGTGCTGCAGCATGCCATCGCCAAGCAGGGAGACGCCGACGTCATCGTCATGGCGGCCTGCGGCGAGCGCGCCAACGAGGTGGTGGAAATCTTCACCGAGTTCCCGGAACTGATAGACCCCCATACGGGACGTCACCTGATGGAGCGTACCACCATTATCTGCAACACCTCCAACATGCCCGTAGCCGCCCGTGAGGCTTCTGTGTATACTGCCATGACCATCTGCGAATACTACAGGGCTATGGGGCTGAAGTGCCTTCTGCTGGCAGACTCCACCTCCCGCTGGGCACAGGCCCTGCGCGAGATGAGTAACCGCATGGAAGAGCTCCCGGGAGCAGACGCTTTCCCGGTAGACTTGAGCGCCATCATTTCCAACTTCTACGCCCGCGCCGGCATGGTCATCCTCAACAACGGGGAACGCGGGGCGGTCACTTTCATCGGCACGGTATCCCCTGCCGGCGGTAACCTCAAGGAACCGGTGACGGAATCTACCAAGAAGGCCGCACGCTGCTTCTACGCCCTGGAGCAAAACCGGGCCGACCAAAAGCGTTACCCCGCCGTGGGCCCGCTGGAGTCCTATTCCAAATATCTGGATTACCCGGAAATCGCAGATTACCTGAACCGCACGGTAGAGCCTGGCTGGGTGGAGAAAGTGCTCAACGCCAAGAACATCATCCGCCGCGGCAAGGAAGCCGCCGAACAGATCAACATCCTGGGAGACGACGGTGTTCCCATGAGCTACCACGTGAACTTCTGGAAGAGCGAACTGGTAGATTTCATCATCCTCCAGCAGGACGGATTCGACCCTGTAGATTCCCTCTGCCCCATGGAGCGTCAGCGCTTCATGCTGGACCTGGTCCTGCAGATATGCCAGAAAGAATACGACTTTGAAGACTTCGAGAAATGCCGCGAATTCTTCAAGAACCTCATCAACGAACTCCGCCAGATGAACTACTCTGTCTACGAGAGCGACCAGTTCTGGGCCTACAACGAATCTGTGAACAAACTCATCGCATAAGAATATGGCAAACAAAGCATATCAAAGAGTATATACCAAACTGGAGGGCATCACCAAAGCCACGGTATCCCTCCGTGCCAAGGGCGTTTCCAACGATGAGCTTGCCGTCGTGGGCGGAAAGCTCGCCCAGGTAGTGCGTACCAAAGGAGACCTGGTAACACTCCAGATCTTCTCCGGAACGGAAGGCATCCCCACCAACGCTGAGGTCACCTTCCTCGGAGAGCCCCCTACCCTTAAAGTATCGGACCAGCTGTCCGGCCGTTTCTTCGACGCCTACGGCCATCCCATCGACGGAGGTCCGGAAATCGACGGAGAGGTCCGTCAGATTGGCGGTCCTTCCGTAAACCCGTACAAGCGCCGCCAGCCTTCCCAGCTCATCCCCACCGGTATCGCCGGCATCGACCTCAACAACACCCTGGTGTCCGGGCAGAAGATTCCCTTCTTCGCAGACCCCGACCAGCCGTACAACCAGGTCATGGCAGATGTAGCCCTGCGGGCCGACGTAGACAAGATCATCCTCGGCGGCATGGGCCTTTCCAACGACGACTACCTGTTCTTCCGCAACAGCTTCGAAGCCGCCGGCGCCCTGGACAAGATCATCTGCTTCATCAATACTACGGAGAACCCGCCGGTAGAGCGCCTTCTGGTTCCAGACATGGCCCTCACCGCGGCCGAATACTTCGCCGTGGACAAGAACGAGAAAGTGCTGGTGCTTCTGACAGACATGACCCTGTACGCCGACGCCCTGTCCATCGTGAGCAACCGCATGGACCAAATCCCCTCCAAGGACTCCATGCCCGGATCGCTCTACAGCGACCTGGCCAAGATCTACGAGAAAGCCGTACAGCTTCCCACGGAAGGCTCCATCACAATCATCGCCGTCACCACCCTGAACGATGGCGACATTACCCACGCCATCCCTGACAACACCGGATACATCACCGAAGGCCAGCTCTTCCTTCGCGCCGACAGCGACACCGGCAAGGTCATCATCGACCCGTTCCGTTCCCTGTCCCGTCTGAAGCAATTGGTCCAGAATAAGAAAACCCGCGAAGACCATTCCCAGGTAATGAACGCTTCCGTGCGCCTGTACGCAGATGCACAAAACGCCAAGACCAAACTGGAAAACGGTTTCGACCTGTCAGACTATGACCACCGCTGCCTGGCCTACGCCAAGGATTATGCCACGCAGCTGCTGGCCATTGACGTCAACATTTCCATCACCGAGATGCTGGATACAGCCTGGAAGCTCTTCGCCAAGTACTTCTCCCCCGCCGAAACCGGTATCAAGCAGGCTCTTATTGACAAATACTGGAAAGCATAAGACATGGCCATCAAATTCCAATACAATAAAACTTCGCTGACGGAACTGGGCAAGCAGCTCAAGGTGCGGCAGCGGGCGCTTCCTACTCTTCAGAATAAGGAAAGCGCCCTGCGCCTGGAGGTCCGCAAGGCCAAGGCCGACAGCGACCGTCTTATTGAAGAGTTGGAAGAAGCCCTCAAGCGTTACGACTATCTCTCGGCCCTGTGGAACGAGTTCCAGCCCGGCCTCATCGAGATTACGGATGTAGACCTGTATACCAAGAAGGTAGCCGGCGTAAAAACCCCTGCCCTGGGAGAAATCCACTACCGCATACTCCCCTTCAACGCTTTTGTCAAACCCGCCTGGTATGCAGACGGTGTTAGCATCCTCAAGCAGTTGAGCCGCCTGGGTATCGAGTCGGAGGTGTACAAGGAGAAAGCCCGCATCCTGGATTACAATCGCAAGAAAACCACCCAGAAAGTAAACCTGTACGAAAAAGTGCAGATTCCCGGTTACCAGGAAGCCATCCGCAAGATCAAACGCTATATGGAAGACGAGGAAAATCTCTCCAAGGCTTCGTCCAAGATTGTTAAAAACCGCCACGCAGAGGAAGAGGAGGCCTCCGAGCTATGATCAATCCCATGACCAAATACTCCTTTGTCCTCCTGAGCGGAGAACAGGAATCCCTGCTGGAAAACCTGCAGGAAATCGGCCTGGTAGACATCACCCGCAGCGTAAAGCCCGTTGACGACACGTCCCATCAGCTGTCGGCCGACATCGATTTGGTGGACGGTTTTATCCACGCCCTGAACAAGATTGAGCTTCCTGAAGGAACCGAGCCCGAGCACTACGAAAAAGAGAAGGATTTGGTCCGCCTGGCCGGTGGTACGCTCATGATGTTCTCGGAAGCGGTGGAAGAAGTGAGGAAACTGGAAAAAGAGGCATCGGACCTGAAAATCTGGGGCAACTTTGACATAGACCTGGTGAATAAACTGGCCCAGGCGGGCGTTCCCCTGCATTTTCACAAACTGGCCCCGAAATCCTTCCAGAAGGAATGGGCCGGAGAAACAGCCCTGGACGTCATCAACCGCGAAAAAGACGCCGTCTATTTTGTAGTCGCCGGAGAAGACAACCTGCCCGGCGAGATTCCCGTTCCGGAAGGCTCGTTCCAAGACATAGAGAAACAGCTGGAAGAGAAACGGATTCACTTGCATATGCTGGAAAGGGAAGTCGCCGCTCTCAAGCAGCGCATTCCGGAACTGGAGAACATCCGCAGTACAGAATTTGCCAAGCTGGACCGCTATCTGGCCGGGGTAACGGCTGTTCCTGCCGCAGAAAACACCATCGTTACGCTGGTGGGCTATGCGCCCAAGGACAACGAGACCGCTATTGTGGAAAAACTAGACCGGATGGATGTTCTGTACCTGAAAGACAGCGCCTCTGCACAGGACAATCCGCCCATCCAGTTCAAGAACAACAAGTTTGTCCGCCAGTTCGAAGTCCTCACGGACATGTACGGCCGGCCGGCCTACAACGGATTCGACCCCACTCCGTTCATCTCCATCTTCTTCCTGCTGTTCTTTGCGCTGTGCATGGGAGATGCAGGATACGGGCTGGTGCTCATCCTCATCGGCCTGGCCCTCAAGAAGGTAAACAGCTTCAAGGACATGGCGCCGCTGGTCATGATCCTGGGCGCAGGAACTGTCGTGGTCGGGTTCTTCCTGCACACGTTCTTCTCTATCGATATCGCCCAGTGGAAGATTTTCGAGCCCATCAAGGGCATCTTCCTCCCTGACCAGATTGCCGGATATGCCGGCGGCATGGTCCTGGCCATCGTAGTAGGTATCGTCCACCTGTGCCTGGCCATGCTGGTAAAAGCCATCCAGGAAGTGAAAGTCAAGGGCTTCGCTCACTCGCTGGGCACCCTGGGCTGGACCCTCCTGATTGTCGGCGGAGTCGTCGTGGGGGCGCTTTCCCTGGTGGGCGTGCTTAACGCAACGGCCACCAAGTGGATCGTCATTGCCATCGGCGTGGTTTCCGCCATCGGCATTTTCCCGCTCAACAACCTGGAACGCAACAAGTTCGCTAACGTGGGCCTGGGCCTGTGGGACACCTACAACACGGCCACCGGCCTGCTGGGCGATGTCCTCAGTTACCTCCGTCTGTATGCCCTGGGCCTTGCCGGCAGCATGCTGGGCATGGCGTTCAACGACATGGGCAAGATGGTCCTCGGAGACGGCTCCATCGCCCTTCTCTGGATTCCATTCATTCTGCTAGTGCTTGTGGGGCATACGCTGAATATCGCCATGTGCGCCCTGGGTGCCTTCGTGCATCCCCTGCGACTCAACTTCCTGGAGTTCTTCAAGAATTCCGGATACGAGGCCGCCGGCCGCAACTATAACCCGCTAAAGAAACAAACAAAATAAATTACAATCATTATGGAACAAATTCTCGGTTATCTCGGACTCGGACTGGTCCTCGCTTTGGCCGGTATCGGATCCTCCATCGGCACCACCACCGCAGGTAACGCGGCAGAGGGTGCGCTCAAACGCAAGCCGGAAGCCTCCGGTAGCTACATGGTGCTGTCCGCCCTGCCCGCCACGCAGGGTATCTACGGTTTCGTAGCCTTCTTCATTATGCTGGGTAAATTCACCAGCGGCACCATCTCCGGCGCCCTTTGCTTCGGCATCGGCGTTTCCGTCGGTCTGGCCTGCCTGCTCTCCGGTATCCGTCAGGGCCAGGTATGCGCCAACGGTATCGTAGGCGTCTCTCAGGGACACGATGTCTTCACCAACACCCTGATCTACGCCGCCCTTCCGGAATTCTACGCTATCCTGGGTCTGGTGGGCGCCATCATGGCCAACTAGGCACCCCATTCCAGAAAACAGACCGCCCTACGACATAAGGCCGGTCTGTTTTTTTTTGTATAGACAAGATTTCTTTTTAGATTTGAAAGACAAAACAACCATCTCCTGACATGAAAAAAATCCTTGCCGTTCTCTTTTCTGCCTGCCTGGCTGTACTGGCCGCCGCCCAGCAGCAAAGCCCCGAAATGGTGAAATTCCTCAAGGAATTCCCCCAGCGGGCCGGTTTCAACACCCATTCCTACGAGTTTCTGCCCGTCAAGGATACCAAGGCGCCCAAAGGATACAAAGCTTTCTATATCGAGCACTACGGCCGCCACGGTTCGCGCTCTGAATGGGGCGGTGCCACCTATGCGATGGTAAGGGATGCCCTCCAAAGCGCCAAAGACGCCGGTGTGGAGCTTACCTCCGCCGGAGATTCCCTGCTGCGGGAAGCCGCCTATATCTTCGACCGTTACGACGGGATGGACGGACGCCTTACCCCCCGCGGCGTACGCGAGCACCAGCAGTTGGCCACCCGCATGTACAACCGCTTCCCGGAGGTGTTCAAGAAGGGCAGTAAGAAAATCCGGGCTGTTTCCAGCACCACGCCCCGGGTCATCGTTTCCATGAACGGATTCACTGCCCAGCTCAGGGCCATCCAGCCAGACCTGGATATAGACCTGGATACCGGTGAGAAATTCATGGCCTACATTTCCCGCGCCGAGAACGACACCATCATCGCCCGCACCAACAAGGCCTTGGCAGACCGGTCAGGCGGCATGCGCCGGAGTCTTCCAGACAGCGTAACCGTATTCAAGAACCTGTTCAAGAATCCGGAAGAAGGCAAAAAATTCGTTCGCAATACGTTCTTCTTCCAGTACTCCATCTACGCCACAGCACGCGTGGCAGAAGCCTTTGACATCAACGACAACCTGTTCCGCTACCTGCCCTTCGACGTGATGTACCAGCTGCACGAGTCTACCTTCCTGAATGCCTATCTGAACCAGTGCAACTCGGAGCTCAACGGTCATCTGCGCATGCCCCGTTCCAAAGAACTGGTGGACATCCTTATTGCCCAGGCCGACAAAGTGATCTCCGGAGAAAGCGACCGGGCAGCAGACCTCACCTTCGGCCACGACTGGCCTTATCTGGGTCTGTGCTCCTATCTGGGACTGGAAGGCATCGGCGACCGTCTGTCCATCGATGACGCCGCCGCCCACTGGATGGCCTCCTGGAACTGCCCCTTCGCGGCCAACCTGCAGATGATCTTCTACAGGAGCAAGAAGGCGTCCGACCCTGTACTGGTGAAATTCCTGGTAAATGAACGGGAAACCCCGCTGAAATTCGTCGAGCCGTATCAGGGCCCGTATTACAAGTGGGAAGACGTGAAGGCTTTCTGCGCCACCCGTCTGGAGCATCTAGACCGTTAATACTCCCGGGGTCCGAAAATATCCGTGCCCACACGCACCATGGTGGCCCCGTGCTTGACAGCAAGGGGCCAATCATTTGACATGCCGATAGAAAGCTGGTCAAAATCCGGCAGTCCCATCGACTGGATCCGCAGGAACAGGGCATGAATCCGGGCAAAATCCGCCTCTACGACGGATAGGTCATCTGTGTTTGTCGCCATGCCCATCAGTCCCCTTATCCGCACCCCATGCACCTCTGTCTGGCAAATGATGGACAGGATTTCGTTTTCGGTGAAGCCGTGCTTGGTTTCTTCGGCCCCCAGGTGGAGCTCCAGCAGGATATCCACCACCCGGCCATTCTCTAGACACCAGCGGTTTACGGCCTCCAAAAGGTGGATGGAATCCACCGACTGCACCATGCACACATACGGCAACACCAACTTGATCTTGTTGGTCTGCAGATGGCCGATAAAGTGCCATTGCACATCAGAAGGCATCAGAGGCACCTTGGCTGCCAGTTCCTGGGGACGGTTTTCCCCAAAAATGCGTTGTCCGGCCTGATATGCCTCCATCAGGCGCTCTACCGGATGGAATTTGGAAACGGCCACCAGGGAAACCCCGGAGGGCAACGCGTCGCGAATTGCTTTCAGAGAGGCCGCTATCATCAGAATGTAAAAGCTAAAGACATACCATAGGACGACCCGTACGGCGTAGGAGCCACGTAAGGCAGGGCCGATGCCCGGACACCGGCGTCGGCTTTGGAATTCAGTTTGAACAGCTTCCGCTCCCAGGGCAGCATCCAATAGGCCGCATTGGCCCCGAGAATGCCGATCGCAGCCCCCAGCATGAGGTCGGTGGACCAATGCCAGTTGTTGTAAATGCGCATTCCCGCCGTTATCAGAGCCGTAGAGTAAGCAGCCAGACCCCACCAGGGGCCGAATTCCAGCCTTACCAGCTCGGCGCCGAGAAAAGCCGTGACCGTATGCCCGGAAGGGAAAGACTTGTGGTCTGCATGATTGGGCCGCTCTACCCCGCAGAGCTCTTTCAGGGAGCCGGAGACAACGGCTGTAAGGAGGATCGAGGTGCCCAGGGTGAGCAGCTGCTCCTTGTAATTGTGCTCGCCTGCGCCTGCAAGCAATCCTGCCACGTATCCCGCATAGGAGGCATACTGCAGGTAATTGTCAAAGGTAAGCGACTTTCCCCCGCTGACACGCTGTCGCAACTCGGCCGCCCTGTCGCGGATGTTCTCGTTTACCTCGGTCCGGTACCAGGGGCTTATGGTACCGAGCGTCCCTGCAGCCGCAAGGCTTGCAGGGGCTATTAGTTTCTGCCACTTGAACCGTTCCGACGCCGTATAAACCGAATCCCTCCGCTGCGCCTGCACGGATGGGCAGAGGCATAGGAGGGATAGGATGGCTATCAGTAAACGCTTCATTACTTGCGACCTTTTTTCTGCTGCTGTTCCATTTGTCGCTGCATCTTCTGGGCTTCTTCCAGGCGCTGCTGCCACTTGGACTTGGGGGCAGGCTTATTCTCAGCAGCCTTCACCTTGGCCACAATCTCTTCCGGCTTCACGATCCACTTCTTGATGATCCAGGTTTCCACCATGGTAATCAGGTTGGAAAGCAGATAGTAGTAGCTGAGACCGGAAGAAAGGTTGTTACAGATGAAGAACATCATGATGGGCATCATGTACAGGCTCATGAAACGCATCATCTTGGCATTGGGGTCGTCTCCGGTGCTCTGATTCTGCATGGTGACACGCGAGTAGAAGAACATGGAAACAGCCATCAGCAGGGCGAAGAGCGAAATATGGTCCATGCCCAGGATGCTGGTGCCCCAATGGATGACATCGTCGTATGCGCTGAGGTCCTCCGCCCAAAGGAAAGGCTCCTGGCGCAGCTGGATAGAGGCCGGGAAGAAGCGGAACATCGCCCACAGGATAGGCATCTGGAGAAGCATCGGCAGGCAGCCGCCCATCATGTTCACGCCGGCCTTACGGTACAGCTCCATGGTTTCCTGCTGCTTCTTCATCGCATCCTCCTGCTTGGGATACTTCGCATTGATTTTGTCGATGAAGGGCTTCAGGGCCTGCATCTTGGCACTGGACGAATAGCTCTTGTAGGCAAACGGAAGCACCACGATCTTGATGAAGATGGTCATCAGGAGGATGATGATGCCGTAATTGGAGATGAACTTGGAGAGCCAGTCGAACAGGGGGATAATCACATACTTGGTGAACACGCCGATGATCTTACCGCCCAGCGGAATCACTTTCTCGTAGGCATGGCCGTACGCCTTCAGGCCCTTGTAGTTGTTGGGGCCGAAGTAGAATTCGAAGGGAACCTGGATATTGGCGGAAGCAGTCTGGATGTCTGCGCGCATGAGGGCATTGCACTGCATGAGCGCATGCTCCGGATTATCTTTTCCGGCGAACTTGAGGGCAAACTCTCCGTAGCTGAAGTTTCCGGGCGCACGCATGATGGCCGAGAAGAACTGCTGCTGGAAGGCGAACCATTCGATCTTGTTGTCGAAGCGCTTGCTGCCGTCACGACCGTTTCCGATATTGGCCGGCTTGTTGTCGTCCGGGAAATAATAGTTGAGGCGGGAGTACTGGGATTCGTTCTTGTAGCCTTTCTCCATACGGGGAATCTGAGCCTCGAAATCCACATCGATGGAATTGACGTTGCGGGGAATGAGGTCCTGCATTCCGACAAAGGAGACCAGTTCGTTCAGCGAATAGGAATCCTTGAGGAGGGTATAACGCTGCTCGATATAGCCGCCGCCCTGGAAAGGCAGGCGCATGACCACGGTGGAATCCGAGGAGGCCTCTGCCACATACTGGAAATTGAACTTGCGGGTATCTACAGCCGTAGGAGCATAGATCACATAGCCCAGCTGGGACTTGCCTTCCGGGATGATGTAGAGATCTGTCTTGTCGTAGTTGTAGAAATCCTTCACCTGCACCGACCAGGGCTGGCCGCCCTTGGTGGTGAAGGTAATCTTCAGTTTCTCGTTTTCCAGGGTTACGAAGGAAGCCTCTGCGGTAACAGCTGCGTTGAGCAGGGAATCGGAGTACACCGCCTGTGCCGAGGGAGCCTCCACAAGCGGAGCGTTCTCCTGCGGGAGGGCTGCCTCCGGGTGCTCTGCCCGCCAGATGCTGTCCAGCTTATACTGCTCGTACGCCTCTGCGGCGGCGATGGAATCCAGACGCGCCTGTTCCTGCTGCTGCCGGGCCACCTGACGGCTCTGGTACCCGAAGAAGCCGAACATAATCAGGGCAATCAGGACAAAGCCGATGATTGATTTCTTGTCCATAGTCGCTTACTCTTGTCCCTCCTCTGCTTCTTTGGCCCGGATCCGGGTCTTCAACTCCTCAAGCTGGGCCTTGGCGGCGTCTATACGTTCCTGCATCTGTGCCTTGAGCTGCTCCGCACCCTTGGAAAGGCCGAAGAAGCCGATATTGTTCTCATAGGTCTGGATTTCCTGCTGAAGTTTGGTGTACTGCTCCTTGAGGCGGTCCGTCTCCGTGAGGGGACGGCGTTCACGCTCTCCGCCGCGGGAACTACTGCGCCCGGCGCCCTGCCGGTTGCCGCGGGCACCAAAGCCCGGGAACTTCTCCGCCATGGCCTCGCGGTAGGCGGCCGTGATGCTTTCCTTCTCCTTGAACGGGACAAAGCCGATTGCACTCCAGCGTTCGGAGAAGTCTTTCTGGGCATCGGCAGTAGCCTCTGAGTCGAAGGCCTTGATTTCCTCAATCAGGGCACGCTTGGCTTCCAGGTTGGCAGCGAAATCATTGCTTCCCCTGCTCCGGTTGTCACGTGCGGTAAAGAAGGCGTCACAGGCGGCACGGAAGCGCTTCCAGATCTGCTCCGACTTTTTGCGCGGCACGGCGCCAATTTCCTTCCACTGCTTCTGGAGCTCGATCAGGCGTTCTCCGGTGGCCTTCCAGTCTGTGCTGTCCTTGAGTGACTCCGCTTCATGGATAATGGCCATCTTCTTCTCCAGATTGGCATTCATGGTGTCTTTGAATTCCGCGAACGAAGCCCGTTTGCGCTCGAAGAACTTGTCGCAGGCGGCGCGGAAACGCTCATATACCTTTTGGTTCTCCTTGCGGGTAGCAAAGCCAATCTCCCGCCAGCGGGCCTGGATTTCCTCAATCTTGCGGCTGAGGGCGTTCCACTGGGTAGAGGAAGTGATTTCCATGCCGGCAATCTCTTCCACCTGTTCGCACAAGGCCACCTTGGCTTCCAGATTGGCCAGCTGCTTGGCTTTCTGGTCTTCAAAATGGGCCTGGTACCGCTTGTTTATTACGGAAGTGGCGGCACGGAAACGCTCCCAGATGGCATCCCGGTATTCCTTGGCCACGGGACCCAAGTCTTTCCACTGCTCGTGCAGTTTCTGGAGCTCCTTGAAAGCCTCCACCACGTTTTCATCGGCCGCCAGGGCCTCTGCCTGCTCGCAGAAAACGGTTTTTGCCTCCAGGTTTTTCTTGAAGTCCAGATCCCGGAGCTCACGATTGATGTCTACCAGGTCGTAGAACTTGGTCACATAGAGCTGGTAGGTGTCGTTGATGTCGCGGAAATGCTGCTGCGGGACGGGGCCGGTTTCCCGCCACCGGTTCTGGATGTCCCGGAATTTGGGGAAAGCGTCTTTCATGTCGCCAGGCTGCTCCACCAGGGCTTTCAGTTCCTCGATGATAGCCTGCTTTCTGGCCATGTTGTCTTCCCGCTGGGCATCCTGCTCGCGGTTAAAGGCTGCGCGCTCTTTCTTATAGTTTATATAGAGGGCTTTGAAGCCGGCCTCAATGGCGGCGAAGGGGCTTACGGGACCGCTCTGCAGGGGAACGGTGGCCTCCACTGCGCTGTCTTCCGTAGGCTCCACCACGGTGGCGTCTTCTCCGGCGGCCGCTTTCTCGCGGGAGAGCAGCTTGTAGAAGGCGGACTTGATGGCCTCTGCCTCTTTGGACCGCTTCATGCGGTCTTCACTTTCCGTCAGTTTCTGAAACAGCTCGGACAGTTCTGCCAGGGACATTTCGTTGAAGTTAACCACGGCATCCGCAACCGGTTCCGCCACCTCTGCAGCAGCGTCCACGGCCTCCGGCACCGTCTCTTCAAGCTTCTGCTCCACGGTTTCTTCCACCACGGGAGCAGTTTCCTGCTGCTTCGGGGCTACATCTGCGGTTTCGGCATTAACCACAACCTCAGGCTTATTTTCTTCACTCATGATATTAGATTCAATAGTTTAACATAAATCGTGTAACTTACAAAGGTAAGAAAATTTCCTTAAATAAACATAAAACACTATTTTTGCATGGAAAAAAACACCATCATGCTGCGTATCGACATCCTTAGTGTAGTACCCGAGCTGCTGGAAAGCCCGCTCAGTCACTCCATTCCCGGCCGAGCCGTAAAAAAAGGCCTGGCAGAGATCCATGTACACAACCTCAGGAAATATGGCCTGGGACCGCGCCTGACCGTAGACGACTACTCCTACGGCGGAGATGCCGGCATGGTGATGATGGTGGAGCCCGTGTTCCGCTACATAGAGGAGCTCACCGCAGAGCGCCACTACGACGAGATCATCTACATGGCCCCGGACGGCGAAATCCTCAACCAGGGCATCGCCAACGAGCTCTCGCTCAAAGAGAACATCATCATCCTCTGCGGCCACTACAAAGGCATCGACGAGCGCATCCGGGAACATCTGATTACCCGGGAAATCTCCGTGGGTGACTTTGTGGTGAGCGGAGGGGAAATCCCTGCCGCCCTGCTCGCAGACAGCATCATCCGCCTGCTCCCCGGCGTGCTCACGGACGAGACCTCCGCGCTCAGCGATTCCTTCCAGGACGGGCTGGTCTCCCCTCCCGTCTATACCCGTCCGGCCTCTTTCAACGGCTGGGACGTCCCCGAGGTCCTGCTCAGCGGCAATCCCAAACTCATCCGCCAATGGCAGGACCAGCAGGCCCTGCAGCGTACCAAAGAACGCCGACCGGGCCTGCTGGAACAGGATTAAGCGGTATATCTTCCCTTACTTGTTCATCTTCTGCTTCCACTGGTTGTCCACTTTCACGTAGGACATGTGTTCGTCTTCCTCTTCCCCGTTCTTGTACACCACATGCACGGTGACGGTGGCTGTATCTTCTCTTACGCGGGAATCCGTGATCTTGAAGCTCTTGATCCCGCCTTTCTCCTGGAGTTGCTCATCCACTTTTTCCTCGGCCAGGCCGGCCAGCATCTTCTGGTCTGAAGAGGAGAGGTCGAAGGTTGAGGCATAGGTGTCATAGTCGCCCTTCTGGAGGGCGTTGATGGCTTTCTTGGCCACGCCTTCAGGCGTATTGGGGGTCGTGCAAGCCCCGGCGGCGAAAAGTGCGGCGGCCACAGCGGCAGCCAGAATCATAAAACGTTTCATAATGCTAATATTGAAAATAAACTTGATTGGCTGAATAGGCATACAGATGCTCCGGAAGCAGGCAGTCTGCATGGATGCGGAACACATCCAGACGGCGCCGCCGACCCTCTGAAAGGTCTATTCCCGCGCGCCGATACAGCCGCCACACCAGCTCCGTGCAATACAGGCTGGAAGAATCCGAGAGAGAGTAAGAGCCGTCGAAGCGCACGCTGTCCGCGGCATAGCGGAGCGCCGACGCCGCCAGGGCCGATATCCGGAGGGAATCCTGCAGCCCGGTATGCACCAGGCAGCCGCGGAGCGCCCGGCCGGGCGCGAAAAAAGCGGTGACAGGCTCTGCCTTTACACGGTCGAAATCCCCGGGGAAATCCGGCTCTGCCGGGACGGCATGCACAACCTTCCACAGTCCGCCGTCCCGGACCAGCACACCCACATGCGAGTACAGCGGGTCCTCCTGGGCCGAAGTGACGGCGCGGCTGAACATTCCCTGCCCGCAGCGGAAAGCCAGGTCCCCTTCCTGCATGAGCGCATAAGGAAGCTCTGCGGAAAGGGCAGCTACGGAAGGCCGGCATCCCGCCAGGAGCAGGATGGACAGACTGGCTATGAGAGAACAGCGGAACATATTCTTTTAGCGAAGTTAAGTGATTCTGTGCAAAAAAACAAAAATCATAAAAACCTCGCTTCACAGCGAGGTTTTTACTTGGTTAGTTAGTAGTGTATTCTTACCTTAAAGAAGGTTAATTGTTGGTTAGAAGATGCGTTTTTGTTGATGCAAAGATAGACAAAGTTTTTCGACTTGCAAATTTTTTTAAAACTTTTTTATATTTATTAAAATTATTTAAAAAATAAGCGACATCTTGACGCAGAAATTACGGGGCGCCTGCGGATACACACCAACACCTGTCGTAATGGTACCGGAAGCCTCGTTATACGCTTCCCAGCGCCAGCCTGAGGCATAATAAAGGTGGTTGAAGATATTGTTCACATATACACTTATGCCCAGCACCCTGCCGTCCCAGTCAAAACTGTGGCTCAGGGTGAGATGGGCCACGAAATAGGCCGGGATGGCCATCTGCTCCCGCATCGTGTTGTCAATGAACTGCTTCCCCACATACTTCCCGTCCAGCGTGAGCGTGGTGGTCTTCAGGGAGTTGGAGGCAATCCCCTTCCAGGGGCTCAGGCTCAGCCGGGCCATCCCGATCACAGAGGGCGACATCAGCATGGTGGTCTCGCCATAAGAGACAGGATGCGTGCGGCCGGAGTAGTCGTCTATCGTAACATAAGCGGTATAATCGGCAATCCGGTTCATGGACAGCGTGGCGTTGCCGTCCAGCTTCAGCCAGCGGACCGGCTCCCAGGCCGCCGCCAGTTCAACGCCCCGGCGCCAGGAGCGGGGCATATTCTCCTTAATGGCATAACCCGACGAGGACAGCCGTCCGGTTTCCAGCAGCATGTCCCAGTATTCCATCAGGTAGAGATTGGCCGATGCCGTAAACCCAGGGCTTTCGTACTGCCAGCCCATCTCCACGTCCAGCATCTTCTCCGGCCGGATGGGATTGTCCTCGCCCTTGATGTTTTCCTTAATGTCTCCCCTGCCCGGCTCACGGTGCCCGAAGGCGGCGGAGACATACAGTTTATTCGGGCCGAAATGGGCGGTCAGGCCTGCGCGTGGGTTGAAGAAATTCCACGTCCGGCGGTAATCCATCACATCTCCGGGGACAGCCCCGTACTCCAGCCAATCGTCGTCCGGTCCACTCAGGGAGTAGCGGATCCCCCGGTACTGCAGGTCCAGATAGGCCGTCAGAAAGGAGAGCGGCTGATACTCGGCCCGCAGGAAGGCACTTCCGTCCAGCTTCACGGCGTTGTTCCGGTACCAGTCGGCCCGGGAATAATCAAAGTCCTCGCCCAGCACCTTGGTCCAGAGCACCTCGCCCCAGTGACCGCCGCGGTAATGCGACAGGTTCACGCCGCCGGTCACGTCCACCAGGGAGGAACGGTAGCGGAGGCTGGAATTGAATACCCAGAGGTCGTTGTCCATCTTCTTCTGGTAGACCATGTCGCTCCGGGACACCTGGGAGACCCCGCCCAGGCCGTAATTCACCAGCTTGCGGTTCACCTTGTAGTACTCGTCGTAGCCGTCGCCCCGCGTATAATTGACGGTATTGGACCAGGTGAGGCGCTCCCCGAACGCATGCGTGTAATTCAGCTGCAGGTGATGCTGGGCATAGTTGTCGGTCTGGTTGTCGTAATAATAGACGTTCCCCAGCTCGTCGTAATACTCGCCCGCGCCGTTGTAACGCCGGTCCTTGCTATACTGTTCCAGGTCGATACCATCCCAGGTGATACCGCTCCGCTGCCGGCCCATCAGGTAGGTCAGGCGCAGGGAATTGTTCCCCCGGAGCCAGCCAAGGGCCACGAAGGCGCTGCGAGACTGGACGAAGGCGTTGCGGATATAGCCGTCCGTGGTGCCCGAAGAATAGGCGGCTGAGCCATAGAAGCCCTTATCCGTAAGCCCCGTAGAGCCGCTCAGGGTGGTGATGAAGGTGTTGTAGGAGCCACCGCTGAAGTCGGCCCGGACCTGCGGCTGCACCCCCACGAAGGCGGTGTTCATGTTCAGGCTGGCGCCGAACGCACCGGCCCCGTTGGCGCTGGTGCCCAGGCCTCGCTGCACCTGCACGTTGGAGATCAGGCTGGAAAGGGCGGGGATATTGACCCAGAACACTTCCTGACTCTCTGCATCGTTGAGGGTAATGCCGTTCAGGGTCACGTTGATTTGCGAGCCCTTGGACCCGCGGATGGTCATGGCGGAATTGCCCAGGCCGGTGCCGCCCTCGTTGTAGGTGACCACCGATGGCAACAGGTTCAGGGTCATGGGAAGCGAATTCATGGCAGAGGAGGCACCTAATTCGTCCTTTCCTACACTGTTGAATGTTACAGGGGTTTGTTTCCCGGCGCGGGAGACGGAGACCACGACAGAGTCCAGCCGTTCGTGGATGGGTTCGGTGTTCTGCGCAGCTGCGCAAACACCCAGCACGCTCAGTGCTGCGATCAATAATGCTTTTTTCTTCATAATCCCTCCGGCGGTATGAGCCGCATCAGGTTCGACGGGTATGCTCTCAACCGGGCTAAGCGCCCGATACCCCGTATAAATTTAACATATATTTATTTTTTGACCAGCTCTATCTGATAGAGCCTGGGCCAGTTCTTTCCCGTAATGTAAATCTTTCCTTCCCCGTCCACGGCTATGCCGTTGAGTACGTCCGTATCCGGTGTCCGCAGGCTGGCAGGCAGCAGGCCTGCGCAGTTTACCGTGGCTTCCACTTTTCCGGAAGCGGGATCGATGATCACGATGAGGTCTGTCAGATACACGTTGGCCCACACCTTGCCATCAATCCATTCCAGCTCGTTCAGGTTCCTGAGGGGACGGCCGTTTAGAGTTACCTGCTGCCGGCGGAGCAGTTTGAGGTCTGCGTCCATGAAATAAAGGTTGGCCGACCCGTCGCTGGCGATGAGCTGCTTCCCGTCGGTGGTGAGCCCCCAGCCCTCGCGGGGATAACTGACGGTGGACTTGTACTTCAGGGTGGCAGCGTCGTAGCGGAACACCACTTTGTTGGTCCAGGTAAGGATGTACAGGTCCTGCCCCAGGATGGCGGAGCCCTCCCCAAAGTACTTTCGGTCGAAACGCTGGTTGGTGAGGGGTTTCCCGCTTTTCAGGTCTACGGTGCGCAGGCTGCTGGAGCCATACTGTCCGGTGGTCTCGTACAGCACCCCGTCATGGAAGAACAGCCCCTGGGTATAGGCGCCCGTGTCGTGGGGATACTCCTCCTGGACTCTGATGCCATAGCCGATAACCTGTGCACCCGAGCAGGTGCAAAGGGACAGGCCAAGGACAGCAGAGAGCAGTATATGTAACAAACGGTTCATGTTTTCAGCAAGCAAAGATAACAAATATCCCGGAATAATTCTTATATTTGTAAGTTTTAAAAAGCATTCAAAACAAACCCAAAGAATATGATTAAAGTAGATGTCAAAGGCTGCAGCACGTTCGTGGATGCTCAGCAGTATGGTTCGTATGTACAGAAAGCCCTGGAAGCTTTCGATGTCCTGGAAAGTGAAAAAGGCGCCGGTAACGATTTCCTCGGGTGGAAACACCTGCCCTCCGAGGCCTCCGAGGCCATCCTTTCCGACATTGAAGCCATCCGCAAAGACTGGGCCGGCAAAGGCGTGGACCTGGTAATCGCCATCGGCATCGGCGGCAGCTACCTGGGCGCCAAATGCGTAATCGAAGCCCTGAGCCACAACTTCGCCCGTGACATGAAGAAGAAAGAAGCAGCCCAAGTCATCTTCGCCGGCAACAACCTGTCGGAAGAATACCTGGCAGAACTGATGGACCTGGCTGCAGAGCGCAACGTAGCCTGTATCGTCATCTCCAAGAGCGGTACCACCACGGAGCCCGCAGTAGCATTCCGCATCGTCAAGCAGTTCATTGAAGAGCGCTACGGCAAGGCCGAGGCCGCTTCCCGCATCGTGGCTATCACGGATGCAAAGAAAGGCGCGCTCAAGACCCTCTCGACGCAGGAAGGCTACAAGAGTTTCGTCGTCCCCGACAACGTGGGCGGCCGTTTCAGCGTGCTCACCCCTGTGGGCCTTCTCCCTATCGCCGTTGCCGGATTCGACATCCGCGCCCTGCTGGAAGGCGCCCTGGAGGCAGAGAAAAAACTGGCCGTGAAATCGGCCGACAACCCCGCCGTGGAATATGCCGCCATGCGCAACCTCCTGTACAAAGCGTACGGCAAAAAGGTAGAGATTCTGGTGAACTACAATCCCAAGCTCACCTACGTGGCGGAATGGTGGAAGCAGCTCTACGGAGAATCCGAGGGTAAGGACGGCATTGGCATCTTCCCCGCCAGCGTGAACAACACGGCCGACCTCCACTCCATGGGCCAGTTCATCCAGGAAGGCGACCGCATCATGTTCGAGACCGTCCTCCATGTGGAGAAAGCCCAGCGTAGCGTAGTCATCGGCTCCGACGAGCAAAACCTGGACCAGCTGAACTACCTCTCCGGCAAGCATGTGGAGCACTGCAACCACATGGCAGAACTGGGCACCAAGCTCGCCCACATCGACGGCGGCGTGCCCCAGATGGAGGTATCCTTCGAGAAAGTGGACGAGAGGAACCTGGGCAACCTGCTGTACTTCTTCGAGTTCGCCTGCGGCATCAGCGCCTACACCCTGGGCGTGAATCCCTTTAACCAGCCCGGCGTAGAAGCCTACAAGAAGAACATGTTCGCCCTGCTGGAGAAACCCGGCTACGAAGAGGCCACCCGCGCCATCAAGAACCGCCTGTAAAATGCGGCGCCTGCTCACTGCCCTGTTGCTGATGGCGGCTGTGCCGGTTTTTGCCTCACAGCCCCCGTCGGGCAAACATCTGGTCCGACTTGGCTGGGGCGACATGCTGTTCGAAACACTCGCCTTCCACTCCACCTACGCGGGCACATACGGCGCACCGGAAGCCCTTCCGGCCAACTTCTCCCGCCACGAGACCTTTTCCTACGGATACACCGGCCACATCTTCGCCGAATACCTCTACAGATGCAGTCCCGTCGTCAGCGTGGGCATCCAGGCCGACATGGAAGGCATCTTCTGGAAGGAAGGCGACTTCGACCGCTATCACCAGCTGCAAGGGGTTGCCCGGTCCGTCCGCAACTGGGATTTCGTCGTTATGCCCACCGTCCGTTTCACCTATCTGGAACGGCCCTGGGTCAGGCTTTACTCCAGCCTGGGCACCGGTTTTCTCCTGGCCATGGACAATCAGGGGGGAAGCGGGTTCGCACCCGCTGTCAACCTCAACTGGATTGGCCTGGAAGTGGGTAAAGGCAACTGGGGCGGCACGGCGGAGCTGGGCATGCTCAATGCTGTCAAGAACGCCTACCACATCTACCAGGCGGGAGCCCGCCTGCTCTCATTCAGTGTATACTATAAATGGTAATGCCGATGAAAAAGTTCTTCTGCTTCAGCGTTTTCGCGCTGCTGCTCTGGGCTTGCCAGACCCCGGACGTAGAGGTAACGGATTTTGACACCTTCCACGTGACATCGGTCAAAAGCAGCGAGGTCATCGTAGGGAACAGCCTGAATCCCGACGTACGCCTGATGGAGATCGGGGACGATGCCGACACAAAAGTGGCCGAGGTAGCCGCCGTAGACCTGGTGAAGGAAATCCTGGGGATGATAAACAGCAACAAGCTCCTCCACATCGCCGGCACCTACCAGGGGCACGACATCGACGGTTCTCCCATCACGCTCTCCGGAAAACTGCTGGTCCCCGCCAGCGGGAAAATCAAGAACATGCTCATCGTGAGCCACTTCACCATCGGTGCCAACTATGAATGCCCGTCCGAGTGTTTCCCTCTGGAAGGCATCCTGGCAAGCCGCGGATACGCCGTGGTCATCGCCGACTATATCGGCTATGGCGTCACCCGGGACCGCATCCACCCGTACATGCACGTTGAGAGTACGGCCCGCAGCGTGGTGGACATGGCCCTGGCCGTGAAACCGTACCTCAAGCAGATTGGCCGAGAACCGGAAAGTGAAGAAGTGGTCCTGCTGGGCTACTCCCAGGGCGGCTCCACCACCCTGGCCGTGATGAACATGATCCAGCGCAGCTATTCCAAGGATCTGCCCATCAAGAAGGTCTATGCCGGCGGCGGTCCGTACGACCTGGCCGCCACCTTCGACATCTCCATGATGGAAGACCTCACGGGCATTCCCTGCGCCATTCCCATGATTGTCCAGGGAATCAACGAGGGCGAAGGCCTTGGGCTGCAGCTGAAAGATTTCTTCAAGCCCGTCCTGCTGGAACATTACCAGGAATGGATCAATTCCAAGAACTACACGGTCAAGTCCATCAACCTGCAGATGAACGCCAACAAGGTCAGCGACCTGATGACCGACGTAGGCCGGGACAAGACCAATGCGCAGACAGCGCGCCTGTATAAGGCCATGATGCACAATTCGGTACTTAACTTCATCCCCTATTCCCCCGTGTACCTCTTCCACAGCATGCAGGACACCACGGTGCCCTTCGTAAACGGGGCCAAGGCAGAGGAGTATTTCAAGGGAAAGAACGTCACGTATGACTTCGGCAATTACGGGAAACACAGCGCCGGAGCCGTCAAATTCGTCATCAACGCCTATAAAGACCTCTAAATGAAACGGACACTGTACTTTATCCTGCTTCTGACGGCTCTGGTTTCCTGTACCAACAAGGCAGAACAGCCCGCCGACGTCAAACTGAACCTGGAATACGTGGGCGGTTCCAGGGCCCGTTTCAGCGTGGCAGTCTCCAACATGGACGCTATCTATACCTTCTTGAACATGGGCGAACACTCGGACAACTTCCACCAGCCGGACGATGTTGCCGCCCGCCACGAGATTGCCCGCATGGAAGAGTCCTACGAAGAAGCCAAAGCGCTCATGACAGACAACAAGTGGAGCAATTTCACGGATTTCTTCTTTTTCCGCGGCAGCCGGCAATTCACTATGAATTCACTGACCCCCGACACAGATTTCCGGTTCGTCATCTTCCAGATCCATCCCAAAACGCACCAGCTCATCGGAGAGCCGCTCAGCATCGACTATCATACCAAGCCGGTTGCCGAGCGCGACCTGAACTTCGACCTCAGTTTCGACGGAGACGTCCTCACTATCGTCCCTTCCGACGATCATCTCACGTATTTCTGGGACTATGAAAATGAAGACATCGTCAAGGAGACCTATTTTTTCCCGAACAACTTCACCTATTCCCTGGTGGGCATGTACCAGGAATACGGCTTTTTGGATTCCGAACTGTCCAAAGGAACAGACACCTGGGACTTCACTGCGCAGGACAACACCCTGAACGAGGGAGAGAGGTGCATCCTGGTAATCGCCGGTTGCGAAGATGGAGAATTCACCACAGACGTAAAAGCGCTCCTCTTCCGCTACCAGAAAGGAAACATCGAAGTCCTGGACTGGGATTACTACATTTATTAAGAGAAGGCTCCGTCAGCGTGACGGAGCCTTTTCTTTACTTTTTAAACCAGGAGAGCGACTTGGCGCAGAGGTCCGAGATGGCTTTCCAGTCCCCCGTGGCAATCACATCCTTGGGAAAGAGCTTGGAGCCCATGCCCACCGCCGTAACGCCGGACTTGGCCCAGGCGGAAAGATTCTCTTCCGTGGGTTCCACAGCGCCGGTGCACATGACCATCGCCCAGGGCAGCGGGGCCAGGATGTTCTTCACGAAGGCAGGACCGCCCACGGTACCGGCCGGGAATACCTTCACCAGGTCGCAGCCTTTTTCCATTGCATTGGCTATCTCCGTAACCGTGCCGCAACCGGGGCTGTAAGGCACACCGCGGCGGTTGGCCAGGGGAATCACTTCATCCACCACACACGGGGACACTAGGAAATCGGCCCCCATCTGCAAGTAAATGGCGGCGGTGGGGGCATCCAGGATGGTGCCGGCACCCAGGGCCATCTCCGGGCATTCCCTGCGCACGAATGCCATCACTTCCTCGAACACCTTGTGGGCGCCGTCGCCGCGGTTGGTGAACTCGAACGCGCGGATTCCGCCGTCGTAGCAAGCCTTCACCACCTTCTTGGCCAGTTCTGCATCGGCATGGTAGAAAACCGGCACGATCCCGGTCTTCCGGATGATACTGATCGTATCTATTTTCTTGAACTTTGCCATATCAAAGATTCTTCACTTTTTTCAGAATGACATTATCTGGAAACACGGCCGCTGCCACCGCCCTTCACAAGGGCTTCAACCTCTGCCACACAGACACGGTTGTAGTCGCCGGGGATAGTGTGCTTGAGAGCCGATGCAGCCGCAGCGAACTCAATGGCTTCCTGGTCGGTCGGATAGGAAAGCAGGCCGTACAGCAGACCGCCCATGAAGGAGTCGCCGCCGCCCACGCGGTCTACGATGTGCGTGATATCGTACCTGCGGCTCTGCCAGAGGGTGTTCCCGTCGTACAACACACCGCCCCAGGTGTTGTGGTTGGCATTGATGGAGCCACGGAGAGTGATGGCCACCTTTTTGCAGCGCGGGAATTTCTCCATCAGCTGGCGGCACACGCTCACGAAGGCCGTCTGGTCAATCTCACCGCCGGTCTTTTCCGCATCGAAGCCCTCTGGCTTGATGCCGAACTCTTTCTCGGCGTCTTCCTCGTTGCCCAGGATGAGGTCGCAGCCGGCTACCAGTTCCGGCATCACCTCGGCCGCCGTCTTGCCGTAATTCCACAGTTTCTTGCGGTAATTGAGGTCGCAGGACACCTTCACGCCCATCTCATTGGCAACCTGGATGGCCTCCAGGCAGGCGTCGGCTGCGCCCTGCGAAAGGGCGGGCGTGATGCCTGTCCAGTGGAACCAGTCTGCCCCCTGGAGCACTTTGTGCCAGTCGATCATCCCCTTCTGGATCTGGGCGATGGAACTGTAGGCCCGGTCGTACACCACCTTGGAACCGCGGGCCACGGCGCCGGTTTCCAGGAAATAGATGCCCAGGCGGTCTCCGCCATAGATAACCCCGTCCAGGTCTACGCCAAAACCACGGAGCTCGGCTTCGCACATCTGCGCGATGTCGTTCTTTGGAAGGCGCGTCACGAAGTGGGCGTCCACCCCGAAGTTGGCCAGGGAAACGGCCACATTGGCCTCTCCGCCGCCAAAATTGATGTCAAAATGCCGGGCCTGTGAAAAACGGAGATATCCCGGCGTGGAAAGGCGAAGCATCACCTCGCCGAAAGTAACTACTTTTGCCATATACAATGCTGTTTATTATCTCAAATCCTTCGTCTCGCACCAGTCCATATCGTTGTAATCGTCGTTCTCACCGCACATTCCCCAGATGAAAGTGTAGTTGCGGGTAGCGCAGGCGCTATGGATACTCCACTGCGGGGAAATCACGGCCTGCTCGTTGTGCATCCAGATATGGCGCGTTTCCTGGGGCTCTCCCATGAAGTGGCACACGGCGGCATCGTCGGGCACTTCAAAATAGAAGTACACTTCCATCCGGCGGTTGTGCGTATGGGCAGGCATGGTGTTCCAGGTACTGCCCGGAGCAAGCTCGGTCATTCCCATCTGCAGCTGGCAGCAGGGCACCACTTCCTTGACCAGCAGCCGGTTGATGGTGCGTTCGTTGGACTCTTCCAAGCTGCCCAGGTGCATGACGACAGCGTCTTTTTTGGACACCTGCTTCACGCCGGTCTCGCGGTGGGCGGTGGCCGAGCAGAAATAGAAGTGGGCCGGATGCTCCGGATCCACGCTCTTGAAGGTGACGTGACGGTTGCCGCGTCCTACATAGATCGCCTCCTTGAAGGGAACCGTATAATCCTCCTCCCCTACCTGGACGATACCGGTACCGCCGACATTGATGATTCCCAGCTCGCGGCGCTGGGTAAAGTAATCGGCCCGGAGGATTTCCGGAGCGGAGAGCAGAAGGTCTTCCTTCACCGGGACGGCACCACCCGCAATAATCCGGTCGAACATGGAATAGACCATGTTGATCTCGTCGGGTACCATCAGGTTCTCTACAAGATACTCGCTGCGCAGCCGCGCGGTATCGTAATGCTTCGCGTCCAGATTACCGGACGCCTGGCGGACTTCACAATTGATCTTCATAGCTTATTCTGGTTGTTTGCCGATATAGGCCAGGATACCGCCATCGACATAAAGGACATGGCCGTTCACGGCATCGGAGGCGTGGGAAGCCAGGAAAACGGCCGGGCCGCCCAGCTCGGAAGGATCCAGCCAGCGGCCGGCAGGGGTCTTGGCAACGATAAAACTGTCGAAGGGATGGCGCTTTCCGTCGGGCTGCCGCTCGCGCAGCGGGGCGGTCTGCGGCGTAGCGATATAACCGGGGCCGATACCGTTGCACTGGATGTTGTAGGAGCCGTACTCGGAGCAGATATTGCGCGTGAGCATCTTCAGTCCGCCCTTTGCGGCGGCATAGGCCGACACCGTCTCACGGCCCAGTTCGCTCATCATTGAGCAGATATTGATAATCTTTCCTTCGCGGCGCTCCATCATTTCCGGCAGGACGGCGCTGGATACGATATAAGGAGCCACCAGGTCCACGTCGATGACCGCTTGGAAATCGGCCCGTTTCATCTCGTGCATCGGGATGCGCTTGATAATGCCGGCATTGTTCACCAGGATATCGATCTGGCCCACATCTCTGTGGATGGTTTCCACAAGGGCTTTTACATCATCTTCCCTGGTTACATCGCAGACGTATCCCTTCACATTGGTGATGCCCGCCTCCTTGTAGTTGGCCAGGCCGCGTTCCAGCGCAGCCTCGTTGATGTCGTTGAAAATGATTGTCTTGATGCCCGCACCCACAAAAGCCTTGGCAATATTGAAGCCGATGCCATAGGAGGCGCCGGTAATCCAGGCATTCTTGCCTTCAAGAGAAAAAGGATTGTTCATAGGATTATTGTTTTTTAACGATTTCAAACCACGCGGCCGCATCCTTCACGTCACCTTTGGACCAGCAGGAGCCGAAACTGTAGCGGAAAGGCTCCCCGCTACGCACCACCTTGGTGCAGATACCGTGGATTCCGTCGGCAGTAACGAAAGAGGACGCCGCCCCTGGCACCACTACGGCCACGCCCAGCATACCGTCTTCGGGCTCAATGCTCTGGTCGGAGGCGTGCTCCCACAGGGCATAGAAGCCGTCGGAGAGCAGTTCCTGGTCCAGGGTGCCCTGGGCAGGATGCCGGTTGACACCGGCTGCAATGGTAAGAGTATCTGTACCGGTGAAAGAATAGGTATCTTCCACGCTGCAGAAATAAGTGTCCGGAACCACCGTTACTTTCTTGTCCAGCGACACACTGACCGTTTCGGAAACCTGCCAGGCCGGATAATGAAGCACGAAGACCACTTTGTCAGGCCCTTCTTCCACGATCTCGAAGGAGCGGTAGTTCGTGGCGGGATAACACAGATTCCCGTCCACGAGCGGGGCGGATGCGCCGCCGCCCAGCGAGACGGCTACCTTGTAGCAGTCTTTGCCGCCGTGGTTGTGGTGATAGTAGTCCGGATCTTCCAGCGCACCTTTGTACCACTCATCGGCCACCAGGGCACCCGGAAGCTTTACCCAGATGTCTATGCCCGGCGAAGTGGGGTTGCCCTCCAGGGCTTCCCCGTAAAAGCGTCCGGCCACCAGGTTGTTCTCGAACACGAAATCATCGGCCCGTTCGGGAACGTAGCGGGCCATGACCTTCTTTTCAGGTGCCTCGGTGCAGCCCAGCAGGGCCAGCAGCGCCAGGGCCAGGATAGTAGTCTTTCTCATATTATTCCTACACAGGTTTGTATTTGGGAACCAGGCTCTTCATAATACTCCAGGCAATGAGGTAAGCCAGGCCGCAGAAGCAGAACATAATGAAGTATCCGGCAGGCTTGCCTTCGAAGCCCATGAAACGGAAGGCGGCGCCGGCATTCTCGGCATAGGTAAACAGGTTGCCCGCTACCTTCTGGATAATCATGGAGCCGATACCGCCCGCCATGGCGCCGATACCCGTAATGGTGGCAATGGTGCTCTTGGGGAACATATCGCCGATGGTGGAGAACAGGTTGGCGCTCCAGGCCTGATGGCCCGCACCGGCCAGGCCGATGAGGATGGCCGGCCACCAGGGGTTGTCGAAGCGGATACCCAGCGGCTGCGCAAAGAGCGCGGCAATGGGGAAGAAAGCAAAGATGAGCATAGCCAGCATACGGCCGGTGTAAGGATGCATTCCCCGCTTCTCCACAAACAGTTTGGGCAGGTATCCGCCGAAGATGGAAATCACCGTCACGATGGCATACAGGGTGAAGATCAGGCCCTGGCCCAGGCCGGAAGTGGCCGGAGCGTGGAACTGGTTGCTGAAGTAGGAAGGTGCCCAGAACAGGAAGAACCACCACACACCGTCCGTGAAGAACTTGCCGGTGATGAAGGCCCAGGTCTGCTTGTATTTGAAGCACTGGATCATCGGGATGGATTTTTCCTGCGCCAGGGCCGCCTTTTCGGCCGCTTCGGCAGCATCGTCCTGATGGATGTACTCTATCTCGGCCTCATTCACGTGCTTGGAATCCTCGGGCTTGTCGTACATAAAGGCCCAGAAGAACATCCAGATAAAGCCCAGGGCGCCGATGATGATGAAGGCCCATTCCCAGCCCAGGGACTTGGCCAGCGGCGGAATGCAGAGTGGAGCCGCCAGGGCGCCCACGGAGGCACCGGCATTGAAGATGGAGGTAGCAAAGGCGCGGTCCTTCTTGGGGAAGTATTCGGCCGTCACCTTGATGGCGGCCGGGAAGTTGCCGGCTTCACCCAGCGCCAGGATGCCCCGGCACAGGAGGAAGAGCCAGACAGAGGTGGTAGAAATGGCCAGGGCGGCATTGGAGCCCATCTCCACGGCGCGCATCGCGGCCACGGAATCCATACCGGTAAGGTGGGCGGTGGCCCAGCCGCAGGCAGCGTGAAGGCACGCACCGCCAGACCATACGCCGATGGCAATCAGGTAACCCTTCTTAGTGCCCATCCAGTCCACGAACTTGCCGGCGAACAGGCAGGCGATGGCGTAGAAGATGGAGAAGAAGGAAGTGATGGTACCATAGTTGGCATCGGTCCAGTGGAATTCCGGTTTAATGAATTCCTCGTATGTAAGGGAAAGCACCTGACGGTCCAGGTAGTTCACCGTGGTCGCGACAAAAAGCAACGAGCACAGCCACCACCGCCAGTTGGTCATTAATTTCTTTTGTGTAGACATATCAGCTGTGTTTTTTTATGAAGGGAGCCCTTTCCCGGAGCATTTTCCCGTATAGGGTCGCGAAGCGACGCGGAGGGGAAGGGCTCCCTTCATAATTAAATAATCGATTTGACGGCTTCACGCATCCCTTTTTCCTGGATGAGGGCCAGGTCGGCGGTAAGGAGGGCGGTTAAACCGGGCACGGCGTTGAGGTCTTCGCCCCAGATGAATGCATCGGCAAGGACACCCTTGGCTACCTTGCTCACGTCTCCGGTGGCCCAGAGGTCCTTGAGCAGCTGCATAATCTTGGGATCGTCGTTGGGAACGATCTCGTCTTCGCCGCGTTTTCCGCCCTTGTAGTAGGTGCAGATGGCGGCTAGGCCCATCACAATCCCCTGCGGAAGTTCGCCCTTGCGCTCCAGGTAGGTCTTGAGGCCAGGCAGGTCGCGCGTCTTGAACTTGGGGAAGGAGTTGAGCATGATGGAGGTCACGAAATGCTTCACGAACGGGTTGCGGAAACGTTCCATTACGTCGGCCGCGAACTTCTCCAGCTCCTCTTTCGGGAGATTCAGGGTGGGAAGGAGTTCCTCGAACATCACCTGGTGGACGAATTTGCCAATCTCAGGGTCTTCGCAGCATTCCTTCACGGTATTCAGGCCGCTCAGATAGCCCACGGGGCTCAGGACCGTGTGGGGGCCGTTCAGGAGGGTCACCTTCCGCTCGTGATAAGGGGCTTCGGAGGGGACGAACAGCACATGCAGGCCGGCTTTGTCGGCGGGGAATTCGGCCGCCACTTCCCTGGGGGCTTCGATTACCCAGAGATGGAAAATCTCGGCCTTGTCCAGGAGACGGTCGTCGTAGCCCACCCGCTCGCAGAGCTGGGCGGCGGTTTCCCGCGGATAACCGGGCACGATGCGGTCTACAAGGGTGCTGTACACACCGCAGGCTTCCTCGAACCAGGCAGCGAACTCCGGACCCAGGTTCCACAGGTGGATATACTGCCGGATGCACTCTTTCAGGTGCTTGCCATTCTCGAAGATGAGCTCGCACGGGAAGACGATAAGGCCCTTGTCCATCGCCCCCTTGAAGTACTCAAAACGGTGATACAGCAGCTGGGTAAGTTTGCCGGGATAGCTGCTGGCAGGTTTGTCGTCCAGCTTGCAGGCCGGGTCGAAGGCGATACCGGCCTCTGTGGTATTGGAGATCACAAAACGGATTTCCGGCTGCTCGGCCAGTTTCAGATAGGCTCCGAAATCCTCGTAGGGATTCAGGCCGCGGGAAATCACGTCAATCAGGTCAACGCTGTCAACGGGCTGTCCGTCCTGCAGGCCCTGAAGGTTCAGGTGATACAGGCCGTCCTGCTCGTTGAGCCAGCCTACCATTCCCTTCTCGATGGGCTGGACCACGACCACGGAGCCGTTGAAGTCTGTCTTCTGGTTGGTCTTCCAGATAATCCACTCGATGAATGCGCGAAGGAAGTTTCCTTCACCAAACTGAATCACCTTTTCGGTGTACTGCTTAGCCTGCGGAGCAGACTTACGGTTTAGTCTTTCCATATCAATGATTTATAAAGTTACTCCTTGTTTAAAGATGGCAATCTCGCGGATACCGTGTTTTTCATTGTTCACCGGGGTGCCGCTGGCTGCCGCCAGGACAAAGTCGATAAAGCGGGCGCTTACCTCCTCCATCGGCTCTCCCTGCGCCAGCACGCCTGCGTTGAAGTCGATCCAGGAAGGTTTGGCCTGGTAGAGCGGCGTGTTGGTGGAAATCTTCATGGTGGGGACGAAACTGCCGAAGGGCGTTCCCCGGCCGGTGGTGAACAGCACAATCTGGCAGCCGGAAGCCGCCAGGGCCGTGGAAGCCACCAGGTCGTTGCCGGGGGCGCTGAGCAGGTTCAGTCCTTTCACCTGCAAAGGCTCGGCATAGTTCAGCACGCCCCGGACGATGCTCTTCCCGCACTTCTGGGTGCAGCCCAGCGATTTCTCTTCCAGGGTGGAAATACCGCCCGCCTTGTTGCCCGGCGAGGGATTCTCGTACACGGGCATCCCCTGCTTCATGAAATACTCCTTGAAGTCGTTGATCAGGTGCACGGTCTTGTCGAAGGTGGCCACGTCCTGGCAGCGGTTCATCAGGATGGTCTCGGCCCCGAACATCTCCGGCACTTCCGTAAGCACGGTGGTACCACCCTGGGCCACAATCCAGTCGGAGAATACACCCAGCAGCGGGTTGGCCGTGATGCCGGACAGGCCGTCGGAGCCGCCGCACTTGAGCCCCACGCGGAGCTCGCTCACCGGGACTTCCGTACGCACATCCCGGCTGCAGACGGCAAAGATTTCCCGCAGGCGCTCCACCCCGTACCGGATTTCGTCGTCCACCTTCTGGCAAACAAACATCTTCACGCGGGATTCGTCCACCGGACCCACCAGCTCACGGAATGCGTCCAGCTGATTGTTCTCGCAGCCCAGGCTCACCACCAGCACGCCGCCGGCATTGGGATGGTGCACCATGTCGCAGAGCACCTTGCGGGTGTTCTCGTGGTCCTCCCCCAGCTGGGAACAGCCGTAATTGTGCGGGAAAGCGACAATGGCATCTACGCTCCCCTCTTTTCCGGCGACTTCCGCCTTGAAACGGGAGACAATCTGCTCGCAGATGCCGTTCACGCAGCCCACGGTGGGAATCACCCATATCTGGTTGCGTACGCCTACCTGACCGTCGGCCCTTCTGAAACCTTTGAAGGTGCGCTTGGCAGCACTTTCCGGAATCTCGACGAGGGCAGGTTGGTAGTCATAGTCCAATAGGCCTTCCAGGTTGGTTTTGATGCAGTTGTGGTCCACCAGGGTGCCCGCAGCGGCATCGCGGGTCACATGGCCGATGGGGAAACCGTACTTGATCACGTTCTCCCCCGCCTTGAGGCTACGGAGCACGATTTTGTGGCCGCGGGGAATATCCATGACAAGGGTCACACCTTCCACCACCTCCCCTTTGGAGAGGTCCTGGAGTGCCACCGCCACATTGTCGGCCGGATTGATCTTAATGTACTTCATTAGAACTGGAAATATTTCTTGGCGTTGTTGTAGGAAATGTCCTCTACCATCCGGCCGATGAAATCCATCTCGGAGGCGGGAAGCCTGCCCTCCTCGATATCCTTCCCCAGGACATCGCAAAGGATGCGGCGGAAGTACTCGTGGCGGGGATAAGAGATGAAGCTGCGGCTGTCCGTGAGCATGCCCACGAAGCGGGAGAACAGGCCCAGGACGCTTAGGGCGTCCATCTGGCGGCGCATGCCCACTTCCTGGTCCAGGAACCACCAGCCGCTGCCGAACTGCATCTTGCCGGGAACGGTTCCGTCGTTAAAGGTATAGAGCATGGTCATCATCACCTCGTTATCCTTGGGATTGAGGCAGTAGAGGATGGTCTTGGTGAGTTTGTCCTCTGCGGCAAGGCGGTCGAAGAACTTATGGCCGGCAGCGGCGATTTCCTGGTCGTGAATGGCATCATAACCCGTATCGGGGCCGATCAGGCCGAACATCTTGCTGTTATTGTTGCGGATGGCACCGATATGGAACTGCTGGGTCCATCCTGCCTCGGCGTCCATGACGGCCTGGTCGTGCAGGAAGGCGCTGCGGAACTTCTCCAGTTCTTTGGGATTGGGCTTGATGCCCATGAGCACTTTCTTGAAAATAAGCTCGATTTCCAGCTCCTTGTAGTCGGCCGAATAGAAATTCTCCAGACCATGGTCGGAGAGCTTGCAACCATTGGCGGCAAAGTAGTCGTGCCGCTTCTGCAGGGCCTCGCACAGGTCGGCATAGGAATCGATCTCCTTGTCGGCGGCCTCTCCCAACTGCTGCAGATAGGCCTTGTAGGCCTCGGGATTCTCGATGGCCATGGCCTTGTCCGGGCGCCAGGCGGGAATCACCTTGGTACCGAAGGGATTGGCGGCAATCATCTTGTGCCAGCGGAGGTCGTCGGCCGGGTCGTCGGTGGTGCATACGGTCTCCACATTGAACTTGCGGATAAGGGCCTGTCCCCGGAACTCCGGCGTGGCCAGTTTGGCATTGCACTCTTCGAAAATCTCACGGGCCGTGGCCGGGCAGAGGAGCTTGTCGATGCCGAATACACGGCTCAGCTCCAGGTGCGTCCAGTGATAGAGCGGGTTCCGCATGGTGTAAGGAACCGTTTCTGCCCACTTCCGGAAGGTTTCCCAGGAGTCGTATTTCCCGCCGGTGATATAATCCTCATTAACGCCGTTGGCCCGCATCGCGCGCCACTTGTAATGGTCTCCATAGTGTCCGTCCACCAGCCATAACTGGGTGATGTCCCGGAACTGGATGTTTTCGGCAATCTGCTGCGGAACCAGGTGGCAGTGATAGTCGATGATGGGCATCTTCTCCGCGTGCTCATGATAAAGCTTCCTGGCGGTCTCCGACTGGAGCATAAAATCGGGGTTGATAAAAGTCATAGCGTTCTGATGGTTTAATTTTGTTCTGGAAGGGGGCAGGGCGGTCGGGCCCTGCCTCCTTTTGAAAGACGGAACTAGTTCCGGGGTTTGTAGTTGGGAGAGGCGGAGTTCCAACGGGGATCGCCCACATCGGCCTTCTTGAGGTCGGCGTTGGTGAGCACCAGATTGAACTCGGCGGAACCGGTGCAAGGATCGGCCTCCAGGACGGCGCCGCCCTGGATGGCGGTGGCCTGGTCGATGGCGCCTCCAAAGAAGCCTTCACCCACGTTGAAGAAGTAGTTCCCCTCCATCACGGGCACCGTGGCACCGCTCTTGGCCAGAATGGTCTTGCCGGTGAGGTTCAGGAAGAGGTTCTTCTTCACGTTGTACTTCTGGGGAGCATCGGCGCAGGAACGGACCCAGAGCAGGCCGTTTCCGGCATCGATGGAGCAGGAGGCGAAGGTGTTGTTCACGATGGCGATGTTTCCGGCAATCTCCTTGTCGCAGCGGATGAAATCACGGCCGCCGTCGTAGAAGGAGTTCTTGGAAACGTTGATCACGTCATAGACGCCCTTGCGGATATCAATCATTCCCTGGCCGGTGCCAAAGCCGTGGACCAGGTTCTTCTGGAAGTCGAACAGTTCCACGCGGGAGTCGGCGCCGTTGCCGTAGAAGAGGCTCTTGTTATAGCCGAAGATGTCGCAGTCCACGATCTGGATTTTGTACAGCTGGGTGGCTTCGGCAATCTCGAAGGCGTTGCCCAGGGCCTTCTCGGAACCGTTGAACTTGATGTTCCGTGCCTCGAAGGTGGTGGTGCCCACGCCCAGTTTGAAGCCGCCGATGATCTCTACGTTGCCGTTACCCTGCAGGCGGAGCGGAGCGATGAGGCTGATGACGCCGCCTTCGGTGAGTTCGCGGAGGTCGTAGGTGCCCGCCTTGAGGGTGATTCCGGTCTTGCCGGCATCCAGGGCAGTGCCCAGTTCGGCCACCGTCTTCACGGTAACGTCGGAAGAGATGGTGCCCGCGTTGCGGTTCCAGGTGCCAGCGCCCACGTTGGAGGCCAGACAGAGGGCGTCTACCAGGGTGAAGTCATCATTGGCGGCATCCCGCACCGGGTCGGAGGAGAGGATGGCGCCGCCGTTGGCGGTGGCCATCTCCTGGGTGATAAGGCCCGTCCAGAACTTCTCGGCCGTGCAGTTCCAGAAGAAGTTGCCGGCCATATAGGTGGGAACGGTGATTCCGGCCGCCTTGGAAAGCAGGTTGTTCTCACCGTTCTCGTTCAGGAACAGGTTGTTCTTCACCTCGTAGCTTTCGGGCGTGGAACGCACGTAGAGCACGCCGTTGCCGTTGTTCAGGGTGACGCCGCTGAAGGTGTTGTTCACGATGTTCACGGCTCCGGTGACACGGCCCGCGTCGGCCCGGATGAAGTCACGGCCGCCCACCACGGTGTTGTGCTGGAAGGTAATCACCTTGTAGTCGCCCTTGCGGATGTCAAGGGTTCCTTGTCCGCCGCCCAGTTCTCCGAAGAAGTTGCCGGAGAATACCAGGGCCTGGAAGGAGGAGCCTTCGGCATTGCCGTAGAAGACGCTCTTCTTGATATTGGTGACGTGGCAGTTCCGGAGCGTGAGGTTGTTCACCACGGAAGCCGCGCCCACGTTGAAGAGGTTGTTGGCCCCGTCTCCTTCAATGACCAGGTTCTCGATGAGGATGTTGCCCAGTTCCCCTTCGGCCAGGTTCAGCTGGTTCACCTTGAGCACGGCGCCCTCCTCACTGCCCAAATGCATTCCGGCCGTGAGGGTGATGGCGGCAGCGGAGAGGTCATACTCACCCGCGGCGAACTTGATGTCCGTCTTGCCGGCATCCACTGCGGCGGTGAACTCGTCCACGCTGGAAACGGTGATGGAAGCGCCCTCACTCACGGGCACGCTGGCGGGATTCCACTTGGGGGCACCGGCGCCCAGGCTCATGACCACAGCGTTGGTAAGGGTGTAGTTACCGCTGGCGGCATCCTGGAAAGGATCGTTGGTGAGCACCACGCCACCACCGTCCACGGCCAGTTCCGCATCAATGCAGCCGGTGTAGAACTTCTCGCCGATGTTGTACCAGACGTTCTTCTTCATCTTGGGCTTCATGGCGGCGGTACGGCCGCTGATGGAGTTGGCGATGTTGGCCACGATGTTGTAGGAAACCTCGTACACGGAAGGAGTGGCCCGTACGCAGAACACACCGCCGGCATTGCCGGAATCGTTCAGGTTGTTGAGCGTGTTGTGCTTCACGTACACGGCGTCAATGGTACAGGGAGCGTCAATGCGCAGGAAGTCGCGGCCGCCGGTGACGGTGCTCTCTTCCAGCGTGAAGCTGCCGTAGGTACCGTTTCTCAGATCCAGCACGCCCTGGCCGGTACCGTGGTTCACCACCTCCATACCGGAGAAGAGGATTTCGCCGATGTTGAACTTGTCGGCCGTGTTGGAAGCGTAGATGACACTCTTGGTAAAGCCGTCCACCACGGTGTTCTTCACCGTTACGGATTCGGCCGTAACGCCCTCGGCGTTGTCCAGGTTCAGGAGGATGTCTCCGCCGCCAGCCTTCACAGTGAGGTTCTCCAGCGAGAAGCTGCCCACCTGTCCGCTGAGCTTGAAGCCGCCCAGGAGTTCGGCACCAGGCTGTCCCTTGAGGGAGAGCGGAGCCGTTACGGTGAGGCTGCCTGCCAGGTCGTAGCTGCCGGCGGCCAGCGTAATGGCTTCCTTACCGGCTGCGATGGCGGCCAGCAGGGCGTCCACGTTGTTCACCACCAGTTCGGAGCCCTCTTCGCCGCCGCCCTTGGGCAGTACTGCGAAGGCGGCCACGCCTGCAGCCGATTCGGTGTTGTAGATATCATCCTTGGAAGGATTTGCATACACTTCCACCTTGTAGCTGCCGGCATCCAGCATACCGGTAGTGGTACCGCCGATTACGAACTGGGTGCCTTCGGAGACTGCACTGGTCTTGCCGTTGAAGACTACGGAATAGCCGCCGGCACTCTCCACGGGATCCCAGGAGATGGTGATATCCACGGCATCACCGGCAGTGATGGAGGCGGGATCGGCCTGGGGAGCGGGAGTGGGCAGGGCGGTGTTCACCGGTGTCACATCCGTGCTCCAGGCCAGTTTCTCCAGGCTCACGGGGCCGGAAGGGAATACGTATACCAGGGATTCCCCGGCGATGGAGGAGATGACAATCTTCTGTGCGTTCTGCATGTCGGCCATGGCGGAAGCGCCGCCCTTGAGGGAAATCTCCGTCCCTTCCAGGTTACCCACGCCCACCACCAGGTGGTTGCCCTTGGATCCAGGGTCGGCCGCCTTGATCAGGAGGGAGCCGGGGCCGTCCACCTTGAAGGCTACGAAACCGTTGGTGGGAACGCCCAGCCTGTTGGTAACGGCAGCCGTCTGGAAGTTGAGCATTCCGCCGTCCGCCACGATGCTGTTCTGCTCGGAGGCGTTGATAAACAGCAGGTCCCGGACCATCTGCTTCTTAATGGTGCCGGAGAAGTACTTGGCATTGGCCAGGTTCCAGGTCTTGTTGCCTTCCACCTTGCCCAGGGTGAGGTCCTCGGGCTCCTCCACATAGGGAGTCCACCACTTGGGAGCGCCCACGCCCTTGCCGGCTATCTCGGAATCCGGATTCAGGTTGAAGAAACCGCCCGGAGCATTGTAGCAGGGATCGCTGGAGAGGATGGTGCCCGCAGCGTTGGCCAGGGTGAAGTTGTCGGTGAAATAAGTATCGACAATGTTATAGAACCAGTTGTTGGAAGCCGTTACACCCATGTCGGAAGCGGGTTTGTACTTAGCGTTCGCACCGGCCAGCACAGCCTTTTCCACCATGTACAGGAAGAGGTTGTTCTTGAAGGAGAACGAGCCGGGGACAATCTGAAGGCCGAAGACACCGGCGTTATTGGCGTTGTCCACGAAGTTCAGGTTGCACAGGGTGTTGTTCTCGAATACCAGGGCATCGATGGAACCGGCGTCGAAACGCACGAACGTACGCATGCCCTGCCAGATGGTGTTGTTCACGAAGCTGAGGGTCTTGATGGTGGTTGCCTGACGGATGTCAAAGACGTCACCGCCCACGGTACCGTCGGTGTTGATGTCGTGGATGTCGCAGCTTTCGTAGGTTACGTCACCCAGCACCATTTCGTTGCCCCATTCGTACATCAGGCCCTTGGTGTAATTGGCGATGATGCAGTTCTTGTAGGTAATGCTGCCGATGTTCTTGCCTTTTACGGTGCCGCCGTTCTTGTTCTGGATGGCAAAGCCGAATCCGGAAGGACTGGTGGCGGTGGGACCGCCGTTGAATTCCACGCCTTCAAAATAGAGGTTGTGGGAGCCGTCGGAAGCCCAGTTGTCGGCAAAATGGAATTCGCCCTGGATGACGGGCTTGGAACCGTCGGCCGCTTCTTCACCGATAATGGTGAAGGGATTGGAGATATCCACGGCTTCCAGATCGTAGGGAGAGCCTTCCATCTTCAGGGAGATCTTGGCACCGGCGGTCTTGATGGCGTTCTGCAGGCCTTCCAGGCTGTTCACCTCCGTGAAACCGGTAATGTCGGGCGTGGTCCAGGCATCCACCTGGCCACGGCTGGCGCTCAGATACATGAGGGCGAAGACATACTCCGTTCCGGCAGAAAGCCCGTTCACGGTAGCAGCGGCCGCTTCAATCTCCTCGGGAGAAAGTTCGTGGGAAATCGCCACCTCATCACGCCCAGGGTAGTACAGGTCGATTCGGGAAACCTCCCGGTAGTCGGCTACATCCTTGCTCCAGGCAAGGCTGACGCTTTCGGCGGTGCGTGCCGTGACTTTCAGGAACAGGTTGTCCTTGACGGCGAAGGTCTTGAATGTCTTTTCGTAGGTAGCCAGCTTGGACTCATCTTTGCCCTCGGCCCGTGCCAGGACAGTAAAGGTGAAGGTCCGGTCGGCAACCAGTTTCTTCTGGACGGGGACGGACGACGGGGATACCTCTTCGGTGAGGAAGGTGCTGCCGTCGGCATTCAGGACCGTGAGGACATAGACCTCGGCGTCCTTGGTCACATCCCAGGAGAAGGTGACAACGTCGCCCAGGGCCGCGCTTACGCGTGCATTCAGGTTCATCGGCTGCAGGCAGCGGGAGAGATTCAGCTCATCCTTGGGGACGAACTCCTCTCTGACGCAGGCGCCCAGCACGATGGCTGCCAGGGCGATAATGGCATATTTGATCTTGTTCATAATATTCAAGGGATTAGAGATTGTCGTAGCCATAATCGTTCTTGATGTAGCCCTGACTGTTAGTCATGGTATCGTTGAAGATGGGCCAGAACATATGCTGCTCGGGATCGTTTACATAAATGCCTTCGATCCTCTCCTTGTAGAATCCGGTCTTCTTGGCATCGTCATACTTGGTAACATAGCCTGCCGAGAGTTCGTATCCGGCAGGGGCCTTTTCGCCCGGAGCCAGGAACTTGATATCCAGGGACATTCCGTCTGCGGAAGGGGCATACGCGATGTCTCCGCTGTACAGGAGGCCATAGGTTCCCTCCAGGTCACGAAGAAGTAGCATCTGATTCTTTGCATGGTCCAGACCCCTCTTCAGGCGATTCCAGCGGATGAGGTCTGCCTTGCGCAGGAACTCGCCGCAGAATTCCAGGGCACGTTCAAGCGCAACGGCCTCGAAGAAAATCTCCTTGGAGATAGAAACCGCTTCCACATAGGATTCGGCTGCAGCCTCATCGTAGGCGCGTGCACGGACCTCGCGGAGGTATTTCTTGGCATCGGAAGGGCCATTGAGTTCATTCTCAATCTCGGCAGCCATCAGCAGGATATCGGCATAGCGCATCACAACGGGCTTGATGCCGTCGTCGTTGCCGCCGGTGTAAGGCTGGGCATTCATCCATTCGAAACGGTATTTGCCGAAATACCATTTACCAATACCGGAAGGCTCCAGCGTATTATCCTTGTTCCATTTGTAGTTCACGCAAGTGACATCCCGGCGCTTGTCATTAGTACCGTACATGAAGTAAACGGTGGGAAGCGGACCGGCATCACCGCCACGGGATACGCCGTTGGAAATGCTGGCGCCTTCCGAAGAGACGGCATAGGTGAAGTTCCAGCGGCCACGGCCGGAACCGAAGGGAATCACATACAAAGTCTCGAAGGAAGGACCAGCCGTAAGGTTTTCCATATTGTTCTGCTTACGCCAATAGGCTTCGAAATCCTTTTCCAGGGAAGCCTTTCCGTAAGCATCCTTCAGATAAGCGAGAGCCTTGGGATAGAGGACCTCCTTGGAGAGTTCCGGATCGGAAGAAAGGCGGATGGTTCCCAGGTCGCCGGTTCCCACCATGCCGTCGTCGGGACGGATGGCATAGCCGGAGGCGGCCAGGGCGATGCGGGCGTAAAGGCCCTCGGCAAACACCTTGTTCACACGGTCCGTGCGGGAGGTGGCGGCAGTCTGGCCGGGATAAGGAAGGTAAGGGATGGCCTCTTCCAGATCCGCAAGAATCTGCTTGTATACCACGTCACGGCTGTCCTTGGCCGCATAGATGGTGGCCGATTCCAGCGAAGTGAAACGGGCAGGGACATCTCCCCAGGCCTTGGTGAGGTCGTAGTAGATCATGGCTCGGAGCGTGAGGGCTTCGCCCAGGAGATAAGCCATGTCGGCATGATCCTCTACATGGCCGTATTCCCGGATGCCTTCAATGACCAGATTGGCACGTTCGATACCCATGTACATCAGCGGGAACGGCCCGTTGCTCAGGTTCAGCTGGCTGTTGTTGGGCAGGCAGTTATAGCCGGAAATGTCCGACTTGCCGTCGCCCATCTTGAAGGTGTTGTACCATTCGATATCGGTATTGTGTCCGTACCAGGGCAGGAAACGGCCGCGGTAGGAGTTTACCTCGCAGAAAGCCTCGGTGATGCCGAAGATGGTACCTTCCGTAAGGGAATAGTTGGAAAAGACCGTAGCCGAATCAAAGGCCGACGGGGATTCCGTATCCAGGAACTTCTCGCAGGAAACCGCCAGGGCGGCGATCATCACCGCAGAAAGAATATATGCAATCTTTTTCATGTCTGTAGCGGATTAGAAGGTGAGATTGAGACCAGCTACAAAGCCGATGCTCTTAGGATAGGCAGAATAGTCCACACCAGGGGTAAGCGGGGTGGCGCGGCGGGTATCCACTTCCGGATCGTAGCCGGAGTACTTGGTGAGGCAGAACAGATTGGTTCCGGTCACATAGATACGGGCACGGCGCAGATGCACCTTCTGGGTGAGTTTCTCGGGAAGCGTGTAGCCAACAGTCACACTCTGCAGGCGCAGGAAGGAGGCGTCCTCCACGGCCCAGTCGCTGAAAATGGCGTTGCCCACGAAGGGAGCCCACATGGTCTTTCCAGCATTCACCTGCCTGAGCGTGGCGGCATCCGTAATCATCTCGCCGGTGTTCCAGTCAATGTTGGTCCAGCGCTTATCTACATCCATCATGTTCATGAGGTTGCGGTTGGAGAACTTGCGGGAGCCGGTGAATTCCACCTTGTTGGCGTTATACACCTGGTTGCCGATCATGAAGTTGAAGTTGGCGCTGAAGTCAAAACCGTAGGCGTATCCGCTGAAGTTAAAGCCGCCGGTGAAATCCGGGCTGGCGTTACCGATGACGGTGCGGTCGGCCACGGTAACCTTGTTGTCGTCACTGCCGTCCACGTTCTTGAACTTGGGTGCACCGGGAATCAGGTAGTTGGCGCCCAGGATGGCGGAGCAGTCCACCACGCCTTCATTGAGTACCCACTTGGAACCGTTCCAGGTAAAGTCGGCGGGCGTGTACATGCCGTCGCTGACATAGCCGTACATATTGCCCATCGGCTGGCCCACTTCCACCACGTAGTCGTCACCAATCTCGGTGGAAGCCCAGTAGGACTGAGCCGTAATGCGCTTCAGGCCGCCCAGGCTCGTCACCCGGTTCCTGTTATAGGCGATGTTTCCGCCGATATTCAGGGAGAAGTCCTTTTTGGAGATGATGGGGGCGTTCAGGGTGAGTTCGATACCGCGGTTGCGCGTGCTGCCCAGGTTGCGGTACTGGCTGTCATACCCGGAACCGGTGATGGGGAAATTGATGAGCAGGTCACGGGTGTCGTTCTGATACACTTCCACGCTACCGCTCAGACGTCCCTGGAACAGGCCGAAGTCCAGACCCACATTATGAGTGATGGTGGTCTCCCAGGTGAGTTCCGGGTTGTTCATGATCTTGCCGGCCATCCAGTAGTTGGTGCTCTGGCTCAGCCACGACGTAACGGTGGAACTGAACTGCTTGGAGATCTGGCCGGAAGGAATGTTGTTGTTACCGGCGGTACCAAAGCTGTAACGGAGCTTGAGCTGGTCCAGCCAGTTGCGGGTATTCTCCATGAAGCTCTCGTTGGAAATGGTCCAGGACACGGCGGCGGAAGGGAAGAAGCCCCAGCGCCTGCCGCGGGAGAATTTGGACGAGCCGTCGGCGCGCAGCGTGGCGCCTACAGAGTAACGGCGCTTGTAGTCATAATTCACCCGGCCGAAGAAGGAAAGGAGCTTGTCGTCCGGATCGAAGTAATTGTTAGTGGACGCCGGTGTTCCGGAAGACATGAAATTCCAGGCCATGGGGGCATCGTAGGATGCATTGAGGCCATCCACCATCAAGGTGAGCAGGTTGCTCTTGGTGATGGTCATTTCCTCACCCAGCAGGAGGGTAAGGCTGTGGTTTTCATTGTTCAGGATTTCCGCAAAATCGTAATTAAGCGTGTTGGTATTGCGGTATTTGGTCCGGAAAGCCTCTTTGTGCTGGTTGGAGACACCCGTCTTGTCGGTGGAGTTATTGGCCACATAGTAGGTGGTCATGCCGTAGAAACGGTCGTCGGTCTGGGTGTATTTCTCCAGGCCACCCTCGATCTTCAGGTTCAGATTCTTGATAATCTTCCAGTTGAAAGCCGCGTTGGCGTTCCAGGTGGTACGGATGCGGCGGGAATCGTTGTCGGATACGGAAAGCAGCGGCGGAGCGTTGTCACCGTAGTCCTGCTCCTCGTCCACGCCCTGGATGGTGGAGGCGATGGGGATAGGAGTATAGGAAACAGCATGCTTGAGACGGCCGTTGCCGGAAGTGGTACCTGTGTCGTTGATGCCATTGGCGCCGCCACCGCGCACATTCACGCGGGAATAACGCACATTGGCGTCGATGGAGGTATTCTCCGAGGTCTTGAAATTGGCCTTGAAATTCAGGTTGTCACGGCTGTAGGTAGAGCCCACCATGATGGCCTGGTCACCCATATGGGCATAGCCCAGGGTCCAGTTCACGCTGTCGCTGGAGCCGCTCACGGAGAAGTCGGCCGAGAATGTGCTGCCGGTATTGCCAAACACGGCGTCAATCCAATTGTTGGTGGCCATGCCCTTGTACAGGTCGATATCGGAGAAATTACCGAAGTACGGCAGATAGTAAGAGCTCAGGTTGTCCCTCACCACGCCCAGCTCGTACTGGAACTTCACGAAGTTCTCGGCATCCATCGCGACAATGGCGTTCCGGTTGGCCATGGTCTTGAGGCCATAGTAGGTGTTGAACTTGACCGAAATCCGCTGGCCTCTCTCGGCGCTCTTGGTGGTCACGATCACAACGCCGTTGGCACCGCGGGAACCGTAGATGGCGGTGGAGAAAGCGTCCTTCAGAACGTCGATACTCTGGATTTCTGAGGAAGGGATATCGTTGATGGATTCCACCGGGAAGCCGTCCACGATATACAGAGGAGCGCTGTCCTGGGTGATGGAACCGCCTCCGCGGACACGGATCTTGATGTCGGCGTCCGGATCACCTTCCGTAGTGACGACGGACACGCCGGCCATCTTTCCAGAAAGGGCCTGTGAAACGGTCGTCACCGGCTGCTCGGTGAGCTTGTCACTTCCCACGGACGACACGGAGCCCAGCAGGTCGCGGCGTTTGACCGTCGCGTAGCCTACTACCACTACCTCGTCCAGGAAGGTCTGGTCGGCGGCGAGGACCACATTGATTTCCGTCTGACCGGCAATGGCAATGGTCTGGTCCGCCAGTCCGATGAAGGAGAACACCAGATTTACTGCATCTGCAGGGACTACGAGCGAATAGTCGCCGTCCAGTCCGGTGATGGTGCCCACGGTGGTACCCTCTACGAGGACGCCCGCACCGATGAGCGGTTCACCGTTTTCGTCCGTCACGATACCATGGATGGTAGTCTGTGCGAAAAGCGACCATGCAGTGCCCAGGCAGAGAAGCGCAAGAATGAGTTTCTTTACTGGATTTTTCATGGATTGGTTGATTAATAGGTTAATAATTTATGTTAAAGTTTTACATAAGATCCTTTTTCATTCCCCCCGGCAACGATGTCCCTGACCAGATAGTGCAGGTACATCTCCAGGTTGGTATACCGTCCCTTCGGATCGATGGTGCAGGCAGCACCGTCGGCGGCACTCCCCTTGTCCATCCCCCAGGCATCTTCCACGGCATCCGGAATCCCGTCGCCGTCGGAATCCTTCACGGCAGCGAGTTCCCGGGCCGATGCCTCGTAGGCAGGCCAGCCGCCCACATCCGTCTGAGAGTCAATCAACCCGCCGGTAGAGCCGTTAGAACCTGTATAAGTAGCATTCCTATTACGAACCTCTTTGGTCACACGTTCATCCACACGATCCCGGTCAAGGCTGGCGCCGGCATACTTAAGCACTTGTTCATAAGCATCATAGGCACCATGAAGCCAGAGGGAGGTCTCCAAATCGGGATAGCCGAAGCGGGAAGTGGAACGGATGGTGTTTATTACCGACACCGACGCCGTAGTGCCCTTCCAGTTGTCTGAGGACATGTCACCAGCAGCATCGGAACTGAAATCCATCACATTGCCATCCAGGAAAAAATGACCGGGAACGATGGTAGAACTGCCTGTTTTCTTGGTGCAGTTCTCACAGGCCTTGGTCCAGGGATCGATAAAACGGACCTTCCCGGCCCCCGTTGCAGGACCCGGTTTATAATAATTGTTTATAAGGTTGTACCGCTTGAACTCGTTGTTGTCATTGGCGCTTTCGCCACCATAAGTACTGTTGTCCCCCCAGTTGTAAATGACATTGTTTATCAGGCTCACAGGTCCCTTGAGCGTAGAAACATAATCGTGGTCAAGGCGAGGGTTCCGGCTGTCGTGATGAGCAAGCAGATTGTGATGATAGGTGGCATTGGTTCCTCCCCAGATTCCGCCGTAACCATGCTTCCCGTCTCCATGTACCGAATTGCGAAGACTCTCCGAAAGGATGCTCCATCCCAAGGTAAAGTTGGTCATGCCATAAAAAGACCCGCACTCGTCCGTGCTCCAGCTCAGGGAACAATGGTCAATGATGACATCATGAATGTCATTGTCTCCTGTATAGAGGTTCATGGCATCATCCACTGTCTTCTTCTCATCCCCCATCCGGCAACGGATGTAGCGTACAATCACGTTGCTGGCATTGATTCTGAACGTATAATTCTTCAAGCAGATACCCTCCCCCGGAGCTGTCTGGCCTGCTATGGTTACATCTCCGTTCCGGACTACCAGGGTGGATTCCAAGGGAATCACACCTGCCACGTCGAAGACGATGGTCCGTGCGCCTTTTTCTTCCAACGCCGCCCGAAGGGAACCGCTGCCCTTGTCGTTCAGGTTGGTCACATGGATTACCTTTCCTCCGCGGCCGCCGGTCGTGTACATGCCACCGCCCTCGGCGCCGGGAAAGGCGCGGGCCACGCCGTCTTCTTCATCGGCGGGAATCTTGAAGTCCTCATAGGCGACGGTCGGGCCGGGCGTGGGATTCACCGGATCCGCGGTACCCGACGTGGTGGCATCCAGATAGGTGTAGGCCGATGTCTGTTTGTCGCTGTTCACGCTCCGCACACCGAAGCGGTAGGCAGTAGCCTTCTTCAGGCCCGCAACCGTGGCATTGCGCTTGGTCTCGCGACCGTCCAGGGACACGCCCTCCCCGGTAAGCGTCCACTCATAGGCCACGGCGCCTTCCACCACATCCCACTGGAACGTGAGGGATGTTTCCGTGGAGCCGTGCAGCTTGAGCCCGGTGGGAGCAGCGGGCGGGTTGGAAGCAGGCGTCACAGGGTTTTCCGGAGTTTTTCCGCAAGCCCACAACACAAATGCAGCCGCCAAAGCCCATGTGAAGTTTATTCTCATAGTTTCTCGTATTCCAGTGAAGCCCAAATCAGGGGGCCGATGCCCTTGGGATCGTTAGACCGCACGCTTTCATGGATATAATAATCGTAGTCTCCCCTTCGGTTGTCCTTGCCGCCCAGGCCTGCCACCTCACAGCACTGGTTCAGGTTCACCAGGCCCTCCTCCTCCGTGACGAAGGTTTCCAGGAGGGATTCATAGGCCTGCAAGGCGCCTTCCCGGTTCCGGAGAAAACCCATCCGGCAGCCCTTGAGCCAAGCATACGTGAACATGGCGCTGCAGGTGGCTTCCAGGTAGTTGCCTTCGCGGTAAGGCTGGTCCAACACCTGGAACCACATGCCGGTTTCGGCGTCGGCATAGAGAGGAAGCACCTGATACAGATTGTTCAGGATTCCAATCAGGGCATCCCGGTACGGACCGTCCGGAAGGATTTCCGCCACATCTACCAGAGCCATGCAGTACCAGCCCAGGGCACGTCCCCAGGCGTGGTCGCTCTGGCCGGTTTCCGGATTGCACCAGAACATTTGGTGCGAGGAATCCCAGGCGTGGCGCAGCAGGCCGGTTGCGGCGTCGTAGGTGTGGTTGTACACCGTGGTGAACTGATGCACGATGTCTCCGAAGTTCCGCTCCTGCTGCAGGCTGTCCGTCACATAGCGGACCGTATATTCTGCATAGAAGGGCTGGGCCATGTACAGGCCGTCCAGCCACATCTGGTCCGGATAAACCTGCTTGTGCCAGAAACCGCCTTCCGGGGTGCGGGGCTGGTCCTTGAGCTGGCTGTAAAGAGAGTCCATGGCGGCACGGTACTTCTGCCTGCCGGTGATGTCGAAGAGCTGGAAAAGCGTACGGCCGGGGCAGATGTGGTCCGTGGAGAAATTGGTTTTCTTATAATTATAGATAACCCCATCCTCGCCGATGATGGCATCGTACCAGGCATCCACGTAGGAAAGGATCTTGTCGTCACCGTCAGTCTCGTAGACATCCAGGAAGGCCTTGAGTTCCAGGCCGGTGGTGTAGTTCCATTTTAAGTTTCCTCCCTGGCCGTCCAGCTGCGACGCTTGCGGGCAGCGGGCCATTTCCGAAACGACCACCTTCTGGTACAGCGGAGCCTTGGCCGTACAGGCGGTCAAGGCTGCTGCAATGGCTATAATCAAACTTTTTTTCATCGGTTGTCGTACGGGTTCCAGATTATACCGTCCTGCGGCTGGTACATCACTTTCTCAAAGGTGTACTCGGCCGCCTCGGCGGGGGTGAGGCTGTGGCTCCAGGGGACGCGGGGTCCGCGGGCGCCGGGGCCCGTATTGCCGTATTCGGCATAATAGGAGTTCTTCTTGGTGTCCGGTTTTCCTTTACTCTCCCAGTCGTGCCATCCCTCCGGCACAATGTGGCTGCCCAGCTCGCACCCGATGAAAACGGTCTTCGCATACGAACGCCAGGGGCGGCCCAGATAGCACGCGGTTACGCCCGGGGCGGCGGTCAGCTTGCAGTTCTTGAACACATAGCCGTATTTCTGGCCTTCCAGGGTGGATGCCGCCGTGATGTAGCTGTCCTTTTTGCTGTGGATGGTGCAATTCTCGAAATAGGCGATGCTGGTCCCAAAGATGAAATCCGTGGTGCCTTCTATATAGCAGTCCAGGAAATAATTGCGCTTGACACCGCCGTCCTTGCCAAAGCGGCCGTAGGTGTAAAGGGTATCCTGGTTGCCCAGGAACCGGCAGTTCTTGAAAAAGAGGAAGTCGCCGTCGGTGAACACGGCCACGGCCTGGCCGATCTCATTTCCCTCCCCGGCGGAATTCTCGAAGCTGAGGTTCTCGAAGGTAATGTAGCTGGCGTGGATGTAGATGGTGGCGCTACCGGAGGTGCCGATGTCGAAATTACGGCCAGGCCAGAACTTCCGGGCGTATTTGTCGAAGGAAATTACGGTATTTTCCGCATCTTCTCCGATGAAACGGACGCGGAACTTGGAATGCGGGATGGAGACCACTTCCTTATAGACGCCTTTCCGGATGAAAACCGTGGTAATGGCCTCGTGGCTATAGTCCGGGATGGCGTTCACCGCCTCCTGCACGCTCATGTAGTCTCCGTGGCCGTCGGGTGACACCACCATGTCGTAGCGGACCAGGTGGGCGGCGATTTCCGGGAGCTGTTCCCGGATTTTGTCACAGACGATTTCCGTTACCTTGCGTGCACCTGAGGCAACAGTATGGGTATTGTCTTCCTTGCCTTCCGGGGCGCAGGCATACTTACCGGGTTCCAGGTGCATGAAATAGGGACGCGATGCGGTATCTCCCAAAGCCTCTATCCAGTTGAGCGTGGAGGTGGTGATGTCCAGCAGCGGAATGCCGAACTCCTCCGCCACCTGTTTCATGGCGGCGGGATAGTCCGTGTGGCAGTTGCGGTCCAGTTTGCCGTCCTTGAACCAGCGGCGGGCCACCGGCGTGAGCAGGACGGGATGGGCACCCGCATCCAGGGCCGTGCGAACAAACAGGCGGAGGTTCTCCTGATAGGCCCCGTAGGCTGGGGCGTAGCGGGCAGGGTCGTCCGCCTTGGCATCGTTGTGGCCAAACTGGATGAAGACATAGTCCCCGGCCTTCAGGTTGGCCTTCACCTGGTCCCAGAGGCCCAGGTCTATGAAGCTCTTGGTGCTGCGGCCGTTCTGGGCATAATTGATGACGTCAATACTGCCATCCAGGAAATTGGGGAACATCATGCCCCAGCCCCGCTCGGGGTTTCCATTTGCCAGGTTTTTCTCCGCCATGGTGCTGTCGCCCATCAGATGGATGGTGAAAGAGCTGGCCACAAGCCAGATTCCTATCAGATAAAGGAGTTTTTTCATTGCTCTTTTCCGTTAACAATTACATGCTTGAACGCCACAGGCTCTGCGTAGTTGATTTCCACGTCTTTATCGGAGCTGAAAACACAGTCCGTGAAGGAAACACCCTTCAGGGGCAGTTCCGGCAGGCCGTTGATGTAGATGGCCTGTTCTGCGCCGGAGCAGACGATTCCACTGAAGTGGATGTCCCGGAATTCGGGAGTGGTTTCATCCACCGGCATCAGATCTGCCTGTACGTCCTTGTCCATATCCGTTGCCGCCACGCCGGCATAGTAGAGGTTGAACACCACCCCGTACGTGACGATGTCTTTCATATAGATATTGTCGCACCAGATGTTGCGGACCAGGCCGCCCCGGCCACGGGTGCTCTTGAAACGAAGGCCTACATCCGTGCCGATGAAACGGCATCCGGTAACCCAGATATTCTCCACGCCGCCGGACATCTCGCTGCCGATGACAAAGCCGCCATGGCCGTGATATACGGTGCAGTCGCTGATAATCAGGTTTTTGCAGGGAATGCCATGCCGACGACCGTCCTCGTCCTTGCCGGACTTGATACAGATGGCGTCGTCGCCTACGTCGAAGCTGGAGCCGGTGAGCAGCACATTCTCACAGGCGTCGATGTCGATCCCGTCCCCGTTGGCGGAATAGTGGGGATTGCGGACCGTGATATCCTTGATGGTGACATGCTTGCAGTAAAGCGGGTGCAGGTTCCAGCAAGGCGAATTCTGGAACGTGACGCCCTCCAGCAGCACCCGCTCGCAGTTACGGAGACTCACCAGCACCGGACGCAGGAAGGTCTTGATCTCCTGCTCATCCAGGGAAGGGTCCGGGTAGTTGAGCGAGCCGGCCGTGGCCCGGGCCTTGGCATAACCCTGGTCCGGATACCAGACACTGCCGTCTTCCGAGAGCACGCCGCCCCTTTTCAGGATGGCCTTCCACTGATCGTCCCCTACCTTGCGCCGCTTCACTTCCCGCCAGTACTCTCCGCTGCCGTCAATGATGCCCGCTCCGGTGATAGCGATATCCGTAGCCCCCTCTGCATGGATGGGAGACAGGCAGCGGCGCACGTCCAGGCCCTCGAAATTGGTATCGATGATGGGATACAGGGACTGGTCCGGGTCGAAGACGATGACGGCATCCTGGTCCAGGTGGAGGCCGATGCGACTTTTAAGGCCGATGGGCCCTGTGCGCCAGATGCCCTGAGGGACATACAGGGTACCGCCGCCCTTGTCCGAGAGAGCAGAGATGGCATCGGCAAAGGCGCGGGTGTTCAGCGTGACCCCGTCCCCCACCGCGCCGAAGTCGGCCAGGGACACCTGCAACTTGGGGATGGAGGGCCGCTCCACCCTGGGCATAGCAAAGGGTGCTTGTTGATACAGGCTCTCTTCCGCCGGGGAAGACTGGCCCGCGCAGGCTGCGGCAAACAGCAATGCGGCAGAAAGAAGGAGTGTTCCGAGTCTGGTCATTGGCCTATAGTTAAAGTGTGTACGATGCAAATATATAACTAAATTCCGATTTTCCGTGCACGTGCACGGAAAATCTTTTCAACTATTTTACGAACAAGCCTCCCAGCACACTCCAGGGCATCCGTGCCCGTGCACGATTTGTTAAAAATTTAATTTGTTAACTGAATAGTTTTCCGTACATTTGCCACTGTATTGCAACCACATGCCATGGCACCAAGCAGCAAAGTAACCATCCTGGACATCGCACGCATCACCGGCCTCTCCAAAGGAACGGTAGACCGGGTCCTGCACAACCGCGGGGAAGTTTCCAAAAAAAGCTATGAGAAAGTCATGGCGGTCATCCGGGAAAAAGGGTACCAGCCCAATCCCCACGCCGCCCTGCTGGCCAAAGGGAAAGAAAAAGTCATCGCCCTCCTCCTCCCCTCCCACACAAAGGGAACGTACTGGGACCTGGCCACTTCCGGCCTGTGCCGGGCAGAAGCGGAAGTGGAGCCCCTGGGGGTACGGACTGTCAACTTCTCCTACGACCAGTACAATCCCCTGTCGTTCCGGGACACCTGCCGGGAGCTGCTGGAAAGCCGGCCGCATGGGGTGGTCATCGCCCCCATGTACAAGGAAGAAACCCTGTCCTTCACCGCACAGCTGTCGGAGCTGGGCATCCCCTATGTGTTCATAGACAGCAAACTGGACACGGAAGACTACCTGGCCTATTTCGGGATTCCTTCCTACAAAAGCGGTTTTCTCTGCGCCGACATGCTCTGCCGGAGGGAAAAAGTTACCGACGTGCTCATTGTCCGGATCCGCAGGGACAAGCACCAGCAGTCAGACCCGACAGTAGAACGGCGGGCCGGTTTCCTGGACTACATGCGGGAGCATATTCCGGACTGCACAGTGCGCAGCCTTTTCATCGACCCCTCTGACGCGGCCGAAACCGATGCCGTCCTGGAGGCTTTCTTCCAGGAATTCCCGCAGGTAAGACACATCGCCATGTTCAATTCCCGGGTCCACCTGCTGGTTCCATTCCTGGAGCGCCATCCGGAAAAGGATTTCCGGCTCATCGGCTTCGACAACCTGGAGGCCAACATCGCCGCCCTGGTCAGGGGAACGGTGGACATGCTCATCGCCCAGCACCCGGACGAGCAGGTGAGAGGCGCTGTCCAGACGCTCGCGGAATACATCGTCCTGCACCGCAAGCCCGCCCGTAAAGACAACTTCATGCACATGGACCTGCTCACCCGGTACAACGCCGAAGATTATTGAATATGAAACGTTTGCTTCTCCTTACCCTCCTGCTGGCCACGCTGCTGGCCCCGGCGCAGCCGCGTTACAGCAATCCGGTGCTGCACCAGGACTTCTCCGACCCGGACGTATGCCGCGTGGGAGAAGACTACTACATGACAGCTTCCTCGTTCAACTGCTTTCCGGGGCTTCCTGTCCTGCATTCCCGGGACCTGGTGCACTGGGAGCAAATCGGCGCAGCCCTCACAGACTATCCGGGACCCGGCTGGAACGCACCGGAAGACGACTTTCACGGGCGCGTCCAGCATGGAAACGGCGTCTGGGCCCCGTCCATCCGCTACCACGACGGCTGGTTCTATATCTTCTGCTCAGACCCGGACCGCGGCATATTCATGGTACGCACGCAGGACCCCGCAGGCACCTGGGAAGCACCTGTGTGGGTAGTGAAAGCCAAAGGATACATCGACCCCTGCCCGCTTTGGGACGACGACGGGAAAGCCTGGCTCTCCCATGCGCTGGCGGGTTCACGCGCCGGACTCAAAAGCGTCCTGTACATAGCCCCGATGGCCGCCGACGGCACGCATCTTACCGGCCCTTCCCGGATTGTGTACGACGGGCACCGCACCCAGCCCACCATCGAAGGGACCAAACTCTACAAACGGGACGGCCGGTATTACCTTTTCGCCCCGGCAGGCGGAGTGGCCACCGGCTGGCAGACCGTCCTCCGGGCAGATGAGATCTTCGGCCCGTGGGAAGAACGTGTAGTGATGGCATGGGCGCCCGGCACCATCAACGGGCCGCATCAGGGCGGCTGGGTGGAAACCCCTTCCGGAGACAGCTGGTTCGTCCATTTCCAGGACAAGGGCGCCTATGGCCGGATTGTCCATCTGCAGCCGATGCGCTGGCAGGAAGACGGCTGGCCTCTCATCGGCGAAGATCCCGACGGGGACGGTGTGGGGCAGCCCGTGGTTTCCTGGAAGAGCCCCGTCCCTGACCGGAAAGCCACATCGGCCTCCCGGCTCAATGCCTACGGAACCGGCATGGAATGGCAATACCCCGCCGTTCCATCCCCTACCTGGCACGCCACCCTTCCGGACGGGTCGGTGCGGCTCTATTCCGTGCCCCAGGATACCCCGGAAGCCAATCTGTGGAACTGCCTCAATCTGCTGCTGCGCAAATTCCCTGCAGAGCGCTTCACCGTCACAGCCCGGCTCCGCTTCCATCCCAATCCCCAGTTGCCCGGAAAAGGGGAACAGGCCGGATTCATCGTCATGGGCAACGACTACGCCACGCTCCGGCTCACAGACACCGGGACAGGCGCCCGGCTGCAATACGCCGTGTGCCAGCAGGCTTCCAAGGGTTCTGCGGAAACCGTGACAGACCTGGCCGTACTCCCCTATCATGCCACGCCCCACACCCTTCCCTATGCTTCCGGAAATGTGCCGCCGGTGGCTTATCCGGATTGGCAGGAGGCTCTCATGTGGGTAAAACTGGAAGTAACGCCCCGGAAGGTGGAAGGAAACGTGCCGGATGCGGTCTGCCGGTTCAGCTACTCCACGGAAGGGAAACGTTTCTCCCCTGCCGGAGGTCCCTTCACGGCCTCCCCGGAAACCTGGATCGGTGCCAAGTTCGGCTTTTACTGCAACCGGCCCGCCCCCAGAAACGATGCCGGCTGGGTGGATGTCGAGCAGCTGCAGATAAACTAGGATTTGCAAAATCCAAGTTCCCGCCGTACCTTTGCCCACGAAATGGTGGGACGATCTGTCGCGGTGCTCCGGCACTGAGGAAAGTCCGCACAGGAAAGGGCACCCGTCTGCGGAAAGCGCAGTAGGGAGTAATCTTTAGATATCGTAACAGAAAACAACCGCCGCGGGAGGCCTTTCGGGGCCGTTTTTACCGCTGGCAAGGGTGAAAACGCGGGGTAAGGGCCCACGACGCCGCATGGTGACATGCTGCGGGTACGGTATCCGGGCCTGCAAGACCAAATATACCGGCAGATGAGGACGGCCCGTCCGATGCCGGGGGGTAGGTTGCGAAGATAAATGACAGATTCAAAAACAGAAAGCGGCTTACGGCCCCACCATTTTTTTATTCTCCCTTGAGCACACGGGATACGGCGGCTTCCACATCGGCATATTCATAGCCCCGGGAAAGGGCGAATATGAGCAGCTTCAGCCGGCACTGCGGGTCTCCCTGCAGGGTACGGTACTTGGCCACTACAAGGCGGTCCAGCTTGTCGGCGGCCTTCTCCGGGTCTATCTCTTCCAGGGCGGCCCGGATGGTTTCATCGGCAATGCCCTTCCCCTTTAACTGGAAACGGATTTTCACGGCACCCCAGCCCTGGAGCGAGGATTTCTCCCGGGCATAGGCCGATGCATAGCGGGCGTCATCTACAAAGCGCTCCGCCACCAACTGCTGCACCACACGCTCTGCTGCATCGGCATCCCCTTCCAGGTCTTTCAGGGCCTTCCGGTAGATGTCGGAGCGGCAGTATTCCGCCCGGGAACACAGCCGTTGCAGGCGGGACAGACACTTGGCACTTTCCATGGCGTTCCTTAGAAATTAAAGCCCACAGACACGTAAGCACCCACTTTTTTGGTGAGGGAATTCCAGTGGATATCCAGCTTCAGGGGCCCCACCACTGAATCGTAGGCATATTCCAGGCCGGCGCCGAAGACATGCTCACCCAGTTCGAAGGTGCCGAAGTTGTCAAAATCGTACGCGGCGTTGAACACCGCACTCACATAATGGCTCTTCCCAATGCCAACGCGGGCGTCCAGCCGGCCGATCATCATGTAGTTGCGCCGGAACGCCCCCGTGGGAATGCCCATGAAGGGCATCTGCTGCTCTACATAGCGGCCGGCGAAATCACCGCCCATCACGTTGCTGTAGACGATGGGGACACTCTCTCCCAGGATGTAACGGAGATATCCCTGCGGGATAAGGGCGAAACGTCCCATGCTCACCGGCATCTTCCCGTCCAGGGCCACGATGCCGAACAGGCTGCCCTTCTCCGGGGTGAACATGCGGGACACCAGCTCCGCCTTGATCCCGCCGGAAATGCCTCGGGTGGGGAAATATCCGTCGTCCATGGTTTCCATCCGCCCGTTGATGAAGAAGCTGGGATAGTCCCGGGAAACGGCCGCGGGATCATACGCTCCCGACTCTTCCGCCGTGAGGATCCGCTTTACCCTGAAATATTGGTTCCGGATGCCGGCCTGCAGGTCGAAGGAGTACCATTTCAGGTTGGACGCGTAAATCTCCTGGGTGTACTGGGTGAAGTCGATGGAGTAGATGTTGCTGCCGGACAGGAAATTGTTGCGGTCGTTCCAGCGGAAACGGGCCGTGGCGTTGATGGTGGGCATCTTGGGGGCGTCGTAGGCGTAGTGCAATTCCAGATAGGGATTCACGCCGATACGTCCGGTAATGTCCAAGGACGAGCCGCGGACGGCATGCGTGTTGAAGCCCAGGTTGATCAGGATGGAGACCAGGTCTTCCGAGTCGACCCGGAAGCCCAGTCCCAGCTGATGGAGCGGCCCCCGCTTGCACAGGATCCTGAGCCGGTATGGCTCCATGGTTCCCCTGAGCTCGTAGCTCACGAAATCATAGGTTCCCCGCCCGAACACCCGCGCGATATCTTCCTCGATGGCCTGTTTGCTTACCACGGACCCCGGCCGCACCACCAGTTTGGACCGGATAAACTCCGCGTCCGAAGCGGGCACCCCCACGATGTCAATCTCCCCGATGACCACCGGCTTGCGGCCCAGGTCCACAGCCTTTGGGGCATGCAGCTGCAACTTGGCATCCCCCACCTTCCTTTTCACGGCGGCGAGCTCCGCCGAGGCGGCACGGGCGGCCCGGAGCCCCCGGTGATACATGGTGTCGATGGCGACGTCGTTGAAGCTGAGCATGTCGTAGCCCGTGAGGTCTGGATGGATGCGCACGTCCACCGACTGGATATTCCGCGCGAAGGAGTCGTTGGACAGCATGTCTATCCCCTGCATCAGTATATCTCCCAGGTTGTTGATCTTGTCCGCCTCGGGAGAGGAGCCGGAAAGATCTATGCCGATAACAATGTCGGCACCCATGTCCCGGGCGATATCCACGGGGAAATTGTTCCGCATGCCGCCGTCGGCCAGGACCATTCCCTGGGTGCGGACCGGCGTGAACAGGCCGGGGATGGACATGGTGGAACGAAGGGCCAGGTTCACCGAGCCGCTGTGCCAGATCTTGGCCTTGCCGGAAGCCATGTCCGTGGCCACGCAGGCGAAGGGGATGGGGAACTTGAAGAAATCGGTGGAATCGCTGTAGCCCACAGTCCGGGAATTGATGATCTGGCTCACATTCTGCCCGTACACGAATCCGGAGGGAAGGCTGCCCATGAGGTTGTCTCCGAGGATCCGGTCTATGGAGCGCGCCTGCTCATCGTCGGCCCGAAGGTGCAGGAAACGGTCTTCCCCGTTGGAAAAAGGCATGTCTCCCGCCACGAACGACTTGTAATCGTCGGTACGGTAATAGAACGGGATAGAGACCAGGTATTTCTCCTTGTAGCGGGTGCGGGAATAAGGGACGTATTCGCGCTGCACTTTGTCGCTCAGGGCCATGTTCCAGTTGATGGAATGGATGAGCGAGTCCAGGTAGGCGGCGTCGTACCCCAGGGCATACATGCCCCCTAGCAGGCCGCCGATACTGGTTCCCACCACCATGTCTACCGGAAGGTCGAATTCTTCGATCACTTTCAGCGCCCCCACCGTCGCCGCTCCTTTGGCGCCACCGCCGGACAGGACCAGGGCCACCGTGGGCCGGTGTCTGCGGATCTGGGCCATCCGGTTGCGGATGCTGCTCACGGCCTTGGCATCCTTGGGATCCAGGCCGAAGGTGGAGGAGGAACGGTCCTGCGCCAGGCAGGCGAGAGCGGTGAATACCAGGCAGGACAGCAGGGTGAGAATCTTTTTCATAGCTGCATATGTTTACCGGCCAGCAGGCCGCAGGCGGCAAAGATGTCTTCTCCGCGGGAAGCGCGGATGGTAGCGGTGAGCCCGCCCCGGGACAGGCGGTCCCGGAACGCTTCCATCTGCGGGAGCGACGCCGCTCCGTACGGAAAATCCGGAATCTGGTGGAAGCGGATCAGGTTCACCCGGCATTCCAGTCCGGAGAGCAGGCGCAGAAGGGCATCGGCATGCCGTTTTGTGTTGTTCCATCCGTCAAAGACGGTGTACTCGAAACTTACGCGGCGCTGGCCGGTGAAATCGTATTGCCTTATCAGTCTGATCACCTCTTCCAGGGGCCAGGCCTTCTGCACGGGCATCATCTCCAGACGCTCTTCCGGGAAAGGATTGTGCAGGCTCACGGCCAGGTGGCACCGGCTTTCGTCCAGGAAGCGTTTGAGATTGGGCAGTACGCCGATGGTGGAAAGCGTGATGCGCTTGGGGCTCCAGGCCAGCCCCCAGGGGGCCGTGAGGATATCGATTACCTTTTTCACCTGCTCCCAGTTGTCCAGCGGCTCTCCCATGCCCATGAAGACAGCGTTGGTGAGACCATCGGCCTCGTCGATGGCAAAAAACTGGTTCAGGATATCGGCCGCGTCCAGGTTGCCGTGGAAGCCCTGCCGCCCCGTCATGCAGAACTTGCAGCCCATCTTGCAGCCCGCCTGGGAACTTACGCAGAGCGTTTTGCGGTCCTGGTCCGGAATCATGACGGCCTCTACGGCGTCGGAGGGTTTTCCCTCTACCGGGAAAAGGTATTTCCGGGTTCCGTCCGCCGAGGTCTGGACGTCCAGGGGGAAGGCCATCCCCACCTCCCAATTTTGGGAGAGCGTCTCCCGTCCCGCCTTGGACAGGTTGGTCATCTCCTGCAGCGTACGGGCACGCCGGGTATACAGCCACTGGGCCATCTGCTTTCCGGCAAAAGCGGGCAGACCCGCTTCAAGGGCAATCTGTTTCAGTTCTTCCGGGGTTTTTCCTAGCAGGCGTTGTTTCATGGGGCACTCTTTTCCTCTGCACAAAAATAATAATAAATATCCAATGAAAAAATTCTGAATAACCGAGTTTTTGATTAACTTTGTCTGTCAGCGGTAAAGGATGCCCGCGCAAAACTTTTAATAAAAACAGATTATGGCAAAAGAAGCAGAAGAAATGACCGGTGCCCAGGTAAATGCCGCCAAGCTCAAGGCCCTGCAGGCAACGATCGACAAGATTGAGAAAGATTATGGGAAAGGGACCATCATGAAGCTGGGAGACCAGCCGGAATGGGATGCCTCGCAGGTCATCCCCAGCGGTTCCATCTCCCTGGACCATGCGCTGGGCATCGGCGGGTACCCCAAAGGCCGCATCATCGAGATTTACGGGCCGGAAAGCTCCGGTAAAACCACCCTCGCCATCCATGCCATCGCCCAGGCCCAGAAGGGCGGCGGAATTGCCGCCATCATCGACGCGGAGCACGCCTTCGACCGCAGCTATGCCAAAGCCCTGGGCGTGAATCTGGACACCCTCCTCATCTCCCAGCCGGACAACGGAGAACAGGCCCTGGAAATTGCCGACAACCTCATCCGCAGCGGCGCGATAGACATCGTGGTAATAGACTCCGTGGCCGCCCTCACCCCCAAGGCAGAGATCGAAGGCGAGATGGGAGAGAACAAAGTAGGTCTGCAGGCCCGCCTGATGAGCCAGGCCCTGCGCAAGCTCACGGCCAACATCTCCAAGACAGGTACCTGCTGCATCTTCATCAACCAGCTGCGTGAGAAGATCGGCATCATGTTCGGCAATCCGGAAACCACCACCGGCGGCAATGCGCTCAAATTCTACGCTTCCGTCCGCCTGGACATCCGCCGCACCACCCAGATCAAAGACGGGGAGGACGCCCTGGGCAATCACGTGAAGGTTAAGGTGGTCAAGAACAAGATGGCACCGCCCTTCAAGAAGGCAGAGTTCGACATCGTCTTCGGGGAAGGCATCTCCCGCAGCGGAGAAATCGTGGACCTGGGCGTAGAGCTGGGCATCATCCAGAAGTCCGGTTCCTGGTTCAGCTACAATGACAGCAAACTGGCCCAGGGCCGGGAAGCCACCAAGAAGCTCATGCTGGACAATCCGGAGCTGGCAGAGGAAATCGAGGCCAAGATCCGCGAGGCCCTCTCTTCGTTGCAAGACTAATCTATTTTTCCCTATTTTACAATCTTAGTCACGTTTTGGCGTCAATTCGTGACTAAGATTGCTTTCTATGATGGTCTCAGTCCTGTTTTTGGCCATATTTTTGACCGAGGTCGACAAATATTAGAAACGGGCGTAACTATATCAGTATTATGAACAGAATAACTCGCGAAGCATACAACCATTTACCCAAGGGCTTCTATCACCTGTGCTTTGACCGCCTGGAAGGACGCAACCTGTTCACCACGAATGAGGATTACAGGTTGGGAATGAGCGGCATTGCACTATCTACGTTGAAATACGGCGTTGAAACCTATGCTTTTGAACTAATGCACAATCATTTACATGACATCGTGCGTGCTACTGGGGCTCAATGCATGCGCGTTTTTTCCTATCTGAAGAGGCGTATTTCGGAACAATTGACTAAAATGGGACTGCCGCCCCTCCCGGAGAACTACGGCTGCCTATTAAAACCCATTCCGAATGAAAATGCCCTGCGCGATGAAATCATTTATACAGCCAGAAATCCCTACGAAAAGAACTGCTGCATTCCGGGAGGTCATAAATGGGGAAGCACTTATCTGTATTTCAATGAACTGGCGACGCTGATAAAAGGAGACAGGGTGTCATCCATCTCTCAAACCAGAATGCGGTCGCTCATCGGCTCAAAAGAAGTATTGCCTCCAGACTGGGAGATTCATCCCGAACTGGGGATTCTACCATCCAATTTTGTAAAAGCAAAAGAGGTTATGCGATTGTTTGCCTCGCCAAAAGATTTCCACACACGTTTAGTAAAAGAATACGAAACGGCCGTAGTGATTGCCAGGTCGCTGGGTGAAACCGTCGAGTTTTCAATGAACGAAGTCCGGGAAATAGCGAACACCGAACTTCGAAACACTTATCCCGGCCGGCTGTTCAAGTCTATTTCAAGGGAAGAAAAGTGCCTTGTTGCCATAAAATTGAATGAAAGGCTGGGGCTTTCCCCGCTCCAACTCTCACGAGCATTGTATCTTTCAGAACTGACTGTTTCCCAAGCCATCCGTTCAAAAGACTATGGCATTAGATAACGGTCTCAGTCACAAAAACTGGTAAAAATACGACTAAGATTGACGGAAAAAGCAAGCTCGGTCAGGAAATGGATGCGAAACGTGACTGACCGTGCTGGCATGAACAAGTAGCTACTCAATCCGGCAGTGGGCTAGTTTGGCAGCATGTTCTTCCGAGAGCACGCCGGCCTTTTTCAGTCCTTCCACCGTCCAGGCCTCCCGGGGCTGATGCATACGGTACAGGACAACGCCGTGGGCTTCGGCCTTGGAGATGTAGGGATGCCGGGCAAGTTCTTCCTCCGGCAGCGTCCAGAGTGGATAAGGGTCTGGACGTGAACAGCTAATTAGGTCGGCTAGGCCGTCGAACTTCTCCCGATCGAAGTGATAGATTTCCATCAGCTGCTCCGGCCGGGAGTAGCCGCCCAGCTCTTCCCGGTAACTGACAATCCGGGCGGCGAACCAGGGGCCGATGCCGGGGAGGGCCACCAGGGCGGTGCTGTCGGCCCGGTTAATGTCGATTTTGGGAATATCGATGAAAGGCGCCAGACGAGCATAGACAGAATCGGCCACCACATAGGATTTGGCAAAATCGGCCTTGCGGCGGAAGCGGCCGCCTTTTTCCCGATAATGGACGATGGACAGCGCCTGCTTTTCAGAGAAGCCCAGCCGCTGCAGGTCCTCCAGGGAGACCGTGTTGGGATTGAAACGGAAACTCTCCACCTGCCGGGGCAGCGCCTTCTCCCGCACCTGGCGCACCGTCGCCGAATGCGTCGCATTCTTCCGCACTACAACCGCATCAGCCTTCTTCTTTGTTTTGGCTTCGGAGATGCCTCCAGGGGTATCGGCCTTCTTCTTTGTTTTGGCTTCGGAGATGTCTCCAGGGGCATCGGCCTTCTTCTTTGTTTTGGCTTCGGAGATGCCTCCAGGGGCATCGGCCTTCTTCTTTGCCCCTGGAGGCATCTCTGAAGCCAGATCACCTGAAGCCAAATTACCTAGAGATTGACCAGGCCCGGAAGCCGCAGAATCTTCGGATGCAATGAAAAGGGCCGATGCATCCGAAGAGTCCACGGCTTCCGGAGAAGTACCGGTTTCCGGGAAAGGGCCAGCACCCGGGAACGTGCCGGCGTCTCGGAGGATTTCGAGGGCAAGGGCACGGTCGATCACATACACCGTGTCCGGCCTGTCACGGTTGGCCTGGATACGGAGGACGGCCGCCTTGTGTACGAACAAGGCCACCTCATAACCGATAATCAGGAAAACCAGCGCGATGGCGCCTGTGATGAAACTTCCCTGGAGACTACTCCCCTTCCTCTTGTCCTTCCCCTCTTTCATACCGCCTCTTTTTTTCTGCTTTCACCGGCTCTGCACCGGCCACAACAATGACAATTTCCCCTTTGGGCTCGTGCTCCCGGAACCACGCCGCCACCTCCAGGAGGGTTCCGCGGCGGTGCTCCTCGTGCACCTTTGAGATTTCCCGGGCCACCGAACAACGGCGTTCCCCGCCAAAGAATTCCGCCAGCTGCTCCAGCGTTTTCACCAGACGGTAGGGCGACTCGTAGAACACCAGGGTCCTGGTTTCTGCCGCAAGCTGCTGCAAGAGCGTCTGCCGGCCCTTTTTCTGGGGCAGGAAGCCCTCGAAGCAGAAGCGGTCGCACGGCAGGCCTGACGACACCAGCGCCGGAATACAGGCCGTTGCGCCCGGAAGTGTTTGCACTTCAATCCCTTCTTCTGCACAGGTGCGCACCAGCAGGAAGCCGGGGTCTGATATGCCCGGCGTACCGGCATCGCTGACCAGAGCCACATTCAGCCCACCGAGGATGCGCTCCTTGACCAGCTGGACCGTCTGGTGCTCATTGAATTTGTGATGGCTCTGCAAACGGGCCTGGATGCCGTAGTGGTGCAGCAGTACAGAACTGGTGCGGGTATCTTCCGCCAGCACCAGGTCTGCGTCCCGGAGCACCTGCACAGCCCGGTAAGTCATGTCTTCCAGGTTGCCCACCGGCGTGGGGACGATATAAAGTTTCCCCGCCATCAGCCCAGTTTTTTACGGATGGCCATCATGAAGCTGTACACTACGTCCGAGTGCAGGTTCCAGTCTGGGAAGTGCCTGCGGATATAGTCTACGGCCTGGTCCAGGGTGGTGAGCCCGTTCAGCTCCCGGATGGTGTTGTCGTACAGGGTGAAATCCTCCTTGAACAGGGTGCCGATGAAAAGGGCCCTGTCGTACAGGGAGATGCCACTGCGGATGTTTTTCACCTGCATGCCCGGCCTGTCTTTCCGCCAGGGAAGGTCTGCAGTGCCGTCCGGTTCCGGGGGCGCGGGCGCTGTTTCTTCCACTGGGATATCGGCCACGGAGACTTCGGCCGGCGCCTCTACGGGCGGCGTGGACAAAACTTCCGGGCCGAACGCCTCCCCTTCCATTTCAACATCCGTGAAATCCACCGGCGGAAGATCCGTCTCCGGGACATTCTCCTGCCAGGAAGAAAGTTTCTCTTCCAATGCCGCTATACGCTCCTTGAGGAGGGCGAGCTCTGCCGCGCATTCTTGCAAGAAATCTGTATGAGTTTTGTCCATAAATGACTATATTTGCATTCAAGCACCAACAAAGTTACGGAAATGTTTTTGGAAAATGCAAAAAAAGCGGGCTGCATCGAAGTGATTTGCGGCTCCATGTTCTCTGGCAAAACCGAGGAACTGATCCGGAGGCTCAAAAGGGCCCAGTTCGCCAAACAGAAAATCGCCACCTTCAAGCCCACGATAGACAAACGCTACTCAGACCTGGACGTGGTTTCGCACGACTCCCACAGCATTTCCTGCACGCCCATCAAAAGCCCGTCCCGGATGCTGCAGATAGATCCGGACGTACAGGTGGTGGGCATCGACGAAGCCCAGTTCTTCGACGACAGCATCGTCCAGGTGTGCCAGGAACTGGCAGGACGTGGCGTTCGCGTGATTATCGCCGGCCTGGACACAGACTACCTGGGCAAGCCCTTCGGGCCCATGCCCGGCCTCATGGCCATCGCGGAAGATGTGCAAAAGGTCCACGCCATCTGCGTCCGCTGCGGATCCCTGGCCAACCACTCCCACCGGCTGTCCGCCTCCAGGAAACTGGTAGTACTGGGAGAAAAAGACACCTACGAACCGCTGTGCCGGGAATGCTATCAGAAAGCCCTTGCAGAAGATGCGCAACAATAAGAACCTCTCGGCGGAAGACCTGCCCGTATACCAGGGCGAATACAGTGAAGACAAACTGTGGAAAAAAGTGGGCAAGATGGCCAGGAAAGCCGGCATCAAGCTCATTTACTACGTCCTGCTGCTTTTCTACGTGCTCAAAGATCCCAAGACACCGGCCCGTTACCGGATGGTGATTATGGGTGCGCTGGGCTATTTCATCCTCCCGGCAGACCTCATCCCGGACCTGCTCCCCTTCGCCGGCATGGCCGACGACTGGGCCGCCCTCATCGCGGCCGTCAGTTTCGTGGCATCGGCCATCACGCCGGACATCAAGGAACAGGCCAAGGCAAAACTGCGGGAATGGTTCGGCCCGTACGACGATTCCCAACTGGGAGAAATGGCGTGAAACCAAACAACCAATACCATAATGAAAAAGATTATTATCTGGGCAGCGGCCGCCCTGGGAATCCTCTCCGGCTGCGCCTCCGGGTCTGGATCGGCTTCGAAAGATGCCAAAATGGACCGCTTCATCGACAATCTGATGGGCAAAATGACGCTGGAACAGAAGATTGGCCAGCTGAACTTGCATTCCGCCTCCGGCTTTGTGTCGGCGCTTCGCGTCACCGAAGAGGACGAGAACGTGAAACTGCTCCGCGCAGGCAAACTGGGCGGCATCTACGGCAGCGGAAACGTGGAGTATCTGCGCGATATCCAGAAAATCGCCATGGAATCCGGCGCAGGCATCCCGCTCATCACCGGCATGGACGTGATCCACGGCTACCAGACCGTATTCCCGGTCCCTCTGGCCCTTTCCACTTCCTGGAATCCGGAAATGGTGGAAAAGACCGCCCGCATCGCCGCCAAGGAGGCATCGGCCAGCGGTATCAACTGGGTGTTCAGCCCCATGGTGGACATCTGCCGCGACGCCCGCTGGGGCCGTATCGTGGAAGGCGGCGGTGAAGACCCCTTCCTGGGCGGTGAACTGGCCAAGGCCTATGTGTACGGCTATCAGGGCCGCGACGGCGTATATGACAATACGGACGTGATGACCTGCGTCAAACACTACGCCCTTTACGGCGGAGCAGAGGCCGGCCGCGACTACAACTCCGTATTCCTGAGCCGGCAGGAAGCCCTGAACGGCTACCTGCGCCCGTATCAGCAGGCCGCCTATGCCGGCGCCGCCAGCTACATGAGTTCCTTCAATGAATTCGAAGGCATTCCCGCCACCATGAACACCTACCTGATGGACGAACTCCTCCGCAAGGCCTGGGGCTTCGACGGCTTCATCGTGAGCGATGCCACCGCCGTGCTGGAAGAGGTGGCCCATGGCATCGGAGACCTCCAGGAAGTGTCGGCCCGTTCCCTCCAGGCCGGCCTGGACATGGACATGAACTCCGACGGCTTTGTGGGTACGCTGGAGAAATCCCTCCAGGAAGGCCGCATCTCCAAGGCCGACATCGACCGCGCCTGCCGCCGCATCCTGGAAGCCAAATACAAGCTGGGCCTGTTCGACGACCCTTACAAATACCTGGATCCGGAGCGGGCCGCCAAGGATGTCTATACGCCCGAACACCGGGCTTTCGCCCGCGAGGCCGCCCGTGAGTGCCTGGTGCTGCTGAAGAACGACGGCGTGCTGCCGCTCAGGAAAGGAACCCGCGTTGCCGTGGTGGGCCCGCTGGCCAAAAATGGTGAAGCCATGGCTGGCAGCTGGTCCATGTCGTCCCACAATGCCGAGAGCGTGAGCCTGTTCCAGGGCATCTCCGAAGTCACCCCCGCCACTTATGCGGAAGGCAGCTGGCTCTTCAAGGACAAAGACCTGGAAGAGAGCATCCTGTACGGCATGATCAAATACTTCGCCCCCAACTACCCCATCCCTGAGCTCCACACCGTTCCCCAGCAGAAGCTGGTGGCCGACGCCGTTGCCAAGGCCCGTCAGGCCGACGTCGTGATTGCCTGCGTGGGTGAGGTAGCCAACATGAACGGCGAAGGCGCCTCCCGCACGGACATCTCCATGCCGGACGCCCAGCTGGAACTACTGAAGGCCCTGAAAGCCACCGGAAAGCCCGTCGTGATGGTGCTCGTGACCGGTCGTCCGCTCACCCTGAACTGGGAGGCCGAGAACATGGACGCCATCCTCAACGTGTGGTCCCCGGGCTCTGAAGGCGGTCATGCCGTGGCAGACGTGCTCTTCGGCGACTACGCCCCTTCCGCCAAGCTCACCACCACCTTCCCGCGTGCCGTGGGTCAGCTTCCGCTCTACTACAACCACAAGAGCACCGGCCGTCCGCACCCGGATTACGAGCCTTACCGGAAGTTTACCAGCTGCTACATAGACGAACTCAACGGGCCGCTGTATCCCTTCGGCTTCGGCCTTTCCTACACCACCTTCGAGTACTCCCCCGTTACCCTGAGCGCCGCTGAGATGCCGCTCAGCGGCTCCGTGACCGCCTCCGTGACCGTGACCAACACCGGTTCCCGCGATGCCGATGAAATTGTGCAGTTGTACATCCACGACATCTACGCCACCTCCACCCGTCCGGTGAAGGAACTGAAGGGGTTCAAGAAGGTGCACATCGCCGCCGGACAGTCCGTGAAGGTAGATTTCACCCTAACCGCAGAAGAACTCTCCTATTATAACCACGACTGCAACTGGGTATGCGAACCCGGCGACTTTGAGATCATGGCCGGCCCCGACAGCGAGCGCCTGCAGAAGGCCGTCCTCACGGTGAAATAAGCTCCGGTCAGAGCACAATCTCCAATACCTGCTTTCCCTCTTTGTAGGGGATGAACGCCTGGGGGGCCTTGCCTTCCAGGCGTATGGTTATTTCGTATTCCGCATTCCGGAAACGGCGGTGGACGCGGTAGGTTCCCAGCGGAATGCAGGGGCGGATGAGCAGGCCATCAAACTGCGGCTGGATGCCCAGCAGCGCCTCGCTCACGGCCTTCCAGGCCCAGGCGGCCGTACCGGTGAGCCAGCTGTTCTTGCCTTCGCCGGGGCGGAAAGCATCTTTTCCGGACACCATCTGGCAGAACACATACGGCTCCACTTTCCGTAGCTGCTGGTCTTCCGCAAAGGCGGGAGCAATCTTGCGGTAATGGCGCCAGGCATCGTCGGCCCGCCCGGCCATGGCCTCCGCGATGATGATCCAGGGGTTGTTGTGGCAGAACACGCCGGCGTTCTCCTTGTAGCCCTGCGGGTAGGAGCTAATCTCTCCGTAGTCTTTGATATAGGCCGAATAGGCCGGATTGTTCAGGACCAGTCCCTGTTCGCATTCCAGATACTTCACCGCGGCGTCCAGAGCCTTGTCGCACAGGCCTTCCTCCGCCCCGATCCGGGCCATGGCGCACCAGCCCTGGCTCTCGATGAACACCTTTCCTTCCGCGTTTTCCTTCGACCCAATCTTATTCCCATAGTAATCGTAGGCTCGCAGGAACCACTCCCCGTCCCAACCATATTCCTTCACGGCTTTCTCCATGTCGGCCACGGCCGCTCGGACCTGGGCCACATACGGAGCGGGGGCTTTCACGCGGGGATGCTCCAGCAGCTCCGCGAAGTCCTTGCCCTGAGCTACAAACAAGCCGGCGATCATCAGGGATTCCGCCTTGGAGCCCTCGGTCTTGTTTTCCGTGGTCTGAAAAGACTCGTCGGGGTTGTCGGAGAAGCAGTTCAGGTTCAGGCAGTCGTTCCAGTCGGCCCGGCCGATGAGCGGCAGTCCGTGAGGCCCCAGGTGGGCGGTCACATGCGCAAAGCTGATCTTCAGGTGCTCCAGCAGGCTCACCTCTGAACCCGCCACATTGTCGAACGGAACGGGCTCCCGGAGGATGTCAAAATCCCCGGTCTCGCGGATATAAGCCACCGTGCCGAAGATGAGCCACAGCGGGTCGTCGTTGAAACCGCCGCCGATATCGTTGTTGCCGCGTTTGGTCAGGGGCTGGTACTGATGGTAGCATCCCCCGTCCGGGAACTGGGTGGCGGCGATGTCCAGGATGCGCTGCCGGGCCCTTTCCGGAATCAGGTGCACGATACCGGCCAGGTCCTGGTTGGAGTCCCGGAATCCCATTCCCCGGCCAATGCCGCTCTCGAAATAGCTGGCGCTCCGGCTGAAGAAGAAGGTGATCATGCACTGGTACTGGTTCCAGATGTTCACGGTACGGTCCAGCTGCGGAACGTCGGAAACCACAGAGAAGCGGCTCAGCAGCTGGCCCCAGAAGGCTTTGAGGCCCGCAAAAGCGGTATCGACCTGCGCCGGGGCGGCGAATGCATCCATCATCGAGAGCGCCTTGTCCTTGTTGATGACCCCGGGTGAGGAGAACTTCTCCCCGTCCGAGTTTTCCACATAACCCAGCACAAAGATGATCTCCTCCTCCTGCCCCGGTTCCAAGGTAAGGCAGAACCGATGCGAAGCGACCGGGCTCCAGCCGTGGGCCACCGAGTTGCCGGAGGTGCCGGCAAGCACCTGCTGCGGGGCGTCGAAGCCATTGTACAGGCCGATGAACGTTTCCCGGTCCGTGTCGAAGCCATCGAAGGGCCGGTTGGCCCCGAAGAAGGCGTAATGGTTCCGGCGTTCGCGGTACTCTGTCTTGTGATAGAGGACATTCCCTTCCACCTCCACTTCTCCGGTAGAGAGGTTGCGCTGAAAGTTCTCCATGTCGGTGGAGGCGTTCCACAGGCACCATTCCACAAAGGAATACAGCTGCACCTGCTTCCGCTGCTTTCCGGTATTGGCAAGCCGCACCCGGTGCACCTCGCATCGGTGGCCGATGGGGACGAAGAACAGGACATCGGCCCTGAGGCCGTCCTTTTCTCCGGTTATCCGGGTATAACCCATTCCGTGGCGGCACTCGTAGAAGTCCAGCGGCGTCTTGCAGGGCTTCCAGCCCGGATTCCACACGGTGTCGCCGTCCTTGATGTAGTAATACCGGCCGCCGTCGTCCATGGGCACCCCGTTGTAGCGGTAGCGCAGGATGCGGCGGAATTTGGCATCCCGGCAGAAGCAGTAGCCGCCGGCCGTGTTGGAAATGAGCGAGAAGAAGTCCTCCGTGCCCAGGTAATTAATCCAGGGCCACGGGGTATCCGGGCGGGTAATCACATACTCCCGCGCAGGGTCGTCAAAATGTCCGTATTGTTCCATTCTGTAAAGAGTATTCGTGTTTTATAACCGGAGTCCCAGGACGATATGACCTTCTGTCCGGGCGTTGGAGAATTCCAGCCGGTCCTGGGCCCCATAGGTAGCCCCCCGTACCGATAGATTGACTCCGTAGAACCAGCGGCCGGTCCAGTGCAGGGCGGCGGCCTGGAACACGCCCACCCAGTCCGGGAAGGTTTTCTCCATCCTGTAATTGCCGTCGGAGGTATAAAGCATGTTGTAGCTGAGCAGAGAGAGGTTGGCCATGGCCGACACATGGAACAGCCAGTGGTGGGGCGTGACAAAGTTGTGGGCATATCCGGCGCCCACGGCCAGGATATTGGTTATCAGGGCCATTTCTTCCGTTCCTTGATAACTGAGGCCGGCAAAACGGGTGACACCGTTTCTCAGAGACAGGCTGATCACCGGGGAGCCGGCGCTCCGCTTCTGGATCTGCATCATGCTGAAGGCGGCCGGGAAGGAGAACTTATCCCCGTTGAAAACATAATAGGCATCGAAGTCGCCGGAAATATCGGCATTGACAGTTCCCAGGGGAATGGCCATGACCGTGGAGTCCGGATAGGACGTGATGGTTCCCCGATAGGAATTGGACACGCGGAAGGTGGCCGACATGCTGAATTTATTGCCGAAAACGGAAATGGAATATGCCTGGTCGCTGTTTTTGAGGCTGGGGATGAACCAGCCCGGGTTGACGCTCACCCCCAGCTCCAGCCACCGCCACGCAACGGAGAACCCCTGTGAGAACGTGGGGGTGGAATTGAGGACGGTAGAATAGCCTTCTTCATCTTTCTGGTGCTTGACTCCCAGCGTATTCCAGGAATAATTGGACGACGTTTTCAGCGTCCAGCGCTCCTCCGGGATGGTAATATAGGCGGTGTCCACCCGGGCTTTGTGCTGGCTCCGGTACATCCGCGCATCCATTTTCTGGAACATGTTCAGGCTGTCGGAAAACTCCTGCGCCGTCAGGGACAGGGCAGGGAGCAGGAACAAAAAAAGAAGGAGCATCCTTTTCATCATTCAAAGATACTCCTTTTTCCACAGAATGGCAACAGCTTAGATCTCTTTTACGGAAGAGCCGCGGGAGGCGTTGATAATCCTGGTGTCCAGCTTGCCCGCTGCCTTGTACCGGCAGGTCGAGGCGCCGGAGGCCTCCACTTTCAGGCTCTCCTGTGCCGCCACCCGACACCTGGAGGCGCCGCTCAGTTCAATCTCCACCTCGCGGGCCGGAGCACCCTCGGCATCCAGGGAAGAGGCACCGCTCCCCTCGTATTCCAGCTTGTCCGCCTGCACTTCCAGGCTTGCGCCGGCCGATCCGGAACATTCCATCTCAACCGACCGGCATTCCGCGCCCCGGAGAGTGGCTTTGGCCGATCCCGAGAGAACCACCTTCCATGTATCGGCCTGGAGGTCGAAGCCGCCCTTGGCCGCTCCGGACATGCGCAGGTCTACCTGCGGAATCTGTCCGGTGAACAAAGGCAGTTTGGCCGCCCCGCTGACTGCCAGCCGCGCTTTGGGGGCCGATACGGCCATGCCGTCCACGACGGCGGCGCCGGAAACATCCATCCGGAATGTATCTCCCGCGGGTGCAAAGGTGCCCTTTGCATCGAGCCGGGCAGCGCCACTGACGGTGAGTTTGTTCAGGCGCGGCATGTGCACCTTGGCCGTAAGCACACGGCTCTCCTTGTATTTGCGGCTGCGCTGGAGCGACTGCGGGACATTTTTCAAGGTCAGCTTGAGCTGGCTGCCGGAGAGCGCGACATCCAGATAAGGCTCCAGGAAATCGCTGTACTCGATACTCACCGACCATCTGCTGTCCTGCACCAGTTCCACCTGGAAGACATTGGCCACAGCAAGTTCCTGGAAATTCTTGAAATCGAAGGATTTGGAAAGGATGACCGGTTTGGCGTCCGCGGGGTTCTCCTCTGCCCGGAGGCCGGCGGGGGCCAGGGCCAGGAGCGCGAAGAGCAAGGTAATGGTTTTTTTCATATCGTTCTACTGTTTATGGGTTTTCAGAAGGACGTCCACTCCGTCCAGGAGGGATCCGTAGTACTCGCGGAGAATCTGAGCCTGTTCCTCTACAGGCAGTTCTTCCGGCAACTGTTCCAGCAAGGGGACCGCCTCCTCCGTGAGGCTGGAGAGCTGGTCGGAGAGGGATTCGTCGGGCCCGGCTTGCTCCCATGCATCGGCCACCTGCGCCAGATAGGAACTGTAGATGGCTTCCGGGGTATTGTCTATGCCGCGGAACCAGTCGCGCGAAGCGAACGGCCGGAGCAGGAAAAGCAAGGCCACGGCGGCCGCGGCAGATACGCACCAAAGGACGATACGCCGGACCCGAGGGATGCGCACCCTACGGGCATTCCCGGCTTCCCAGCGCTCCAGGAAGCGTTCTTCCGCTTCTTCGGGCAGCGGGGCCGTATCCAACTCAGCGGCATGCTGCCGGATGTATGTCTCCCAATTATTCATGGTCTTTCCAGTTTTTCAGTTTGGCGGCCAGCCGGGCCTTTCCCCGGGCATAGACAGACCGCAGGGTGTTTTCTTTCTGGCCGGTCATCTTGGCTATTTCGGCATAACTGAGCCCTTCTATCAGCACCAGGTTCAGGACCAGGCCGTAGGGAGAAGGCAGTTCTTCCATGGCATTTCGGATAATGGCAAACGGAGGGATCTCCTCTGCCAGATCGGTATCCTCCGCCACGTCTCCTGCCGCCTCAACATCTTCAAACACCAAGTCTTTCTTCCGGGCACGCAGCAGGTCGATGGAGCGCCGCACGCAGGTGGTCCGGAGCCAGGCGGCCGCCTGGGCGTCGGACGCGCTTTTCACCCCCAGGGAAAGGTATTTGAGCAGGGTATCCTGCATCACCTCTTCCGCATCGGCCCGGCTGTGGAGAATCCGCAGCGCCGCATTGTACAGCGGCTGGCTGTGCATCCTGTAAAACTGTGCGGCTTCCTGTCGGGTCATGGTTTTTTCTTGTCTCTATCCTATAAACGGCAAATTTGGCAGTTTGTTGCAAAATAATGAAAAATTTTTGCCAAACTGCCCGCCACAGGCTGTTTCATCCGGTTAGGGTGCACATTTCGGTGCACCCTACAGTGCGGTGTGCTCAGGTTAGGGTGCACTTCCAGGTGCACCCTACTGGGGTAAAGACCAGCGTAGGGTGCACTTTCCGGTGCACCCTACGCGCAGGGCAGGGGTGAGGACAGGAGGAGCGCTACTGCGGAAGGAGCAGGCGCCCTGTCTTCCATTCGGAGGCTTTGGCCAGCTTGACGGTGGTTTCCGTGAGCATCTTCTCCGAGGAGGCGCCGAAGCAGAACTTGTACGTCCCCTTGGCCGTCTGCCAGGCCGATCTTTTCTCGTTGAAGGAAGCCAGATCGTAGAGGGTGACGGGGATTTCCATCACCTGGCTCTCGCCGGGCTTGAGTTCCCGGGTCTTGGCGAAGCCCTTGAGTTCGCGGGCGGGTTTGTCCAGGCCGCCGGACGGGGCGCTCACATACAGCTGCACCACCTCGCGGCCGGAACGGGAACCGGTGTTCCGCACCGTAACCCGAGCCACGAAACCATCGGCCGATGCCGTCACGCTGGCGTTCTCGTAAGCGAAAGTAGTATAGGTGAGGCCATGGCCGAAGGGATAGGCCACCGGGGCGCCGGACGTGACGAAGTAGCGGTAGCCTACGTTGATGCCTTCCTCATAGTTGGTGTAATCTACTGTGGAAACCAGTTCGCGACCCTCCCGGGGGGCACGGCCGCCAATCAGGGCCCTGAGGTCCATCTTGTCTTCCATCACAGGGAAATTCTTGTCGGCCGGGGCGTCGCCGTAGCGGATGCTCCAGCTCTGGTTCAGACGGCCGGAAGGAGCCACCTTGCCGCAGAGGGCGTCGGCGATACTCTCCCCTGCCCGCTCGCCAGGCTGGCCTACCAGCAGGATGGCATCTACCTGGTCCCGCCAGGAAGCGGTTTCGATGGCGGCGGGGATATTCAGCAGCACCACCACCGGCTTACCGGCGGCACGGTAGGCGGCCGATACTTCCTCCACCAGCTTCCGCTCCGACTCCGTCAGTTCATACTCGGAGGGATGGCGGTCGAAGGCTTCTCCTGTGGTTCGGGCGAAGGTGATGATGGCGGCATCGTTCTCCGCAGCCTGCTCTGCCAGTGTCCAGTTGCGATGGGTCACCGTAACGGCTACGCCAACATCGGCCGCCATGGCAATCTCTTCCGCCGAAAGAGTGGAAGGACGCTCCTGCCCGGGGATGATCTCCTCCGGATTGTCGAAACGGTAGAACTGGGCATAGGCCGCCGGGAAGGCGGAACGGATCTTGGCCTTGGCCGACGGTACATAGTCTGAATATTCGCGCAGGAGGTCCCAGTTTACGGTGAAGCCGTCCTGGCGGAGGCCCTGGACCAGGGAAACGTGATAGATGCCCTGGTTGGTTCCACCCACGCCCATGTTGGCAGGAACCAGGTCATAGGAGGCGCAGCCGTACAGCGCAACTTTACCGGGAGTAAGCGGCAGGGCGTTCCCCTCGTTCTTCAGGAGCACCATGCCCTCGGCAGCAACCCGTCGGAGCAGTTTCTGATGGGCTTCCCGGTCTATATCATTGCTGTACTTGTACCCCTTGAAGGAGGGGCTCTTTACAATCAGTTCCAGCACGTGCTTCACGTTGCGGTCTACGTCGGCCTGGGACAGGGTACCGTTTGCAAGGCCGGCCACAATGTCCTGACGGTTCTTTTCCGTACCGGGCTCGATGAGGTCGCAGGTGGCCCGCACGGCTTCCTCCGTAAGCACCACACCGTCCCAGTCGCTCATCACTACGCCCCTCCAGCCCCATTCCTGGCGGAGCAGGCGGTCCAGCAGGTCCGGATTTTCGCAGGCGTGGATGCCGTTTACATAGTTGTAGGCGCCCATCACGGTTCCGGGGTTCCCCTCCTTGACAGCAATCTCGAAGGCCTTCAGGTACAGTTCCCGGAGCGCGCGGGCGCTTACCCGGGAGTCGTTCTCCTTGCGGTTGGTCTCCTGGTTGTTCACGGCAAAGTGCTTCAGGGAAGTGGCCACCCCGTTGGACTGTGCGCCCTGGATCCAGGCAGCGGCCAGCTTGCCGGCAAGGACCGGGTCTTCCGAGAAATACTCCTGGTCGCGACCGCCCAGCACGCTTCTGTGCAGGTTGATGCCCGGGCCCAGGATCACGTCCAGGCCCCGCTCCTTGAGTTCATAGCCGATAGCATGGCCCACGGAACGGGCCGCCTCCACATCCCAGGAAGTGGCCAGCGAGGAGCCGGACAGGAAAAACGTGCAGCCGTAGTCGTTTACGTCATACTCCCGATACTGGCTCATGTTCACCCCTTGCGGGCCGTCGGCAAAATAGATGGAAGGAATGCCCAGGCGGTCGATGGCGGCCGTCCAGCCCGCGGTGCCCAGGAATTTGGCATTCACATTGCCCCAGCCGGCGCCGCATCCCACCAGCAGGGTGGCTTTTTCCTGCGGGGTCATGGCGCTGACAATCTGGTCGATGTTGTCTTCCCGGAGCCGGAGCTCCTGGGAAAAGGCCGATGCGCACAGAGAAAGAAGCGCAGCGGATAAAAGAAGCTTTTTCATACAAATGTAAAAACGTCAGGGAATCAGTGCATAAAATCCATCAGCCACTTGTTGCGGGCTTCGAAGGCAGCATCGCAGACTTCTTCGCAGTTTACGTCCAGGACGAGCATGGGCGGAACCTCTTTCCCATTGATGGGATGCCAGTCCACCAGGCCCAGGCCATTGGGATTTCCGGTCTTGATGAAATTGGCATAATAGGCGATGAACTGGGCGCTTACAGCGTAGTCTTCCGGCTGCCAGTCATAGATGCGGTTGGTGGGAAGGGTGCCCATGGCGTATTCGATGTCGGCCGAATGGACCGCGCCTTCGAAAGAGGAGGCGGGCTGGGCCGGCGCGTTTTCATCGGCCTTCTGCACACCGCCGGCAAGGGCGGCCACCACCCCCTGTATCACCATGCGGGGACGGGGCTTGGAGAAGTAGTAGCGGTAAACGGGCTGGCCGGAGGTCTTGGCGTGCAGATACCCGAACTTCCAGGTACTGTATGCGATAAAGAGGTCCGAGGCAAAGTCCACACCCGGCTTGCCTATTACGTCGGCGTCGGTCTTGAAGCCGTACATCTGCAGGGCTTTGTCCACATTCTCAGCGCCGAAGGTGGCGGCCAGGACTGGCTTCAGGTTCTCCAGGGTGGGAGCCTGCCCGCGCAGGAACATGACGGGAACCATTTCCTGCGAATTGCGTCCCACCAGCAGCGGCACCTTCTGCTGCTCCCCTGCCTCATAGATGGCCGCCGGCTGCTTGGGGAAGAAATACCCGTCCACATTGTAGGTAGGGACGCCGTTGACGTTGGATTTCTCCAGCAATTCTTCGGCAGAAAGCGCGCGGGCTTCCGCAATATTGGCGACGCCCATTTCGGAAAGCTTGGCAATGCCCAGGGCATCCGCCTCTTCCTGCGAGGGGATGGTACCGGCCGTAACGGAGCCGCTGGAAGCCATCGCGCGGGCGAACAGCCCCTTGGTGAGCGGCGAGGCAATCTGGGCGCTCACGCTCATGGAGCCGGCCGATTCTCCCACGATGGTAATCTTTTCGGGATCGCCTCCGAAAGCGGCAATATTCTCATGCACCCATTTGATGGCGGCCGTCTGGTCCAGGAAGCCCCAGTTGCCGGAACCTCCGTAAGGGGTTTCGGCCGACAATTCCGGGTGGGCGAAGAAGCCGAAGATGCCCTCACGGTAGTTGGCCGTGATGGAGATTACCCCTTGCCGGGCCATGCTTTCACCGGCATAACGCGGCTCGCTGCCGCTACCGGCATACAGGCCGCCGCCATTGAAATAAATCACGGAAGGAAGGCCGTCCGAGGCCGATTTGGCCGGCGTCCAGATATTCAGGTACAGGCAGTCTTCGCTCTTTCTGGCGCCATAGAAATTCATGTCACCGAAGGGGTTTCCCTGCATGGGATCGTCTCCGAAGGCCTTGGCCTCCCGGACACCGGTCCAGGGCTGTACGGGCAGCGGGGCTTTCCAGCGGTTTTCTCCGACGGGCGGCGCCGCGAACGGGATGCCGCGGAAAATCTTGAGGCCGGATTCCAGCGTGCCCTCCAGGGTACCCTGGGCCACCCGCACCTGCGGGCATCCGTTGTTAAAGGTAAAACTTTCCTGTACGGGTGCCTGGGAAGCGGACGAGCCGTTGCAGGCAGATACCATCACAGCCACAAAGGCGGATAGGGCAATGCCGATCATCTGTTTCATTGAAAGACTTCTTAAATTAACGCGACACAAAAATACAAATCCGCCGGGAATAATCCAAAAGGGTTCCCGCGAATACGCGCGGGGACCCAACAAACACATCATTACTAACCAAAAAACTATTTTCTGTGTTCCATCTGTTCCAGGCCTTTGGTGCGTGCGGCCTGCGCTGCCATGGCATCGGCAATGGCGGCACGGACCTGTTCCTCTGTCATTCCCATGGATTCCATCCAGTAACGGATGAGGTTCTTGGGGCCTTTATAGTCGGTCTCCCCTACCTCGACAGCCAGTTTCTCTCCGCCCAGGATGACCCGGTGGATAAAGCCCATGATCTCATAGCCATAGCTTTCGAACGGGATGCCGGAAAGGACATGGTCGTAACCCTGACCGGTGTATAAGAGATAAGGAACCTGCTGTTCCTTGAGACTTTCGGCAATCACGGAAGCCCCGGCCATCCGGCTATGGGCTTTGTCCAGATCCAGCCAGCCGTATTTGACGGTAGGGTCGGCGCTGCCGTGAAACATGGCAACCGGGCAGGGCTTGGACGCCCAGGAGAGTTCGCCCATGCCGTCCACCCACACGGAGCAGGCGCCGCCTACAATGCCGGCATAGCGGAAGCCCACCGGCAAATGCTTGACCGCCAGCTCATCTCCATTGCAGCGGAGATATTCGGCATTGATGCTGTTGATGGCACCGGCACTTCCTCCGCCGATGATAATCTTGGACGTATCAATCTGCCAGCGCTCCGCCTGGGAAACCAGGCACGAAGTGGCGTCATAGAGGTCCTCCACGGCCAGGCGGATGGCCCGGCGGATGGCACCGGCCACGGCCGGATGGTTCCACTGCTTGTCCGAATCGATCTCCGAGATGCTGGCATCGGCCATGGCGCCGCTCTTACGAGCTTCCAGCACACCCAGGCGGTAATCGATGGCAACGACGGCAAATCCCTCGTCCAGCATCTGCTTATACACGCCTTTGGAAGGGTCGATGCCGCGGTCGCCGGACTCCCAGCCGCCTCCGAAGGACCAGATGAACGCGGGACGGAGCGAATCCGCCGGAACATCGGCCAGGGTATAGACATCCATTTTGAGCGTGTCCCGGAAAACGACGGTTTCCTTGACAATCTCCTGCGCTTTTGCGCTGCAGCCAATCGCTACTATAGCAAGGGCGATGATGATTCTTTTCATACTAAAAATTCTTGATTCTGACATCCTGCCAGCGGTCATTGTGAAGCAGTTCCGCATCTTCGCCAAGGAAGACCTTACCGGCTTCCTGGTTATTCTTGAGCCAATACTCGAACCATGCAGTCATGTAAGGGTCGCCTTCCCCGCCCATCTGCTCATGGTCTTTGCCGCTGCGGCGGGCCTGGACAGCAGGGATGCCGTCGGCGATTTCGTCAAAGGTCTGCGTAAACACCTCGAAAGGAGCAATGATCTTGGAATCCCAGTCTCCTGTACCGGCAAAGGTGAGAACAGGTGCCTTGAAATCGGCAAAATGGTACTCGCCCCATTTGAAATTGATGCCCAGCTGCGGCTGGGGGCAACTGCAGAGATAGATGGCTTTATACAAGCCGGCATTGGGATACTGGGTGGCTGCCAGCGCAACGGCGCAAGCGCCCTGGGAATAGCCGGCAATGCCCATCTTATCCGTGTCCACCTTGCCCTGGAAAAGATTTCCATCCTGTGCGGAGAGCGCAAGGAACTCATCCAGCGTCTTGGAAACGGAGGCCCCTGTCCCCGTCTGTTTGTCCATATTGTCGATGACGATGTAGCCCCAGGAAGCAAGATGCCGGAGGAGGTCCATCATCCCATCGGCATCTGTATTGGAGGGATTGCCGATATTCACGAGCGGCCACTTCGCATCGGTCGTTTCCAAAGATTCAGGATACACGACGACAATTTTGCCGATGGTCTTGTCTTCGGAAGGGAATTCGGCCACTTTGATCGGTTCGGCTCCGGATACCTGATATTTGGATTCAAGGGCAGCCGTCGTTTCTACATCCTTATAGAACCCTGTATCCTGGGCTTTGGAATGACAGGACATCATCAGGGCGATAGCCGTCAAAAGGAATAATCTTTTCATTTTCTTATTGGATATCAAAAACTTTCATATTCGGAGCAGCAGCCGTATCCGGTGCCCAGCCGGGATTCCCGGTCTTGCAGAAACAGGTCCAGGCATCCAGCATCTGCCTGCTCAATTTGTAATCGGCCTTGGTAAAGGGGCGCCAGGAGCGGTTCAACGTGCCGAACATGTACCAGAGTTCTCCGGAATGGAAAGCGCCGGAGTCTTTGGAAGGGTCTTCATCGTCACCGGGCAGGTTGCGGGTAAACTGATAGGAATAGGCCTTGTGGGCGCTATGCGCATTCCGGTACTGGCTGAAGCGGCGAATTCCTTCCCCACCCAAAGCCTCTCCGTCTGCCGTAACGGAACCGATCAGATAAGGGATATCGGCAACAGTTCCGTCATAGACGGCAGAGTCAAAATCCTTGTCCACCACTTTGCCGTCCCAGTGGGGCACGGTCACCAGGGCAGCAGTAGCATCTTTTCCCTCCGTCAGCGCTTGCAGGAACAGCCCCATGATGACAGGCTGCAATTTCGCTTCCAGCTCGGCATAGGGCACATTCCGCATGGCATCCACGCTCTCATAACCGGCGGCCTCGGCCAGTTCATGGCCGTCACTGACTTCCTGCTGTTTGGCAGGAGCCGTGGAAGGTTCCGCCAGGCCGCCGCCGCTCTGGATGATGGCTTTGGCCACATAATCTTTGGAAAGGGGCGACGAAACAAGTTGCTTGATGCTCAAGGCACCGGCGCTCTGGCCCATCAGGGTAATGTTGGCAGGGTCTCCACCAAATGCGGCGATGTTGTCATGGACCCATTTCAGGGCGGCCATCTGGTCCTGGATGCCATAGTTGCCTCCCAGAAATCCCAGCATGCCAAGACGGTAGTTGATGCTTACCAGAATGACGCCGCGTTTGGCCCATTCGGTACCGTCCATGGTGATTTCATGGCTGTATCCGGCACTGAATCCACCGCCGTGGATCCACAGAGCGACAGGCAGTTTCTTGGAAGCCTTGCCGACAGCCTTGGAGGGGGTCCATACGTTCAGATACAGACAATCCTCGCTTCTTTCCGGCAGTCCCTGCCCATAGAACTCCTTGTAATAGAATCCGTTCGGATCCTGGTCGGCCTGCATGGCGATGGTGCCGAACTGGTCGCACACCTTTACCCCTTCCCAAGGGCGGACCGGCTGTGGAGCCTGCCAGCGCAGGTCTCCCATGGGAGGCGCCGCATAGGGAATTCCCTTGAAAACCGTCACTTTCCCTTCTTTCACTCCCTGGACCATTCCGCCCTCAACGCGGATGACAGGGTTTGCGGCAAAGGCCGTACAGCAGGCCCATACGGCCGCAGATATCAATGCAATCTTTTTCATATCAGAGGAATTTATAGTCTTTCAAAAAGGCGCAGAACAGATCGATCCAGGCATCTTTGGCTGTGCCGTCCTTGCCGGCCCCATAGCCATGCTCCGCTTTGCTGAAATCATGAATCTCCACCGGCACTTTGGCATCCCGCCAGGCCCGATAGACCCACCAGGACTCCTCGGCGGCAAACACGTCGTGGACTGGAGAGCAGAGGAAAAGCGGCATGGCATCGGCAGGGGCCTCCAGCGGCTCATACCATCCGCCGTAGATGACTCCGGCAAAGTCCGGGCGCGTGTCTTCCCGGTGGTTCAGCGCTTGATTCAGCGTAATCATGGCTCCGGCCGAAAACCCCACCATGCCCAACTTCTTGATACCGTATTCCTTGGCAAGGGAACGGATGTAGCGGATGGCGTTGTCGGCATCCTCGAAAGCCAGCGGAGAACAAGGCGTGTGCAAGGCTTGCCAGCTGATTCTCTGTTCCTTCTCTTCAGGGAGTTTGTCGGCCACGGCCAGGTCTTTCAGGTAAGTGGTCTGGTACACCTGGACCAGCTCCGCCAGATTGGAGGCCTGCTCTCCGTCTTCCTTGATCATCGGATTCAGGCGGTATTTCAGGACAAATGCCGTGATTCCCTTCTTATTCAATTCTTTGGCCACATCCACGCCTTCTCCCGCGTAAGAGAGCATGCAGAAGCCGCCACCGGGCACCACTAATACGGCCGTACCATTCGGATTTTCGGCCGGGAAGACCTGCAGGGTGGGGTCCTGGACATTGAAAAGGACTTTGTCACCCAGATTGACCTCCGTCACGCGGACGTCACCATAGCCGGGAGCGTCTTCATTGTACAGGCGGACGACTTTCCCTTCGGTAAATATTTTGCCAGAGCCCGCGCATCCTGCCACCAGCAAGGCTGCCAGGGCGATCCAATTAATCTTTTTCATTTTGAGCAGCCATTTGTTGTAAAAGTTCGGGCGTAAGACCCAGATAGTGGGACATGAACCAGACGACATTGTGAGGACCTTCCAGGCTGCGTTCTGTAAACCGGGCCTGAATCTGTTCTCCATTGGTAGCCACGCGGTCAATCAGACCACTGAGGAGTGCATTCAGGTAGCCGGTAGGCAAACCGGCCCACAGATGGTCACTCTCTTCCACGCCATACAGGACATACGTAGCGTCAACCGCCTCCAGGCTGCCTAGCATGCTGGCCGGACCGGAGAGGGTGACACCCGCTTTCTCACATACGGTTTCCTCAAAGGGAATGAGGGCATCGGCCGTGCCATGTAAGAAAATCAGCGGTGAAGGCTTTGCTTTCCAGACAATGGGCTCGTCCGTTTTGTGCCAGATGGCGCCGGCACAGGGGATAACGGCCGAATAGGCAAAGCCTTTGGGCAGGTGCTTCCGGGCCAGTTCCGTCCCGTTCGCCCTCCAGTACTCGCCGGTAAGGACGTTTCCCGCTCCGGCGCTGCCACCCATGGCAATGATGTTCTCCGGATCGATGTTCCACTCCTTGGCATGTTTGACGATGAAACTCGTGGCATCGTACATGTCTTCCACGGCCATTTCGATGGCATCCATGGTGGCCGAAGTCACGGCCGGGTCGTCCAACTGTCCGTCTTCAATGACCTTGGTCAGGGAGATATCGGCCACACGACCGGATTTGCGGGCCTGGAGGTATCCCAGGCGGTAATCGATGGATACAACCACGTAGCCCATGGCGGCGAAGGGACGGAAGAACGGGAACAGATGCCCGTCCATATCTTTCCGGGTGCCGCCTTCCCAGCCGCCGGGGAACTGATACATCAGCACCGGACGTTTGCCGGTGAAGGAAGGGTCGCGGTACACATCCAGGCGGAGGGTATCAGCCCCCTTGACGGCATAGGTGAAGGTCTCTACAGAGACTTCCGCACCGGAGGAATACTGCGGCAGGGCTCCGGAATTCACTTTACCGGAAGCCATCAGCTGGAGGGTTTTGCCCATGACCTTTTTCAGGTCCCGCACACCGTCCAAGTCTTTTTCCGTATAGTCGATCTGCATTTTCTGACCGTCCAGGATGAATCGGTCGATGAAATCCAGCATTTGGCCGGTGTAGTCTACCTTTTCATTGGGCGTAGACTCCATAAAGGAAGGAGCGCCCGCCATGTAATGGTCAGCTTCTTCCACGAATAGGGTCTCATACGGCCAGCCGTTCTCGCGGAAAATCGCAGACAGGGTCTCAGGACCGTAAGCACCAAAGTTGGATGCCGGAATCATCTGATCCCAGAACGGGACAACCCAGTCCTTGGTGCCGTGGCAGAACATGTGCGGCGCGGGCTGTTCCTTCCACACCGGCCTTTCCATGCCGATTTTCCAGACGCCTCCGGCCCAGGGAATGACCCCGGCATAACGGAAGCCTTCCGGCAGACGGGAGGTTGCAATCTCCTCTCCGTTGCATCGCCAGTATTCGGCCATGACGCAGTTGGTGGCCCCGGCACTGCCGCCGGAGATGATGACCTTGGCAGGGTCAACGCCCAGCTTTTCTCCGTTATCCAACAGATAGCGGGTGGCGTCATACAAATCTTCAACGGCAACGGTAATGGCATGGCTGAACTGCGTCCCGAAAACGGTGGAATCGCCTATCTCCTTCCCCTTGTTGGCGAGACGATAACTGATACTCACGGCATTGAGTCCGTGCTTCGCCACCCGGCCGATCCACTTGGCATCCTTGCGGGTACCGTCGGCCCAGCTGCCGCCATGGACATAGATGAACGTAGGCTGGGGGCCCTCCAAGGCTGTATTGCGATAAAAGTCGAGCCGGAGGGTATCGGCCCCTTTCACCGCATAAGTGTACGTTTCTACAGACACTCCGTCCGGGAGCGCCACATAGTCGGCCGGGACCTGCTGTCCGCGGGCACAGGCGGCCAGCGTGAGGAAAGCCGCCGTTACGATAACAATCTTATTCATGGTCCAATAAATCCAATCCTTTTGAATACACATCTCCCTTGACGGCAGAGGAAACCCACTCCGCGATGCTGCCGTTCCCGGCCCGGTCATCGAAGAAATGGTGCGTCATCTCGATGGTATGCAGCGTAAGCTCCTCCTTCTCGTTGGAGACGATATCGTCCCAGAGGAAAAGGCCTCCTTCCGGAATGGCTTCGCGGAAATCCTTCACCATTTGCTTGAGATAAACATTGAAACGGTCTCCATCGGCCTTTGTGGTCGTCATATTGTCACCCCGGTCGATGTAGGCCTGGTAATTGGAGAAGGCTTCGTCCCGAACAGAACAGTCGAAGAGGATTTTCACGCCGGGGTGCTTGCGGTGCAGCGCTTTCAGAGCATCCAGGGTCAGATTGTCCGACTCGATGAACGATGCGATGGAGTCCGGGGCATGCCACTGATTCACAGCCACGTCGTGCCAGTCATCTTTGACGAGGAGGCCGGCATCCACATAGGAAGTGATGTTCGTATTCTCAGGGAAACGGGAGGCCAGGTCGGACGAAAGGAGCGCCGTGCCGAAAGCGCCTCCGCTGAATCCGGTAATGAGAACAGCCTCCGGAGTGCCCAGGATAGGCAAAACCATCTCCAGCGTTTTCTCGTAGTTGGAATAGCCCCGGTGATGGAGGATATGCTCCTTCCCATCCAACCCGGTATATCGGTATTCACCGGCTCCGCAGTGGAAATCCCCGGTGGAATACGGGAACGCCACGATGGTCCAGTCCCGGAAAGGGTTGTCTTCCCGGCTGCTGCCGATTCCGGCCTTGAAACCCATCCTGCCCACAAAATCCAGGCGGGAGACATTGTCGGAGTAGTAGCCGTGCTTACTGTCTACGGAATAGCCCCTGGCCGCCGTGTAGGCATCCAGGCTCACGCCACCGCCGAAGAAAAGGAAAATCACTTTATTCTCCTTCCCTTTGCGGAACAGTCCCCGCCAGGGAGTTCCGTCGGCAGACAGGGCCCCTTCCGGAGCAATGCTGTACCACTTCCCCACCGCCGGGTTTTCCGTCAGCGCGGGAGAAACCTTGTTGAGCACGATACTGCCCGCGACCAATAGGACTAGGGCCAGTGCCACCAGCACCGCCACGGTCCAGGCCGATATTTTCCAAAACTTTTTCATGGAGCAAAGTTCGGCGTAATCCTTTACACGCACAGGACGAATCGTACAGACAGTCCGACGTTTTGTTCATTTTCTTGGTGGATTGCGGCAAATCTTTTAACTTTACACTATGAAGCCGAAACCAAGTGTATTAGTATATGTCCTGTGCGTGCTCCTGTACGCATGCAGCGCCCCCGAAATCCATTTTGCCGACAACAGCGTGCTCCGGACAGAAAACGAACTTTCCAGCCAGCGGATATCCTGTTTCCTGGAAGATGCCGACGGGTATCTGTGGGTGGGAACGGAGCGCGGGCTGGACCGCTACAACGGTTACGAATACAGGCAGTACCTGTCCTCCCCCGCCGACAGCACCTCCCTGGTCTCCGACATCATCACCGCCCTCCACCAAGACAGCCGGGGTCGCATCTGGGTGGGCACCATGAACGGCCTGTGCCTGCTGCAGGATGACGAAACCTTCGTGCGCGTCCCGGGAGACCCGCTACAAGGCATGACCTCCCAGATCCTGGAACTACCGGACGGAAGTATCCTTGTGAACAACGTCCGGCAGCTATTTTCCTATGACGAGACCTCCGGCCGGCTTAATCTGCTGATCGAAGATTTCGGCGGACCGCAGACCTTCCGGAATTACTGCATGGTGGGACAGGACGGCCGCTTCTGGAGCATTATCCCGGGCATGGCCCGCTGCTACAATATCAGAACCCTGGAAAGAATTGCCTCCCTTCCCATCGACGTGCAAGCCAACTGCGCCTCACAGATGCCGGACGGTTCCATCTGGGTCTTTGACGGGGACGGCGGCATCGCCCTTCATCCTGCCAACCTTTCGGTATCGTCCCTGCCGGAGCCGGTTGCCCGGCTCAAGTCCGTCCACCAGGTTCTGGTTACAGAAGACGGCGTGCTGCTCAATACCCCGACCGACATCTACTGCTACAAGGACGGGCGGATCCTTTCCTCGCACCTGTTTCCCTTCGAGATCGATTCCCAGGAAAAAAGACAGGCAACACTATTGTTCCAGGACCGGAACGGATATCTCTGGACAGCAGCAGGGAGAAACGGACTGTCGGTCCATAAAAAGAACCAGTCCTTTTTTAATACGGACAAGAACCTGTTCACCCACATCGGCGGCTTCCCCGTCGTCTCTGGATTCCAGGACAATCAGGCCCGCCAATGGTTCCTCTCCGATGCCAATGCACTCCATGTCTATGATCCCGGCCGGGGATTTACCGACAAACTGGACATTTCCGAATTCCACCGCTTTGCATCCCAGCAACTTGCCCAGGACCTTTCCGTAGATTATCAGGGAAGGGTATGGCTCCGCATGGACGGCCGGCTGCTGGAAATGGAATACAAGAGCGGGACGGAAGAAAAATTCGGTACGCTCACCCTGAAAAAGATCCACGATGAGTTTGACGGACAGGTGATGGCCGTCGAAATAGCCCCGGACGGTACGGTCTGGGCTGGCGCCGGGCTACAAGGCCTGTACCGCCTGGATGGGGCGGCTTTCATCCGCGTACCCTTCCCAGAGGGTATTACGAACGGCTTTTTCCGCATTAAATCGCTCTCTGACGGACGGCTGGCCATCGGCTCGTATCAGTCCAACCCAGTGTTGTACAATCCGGCAGACGGACAGGCGGAGACCATTCTCCTATGGGACGATCCTTCGGTAACCACCGATTTCGTCTACTGTTTTCTGGAAACCGACGGCGTTCTGTGGGTCGGATCCCGCAGCCACGGTATCTTCCGTTACCACCGGGACACGAAACAACTGGACCGGTTCCCTTCCCTGCCGCTGAAAGGGGCCACGGATATCGAGGCCGACCGGTTCGGCAATCTCTGGGCAGCTACGGAAAACGGCCTCTTCCGCCTCACTTCAGAAGGCGCCCTGATTGGAGAGTATCACAAAGAGGACGGCCTGGGCGGCAACCAGTTCATGTATCATACCTCGCTGAAACTGGCCAACGGACATCTGGTCTTCGGCGGGCAGCATGGCCTTACCGTCGTGAACCCTGATATCTATCAGCCGGTTGTCCAGCGGAACCTGGTGTTCGAAGACCTCCGCATCGGCGGAAAGCTGGTCGTTCCCTCCCCGCAGTCCGGCTTGCCCGCTCCCCTGTTCCGGCAACCGGAAGTGACACTGGGCCATCGGGACAACCATTTCTCCGTCACGTTCCTGGACCTGAGTCCCAGCGGAGAAGAGAATGCCCACTATTACTACCGGCTGGAAGGCTATGACTCGGACTGGGTAGACCTGGGCAGCACCCGGCAAGCCTTCTTCAATAATATTCCGGCAGGCAGATACCAGGTCCGGGTCCGGATTGCCCGCAGTGACCGGCAAACAGTGGAGGCGGAAGAATCCTTCCCGCTACGGATTCTGCCGGCTCCCTGGGCCAGTTGGTGGGCAAAAATGCTGTATGCGGTCGCTATAGCCATAGCTCTGTGGCAAGCGTGGGCGGTAAGGCAGCGCATCGAGCGGGAAAGACAGGCAAAAGAGCAAGAGGCCTTCGAGAAAGAGCAGGAACGTCGGGTCAACGACATGAACATGCGCTTCTTCGCCAACATCTCCCACGAGTTCCGCACGCCGCTCACGATGATCTCCGGGCCGGTTGGCCTGCTGGAAAAGACGGACTATCTGAAACCGCAGGAACATAAACTGGTGGATACCATCAAGTGGAATGCGGCACGCATGCTGAAGCTGGTGAACCAGCTGATGGATTTCAACAAACTGGAGAACGATGCCCTGCGTCTGAAAGTCTCCCGACAGGATCTGGTGGCCCTCACTGAGCAGACCTTGGCGATGTTCCGGATTACCATGGCCGAAAAACACATTAACCTGCAAACTGAAGGACTGGAGGATACGCTTCCGGCCGTCGTTGACCCCGACAAGGTGGACAAAGTCCTCTCCAACCTCCTTTCCAATGCCGTGAAGTACACGCCGGAAGGCGGCACCATCGGCCTGAAACTGGACACGGACGGCGAGAAGATTACGTTCGAAGTCTCCGACAACGGCCCCGGCATTCCGGAGGACCAGCTGGAACGCATCTTCGAGCGGTATTTCCAGGTGGAAGACCACCACAATTACGGGACCGGCATCGGCCTGTACTTTGCGCGTCGCCTGATGGGACTGCACCATGGTTCCATCCATGCGGAGAATCTCCCGCAAGGGGTTAAATTCGTCGCTGAATTCCCCGCCAAGGACATCTATAAACCGGAGGAGCATGTGGAGATCCAGCAGATGCAGCAGGTACTGTTCCCCGTGGGCGAAAGCGCCGAAACGGCTGCCCAGGAGCATGAAAACACGATTCTCCTGGTGGATGACGACTCCGGCATCGTGAATTACCTGAAGCTGCTGCTCTCCCCCACCTACAATATCCTTTACGCCTACAACGCGGAAGGAGCCCTCAAGCAGTTGGAGGAGCACAAGCCGGACCTCATCCTCAGTGACGTAGCCATGCCCGGCATGGACGGCTATGAGTTCTGCCGCCGCATCAAGGCCGACGCCGAAATCTGTCACCTTCCCGTCATCCTGGTCACGGCCAAGACCACGACCGACGAGCAGATTGCTGGTCTGAACACCGGTGCGGATGCCTATGTCACCAAACCCTTCGACCCCGAGTATCTGCAGGCGCTCATCCGTTCCCAGTTGGAGAACCGTGCCCGCATCCGCGGAATCATCGCGAACGCCACCACGACGGAAGAAATCCAGGAGGCACAGGCCGATGCTCTGAATCAGCAGGACAAGGCGCTGATGGACCGTCTCTATGCCATCATGGAGGAGGAGCTCTCCAACGAGGAACTGAATATCAACAAGTTCACAGAGATGATGTATATGTCCCGGACCAAGCTGTACTATAAGATCAAGGGCCTCACCGGTGAGACCCCCAATGCTTTCTTCAAAAAGTACAAGCTGAACCGTGCCGCAGAGATGCTCCGGAGCGGAAATCACAATGTTTCCGAAGTGTCAGATCTCACAGGTTTCAGCTCCCCGACTGTATTCACCCGCAACTTCCGCGCCCAGTTCGGAATGACACCCACGGAGTATCTCGGCCAGGTGAAGAAGCGCTGATTCAGTCTTTCACATTGAGTTGCGCGTTTCCATAAACGCTGGTACTGTTATCGATTTCTTTCTCGGAACGTTCATTGTGGAGGTAGCGAAGGGCAGCCTTCTCAAAATCGTCCAGCATAGAGACCGGAAGCGGGCATTCAGGATGGCTGGGGAAGAACTCTGTCACGCCGTTTTCACGGCATAACTGCTTGGTGTAACGGACGCTTTGCAGATATGTCTCCACATCCGTGCTTTCCGGGAGTTGCAGCAGGACGCATTCGCTGCAGAACATGTCGCCGGTATAAAGCCGATGTTTTTTTTCGTCCAGCAGCGCGATGGAACCAGGCGTGTGGCCGGGAATCTCATAGAGGCGGATGATACGCCCGCCTCCCAGGTCCAGCGACATGCTTTCCGGCAGCGGCCGGTATTTCCCTTTGGGCTGGTAGCAGACCCGGTTCACCGTCTTCTTCCCCAGCAGCAGTTTCATAAACGGATTCCCCAGGAAGTTGTCGTACAGGTAGGAGGCATCGTCGTGCCGGGAAATGGTTTCCAGATCCTTGTAGGAAACCATCGCTTCCCCGAACTGCCAGTTGCCGTGCGTATGATCAAAGTGCCCATGCGTATTAATCACCTTTACGGGCCTGTCCGTGAGCCGGTTCACGGCTTCTTTCAGGTTCACGAGGCCGAAACCGGTATCGATTACCAATGCTGTGTCTTTCCCCACCAGCAGATGCATCATGGCCGTGACATCCCGGAAGGCGTAAGTGGAGTCATCCACCGCGACAGCCTCCGGAACCCTGAACTCCTGGAAAGTGTGCTTCCGCCAGCTTCTGAACCCGACAACGGCCAGGAAAAGAAGGGCCGCAATAATGATTACGGCCCATCTTACTACAATCCTGAAGCTTGTTCCAGACATACTTATTCAGCCTTCAGCATGCCGGAAATGGCGATGGACGTTGCACCGGGATTGCCCTCGCCGTCGGCCGACACGGCATTTTCGATGGTGAGGCCATAGATGGTGAAGAAATCCACAAAATCCAAAGTTCCATCCGTCACATAATACGTTTTGCCATCCTTGATGTAGAAGGTGCCGATGTTCATCATGCCGAAGAAATCCAGGCCGAAGACGTAGGTTCCGGGCTGCTCGTCAGCGCCCGCCACAGTGAATGTCCCGCTTTCCAGAGCAGCCCCCTTGGCAGTACGGAGCACGGTTTGAGCGACAAGATTTCCCTCTGTATCAGAGAATTGAATCGTATATTCCGTCACGGATTCCTTGTCTTCGGAGGTGATGGTGTAGGTACCCCCTTCCACAGTGAAGGTGTCACCCACCACCGGCGGGACATAAGCCTCCATCTCGGAGAAAGAGAGGACAGTCACATCCGAAGCCTCGCTGCCGGCGCTTGCGCCTGTTGCAGCCTCCACACCGGAAATCAGCACGCCAAGCTTGCCGTCTTCTTCGGCAACGACAGCTGTTCCGGCATTCAGGAGGTAGGTCTTTCCGTCCTTGATGAAATAGGAGCCCAGGTTGCTCACACCCATGCCGAAGGCGGAGAGATCCAATTCCATGCCGCCGACGAAGTTACCCGGTGCGGGAGTCCCGGTAGCTGCCAGGAAGGGCCAGACACCGGTGTAGGTAGCATCGGCCGACCAGATCAGGAGCTGACCGACAGCATTCCCATCTGTATCCTTGAAGGAGAAGGTATGCTCGATGATGCCTTCCGCATCGGCCTTGGGAGCTGTTGTATAGGTATAGGTGCCGCCTTTCACTTCATAAACGACATCCTCTGCCGGTTTTTCAGGTTCGGCCTCCAGTGTAAGGCCGGTAAACTCGATGGAAGAAGCGTTGAGACCACCCACGACGGGGTCGGTAAGGGTGATGGAGAACGTTTCGCCCTGGCTGCTGACGGTAAGGATGCCGCCGCCGATCAGGTACTGCTTTCCGTCGATGACCAGGTAGGAGCCCAGCACACCCATGCCGAAAGCGGAAGCGTCGAAACCGGTCAGGTACTTGCCGACTTTGTCAACCTCCAGCGGAGAAACGCCTTCGAATGTACCGATTACCCCGCCCAGCGGAGCCGTATCAATCAGAATCCGGCCTGCAGGCTTGCCAGAGGCGTCTTTCAGCATCAGGGTATGCTCATTCACACCGTCAGTCACGGACTCGGAGTGCGTGAAGCTATATCCGTCGATGACCATCGGCCTGGGCTCCTCTTTCTTGGCGTTGGAGAAGGAAATGCTGCTTTCCGGATAAGTCTGCTCCAGGACATTGATGGCAACAAGACCCGTAATGTCCACCGAATACATGCTTTCGTCTCCGGAGACGGTGATTGTTCCTTCCCGGACGAACCAGCGGGTCCCGTCCACATCGAAGTAGCAGCCCAGAACGCCCAGACCAAGGAAGCTGAGGTCAATGCCGATGAAGGCCTGGCCGTCACGCATATTCTCGGAATCCGAAGTCATCTCGTACGTACCTGCAATAGCGCCGGAAGTGATAAGCAGGAAGTTGGCGGCGAAGGAGCCGTCCAGGTTATTAAGCGTCAGGTTGTAACCACGGCCTTCATAAGGGGCGGCCGTATAGGAATAATTCGGCGTAATCTCCTGGTACTCATACACGATTGTACCGGAAGCCTTTACCTTTGCCACTTCTTCCCCCAGCCACACCAGACCAGAGATGGCGTAGGTGTCCCCGTTTTTGGAAACGGAAATGCTGCCGTCAGTAATGGCCTTTCCTTCCACGGTGGAAGAAGAGAGCACGGCGCGGTTTCGAATTTCGTTGGAGAAAGTGTAGTCACCCGGCTCCAGATACCAGTTTTTTCCTACAAGTCTAAGGGAAAGGCCTTCGGCTTTCAACGTAAAAATGTTGAAACCCTCAACCTCCTCAACACCACCATTTTCCAGCGTGGTTCCCAGGTTCAATTGCTGCACTTCGGGATACTTATTCTCCAGCGGATCCAGCGCACTTTTTACGCACGACGCCCCGGACAATGCCAGAAAGGCAACGGTGAGCATATTCAATATCTTTTTCATAAGCATCTGATTGTTCGATTATTTCCAGGCGTCATGCTGGACGATGTTCTTATTGGCCATGATTTCGGTGGAAGGGAAAGGCAAAGTCTCATGCTTGCCCTTCTTGAATCCGTAACTGGAGAAAGGAGAAATCCATTCCAGCCCTTCGGTAGAGAACTGAGGGAAGGCTTTGCCGGCATCGGCAAGAACCGTTGCCGCATCTCCCCAACGGAGAAGATCCTTGTAGCGGATATTCTCACCGTAGAGCTCCAGACGTTTCTCTGTCTTGACCGCTTCAAGCGTACAGGCCTTGTCTCCCAGTCCGGCACGGTGGCGAACCTCGTTCAGGCACCAGTCGGCTTTCGTCTGATCCACACCGATATAAGCCTCTGCGGCAAGAAGAAGCACTTCTGCATAACGCATCCAGCAGATATCCCGGAAGACGGTCGGGAAGGCAGCGTTATAATTGATATCATCCCCGACAAAACGGCCTTTCCAATAATAATAGCCTTCGGAAACTTCCTTGTAACCGGACCGGATGGTATAGCCGTGTGCTGCCATAAAATCGTAATTCTTGATGGTCTCATTCAGGCGGTAGCCATCGACTCCCTCTTCTGCCACAAACGCTTCATAGGCACTTCCGCGAGGAACAATACCACCCCAGGCATTGGCAAAGATATTCAGTTCGTTGGGCTCACCTGCGGTAAAATTCAGGCCGTCGCGGGAATAAGCAGAGAGTCCCGTGGAAGAAGGCCACAAACGGATAATCGGACTCTGCAAGTCCTCAAGGAAATGGGTTGAGAACACCACTTCCTCATTGTTCTGGTTTACGCCATTGAACATGTCGCCATACTGGCCACGGAAGAGATCGTATTTCTGACTGTCAATCACCTTTTGAAGGGATTCGGCGGCTTCTTTGTTCTTGCCCTGCCAAAGATAGACCTTACCCAGAAGGGCCTGGGCATATTCTTGGGTGACACGGTAATTCGTTTTGTCATAGATCCCGGTCTTGGAGACCAGCTTGCCGGAATTGACGGCTTCCGTAAGGTCTGTCTCCATCAGTTTCCACAGGTCTGCCGGATCGGCATTGGGAACCGAAGCTTCATCTGGGTTCAGGACGTGGTCCACCAGCGGCGGATTGCCCCAAAGGGTGGTCAGTTCAAAGTACATCCAGGCGCGGAAGACTTTGGCCTCGGCGCGGGCCCGCTGCTGGAAGTCGCTCTCGCCCTTTACATTGTCCAGTACAACATTGCATTTGCCGATGACATTGTAAAGGGAAACGAACACGGTCTCGACAGTGGAATTATCGGCATCAAACGTGAAGCTTTCCATCATCTCCAGATCAACGGCACGGTCACTCTGACCATGCCAGAACTCATCCGAGAGATAGCTGTTCAACCAGTTGTAACTGAGCTCGAAACGTTTGAACAAGTTGTCTTCGAATTCGGCATAGACAGCGGTAATTGCGCAGGAAGCATCCTCATCCGTCTGGTAAAAATTATCTGTGTTCAATACTCCGTGCTGAGGGATGTCCAGCATTCTGGAGCAGGAGACTGCGCTTCCCAGGATCAAGGCGGAGGCAGTTAACATTTTAATCGCTTTTTTCATGATTCCTGATTCTTAGAAGGTGATATTGAGACCGAAAAGAACTTTCCGCGAGTTGGGATAGGCACCAAAGTCCAGTCCCATGGCATTGCCGAAACCGGTCACTTCCGGATCCCATCCGGGATACTTGGTGAAAGTGAAGAAGTTCTCCAGGGAGGCGTACAACCTCACATTGTCCAGATGGATTTTCTCCAGGATGGATTTCGGGAACGTATAGCCCAGCTGGATCTGCTTGATCTTGAAGAAGGATCCGTCGAACACCATATAGGAGGAGTTGTTGAGCCTGGCGATATCGGCATAGGCCCGCGGGTTGGTTCCATTCGGGTTGGAAACGCTCCAACGATTCTCCGTGAAGCAGGTCAGACGGTTGTACAGGTACTCGGCGTTCGGATCATAGACATTGTAGATATCCACACCCTGTACACCGCTGCCAAAGACAACCAGGTCGAGGCCCTTCCAGGCGGCATTCAGGGTAATTCCGTAAGTAAGGTCCGGAATGCCCTTGCCGATCATGGTCTTGTCGGAATCGCTGATGCCGCCGCCGTTGATATCTTCAAAGACGGGGTCGCCGGTAAGCGGATCTACCCCCTCATATTTGTAACCATAGAAATACCAGGCGGGATACCCTTTTTCAAAACGAGTAAACACCGTTCCGGAGATCAGTCCGGCACCAGGGACCACGCTCAAATTCTCGTGGACCGCGGTGACCTCATTGTGAAGGGTGGTCAGGTTGCCACGGACACCGTAACTGAAATCACCGATATGGTCCTGCCAGCCCAATTCCAGTTCCACGCCCCTGTTGGACAGGGCGCCGGCATTGATGGGAGAAGGAGAGAAACCTGTGGTATTAGACAGCTTAACCCCGCTGATCAGGAGATCCTTGGTCTTCTTGTCATACCAGTCAGCACTGAGGGTGAGGCGGTTACCAAACAAGGCAAGGTCAATTCCCAGATCCAGTTGCTCGGAAGTCTCCCATTTGAGTTTGTCATTGCCCATCACGGACGGGGCATAGCCATAGGAATAGTTCAGTTCATCGGAGAAATTATACCTTCCGGTCCGGCCGATCGTGCGGGCATACATATAGCCGCCCAGGGAAGCCAGGGAGCCGTTCTGGCCCCAGCTAACGCGGAGTTTCAACTGGTCCAGCCAGCCCTTGCTCCACTCCATGAAGGGCTCCTTGGATACTACCCAGCCGGCGGAAACTGCAGGGAAGTAGCCCCAGCGGTTGTCCTTGGGAAGGATGGAAGAGTCGGCGGCATCGGCACGCAGGGAGGCCTGGAAGAGGTATTTGTCGGCGTATGCGTAATTGAAACGGCCGAAATAAGCCAGTTTACGTCCCAGTCCGGGTTCACCGCCACCGACGCTTTTGATCACGCCGTCATTGGCATAGGCCAGATACAGGAAGTTGGGGTCGTTGTAAGCCCATCCGGGATTGTCCAACGTTCCGGAAGCGCCTGCCGTCGTGCTGTAAGTACGGCTGGCACTGAAGGAGGTTCCGACCATACCTGTAAGCAGATGCTTGCCAAAGAGTTTCATCGCCGTGGCGAAGTTCTCCCACTGCAGGTATGTCATATTGCTGTTGATGGAGGTAACCGCCATGTTGGTCCGGTAATCGCCGGAGGGAAGGCTGTTGAAGTACGGGCGGTCTGCAGAATAGTTCTCCCCCGCCATCAAAGTGTAGGACAGACGGGAAGTAACCGTCAGCCACGGCCAGGGAGTCAAGTTGGCATAGGTGGTACCGGAAACCGACATGGACCGGCTGTCGTTGATTCCCTTGTCACGGAAAATCAGCGGGCTGATGCGGTTGGTCATTCCATAAACGGTCGCGCCCCAATAGTTGCCGTTGCCGTCACCCAGCAGGGAGCCCAGATTGGATCCGGGAGCGAGCACTTTCAGCATGTCATCCGGCATATCGTCCAAGGTGTACGAAGGCTTTGTAGTTGGATACATGCCCAGGGCCGACTGGAAGATATTCAGCCCCTGTCCGCCTTCACCCACAGCCTTGGTCTGGGTGTATTCAATTACGTTATTGGTGCCCACTTCCAGCCAGGACTTGATCTTGTAGGAGGCATTGATCATGCCCGTATAGGCCTTGTAGATGTCGGCATCTCCCTTGATCATGCCGTTGTTGTCCAGATAGGAGCCGGAGAGGTAGAACTGTCCTTTGTCGTTGCCGCCCTGGAAGGTGAGGCTGTGCTTCTGCATCAGGGAAGGTTCAAAGGTAGCATCCATCCAGTCGGTATTGGTACGGCCGTCCCAGTTTTTCATTACAGTTTCCAGACTCAAGGAGCCCACTTCGGTCCAGTAGTCGATAAACTGCTCGGAATTCATCACGTGTGGTTTGAAAGCCAGGCTCTGGGACGTAATCTGCATATCATAGCTGAGATGCCCGTCGCCCTGGCCCTTCTTGGTGGTAATCAGGATTACTCCATTACCGGCCGATGCACCGTAGATGGCGGCGGAAGCAGCGTCTTTCAGCACTTCGATACTCTCGATGTCATTGGGGTTGATGGAGCCTGTGCCGGAAGCGATACGTCCGTCAATGACGTACAGCGGGGCCGAAGATCCGTTGGAGCCGATACCGCGCACCTGGATGTTCGGAGCTGCGCCCGGACGGGCCGACGAACTGTAAGACTGCACGCCGGAAGTTTTTCCGGAAAGGGCAGCGTTGATGTTGGTGACGCCACGCGCCTGCAGGTCAACACTTTTCACAGACGATACGGCTCCGGTAAGGGAACTCTTCTTCTGGACGCCATAACCAACCACAACCACTTCGTCCAGCAGATTGGTATCCACTTCCAGAGCCACATCGATGACATTCCGGTCGGCCACCACTTGTACGGTCTCATAGCCGATGCTTGAAAATTCCAAAACCGCTCCTCTGGGAACGGTAATCGTGTACTCTCCTTCCATAGCGGAGATGACTCCGTTGGAAGTGCCTTGCTGCAGGATGCCCACGGCAAAGAGGGGCTCTCCCGTCTGAGCATCCGTCACATGGCCGGACACGGTGATTCTCTCCTGCGCCGCCAGAGTGAACACACCCAGAAATGCGGCCAGAAGCAGTGAAACAGTTTTTTTCATCAAATACATATTGTTAAAATAGTTTTGTGCCAATAATCACGATGCAAAAGTACTTTTGGATTTCCTTTGGCGCTGGACAATTTGTTTTTTCCTTTCGACGTTCCGTTCAATTTATACGGGTTACGGGATAAACCTTCCGGGCAGGGACCGCGAACCTGATGGCAGCCTGCTCCGAGCAAACATCCGTACAGAACTTGGCGATATAGGAGCCCTTGTCTGTCACAAAAGCCGATGCGCTTTCGTCAAAGGAGGCCAGGTCGTAGATTGTAAAAGTCATTTCCACAGTCTGCGACTCGCCCGGGGCCAGTTTTCCGGTCTTGGCAAAGGCTTTGAGTTCCCGCTCCGGCTTATCAAGCATTCCAGCAGGAGCGGTGACATAGAGTTGGATCACTTCACGTCCGGCCACGGAGCCGGTATTCGTCACCTTGATGCTGGCGGTATAAGTATTGCCGCGGCGCTTTACGGAAGGTTCACTATATGAGAATGAGGTATAGCTGAGGCCGTATCCGAAAGGATAGGAGACCTCCACTCCCTTAGTCTGATAGTGCCTGTAACCCACATAGATTCCCTCGTTGTATTCTGTATAATCGTAGTTTTTCGTGTTTCCGTCTGGCGATTTCTTAGGATGCAGCAGAGCGCCAATAATGTCGAAACGATCGTCCGCTCCAAAGGTGGTCGGGAAATCATCGGCCCCGGGCACATCCTCATAACGGACGGGGAACGTGATGGAAAGGCGTCCGGATGGATTTACTTTTCCGGTAAGGACATCGGCCACCACGTTACCGCCTTCCTGACCGGGCATCCAAGGCAGGAGGATGGCATCCGGCCAGTCTTTCCAGGAAGCGGTCTCCACTACACCGCCTACGTTCAGCACCACAATCACTTTCTTTCCGGCGGCGTGGAAAGCGTCACAAACACCCTTGAGAAGACTCATTTCCACGTCGGAAAGGTTGAAATCGTCCTTGATGTCGCGGTCAAAGCCCTCACCGGGCTTACGGCCGATGGTAATGAGTGCCATATCGCTTTCCTTAGCCGTTGTAGTATACACATAGTCAGGAAATTCCATCTCATAAACAGGGGCGCCGACGCCGATGGCTTCCATTAAGGGCATCTTGCCGTAGGGAGATAACTGCCATTGTACCTTATCGGCCTGGATATGCAGCCGATAGGCTTCTGCCAAGGGTTCGTTGCAAGTAAAGCCCTGCGCTTTCAGCGCATCCACCATATTGACAACGTAGGGTGTGTTCACATGTCCGCTGCCGATTCCGTCATGCAGGAATTCATAGGACTGGATGCCGAAAAGAGCCACATTACCGGCCTTGAGCGGAAGTACGCCGTCATTTTTCAGAAGGACCACACCCTCTTCGGCCGCTTTGCGGGAAACCGCGGCATGCGCCTTCAGGTCCGGTTGCTCTGTATACTGGTAATCATGAAAACGAGGGGTCTTGACAATGTACTGGAGCATCCTGCGGACACAGGCGTCAACTTCCTTGATGGACAAACGACCTTCCTGTACAGCGGCTACAATCTGCTCAATCTGGACCTTGCGGCCGGGCATCAGCAGGTCATTCCCGGCTGCAACCTGTTTCTCGCTTTCGCGCGGAGCCGTCCAGTCCGTCATCACGATTCCCTTAAAACCCCAATCCTGACGGAGAATCTTGGTCAGCAGGTCGTGATTGGACTGGGAATACTCCCCATTGACCTTGTTATAAGAGGACATAATGGTCCAGGGCTGCGCCTCTTTAACGGCTATCTCGAAAGGCTTCAGATAGATTTCCCGAAGGGCACGCTGGCTCACACGGGAATCGTTGTTTTCCCGGTTGGTCTCCTGGTTGTTGGCGGCAAAATGCTTTACTGAAGTTCCAACACCCTGAGACTGGACACCATTAACCATGGCAGCCGTCATCTTCCCGGCCAGGACGGGGTCTTCGCTATAATACTCGAAATTGCGGCCGCACAGAGGGTTGCGCATAATATTGGTGGCTGGTCCCAGGATAACGTCCACACCATATTCCCGGATCTCTTCGCCCATAGAGCGCCCCACTTCATACAAAACATCCGTATCCCAGCTGGACGCGAGAAGAATCTCTACGGGAAATCCCGTACAGAAGAAATCCCTGTCATCATCGCTTCGATGGGGTGTTATCCGCAAGCCCGCAGGGCCATCGGCAACAACAGTGGGCGGAATACCCAGGCGCGGAATCGTATTGGTCTGCCCAGCCGCTCCGGGAACACGCTGATAACCGGCTTCATCACCAGTAGGCGGCATGGGGACACCCGTGTAGTTCATCCCCTCGATGGAACCCACCAGCAGCTGGGCTTTTTCCTCCAGCGTCATGACTTTCAGGATTTTGTCGATGTTGTTCTCCGTGAGTTGCGGCTGTGCCAGCGCCGAAAAGGATACGGCGGCACTCAATAGGATGGTTGTCAATCGTTTCATGCGTATGCGGTTTTTGACGGTGCAAATATCTTTCGTTTTTCTCCCTCCCGCTGGACTCTCCGTCCAATCTTACCGACGATTTGTTCAACCCGCGCAAAAAGCCCCCAAAAAATTGGCGGATGAAAAAAATTGCGTATATTTGTAGTCCCGACGCGGAATTAGCTCAGTTGGTAGAGCGGCGGCTTCCCAAGCCGCAGGTCACGAGTTCGAACCTCGCATTCCGCTCCAAGACACTCCTCAAGGCCACGCGCCAAAGGGAGTGTATTGTTTTAATAACCGCATAATTATTATGGACAAAAACATTGCCCTCAACCCCAACGAGGTTGTCGCATTCCTGAAAAAATGCCCGGAGGAGTTCACCCGGGAAGACCTGCTCCGCTTCATCAGTGAAAACGGCATCCAGATGATCGACTTCATGTATCCCGCGGAAGACGGGCGCGTGAAAACCCTGAACTTCACCATCAACAGCCTCTCCTACGCAGAGACCATCCTCACGGAAGGAGAGCGGGTAGACGGTTCCAGCCTCTTCCCCTCCTTCATCGAGGCCGGCAACAGTGACCTGTACGTGATTCCACGCTACCGGACCGCCTTTGTAGACCCCTTCAACGATATTCCCACCCTGTGCCTGCTGTGCAGCTTCTTTGACAAAAGCGGAGAGCCTTTCGACTGCGCCCCGCACGAGACGCTCCGTCGGGCCGAAAAAGCCTTCGAAGCATCTACCGGCATGCAGTTCGAGGCCATGGGAGAGCTGGAATACTATGTAATCTGTGACCAGGACCCGCTGTTCCCCGCCACAGACCAGAAAGGCTACCACGAAAGCGAGCCCTTTGCCAAACTGAACGACTTCCGCCGCGAATGCATGATGCACGTGGCGCGTACGGGCGGCCAGATCAAGTACGGCCACTCGGAGGTAGGCAATTTCACCCTGGAAGGGAAAATCTACGAGCAGAACGAGATCGAATTCCTGCCCTGCCCGGTAGAGACCGCCGCAGACCAGCTGCTGCTGGCCAAATGGGTAATCCGCAACCTGGCCTACCGATATGGCCTGGACGTGTCCTTCGCCCCCAAGATCACTACCGGCAAGGCCGGTTCCGGCATGCACATCCACATGCGCCTGATGCGGGACGGCCGCAACGCCACCCTGGGCGCCGACGGGAAACTCTCTGAAGAGGCGCGCCGGGCCATTGCCGGCCTGATGCAGATGGCCCCGTCCATCACCGCCTTCGGCAACAAGAACCCCACTTCCTACTTCCGCCTGGTGCCGCATCAGGAAGCCCCCACCAATGTTTGCTGGGGAGACTGCAACCGCAGCGCCCTGGTCCGCGTACCGCTGGGCTGGAGTTCCGGCACGGACATGTGCTCCAAGGCCAATCCGCTGGAAATGGCCGCCGACCACGACACCACCGCCAAACAGACCTTCGAGATGCGCTGCCCGGACTGCTCGGCCGACATCTACCAGCTCATGGCCGGCCTGTGCACGGCTGCCCGCATCGGCCTGGAAATGGAGCCGGAAAAAGCGCTGGCCCTCTCCGCGGAGAAGTACGTGGACATGGACATCCACCGCAGCGAGAATGCTGCCCGCCTGGCTACGCTGGAGAATCTCCCCACCTGCTGCGCCGAGTCGGCCGATGCTCTGGAAAAAGTACGCGCCCTGTATGAAGCGGCCGATGTCTTCCGTCCCCGGATGATCGACGGCATCCTCAAGGCCCTCCGCGCCCACAACGACGCTTCCCTGCACGAGGCCGCCCGGAAAGACCCTGAACTGATGAGAAAACTGGTAGAGCAGTATTTCTACTGCGGTTAGCATCCGGTTTTTCATTTGCATTTTCGGGGGCAGAGTGGTAACTTTGCTCCCGATTGATTTTTATCAGATGAAACGCCTTTTAATGCTGCTTGCCGGCTCCCTTCTGCTCGCACATGCCTGTGCGGCAGGAGATCCGGTAGAAAAACAACTCAGGAAAATGACACTGCGGGAAAAAATCGGCCAGCTGTTTATCGTGCGGCCAGAGGCCCTGGACCCTGAAATCAGCTGGGTCACCGGAGAAGACCTGGTGCCGTACGCCATCCGCAGCGTCAATGGCCGGATGGCCGCCACCAACAAGAAATACCCCGTCGGGGGTATCCTGCTGTATGCCCATAACATCGACACCCCGGAGCAGGTAACCCGTTTCATCGGGGAGCTCAGGCGTTTCCAGGGAGACCCCCTCATCTGCATCGACGAGGAAGGCGGACGGGTGGCCCGCATCGGTAACAACCCCAACTTCCAGGTGCCCAGGTTCGAGAGCACGTCCTCCATCGGCGCCACCGGGAATCCCAAGGCCGCCTACAATGCCGCCTACGCGATTGGCTCCTACCTGAAACAATACGGCTTCGAGGTGAACTTCGCCCCGGTGGCGGATGTGAACACCAACCCGGAGAACATCATCATCGGCACGCGGGCCTTCTCCGACAACCCTGCCGTGGCCGCTCCTATGGTGGCGGAATATGTGAAGGGCATGGCCGATGCCGGCGTGGTGAGCTGCCTCAAGCACTTCCCCGGGCACGGCGACACCTATGCCGACACCCATCTGGGGTACGCGGTTAGCCATAAAACCTGGGAGGAGATGCGCTCGTGCGAAATGATTACCTTCCAGGCAGGTATCGCCGCCGGCGCACCCATGGTGATGACCGCCCACATATCGGCCCCGAAAGTGACGGGCTCGGAGATTCCCTCCACCCTCTCCCCTGTGATCCTGCAGGATAAACTCCGGAAAGAGCTGGGCTTCAAAGGCGTGATTATCACCGATGGCATGGAGATGGGCGCCATCACCCGCGAGTATTCGTCGGAACAGGCCGCCATCCTGGCCATCAAGGCCGGGGCCGACATCCTCCTGGGCACCCGGGAATATCCCAAGGTCTTCGACGCGGTGCTCCAGGCCGTCCAGGACGGGACCATCCCCGAATCCCGGATTGACGAGAGCGTAAGGCGCATTCTCAAACTCAAAGTTTCGGTGCGTTAGCGTTTTTTTCGTATATTTGACAAATTTTTAAAGTTATGGCAATCCAGAAGCCGTCCATCCCGAAAGGCACCAGAGACTTCGGCCAAAAAGAAATGGCCCGTCGCAACTATATTTTCGATACCATCCGGAGCGTCTTCCGCACCTACGGATACCAGCAGATAGAGACTCCCGCCATGGAGAACCTCTCCACCCTGCTGGGCAAATACGGCGAGGAAGGCGACAAACTCCTTTTCCGCATCCTCAACTCCGGGGACGCATTTGCCGGGATAGACCCGGACAAGCCTGTGGTTCCCCAGATCTGCGAAAAGGGTCTCCGCTACGACCTCACCGTTCCGTTTGCCCGCTATGTGGTGCAGCACCAGAGCGATATTTCCTTCCCTTTCAAGCGTTTCCAGATTCAACCGGTCTGGCGGGCAGACCGTCCTCAGAAGGGCCGCTACCGCGAATTCTACCAATGCGACGTAGATGTGATTGGCTCCACCTCTCAGGTTAACGAACTGGAACTGGTGGAAATGGTAGACGCCGTGTTCGGCAAGCTGGGCGTCCGGGTGGGTATCCATATCAACAACCGGAAAGTGCTCACCGGCTTCGCGGAGATTGCCGGCGCCCCGGACAAAGTGGTGGACATCACCGTCGCCATCGACAAGCTGGACAAGATTGGCCTGGAGAAAGTGAAGGAAGAGATGGCCGACAAAGGCATCGCGGCAGGAGGCATCGCCGTCATCGAGCAAATCCTCTCGCTCAGCGGCTCCTTCCAGGAAAAGCTGGCCGCCATGCGCGCGCTCTTCGAGGGCGGCAGCGCCTCCGGGATTTGCTCCGAAACCGGACTCAAGGGCCTCGCGGAGCTGGAAGAGCTCTTCGGCCTTATTGAAACGGCCCTCGTGCAGGCCCCGGTGGAGATGGACCTCTCCCTGGCCCGCGGGCTCAACTACTACACCGGCGCCATCTTCGAGGTGAAGGCGCTGGACTGGGAGATCGGCTCCATCTGCGGCGGCGGCCGCTACGACAACCTCACCGGCATTTTCGGCCTGCCGGGCCTCTCCGGCGTGGGCATCTCCTTCGGGGCAGACCGCATCTACGACGTCCTCGTGGGGCTGGACCTGTTCCCCGCCTCGCTCGCGGAAAGCACCACCCTGCTGTTTGCGGTGATGGGGGCCGACGAACTCCGCTATGTGATTCCCGTGGCCAAAGCGCTCCGGGAGCAGGGCGTCGCCGTAGAAGTGTATCCGGAGCCCGCCAAACTCAAGAAGCAGTTCGACTACGCCGACAAAAAAAACATCCCGTTCATCTCCATCAACGGCAGCACTGAGATGGAGGCCGGAACGGTGAACATCAAGAACCTGTCCTCCGGCGAGCAAAAAGCCTTCTCCGCCACTGACATGGCTGCCATCCTCGCTTTCCTTAACTAATCTTGTAAAATTTGTTTTTTTCAAAAAAACATCTTACCTTTGCATTCCCAAACCGCGGAGTAGAGCAGTCGGTAGCTCGTCGGGCTCATAACCCGGAGGTCGCAGGTTCGAGTCCTGCCTCCGCTACTACAGAAAAAGAGTTGAGCAATCTCAACTCTTTTTCTTTGTTTTGTCTTCCAGTATTCTGATGGTATCAAGATAGGCCTTTTCTACATCGCTCAAAGTGCGTTGCTGGTATTTCTTGTATTCATCCGTGGCCTTTTCTATAGCCTGTTGATGACTGACTGAACCAGGGCCCACAAGGAGTTGTTCACCGTTCATAATAAGGACGTTATCCAGATGCTTAGCCCAGTCAGCCATGGTCATGAATTCGTGGCGTTCTGCTTTACGTTCGGCAAAATCCAGATAACCTGAGACCAATTGACCAAGAGAGCGTAATTCTTTCTCGTTCAGGTAGTTCTTTGCTATTACGGCATCCGAGAGATGTGGACGACTCCCTTTGAAAGTTGTCAACCCCATGAATTCCTTTTCGGCATCGGCTCTGGAGTAGATAATTTCTGCTGCCGTCTGGCCATGAATGGCATAGTGGATCTTGTTCTGGACTTTCTTGAAGAACTCGATGGACATATCGGCTTTGGGATCATAGTCCACGCTGGTAGCGTAGATATCCAGAATCTGCCGATAAAACACCTTCTCCGAAGCACGAATGTCCCGTATACGATTTAGAAGTTCCTTCCAATAACCTCCTCCGCCGAGTTGCTTCAGTCGCTCATCATCCATCGTAAAGCCTTTGACGATGTACTCTTGAATGCGTTCGGCAGCCCACTGCCTGAAGATGACGCCATTTCTGGAACGGACTCGAAACCCGACGGCAATAATCATGTCTAGGTTATAGTAGTAGGGAGCTTTCTGCTGAAATTCGGAATTTCCGAATTTCTTTCTGCAGGCCTCTGGAAGCAGTTCTTTATCGTCAAAAATGTCTCTGATATGCTCGTTAATGGTGGAAGGGGCTTTATCATACAACAAAGCCATTTGTTGCTGAGTAAGCCACACGTTACCATTCTCCAGCCTTACATCTAGCCGGACATCTCCTCCTTCGGACTCGTAAATAACGATATTACCAGTGTCTTCCATAAACATTGATTCCCGATGAGACGGGTTCTTACAAATATAATCATTATTCCCTAAAGTACCTCGATGGCGAATAAATAAAGACGGTTGATATCTTTAATCAGGTTCGAGGTTTTATCACAGTAGTCTACAAAGCTTTGAAAACCAGCCTTTTCGGCTGGTTTTCTGCTTTGTGCGCTTAGGCAGGACCCTTTCCTCTTCGTGTTACCTTTCGTTCGCTATCCCCGCGTCTCCCGACGGCGCCCCTGCCCTCCGGGCCTCGTATTGCAGCAATTATCCGCGATTATTCTCCCCATTTCCGATTTGGCTATTCCTGCCATTCTTCTTATCTTCGCACTGATAAATCGAAATTCAACGGAGAAATCTTTACGGAACCATTTGTAATTCGTAGTGTATGAAAATTATTCTGAAGGTCATTTGGGGCATCTTTGCCGTGATCGGTATTCTGTCCTTGGTATTGTTTATTAATCTTCGTCAGAAGTATGGAAACTTCCGCCTTACCGTCCATCCGGGATTCGAAGCAAGATACAATGAGTTTGTAGACCTGCTCCGTACGTCTGGCCCTTTTGAGAAGAACACGGTTGCCTTTGAGATGAAGATACTCCAGAATCCGGCCCGGGCAAAAGAGATCCGGGATTATTTCCAGTTGGAACAGTTGTACGATGCTGATGCGGACACCTGGACCAAGGCACTCGCCATCGGCAAATATGTGGCGGCCAACATACCTCACGATAACCAGGAGATAGAACCGGAGCACCGGAATGCCATCGATTTGTGGGAGTACACTAAAAATATCGAACCCGCGTTCAACTGCCGATTGCACAGTCTCCTTACCTTCGAGCTCCTGCTTGCCGCTGGACTGGATGCTCGGTATGTCACTTGTATGCCGGGAGATGAAGAAGACACGGAATGTCACGTCATGAATGAAGTGTGGCTCCCGGAACTGGGCAAGTGGGCTATGATTGACACCGATATGGATGGGAATTACGCCTCAGACCTTGACGGCACCCCGCTTTCTCTCCGGGAAATCAGGGAACACTATATTTCCGGGGAGAAGATGCAGTATCATCCCAGGTTCAAGAAGGCCACTACCAAGGTGAACGAGCACTACTCCTATATGGCCAAGAACACCTATTGGTTCGACTGCTGGGAGAATCTTTCCTACTTCCAGGAAGACTGGCCCAATAGACAGCATGAGATTGGTCGTAAGATCTATCTTGTTCCCTCAGGTTTTAAAGGACACGAAATTCAAGAAGGAACAATTGTCACAACGGATGCCGACGCTTTCTGGGCGGCACCGGTGAAGGCAGTCTTATAAAGTAACTATGTTTGTAATCCAAATGAAGAACGCTCTCAGGGGCTTGTCGGC
>CAMVMG010000003.1 GCA_947168525.1 uncultured Bacteroidales bacterium
CAGCAGGATGAAGCGCTGGTTCAGGCCCCAGGTGTCCGGCAGGCAGGTCATAAAGCTGTTATCTATCATATACCACTTCTCGCGGTCGTTCTGCTGCTTGATATCCAAGATCTTGAAGATGGTGGCGCCGCTTTCTCCCACGGTGAAGGAACCGAATTCCGTAAAGATGTCCGGTTCCTCCACGCCCATGGCGTTGCAGTTTACCTTAATCTGGTTGATGATTTCCTCCACCATATACTCATAGTCGAAGTCCATGGCCAGGGAAGTCTTGTTGGGCAGGCCGCCGCCGATGTTCAGGCTGTCCAGTTCCGGGCAGATGGCCTTGAGCTCGCAGTACACCTTCACGCACTTGGACAGTTCGTTCCAGTAGTAGGCGGTATCCCGGATGCCCGTGTTAATAAAGAAATGCAGCATCTTCAAGTGGAAATTGGGGTATTTGGCCACCGTATCCTTGTAGAACTTGAGGATGTCGGAATAGCGGATGCCCAGGCGGGAGGTATAAAAGTCGAAGTTGGGTTCTTCCTCGGAGGCAATCCGGATGCCCATCATGGTGTCTTCCTCAATAAGGTCTGCCAGGTCTTCGAACTCGTTCTTGTTGTCCAGCACGGGAATGATGTTCTTCCAGCCTTCCTGGCGCAGGGCGGCGATGTTCTGGATATACTGCGGGCGCTTGAAACCGTTGCAGATGATGTAGACGCTTTCCTTGTCTACGGAGCCGTCCTTGCCCAGAGCCCTTACCAGGTCCAGGTCGTAGGCCGACGAGGTTTCCAGGTGGATATCGTTCCTGAGCGCCTCATGTACGACGAAGGCAAACTGGGAGCTCTTGGTGCAGTAGCTGTAATGATACTCGCCCTGGTAATCGGCCTTGGCCATGGCCACTTTGAAAAGACGTTTGGCACGCTGGATCTGCTGGGAAATCTTGGGCAGATAGGTGATTTTGATCGGGGTGCCGTACTTCTCGATAATCTCCATCAGGTCTATGTCGTTGAACATCAGGTTACCGTCTACAACCATAAATTCGTCCTGCGGGAAATCGAACGTCTGTTCGATAAGGTCGATGTACTTGTTTTTCATTAGGCTTTACTGCATAAAAATGGTTTAAAAATTGTGCAAATATAAGAAAAAATGAGAGGAATGTATTATTTTTGTGGCAATGAAGCATAAGAAATACATATTATTTCTTTTCCTCCCTTTCCTGTTCCTTGCCGGATGCAGCACCACTCGCGCGCTGCGGGACGGGGAATTCATGCTCCGCAAAGCCAGCGTCAAAGTCGACGACCGCTCCTACAACGCCTCTTCCCTTAATGCCTACATCACCCAGAAGCCCATCAGCACCCTCCTGGGGTTCAACCCGCTCCTGAGCATCTACAACCTGGGCGGCACGCGGGAAACCCAGGCTGCGCAGTTCTTCCGCCGTATCGGCACGCCCCCCGTGGTGTACGACCCCGCCCAGGTGGATGCCAGCATCGACAACATCAAGAATTATCTCCAGTACACCGGATACTACGGTTCCCAGGTAGACAGCCGCGTAGAGGTGCACGGCCGCAAAGTGAACGTCACCTATTTTGTCACCCTGGGAAAACGCTACACCATCTCCTCCATCGACTACGAAGTGCCGGAGTACGGCACCTTCGCCCAGGAATTCGCCGCGGACAGAGTCAATAGCACCATCGCCCCCGGGCAATTCCTCTCCGAGTCGGCCCTGGAAGCAGAGTCGGAGCGCTCTGCCCAGTACTTCCGCACAAAAGGCTATTACGGCTTCAACAAGAACTACTACGCCTTCGAGGCCGACACCCTCTCGGGAGACGGCAAGGCCGCCCTTAGGATGATGATCCGGGACTATGCCCTCGGAGACTCCCCGGAGGCCGCCCGCGAGCACCGTAAATACCACATCGGGGAGGTGAACATCAGCCACCCGGAGCGCCTGAAAATCCGCCCGTCTGTGCTGGAAAACCTGAACACCGTGCTACCCGGCCAACTCTACGACGAGCGCAACGTCAACACCACCTACAGCCGCCTGTCCGGCCTGGGCATGCTCTCCAGCGTGAACATCGCCATGACACCGGTATCGGAAGACCGGGTCAACTGCGATATCAGCCTTCAGAATGCGGGCCTGCAGGGATTCAAGACCAATCTGGAGGCGTCGGTGAACTCCACGGGGCTCTTCGGCATTTCCCCCCAGTTCAACTACTACCACAAGAACCTGTTTCACGGCGGAGAACTGCTCAACCTGGGACTGAGGGGTAATTTCCAGTTCAAGCCCAACGACAACGCCTATTCCACCGAGGTCACTGTCACCTCCAGCCTGCTGTTCCCCTTGTTCCTGGGCATTCCCACCCGGCTGTTCAAAGGGCCCAACATCCCACGGACGGTACTCAACACCTCCTTCAGCTATCAGGACCGGCCGGAGTACCGCCGCACCATGATCTCCACTTCGCTGGCGTATTCCGGGCGTGTGGGCAACAACTTCTTCTACCAGTTTTCTCCCATCCAGGCCAATATCGCCCGCCTGTTCAACGTAGACAATGATTTCAAGTGGAACCTTCTGGTGAAGAACCCGTTCCTGTACAACGCCTACGCAGACCACTTCGACCTCGGGGTGGGCGGCATGCTCTACTATACCACCAATTCGTCTACGGTCCCGCTCACGCCGTACCACTATTACCGGCTCAGCTTCGACGTCTCCGGCAACTTCCTCAGCCTGTTCAATCGCTGGATGCCCCTGGACGACTACGGGAAGCATACCATCTGGCAAACCGAGTATTCCCAGTATGTGCGGGCAGAGCTCCAGATCGGGCGAACGTTCCGCTTTGGCAGGGAGGACAAGCATGCAGTGGCCCTGCACTTCCTGGCGGGAGCGGGCTATGCCTACGGGAACTCTTTCTCCATGCCGTTCGAGAAACAGTTCTATTGTGGCGGTGCCGCCTCCATGCGCGGCTGGCAAGCCCGGACCCTGGGCCCCGGCAATTCAGAGCCCTTGACAGACTTCTTCTCCATCCCCAGCCAGATGGGCGAGATGAAACTGGAAGCCAATGCGGAATACCGCTTCCCGCTGGTGTGGAAACTGGAAGGCGCCCTGTTCGTGGACGCCGGAAACATCTGGGACTACCCCCTGAACGTGCAGAACCCGGACGATTTCGACTGGGATCCGGAGATGGATACCTCCACCTTCCGCCTGCGCACGCTCCCGCAGTCCATCGCCCTCAACTGGGGGCTGGGCATCCGGGTGAACCTGGACTTCATCCTGGTCCGGGTAGATACCGGTATCCGCCTGCACGACCCCGCCCGCGTGGCAGGGGAACGCTGGCTGGGCCCTTCAGAGTGGTTCAAGGGGAATTACGCCATCCATTTCGGCGTCGGCTATCCGTTCTAGCAAACGGAGACCGGCACGCTTCGAGGGAGACTTTTATTGTTTCGGGGGATAATATTTGGGCCAGCAGGCTTCCAGATAGGCGCGGAGGGTGTTTTCGTGCCGGTTGGACTGGGGCTGGTAGAACACCGTGCCCCTGATGGCGTCCGGCAGGAATTCCATGTCCACGAAGTTACCCGGATAGTCGTGGGCATACTTGTAGCCATCGCTGTAGCCCAATTCCTCCATCAGCTTGGTGGGGGCGTTGCGGATGGGAAGGGGGACAGGCAGGTTCCCCGTTTCCTTCACCTTGGCCATGGCGTGCTCCAGGGCCATATAGGAGGCGTTGCTCTTGGGGGAAGAGGCCAGGTACACCGTGGTTTCCGCCAGGGGAATGCGGCCTTCCGGCATGCCAATCTTGGACACCACCTCAAAGCAGGCGTTGGCCAGTAGCAGGGCGTTGGGATTTGCCAGGCCTACGTCTTCCGACGCGCTCAGACACAGCCGCCGCGCAATGAACAGCGGGTCTTCTCCGCCGTCAATCATCCGGGCCAGGTAATAGATGGCCGCATTGGGATCCGACCCCCGGATGCTCTTGATAAAGGCCGAAATGATGTCGTAGTGCATCTCGCCGTCTTTGTCATAGATGGCCATGTTCTCCTGGATGGATTCCGTTACCACCGCGTTGTTGATGACCACGGGGGACTTGCCTGCCTGGGCGTCTACCACTATTTCCAGCACATTCAGCAGTTTCCGGGCGTCACCGCCGCTCAGCCGCATCAGCGCCTCGGTCTCTTCCAGGCGGATGTCCTTCTCTTTCAGGAGCACATCCTCCCGGAGCGCGCGGTCCAGCAGCGCTTGTAAATCGGCCTTTTCCAGGGATTTGAGCACATACACCTGGCAGCGGGACAGCAGGGGAGTGATGACCTCGAAGGAGGGATTTTCCGTAGTGGCGCCTATGAGGACGATGGTGCCGTTTTCCACGGCCCCCAGGAGGGCGTCCTGCTGGGCCTTGTTGAAACGGTGAATCTCGTCGATGAACAGGATGGGCGCCCCTTTCTGGTTGAAAAGGGAGTTTCCCCGGGCTTTCTCAAACACCTCCCGGACCTCCTTGACCCCGGCCGTCACGGCCGACAGGGTGTAGAAGTCCCGGTCCAGGGTTTGGGCGATGATATGGGCCAGGGTGGTTTTTCCCACGCCGGGAGGCCCCCAGAGGATAAAGGAACTGAGGTTTCCGCTCTCGATCATCTTCCGGAGCACGCAGCCTTCTCCCACCAGGTGACGCTGGCCTACATACGCGTCCAGGCTGCCAGGGCGCATCCGCTCGGGCAGGGGAGGAAGCATGACGGAACCTGCACTCATCTAGATCTCTTTTGAAAACACGCGCCGGCGGCGTTTGAACTCTTTCTCGTACAGATTCCAGACATTCTGGATGCTGTTGTTGGTTTCCATTTCCGCGTTGGATTCGCCGTATTTGAACCCGCCCTCTATCAGGTTGGGAATAATCTCGTTGAACAGGATGGCATGCACACCCCGGTTCCGGTATTCCGGATCCACGGCGATGAGCATCAGCTCCAGTGCTTCCTCGTGCTTCAGGTACATGGACTTGACCAGATGCCACCAGCCCAGGGGGAACAGGTATCCCCGGCCTTTTTGCACGGCACGGGCGATGGAAGGCATGGTGACAGCCAGGGCCACCAGCTTGCCGGCAGCGTCCTCTACCAGGGTGACGTATTTGAAGTCCAACAGCCCCAGGAAGTTGTCGATATAATGGTTCATCACTTCCTGGGGAAGCACGGTAAAGTCGAAGAGCTCGCAGTAGGTCCGGTTCACGAGGTCGAACATCTTCAGGCCATACTGCTCCGAGTGGATCTGTTTCTTGGTAATCTTGCGGATATGCAGGTTGTAGCGCTCCTGCAAGAGCCTGGCGGCGGTGGAAACCTTTTCCGGCACCTGGCTGGGAACAAAGATACGGTACTCCAGCCAGTCGTTCACCTTGGTCATCCCCAGTGCCTCGAAGTGCTCCCCGTAATAAGGATAGTTGAAGCGCAGCGCATAGGAGGAGATGTCGTCGAAGCCCTCGATCACGCAGCCTTCATTGTCGAAGTCCGTGAAGCCCAGGGGCCCCGTGACGGCGGTCATCCCGTGCTTTTTGCCAAAGCCGATTACCGCATCCAGCAGCGCCCGCGATACTTCCTTGTCGTCGATGAAATCGATCCAGCCAAACCGCACTTCCGCGTGCTTCCAGTCCCGGTTGGCGATTTCGTTGATGATGGCCGCCACCCGGCCGGCCAGTTTCCCGTCTTTATAGGCCAGGAAAAGCGCTTGCTTGCTGTATTTCCCCATGGGATTCTTCCGGGGGTCCAGGGTGGACAGCTCGTCGGAATACAGGCCCGGGACATAATAGGGGCAGTCCTTGTAAAGGCCGATAGGGAATTTGACAAACGCGCGGAGTTCTGCGCGGGTTTGCACCGTCTTAATGGTAACAGACATGAACAGGTTTTGGCTTAAGGTTTAACGTACTTACAAATGTACACTTTTTTTGCGTCTAAACAAAAAAACCGGCCCCGTTGTTTCCGGGGCCGGCAGAGTAGGGGAGAGGCGCTCTTACTTGGCTTCCACCAGGTTGAACTCCAGGTTGGCAGTGGTGCCCTTGGCGCTGATTTCCATCACGAAACCGCACTTGTTGACGCCGCCTTCCTTGAAGAATTTCACCGTGCCGCCAGCAGTACCGCTGATGAGCTCGCTGCCCATGGAGGTGGAGAAGGAATAGGTGAACTTGCCGGCGTTCTTGTCCGCCCACTTCCAGGTACCCACGTAGGCATACTTGTTGGCAAAACCTACAGTGAAAGTGTTGTCGGCCATGCTCAGGGAAATGAAGGAAATCTGATAGCCTACGTAGTCTTCCTTATTGATGTTGACTTTATGCTCCTGCAGATAGGCGGCCACGGCTTCCAGGGAAGGCTCCAGGTTGGTGCTGATACCCTTGCTGGGGATGGTGACTTTCACTTTGCCGGAAGGCGTCCAGCTACGGACCATATTGCTCTCCGTGCCAGCAGAAGGGGCTGAAGGATAGTGGACATCGCCACCCTCGTAGGAAACAGGATTTCCACCCACGTCGATGGAGATTTTACCGGAGGAGATTTCCGCCTTGCCGAAACCGGCCAGGTCGTAAACGCCCGAGGCAAAGGTATATTTACCGGAACGGATGAAGTTGTCTCCCTCTGCCTTGACAGGGGCGAAAGAGGCGGTGCCCACCAGCTTGCCCATGAACACATAGTGACCGGACTCCATGAGGATGAGTTTTTCCGGTTTCACCAGTTTCTGCTTGTCTACGTTCAGGGACGTACCGGTGGAAGGGAAGGTAACTACTGCAGCCTGGCCCAGGTAGGCGGGTTCCTCGAACACCACGTTCTGGTCTGTGTTGTTGCCGCCGTTGTCCGGTTTGTTGCAAGACACGCACAGGAGTGCAGCAAAGGCCGAAAGGGCCGTCATTACAAGCGTCTTTTTCATAGTAAATTATTGATTTTTAATTAGTTACGCAAAATTAAAAGAGCCGGATGAACAGGCTGAAGCGCATGGCGGGCCACAGCGGGAATTTGTTCATGAGGTCTAAGTACTCGAGATAACTGCCCACTTTATCGATATTCTGGACATACTTGTTCACCCACTCGGAATTGAGTTCTACCGGCTTGGGATTACCGGAGGTGAAGTCGTAGGAATACAGGTGAAGGCCGCCGGTATACAGAAGGCCCAGGTTGAAGTTGAAGCCCACGCGGCGCTCCAGGGAGACGGGACGGCCGAAGCCCAGGCCGATGTACGGCTTGACGGCATTCAGGCCGAATTTGAGGTCTGTCACCAGGGTACCCTGGCTGTTGGTGGAAATTTCGAAGACGGTGGTATTGCCCCAGTCTGACTGGGGAACAGCATTTGCGCCGCTGGAATCCAAGGCTTTACCCTCTGCGTGCAGGAGCGGTGAGAAAGCGAACCAGGCGCCCGCCGTAAGGTGGAAGGATCCTGTCTTGGACGGGAAAAAGTCGAACAGGAGCTCTGCATGGGAATACTTGAGGGCGGCATTGAGGTTGACGCGGTCGACATCCAGGCCTCCGTCTTTGTAGGCGACAGGAACGGTCGTGTTGAAGTTGTTGAGTTTGTTTCCGTCGAAGGCGATGATGCCGAAGAGCGGATCATGGGTATTGAATCCCGCACGTACCTGGAACATCGGCCCGATGGGCATGGCGATATCAAGGCCGGCACCATTGAGCAGGTCCAGGTTGACACCGATGGCCATGTGGTTGAACAGCTGACTGTCCTGCGCCTGCGCGAGCGGCATGGCCAGCACGGCGGCACTGAAAAGAACGGCAAATAATTTTTTCATGTTTTTATAATTTAGATTAAAAACTACCTGTATGAGGATCGGTCTTTGCAAATATACACATTTCTTTTCATTATCAGCACGATTCACGGGGTTTCTGTGGCTTTTTTCTCGTTTTTTTAAATTTGTTACACAATTTATATTATGTTAACTTATAGATAGGGAAATCCTTCCCTGCCGGAGATTTTGGCTGGAAAAGGAAAAATATCGTAACTTTGCACAAGATGCATCATCGAACGCAATTATGTCAAGGAAAAGAATAGACCTGCTGCTGGAAAATGTGACCATCGAATCCGTAGCCGCCGAGGGCAAGGCGCTTGCCCATGTAGACGGCATGGTGGTCTTCGTGGATTTCGCCGTACCCGGAGATGTCGTGGACATCCAGATATACAAGAAAAAGAAAAACTACATGGAGGGCTTCATCAAACGCCTGGTGAAACCCTCGGATCAGCGGCTGGAACCGTTCTGCGCGCATTTCGGTGTGTGTGGAGGATGCCGATGGCAGCCGCTTCCATACAGCATGCAGCTGGAAGCCAAACGTCAGCAGGTAGAAGACCAGCTGGTGCGTATCGGCCATCTGGAAGTGCCGCAAATCCGGCCCACACTCCCCTCCGAAAAAACGCAGTTTTACCGTAACAAGCTGGAATTCACCGCTTCCAGCAAACGATGGCTGCTCCAGGGAGAAAATCCGGAAACTGTCCGGGACTGGGAAGGCCTGGGCTTCCACGTGGGAAAATTCTTCGACAAAGTCCTGGATATTCAAAAATGCTGGCTCCAGGCTAGTCCTTCAAACGATATCAGGCTGTTTATCAAGCAGTTCTGCCTTAATAACGGGCTGGAATTCTACAACCTCCGGGAAAACCACGGATTTTTCCGGAACATGTTCGTCCGCACCACTGAAAAAGGCTCCGTAATGCTTATCCTCTGCTTTGCCCGCGAAGACAAATCGGCCCGAGAATCCCTTCTGGACGCCGTTGCAGCGGCATTTCCGGCCATTACCAGCCTCTATTACGTGATCAACGAGAAGCTGAACGACTCCATCGGCGACCTATCCCCTGTCCTGTACAAGGGAGAAGATGCCATCTATGAGGAGATGGAAGGCCTGCGCTTCAAGATTGGCCCCAAGTCCTTCTACCAAACCAATTCCCGCCAGGCATACAGGCTGTACAGCGTGGCGCGGGAATTCGCCGCCCTCAGCGGCAACGAGGTGGTATACGACCTTTACACCGGCACCGGAACCATCGCCCTGTTCGTGAGCCGGAACGCCAGCAAAGTGATTGGCATCGAATATGTTCCGGAGGCCATTGCCGACGCCTGGGAAAACGCCCGGGCCAACGGCATCCATAACTGCAGCTTCTTTGCAGGCGACATGAAAGACGTACTCACCGGACCCTTTATCCAGGAGCACGGCCATCCGGATGTGATTATCCTGGACCCGCCCCGCGCCGGTATCCACCCGGACGTGGCCCGTGTGATTCTGGATGCGGAACCCGCCCGGATGGTCTATGTGAGCTGCAACCCGGCCTCCCAGGCCCGCGACCTTTCCATCCTGTGCCAGAAATACAGGATTACGGCCGTGCAGCCGGTAGACATGTTCCCCCACACCATGCATGTAGAGAATGTGGTGGCCCTGGAGAGAGAATTTGACGCTTAGTTCACCTCGATATCCATTTCCAGCACCTCTGTGCTCCCGTTTTCGTAACTGAGGCGGGCTTCTACCGTATGGATACCGGTAGTCAGGAGCACCGAAGTGCCCGCGACGGCATCTCCGTCATAGAACCAGTTCACGGATACCGGTTTGCGGGAGAAGGCCTCCCGGAGGCGGAGGTCCAGCCTGTGGCCGGCCTTGTAGATGCCGGGCCCCGGGTCGATGCTGCTGAAGCCGATGTCGGCCAGGCTGGTAGGCACCTGCACTTCGCTCACGGTAGCGGCCAGGGCAAGGTCGTACTTGGCCATGGGCTGCCAGAGCGATGCCGACGGGCTGTAAACCGCATAATAGCTTTCCGTGGGATCCCGCTGCGAGAAGCGGCACGACAGCGGATGCTCGTAGTCTCCTCCCCGCACCGCATAGCCGATGTACAGGTCTTCCCCGTCCGGGATACGGATATCGAATCCGCTGATATCCACGGTATTCCATCCGGCATACACAGGATCGGGGACCGGATACTGCAGGATGCGCTCTCCTCCCCTTTCCACCAGCACCAGGATGGACTCCGCACTATACACCACGGGATAGAAAGTGACGGTAGTGAGCCGCTGTCCCACGTAAGGAGCCAGTTCTTCCGCCGAGAAGCGCACCGCTCCCATCAGGCTTTTTCCACTGGCCGAATAGGACATGAGCTGGGCCGAAGGATTGGACTTGTCCAGGGTGGTCACCTCTGCCTCTTCCGATTTCCGGAGCATGACAAAGAAGTTGTTGCCCGTGTCCTGCAGCACCAGCGTAATGATGCGGGACACATAACCTTCCATGCTGGCCACCACTTCCAGTTCCTTCTGGCCTTCATAGTCCTGGAGACTCAGGAAAAAGTATCCGCTTGCGTCCGTAAGCGTATGCAAGCCAATGGGTTCCACCGACACCGACACCCCTTCCAGGGGATTTCCGGAGGTATCTACCACCAGGCCGTTGATGTTCTTTCCTTCGCCCGAGCGCACTTTAAAGCTCACGCAGTCCCCCTCCTGCCGGATGGCAGTGAGCTGCTGGGATGTGAGGTCGTTCTCCCAGTCGATGGGCTGGAACGAAGACACGTTGGAGCTGCCCGGGAACAGCACGCCCTCCATACCGCCGCTATAGTCCAGGGAGGACGGGGCCGACGAAGGCACGATATAGAAACAGGGGTGGTCCCCCTTGGCGTTGACCAAATTGGTCGAGCGCCAGTTGTCCCAGAGGTAGCTGGCCGGATAGTCATCCAGGATTATCCGGTCCGAGCGGTCTACATGATAGATGGCCAGGCCCTTGGGAAGTGGGGCATCCCAGCCCGTACCGTCCCGGAATTCCAGCAGGAAGTACTCCCCTTCCACGGAAGTGGGGATTTTCCAGGCCTTCTGCTGCCATACGCCCGAAAGGCTCACATCCCCGTCCGGAAGGGGCTGGACGGTTTCTTCTTCCAGCCAGTCCAGCATCCGGAGTTCTTCCGTATTGAAGTATGGCGGCGTACGGCCGTTGTTGTTGTAGAGGCCATTGCTCATGGCGGAGAAGTAATACAGGCCGGAAGCATAGCCGTTTTCCTGGAAATCCGTGTCGTAGAAGTCCGGCAACCCCAGATGATGGGAGAATTCATGCACCGTGCTGCCGATGCCACCCATGACGGAACCGCTGTTTCCCTGCAATTCCGACGTGCAGAAATAAGAGCCCAGGCACACGCCGTCCAGGGTGGTGGTGCGGGCCTTCTGGTCCGACGAGGATTGGACATCCCACTGGTGCGACCAGATGGCATCCGCCGGACCGCCTTCGGCCTCGTCGTAGCCGGCGTAGTAGAACAGGATCATGTCCACCACCCCGTCCAGGTTCTCGTCGTAAAGGGAAAAATCCACTTCCGGATCCAACTTGATACAGGCCTCTACCAGTGCCAGTTCCGGGCCCGGGAACAAATCCCGGTTTGTCTCTGTACTGTTTTTACCGTAGGCTGCCATGTTCTTGGACAGCTTTACCGGCCCGTATACCTCAAAGAGGGGGTTGTACCGCCCTCGGGAGTTATCGTTGAAAAAGTCCCAGACCGACCCGGTGGCGCCGTTGAGGTCGTAGCCCTTTTGACTGAGCATATTGTAGAACGCACTGCGGGGAGCGGGCACGGAAAACTCCCTGTCCTGGAATTCCACCAGGATTACCAGTACCCGGTGCGTACCCAGCGTCCGCTTGTCGTTGTCTACCGCAGAGGCCCTTACCTGCCTTTGCCGGCGCAGAAGGCGGCCCTGCTGCGAGATCCGGCGCCGCACCTGGGACAGGGAGCGCGTAGAAAGCCGGTAAAACCCGTCTGCATCCAGGTCCAGCATCCTTCCGTCGCGGTCTGTCACCCAGTGCCCCCACTCGTCCCCGTGCAGGAAAATCTCTATGCGGGAACCGTCCGGCTGGGTGTACTGCAGGGCCCCCCGACGGGCCGGCATGGCCGTCAGGGAAAGGGCGCTGAGCAGAAGGGCCCACAGCAGGACAAGGACACGTTTCATCTTACTTCTTTATCACAAAGTACAGGTCTTCACTGCATTTGATCCAGGCAAATCCGTCTTTCAGGCGGAGCACAAGGGCATCCGGACAGGTGGTGTTGACCAGCGTCCGGTCCTTTTCCACCACTTTGTAGCCTACAGTCACCCGCATTCCCTCTTCCAGCGAGGCGGGCACCTGGATCGTGGCCGCTTTCACCTGTTCCGGAAACAGCAGGGAGAAGCGGTACACATCGCCGTCCGTGAGGCGGCTGATCTGGTTAGCACCCCGCAGATAGGCCAGTGTTCCCCCCTCCACCCCATAGGCGCCGGGAACACTCACCCGGAGCACGGGATCTTCCGGCTCTTGCCGCACCGTCACCTCCAGGGAATGCCCCTCTGCCGTAAACCGGATCACGGCCTGCCGGGGCGCGTCTCCGGGATTCTTCGAAGCCGTGAGCCTGAGCATCCACGACGATGCATTCAGTTGCTGCTCCCGTGCCTGAAGCCAGACGACGGGCGTTTTGAAGCTAAATTCCCACTCCCCATCGCTTTCCACGTACAACGGGAATTCTCCTCCGGAAGGGTCTACAAAGAAGTCTGAATCCGAGTTCTGGCGGTTCACAAGGAACCGGGACTCTGTCTTGGGCTCTTTGCAAGAAGACAGCAGGAAGCACGCTGACAGCACAGCCAGCAGCGCTCCAATGCCGATATGAGCCAACGGATTCCGCATGGAAAAACCCTGAAAAATCTAAAATGGATACTTGCAAATATAGGCAATTCCCGCGATAATTGCTATTTTTGCAATTCAAATTCGTGCGTATTATGTGGTTGTCGTGTTTATTGCTGCTAGTGGGGCTGGCCCTGGTTGTTTTCGGGGCCGACTATCTCGTGGACGGTGCTTCCGGCATCGCCCGCCGTTTCGGGCTCAGTGAGTTTGTCATCGGCCTCACCATCGTGGGCATGGGAACTTCCGCCCCGGAAATGGTGGTAAGCTTCATCGGCGCCGCCCAGGGCAATGCCGATATAGCCATCGGCAACGTAGTGGGGTCCAATATCTTCAATACCCTGCTCATCCTGGGCATCACAGCCCTGATTCTTCCCATGAACATCACGGCCACCAATAAGAAACGGGATATCCCCGTAAACATCCTCATTACGGTGCTGCTGGTCCTGCTGGGCATGGAATATACCTTCTTCGGCATGGGGACAGACGGGCTCAACCGGGTAGACGGTGCCATCCTGACCGGGCTGTTCATCGCCTACATGTGGTTCTGCTTCAGGCAGAAAGAGGGCGCGGAAGAAAGCACCTCCCCGCAGCAGGAACGTTCCCTGTGGCTCTGCCTGCTCATGATTGTGGGTGGCCTGGCCGGCCTGGTCTTCGGGGGCAGGCTGTTCGTGAATTCCGCAACAGACATTGCCAAGGGGCTGGGCGTCAGCGACAAATTCATCGCCATCACCATCCTGGCCGGCGGCACTTCCATGCCGGAACTGGCCACCTGCGTAGCGGCCGCCATCAAGAAAAAGGGGCAGCTTGCCCTGGGCAACATCATCGGCTCCAATGTCTTCAACATCCTGCTCATCCTGGGCGGATCGGCCCTCATCCGGCCGCTGTCTTTCCAGAATCTCGGCCTCATAGACCTGGGAGCCCTCCTGGTCAGCGCCGTCGCTCTTTTCACCAGCTGCTATATGGGCAAACGGAACAAGCTGGACCGCCTGGACGGTGTCCTCTTCCTGCTTATCTGGGCCGCTTACATGGCCTACCTCATCATTAACTTGTAACTGAAACATGCTTTTAGTCAACCTCCTGCAAGCAAGCGGAACTGTTCCGCCCGAAATACTGGAAAAAGCCAGCAAAATCTCCGTAGACACCCTGGCCATCAAATCCATCGAACTCCTGGAGAACTTTCAGAAAAAGCCCGCCCAGGAGGCGGTCTCCAGCCTCACCCACAGTGCCATCAACTTCGGCCTCAAAGTGCTGGCGGCCCTGCTCATTTACATCATCGGCGCCTGGCTCATCTCCCTGGTGAAAAAACTGCTCAGGCGGTATTTCACCCGGCGCAAGACGGAGGCCACCCTGGCTTCTTTCCTGAACAGCCTCATCACCATCAGCATGTGGATTGTGCTCATCGTGCTCACCGTGAGCGCCCTGGGCGTTAACTCCACCTCGCTGGCCGCTCTGCTGGCCGCCGGCGGCATGGCCATCGGCATGGCTCTGAGCGGAACGGTACAGAACTTCGCCGGGGGCATCATGCTCCTGGTTTTCAAGCCTTTCAAGGTGGGAGATTTTATCGAGGCGCAAGGCTTTACCGGCACCGTGACCGACGTTACCATCGTGAGCACCAGACTTCGCACCGTAGACAACCGGGTGGTGGTCCTGCCCAACGGAGCCCTCTCCAACGGCAATATCACCAACTTCACCACCAACCCCATCCGCCGTGTAGACCTCAAAGTGTCGCTCAGCTACGGAGCCGACGTCACCAAGGCCAAAGAGGCCCTGCTGGAGATTGTCCGTTCCAACCCCGTGTTCCTGGATGCTTCCACCCCGGGCGCGGCAGATCCGTTCGTGGCCCTGCAGGTCATGGATGGCAGTAGCATTGCCTTCACCGTCAGGGCATGGGTAAACAGCCCCGATTACTGGAGCGCCTACTTCTGGCTCAATGAGAATGTCTATACGCAGCTGCCCTCCAAATACGGTCTGTCATTCCCGTTCCCGCAGCTGGACGTACACGTGAAACAGGACTAGCCCTCCAGCTGTTCTTTCGAGAGCACCGGATTGCTGTAAATCCGCAGGAAAATATCCCGCAACTGCTCCGGATCCAGCGGGGGTTCCACCTGCATCAGCTGGTTGATGATATAGGATTTGAAAGCATCCAGGTCTTCGGGCGTATACTCCGAGACATACTTCCGGGTGCCGTACACCATGTCATAGGCCATGTAATTGGTCTTCCAAAGCTGGTATCCCTTGATGATGCGGCGGTCCACCGCCTGTCGGATGTGCTGGTAGCGGTCGTTCTTGTCGCAGAGGGAAGCCTCGCGGATTTCGTCTTCCGTGAGGGGCTCACCGATGTTGATATGCACGTTCCCCTTGGGGGCGCGGATGCCCTGCATGATGCTCTGGAGGTCTTCGTACTCCCCTTTCACATATTTCTGCGTCCGGGAAATCAGCAGTTCCCGGGCTTTGAGGTAATCGCAGGGTTCGTACTCGTACGAGATGCTGAGCGGGATTAGGTTCAGTTCCTTGAAGTTTTCCACGAAATCACTTCCGCCGCTCATGTCCAGCATCTTAAGCAGGCCCTGCTCCGTGGTGTCGCTGCCGTCTTTGGTGCGCCCCTGGCGCTGTGCAATCCAAACCGAACTTTGCCCGGAAGTGATGGTTTCCCGGATATACCGAGACAGCAGCTGGGACGACAGATACAGCTCCCTGGCCGATATGCCGCGGATTACCTTGATCATGCGGTTGGAGCGGATTAGCAGCTCTACCGTCTTGTACTTGAGGAGGTTGTCCCCAACGGCAATCTGGGTATGGGGCAGATGGTTCCGGTGAAGGATAATCTGCATGAAAGCGGGATCCAGGATAATGTCCCGGTGATTGGAGATGAACAGGTATTTCCTGTCCGTATTCATCACCTTGGAAATACCGTCGTAGGAGAAATTGCGGACGGTTCGGGTGATAATCCATTCGATGGCCTGCGACATGACCACGTCCTGGAATTCGTCGACAGAATGGATGTTTTTGAGGATATCTCTCAGGAAAGTCTCCGGCTTGTCCGGAAAGATATACTTGGAAATCCAGGGAACATTGGGATGGTTGGCCACGCGGGCAAGGGCGGCCGATGCTTCTTCGTCGTTGAAGGGAGCAATATCACTGAATTCTGTCAGATCCATCATATCGTCATGCGTTTAGGACTACAAAATTACATAATAAAAACGACATCCCAAAGAGTTTTCAGGCCCTGGAACTCTCCAGCAGTGAGCTGTCGCCATAGCTCAGGAAGCGGAATCCGTGGGCCAGCGCATAGTTGTAAATGGTGCGCCAGTCCCCGTTCACAAAGGCCGACACCAGCAGGATCAGCGTGCTCTCCGGCTGATGGAAATTGGTAATGAGCTTGTCTACCAGGCGAAAACGGAACCCCGGAACGATGATGATGCGGGTTCCCACCACCAGCGACGTCTTTCCGCTGCGGTCCAGGTACTGCAGGATGGCTTTCAGGGCCTCCTGCGTGCTGTAAGGATACTCCCGCGTATAGGGGGCCCACTGGTCCACATCGGCGGGAACGCCGTTCTCCAGGCAGCTGACGCCCACATAGTAAAGCGATTCCAGGGTACGCACGGAGGTAGTGCCTACGGCCACCAGCGGACGGCCGCCCGAGAGCAGCTGTTCCAGCAGCGTCCGGCTCACGGCAAAAGGCTCCCGGTGCATCGGATGCTCCGACACCAGCGAGCTTTTCACGGGAAGGAAGGTGCCGGCACCCACATGCAGGCAGACTTCCGCCGTCACGATTCCCTTGGCGCGGATGCGCTCCAGGACATTTTCCGTAAAATGAAGACCGGCCGTAGGGGCGGCCACCGACCCGCGGTACTTGGCATACAATGTCTGATAACGCTCGGAATCAATGGCTTCCGACTCCCGGTTCAGATAAGGCGGAATGGGAATGGTGCCGCAGATTTCCAGGACACGGGAAAAAGGGGAACCGTCCTTCCAGAAAAAGCGAACGAGGCCCGTCTGCCCGTCGCGCTCCAGTAGCTCTGCCTTCAGTTCCAGGGCCGCTACCCGGCTGTCGGCCGATGGGTTATACAGGTGGAGAATGTCTTCCTTCCATTTTTTCGCATTGCCGATGACGCACTTCCAGCGTGTTTCGGAGGTGGCTGCAAAGGCGGTATTATACTCCGGAGGGGTTACCGGCTCCAGGCAGAAAATCTCGATATGGGCGCCGGTTTCCCGCTGAAAATGCAGCCGGGCAGGAACCACCTTGGTGTCGTTGAACACCATCAGGGCATTTTCCGGAAGTAAATCCGGCAACTGACGGAAGATGTATTCGCAAACCTTCCCGTCTTTATAATGAAGCAGTTTGGAGGCATCCCGTTCGGGAAGGGGGTATTTCGCTATCCTGGACTCTTCCAGTCCATAATTATAATCCTCTATATGGATTTCAGGTATCATGAGAATTTAAAATTTGCACGAAGTTACACATTTTATCGGAGAATCTGCAATCTGGTCAAAAAACAGCTGATCCACTTGTTCATAATACACAAATGTGAAACTCATTTCACAATTGCTATTGCATGTTTGTAAACATTATTTCTATAATTCACATCTTTCAACACGAGGTTGCTAAAATTAGATAAATATTATTTATGATAAAAATCTATATTGTATATTTACCTATAAATCAGATATTTATATCATTTTCCTAAAGTATCGATATAGCAAATTAACAACGAAAAATAGAGTAACAACACCTTTCTTGCTATTATTCGCATGAATATATATATTGATTGATTTAAAATTCAGTAATTTAACATAAGGTATATTAAGAGAAACTATAATATAATTACGTTTATTTCTTCTTGAACTCCCCTACTTTTCTCTGTAAAATGATTTGCTATTATAGAATTATTATTTTACTTTTGTAAAGCAAATGTTTAAAAATATGAATCGACGTCTTTTGCAGTTTTTGCAGGCAGAAAACATCACGCAATCCCAGTTTGCCGATGTACTCGGCGTGGCACGCGGCAGCATCTCGCACATCCTCTCCGGGCGCAACAAGCCTGGCTACGATTTTATGGAAAGCCTGCTGCTCCATTATCCGCAGCTCAACCTGGACTGGCTGCTCACGGGAAAAGGGAAAATGTACAAGGATCCGGAAAGGGAAATTCTACTTCCGGAAGAGGACTCCCCCTTGTTCGGACAGGAGGCGGAACTGGCGGCTCAGAAGCCCGGAATCAGCCATATCATTGTATTTTACACGGACAACAGCTTCCAAGAGTTCCATCCTGCGCAATAATTTGCTATCTTTGTGGCATGTTCGTGTTCAAACGCCATTTCAGGGGCCTCGAGCGGGAGGTTTCCGGCATACGGTTCAGCAATCCTGTCGGTCTGGCAAGACCTGCAGACTTGCGCCGTATCCACCATCCGTTCCCCCGTCCCGTTGCAGGATTCCTTACCCTGGAACCCGACCAGAGCAACTTCCTGGAGTGGATTCACCGGCTGCCGGCGCTGCGCGAAGAAGAAGGCGCCCTGGTGGCCGTTAACCTAAGAAAAGACATAGAGCGCTCATTCTCACTAGTTTACGATTTCGCAGATTTCATCATCATAGACCTGGACAGCAACGACGGCATCGGCTCGTCAGACCTCTCCGACATTCCCCTGGTGTTGGATGAACTGCTCAACCTGCGCCTCTGCTACGATGGCTACACCCCTGTCTTCCTGCGTCTTCCCACCGTGCTGGACGCGGAAGAAATGCATTCGGTGCTTTCATACTGCATGCTCAGCGGCATCAATGGCATCCTGGCAGAGGGCCTGGGAACGGTCCTCTCCGTGCTGGAACAGATCCAGGGACGCATCCCGCTGGTGGGGACGGCCCTGTCGGCCGAAGAAGGCCATGCCATGCTGCAGGCGGGCGTTTCCCTGACCGAGCTCAGAACTCGCCCCTCAGAGGCCCGGAAACTGCTTAAAATCCTGGAAAAAGAATCCAAAAAATCATGATCAACGCTTGTATCTGCACCATCGGGGACGAAATCCTGATCGGACAGGTGGTCGATACCAATTCCTCGCACCTGGCCACCGCACTGGAAGAAGCCGGGCTGCACGTGAGCCGCATGCTCTCCATCGGCGACAATAAGAAAGACATCCGGGAAACCCTCCGGAGAGAACTCAGGCACAACGCCGTGGTCATCACCACCGGCGGCCTGGGCCCCACCAAAGACGATATAACCAAGGGCGTACTCGCCCGCCTGTCCGGTAGCACCCGCTTGGTAGAGCATCCCGGACAGCTGGAGGTAATCCGTAGAATCCTTGCCGGCAGGGGGCTGGACATGCTCCCCTCCAACCAAGCCCAGGCGCTGGTGCCAGAAAAAGCAGAAGTAATTATCAACGAGCTTGGTACGGCGCCCATCATGGTATTCCGAAACCTTCCGGGCGGAGGCACCCTGTATGCATTGCCCGGGGTCCCGCACGAGGCCGTCGGCGCCATTCCCGCCGTGCTGGAAGACATCCGCGGCCACCAGCCGCTCAGCCACATCCTACACCGCAGCGTAATGGTGTACGGCCTGGCAGAAAGCGCCCTGGCAGAGTTGATTGCTCCCTGGGAAGACGCTCTCCCGGCCGACATGCACCTAGCCTATCTACCCCATATGCTCACCGGCATGCGCCTGCGCCTGTCTATCTACGACTGCACCCCTGAAGAAGGCGAAGCACGCATCCAAAAGCAGCTGGAAGGCCTACAGGCCATCCTGGGAGACAGAATCTATTCCCTGGAAGATTCCACCCTGGAGAAAACCCTGGGAGAGATTTTTAAGGCGCACGGGCTCACTGTGTCGGCTGCAGAATCCTGTACCGGCGGAGAAATCGCCCACCTGTTCACTTCCGTTCCGGGCTCGTCGGCCTACTTCCTGGGATCGGTCACTTCCTATGCAATCCCGGTAAAAGAGAGAGTACTGGGGGTTCCGTCAGAGACCATCGAAAAATACGGCGTGGTTAGCAGCGAAGTGGCAGCGGCCATGGCAACGGGTGCCCGCACCCTGATGGGAAGCGACTATTCCGTTGCCACCACCGGGCTGGCCGGTCCCTCCGGCGACGAGAACAATCCGGTGGGAACCGTGTGGGTGGGCGTATCCGGACCCAACGGAACCCAGACCGCCCGCTTCCTGTTTAAGAACGACAGAAAACGCAATATCGAGCGCTTCTCCGCGTCTGCACTTAATTTTCTGCGTACTTTTGTTTTAGCAGATTTAAACAACTGATAAACAAGAAGTATAACAAGATTGTTATTCCGCTTAACATCCTTGTTACATCTCTAGCTGTTTACAAGTTAACACATTGATTCGGAGGCCTTTATCACCCTCCCTAGCACATCCATCAGATTCTGTCCCGAAATCTTTTGGATCTGGTCGGAAGTATATCCCCTGCGCTCCATTTCCTGCAGTAGCAACGGCATCGATGACACGTCATCCATTCCCTCGGGGGCAACAAGGATTCCGTCGAAATCGGAGCCCAGCCCTACGTGGTCTATGCCGGCCATTTTCACAGCATGGTCTATATGATCCACGATTTCTTTCACGCCTGGTCTGGGAAGACAGAGCAGGCGGTCCTGCATCCGGTGCCAAGCTTCTACCCGGACAGGGTCGGCCGGGGCCTGGATGAACGCAGCCTCAACGGCTTCCGCCTCATCCAGCAGTGCGGCTTCGACGGGATTGGAAGCGAAACCGTCCGACAGGAACGCGGGATAGAAATTGATGCCCACATAACCGTCATGCTCCCCCAGCGCCTGCAACATTTCGTCGGTGAGGTTGCGACGGTGGCTGCACAGGGCGCGGCAGCAAGAATGGGTGGCCACGATGGGGGCCCTGGAGACCGAGAGACAGTCCCAGAAGGTCTGGTCCGAGGCATGGGACAAGTCCACCATCATTCCCAGACGGTTCATCCGCTCCACTGCCTTTTTTCCAAAGGGGCTCAGCCCGTTCCAGCGCCGGCCTTCGGCGGCACTGTCGGCCAGGGCGTTGTCCCCATTGTGGGTAAGGGTGACATAGCGCACGCCCATGCGGTAAAACTGGTTCAGAAGGGACAGGGACTCCTGGATGGGGCTCCCGTTCTCCATGCCCAGGAAAATGGAAATACGGCCGTTTCTGCGGTTTTCGACGGCATCTTCCAGACAGACAGCCAGCGCTACCTCGGAGGGATGGGCCTGCACGGCGTCACAGGTGGCGGCGAGCATCTCCAGGGCATACCGCGTCGCGCTGTCCGGGGCCATCTCCGCCGGGGTGTACAGCGCAAAAAAACTGCCGTCGACTCCCCCGCGCCGAAGCTTGGGGAAATCGACCTGCGCATAAGGATTGTCGATACCCGGATTCCGCAGCCTCAGCAGTTGCGAAGGGGTATCCATATGGGAATCATACATAGAGGCTTATTTCTTGTCGTCCGGGGCCAGGGTGGACTTGATGATGCGCCGGATCTTCATCTCGGGTTCTCCGGTGTAATAGAGCTCGCTGCCGCCTGCAAGGTCTGCATCCAGCCGCTTTTCCACCGCCAGCCGGAGTTCGCCGCCGTTCATGGTAACGGTCACGTCAGGAACGGCCAGGGCACGGGTGTCCATCTTGGTGTTCCTTTCGCCCTTTACTTCCATGGCGTCGGTTTTTCCGCTCATCGTGATTTCTGCGCGGTTGCTGCCGGAGAGCTTGATTCTCTTTGCATTGGCCGATGCCGAGAGCTTAGACGACCCGGCACCGTCCAGACTCAGTTCATTGCAGGTGGTGGTGAGTTTGAGGTCTGAGGTGCCGTTGGTTTTGACGGAAAGGTCCGTGTCGGTGTTAAGGATGATCACAGCCTGGGCCTTGTCCTTGAGGCTGACAGAGCCCTTCGTAGCCGTCACGGAGAGGTTTTTCAGCTGGGACTTGTCTTTCATCTCCAGGGCGAAACTGGAACCGTAGAAACCGTCCGTACCGGTGAGCACGGCATTGTCTTCCAGTGAGACACCGTCCAGCTGGGGCGCATACACCACGGCCCGGAAAACCATCTTGGGCGCGTTTTTTCCGGTGAACAATTTCTTTACGTCCTTGGGAACTGCTTTCTCGTTGTAGCTGACATACAGGACCTTGGAACGGACATAGACCTCTACGTAGTCGGCGATGGCCTTGTTCACAGTCACTTTGGCACCATAGGTGCCCTTAGCAAGGGTCACATCAAAGTCTCCGCTCACGTTCAGGGAGGTGAACTCGCCGGTGGGAAGGGTTTTCTCCGAGAGTTCGGCAGGGTCCTGCGCCAAGGCAACGGCGGCCATAAAAATTAAAGTAAAGGTTGCAATAACAGCCTTTAATGAATTCTGAAATAGTCTCATATCTGTTTAATCTAATTGTTCACTCAAAGTGGCCCACTCTTCTGTATAAGCATCCATATTCCGTTTCAGGTTCAGGTACTCCGCTGTCAGGTCCAGGATATCGTCTTCTTTTCCGGGAGCGGCCAGGATGCCTTCTATCTCCGCAAGCCGGGTCTCGCAGCGGGCAATCTCCTTTTCCAGAAAACTCACCCGGTTCCGGATTTTCCGCTCTTCTCTGGAAACGGCCTTCCGGGCCTGGAACTCCTGTTTCCGGTCGTCTTTCTTCTCTCTGTCCACAGGTGCCAGGGGAATTTCCTTCAAATGTCGTTCCAACTCCTGCAGGCTTTCCAGTTTTCTTTTCCTTAGGAAGTCGGCCACGCTGCCCAGATGCTCCTTCACCTTCCCGTCCCGGAACTCATAGAGTTTGTCCACCAGGCCATCCAGGAAGTCCCGGTCGTGGGAAACCACGATCAGGGTGCCATCGAAGGAGAGAAGCGCCTGCTTGAGCACATCCTTCGAGCGGATGTCCATGTGGTTGGTGGGCTCGTCCAGGGCCAGGACATTGTGCGATTCCAGCATCAGCCTGGCCATTCCCAGGCGTGCCCGTTCCCCGCCGCTGAGCACGGAAACCTTTTTGTCGATGTCCTCTCCCTTGAAGAGGAAGGCGCCCAGGATATCGCGGAGTTTGGTGCGGATATCCCCCACCGCGATGCCCTCCAGCGTGTCGAACACCGTCAGTGAAGGGTCCAGAACCTCTTCCTGGTTCTGGGCATAATAGCCGATGTTCACGTTGTGCCCCAGCCGGGCTTCTCCTTCCATCGGCTCCAGTTCTCCCATGAGAACGCGCATCAGGGTAGTCTTCCCTTCTCCGTTGCGGCCGATCAGCGCCACTTTCTCTCCGCGCTTAATCTCTATGCCGGCATGGGAGAAAACCACCTTCTGTGGATAGCCCACCGTGAGGTCCGTCCCCTTGAAAACCACATCTCCGGAGCGCTGGGCCGGAGGAAACTTCAGGGTAAGGGTGGAGTTGTCTGTCTCGTCGATCTCGATTCGCTCCAGCTTTTCCAGGGCTTTGATCCGGGACTGGACCTGGTTGCTCTTGGTGGGCTTGTACCGGAAGCGGTTGATGAAATCTTCCGTCTTCTCGATCATGCGTTGCTGATTCTCGTAGGCGGCCTTCTGCTGGGCGATCCGCTCTTCGCGGAGCGTCACATACTGGCTATAAGGTACTTTGTAATCGTTAATATGCCCCAGAAGGATCTCTACGGTCCTTTTTGTCACATTGTCCAGGAACTTCCGGTCGTGGGAAACCAGGAGCAGCGAGCCCCTGTAGGCCTTCAGATAATCCTCGAACCACTCGATGGATTCGATATCCAGGTGATTGGTAGGCTCATCCAGCAGCAGCACGTCCGGCCTGGAGAGCAGGATCTTGGCCAGCTCGATGCGCATGTTCCAGCCCTGGCTGAAGGTTTCTGTCTTGCGGTCCAGCTCATCGGCCTTGAATCCCAAGCCGAAGAGGACCTTCTCCGCCTGTGCCCGGGGCGATTCCCCGGATTCCAGGCCCAGGGTATCGCTGAGCTCGTTCAGACGGGCGATAAGGGCAGCGTAAGCCTCACTCTCATAATCGGTTCTCTCCCCCAACTGGGTGGTAATCCGCTCCTGCTCCCGCTCCATCTCATGGATATAGTCGAACACTTGCAGAACCTCTTCCATCACCGTATGGCCGTTGTGGTGCTCCATGATCTGGGGCAGATAGCCAATCCTGACGCCGGAGGGCATCTGGACCGCTCCGGAGGTGGGCTGCTGCTCGCCGGTGATCAGTTTCATCAGAGTGGATTTCCCCGCACCGTTCTTCCCTACCAGGCCGATCTTGTCCCCGTCGCTGATGTGGAAATTGATGTTGTCCAGGAGCGTGAAGCTGCCGAAGGCCACACTGACGTTGTTGATGGAGATCATTTCTTACAAAGCAGGATAGACAATTCGAAGAGCCCGTACAGCGGGATGGCCAGCACGAACATGGAGAAAGGGTCGCTTGGCGTAATGAAAGCGGCTAATACCAAGACAACTACAAAGGCATATTTGCGCCACTTCTTTAACTGCTTCCGGTTCACGATTCCCAGGCTGGACAACACCAGGATCACAGTGGGAAACTCGAACAGGAACCCAATCAGGAACACCATGGAGGTGAACAGCGACATGTACGATCCCAGGGAGATGGTGTTGACGATAGTGTCGCTCACGCTGAAATTCGCAAAGAAGATCAGACACACCGGAAGCACCACGAAATACCCCACGGCTACGCCCAGGTAGAACAGGCCGGAGGACAGGGAGAATGCCTTTCCCACGGCTTTCTTTTCCTGCTGGTACAGGGCGGGCGCGATGAACTTCCAGATTTCCCAGATGACAAAAGGGAAAGCCAGCACCAGGCCGCAAAGCACGGAAACCTTCATGTAGGTGAAGAACTGGGCCGACAGGTCGATGTTGATCAGGTCCAGGGAAAAATGAATGCCGGGCAGACGGTACAGCGGAAAATCCGGCTGCGTAGGCCAGAGAACCGCCTTGAACAGCGGTTTGGGAATGCACAGGAATACAACCGACAGCAAAGCCACGGCCAGCACCGAACGGAACAGGGTTCCCCTCAGTGCCTCCAGATGGTCCCAAAAGGACATTTCCGTGTCCTTGGGCGCCGTCACGTTATTTCTCTTCCTGCTTGGAGGAATCCTCGCCGGCGTCCTTGATTTCTTTCTCTACCTCGTTCATCCCTTCCTTGAAACTCTTGACGCCCTTGCCCAGGCCTTTCATCAACTCGGGAATCTTCCTGCCGCCAAACAGCAGCAGGATCACGGCCACGATGGCCACGATTTCCCAGGTTCCCAACATGAGTAACGGATAAGTATGCATAAGTATCAGGCTTTATGGATAGATTGTTCGAACAGGTCACAGATTATTTCCGGGCAACGGACCGGACGGAAGGTTTCCTTGTCCAGGAACCCCAGGGTCACGGTTCCCTCTGCGCAGAGGACGCCGTCTTGGTTTACCACCGTCTGCCGGATTACCATCTTGGCCATGGGCACCTTGTTCACTTCGGCCGTCGCCGTAAGCACATCGCCCATCCTGGCCGGATGGCGGAAGTGGCACTCCACCGACACGATGGGCACCTGGACCCCTAGCTCCGATTCGCACTTTTCAATCGGGAAACCCAGCTGGACCATCATCTCGTCCCGGGCAATCTCGAAGTAGCGGATATAATTGGAGTGGTGGACCACTGCCATTTGGTCGGTTTCGTAGTACCGGACCGGGAAACTGGACTTAAAAATAGCCATAACAAAAATGTTATCAATATGAACAGTTTTGTTTCTTTAATTTTCTTTCATCTGCTTAAGCTTTGACTCTAGACTTTCGATTCTGGAGAGGGCATCGGCCTCTTTTTTGCGTTCGTTCTCAATGACGGCGGCCGGGGCGTTGGAAACAAAGCGCTCGTTGGAGAGTTTTCCCCTTACTCCGGCAAGGAATTTCTGCTGGTGTTCCAGCTCCTTTTGTGTTTTTTCAATCTCTTCCTGCAGGTTCACCATGCCGTCCAGGACCACCATCATTTCATGGGTGCGGACCAGGAAACCTACGCCCTGCACGCCCTCGAAGCCGCCAGCAGTCTCCACTTTCGCATTGCCCATTTTCTCCACGATGGGGATCACCTCCGACGGGAAGGCACTGCCTTTAATCTTGAGCGTGAGCACTTCCTTGGGCGCGATGTTGCGCTGGTTGCGGACACCGCGGACACCGTTCACCGCTTCCATGGCCATGGCGAAATGCTCCAGGACCGCCGCATCGTAAGCGACAGCCTTGGGGGCGGGGGCAAACATAATGGTCTCCCCTTCCTCGCGTTCTGCCAGGTCCTGCCACAGTTCTTCGGTGATGAAAGGCATCACGGGATGGATGAGTTTGAGGAGATCTTCGAAGAAAGAAAGGGTGGTATCGTAGGTCAGACGGTCTACCGGCTGGCCGAAAGCGGGCTTGATGGCCTCCAGGTAGGAGGAGCAATAATCGTCCCAGAAGAGCTTGTAGATGGTCATAAGGGCATCCGAGATGCGGAATTTGCCGTAATGGTCCTCTACCTGCAGCACGGCCTCCGAGAGCTTGGCCTTGAACCACTCCATAGCCACCCGGGCGGCCTGCGAAGGCTGGGCAGACGCATCCACCGCGAAACCTTTCACCAGGCGGTAACTGTTCCAGATCTTGTTGCAGAAGGCGGCGCCCTGCTTGATCTGGGCCTCGTCGTAGAAGATATCGTTGCCGGCGCTGGAGCAGAGCAGCATGCCGATACGGACGGCGTCCGCCCCATAGGTCTGGATCAGGTCCAGCGGGTTGGGGCTGTTGCCCAGGGTCTTACTCATCTTGCGGCCGATCTTGTCCCGCACGATGCCGGTGAAATACACGTTGGAGAAGGGCTCCTTGCCCATGAATTCCTCTCCGGCCATGATCATGCGGGCCACCCAGAAGAAGATGATGTCCGGGCCGGTCACGAGGTCGTTGGTGGGATAATAATAGGCCAGGTCCCTGTTGGGCTTGTGGTCCGGATGGCCGGGCTTCTGCGGATCGAACACAGAGACAGGCCAGAGCCAGGAGCTGAACCAGGTATCCAGCACGTCCTCGTCCTGACGGAGGTCTTCGGCCTTGATTTCCGGATTGATAGCCTGAGCGGCCTTCAGTGCCGCTTCAGGTGTAGCTTCCACCACGTAGCTGCCGTCCGGAAGGTAATAGGCCGGAATGCGCTGGCCCCACCAGAGCTGGCGGGAGATGCACCAGTCACGGGCATTCTCCATCCAGTGGCGGTAGGTGTTCACGTATTTTTCCGGAATGAACTTGGTGCGGCCGCTCTCCACGGTTTCCAGGGCCATCCTGGCCAGGGTTTCCATCTTCAGGAACCACTGGGCGCTGAGCTTGGGCTCGATCACGGCGTCCGTGCGCTCGGAATAGCCCACCGGCGAAGTGTAATCCTCTACCTTGAGCAGGTTGCCGGCTTCTTCCAGCATCTTCACAATCTTCTTGCGGGCCACAAAACGGTCTTCGCCCACCAGAATCAGCGCTTTCTCGTTCAGCCTGCCGTGGTCGTCGATGATCTCCAGCACCGGCAGGTTGTGCCGCAGGCCAATCTCATAGTCGTGCACATCGTGGGCGGGCGTCACCTTCAGACATCCGGTTCCGAAGTCCATCTCCACGTAATCGTCCTCGATCACGGGGATTTCCCGGTTGATCAGCGGAATGAGCACCTTCTTGCCCTTCAGCCAGAAATGGCGTTCGTCCTTGGGATTCACGCAGATGGCAGCGTCGGCCATGATGGTTTCCGGACGGGTAGTGGCAATTACCAAGTACTTGTCCGTGGGATGGCCGTTGCCGTCGGAAATAAAGTATTTCAGGTGATAGAAATGGCTCTTGGTATCTTTGTGGATCACTTCGTCGTCGCTTACGGCGGTGAGGGCTTCCGGATCCCAGTTCACCATGCGCACACCTTTGTAGATCCAGCCTTTCTTATAGAAATAAACGAAAGTATTGATCACAGCCTCTGACAGTTCCGGCTCCATGGTGAAACGGGTGCGGTCCCAGTCGCAGGAGCAGCCCAACTTGCGGAGCTGCTGCAGGATAATGCCGCCGTGCTCTTCCTTCCACTCCCAGGCATGCTTGAGGAATTCTTCCCGGCCGATCTCTTCCTTGGAAATGCCCATGGCCTTGAGCTTGGCCACCACCTTGCTTTCCGTGGCAATGGAAGCGTGGTCCGTACCGGGCACCCAGCAGGCGTTCTTCCCGTCCATACGGGCCTTGCGGATGAGCACATCGTTAAGGGTGTTGTTCAGGACATGTCCCATATGCAGGATGCCCGTCACATTGGGCGGAGGGATCACGATGGTATAGGGTTCCTTCTCGTTGGGCTCGCTGTGGAAGCACTTGTGCTCCAGCCAATACTGGTACCACTTGTCCTCCACCTGGGCGGCACTGTACTTTGCGGCTAATTCTTTCATATATTTTGTAATTCGTTTTCTGTGTATCTGCGCTGCCTTTCCGGGGCAGTTTCGTTAATCTTACAAAAATAATGATTTTTTGCCGCACTTGCAAAAACAACTTCCCAGGCTGGCGCCTCGGGGGCATTTCTGACGCCTTTCACTCTTAACTTCACCTTGAGGCGCACCGCCAAGTGCAAAAATGGCCCTAAATGCACTTGGCAGTGCCGTTTTACCTGTGGCCAAGTGCAAAATCGACCCTAAATGCACTTGGCAGCAACGTTTTACCAGCGGCCAAGTGCAAAAATGGCCCTAAATGCACTTGGCAGCAACGTTTTACCAGCGGCCAAGTGCAAAAATGGCCCTAAATGCACTTGGCAGCCACTGGAGTAGAAAGAGTGAGGCGCCGGAGTGGAAAGCCTATGACACCAGGATGACGGCACGGTGGCAGTACGGCGGCAGCACGGTGGCGACACGGTGGCAGCACTTGCGATACACTGCGGCGCCGAAGGCGGGGGCCCGCACCCTTGCTTTCTTGCGGGATTCTTATTACTTTTGTCCCTGACCATCGAACAAAGGCTAGGATGATCCTGGACATGTACATGACCGCTGGACTGGGCGTGATGGCGCTGCTGCTGGGTATTTTCTGTACCCGGAAGATACCGCTGCTCAAACGCTTGTGCATCCCGGCACCGGTGACGGGCGGGCTGGCGGTGTCGCTCCTGACCCTGCTGTGCCATGCGGTCCTGGGCGTGGAATTCAACTTCGACGGCACCATCAAAGACATCTGCATGATGCTGTTCTTCACCTCGGTGGGGTTCCAGTCCAACCTGCGGGTCCTGAAGCAAGGCGGAAAGCCACTGCTGGTCATGATCGGCCTGGTGGCCGTACTTATCGTCATCCAGAATTTACTTGCGGTAGGAATCGCAAAAGGACTGCAGCTAAATCCTTTAATCGGCATGGCCACCGGATCGGTTCCGATGAGCGGCGGGCACGGAACGGCCGGCGGATTCTCCCCCGTCCTGGAAAACATGGGGCTCACCGGGGCGTCGGCCATCACCATGGCGGCAGCTACCTTCGGCCTGGTGGCGGGGTCCCTGCTCGGCGGTCCTGTGGGAGAAATGCTCATCCGCAGGCACAAACTGGCCCAGCCTTCCGACAACTCCCCCTTCGGCTCCAGCTATGAAAAGAACGCCGCCGACACCCTGGGCGGCAAAGACTATACGGTCACGGAAGACCGCTCCCTGATGCAATACACGGAAGTTTCCTGCGTCCTGCTGCTGACAATGGCGCTGGGGATGGGGTTGAGCAAGTTGCTTGCCCTCACCGGCATCACCTTCCCCACCTATTTCGGTGCGCTGATTGTCGGCGCTCTCCTCAGGAACTGCGTGGAAGGGTTTGCTCCCAGGGCCAAGTTCCCCCTGGACGAGATTGTGGCCATCGGCAACATCTGCCTTTCGCTGTTCCTGGGCATGGCGATGGCTACGCTCAAACTCTGGGAGCTGTCCGGCCTGATGCTCCCGCTGCTGCTGATCCTGTTCTCGCAGGCGGCTTTCATGGTGCTTTACGCCTGTTTCGTGGCCTTCCCCGCCCTGGGCAGGAATTACGATGCAGCGGTGCTGGTCAGCGGCCTCTGCGGTTTCGGCCTGGGGGCTACACCCAATGCCATGGCCAACATGTCGGCCGTGTGTTTCAAGTATCAGTATGCCGTAAAGCCCTTTATCATCGTCCCCATCATCGGAGCCATGTTCGTGGACATCATCAACACGGGCGTAATCACGCTTTTCCTGAACCTGCTGTAGAAAGCAAAAAAGTGTTAAATTTGCAAAAAACTGTAAAAGACATGGACAACAATAACCCGCCCAAACCCCAGAACCAGCTCAGCCTGGAACTGAACCCCCAGACCACCAAGGTGTCGTATTCCAACCTGGCCATCATCTCCCACTCCAGGAGCGAATTCATCATCGACTTCGCAGCCACCCTGCCCGGCCTTCCCAAGGCCCTCATCGGAGACCGCATCATCATGACGCCGGAACACGCCAAACGCCTGATGAACGCCCTGTTCGACAATATCTCCAAGTATGAGGCCCAGTTCGGCGTGATCGACCTCACCGGTGGCAAGGGCCCGCAGCCGGGCACCACCTTCAACCTGGGAGATTTCGGCCCGCTGGGTGGTGGCAGCAAGTCTTAAGATAACCATCCGTTATCTTAAGACACTGAGTGTTTTGCAAATTGGATTATGAAAGATCTTAAAAGTATCAGGGCGTTTGCCTTTGACATCGACGGCGTGGCCACCGACGGAACCCTGCTATGCATGCCGGACGGCGATTTTCTGCGCATGTACGACGCCAAGGACGGCTTCGCCATCCGCATGGCTGCCATGAACGGCTATCCCGTGTCCGTGATTACGGGCGGCAGTTCGGAAAGCATCCGCAAACGCATGACAGCCAGCGGCGTAAAACCGGAAGATGTCTTCCTGCACTGCCGTAACAAGATGGAGGAATTCCACCAGTTCTGCCAGCGCTACAACCTGGACCCCAAGGAAGTGATGTACTTCGGCGACGACGTTCCTGACATCGAAGTGCTGCAGGCATGCGGATGCGGCGTATGCCCGGACGACGCCGTTGAGGAAGTGCAGGCGGTGGCGGACTGGGTCACGGACGCCCCCGGCGGCAAGGGCTGCCTCCGGGAAGCCATCGAGAAAACCCTCCGGAAACAAGGCCGCTGGATCTTTGACCCGGTAGTCTATAAAAAGCAATTCTAAGCCGATGGAAAAGCGCATCATCCTGGGCAGCAACTCTCCGCGCCGAAAAGAGCTCCTCAAGGGGCTCGACATTGATTTTGAAGTAGATCCTCGCAATAACTTCGAGGAAAACTTCGGCCCGGAAGTGCCCTTCGACGAGGTCCCCCGCCGGATGTCGGAAGGCAAGTCCCACGGCTTTCACCGTCCCCTCCAGGAAAACGAAATCCTGATTACGGCAGATACCATGGTCATCCTTCCCCCGGAAAACGGAAAGCCCGGTGAGATTCTGGGAAAACCCAAAGACCGCGCAGATGCCGTCCGCATGCTCCGGGACCTCTCCGGACGCAAGCATCATGTAACCACCGCCGTCACCCTCCGGGACTGCCACAAGGAGAACACCTTTTCCGTCACCACCCAGGTGTGGTTCAAGGAACTCTCCGATGAAGAAATCAACTATTATATAGACACTTACATCCCCTTCGACAAAGCCGGGGCCTATGCCATCCAGGAATGGATCGGCCACGTGGGCATCACCCGCATCGAGGGTTCTTATTTCAACGTGGTAGGTTTCCCCGTCCAGCGGGTGTACGAGGCGCTGAAAGCCTTTATCTAACCTGCCCTGCTTTCCAGATAAAGAAATCCTTAATTCCCTCCGAAACTGGTGTTTGCGGATAGTCCAGATCGGCCTTGGCCCGGGCCGCGCTGTACCATTCCTCCACCAGCAGCTGGTTCACGTTGTGGGAGTAGAACATATTCCGGATGTCCAGGGCTTTGAGCGCATCTCCCAGCCCGCCCGCCGTCTTCACCAGAAAAACCGGCAAGGTAAAAAAGCGCTGCCGATAGCCGCAGACCCGGGCCTGCAAGGCATAGAAGTCCTTGAGCGACAAGTACTCCCCGGTAAGGAGGTATCGACCTTCCCCTTTCTCCAGGGCGTTGACAATAGCTGTGGCGGCATCCCTCACATGGAGGAAACTCTTCCCGCCCCGGGTACCCGCCATGAGCGGCTTGCGCCAGGCCGCCAGCATCAGCTGACCGGAAGACGGCTTGCTGTCGTAGGCGCCCAGCATAAAACCGGGATTCAGAATGACCAGGCGCAGTTCCGGATGCCCGGCCGCATAGGAAAGCAGCGCCTCCTCCCCGGCCTTCTTGCTCTGCGCATAGGGCGACTTGTCGTACGGCGGGCCTATCGGGTCCTGCTCGGTGGCGGGCCGCTCCTTTGTTCCGGAACCAATTGTATTGGCAGTACTTACGTGGATCAGGACGGGAATTCCGCACTGCCCGGCAACCTGGGCCAGCATGGCCGGCAGGTCCCGGTTCATGGGCAGGAAATCTTCCAGACGCGGAAGGCGCATGTCCGTGGTTCCGGCGCAGTTGATGATGGCGGAACAGCCTTCCGCAGCCCGCAACAGCGTTTCCCGCTCCATCAGGCTCCCCTGCACCACTTCCGGGCCTTCCACCTCCAGCGCATGCCGCACCAGCGCCCGCACGGGAATTTCCCTTTCCAGCAGCAGGTTCAGGACATTCCGGCCAAGCAAACCGGTGGCGCCAAGCAGCAATACAGGTTTTCTCATATCGCAAAAATACGAATTTTTCGCTATTTTTGCGTTATGGAAGCCTTCTCCCTAACCATCCTGCAATGGTATTCCGAGTTTGGCCGGGACCTCCCCTGGCGCCGCACCCGGGATCCGTATGCCGTGTGGCTGAGCGAGATCATCCTCCAGCAAACCCGGATTGCCCAGGGGACGGCATACTGGCAGCGTTTCATGGATCGCTTCCCCACCGTGGAAGCGCTGGCATCGGCCTCGGAAGACGAGGTGCTCCGGCTCTGGGAAGGGCTGGGCTACTATTCCAGGGCCCGGAACCTCCACGCCGCGTCCAAGCAGATTGTATCCCTTGGCGCTTTCCCGGACACGCTGGAAGGCATCCGCAGCCTCAAAGGCGTGGGCGACTATACTGCCGCGGCCATCGGCTCCATCTGTTTCGGGATCCCTGCCGCCGTGGTGGACGGCAATGTGTACCGGGTGCTCGCCCGCCATTTCGGAATTGCCACGCCAATCGGTACTACCGCGGCCAAGAAAGAGTTCACGGAACTGGCCCAAAAACTGCTTCCCCCGGAGGAGGCCGCCGCGTTCAACCAGGGGATGATGGATTTCGGCGCCATGCAATGCACCCCGCAGCACCCCGACTGTCTCACCTGCCCCCTGCAATCATCCTGCAACGCTTTCCGAACCGGACGGGTGGAACTCCTCCCCGTTAAAAAGCCTGCCGCCAAGGCGGTAGAAAGGCATTTTTCCTATGTTTATGTCCGTTGCGGCGGCTACACCGCCATCCGGCGGAGAGGGGCCGGCGATATCTGGCAGGGGCTGTATGAGCCGCTGGTCAGGGAGACCCCCGGTCAGGCCGGGGGTGACGGCAGAAGTCTGCCAGGGGGTGACGGCATTCTTCTGAAAGAAGGGGTGAAGCACCAGCTCACCCACCGCACACTTATCGTAGACTTCTACCTGTGGGAGCCTGCAGAACGGCCGGAACTGCCGGAAGGATACCTCTGGATAAAAGAAACGGAGCTTGACCGCTACGGCAAGCCCCGCCTGTTCGAACTGTTGCTGGAAGCACTATAGTTTTCCCTGGTCGCCCAGGTGACTGTCCTTGAAGCCCAGGAAATACAGCACGCCGTCCAGGCCGATGGTGCTCAGGCTCTGCCGGGCGCTTTCCTTCACGCGCGGCTTGGCGTGGAAAGCGATGCCCAGCCCGGCTTCCAGGAGCATGGGAAGGTCGTTGGCGCCGTCCCCTACGGCGATGGTCTGGGCCAGGTTCACCTTCTCTGTCTGGGCAATCAGTTTCAGGAGATCGGCCTTGCGGCGACCGTCTACGATTTCACCTACATAGCGGCCGGTTAGCTTGCCGTTCTCGTCTACTTCCAGTTCATTGGCATAAACGTAATCGATTCCGTAGCGGCGCTGCAGGTATTCCCCGAAGAAAGTGAATCCGCCACTCAGGATGGCAATCTTGTAGCCGCAGGTTTTGAGGACGCTCATTAGACGATCCGTGCCTTCCGTAATGGGAAGGTGATCTGCAATATCCTGCATCACAGACACATCCAGCCCCTTAAGTAAAGCCACCCTTTCAGTGAAACTTTCCTTGAAATCGATTTCTCCGCGCATGGCCCTGGCCGTGATGGCAGCTACCTGGTCGTACACCCCATGGCGCCTGGCCAGTTCGTCGATGCATTCGGCCTGGATCAGGGTAGAATCCATGTCGAAGCAGATCAGGCGGCGCATCCGGCGGTACATGTCGTCCTTCTGGAAAGAGAAATCCATGCCGCTGTCGGCCGACAGGGCCATCAGCTCTTTCTGGAAAGCCGCTTTGTCCTCCAGCGTACCGCGAATGGAAAACTCTACGCAGGCGCGCACGTTCCGCTCCGGATGCATGATGCTCATGCGGCCGGTAAGGCGTTTGATGGCGTCTATGTTAAGTCCATGGCTGGCAATGACTTGCGAGGCAGCATGAATCTGTTCTGCACTGAGGCTGCGGCCGATGGCAGTGAGGATGTACCGGTTCCGGCCCTGCCGGCCCGCCCAGGCTTCATAATCCTCATCGGAAATAGGTTCGAAGCCGATGGTAACTCCCAGTTCGGTAGTTTTGAAAAGCAGTTCCTTCATCACTTGCCCGGAAACGGCATCGTCTATACGGATAAGGATGCCCAGCGAGAGGGTGCTATGGATATCGGCCTGCCCGATATCCAGGATCTGCGCATCGTATTTGGCCAGGATAGCCATGACATCCGCCGTAAGGCCAATCCGGTCCTTACCCGAAATGCGGATGAGTATCTGTTCTTTCTCCATATTCTATATCGTCAGCGCAAAGATAGGAATTCTTTGCCGTTCTTCAAAAAAGGCTGTAAATCTCCGTCGGAATACAGGGGATAAGTCGCTCTTTTATTGCGGGAATCATGCTTTTTTCGTATTTTTGCAGGATAGATGTTAGAATCGACCCTATGAGTTTACTCATCTTCTACCTGCTCCTGACCATGGGAATCTCCTTCCTGTGCTCCCTCTTGGAGTCGGTACTGATGTCCACTCCCCTTTCCTATATCAGCATGAAGGAGGATGAGGGAGACAAAAATGCGGCCCTGTTCATGAAGATGAAGCAGGATCCGGACCGTCCCCTGAGCGCCATCCTTTCGCTGAACACCATCGCCAACACCCTGGGTGCCGCCGCCGTGGGCCACCAGGCCACGCTCCTCACCGGAGAACACTGGTTCGGCATCATCAGCGCCCTGATGACCATCCTCATCCTGGTTTTCTCGGAGATTGTGCCCAAGACCATCGGCACGTCCCATTGGAAAGACCTCCTGTGGCTGGCCAAGGTAATGCGTTTCCTCACCTATCTCCTTTATCCCATCGTCTGGATCATCGATAAGCTGCACGACTCCATCTCGGCCGACGAGCCAGACACCGGCATCTCGCGCGAAGAAGTGTCGGCCATGGCCAATATCGGCGAAGAAGAGGGCGTGATTGACAATTCGGAGAACAAGGTGATCCAGAATATCATCAAACTGGACGATATCAAGGCCTACGATGTGATGACCCCGAGGGTGGTGGCCGCCATCGCCCCGGAAAGCATGACGCTCAAGCAGTTCTACAAGCAGGACGAGCTCTCGCACAACTCGCGGATTCCCGTATATGCGGATTCTCCGGAGTTCATCACCGGCTACATCCTCCGCTACGACGTGCTGGAGAACCTGGCGGAGGACAAGTTTGACATGCGCCTCAAGACCATCAAGCGCAAAATCGCCGCTTTCCACGAAGAAACCACCGTGAGCGACATCTGGGAAAGCCTGCTCAAGACCAAAGACCAGATCGCCCTCATCATCGACGATTACGGCTGCTTCCAGGGCATCATCACGCTGGAAGACATCATGGAAACCATCCTGGGCATGGAGATTATCGACGAAAACGATACCATCACCGACATGCAGCAGTATGCCAAGGAGCGCTGGCTCAAACGGAAGAACCAGTACAAGCAGATCGTGCTGCCGGAGGAAGAGGATGACTGAAAAAATCTATGAGGACCCAGTCCTGGGGCCCGTCCATATCCGCAAGAATCCACGTGCACGGCGCATCTCCCTCCGGGTGAACGCTGCCCGGCGCATTTCCCTGACCCTTCCCTGGCTGGTCCCCTACCGTACGGGCATCGCCTTTGTGGAGAGCCGGCGGGAGTGGGTGCAGGAGGTGCTGGGCCGTCTTCCGGAACGGCCGGCCGCGGATCCGGAGGCTGTCGAGCGCATGCGTGCACTGGCCAAAGCCACCTTGCCCGTCCGGCTTTCGGAACTGGCCTTGCAACACGGCTTCCAGTATAACAGCTTGAGAATCAAGAACAATGTGAGCAACTGGGGCAGCTGTTCCGTACGGGGCAACATCAACCTGAACCTCCGTCTGGTCACTCTCCCCCTGGAGCTCCGGGACTATGTGATGCTACACGAGCTCTGCCATCTCCGCTACATGAATCACGGGCCGCAGTTCCACACCCTGCTGGAACAGGTCTGTCCCGGCCACCGTGCCCTGGAAAAGGCGCTCCGGGCGTACCGGCTCCGCTAGCCGCTTCGCTTTGGGTTTCTTGTTCCGCTTTAGTCCTTTCACCAACCAGTGCCTGAAGCACACTTTGAGACATACAGGCTACATTATGTGCTTTAGAGATGTGTCGAAAGATATGACGCAAGTATGTGACAAGATCTATGACAGCATATATGACAATAACTATGACAAGATATGCTGCATATCTGTGTAGAATTCGTAAATTTGCATGGAATGATAAGGGTTGCCATCATCGGAGCCGGAGCAGCCGGCTGTTTCTGCGCCGTCCAACTTCGGAGGATGGCGCCGGGACTGTCCTTGACGGTATTCGAGGCTGGCTCCAAACCTTTGGCCAAAGTGGCCATCACCGGCGGGGGCCGATGCAACCTTACCAACTCTTTTGAAGGAATTCGCTCGCTGTCAGAGGCTTATCCTCGCGGAGAGCGCATGATGAAACGGGCCTTGAAGGCTTTTTCCCAAGAAGACACCATCCGCTGGTTCACAGCCCAGGGTGTACCGTGTGTGCTGCAGGACGACCACTGCTGGTTCCCTGCCTCTCAGGATGCCATGGATATTGTCCGATGCCTTCTGCGCAGCATGAAGGAGGTGGATCTCCGTCTGGGCAGCCGTGTGCGACGCATAGAGATAGCCGGTCACACCGGCCAGGACGGCAGCGGCGTCATACCCGGCCGGACCGGGTATCTGGTGGACGGCGAACCCTTCGACGCGGTGGTGGTCACCAGCGGCGGAGCGCCCAAGGGCCTGCCGTTCCTGGAGCCGCTCGGCCTGGAGATGGTGCCGCCTGTCCCTTCCCTTTTCACTTTCACGGTGCCGGACCCGGCGCTCCGCAGCCTGATGGGATTGGTGGTGGAGGCCAGTATCGGCCTGAGCGGAACGTCGTTCAAGGCCGAGGGGCCCCTCCTCATCACCGACTGGGGCCTGAGCGGGCCGGCAGCACTCAAGCTCTCCTCGTACGCCGCGCGCCACCTCGCCGAGCGCGGATATCAAGGCACCCTGGCCGTCAACTGGCTGGATGCCAATGAAGGGCAAGTGAAGGCGCAGCTGCAGGAGATGGCATCGGCCCATCCCCAGAAGCTGCTCACTTCCACGCCGCCCGCCCGTCTTCCCGGCCGGCTCTGGGAGCATGTGCTGGCCAAGGCCGGGCTCCGGAGCGACCTCCGCTGGGCAGAACTGGGTTCCAAGGGGCAGAATCGGCTCACCGCCCTCCTCACCTGCGACACCTATCCGCTCGCCGGCAAAAGCCGGTTCCGGGAAGAATTCGTGACAGCCGGCGGCGTGGCGCTGTCCAACGTGGACCTGGGCACCCTGGAATGCAAGCGCTGCCCCGGCCTCTTCTTCGCCGGAGAAGTGCTGGACATCGACGCCATCACCGGCGGCTTCAACCTCCAGGCCGCCTGGAGCACCGGCTACGTCGTGGCCGCATCCCTCGCCAGGCATTTCCCGGGGGCAAGCGTGCGGTAGTTCAGAGAAAAATAGCTACATTTGTTTATTATGAACAATAGCATACTTTATATACTCATAGGATGCGCGGTAGTGCTTGTCGCTGCCGTGGTCATCACCTATCTCCTCATGAAAGCCCGCCAGGTGAAAGCAGTGAACCGGTGGGAGAACGAAGCCATCGGCCTGAAGCAGGCACTGAAGGCAGCTGAGGCGCTCCGGGAGGCCGATGCAAAAGCCCATGAGAAGGAACTGCTCCTGGTCAGGGAGAACAGCGACCAGGCCCTCGCCGGGCTGAAAGAGGCCCACGAAAAACAGCTTCAGCAGCAACTGGAAGCCATCCGCAGCCAGATGGCGGCCGAGACAGAGAAACTCCTGAAACAGCGGGAAGAAGCCCTTCAAGTCAAGGCGGAAGAGACGTTCCGGAACCTGACCGCCCCGCTGGGGAAAGACCTCAAATCCATGCAGGAAGCCTTTGAAGCCCAGAAAGAAGCCCAGACCAAAGGCTCCACCACCATCAAAGAGGTCATGGACTATGCCGTGAAAAGCCTCCGGGAACAGACCACCGCCATCGGCTCCAAGGCCGACAACCTGGCCCAGGCCCTGAAAGGGCAGAACAAGATGGCCGGCACCTGGGGAGAAGTGATTCTGTACAATATGCTGGTGAACGAGGGGATGGTGGAAGGCAGGGACTTCGACCGGGAAGAGACGTTACGGGACACCCTGGGCACTACGGTCCTGAACCAGGACAGCGGCAAGCGCATGCGCCCGGACTACATCCTCCACTACCCGGACAAGACCGAAGTCATCGTAGATGCCAAAACCTCCATGGAAGCCCTCTCCGACTGGTTTGCGGCCGACGACCCCGCCAGGAAGGAAGACGCCGCCCGCCGGAACCTCGCCGCCATCCGGGCCCAGATCAAAGACCTCTCCGGCAAACGCTACCAGGACTATATCCGGGAAGGCTATAAGAGCCTGGACTACGTGATTATGTTCATTCCCAATTACGGCTCACTGCAGCTGGCCAAGACCCTCTCACCCAACATCTTCAACGAGGCCTACCAGCAAGGGGTGCTCCTTACCACGGAAGAGACCCTGATGCCCTTCCTGAGGATGATCCGCATCGCCTGGACCAACTTTGACCAGGCCCGCAATCAGGAAAAGATCATCAAGGCGGCCCAGACTATGGTAGACCGCGTGTACGATTTTTCCAAGGCGCACGCCGCCATGGGCGACAAACTGCATGCCGCCGTGGAAGAATACGATAAAGTATCGGCAAAAATTGGAGAATCAGGCGCTTCCATCCTTACATCGGCCCGTCAGCTCCTGAAACTGGGCGTTCCAAAGAACCCTAAGAAACCCCTTCCAGAAGAATAAACTGCATGCCGCAGCAGGAGGCGAAGCGCTCGTCCGAGCCTGAATCGCCCAGCATGACGCTCCGGGCAGCCTCAATGCCCGGAAGAAGCGCACAGGCCTCGGCGAACATGCCCGTATTGGGTTTGCGGCGCGGATCCGCATCGGCCACGGCCGTGCATACCAGGATCAGGTCTATCCGGCCGCCACACGCAAGGACCTCCTCCATCATGCGGGTATGGATTTTCGCCAGATCTTCGTCGGTCATGACGCCCCTCCCCACTCCGCGCTGATTGGTTACCAGCACAATCCGGGGGTATTTCCCGGCCCACGCCGCCAGTGCTTCCCGGATGCCCGGCATCCACTCCCACTGGTCCCAGGACTTCACATAATCCCCGGGAAGATGACGGTTCAGCACCCCGTCTCTGTCCAGGAAAAGAGTATCGGCCGATGCCGCCATAACAGCGTCGGAAGCCCGCTGCACAGCGCTCCAGGCAGGAATCAGCCACTGGGCACGGGCATAATCCTCCGGTATGCCGATATCGATGAAACTCGCATCCGACACCCATCCCCGGATCCGGCCTTCCGCCACTCCGGGCTCCAACACCTCCTTTTCGAAGGAGAAACGCTCCGGCAGGGCCGACAAATCCAGACGGCAGCGGTCGATGGCATAGATTCCGCCATTGATCAGGCCTTCGGCACAGGGCGCCTTTTCACAGAAGGCGGTAATCCGGGACACGGCTTCCGGCTCTTCAGAAAGCTCCACGGCGCCATAGCGGTCGAAATACCGCATCGGCTTCAGCGCCACCGTCACGTCCCCCGCAAAAGGCAGCGCGCTTAAATCGATGGGAAAGAAGGTATCTCCGTTGATAACCACCACATGGTCCGACGTGCACATCGACAACGACAGGCGGATGCCCCCGCCCGTTCCGAGCGGCGAGTCCTCCTCCGCAAAATCACAGCGGAAAGGCCATTCCCGTCCCCTCACATACCCAATCACCTGCTCTTTCAGATAACCCACCGAAAACACTACATGCTCCACCGGATACCGTCCCAGCCACTGCAGCAGATACCACAGAAATGGGACCGAAAGGCATCGGTCTTCATTGTTGGTTTTCGGAAAGTCTGTTTCGGAAAGGCATCGGCCTCCTTTTTTGCCTTTCCGAAACAGACTTTCCGGAAAGGCAATCGGTGCCAGGCATTTGGGACAGTCGGCCACGACGCCGCGAAGACGGGTTCCCAGGCCGCCGCAGAGCACTATAACTTCCATGCTACGGCACCTTTGTCGGTAAACTGGAAAGGAACCACCTTTCCGGGAAGTGCCTGCAGCGCCTCCGTGACAGCCACCCGGCGGGTGGGCGGGACCATGAGCATGATAAAGCCACCGCCACCGGCACCGGACACCTTTCCGGACAGGGCACCGGCACCCAGGGCCACGTCGAACGCCTCCTGAATCATGGGATTGGTAATGGCGCCAGCCATTTTTTTCTTGTCCTCCCAGGCGGCCCCCAGGATAGCGGAGAAACGCGGGATATCGCCTTGCAGCAGCGCCAGTTTCATGTCTACGGCGCTCTGCTTGATCCGGTGCATAGCCTCCACGGCAACCGTGTCCCCGGAGGTGGTGGCCTTTTGCTGGTCGCGGATGATGGCGGCGCCGTCCCGGCTCCGTCCCGTGAAATACAGCAGCATGGAGCCTTCCAGTTCATCCACAATCCAGTCCTTTATCCGGAGTGGATTCACGATCACCATGTCGGAAGGCAGGAATTCCATGAAATTGAAACCGCCGAATGCGGCCGCATACTGGTCTTGTTTTCCGCCGGACAGCAGAAGGTCTTTCCGCTCAATCTCATACGCCAGGCGGGCCAGCTCATAATCGCCCAGCGGAAGCCCCAGCCACTCCGCAAAGCATTTCAGGATACAGACCACCATGGTGGACGACGTTCCCAGACCGGAGCCGGCAGGAGCGTCGTTGTAGGTAGTGATGCTGAATCCACCCGGAACCGGGCCGAAGTCCCGGATTACCCGGTTGTACACCCCGTCGATGAGCAGGGCGCCCGTATGGACAGGACCGGTGCCCATCGGCGTTTCGCAGCGGATGCCGGCATCGGCCGCATCCACTTTCACAACCGGACGGTTGAGGGTTTCGATGGTACAATAGGCATTGAGGTTGATGGTGGCATTGAGCACATTACCGCCATAGATGTCGCTGTACGGGGAGACATCCGACCCGCCGCCGGCGAGCCCCAGTCTCAGGGGTGCTTTACTTCTGATAATCATAATTTTGCCATTTTTTCCTCTACCTGCGTAATGCGGTAGGCAGCCTCGGGATAGCCCGTTTCCTGGGCCATCCGGTAATAGACGATGGCCTTCTCATACATTTCCCGCGAGAGATTCTTCACCTTTTCCCGGTCTTTGCGGCGGCGCACCTCCGGTGCACTGTCTCCCAGGTCTTCGAAATCCACGCCAGCCTGGAACAGCATCTGGGCCTGCTCCTGGACCGCGGCCCGAAGGTTCTCCCGCTGGACCAAGATGGTTTCGCTCTGGCTCTGAAGCGTCTCGTTCTGGGCCGATATGGTCTTGTGCTGCTCCGTGATGGTCAGGTCCCGGGCCTCGATCTCCGCCTTCAGCTGCTCGATCTCCGCTTCCTTTTCCAGAATCACCTTCCTCAGGCTGAGAACGGTTTTCCGGTACTGGGCGCTTTCTTTCTCCAGGCGGTCCAGCTTGCCCTTGATCCCGTCTATGCTCTCCTGGATCTGCTCCACCTGGGTAAGGCGGGCCGTCCCCTGCTCCACATCGGTACGGAGGCTCACGGTACTGCCGGAAATCTGGGAGAGTTCCTGCAGGATATTGTCCACGGCAGCAGCCTGGGCGGCATATTCCGCCCGCGTGGCCTCTGCGCTTTCGCTCAGTTCATTATATTCCGACAGCAGTTTGTCGTAACTGGCCTTGGAAATGGTTTCCCCCATTTCCAGGTCGCAGGAGAAGACCAGGGCCAGACAGGCCCAGATGGCCGCTATTTTGAGAGTTCGCATAGAAAACCTTCTTTTTCAAAACGGATGGTGGTTTTCTTGATGGACGGGGTATAGCTGACGGCTCCCTTTCCCAGCTCGGCCGATTCCACTGTGGCGTCTTCCCGGAGGGAGAAAGCGTACAGGACCGGACCATAGACCGTGATGCGGGCCACCTGGTACTGCCCCTTGGCCAGTTCCTTGACCACGGCCGTAGAATAATGGAGGCCGTCCGGAGCCTGGATTTTCATGGAGTAGTTGCCCTCCAGCGATTGCAGGACAGCTTCGGGGACAGAATCCGCTTTTTCCCGGGAAGCAGGGCCTCCGCAGGAAAGCAGGCCGGCGAGAAATGCCGCAGACAGCGTCCGTATCAGAAAACGCGATAACATAATCAATGGTTTGCACAAAGATACAAATAATGTCGGCAGGAAAGATACAAAAAACCCGGAAAAAATACGTAAATTGCGCAGAATTTGTAACACCTCATCCGCCATGGACGCCATTTTGGAATATATCAAGGGAATTATCAAGAAATACATCTATATTTCTGACGACATCGACACGGAAAGCGCCGCAGAGCGCATCAAGGCCGGCATCTGGTTCCGCGGACCCAACGTCTGGATCCTCGCCTTCTCCATCGTAATCGCTTCCGTAGGCCTCAACGTCAATTCCACGGCCGTGATTATCGGCGCCATGCTCATTTCCCCGCTGATGGGCCCGATCGTGGGAACCGGCCTGGCTCTGGGCACCAACGACGTAGACCTGCTCAAGGCAGCCGCCAAGAACCTGCTGATCATGGTGCTCATCTCCCTGATCGCCTCTACCCTGTATTTCATCCTTTCTCCCCTGTCGCTGGTGAATCCCACGGAACTGGAGGCACGTACCAGCCCCACCATCTACGACGTGCTCATTGCCCTGTTCGGCGGCCTGGCGGGCATTTTCGAGAGCAGCCGCAAGGAGCGGGGCACGGTGCTCTCCGGCGTGGCCATTGCCACCGCCCTGATGCCACCCCTGTGCACCGCCGGCTACGGCCTGGCCCACCTGAACTTCCACTTTTTCTTTGGGGCCATGTACCTGTTTATCATTAACGGAGTCTTCATCACCCTGGCCACCTACCTGATGGTGAAGTACCTGCGGTTCCGCAGCGTCAGCGCCGTCTCCCCCGCCCTCACCGCCAAACGCCGCAATCTAATCTCGGGCATCCTGGTCATCTTCCTGGTTCCCAGCGTCATATCGGCCGTAAACCTGGTGGTAGACAACAATTTTGAGCGCAACGTTGACTCCTTCGTAGAAAGCAACCGCATGCTGGGACGCTCCTATATCTACGACTATCAGGTGAAAAACCGCCACGCCAACTTCGCCATCGCCGGCGAGCCCCTCTCAGACAGCCTGAAAACGACCTTCTTCGAAAACGCGGCCAAACACAGGATTCCCCGGAAACGGGTCACCCTCACGGAACATACCACAGGCATGACACAGGCCGACATGAACAACCTCATCAACGACATCTATACCCGCACAGACGCGGAAATCGCGGAGAACAACGCCCAGCTCAACGCCATCCAGTCGCAGGTGGACATCCTAAGCTTTATAGTGGAGGAACTCCAGCACAGAGGGGATTCCCTGAAGCGGAGCAATGAATCGCTCCGGGAAGAGAGCGCCGCCCTGCAGCACAAGCTGGACTCGGTCATCGCCGCCGGAAACTCCCGGAGTTCTCACCGTCGGTAAAAGTTTATTTTGCAGTTTCCGAAAAACCTGCTATATTTGTATTCCCAAACGGTACTATGGCCGAGTGGTTAGGCACAGGTCTGCAAAACCTGCTACAGCGGTTCGATTCCGCTTGGTACCTCCAAAAATGCCCCTACAGTCAACTGTGGGGGTTTTATTGTACCCACTTCTTTACTTTCCGTCCACGCAGATGAACTTCTTGAATAAAGATATGCTCATATCGGCAGAAAAATGTTATTTTTGCATATCAACTGATAATGCAAGCCATGAACACACAAGAACCCTTTGTTATTACCATCAGCCGCGAGCTGGGCTCCGGCGGAAGAACCCTCGGAAAAAAACTCGCCGCCCAGCTGGGTGTCCGTTTCAGCGACAAAGACCTCATCGAGTCCCTTCGGGAGAAATACGGCCTGTCCACCTACGAAATCGAGAAGGTGAAAGGAAAGAAACGGAACTGGCTTGCGGACATGCTGGATATCGTGGCACCCCTGCCCAACAATGGCGCCATGATCAGCCCCCAGCTTCCCACCGGTATCCGGACTTCCCAGCTCAAGTCCGAAGAAATCTTCAAGACGGAAACCGAAATCCTCCAAGCCATCGCAGCGGAAGGTTCCTGCGTCATCGCCGGCCGCTCGGGATTTCATGTTTTCAAAGACCATCCCAACAAGCTGAACATCTTTATCCAGGCGCCCCTGGAATCCAGGATAGAGCGGGTGATGAAAAAACAGGGGCTTACGCACACAGAGGCAGAGACCGTGATCAAGTCGGTGGACGAGAGCCGCGAGACCTTCGTGAAAAAGTTCGCCGGGGTAAGCCGCTATGACTGCCGCAACTACGACCTTGTCCTTAACGTAGGAGAAATGTCGGACGAGGAAGCCATCCTCTGCATCCTCAAATACATCAAAGGCGTTTCCAGATAGGGCATAAAAAAAAGAGAGTCGGCCTGTCGCAGGCGGACGCTCTTACTAACCACATAATTAATAACACTAAAACTAATAACCAATAGATTGATTCCGCTGAGAGAACCTCGCTTCCTCAACCCGGATACAAAGGTACGACTATTTTTTTGATTTGCAAATTTTTTCAAAAGATTTTTTATCAATTTCTTTCGATTTTTACGTAACACATTGATTATCAATTCATAAAATGTTAATAAAATTTTTTTGATGGATTTTTTAAATATTTAAATAAGCATTATATGCACTCAAAACGTGTTTTTAGTTCCTCCTTTAAACGATAAATACCACATTGAAATAAAAAATGAAAGCAATCCATACGGAATTGCTTTCATTTTGTAAATATCTTACCTGAAAGAGAACAGGACGCTACACGCCCAGCTTGACTTTGAGGTGTGCAATCATGTCCCTGGTCATCTCGTCCAAGCCGTAGGTGGGTTTCCAGTCCCATTCCGCGCGGGCGCAGCTGTCGTCCATCCGGTCCGGCCAGGAGTTGGCGATGGCCTGGCGGACGGGATCTACCTCGTAACGGACCTTCAGCGAAGGGATGTACTCCCGGATCTTGGCAAACAACTGCTCCGGCTCGAAGCTCATGGCCGCGATGTTAAAGGCGTTGCGGTGCACCAGCCGGGTGGCATCGGCCTGCATAAGGTCTACCGCCGCCTGGAGGGCGTCCGGCATATACATCATATCCATATAGGTGCCGGGGGCGATGGGGCAGACGAATTCCTCTCCCTTGACGGCCGAATAATATACCTCTACGGCATAGTCCGTGGTTCCGCCGCCGGGAAGGGTGACGTAGGAGATCAGGCCAGGGAAACGGACGGCGCGGGTATCCACCCCGTACTTATGGAAATAATAGTCGCTGAGCAGCTCGGTGGCCACCTTGGTGACACCGTACATGGACCGGGGGCGCTGGATGGTATCCTGCGGGGTTCCGTCGTGCGGGGTTTCCGGGCCGAACGAGCCGATGGACGAGGGGGTGAACACCGCCACGCCCTTTTCCCTGGCCACTTCCAGAATGTTCAGCAGGCCGTTCATCTGGATGTCCCAGGCCAGAAGCGGCTTGCGTTCCGCCACGGCGGAAAGCAGGGCGGCCAGGTTGTAGATGGTATCTATCCTGTATTGATCCACAATGGTGGCGAGCCCGGCGGCATCCCTGACATCGGCCAGCGCACTGGGGCCGCTTTCCAGTAATTCACCCTTGGGTTCTGCGCCGGGGATGTACCCGGCGACGACAGTGCTGCCGGGGATTTCCCGGCGGAGTTTCATGGTTAGCTCGGAACCGATCTGTCCGGTAGAACCTATTACCAATACATTTTTCATGTTTTTCAAGAATAGATACGCAAAATTAGAACTTTTTCATAGAAAAACCACAGAATTTCCGTAAATTTGAAAGCAGAAAACCAAAATAAACACATAAACCATGTACGGCAAATTTCAAAAGTATCTCCAGGACGAGCTCAAATCCATCGACGAGGCCGGCCTTTTCAAGCGGGAACGCAACATTGCATCGGCCCAAAGCGCGGAAATAACCCTTCAGGACGGCAGCAAGGCACTGAACTTCTGTGCCAACAACTATCTGGGCCTGGCCGACAATCCCCGGCTCATCGAGGCTGCCAAGAAGGCGATGGACCAGCGCGGTTACGGCATGTCCTCCGTACGCTTTATCTGCGGCACCCAGGACATCCACAAAGAGCTGGAAAAAGCCATTTCGGCCTATTTCCACACGGATGACACCATCCTGTACGCCGCCTGCTTCGACGCCAACGGCGGTGTGTTCGAGCCCCTTTTCACCGCGGAGGATGCCATCATTTCCGATTCGCTCAACCATGCCTCCATCATCGACGGTGTCCGGCTCTGCAAGGCCCAGCGCTTCCGTTATGCCAATGCAGACATGGCAGACCTGGAAGAAAAACTGAAAGAGGCCCAGGCTTGCCGGTACCGTATCATTGTCACCGACGGCGTGTTCTCGATGGACGGCAATGTGGCCCCGATGGACAAGATCTGCGACCTGGCAGAAAAGTACGATGCCCTGGTGATGGTGGACGAAAGCCACTCCGCAGGCGTCGTCGGCCCCACTGGTCACGGCGTTGCGGAACAGTTCGGCTGCTATGGCCGGATCGATATCTTCACCGGCACCCTGGGAAAGGCCTTCGGCGGTGCCGTCGGCGGATTCACCACCGGCCGGAAAGAGATCATCGACATGCTCCGTCAGCGTTCCCGACCGTACCTGTTCTCCAACTCAATCCCCCCGATGATTGCCGGCGCCGCCTTGGAAACCTTCCGGATCCTGGGAGAATCCGACGCCCTGCACGACACCCTGGTAGAGAACGTGAACTATTTCCGCGACAAGATGATTGCCGCCGGTTTTGACATCAAGCCCACCCAGAGCGCCATCTGCGCCGTCATGCTGTACGACGCTCCCCTTTCCCAGAAATTTGCCGCCAAGATGGCCGAAGAAGGTATCTTCGTCACCGGGTTCTACTACCCTGTCGTCCCCAAAGGACAGGCCCGTATCCGGGTGCAGCTGTCGGCTGCCCACAAGAAAGAACATCTGGACAAGGCCATCGCCGCCTTTGTCAAGGTAGGAAAGGAATTGGGCGTGATCAAATAAGAAATTGCCTGAAAGGAAAATGAGCGGTGGGGGTTCCCCTCCGCTCATTTTTTCTTGTTAAAGATGACGAACTCGTTCATCAGGAAATTGAAGGCCCCCGAGAAACAGAGCGCCAGCAGGTTGCACACGACGGGTTCCACGGAGACATCCTGCAGGAAGTTCAGGCGGACGAACAGGAAATGGATGCCCTGCATGGCGATGAACTTGATGACATAGGCGCCCAGACTGGTGGCATTGTATGCGGCGAAATGACGCCAGAAAGACCGGGCTCCCCGGTAGGTGACCCTGTCTTTCCACAGGAAATAGTAGGCGATGACAAAGTTGGTCATCGCGGCCAGCTCGAAGGAGATGGTGGGCGCGATCCAGTAGCTTCCCCAGTAACTGCCATTGAAGACAAAATGGCTCAGCAGCCAGTGAACACCCAGATCTACGATGGTACCCGCACTGCTGGTGAGTACGAACATCACAAAATTCCGGGCAACTTCTTTAAAGGTCTGCTTCATAAGATAGCCGCAAAGATACAAAATTATTGCTATTGTCACAAAATTGGATTAATTTCGCATCTGAGAAAGAACATGTGTGCATGAAACCTGTCATCGAACCTGTCAGCAAAGAGCTTCTCAAAGCAGAGCTGGATGCGGAGCATCTGCTGCGGACTACCAACCGGGCAAACAATGAGTTATACATTGTCGGCCCGGAAGCCTCCAACGTAATTCGGGAGATCGGCCGCCTCCGGGAAATTGCCTTCCGCAGGGATGGAGGCGGCACCGGCGAGCCCCTGGACATTGACAAGTTCGACACTGACCCTTCGTACGGATACAAGCAGCTGGTGCTCTGGGACCCGGAAACATGCGAGATTATCGGCGGATACCGCTTCTGCCTGTGCGACGAAGCCGTGTTCGACCGCTTCGGCCAGCCCATCCTCACCTCTTCGCACATGTTCGAGTTCTCCAAGAAATACCTGAAAGATAATTTCCCCTACACCCTGGAACTGGGCCGATCGTTTGTTTCGGTAGAGTACCAGAGTTCCAAGGCCGGCGCCAAAGGGCTGTACGCCCTGGACAACCTGTTCGACGGGATCGGGGCGCTGGGAGTGTTGTACAAAGACCGTATCAAGTATTTCTTCGGGAAAATGACCATCTATCCCAGTTATCCGGAACAGGCGCGGGACATGGTCCTGTATTTCCTGAGCCGGTATTTCCGCCGGGGCCGCGAACGGATCCGCCTGAGAAAAGGCATCCAGGAGATTAAAGTGAACAATCCCCGGCGTTTCAAAGACCTGTTCAAGGGAGACAACTACAAGGAAGAATACCGGATTCTGAAAGCGGAAGTCCAAAAACTGGGCGTGCATATTCCCCCGCTGGTGAACACCTACATGAACCTCTCCCCTTCCATGGTCTATTACGGGACGGGCGTAAACGACGAATTCGGGGATGTGCTGGATTCCGGCATCATGATTACCTTCGACGAAATGTACCCGGAAAAGGCCGAACGCCATGCGGAAAGCTTCCGGAAACTGGGGTGGCGAAAAATCCGCTCCCTGCTCATGCGGTTCCAGAAAACGGTGCCTAAGGACGCACAGTGATGTGGAAGCAGTTCTGCTTTCGCTCGTACTTCACATAACACAAACCCTGGTCGTGGATGTCTTTGAGCACCTGGCTCAGGACGGCCCGGAGTTGCTCCGGTGGCACATCCTCGTAGGGCCTGCCCCTGAGGTCCGGCACCTTCACATACCGCCAGTAAGACAGGTCGAAGGTGGTTCCGTGCCGATGAGTGGAATTGTCCGAGGCATTCTGGTTCCGGCGGCGCAGGCGGGTGACATCTTCCTCTGTCCGGAGCACCGACGTCACCACCAGCTTGTTGGGATTGAGCCCTTTGGAGGAGAGGGAATCCAGGAAACGGACGCCAATCTCATCCAGAAGCTCCTTGGCCTGGGGAATCAGGAAAGGAATGGAATGCGTCAACGAATCGATCACATAGGTGTCTGTGTCCTTCAGCTCCACCAGAGAGCTTTTCAGCCCTTCTGCCGCCTCACGGTTGGCTACGGACGGGATGCCGATGGCCTGGGCCGCCTTTAACTGGACATCGTTGAAGTCGTTGAATTCTCGGGCGAACTTGACATCGTAAACCCGGACGGGATGATTCTTGATGGGGCCCAGCGCCAGCCACCGGCGCTCCCGGACATAACTTCTTACTGAAAAAAAGGCCCATAGCAGTAAAACCACCACCAATGCGGAACCCGTGCCAAGAACAATTCGCTTTGCATTCATGTAAGCGAAGATACGGCTTTTTTAGCTCAATTTAAAGGAAAAGGTAAAAATAATTGTTAAATTTGCCATGTCCTAAACATGATAGAAATGAGCGAAGAGAAAAAACAGGCGAACAGAATACAAAAATCCTTTTTGTCTCCTCTTGAAAAGAAGGTATTGGTAGCACTGGCCAAGCGGATGCCCCGCTGGGTTACCTCGGACATGCTCACGTTCGTGGGTTTCCTGGGGGCTCTGGTAATGGCTACCGGATACAGTTTGTCCAACCTCAACCTCCATTGGCTGTGGCTTTCCTGCTTCGGACTGTTTCTCAACTGGTTCGGAGATTCGCTGGACGGCTCGCTTGCCCGCGTAAGAAACACCCAGCGCAAGACCTACGGCTTCTTCATCGACCACAATGTGGACGTGATCAACGAAACCATCATGTTCGTGGGTGTGGGGTGCAGCCCGCTGGTGAACATGAGCTTTGCCATGCTGGCCCTGGTGGCATACTTCATGCTCAGCGTGTATGTGTATATAGACTGTCACCTGAAGGGAGAGATGCGCCTGTCGTACGGCGGCCTGGGACCCACCGAATTCAGGATTATGCTGGTGATCGTGAACATCGCCTTCATGTATATCCCCTGGCTCAGTGAATGGAAACGTCCCATCACGCTATTCCACAACGATTTCATGATTGGCCTGTTCGACTACATCGCAGTTGCCGCCGCCCTGCTGATCATCATCTTCTACCTGATCAGTTTCTTCAAGGACGCCAAGTACTTCAATGAGGTAGACCCGATCAAGAAACCGGACCAGGAATGATCATCACTGCTGACGAAGCTCCCGCCTTGTCGCCTGTCTTCAAAGGAAGAAAGGGGCGGATTCTGTTCCATCTGGCGGAAAAGATTACCGGCATCGATAACATCAATGCCACGCACAACCGTGTGGAGAAAGCCGGCATCACGCCCGGACCGGATTTCGCAAAAGCCATCCTGGACGATATCCAGGTAGACTTCAGCGTGGGAAACCCGGAACGGCTGGGCGCCTTGCCCGAAGGGCCTTTCATCGTCATTGCCAACCATATCTACGGCCATCTGGACGGGGTCTGCCTGGTAGATCTCTTCGGCCATGTCCGTCCCCGCAGCAAAGTGATGGTGAATGAGTTCCTGATGTGGATCAAAGGGCTCTCCCCCAACTTCATCTCGGTTAATCCCACGCTTTCGGAGCGGCATGCCGCATCCGCCACAAGCATCAACGGCGTTAAAAACGCACTGCTCCAGCTCCGCAGCGGGGAGCCTCTGTGCATTTTTCCCTCCGGTGCAGTGGCCGACCTCAAACCCCGCGAGCACTGGACCCTGAGCGAGCGTGACTGGCAGGACGGCGCCGTCAAACTGATCCGAAAGGCCCGGGTTCCCATTGTCCCTGTCCGCTTTTTTGACCATAATTCGGCCTTCTACTACAGCCTGGGGCTTATCGACTACCGGGTGCGTTTCGTTCGGCTGTTCCATGAGATGTACAATAAGCGGGGCACCCACCCGCGGGTGGGTATCGGACAGACCATCCCCGTAGAACAACAAGATACCGTCCCGGAAGAAGCGTTCAAAGCCTTCCTGCGGGAAAGCGTTTATGCGATGCCCATGCCTGACCATTTTACCTATCGATCCCAACTATGGAAGTAAAAGTAGCCCTTGTCACCGGAGGCAGCAGCGGAATCGGTGCCGCTACCGCCCGTCTTCTGGCCCGGTCCGGAGTGAAAGTATATGCCGGCTCCCGCAGAGGTAGCTTCGAGCCTTCCTGCGAAGGTGTCGTGCCCGTATGCCTGGACGTGAACGACGAGAATAGTCTCAACACTGTGGTAAATGACATCCTCTCTCTCGAAGGCCGGCTGGATGCCGTTGTCTGCAACGCCGGAAACGGCTGTTACGGCCCGGTGGAAGGCACCCTGGACGAGGAAGCCCGCTACCAGTTCGAGACCAATTTCTTCGGGGCGCACAAGACCATCCAGGCCTGCCTGAGGGTCATGCGTCGCCAGGGATTCGGCCGGATTGTTACCGTGACGTCGGTCATGGCCGTCCTCCAACTCCCTTTCCAGGGGCTGTATTCGGCCGCCAAAGCCGCCCTCCTCTCCCTTACGGACTCGCTGGCGCTGGAACTCAAAGGCACAGGCATCCAGTGCTGCAGCATTCTCCCGGGAGATGTAAAAACCGGTTTCACCAGCGCCCGGAGAATGAACAAGGCCGCTACCTGGAGTGATTCCCCCTATGCGGATTGGATGCGCAAAAACCTGAAAAAAGTGGAGCACGACGAGCTGGGCGGGATGAAACCGGAAGCCATCGCCAGGGTGATTGTCCGGCAGCTAGGCCGCAAACACATGGCCACCAGGGTCATTCCCCGGGCCGACTACAAACTGGTCGGGTTCCTGGTAAGGATTGTTCCCGACAAATGGAAACTGGCCATCATCCGCATGCTCTATTGATACGCCAGAGCGTTCTTGTCGTCGTGCACAGAATCCGGATTATATTTCTTCTGCTTGTGGTCACGGCCCTCCAGGCCGCGGCGCAGACAACCCGCGTACGCGGCACCGTCACCGATTTCGATACCGGCGAGCCGCTCCCCTTCGTGAGCGTCTATTTCGACGGCACCACTATCGGCATTTCCACAGACCTGGAAGGCAAGTTCAGCCTGGAAACCCGATCTCCCCAGGCACGCGTGCTCACGGCGCACATTGTCGGCTACGAAAGCCTTTCCGTAAACGTCACCCCCGGCTCCTTCAACGAGTTCCAGTTCCGCCTGCGCACGGATCCGGACTTCCTGGAAGCCGCCATCGTGAAACCGGACGACCGCTACATCAAGTCCATCCTCCGGAAGATAGACCAGAACCGGAAAATCAACAATCCGGACAAGGGAGAATCCTGGCAAACCAGGCTGTACTCAAAGATAGAGATGGATGCCACCAATACCGAAGACCTGATGAACCTGGGCATCCTGAACCGGAACTTCGGCTTTGTACAGGACTATGCCGACACCTCCGCCATCACCGGAAAGCCTTTCATCCCGGTCATGATTTCGGAGAACGTGTCGGACCTGTACCATTCCAAAAACCCGGCCTTCGAGCGGGAAGTCATGCGCGCGAACCGGATTTCGGGTCTGGAAGACGACAACTTCCTGCGCCAGTTCACCGGCAGCTATCTGCTCAAGACCAACTTTTACGAGGCCAGTATCGGTGTCATCAACCTGGAGATTCCGTCTCCGACGGCCGCATCGTCCCATATCTTCTACAATTATTACCTGGTGGACAGCCTGCAGGTGGAGGGCCGGAAAACCTATACGCTCCGCTTCCACCCCAAGCGTTTTGTCACATCGCCCGTCTTTGACGGGGAAATGCAGATCGATGCAGAGGATTTCGGCATCCGCTCTGCCCATGTAGCCCTGGCCGGAGAATCCAACGTGAACTGGATCCGGCACATCAACATTGATGTGGAGAACCGCCGCCTGGAAAACGGCAAGTGGTTCTACGGGGAAGAAAACCTTTTTGCCGATTTCTCCATCGCTGTCAGCGACTCCTCCAAACTGGTTTCCTTCCTGGGCCGGCGCCACATGGTCTATGACGTCCCGGTATTCGGGGAAATCACCGACCCGGATGTACTCGCCTCCCAGGACCGGGTAGTCCTCCAGAAAGTGGAGCCCCAGGAAGAACAGTACTGGGACCAGGTGAGACCCTATGAACTCAGCGAACGTGAGCGGGGTATCTACCAGATGGTAGACCAGGTCAAGCAGACCACGCTGTACAAATGGGTGTTTGCCCTGGCCAATTCCGTAATTACCGGCTATTACGAGGTTCCAGAAATTGGCATGGGATTCGGCCGATGGGCCCGCACGGTGGTCTATAACGAAACCGAAGGGCTCCGCCTGCAAGCCGGCTTCCGGACCATGCGGGAGTTCTCGGAAAAAGTGCGTCTGACCGGAACGTTCGCCTACGGATTCAGAGACAAGACGCCCAAATGGAGCATGAAGGCCGAATTCATGATCAATCGTACCAAAACGCGGATGATCACGGTGTCGGCCAAGAAAGATTTCGTGCAGCTGGGCAGCGGAACCGGGGTTTTCTCGGCCCAGAACATGTTCTCGTCCGTGGTGGCCCGTTCCCATATGGACCGGCAGAGCATGGTGCGGGAGTTCATCCTCAAATACGATCATGAATGGCATCCGTCCGTGAACCAGGTCCTTCAATGGCGTACTTCCCGTCTCTGGGGGAATCCGCTGGTTCCCCTGATTCGGCCCGACGGTACGCCCCAGGAGAGTTTCCTGGTGAACGAGCTCAGCACATCCCTGCGTTTTTCCTGGGATGAGCGTGTGAACCGGGGTTTCTTCCGGAAGTACTATCTCTTCACGCGTTTCCCGGTCCTGACCATCGACCTGATCAAAGGCTTCGACGGCATCACCCCGGACAGCTTCGGCTACTGGCGGGAAGAACTCACCCTGCAATGGAAGATTCCCTCTACGGCCATCGGCTTTGGAAAACTGTTCCTCAACGGCGGCGCCATCCAGGGATCTGTCCCCTACATGAACCTGAAGCTGCACGAAGGCAACCAGACCTTCTTCATGGACCGGAACGCCTTCTCCTGCATGGACTACTACGAGTTTGCGTCGGACCGCTGGCTCACCGGCTACTACGAACATAACTTCAACGGGCTGCTGCTGGGGATTATACCGCTTATCAAGAAACTCGACCTGCGGGAAGTCGCCACGGTACGCTTTGCCTGGGGAACTCTTTCCACCCAGAACAGGGAAAACGCCCCTTTCCAGCTGCCCGTCCAGATGCATTCACTGGAACTTCCTTACGTAGAGGCTGGTATCGGCATCAGCAATATTTTCCGTGTGCTCCGGGTAGACGCCATCTGGCGGCTTACCCACAAGCGGGAAGAAAGTCAGAAAAATTTCACTATCAACATAGGATTTGACGTAGAATTCTAAACCATGAAACCTATCTTTACCATCCATACGCTGAAAAACAACGGCGTCCAGGAAGCCAACCAAGTCCGGCCGTACAACCTGTCCGCCTATGCTTTTGTGTTTCTGGTAGAGGGAGAAGTCCTGGCCGAGGTGAATGGCAAGAACATCCTCTGCGGCCCTGGCCAATTCCTGTTGGTTCCAGAGAATACCACCATCGTCCTCAAGCACTTCAACCAGTGCATCGGTTTTGACGGCTGCTTCAGCCTCAATTACCTGAAAGACGCATCCTATGCGGTTCTGCGCAGCCAGACGCCCTGCCTGCAGAGTTTCTGGTTCGATGATGCCGTTTTCATGGGTGCCCTGATGCAGCGGATGCTCACCGCAGCGGAAGACAAAGACAAGGTTTTCCTGCAGAATAGCCTGGACCTTCTGCTCTGCCAGCTACGCTCGGGCGGACAAGTGGCTGCCATCCCGGAGCAGTTCCTGCAGATGGTCTTTGAGAAAGAGTATGCTTCCTATTCCGTGTCGGACCATGCCCGCATACTCAAAGTTACGCCCAATTACCTGAACAAGACGGTGAAAAACCACACCCACCGCACCGCCATCGACTGGATAGAGATTGCCCGGCTCAACCTGGCCAAACAGCTTCTGAAAGACAAGAGCGTCGCCATCATCGACGTCGCCCGGATCTCTGGCCTGGAAGACCAGTCTTATTTCTCACGTTTCTTCAAGAAGAAAACCGGGCTTACCCCCTCCCAGTACCGGAACAGCCTATAGCCGGTAACCGGTGACATAGACGGTTCCGTCCTTCACCCGGAACAGGACATCGGCCCCGTCGAAGGGCATGGCGTACTGCTTGTCTTCCCCGTCGTGGTAAGCGGGCCGGGGATCCAGCGAAAGTACTTGCCGCAGCACCTCCCTCTGCTCATCCGTAAAGGGAAGACTCTCAGGAATTTCCACTTCCAGCTTGGGGGAAGGGGCCGACGCCGCAAAGCCACAGGAGGACTCCGGAAAACTGTCGGCATACACCAGATACGGCTTAATGTCATAGATGGGCGTCCCATCCATCAGATCCGCCCCGCGGACGATAAGGTCCAGCCCGTCGACGGCTTCCAGTTCCAGGCACGAAAGCCCCAGCGGATTGGGCCTGTAGGGCGAGCGGGTGGCCCATACGCCCATGGCCTTGTTGCCGCCCAGCCTGGGAGGACGCACGGTGGGCTGCCACTCCCCTTTTACCACTTTGTTGGCCGAGAAGCCCCAGATGACCCAGATTCGGTCGAAGCCCTCCAGACCGCGCAAGGCTTCCCGGTTCCGGTAGGCTTCCGTAAAGACAATCCGGCCCCGGACATCGGCCAGGGAACTCTGCCTGGGGATGCCGAATTTAGAGCCGAAAGCTCCTTTGTAATAGGCTACGGGAACGATTTCCATCTTAGGAAAGATATTTTCCATGACAGTGACCGTAGCGGAGCCCGCTTCCACACGGACACGGGTCTTCGGGGGCCACATGCGGAACGGCGAAGCCCAGGGGGAATCCCCCGATCCGGGGATAGCCCTCCGACACGCTGAGCTCCGGCATCTGCCAGTGTGGATACTCCTCCGTCGCCGGCGCCTGAGACTGGGTATCCCCCTTATTGTCTTCCCAGGAAGCCGCATCCAGCTGGAGCTGCCCCGCTACCCGGGCCGACACGCCCGAAAGGGCCCACTTGGGAACGCTGTCTGCATAGTCGGCCACAATTCGGCAGCAGGTGTTCCAGCTCTCCTGGTCCAGATGCTGGCCGTTGGGGCTGTCCATGAGTGGAGAGAACAGGGCCTCATTATATTCGGCCGTATACTGGGCCTCTATCCAGGTATCGTGCTCTGCTTTGACAAGTTCGAAACCAGTGTAGCCCAGGCGTTTGTATAACTCTTCCAGGGCAATCCCCTCCCGCGTATGCAGGCCTACAGTGAAATAGGGGGCGCCAGCCCCCGCTTCCCGGGCCATGTCTTCCGGAAAATCGGGCATTTTCACGGTTCCCAGCTGCCTGCGAAGGGTGAAGATTTCATCGGCATCCGTGATGCAGGGAGAACAGACATAGTCTCCCCATTTGTCCGTGTAACGGAAGAGCTTGATCATCGGACTCTGGTGCAGCATCTGCATCAGTGTCACATAGTTTTCTCCATAATGACGGCTGTAATAGCGGCTGACGAGGTCCAGGAATACATCGGTGGGAAGGATGCCGTACAGGTTCAAGTATCCCAGGCCAATCCGCTCTATCTCAAACTGACCGCTACGTTCTCCCTTGCGGATGACTTTGTCCACGAAGGGAGCTACGATGTCGTACACTTCCCGGCTGATCCAGAGTTTGTGGAACTGCTCGTCGCTGTCGTCGTGCTCTACCAGGCCGCTTACCTCCACCAGCGAAGGATAAACGGCATAGTCTTGATACTGAATTTTTTCCGGTCCTGCCTTTACCAACTCCCGCAGCAGCCGTACGTCCCTTTCCATCAGATGGGAGAGCCACTTACCGGGCTCTGCCCTGAGATAGAGGTCCAGCTGCTCCACAAGCTGGGATTTCCTGAGACGCGGCGACAGCTCGCGTCCCAGGAGACTTCCCAGATCTTGCAGTTCGGGTTTCTGGTACCCGTCCAGGATGGTATGCAGGTTCCGTTTTACCATTCGTACTTGAGAACGGGATTACGGGCAGCCATGGTTTCGTCCGGACGCGTGATGGGCGCATTGTGCGGGGCCTGGCGGAGGATTTCGGGATCCTCGGCGGCCTCGGCCGCAATCTTACGCATCACCGCGATGAACGAATCCAGGGTTTCCAGGGATTCGGTTTCCGTAGGCTCTATCATCAGCGCCTGGTGGAACAGGAGCGGGAAATAGATAGTGGGTGCATGGAAACCGTAGTCCAGCAGACGCTTGGCCACATCCAGGGTAGTGGCACCGGGAACGTCGTCGTGGGCACCGTCGTTCACAAGCCCGTCGAAGACAAACTCATGCTTGCAGACACCCTCGATGGGCAGCTTGTAAACGTCTTTCAGACATTCTTTGATATAGTTGGCGCTGAGCACCGAATACTGACCCACTTTGCGGATATGCTGGTTTCCCAGGGACAGGATATAGGCATAGGCCCTGAGGATGACGCCGAAGTTCCCGTGGAAACCGGAAACCCGGATTTCTCCCAGGCAATCTTCCAGATGCTTGGCCACCCCCACGGGACCGGAACCGGGACCGCCGCCGCCATGGGGCGTAGAGAAGGTCTTGTGCAGGTTCAGGTGCATGATGTCGAAGCCCATGTCACCGGGGCGTACGACACCCATCAGCGGGTTCATGTTGGCACCATCGTAATACAGGAGACCGCCGGCGGCGTGAACCAGCGCTGCAATCTCCTTAATCTGGGTCTCGAAAAGGCCCAGGGTATTGGGATTGGTCATCATGATGCCGGCCACCTCGTCGGTGAGCAGCGGTTTCAGGGCCTCTACGTCGATCCGGCCGTTTTCCAGCGATTTCACTTCCACCACCTCCAGGCCGCAGACGGCCGCCGATGCCGGATTAGTGCCATGGGCGCTGTCCGGAACGATAACTTTCGTGCGCTTGAGGTCTCCTCTGTTCATGTGGTACTGGCGCATGATCATCAGACCGGTAAGCTCGCCGTGGGCGCCGGCGCAAGGGTCGAAGGTGAACGCGTACATGCCGGTGATGGCGGCAAGGGCCTTGTTCATCTCCTGATACACCTTGAGTGCCCCTTTGGTGAGGCCGGCATGCATGAGCGGGTGAAGCCCGGCGAACCCCTGCAGCGCAGCCATTTCCTCGTTGATTTTGGGGTTGTATTTCATGGTGCAGGAGCCCAGCGGATAGAAGCCCGTATCTACGCCGAAGTTCATCTGGGAGAGATTGGTATAGTGGCGGACGACGTCCGGTTCACTGACCTGCGGAAGCCGGAGGGGACTCTCTCTCCTTAGCTGAACCGGAAGTTCCGGTGCCTGAGGGAACTTATTGACAGGAAGTGAGTAACCCGTACGTCCTTCCTTCGAGAGTTCGAAAACGAGTTTGTCGTAGTATTTCATAGCCTAACCCTCCTTTACCGTTTTGACCAGCAGGTCGATTTCTTCCTTGGTGCGCTTTTCCGTGACGCAGAAGCTCACATAGCCCTCTTCCGTGTCCAGGGCGGCAAACAGGCCGGCCTTTTCCAGGCGTTGCTGCATGAGGCCAGGGAACTGCTTGGGCCTTAGCACGAATTCCTTCAGGAACGGCTTGCCGGGGAAGACTTCCTCGAACTGGCCGGTTTTCAGGAGCTCGCTGTACAGATAATGGGCGCCGTCGGCGCTGATCCGGTTCACTTCCTTCAGGCCTTCGGGGCCCATCAGGGAGAGATATACCGTGACCCAGAGGGCCATCAGGCTCTCGTTGGAGCAAATGTTGGAAGTGGCTTTCTCGCGCTTGATATGCTGCTCGCGGGCCTGCAGGGTGAGCACGAAGCTACGGCGTCCCTGCTTGTCCACGGTCTGGCCGACAATACGGCCGGGCATCTTGCGCATGTGCTCCTTCTTTACGGTCATGAAGCCCACGTACGGACCGCCGTAGCAGAGCGGCAGGCCCAAGGACTGGCCGTCTCCCACGGCGATGTCCGCTCCCCACTCACCGGGCGTTTTCACCACGGCGAGGGTGGAAGGGTCACAGTATTCTACGAGAAGGCCCTTCTCCGCGTGGATGGCATCGGCAAAACCGGTGTGGTCCTCCACGATGCCGTAACGGTTCACGGAAGGGACGATGACGCCGGCCACGTCGTCCTTGGCCAACTCTGCCTTCAAGGCCTCCGGGGAGGTCTGGCCATCCGGTGCGGGAATGTAGCCAATCTCTACGCCGTGGAACTTGGCATAAGTCTCCACTACCTTGATTACAGGGGGCAGCAGGGCGCAGGAAAGCAGGACTCGGTTTTTCTTGCGGGCGCAGGCTACTGCCATCTTCATGGCCTCGGCGGCGGCGGTGGGGCCGTCGTACATAGAGGCGTTGGAGACGTCCAGGCCGGTGAGCTCGCACATGAGCGACTGATATTCAAAGATATAGCGGAGCGTACCCTGCGAAATCTCGCACTGGTACGGCGTATAGGCGGTGAGGAACTCTGAGCGGGAAGCAATATAGGGGATCACGGCCGGCGTATAGTGGTCGTATGCGCCGGCGCCTACGAACACCTTAAGCTTGGCGTTCATGGCCTCCAGGGAAGCGAAATAATCGCGGATCTGTTGCTCTGAAAGGGCGTCCGGGAGGGCATAGGCCCCCTTCTTCAGAAATTCGGAGGGAACGTCGCTGTAAAGATCTTCCAGCTTTTTCACCCCGATTTTCTCCAGCATGACCCGGATGTCCTCTTGCGTATGCGGAAGATACGGGAGGTTAGCCATCTTATTCGCCGATTAAAGCTTTGTATGCGGCGGCATCCAGCAGAGCGTCCAGCTCCGAGGGATCCGACATCTTAACCTTGATAATCCAGTTGCCGAAAGCGTCTTCGTTCACTTTTTCGGGAGCGTCTTCCAGGTCTGCGTTCACTTCCACCACGGTGCCGGAGACCGGGGAAATGAGGTCGGAGGAGGCTTTCACGCTTTCCAGGGCACCGAATTCCTCGCCGGCGGTTACTTCATCGTCGACCTCGGGGAGGTCTACATACGTGATGTCACCCATTTCCTCCTGGGCGAAATCCGACACGCCCACGACGGCGATGTCACCTTCTGCTTTAACCCACTCGTGCGACTCGGAATACTTGAGTCCTTCAAGAATCTTAGACATAAGTTTAGAATTTTATAGGATTAATACTTGTTATTTTTTGTAATTGGTCTGATAGAAACGCTTCTTGACCACCTTTCCGGGGAAAGTCTTCTTGCGGATGCGGACCCAAAGCGGGGTGTCCAGGGCGCTGCAGTCCTTGTTCACCAGGGCAAAGCAGATGCTCTTGTCCAGGGAGATGGAATGGTAACCAGTGGTGACGACACCCACCTCGGTGCCGTCTTCCAGTTCTACCGGATAGCCGGCGCGCGGGATGGCCTTGTCTTCAATCTCGATGCCCACCAGCTTCTTGGCCACATTCCCGGCCTTCTGGTCCAGGAGCGCCTCCTTGCCGATGAAATCCTTGTCGTACTTGCAGAACATGCCCAGACCCGCCATCACAGGGGAAATATCGGCGCTGAGTTCGTCTCCGTACAGCGGCAAGCCGGCCTCGAAGCGGAGGGTGTCCCGGCAGCCCAGGCCGCAGGGCTCCACGCCGGCGGCGAGCAGGCGCTTCCAGATTTCCACGGTGTTTTCCGGCGTAGTGTAAAGTTCGAACCCGTCTTCTCCGGTATAGCCGGTGCGGCTCAGGATAAGGCGCTTTCCCTTGTATTCCACATTGCAGTACTCGTAGAAGCCCAGGTTGGCGGCTTCCTTGTAGCCCAGGACTTCCATGACGGTCTTCTCCGCCTCCGGTCCCTGGACGGCGATCTGGCCCCAATCGGGAGATTCATTGCGCACGGTGCAGTTGAATCCTTTCACCTTTTCCCGGATCCAGGCAAAGTCTTTGTCGATGTTGGCCGCATTCACCACCAGGAGGAAATGCTCCGGCTCGAACTCCCGGTACACCAGGAGGTCGTCCACGACGCCGCCTTCCGGGTAGCACATCATTCCGTAGAGGACCTTTCCGCCCTGGAAGCCGCGAATCTCATTGGTGAAGATCCAGTTCACGAATTCCTCGGCCTGGGGACCCTCCACGAAGATCTCTCCCATGTGGGAAACATCGAACATGCCCACTTTCTGCCGCACGGCCAGATGCTCCTGGGTGATGCTGCTGTACTGGATGGGCATCATGAATCCGGCAAAAGGACTCATTTTGGCACCCAAAGCCAGGTGCTCCTGGTAAAGGCAGGTCTGCTGCAAAGCCTGTGTAATCTCTTCCGACATAGTTTCAGTTTTACTTAAAGTAGTTAGTTATAAAATTAAATAATTCAATGTTTGTCTCTTTGTTTATCCTCAGGTCTTCCGGCGTGGCGCCCTGATCCGCGGAAATCTCTCCGCAGATATCCAGCGCCACCAGTTGCATCCGGCCTGCCAACTGTTCCAGCATCCCCTCCACCTGCTCCAGCGTGTGCGTTCCCTGTGTCCAGTCCGTGCGGGCATAGTCACGGGAAAGGATATCTTTGTCCAGCGACACATACACCCGTTCTCCCCTTCTCTGCTCCAGCCAGCCCTCCGGGATGGCCTCCGGGCATCCCGGAGGGCCCACGGTAAGGATATCCCGCACCATCGGGTTCTCCTCCTGCAAAGCCTTTACCCAGCTGCCGCAACTCAGCACCCCTTCAAAGGCCGGTGCCTGGTTGTCCGGGTGATGGTCCAGAAGAACCAGATGAAAGGGTTCTGTCTGACGGAGCGAGAGCAGGTAACTCATGTAGTGATAGTCGCCGCTGTCTGTCCAGCGAACCGCAGGCAACTCCCCAGCCATTTTCTCCCGCAGCCTCTCTGCGGCATCGGCGTCGCAGTAGCAGTGTGTGCCCCGGATGCCTTCGCAATCTACCCATTCCACTTCAACGGCCTGCCCCCGGAGAAACTCCGGGAAACCCTGCTCCCCATACGCCCCGCTGAAGCTGAAAACGGCTACTTTCATGGTTCAAAGTTAGCAATTATTATTGGATTTTGCAGGCGAGCCGTACAATTTTATACAACACATTAAATATTAGCATATATAACATAAATGTTCCTAATGCTAACACTTTTGTTAATATCGAAATTCAATAATCAAATCCTTAGCAGAGTTTCTTGAAACGTGATGCAAGCAAAAAAAAACCGTATCTTTGCAGCATTATGGCAGAATCCAATTTCATAGACTACGTTCGCATCTTCTGCGCCAGCGGGCACGGAGGAGCCGGGAGCGCCCACCTGCACCGGGCGAAGTATGTTCCCAAAGGCGGACCAGACGGCGGCGACGGCGGCCGGGGCGGTCACATCATCCTGCGGGTGAATCCCCAGCTCTGGACCCTCATCCATCTGCGCTACCGCAAAGTGGTGCGGGCAGAAAACGGAGGAAACGGGGCCGAGGCCCTGAAAAGAGGAAAGAACGGGGCCGACATTGTCCTGGAAGTGCCGCAGGGCGTGGTGGTCAAAGATGCGGAGACGGAAGAAGTGATTACCGAACTGGTGGAGAAGGACCAGGAGTTCATCCTGTGCCAGGGCGGCCGCGGCGGCTGGGGCAACGACCATTTCAAGAGCGCCACCAACCAGACGCCCCGCTATGCGCAGCCCGGCTCAGAAGGGCAGGAAGGCTGGTTCATCCTGGAACTGAAAGTACTGGCCGACGTAGGTCTGGTGGGGCTTCCCAATGCCGGAAAGAGCACCCTCCTCTCTGCCATCACATCGGCCAAACCCAAGATTGCGAATTACGCGTTTACCACCCTGGAACCCAACCTGGGCATTGTCCGCTACTTCGACGACCGCTCCTTCGTGATGGCGGATATCCCCGGCATCATCGAGGGCGCCCACGAAGGGAAAGGCATCGGCATGCGCTTTCTGCGCCACATTGAGCGGAACTCGGTACTCCTGTTCATGGTGGCGGCCGACGAGCCGGACGTAAGCAAAGTGTACCGGATTCTCCTGAACGAGCTGGAAGAATACAATCCTGAACTGCTGGTGAAAGACCGGGTGCTGGCCATCACCAAAACCGACCTCATCGACGAAAAACAGCGGGCCCGGATCCTGAAGAAACTGCCCGCTGACATTCCGCATGTATTTATCTCGTCCGTTGCCCAGACCGGACTGAACGAACTCAAAGAAGAGCTCTGGAAAGCCCTGACGCGCTAAAGCGCGGGCAGCACTTTCTCCATGGCCACGCTGTGGGAGCCTTTCAGCAGCACCGTACAGCCCTGGACGGGGTTGTCGGCCAGATAGGCTGTAAGAGCCGCCGAGCTTTCAAAGGTTTTCACGGGACAAGCCGGCTTTACCTCCCGCAACGCTTTCGCGAACTCCTCTCCTACCAGGTAGGCGGTTTCCAGCCCCTCCAGGGAGGAAACGATTTTCTTGTGCTCGGACAGGGATTCCGCCCCCAGCTCCCGCATGTCTCCCAGCATGGCCACCCGCCTTCCCTCCACGGCGGAAAGGTTCTCCAGGGCTACTTGCATGGAGGAAGGATTGGCGTTGTATGCATCCACAATCACCATATTCCGGGCCGATCTCACCAGTTGGGAGCGGTTGTTGGAAGGGACGTAGGAGGCAACGGCCTGAAGGGCATCGGCCCGGGGCACCTGGAAGAACCAGCCCAGCTTGAGCGCAGCCAGCACGTTGGCGGCGTTGTAAGCCCCCACCAGATGCGTTTCCAGCAGGCCGTCCTGGAATTCCATCCGAAGGAAAGGATGCTCCGGCGACGACGGCAGCACATGTACATCCTGGAGCCCGTAGGAGATGCCGGACATCTCCCGTTCCCAGAGCATTTCCTGCAGGACAGCGTCTTCCCCGTTGAAGAAAGCCAGGCCGTCGTGCGCCTTGAGCCAGTCGTAGAGCAGGCCTTTGGCATGCTTGACGCCCTCGAAACTGCCGAAACCCTCCAGATGGGCCTTGCCCACGTTGGTGATCAGGCCATGCGTAGGCTGGGCCACCGCCAGAAGGGGGTTGAGGTCTTCCGGATGGCTGGCGCCCATCTCCACGATGGCGATTTCTGTATCGGCCCCTATCCGGAGCACCGTGAGCGGCACGCCGATGTCGTTGTTGAGGTTTCCCTCGGTGGCCGAAACGCGGTATTTGGCGGAAAGGACCGTGCGGATAAGCTCCTTGGTGGTGGTTTTGCCGTTGGTTCCCGTCAGGCCCACCACCGGGATGTCCAGCTGCTGCCGATGATAGGCCGCCAGCGCCTGCAAGGCCGCCAGCGTGTCCGGCACTTTGACCAGACGGGGGTCTTCTTCCTGGACGGTGTCGCTGACAACTGCGCATATGGCGCCCGCTTCCAGGGCATTCATCGCAAAAGTGTTTCCGTCGAAACTCTCCCCTTTCAGGGCTACAAAAAGCTGATTATCCTTCAAGGTACGGGTATCTGTATTCACCCCGGAAGACGCCTTGAATATCTGATATAATTCTTTGATTTCCATTATTTTCCAGTGCTACCAAATCCACCTTCTCCGCGAAGGGTTCCGTCCAGTTGTTCTACCTCTTCCCACTCCACCTGCTCGTGGCGGGCAATGACCATCTGGGCAATCCGTTCCCCGGGAACAATCTCGAAGGGATCCTGGGAAAGGTTCACCAGGATGGTCCTGAGCTCTCCCCTGTAATCCGCGTCGATGGTGCCGGGGCTGTTCAGGACTGTGATGCCGTGCTTGTGCGCCAGCCCGCTCCGGGGCCGCACCTGCGCCTCATACCCGGCAGGAAGGGCGATGTACAGACCGGTAGGGACCAGCGCCCGCTGGAGGGGCTGGAGAACCATGGGCTCCGTAAGGTTGGCCCTGAGGTCCACGCCGGCCGACAGGGGCGTCGCGTACGCCGGGCAGGGATAGGGAGAATGGTTTACGATTTTGACTTTCATTTATTTAGGTGCTTTCAGATACAAGACTATCGCAATGATGGCATAGAGGTAGTTCGGGAGCCAGATGGCTATGCCGGCGGGCAGGGTGTCCGTGACCACGAACATCTCGCTGAACTGCATGAACAGGATATAGGAGAAGCCCAGCGCCGTTCCGGCCGCCAGGTTCCAGCCCATGCCACCCCGCTTTTTCTTGGTGGAAAGGGCCACGCCGATGATGGTGAGGATAAGGGCGGAGAAAGGCAAGGCGAAACGGTTGTTTCTCTCGATGAGCGCCTCGCTCACGGAGGCGTCTCCCCGCTGGATCTGGGTCGCGATGAGCTGGTCCAGCTCTGCCTCGTTCAGTCGCTGGATGGTGTATTTGTTGCGGAAGAAATCGTCCCGGGTGAGGCTGAGGACCGTGTCCAGCTGGCGGCCGGAACGGATATGGTCTTCCAGGCCGTCCGTATAGTCCCGGATGAACCAGTTGCGGAGTCTCCATACACCGGTGACGGTGTCATACTGGGCGCTCTCCGCAGACAGTTTAGAATGGAGCACGCCGCCGGAAAGGTCTTCCAGGGTGAAGTTGTAGGCCGTATTGTTGTAGCCGCTGAACGACTCCAGATACACGAAACGGTCGTTTTCCAGCTTATAATGCATGTCCCGGCCCGACCGGGCCTTGGTACGGGGAATGTATTTTTGTTCAAACTCCACCCGGGTGGCGTTGGCCCGCGGAATCACCCAGAGCCCCAGCCCAAGCGACAGCAGGCCGATGAAGATGGCCGACACGATGAACGGGACCACCATCCGGTGGTAGCTGATGCCACTGGACAGGATGGCAATCACCTCCGAGTCCTGCGTCATCTTGGAGGTGAAGAAAATGACCGTCAGGAACACGAACATGGGTGAATACATGTTCATGAAATACGGGATGAAGTTCATGTAATAGTCGAAGACGATGGCGTGCAGCGGGGCCTCCCGCTTCACGAAGTCTTCGATGCGCTCGCTGATGTCGAAGATGATAACGATGCCCACAATCAGCAGCAGCGACACGAAGAATGTCACCATAAACTTCCGGATGATATACCAGTCCAGTTTCTGAAGTCCTTTGAATGAGGTCATAGCCGCTGTGTCAGTTTAGGGACCACGGCATCTTTCCAGGCTTTGAAATCCACTGCCTCGATATGGGTGCGGGCCGTCCGGACCAAGTCCAGGTAAAAGGCCAGGTTGTGCTCCGTAGCTACCATGGCCGCAAACATTTCCCGGGCGATGAAAAGATGGTGAAGATAGGCTTTGGTATAATAGCTGTCCACGAAGGAAGTGCCGGCGGGGTCCAACGGGGAGAAATCGTCCGTCCACCTGGCGTTTCGCATGTTCATGATGCCGTTCCAGGTGAACAGCATGCCGTTACGGCCGTTCCGGGTGGGCATGACACAGTCGAACATATCTATTCCGCGGGCGATGCCTTCCAGGATGTTGGCCGGGGTGCCCACGCCCATCAGGTAACGGGGTTTATCCTGGGGCAGCAGGGGGCAGGTCAATTCCAGCATCTCGTACATTTTCTCCGTGGGCTCCCCTACCGCCAGACCGCCCACGGCATAGCCGCCGCGGTTGGGATTATCCAAGGAGAGGGCATGTTCCACGGCCTGGCGGCGAAGCTCCGGGTACACGCATCCCTGGATGATGGGGAACATCACCTGGGTGTAGCCGTAGAGGGGTTCTGTCTGGTCGAAACGGGCGGCGAAACGCTCCAGCCATCCCTGGGTGAGCTTCAGCGACTTGGCGGCATAGCGCTGGTCTGCGTCGCCGGGGCAGCACTCGTCCAGGGCCATGATGATATCGGCCCCGATGATGCGCTGGGTATCTACATTGTTTTCCGGGGTGAAAGTGTGCCGGCTGCCGTCTATATGGGAAGCGAAACGGCAACCCTCCGGCGTAAGCTTGCGAATCGGGGCGAGCGAAAAGATCTGGAACCCGCCGCTGTCCGTGAGGATAGGGCCGTTCCAATGCTCGAACTTGTGCAGGCCGCCGGCCTTGTACAGGGTGTCCAGCCCCGGTCTCAGATACAGGTGATAGGTGTTTCCAAGGATAATCTGGGCCCGGATATCTTCCTCCAAATCCCTGTGATACACGCCTTTGACCGAGCCCACCGTGCCTACCGGCATGAAGATGGGGGTCTGGACCGTACCGTGCGGAGTGGTGATGACTCCGGCGCGGGCGGCCGACTGAGGGTCTTGGGCAGTACGTATAAAATTGAACATCGATTTGCGTTTGATTCTGCAAAAATACGGAAAAATTCGTACATTTGTAGTTACGTTTACAACAATAACTGAACCAATATGCAAATTAAAATCAAACCCATCACGCTGAAGCTCATCCTGATGAGCTTCCTCCAGTATGGCGCATGGGGCGCTTACCTGACGTCCCTCGGCCGCTATCTGGGCAATATCGGCCTGGGTTCCGAAATCAAATGGTTCTTCGCCATGCAGGGAATTGTCTCCATTTTCATGCCCACCCTCATGGGCATTGTGGCAGACAGGAAAGTTCCCGCCCAAAAAACACTTTCCCTGTGTCATGGGCTCGCCGGGCTGTTCATGCTGGGGGCCGGCATCTACTGCTTGCAGGCCGGTTCGGCTATTCAGTTTGCCCCCCTGTTCGTGCTGTACAGCCTTAGCGTGGCATTCTACATGCCTACTATCGCCATCTCAAACTCCGTGGCCTACAACGCACTTGCCAAGGAAGGCATGGACTCCGTCAAGGACTTCCCGCCCATCCGCGTCTTTGGCACCGTGGGTTTCATCTGCAGCATGCTGCTAACCAACTTCCTCAAGATTGACGGCATGGCCATGCAGGACTCCTACACCCAGCTTGTTTCCTCCGGTATCATCTCCCTGATCCTGTGCGGCTACGCACTCACCCTCCCCTCCTGCGATGTCAACAGGGGGAAAGGCCAGAGCCTTGCCGAAGCCTTCGGCCTCAAGGCGTTCACCCTGTTCAAGGACAGCCAGTTCGCCATATTCTTCATATTCTCCATGCTGCTGGGCGCATCCCTCCAGATTACCAACGGCTATGCCAACACCTTCCTGGGCTCGTTCGCCGCGGATCCCGCACTGGCCAACACCTTCGCCGTCAAGAACTCAAACGCCCTTATTTCCATCTCGCAGGCCTCCGAGACCCTGTGCATCCTGCTCATCCCTTTCTTCATGAAGCGGTTCGGCATCAAGAAAGTGATGCTCATCTCCATGTTCGCCTGGGTGCTCCGCTTCGGGCTCTTCGGCCTGGGCAGCCCTGCCATGCCTGGCGTCCTGCTGTTCGTACTCAGCTGCATCGTATACGGTATGGCATTTGATTTCTTCAATATCTCCGGGTCGCTCTACGTAGACCAGAACACCACCAAGGACATCCGTTCCAGCGCCCAGGGGCTCTTCATGATGATGACCAATGGCTTCGGGGCCACCATCGGCACCCTGGCCGCCGGCGCTGTTGTGGATGCCTGCGACGTTTTCAATACCCCGTCCAACTGGCCCTCCGCCTGGTACATCTTCGCCGGATATGCCTTCGTGGTCGCCATCCTGTTCATGATCCTGTTCAAGGATCCCCAGAAACAGCAAAAGAAAGCGGCTTAGGCGCCTCAGACTCAGAAACCGCCCCTTCCTCCGTCTCCATTCCGGTACCGCTGTCCCAGTGGCTTTCCAGGTGGCAGATCCGGGAAGGGGTGGCTTCGTATGTAATGTCGTAACAGCTGTACAGGCTGCGCCGCCCCGCCTTGTGGTAGGAGGTGACGTAATTGAAATTGTAGCCCAGGCGGCCCAGGCTCACCAGGTCTATCGAGGTGAGGCCGATTTGGAGCAGCTTGCTCAGGATTTTATGGTTGTTGTCCAGGGTTTTCTGGATTTTCTGCTGATAACGCTCCCACGACTGGGCTTTCCGCTTGTTGTGATAGCGGTTCTTGCACCCCGGGCTGCAGAACTTCCGGTCCCGCCTCCCCTGCCCGTATTCGATGATGTCTCCGCACGCGAGGCAGTAGCTGATTCCTTCGGTGCTGTCTTTGTCTAAGTATCCCATACAACCTGGTTTTGGCGCCAAATGTGGCAAGGGAAAAAAACAAATCCAAGCATCGTAAAAAAGATTCCGCACTTTTTTCCCTTTTTTCAGATTCTTTTAAAAAACCGCATCGGTGAAAAGATTTTACCGTTGCGGTTTTTTTTGAACAATTCCCATCCAGAAACCCTCGATTTCTCTTCGAAACAGAAAAAAAACGGCCTCCGGAGCCCCTCTGCCTTGGTTTTCGGATGCCACCCCCTTTACTTTGCAACCGGTCCCGGACGGCAGGCGCGCCCGATGAGCCGGGCCCTCAAGTGAAACTTTTAAAAGCAAAGCAATGGAATTCTTGAATCGAATAGAACTGAAAGGGGTGGTAGGCCGGGCCGAGACCAACCAGTACAACGGCACGCCGGTCTGCAATTTTTCCGTGGTCACCGAGTACAGTACACGGGACAAGGAGGGAAACGCCGCGATAGAGACCGTCTGGTTCAATGTAGCGGCCTGGGGAGACCGGGGAATGCCGGATTTCACGGAAATCCAGAAAGGTGCATGGATCCATGTCATCGGCCGGGTCAGAGTAAGGAAATACACCACACAGGACAATGAGGAGCGTTCCTCGCTGGATGTGGTGGCGCAGTATGTCTCCCTGATTCCCCGCGAAAACACCCGCCCCCAACCCCAGCGGAACTGGTAAAACACTCAATTGAATTAACAGAACAGATCAATGATGAAAAGGAGTATTTTGCATCTTCTCGCAGCCCTGGCCCTGGCCGGCTGTTCCCCGCTCTCCCATGTCCGGCAGTTGAGGGAGGGACAGGTGACGGCACAGCTGGTGTTGGGTCAGGAGGAACCGCTGCCGGAACTTGACCTGGGGACACCGCTTCACCGGGACACCCTGGTTGTGAAGGATCCGGAGGGAAACCAGGTGCTCATCATGAAAGCGGTGAAGGACGAGAATGGAGAGATGGTTGCAACCGATGTGCTGGAGGCAGCCCGGGTGACGGCCCGGTTCCGGAACGTTGCCGAGCGGCACGGGCGCATCGACCTCAAGTTCGACATCGTGGTTCCCGGGAAGATGCAAGACTCCAAATGGCAGCTGCGGTTCTACCCTGACATGTATGTGATGGAAGATTCCCTCCGCCTGGAGAGTGTCTTCATCACGGGGGCAGACTACCGGAAAGCCCAGTTGAGGGGATACGAGCAGTATGACCGCTTCATCCGTTCCATCATCACCGACACCACCCTGTTCGTGGACATGCGGAACCTCGAGCTGTTCCTGAAACGGAATATCCCGCAGTTGTACCAGCTCAAACGCGACACCACATTCGTCTCCGATGAGCAGTTCCTTTCCCACTTCGGTGTAAGCGAGCAGCAGGCCATCGACCACTACACGGACATGTTTGCCTGGAAGCGCAACGAATACCGTAAGTCCCGGAGCGGAAAGATGTACGCGAAATACGTGAAGGTTCCCATCGAGAAGGAGGGACTGCGGCTGGATACCGTCCTGCAGTCCGTGAACGGAGATTTCATCTACCAGTACACGCAGACCATCAACACCCGGCCCAGGCTCCGGAAAGTGGACATCGTCCTGTCCGGGGATGTGTATGAGAGCGACCGCCGCATCTACTCCATGAAGCGGTCCAGTCCGCTCACCTTCTACATCAGCTCCCTTTCCTCGTTCACGGACGAGACCGAGCGCTATCTCACCAGCATCCGCGAGCGCAGGGCGGCGGCCAATACGGCCTGTTACGTGGATTTCGCCCAGGGGCGTTCCGACATCGACCTCTCCCTGGGAAACAACCGAAAGGAGATGGGGCGCATCCGGGACAACATTACCCAGTTGCTGGAAAACCGCCAGTTCGACCTGGATTCTATCGTCATAGCGGCATCGGCTTCACCGGAAGGGGCCCTCTCTGCCAATATTTCCCTTTCCCAGCGGCGTGCCGCAGCCGTTGCCGACTTTTTCGATGCGTATGTCCGCCATTACAGGGACTCCGTGCGGCGCAGTTCCTTCTCCGTCACCGTGGGGGAAGACGGGGCGGAACATACGGTATTGAGCCAGAACGGGAGCATCCCCTTCCTGTCCCGCTCCAACGGGGAAAACTGGGAGATGCTCTCGCTGCTGGTAGACCAGGATACCCTGCTCTCGGAACACGCACGGACGTCCTATGCCCGCCACCTGGCCCTCCAGGACCCGGACCTGCGGGAGAGCGCCATCCAGAAGGAGCCTTACTACAACTACTTGCGGGAAAAGCTCTATCCCCGGCTCAGGACCGTCAAGTTTGACTTCTTCCTGCACCGGAAAGGCATGATCAAGGACACAGTGCACACCACCGAATTAGATACGGCGTACATGAAAGGCGTTGCCGCCCTCAAGGAAAGGGATTACAAGCGGGCGCTGGAATTCCTGCGGCCGTACCGGGACTACAACACCGCCATCGCCTATGTGTCACTGGATTACAACGCATCGGCCATGGCCATCCTGCAGGACCTCAGGCGCACGCCCCAGGTGAATTACATGCTGGCGGTGGTCCATGCCCGGAACGGCGACGACCAGGCGGCCGTCCAATGCTACCTGGATGCCTGCGAGGCCGACCGCTCCTTCGTCTTCCGCGGGAATCTGGACCCGGAGATATCGGCCCTGATCAAAAGATATGGGCTGGATAAGCGAAACGAAAATGGAACCACTTAAATATCAATGTTATAATCTACTAAAATCATTCATGTATGAAAAACCTTTATCATTCCCTTCTGCCCGCCCTGGCGCTCCTGACAGCCATCCTCTCCTGCTCCAAAAACGCTCCCGACACGCCGCAGTCCGGAGCATCCGGCACCGTCACACAGGACATCACCCGCACGGGAACCCTGTTTGTCAAGGTGGAAAACAACACCAAAGCCAGTGTTGCCCCGGAAGCCGAAAAAGCAGTGCATTCCCTGCAGGTATTCGTTTTCAACGCCGCCTCAGGAAAACGGGAGACGGACAAGTTCGTGCAGGCCAGTTCCCTGCAGATTACGGCGCCCCTCGGGGAGAAACATGTATGGGCCATCGTGAACCATGAGCGGTTCATGGACATGCCCACGGAGGAGAAGCTCAAGGAAACGGTCTCGGACCTCTCCGACAACTACGCCGGCAACGCCGTCTCGCTGGTGATGGCCGGCAGCAAGACCGTGAACGTGGAGCAGAAGGACATGCCCCTGGAAGTGAACGTCACCCGCCTGACCTCCCGGATTTCTCTCAAGAACGTCACGGTGAACCTGGACGACACCTACCTGAAGGGCTGCACCTTCACCATCAAGGACATCTACCTGAAAAACGTGGCCGGCAACACCAATTTCTCCCTGGACAAGAACGGAACGGAATGGAGCATCATGGATCCCACCGTGTGGTACAACCAGATGAAACAGGAAGACACACCCTCCGTGAATCCCCTGATCCTGGACCGCAACCTGAGCATCAACTGCCCGGAGGGGCAGGCTAAGACGATCGACAAAGTGTGGTACACCTATCCTAACCCCAGCCAGGGCGACAGCAACAGCAGTTCCTGGAGCGCCCGCAAAACCCGTCTGGTGATTCATGCCGAGGTGGTGGGCTACGGCAGCAACGCCATCCAGTCCTATTATACTTTCACCCTTCCTGTCCTCAAGCGAAACTTCTCTTACGAGATTTCCAACATCACCTTCACCATGCTGGGTAAGGACAACGACAATGACGACAGCGTGACTGACACCGGTGTGGCCGCCATCACCCTGAAAGTGGCCGAGTGGGACAACGGAACCGCTATGACATACAATATGTAAATATAAGTCCTTATCTTCCAACCGCATGCTACAGCTCAGAACTTTGACGGGAGCACTGGCGATTGCCGCCATATGCTCCTCCTGCCAGTCCCCCATCAAGGAAGACAGGTCTTCCTGTCCGGCCACCCTTTTCTTCGAGTTCCTGGACAAGCAGGGGCTCCAGCCCACCGACCTGATGTACCTGGAAGCCTTTCCGGTACTGGGAGAAGAGAGCCGGGTAAGGGATACCACCACCGTTGGGGCTATGGCCGGAAAAACCTATTCCCTGCAGGTGCGGCGAAGCGATGTAGTCTCTATCTACGGGGCCGCCTGTTTCGGGAAAAGCCACTGGTCCGGGGAGAGCGGATGGGTGGTGGACAGCGGACAGGACGGCGATCCCCTGTACCGTTTCGCCGCCAAGGTGTCCGGGATGGAAGAATCGGTGGTCGTTCCCGTAGAAATGACCAAGGAACACAGTACGATCCATGTGAAATTCATCGAATTCGACCAGGAAAGGAACCACGGCCGCTTTCCCTACAAGGTATGCGTGAAGGCAAACACCTGCGGGCTGGACCTGTATTCGGGACTCCCCATTCCCGGCCCCTTTTACTTCTCGCCCGAGGAGGGTCTTGCCGGAGAATATGTGTTCACCGTTCCCCGGCAGGCCGACCACAGCCTCTGTATCGAACTGCGGGACCTTTCCCTGGACAGCGAGGCACCCCCGACAGACAGCATCCTGCTCTGGAACCTCCTGAAGCAGATTGAAGGATTCAGCTGGGACCTGCCCAACCTGCCCGACGTCCATGTGGAGATCGACTATGTACGCTCCCTGGTCAGTGTTTTCATCAGCGACTGGCAGACTGCGACTTATATCAACTTTACCCGCTAAAACCGCCCGCAGCGATGTGCGCTCCTCCTATCTGTTTGTATTCAATCCCGGCAGGCATGGCAGCCTCCCGGGATTCCAGGAAACTTAAACGCAAAACTGTATGAACAAGCCTTGTATATTCTTTGTCTGCGCCGTCCTCAGCCTGGGCGCAGCCTGTTCCAAGACAACCCCGGAGGCTGGCAAATCCCTTCTGGAAGCCGCTGCAGAGGGCGACGGAACCGGAACCGTATGCATCCGCCTGGAAGGCATCCTGGCCACAAAGGTGGCCAACCCGTCCGAAGAAACGGAAAAGCAGGGACACCGGTGGGCCTTCTGGCTTTTCGACCAGGACGGGGACAGTGTTGTGTACGGGAGCGGGCAAGCCGGGGAAGAAATCCGCCGCACCGTCCTCACCGGCTCTTACACGGCCGTCGCCCTGGTGAACTATCCAGACGGCCTGGATCCGATATCGGTGAAAAAGATCGGAGACATCCGCCTCCGGGTGGCCGGTCTGGCCGACAACACCCCGTCTTCCCTGCTGATGTACGGGGAAACCCCGCTGACCCTGGAGAAAGACCTCACGGTAGAGGCGGCCATCGAGGTGAAACGCCTGGTGGCCAAAGTAGGCGTAAAAAAGGTGACCGTCGCCTTTGAGAATCCCTATCTGGCGGCCAAAACCACGGTCCTGCAGGCCATATACCTTACCAACGTTTACCGCAGTGCCCGCCTGGGGAAAGACTATACCGTAGAAGAACTCTCTCCTTCCCGCTCCGCCTGGTACAACGCGATGGGGTGGCATCTTTCGGGAGAGAACGACCCGGCCTGCGACCGCCTTCTGGGAGAGGAAGGCCTGAATGCCGTGCTCACGGCGGCGTCCCCGCACACGGACGCCCACTATTTCTACACTTTCCCCAATCCCGTCCCGGAGAGCCAGGACACCCACCAGGACAGTTGGAGCGTCCGCGCCACGAGAATGGTCCTTCAAGTCGCCGTGGGGAACAAAGTCTTTTATTACCAGATTGCGGTTCCCGGGATGGAACGCAACAAAGTTTATCTGGCCGAGGAAGTGGTGCTCAGGAACCTGGGTTCCCAAGATCCGGAACTGGAGATTCCCGGTTCCATCGATGTCGTATTCTCGGCTTTCGGGAAAGACTGGGACAACGATTATTCAATTACTGAAAACTCATAAAACCAAACCGTTAGAAATCCCTATATGAACTGCTTATTCAAGAACTTCAAACCGCTTCTCCCGGTTGCTCTCCTGCTGCTGGGAACCAGCTGCGAAAAAACGGAAAGTCCCGTTGAAACGGACAAGGGGGAATGCTGTCTGACCCTGGCTCTGGAAGAGCCCGGCGAACCGCAGACCCGCTCCCTGCTGCAGTCTGCCGATATAGAAAGCAAAATCACGTCCGTAACCATTGGCGTCTATCAGGGCGGGCTGCTGGCAGAGAAAGCGCATTTTGAAACGGACTTCGACAAGATGAGTTTCCCGCTGGAAGACGGCGTATACACGGCTTATGCGCTGGTGAACATGGGAGACATGAGCGGACAGCTCCCCGACCGGGAGACGGAGCTCGCCGGCCTCGGTTATACCATTCCGGGATACACGGAAAGCGGGGACGGCATCGAGTACCGGGGCCTTCCCATGGCCGGAAAACTGGACTATACCGTAGGAGTGACCCAGAGCGGGGCCATCCCGGTAAGACGACTCCTGGCCAAAGTCACGGCTGTGCTGGACTGTCGCTGGACCGGGACCATCAGCTCCGTGAAAGTATGCAACCTGAACGGTTCCCTGAAGCCTTTCGGGAAAAGCGCAGCCGCCTCCGTGGCCGATATCCTCCCTGTCCAGGAGTTCCAGGCCGGAAGCGACGCCGCGTCCGGAAGTTTTGTGTTTTACGTACCGGAGAACTTGCAGGGCACCATTTCCGGAATCACCGACAGCAACGGCAAGAGCCCTGAAGGAAACACCGCCGTAAACGGCAAAAAAACGCTCCTGACCTACTTGGAAACGGAAGTTAAAGGCGCTTCCGGCGTGGAAGGGACCATCACCTACCGGAGTTTCCTAGGCAGTGACGCCACATCCAATTTCGACATCCTGAGAAACTGCCGCTATACCTGGACACTCCACTTCCTGCCGGATGGCCGGCTCCGGAACGACTGGAAACACGAGAACCAGCTCAAATGGTCGGAGTACCGCTACGCCATGGAGCCGTCTTCGCTTGTCCTGTACCCGGAGGAATCGGCCTTTGTCACCGTCCAGCGCCACGAAGACCGTTACGAGTACGGGGTCTTCCAGGCCGACGGCGGACCGGTAAAGGCCTGGGGTGACCATTTCAGCTGGTCCTACTGTCCGCCGGGGAATCCTTCCTTCGTCAATGACAACAGCGTGATTATAGGAGCCCTGTCCGGAAGTAACTATTCCATCTATGCCCAAGGCCCCGGTTCGCGGCGGATCACCGCCACCGGCGAGGGATACAGCTATACTTGCGACGTACTTGTGCGGGAGTACAGCCGGAAACTGATCCTGGTAGCAGACCGACCGCGGGCTACAGTGGGAGAGCAGGTTAATCTGAGAGCCCTGCTGTTCACAACGCGCAACGGGATCACTTCGGCCGGGGAGGATGTCACGGCGGACCAGATACACACCTTCCTGTACCGGGAACAGGCGGAATCAATCAATCCGGTAAAAATGAGCTCTCAAGGCGTACTCAACGCCATTTCGGCCGGTGAAGACCGTTTCAGTGCCCGGTATAACTGCACGGAGGACGACCACTTCCTGGGCGCTTTCGGGGTTTGGGTGTGTTTTGAAGACCAGCTCACCGGCAACCTGGCCATCAACGGGGCCGGGACGGTGGGAACGACCGGCGGCGGGATCCAGCTCAGCGCCAGTTTCACGCCCTATTCGGGCGGCGTGCCCCTCACCCCGGCCGATGTCAGCAGCGCCGTGAACTGGCGGATCCAGGACGGGGACAATGTCGTCCATATTTCCAACGACGGTTATGTGACTAGTTCGCAGGCAACGGCAGCCGTAGCGCATGCCAGCTATACTGTAGGCGGCATTACGTACAGGGCACACGCAGTAGTGCGGTTTAACCGGTAATGGCTTGGTTCTTGCTATAAAATTTCCGTATCTTTGCAGCGATAATGCGAACGAAACGGCTATTTCCATACATACTGGCCCTGCTCGTGGCTGTCCAGGCTTGCGGAACCGCCCGGAAGGGGGCTCCCGCATCCTCTTCCGCCCCGGTTATCCTTCCGCTGGAAGATCCTGCAGCGATTGCCAGGTCTCAGGAGCGGGCCCAGGAAGTGGCCGATTCCATCGAGCGCGTGCGGAAACCCGCCTCCGTCCCGGAGAATCCTCTGGCATCGGTTCCCGATAATCCGGTCCCGGAAACGGAGGAAGTGCAGGCGGAAGAAGCCGTCCCACTTTCCGACCAGGTAATCGCCTATGCCCGCACTTTCATGGGTACGCCCTATAAATTGGGCGCTTCCGGTCCTTCCAAGTTCGACTGTTCCGGTTTCACCCGCTATGTGTTCAAGAAGTTCGGCTACAACCTCACCCAGTATTCCGGCGCCCAGTTCAGGGAAGGCCGCGAAGTAGCCGGCTACACAGACCTGCAGAAGGGAGACCTGGTCTTTTTCGGGCAGCGGGGCCGGGTGCGGAACATCGGCCATGTGGGCATCGTGGTATCTGTAGATGAGGAAAAAGGCAGTTTCACCTTTATCCACGCCTCTGTTTCCAACGGCGTGGTAGAGCAAACTTCCAGCCACCCCTACTTCATGATGCGTTACATGGGAGCCCGTCGCATCCTCCCCGACGAGCCCCGCCGATAATGTCCTTCTGCCCTTGCCGTTCCGTATTTTTTGCTTATCTTTGCAGTCCGTTCGACGGGGGTGTTTTGGTTTTGACAGCGTTGATGTCGGACAGTAAGCATGCCGGGCGTGGGAATTTGGCCCGTAAATCCCAGGTTCCAAAAAATCAGTTGCCAACAACAACTATGCACTCGCTGCTTAATTAGCCAAGCTAATTAGCTTAATCCGCTGCGCCAAGGCTGCGCAGCCGACGAGTATCCCTCGGACGTTCCGCCCGTTATCGTCCGGCCCAGGGGTATCATCCAGAACGGGACGCTCCGGCAGACGCCTTTAAAACCGGCTAAGACTTAAAGGCTAAGGCCCGTGTCGCCCGCCATCCGGCAGCACGCGCACAAAAACCAAAGGACGGATAAGCATGTAGAAAGCTGCCTGGTGCGGCGTTTGGACAAGGGTTCGAGTCCCTTCACCTCCACCAAAACCCTCAACGGAAGTTTTTCTGTTGAGGGTTTTTATGTTGAGTAGTGTACTATGCCTCATCTTGGAGAAATCATCTCGCTCATCGTCGCTGTCTCCTGGACGGTAACGGCGCTTTTCGCCGACAAAGCCAGCCACCGGATCGGGTCCATGACCGCCAATGTGGTCCGCCTGGTGCTGGCCTCCTTCTTCCTGGGCATCCTCCTGTGGATCACTGTCGGCCATCCGTACCCGGTATATGCCGGCGGCAAGGCCTGGGGGCACCTGGCCCTGTCCGCCCTGGTGGGCTATGTCTTTGGCGATTACTGCCTGTTCAACTGCTACCTTTGGATCGGGGCGCGTTTCGGCCAGCTGTTCATGACCCTGGCTCCGCCGATGGCAGCCATCGCCGGCTGGGCTATCCTGGGAGAGACGCTCACTTGGAAATCGGCATTGGCCATGCTGGTGACACTGAGCGGTATAGCCATCTCTATCTTAAGCAGGGATGAAGGCAAGCACGTCAAGCTGGCCTTGCCGCTCAAGGGCGTGCTGCTAGGCCTGGGCGCCGGCCTGGGTCAGGGTGTGGGCCTGGTGCTGAGCAAGGTGGGCATGAACTATTACGCCCAGGACATTCCCGCTGACGCTGCACAGCAGATGCAGGCCATGCTCCCCTTCGCCTCCACCATGATCAGGGCCCTGGTGGGCAGCATCGGTTTCCTGCTGCTGATGGCCCTTCACAAAGAGCTGCCCCAGCTCCGCAAGGCAGCCCACGACCCGGTGGGCATGCGCTACGCCCTGATCATGACCCTCTTCGGCCCGGTCTTCGGCGTATCCCTCTCGCTGATGGCCGTCCAGTACACCAACGCGGGCATCGCCTCCACCCTGATGGCCCTCACGCCCGTGCTCATCCTCATCCCGTACGCCTTTATCTACAAGCAGAAGATCAAAGGCCGGGAACTCGTGGGCGTTGCCGTGAGCATGCTGGGCGTCGCCCTGTTTTTCCTGCTGTAAAGCCATGGATAACAAGACTTCCCATATCGGAACCATTAAACGGCCGGCACAGAAGCCGGGTGGCTGGCTGGCGCTGAGCCCGCTCCTGGTATTCCTGCTCGTGTATCTAGTCACTTCCCTGATAGCCAAAGACTTCTATAAAGTCCCCGTGACCGCTTCCTTTATCATTGCATCGGCCTATGCCCTTTTCATGACCCGGAGCGTAGAAAAAACCGACGACAAGCTGGCCATCTTCTCGGAGGGGGCCGGAAACAGGAGCCTGCTCCTGATGATCTGGATCTTTGTCCTGGCAGGGGCTTTTGCCGCCACCGCCAAGGAAATCGGTGCGATAGACGCCACGGTAGGTGCCACGCTCCGCATCCTGCCCGGAAAACTGATCTACGCGGGCCTGTTCCTCGCTTCCTGCTTCATCTCCATGGCCATCGGGACGTCAGTGGGAACCGTCGTCGCCCTGGTCCCCATTGCCTCCGGCATAGCCGCCCAGACCGGAATCGGCATCCCGTTTATCACCGGGGTCGTCGTGGGAGGTGCCTTCTTCGGAGACAACCTTTCCTTCATATCCGACACCACCGTGGCGGCTACCAAGAGCCAGGGCTGCTCGATGCGGGACAAGTTTCGCGTGAACCTCTGGATCGCCGCCCCCGCCGCCATCGGAGCGGCCCTGCTGTACATTGTGATGGGATTCCAGGTAGAAGCCGAGCCGCCCGTCCAGCCGGTCCAGTGGCTGGGCTTGGTCCCGTACCTGCTCGTGATTGGCCTGGCCCTCGCCGGAATGAACGTGGTGACGGTCCTGACAATCGGGATTGCCGTGAACGGAATCATCGGCTGGGTCACGGGTGCGTACGATTTCGTAGAGTGGATGGCCTCCATCGGGTCCGGGATTGGCTCCATGGGCGAACTCATCATCGTTTCCCTGCTGGCAGGAGGCATGCTGGCGCTAATCCGCTACAACGGCGGCATGGACTTCATCATGACCGGGCTCACCCGGCGCATCGGCGGGAAACGGGCCGCCGGGCTTACGATTGCGGCGCTGGTCTCGCTGGTGAACGTGTGCACCGCCAACAACACCATCGCCATCATTACCACCGGGCCCCTGGCAAAAGACATCAGTACCCGCTTCGGCCTGGATCCGCGCAAAACGGCTTCCATCCTGGACACGTTCTCCTGCTTTGTCCAGGGGCTACTCCCCTACGGCGCACAGATGCTCATGGCCAGCGGCCTGGCCGGCGTGTCGTCGGCCGCCATCATCTGTCACCTGTATTATCCCTTCGCCCTGGGAATCGTCGCCTTCCTCTCTATCCTCTTCCGCTTCCCCAGGAAATACTCATAACCAGACCACCAGTTTCCGGTCCAGCAAGATGCGCTTCAGGCCGCCACGCTCCCCGGAAATGAGGTAAGCGGGCAGGAATTCCCGGTCAATCACGCCGGAGAGGCTTTCCCCAGCCCTTGAGGCCGCCACGCTGAGCTCGCGGCTCCCTTCCTCCAGCACCCGCGCCACACAGCGGGAAACCTCTTCCCGGGTGCCCTGCCGGCTCAGACGGCCATAGATCGACTCCAGTTCTGTTTTATACTGCCGCACATGGCGGAAATCAATGCCCTCGGGATGACGCAGGAACAGCAGGAATACGGCTTTTGTCATGGGCCGCATACGGATTTCCTTTCCGCGGCGGCTTCCGAGAAAAATCCGGTAATCTTTGCTCACCACCAGGGCGGGAGCTCCGGCATCCGACAAGTTCACCTCCAACTTTGCCCGCGCCTGGCGGATCAGGGAAAGCAACTGGGCAGCCTGCACCCCATCTACCAGGGAGCCATACCCGGCCTCAGGCTCTTCCAGAGCACCGCAGGCCAACATTTCCAGTAAGAGCAAAGCATCCGGTCCCGCCTCATAAATACATCTACGCGCTGTCATACTCAAAAGGGAAAGGGTTTATTAGGATAAATCAATCCAATATGGAAAGGTAGATAAAATTCACCGGCCCTTCGCAATCCCTGCGTAGGGCCGGCTACTTAACCTAAACTTAAACTATGAAAAACTTCACTGCAAACATAGGAATAAAAAATGATATATCAAATTATAAATGACGAATTTTTGCAAATTTTAGCAAAAGAAGTTTTTCACCGTAATCATCAAAGGATATACGCGCCTTGAGTTCCGGGACCCGCCCGCTTATTTCAAGGACTTTTCCTGCCCCGAAACGGTTGTGTTCAATCCGGTCTCCCACCTTGAAACTGGACATCGGGTCCGGGACGAAACCGTCCGCTGCCGGGGGCTTGGGACGCGACGGTTTCACTTCCTCGCGGCTTCTCCAGCTGAATCCGCCACCGGCCGGCTGCGGCTGGGCGGCCCGCCTGCCCCAGGGACTGCCGAATCGGAAAGGCGCTTCTTCCTCGGCCGAACGGGCCTCAAAGTCCTCTTTCCGGAGCGGGTTTTCCAGATACTGGGGGGCGATTTCCTTCAAGAAGCGACTGGGCGCATTGGACTCGTGCTTGCCGTTTCTCATGCGGGTTTCGGCAAAGGAAAGCGTCACGCTGCGCATGGCGCGGGTAATGGCCACATAGAACAACCGGCGTTCCTCTTCCAGCTCGGGACCGGTGAGCATCCAGCCGCCGGAGGGAAAAAGGTTTTCCTCCATCCCGGCCACGAACACATAAGGAAACTCCAGTCCCTTGGCTGAATGGACTGTCATCAGCGCCACTTTGTTGCTGGTCTGGTCTTCGTCTACATCGGCATTGGACAGCAGGGAGATGTTCTCCAGGAAATCGCCCAGGCCGATGAGGGGAAGCTCCGACGAGGGAACCAGCGAAGCGTCTTCCACCGCCCCGTCTTCCACCAGAGCGTTCAAGTAATCCCCGTGCCGGTCCTCCACATAGGCCTTTATGCTGTTGAGCAGCTCCTCAACATTTTGGAAACGGGACTGTCCCTCCACGGAATTATCGGCCTTGAAAAAGAGATAAATCCCGCTTTCAGAGGCCAGGGAACGCGCCACGTCGTAGGCGTCTCCCTGCCGGGCCTCTGCGGCAGCCTTGTCCATCATGTCGCAGAAAGTGCGGATCTTGGACACGGCGGCGGCCCGCAGGCCGAACTGCTCCAAATCGGTCCGGAAAGCGGCCCGGAAAAGGGAAGTACCACCCTCCTGCGCCGCCTTGGAGAGCGCCTGAAGGGAGGTGTCCCCGATCCCGCGGGCGGGTTTGTTCACGATGCGCCGGAAAGCTTCGTCGTCGTTCAGGTTCACGGCCAGCTTGAAATAGGCCATCACGTCCTTAACCTCCGCCCGCTCGAAGAATGAGTTGCCGGAATAGATCAGATACGGGATATTGCGCCGCCGGAGCTGCTCTTCCAGAGCCCGGGACTGCGAATTGGTACGGTACAGGATGGCGAAATCGGCGTATTCCGCCTGCTGGGTGCGCATCCGGGCCAGGATGGCCGATGTAATCTGCTGAGCCTCGTCCTGCTCGGAGAAAGCGCGGAGAAGGCGGATTTTCTCTCCTGCATCGCCCATGGAAACGCAGTTTTTGGGAATGCGGCCCTCGTTCTTGGCGATGAGGGTGTTGGCGGCATTCACGATATTCTGGGTAGAGCGGTAGTTCCGCTCCAGGCGGAAGATCCGGGCCTGGGGAAAATCTTTCTGGAAATTGAGGATATTCTGGATCTGGGCGCCCCGGAACCCGTAGATGGACTGGGAATCGTCCCCCACCACACAGATATTCCGGTGCCCGGCGGCCAGTTTCCGCAGAATATAGTACTGGGCCATGTTGGTGTCCTGGTACTCGTCTACCAGGATGTGGCAGAACCGGCCCGCAATGGAGTCCAGCGCCTCCTGGCTGTGCTTGAGCAAGATGTTCATGTACAGGAGGATATCGTCGAAGTCCATGACGCCGGACTGCTTGCACACCTGGCAGTACAGGGCGTAGATGCGGTAGATCTCCGGCTTCTTGTGGATCCGGTCCTCTTCCCGGTACCCGTTGGCCCCGTTCATGTAAGGGGTGGGGGTGACCAGGTCGTTCTTGGCCTTGGAGATGCGGGAATATACCTCCTTGGGCTTGTATAGTTTTTCGTCCAATCCCAGCTGCCGGATGCAGTTTTTGACGGCGCTCACCGAATCCGTGGTGTCGTAGATGGTAAAGTCCGGAGAGAAGCCGATGACTCCGGAGAACTCCCTGAGAAAGCGGATGAAGACCGAATGGAACGTACCCATCTGGATGCGCCTGGCCTGCCGCTCCCCCACCATCCGGGCAATCCGTTCCTTCATCTCGCCGGCTGCTTTCTTGGTAAAAGTAAGAGCCAGAATCTGCTGGGGCTCCACGCCCTGACTGATTAGGTAGGCGATACGCGAGGTAAGCACCCGGGTTTTGCCGGAACCGGCACCGGCGACAATTAACATGGGCCCCTCAGTGCATTCGACGGCTTTTTTCTGTTCGGGGTTCAAATCTTTCAGAATCTCCATATCTAGCTCACATTTATAACGCGAAATTACTAAAAAATTCGTAACTTCGCGCGGTATTTTTAGCAAATACACAAAACTACTACTATAATGTCTAACAATCTCGATTTGAAAAAGGGCCTGAACATTCCTCTCAAGGGTGAAGCGGCCCGGGAAGTCATCAAAACCGTGAGCGCTGGAATAGTAGCTGTCAAACCCACCGATTTCAACGGCCTGGTACCAAGGCTGCTGGTAAAGGAGGGCGACAGCGTGCTGGCCGGTTCCCCGGTGATGGCCGACAAAATGCGTCCCGAGATCCTGTTCACCTCTCCCGTAAGCGGAACGGTGGCCCAGATCGTCCGGGGCGAAAAGAGAAAATTGCTTGCCGTCCTTGTCAAGGCCGACGGGAAACAAGAGTGCGTGGACTTCGGAGCCAAGGCTCCCACCACCGCCGCCGAAACCAAAGACCTTCTCCTGAAGACCGGTCTCTGGGGCTCGCTCATCCAGCGTCCCTACGGCATCCTGGCCAATCCGGACATCACGCCCAAGGCAATTTTCATTTCCTCTTTCAGCACGGCTCCGCTCGCAGCGGACACAGATTTCACCTTGGGTGACAGCCTTCTGGACATCCAGGCCGGCGTGAATGCCCTGGGCAAAATCGCTCCCGTACACTTCTCTGTCCGCAAGGAATCCTATTCCAGCACGCCTTTCCACAAGGTGGAGAACGTGGTTTCCCACCTGGTGAGCGGCAAGCATCCCGCCGGCAACGTCGGCGTCCAGATCAGCCATATCGCCCCCATCCAGAAAGGTGAGACGGTATGGACGGTGTCCCCGCTGCTGGTGGCCGCTATCGGCCATATCGTGAACAGCGGCAAGCTGGACCTCACCCGCAAGGTAGCCGTCACCGGTCCCGCCGCAGAGAAACCCGCCTATGTATACGCTCTTCCGGGAACTCCCGTCAAGGAAATCGTGGACGTCAAGGGTGATGTCCGCGTCATCGGCGGCAACGTTCTCACCGGCGAAAACCTGGGGGCCGACGGCTACCTGGGCTTCTTCGACGACCAGATCACCCTCCTCCGCGAGGGCCACGAGCGGGAGTGGTTCGGCTGGGCCAAGCCCTTCCGTCCCAAGGTCCACAGCTCTTCCTGGTGCTACTTCTCCTGGCTCACCCCGGGCAAGCAGTACGACCTGGACACCAACCTGCACGGCGGCCCCCGCGCCTTCGTGGAAACCAAATGCTTCGAGGATGTCACTCCCATGGACATCTTCCCCATCTACCTGATCAAGGCCTGTCTGGCCGGCGACATCGAGAAGATGGAGAAATTCGGCATCTATGAGGTTCTCCCGGAAGACCTTGCCCTGTGCGACTATGTAGATCCTTCCAAAAACGAGATCCAGGCCATCATCCGCAAAGGGATAGACCTGATGATTAAAGAAATGGCATAAGATATGGCAGACGAGAAAAAACCCGGCCTTTTTGAAAAAGGCGGTAAGCTGTACTGGCTTCACTCTACCATCGACGCTTTCGACACTTTCCTGCGTGTTCCCGGCACCGTTACGGCCAAGGGCGCTCACGTGCGCGACGGTATCGACCTCAAGCGTGTGATGATTATGGTTGTCATCGCGCTGGTTCCCGCTGCCCTGTTCGGCATGTACAATGTGGGTCTCCAGACTTCTACTCTTTACGGCCTCGACTGGGGCTTCTGGCGGATGTTCTTCTATGGCCTCCTCCGGATGCTGCCCCTGTTCGTGGTCTCTTATGTGGTGGGCCTTGCCATCGAGTTCGCCAGCTCCCAGATCCGCGGCGAAGAAGTGAACGAAGGTTACCTGGTAACCGGCTTCCTCATCCCGCTCATCGTCCCGGTGGACGTTCCCCTGTGGATGCTTGCCCTCGCAGTGGCCTTCTCCGTCATCTTCGTGAAGGAAGTGTTCGGCGGTACCGGCATGAACATCTGGAACCCCGCCCTGGTGGCGCGCGCCTTCCTGTTCTTCTCCTATCCGTCCAGCATGTCCGGCTCCAGCGTTTGGGTTTCCAAAACCTGGGCAGGCATTCCCGACGTGGATGCCATCTCGGCCGCCACGCCGCTGGCCATCGCCCATGAAGGGGCCTTCGACGCCGCTACGGGTGCCGTAGGCCAGTATTCCTTCATGGATATGTTCTGGGGCTTCATCCCCGGCTCTACCGGTGAAACTTCCGTGGTGGCCATCCTCATCGGCGCCCTCATCCTGGTCTGGACCGGCGTGGCCTCCTGGAAAATCATGTGCAGCTCCATCGTGGGCGGCCTGCTGGTGGGCTGGCTGGGCCAGCTGGCCGGTGCAACCGTTCTCCCCTGCTACTATCAGCTGGTCATGGGCGGCTTCCTGTTCGGTTCCGTCTTCATGGCTACCGACCCTGTCACCGCTGCCCAGACAGAAACTGGCAAATGGATCTACGGCTTCCTTGTTGGTGCCCTGGCGGTTATCGTCCGCCTGTGGAACCCTGGCTACATGGAAGGAATGATGCTTGCCATCCTGTTCATGAACACCATGGCCCCGCTAATCGACCACTGCGTCGTGTCCGTACACACCAGCCGCCGTGCCAAGAAAGCCCTCAACGCCTAAAGGAATTGCGCTATGAATACCAATAATAATTTGTATACAGTAATCTACACCACCGTTATTGTGGTGATAGTAGCAGCGCTCCTTGCATTCGTGTCCCAGAGCCTCAAGGCCAAGCAGGACGCCAATGAAAAGGCCGATACCATCTCCCAGATGCTCACCGCCGCCCAGCTGGGCACCAAGGCCGAATTCCAGAAGATGGGCAACGCTGCCGTCCTCGCCAAATACGCCGAGGAAATCGGCCAGGCCTTCACAGTGGACCTCAGCGGCAACAAGGTGGCAGACCTCTCCCTGGACCAGGTCTACAGCCCCAAACAGCTGAAACGCCAGAACTACAACATCAAAGGCGGTTCCAACAAGACCGGCGAACCTGAACTTCCGGTGTTCATCTTCAAGGACGGCACCACCGTGGTTCCCATCTACGGCGCCGGCCTGTGGGGCCCCATCTGGGGCTACATCGCCTTCGAGAAAGGCTCCGAAGTCATCAAGGGCGCGTATTTCGACCACGAGTCCGAGACCGCCGGCCTGGGCGCCAAGATCAAGGACGACCTTTCCTTCCAGGCTGGATTCAACGGTGAAAAGGCCGATTTCGCCTCCTCCAACGTCTTCGACATCGTCAAAGGCGGTTCTCCCAAGAACAGCGACGGCTCCGAGATCCTGGACAACATGATCGACGCCATCACCGGTGCAACCATGACCTCCCAGGGCCTGGATGCCGCCATCGACACCTGGCTGGCCGCTTATGCCAAGTACTTCCAGGGCACTACGGCACCTGCCAGGAACAAGTGCAACTGCGGACAGTTCTGCCCCTGCGGCGACGCCTGCGAGTGCGACTGCCACTGCCATCCCGGACAAACCCGGTGCGAATGCCCGGATTGCCCCTGCGAGGAGTGCCGTACTAAAAATATGGAGATGTAAGCTATGAACGCAAAACTGAAAGAAACCATTCTGAACCCGATTTTCAAGGGCAACCCCATTACCGTCCTGGTGCTGGGTATCTGTTCTTCACTCGCGGTTACCGTAACCCTTAAGGGTGCGCTGGTCATGGCCCTTTCCGTGATTGTGGTCACGGGTATCTCCAGCCTCATCCTGTCCCTGCTCCGCAATACCATTCCGGGCCGGGTACGTATCATTGTCCAGCTGGTGGTGGTAGCCATGATGGTTATCCTGGTAGACCAGATCCTCAAGAGCTTCGAAGCCACCTATGCCATCGACAAGCAACTGTCCGTGTATATCGGCCTGATTATCACCAACTGTATCGTGATGGGCCGCATCGAGGCTTTCGCCCTGGGCAACAAGCCCTGGCCCAGCTTCCTGGACGGCGTGGCCAACGGCGCCGGCTACGGCATGATCCTCCTTATCGTCGCCTTCTTCCGCGAGCTCCTGGGCAGCGGAACCCTGTTCGGCTTCGATATCCTGAACCGCTTCGGCTATGTTCCCAACAACCTGGTAATCCTGCCGCCCTTCGCCCTCATTCTTCTGGGATGCATCGTGTGGGTACAGCGCAGCATCCAGAAAGACCTTCAGGAAAAGTAAAACTGTGACGCCTTATGGAATATCTTAGCTTATTCGTCAAGTCCATCTTCGTGGACAACATGATCTTCGCCTACTTCCTGGGAATGTGCTCATTCCTGGCGGTATCGAAGAATGTGAAGACAGCTGCAGGCCTGGGTGTCGCGGTTATCTTCGTACTGCTGGTAACCCTCCCCATCAACTATCTGCTCAATACCTATGTACTGGCCCCCGATGCCCTGATCGAAGGCGTAGACCTGAGCTTCCTGAGCTTCATCGTCTTTATCGCCGTCATCGCGGCCATCGTCCAGATTGTGGAGATGGTGGTGGAGAAGTTCTCCCCCGAACTGTATTCTGCCCTGGGTATCTTCCTGCCGCTGATTGCCGTGAACTGCGCCATCCTGGGCGGTTCTCTGTTCATGCAGCAGAAAGACTTCCTCAACATCGGAGAAGCCACTGTTTATGCCCTGGGCAGCGGCCTGGGTTGGTTCCTGGCCATCGTCTCGCTGGCCGCCATCCGGGAAAAGATGTCCTATTCCAATGTTCCCCCGGCACTCAAGGGCCTTGGTATCACTTTCATCACCGTTGGTCTGATGGGTATCGCCTTCATGACCTTCATGGGCATTTCTCTATAGGAGGCTGAACTTATGGGTAATACAATTTTATTCTCTATCATTGTCATCACTGTAGTGACCCTCATCTTGGTGGCCCTCCTGCTCTGGATCAAAACCGCCCTCACCCCTTCCGGGACCGTCAAGATCAACATCAATGGCGGAACCAAGGAACTGGAAGTCACCCCCGGCGGAGACGTCATGCACACCCTGGCCGACAACGGCATCTTCCTTCCCTCCGCCTGCGGCGGCAAGGCCAACTGCGGCCAGTGCAAACTGCAGGTGATCGAAGGCGGCGGCACCATCCTTCCCACGGAAACGGGCTTTTTCTCCCGTAAACAGATTAAGGACGGCTGGCGTCTGGGTTGCCAGGTAAAGATCAAGGACAACATCCAGATTGCCGTTCCGGAAAGCGCCCTCAGCGTGAAAAAGCTGGAATGCGAGGTTATCTCCAACGAAAATGTGGCCACCTTCATCAAGGAATTCACCGTACGCCTCCCGGAAGGCGAGCACATCGACTTCAAGTCCGGTGAGTACATCCAGATCGACATTCCCGAGTACGAGGCCGACTTTGCCAACATGGGCGTAGCGGATATCTACAAAGGCGACTGGGAGAAGTTCGGCATCACTTCCCTAAAGTACAAGAACACCGTTCCTACCATCAGGGCCTACTCCATGGCCTCATATCCGGCCGAGAAAGACCTGATTAAGCTGAATGTGCGTATCGCCACCCCTCCGTTCGACCGCACCCAGCCCAAGGGCGTGTTCAAGTTCGTGCCCGGTGTTCCTCCGGGAATCGCCTCCACTTATGTGTTCTCCCGCAAACCGGGCGACAAAGTGATGATTTCCGGTCCTTACGGAGAATTCCTTCTCCCCAAGGACGACCCTGACACCCAGGAATACATCTTCGTGGGCGGCGGCGCCGGTATGGCTCCCCTCCGCAGCCACATCATGCACCTGTTCAAGACCCTCAAGACCAAGAAGCCCGTCCGCTTCTTCTACGGCGCCCGCGCCCTGGTGGAAGCCTTCTACCTGGAAGACTTTGCAGAGATCGAGAAAGAATTCCCGAACTTCCACTTCACCCTGGCCCTGGACCGTCCGGATCCCGCAGCAGACGCCGCCGGTGTCAAATACACCCCTGGCTTCGTGCACAACGTGATGTATGAGACCTACCTCAAGGACCACGAGGCCCCCGAGGACATCAAGTACTTCATGTGCGGCCCGCCCATGATGGTCAAGTGCGTGAACGAACTGCTGGACTCCCTGGGCGTGGCTCCGGAGAGCATCCTGTACGACAACTTCGGCGGTTAACCGCTCCCCTGTCATCAAAAAAACCTGGTCCCTTCGAAGGAACCAGGTTTTTTTTGTGCCTTGCAGTGGACTATTCGTCGCTGTAGCGGAGCAGCATGATCCGGATGCAGTCGGCCACACGTTTTCCGCTGTCGGTCGCTTTTTCGAAGAGTTCTGCCAGGTTCTTGTACTTGGTCATCTCCCGGAAGTCTTCTTCCTTGGTAAAGATATAGCCAATATAGCCTTCATAGGCCTCGTCGGCCTCATGTTCCAGCTCGGTGATGCGGTCGCACAGAAGGGAGATGGAGGAGGCGTTGCGACGCAGGTTAATCAGCTGCGGCACCAGGTCCCGCAGAACCCGGGCCTCGGAGAGAATCAGCTGGGCCAGGTCTGACAGCTGGGTGTCTATCTTGTGGGGGTCGTATATCAGGAGCGCATTGGAAGCATCTTTGATTACGTCCAGGCAGTCGTCCAGCGACATGGCGATGGTGGTTAGGTCTGTGCGGGTGCTGTTTCCCAGCAGCCGGCCCGAGAGCTGGTCCCTGAATTCCTGCAAAAGTGCATCTCCCTGATGCTCCAGGGAACGGATTGCCTTGAACCCAGTTTTCCACCGGGATACCTCCATGGTTTCCAGCATCTGGCAAAGTGCCTCCGAGCTTTGGCAGAGATAGGCTGCCTGTCGGATGAAAAGAGGGATTAAGTCCCGTTTGGGACGGAAGAAATGCTGGAGCGAACGCGTAATTCTCATAAGAAAAAAAACTAATTCTACCTATTATTCGTTGGAAAAGTGCAAAATCGATAAAAAACAGAAAAAACTGCATTTTGTTTTTTACGATTGCACGGGCTTCCCGATTCTCCTTCATAGCTTTGCACAAGACCAAACTTCGCAAAACCATGAACAGAAGCACAGAAACAGGCCGGATTTCTTTCTTCGCATACCTCTTCTTCCCGCATTTCGCGCGCCACATCTCTGTGACAATACTGGCTGCCTTCCTGCAGCTTCCGGCCTTTTTTTCTTCCTGCTCCCGAACAGATACTCCCGTTTCTATTCCCACGAAAGCACAAATATATATACAATGGGCCACAAATCCAACTCCCGAATCTCTGGATTTGTTCTTTTTTCACACCCGGGAGCCCATGGAACTGGACTCCTACCAGCAGGTGACGGGGCTGGTCGGCCGCTCCGGAATCTATGCCCTCTCGGGCAGCGGAGACCGGCAGATGGCCGCCGTTTCAGGCACACCGGGAGGACCTCTCGCCTGGACAGATATCCAGACCTACGGAAGCCTGGAAAAAGTGCGCTTTTCCCTTGAAGAGGAAGACCCGCTCAGGCCCAGACTCTACGGAGAAAACTATCTGGAGGATGCCCGGTCCCGGATTGTCTTCCTCCGGCTGCAGTCCATGTTATGTTCTATCCGGATCAGGTCCGTCTGCGCCGATTTCAGCGGGCACCCTTACGCCGACGCATCCTTCAACAACGACAAGCTCTATCTCATCAACGCCGGGGCGGAGTGCCTGCCCTTCAGCAAAGATACGGACGGACCTGTATCCTGGATAAACCAGGGACGCCTGGACAGCGCGGCTGTTGCCAGGCTCCCCCGACCGGAGATGCTGCTGCAGGAGGGGTACGGCGCTGTGGGGGCCGACCGGATTCACCTGGAAAAGGACTTCTACTGCTATGCCAATCCCGCAGAGGAAGACCAGTTGGGAAGCCCCGTAACCCGCCTTGTCCTGGAAGGAGACATCAACGGCATTACCTGCTACTATCCCATCAGCCTGCCGGCCATGGAGCCCGGTGTCCGCTACCAGCTGGACCTTACGCTTACCCGGATGGGGTCCCCGGACCCGGACATCCCGGTAGAAAGCGGAACGGTACTGGTACAAACCGACATCCTTCCCTGGATAAGCCACAGCCCCGAAACCCTCTTATTCTGAACAATGAAAAAGTATTTGCCCGTCATCGGCCTTCTGCTGGCCGCCGCCTGCAGCAGGGAGGAAACGCCCTGCAGTGCACCTGTCCGGATTGTCCTGGATCCCGGAATTCCAGCCACCAGGGCGGCTACGCCGGATGAAACCCTCATCACAGACTACAATCTTCTTATTTTCAACGCCTTCGGCATATTGGAAGAAAAGATTTACATCCCGCGCCGGCAACTGCTGCTGCAAGAGGGAAAGGCCATACATACCACCTCCCTTCTCCTGGATGTTCCCTACTCAATCTACGCCGTGGCCAATCTGGGCTATGAGCTGCCCTGCAGAAGCCTGGAAGAAGTGCAGCAATACCGTTTCCACCTGGTTTACCCGGACGAATACAGCCGGGGCATGGTGATGGCCGCCAGGATGGAAAACACGGCGGTAGGCCACTCCGGAACCTTCACCCTGCCCCTGGAGCGGGTCATGGCCAAGGTGGCACTTTCCATCGACCGCAGCGCCCTGGACGCCGATGTGCATTTCCAGGTGGAAGAGGTTGTGGTGGGTGGCTGCCCTGCGTCGGCCACGCTGTTCCAGGAGAGCCGGATCGCGTCGGGAAGCGAAACGTTCAGCGTAGGATTCAGCCAGAGCGGGCGGAACGTGAGCCCGCTCAATACCGACACGGAACCCGGCCACAGCGGTACGGTAAATCTGTATCTGCTGGAAAACTGCCAGGGGGACCTGCTGGAGAACGTAACTACCCCCCAGGGAAGGGTGTTCACCCACGGGACCTATTCGGAAATATGCTCCTATGTAGAAATCCGGGCCTCGTACCACTCCCCGCGCTGGGACAGCCAGGCAGGGAACCACCTGATTTACAGATTCTACCTGGGCGAGAGCCTGAACAATTTCGATGTCAGGCGAAACACGCTCTATTCCATCCGCGTGAAACCGACAGGGGACGGACTGTCCGAGGACAGCTGGCGCGTGGACAAAAGCGGGCTCACTGCCACGAAATCGCATTTCCAGCTACATCCGGCCGCCTATAACGAATGCGCTTCGGGAGAAGACTTCCGCATCTGGTGCGAGGTGGAGCCCCCCGACACCCCTTTCTACTTGGAGCCCCTTGCCCATGACGATGACGAGGAAGTGGCCAAACTGTACAGCTACACCCTGGACCCCGACGGGCACGGGCTCACCATCCACACTTGGAAAGGCGGTACCGCCGTGGTCTATTTCCAGGCAGGTCCCCCGGTAAACCGGGATACGCTGGCCATGCTGGTCATTGACCCTTAAGACCGGGAAAAGGCCAGATAAACCTTGAGAATCAGTTGCTGGAACAGGTTGACCCTCCGCCCGGACATCAGGGGCAGACGGCGGGCCATCTCCTTCAGATAAGGGCGTTCTCGGAACAGGTCTTTGTACAGAGAGAAGGCCACCCAGGACGTCCGGAGAATCAGGTCGTCAAGCACCGGCTCTACCGGCGATCCGGCAAGACAGTCCCGGTAATGCTCGTACAAGTCCAGCATGTTGTTGGCCGACTGGACCCTCCGTTTCACTTTGGAAGCGTGCATGACGGAGTGGGAATTGTCTTGACGGTAATGCAGCAGCGGGATGGAAAGCTGCTCCAGGTGCTGCACCCGGAACAGCAGCTGGGTGGATATCACTATGTCTTCGTGCATATTGAAGACTGGAAAGAACAAATTGTCATACAAGGACTTCCGTGCAAACTTATTCCACACGTATCCATAGGCCCCGTAATTATATAGCCTGCGCATATAAAGCTCTTTACCGACAGTTTCGTAATGCTTTTCCCGATCCAGTTTCCTGTAAGAGGCATACTCTTTCCAGAAATCAAAATAGACCAGGTCGGCTCCGGTCTCCAAAACTTTCCGCACCAGGCGTTCCACCAGGTCCGGCTCTACCCAGTCATCGGCATCCACGTGTTGGATATACTCTCCCTCTGCCATACGCAAACCCGCCGCACGCGCCTGCGGAAGGCCCTTGTTCTCCTGATTGACTATCTGCACCATCCGCTGCGGATACTGCTCCAGCACGGAGGCAAGCACCTCCATGGAGCGGTCTTTGGTGCCATCATTCACAAAAATGAACTGGATGGCAGGATAGGTCTGCTCCATGAGGGATTCGGCACACTGGGCGATGTAGGCCTCTACTCCATAAATGGGAACTATGACAGAGACAAGCGGTTTTTTACACATTTATACCAGGTTTTGGAATCGGTCCGGAATGCGGACAATCAATCTGAGCCCGAACATGGCGGGTTTGTTCCAGGCATAGGGGGGCCGCACCAGTGTCTGGCAGATACGTGCAAGACGGGTCCAGCGGCCAAAATCCCGCGCCGGCAAGTCCGTCACCAGCCGGATGGCCCGGGAACGCTTGTGCATATGCTTTTCCCAGCCCTGCGCCAGGCGGTCTTTGTCCTGGAAACGGTCCTGCAGACGCTTCATATCGAAATAGCCAAAATGGAACAGATACAAATCTTTGCCTATATGGAAATTATGCCCCTTGATCCGGTGGAAGCCGCTTCCCCAGACCAGGGGCTTCGCCAGGATGGAAGGCTTCGTGTACCGTGTGCCGATCTGGGCATAGTGGCGCTGCTGGAGGAAAGGTTTGTCTTCAGTGATATCGGACTCTTCTCCCAGTTTTTGGCCGAAATCCAGCCCCAGGGCCGACATGGAGCCTTTCACCCTGACGGAACTCAGATACTCCGGCAGGGTCTTTCCCAAGCAGGGGTCCACCACCACGAATTCGTCGGCATCCACGCCGATTACCAGGTCGTAGCCGCCGGAGAGCAATTCCGCCGCTTTGGACGAGAGGAATTTAAGACGCCCCTTCTCCGCCTCCACCACCTGAGAGCCAATCTTTTCCACCGCCTGGGCATGCGTTCCCGTGCAGAAGTCGCCTACCTTCTGGTCCAGCCCGTCCAAATAGATGTACAGGTTTTCCAGCCCCAGCTGGGCGCCATAATAAGCAACCCACTTTCTGAGATAGAAGTCGTCGTTGCGGGCCATCGTGATGGCAGCGATCCGTTTGGTTTCCATGGCTATAGGGTATTATGTAAATATTTGGCAGTAAATGTATCGTCTTTGGCCGCCAGGTCTTCGGGCGTTCCGGCGAACACCACTTCCCCGCCCTTGTCTCCGGCATCCGGACCCAGGTCGATCACCCAGTCGGCACTGCGGATTACTTCCAAATTGTGTTCCACTACCACCACCGTATGCCCTTTCGCAATCAGGACATCGAAGGCTTTCAGTAGTTTTTCCACATCGAAGAAATGCAGGCCCGTCGTGGGTTCGTCGAACAGGAAGAGAATCTTTTCCCGGCCACCCTCTGCCAGCGACAGGAAATAGGCCAATTTAATCCGCTGGCTTTCGCCACCGGAAAGTGTGCTGGAAGGCTGTCCCAGCTTGATATATCCCAGCCCCACATCTACCAGAGGCTGCAGTTTGACGGCGATGGACCGGGCGACGTCTTCTTTCTGGGCGCCGAAAAAGGCGATAGCCTCCTCTACGCTCATATTCAGGATGTCGTCCACATTCTTCCCCTTGTAGCGAACTTCCAGGATATCCGGCTTGAAGCGCTTGCCTCCGCAGGATTCGCACACCATGGTGACATCGGCCATGAACTGCATGCCGATCTTCACGAAACCGTCGCCCTGGCAGTCCGGGCAGCGCCCGCCGTCCTGGTTGAAGGAAAAATAGGAGGGCGTGAACCCGTTGATCCGGGCAAACGGCTCTTCGCTGAGGAGTTTCCGGATATCGTCATAGACTTTGAGGTATGTGACGGCATTGGAGCGGGAACTCTTGCCGATGGGATTCTGGTCTACATATTCCACGCGGGTGATACGGCTGAGGTCGCCAGAGAGACCCTTGAAGGTACCGGGAAGGTCTCCGGTCTCATTGATGCGCCTGTGCAGCGCCGGATACAGGATATCCCCTACCAGCGAGCTTTTTCCGCTGCCGCTTACGCCACTCACTACGGTGAGGGCGTTCAGCGGGAAGGTGACATCGATATCCTTGAGGTTGTTCTGCATGGCCCCGTTCACGGTAATCCCGTACTGCCAGGGATTCTTCGTGCGCACATAGGGCTGACGGATCCCCTTCAGGTACTGCAGGGTAAGGGAACGCTCCGTCTCAGCGGCGGTTTCCTCCCCCACCACCCCCTGGAAGACCACCTCGCCGCCGTTGATACCGGCTTTGGGGCCCAGGTCGATCAGGCAGTCGGCCGCGCGGATGATTTCCGGATCGTGCTCCACCACTACAACCGTGTTGCCGATATCCCTGAGGCGCTTGAGCACCGCAATCAGGCGATCGGTGTCCCGGGGATGCAGGCCGATGGAAGGCTCGTCCAGAATATACAGGGAGCCCACCAGGGAGCTACCCAGGGCAGTTACCAGGTTTACCCGCTGGCTCTCACCGCCGGACAGGGTGTTCATGGTGCGGCTTAGCGTCAGGTACCCCAGCCCCACGTCCTGGATGCATTGCAGCCGGTAGACAATCTCCTCGATGGCCTTGCCGGCCACCTGACGCTCATATTCCGTGAGCTGCACTTCCTGGAAAAAGGCCAGCAGGCGCTCCACATCCATCGACAGCAGGTCATGGATGGTCTTTCCGCCCACCTTTACGTACAGCGCTTCTTTCCGGAGCCGGCTTCCGCCGCAAGCATGGCAGGTGGTGCGGCCGCTGTATCGGCTGAGCATATATTTGTACTGGATTTTGTAGCGGTTGCTCTCCACCCATTCGAAGAATTCGTTGATGCCGCAGATGGTGGTTTCGTCCGGGAAATTACTGCGGGCCTCCCAGAGCGTACGCTTCTGCTCATCGGTAAGCTTGCAATACGGTTCGAAGATGGGAATGCCGTACTTTTCGGAATTTTTCACCACCAGGTCCTTGAACCAGCTCATCTTCTCCCCTCTCCAGCAGGCGATGGCGCCGTCGTAGATGCTCTTGGTCTTGTCCGGCACCACCAGGTCTTCGCTGATGCCCACGATCTTTCCCAGACCACCGCACACCGGGCAGGCTCCCAGCGGGCTGTTGAAACTGAACAGGTATTCGTCCGGCTCTCGGAACACAATCCCGTCCAGTTCAAATCTCGAGCAGAAGCGTCGGAGCCCGGAGGCGGCCTCCCTTTCTTCCGCGTCGCTTCGCGACCCTGTACGGGAAAATGCTCCAGAAAGGGAGGCCGCCTCCGGACTCCAAAGGGCCATATCGCCGTTTCCTTTGTCAAAAGCGGTCTGGATGGAGGCATGCAGGCGGGTTCGGAGATCTTCATCCAACGTGCCACCCGTCTTCACACGGTCCACCAGGAGCCAGAGGTTCCCGGGGTAATTCCCATCCATCCGCAGCACGTCCTCGATCGGGAGAATGTTGCCGTCGGCCCCGTTGAAAAGACGGCCGAAACCCTCTTCCTTGAGGCTCAGCATCAACTCCACCCGGTCGCTGCGGCCTTCCCAGTGAAGGTCGGCGAGGATATAGAAAACATGAGGCCGCCCGTCGTCGATGACCTCCAGCACATCCTGCACCGAATGGGCCTTCACCTCCTTCCCGCTCACAGGAGAGAAGGTCCGGCCGATCCGGGCAAACAGAATCCTGAGATAGTCATAGATTTCCGTGGTGGTAGCCACCGTGGAGCGCGGATTCCGGATATTCACCTTCTGCTCGATGGCGATGGCAGGAGGAATGCCGTCAATCGCTTCCACGTCCGGTTTCACCATCCTGCCCAGGAACTGCCGGGCATAGGAGGACAGGCTTTCCGCAAAGCGGCGCTGGCCCTCGGCAAAGAGCGTGTCAAAGGCCAGCGAAGATTTACCGCTGCCGGATATGCCGGTTACCACGACAAGCCGGTTCCGGGGAATTTCCACGGTGATATCCTTCAGGTTGTTCACCTTGGCTTTTCTGATGACGATATTTCCTTCTGTGGGCATAATCTCTACTTGTCTACTATCTTTTCCAGGAACTGGGGCGGAATGTAGGAGGTGGCCACGGCCACTATCCCCTCGATGGAGACCAGGAGGCGGCGGTGCTTCTTGATCCGCTTCACATAGCCTTCGGCCCCTTTCAGGGGACCTTCCGTCACACGCACTTTGTCTCCGCTGGTGAAATGGCTGATGTCGTCGGCCGAAAAGAACCGGAGACCGCTGTCGCCGGAATTGGTGACAAGGATGAACAAGGTCATCTGCCGGTCCGGAATCACGGAGAAATCCTGCCAGTCCGAGGTGCGGTACACAAAACCCTCCGGTTTGTTGAGGTCGGCCGGGCCCTTGAGCATCTCGCTGATCTGCTGGATGCCGTCCTTTCCGGAGCGGACAAAGAGCAGGGAACTTACCATGGGACGGCGCTCGAAGATGACGGGGCCCTGGCAGATAAAGCGTTTGTCTTCCCGGTGTTCCTGGGACAGGCGGGAGAGCTTTCTGGCGGCATCTATATGTTCCTCCCCTTTCAGTTGCACCTTTTCACAGGCCAGATAGGTTTCGTAACCCATAGCCGCCAGGCGGTCTTCCATCTCGAAGACCTTGTTGTAGAACACCTTCAGCGCATACCAATTCTGACGGACTTCTTCCATGTGTGTATTCCTGAAATAAAGAGAAACAAAATTAACACATTTTTCCTGTTTTAACAAATAAGGTCTGCCCGTGCGACAATTTGACAGGAATCCCTGCCAGTTTGTCACGTATAACTGACAGATTGTCAATTGTTTATACATTTTTAGGCATGGCCTTCCTTTTGATAATACACCTACCGGACGCGCTTTGGAAAACGTCCGTAACAATGATTGTAAAACTTTAAAAAATAGGAGATTTAAACTATGTTACCCGCTAGAAGAAACAACCAAACCTGGATCCCGGACATCTTCAACGATTTCTTTGACAACAGCTGGATGGAGCATCCTAAGGCCACCTGCCCTGCCATCAATGTCTTAGAAACTCCCGAACAGTATCAGTTGGAGCTGGCTGCTCCCGGCATGACCAAGGCCGATTTCGACATCCATCTGGACGAAGACGGCGATCTGGTAATCAAGATGGAAAAGAAGCAGGAAGAGCAGCACAAAGGCCACTATGTGCGGCGCGAGTTCTCCTACACCAAGTTCCAGCAGACCATGCTGCTCCCGGACGACACCAACCGCGAAGCTGTCTCTGCCAAGGTGGAAAACGGTGTCCTTACCGTCACCATGCCCAAGGTGAAGAAGGTGGAAGCGGAAAAAGCCCGCAAGCAGATTACTGTAGAATAAGGATCGGGAATCCGCTTATATGCACATTGAAAGGGGCCAGGCGCTTTCCGCCTGACCCCTTTCAACTTTGCTGTGTTATAGCTATTACTTCATAATCAGTATCATTTCGGCCATCTGATGGATGTTGTCCGAAGTGTCCTGGATATCGTCTACCACCAGCCTGTAGTACTGATAGGCCGTGCTGTTGCCTGGTATATTAAACAAGGCTTTTATCTATAGGAGCAAATGTCAATAAAGATGAGAAAAAAAGAAAATAAATAAAAGATTTCTGCCATATGCAGATAGAAAACTGAAACAATCCACACCAATAAAAAACAAAGGAAGCCGCTGCTTATCAGCGACTTCCTAAGCGGTGCGGACGAGGCTCGAACTCGCGACCCCCGGCGTGACAGGCCGGTATTCTAAACCGACTGAACTACCGCACCAAGTTTTCAGTGAACTTCCCTTTCGGGATTGCAAAGGTAATACCTTTTTTTGAATCTGCAATAGCTTTTTTCAAAAAATTAAGGCTCACCTGCAAATTTCCGGGGAGGAAAGTGAAATCGCGCTTGACCAGGCTGGAGCGATATCGTTGTGCCGGTTGTGCCATAGGGCGTAACAGAAGCAGCGGTTTTGTTAAATAGTATAAGAATCACTAAATTTGTGAGTTATCATCGAAACATGAGCCATGTCCAAGTTTTCTACATAAAAACAGGGAATGACAACAAACAATAATAAAAGCTCTGCCATGAAAAAGAAATCCTTCCACATCGGGCTGGTCAAGGCCGCCGTCGCAATCATTGGATTTTCGGGTTTTTTCTCCTGTATCGATCCGTTAAATACGCCGACCGGGTATCTCGCTGAGGTAACATTTCCTGCGGAGGCTCACGACGGCATCCTGAAACTCAAGGCCCAGAGCACGGAATTCACCCTTGGCATCAAGACCGAAGGCTCCTGGTACATAGAGAGTGACAGACGTTTCCTTCGGGCTAACCCTGCTGAAGGTACGGGCGAAGCACAAGTGACCATTGCCGTGCAAGCCAATCAGAGTGAAGATGACAAAGTGGGAAAGCTCACGGTCATATTTCCCGGGCATGAGGAAAAAAACAGAACGCTCTCCGTTCAGCAGGCATGTGCGAGTCCTGAACTTGAAGTTGAAGGACTTAATACTTCAACCAGGGGTTATGCCGTAGGGTACAGTTACGATACCGTGGGAGAGTATGCCAACCCGAACTCCGTGAGGATGGAGGTCTTCGACACAAAGGCGCTCATCGAAGACGAGGTCCTGGCCGTCAATACCAGTCAGGTATCCCTGACCGACTACACCATCACGGGCAGCAGCATCTCGGAGATGACCAACCAACTGGCCGTGCAGGCCAACGTGAATGGCGGCTATGGGAAGTTCAAGGCCGAAGCCAGTGCGTCGTTCAACATGGACCATGCCGAGAGCAATGAATACGAGTATGCGACCACCTACTTCGATCTCACGGTAAGGAAGGCCTCGCTGAGCAAGGACCTGGAGAAACTGAAGGATGATTACATGACCGATGATGCCTACGTTGCCATCAACGGCATTGAGACGACGAATGCCCGCGGCGTACCCAAAACTGCCTACCCGTCAAACAATGAGGGCTTCAAGAGACTCATCGAAAACTACGGCACGCACGTCATCGTAGATGCTGGACTCGGCGGACGCATTCGTTACTCCATGGAGATTGACATCAGTAAGATAGAATCCTCCTACGATGCCAAAGCTTTCATCAAGGCCAGCTACAGCAATGCCTTTGCCAGTGCCAGCGGCAGTGTAGACGAGCAGTTCAAACAGTCCTTCGAGGAGAACAAAGAGAGCGTGACCATCCGTCTGAACGTGCTGGGGGGTGATGAGTCCGCCTCCAAGAAGCTGGGCCTGGAAGGTGGATTCAGCAAGGAGAACCTGGCAGACTGGGTGCAGTCGGTGACGGCCGACAACTTAGCGCTCGTCAGCTTCAGCCGCACCTCGCTTGTGCCGCTCTACGAGCTGGTAGAACGTAATGCCACCGCTGACCACGGCGGCTTTGACGGCGAGGCCCGTTATCAGGCGTTGAAGACCTATATGGAGGGACAGATGGTGAACGACTTTGCTCCCAGCAAATGCGGCACGGTGACCGAATTCGAGATTCCAGACTTCAAGAAGAGTTACCGGTCATCCAACAATTACTTCAGTCTGCCGTTCAATATAAACACACTCATCCAGGATATCATGCTTGGGGGACAGTGGGTGGGGCAAATCTGCGAAGAGTTCATTCCGGAAATCAACCGGAACGAGCGCGTCGTCGTTGTCTATCCCGTAATTAGCAATACGCCGCGCTATAACATGGGCGTCTTCCTGGGCGATAACACCCATAAACCCGCCCGGGTAGCATGGAACGGCACTACGGTAGCCATACAGGAGTACGCCGACCTGGAATTCGGCCAGGCCACAAAACTCTATCTGCGCGGTGCCACCGTCACGCCCGCTCCGGCCGAGGCTACCGAGGTACTGAAGGGCACACTAGACACGGAATGGCTTACTGGACGCTACTTCGACTTTCATAATAATATCGTGTGTAACTATCCGCTGGTGAAGATTTTCGACCACGTTTGGACCAGATTCAGCTATCATGGCCGGGTGAGCGGTAACAAGGATCGGCCAGTCAGAGACCAAAAGCTCGGAACCTGGAACATGGAGTACTACTCGTTCGACAATGCCGGCAAATCGGCCAACTTCCCCAGCGGATGGGGCGTACCTAAGCGGGAGGTCTATCAGCAGATGAAGGACAAACTGGCCGCCAGTGGATATCCTTCGGCCGGCCTGGCACTACTTGAAGGCGGAGTGACGGGATTCGATGTCGTCTTCCTCGGATGGCATAACACGTGGGAAGACCTCGGATGGCGCGGCGACGATAAGAAGGAGATGGATTTTCTTGCCAGGGACGGATATGTGGAAATCCTGAAAAACGGCAGCTTCAACGTCAAGAAGAGCGACTCCGGAGACCTCTTCATGTGTGTCCGGCTGGTCAAAGAATAGCCATTCGCTATCGGGTTTCCAGCCATTCAAGGGCATCTTCCAGCGGCGTATCAGTGCAGACGTCCGGCTCGATGGGATTGTCACAGAAGACTTCCCCGGTACGGGCGACATCGCAGCCTATGGTGAGAACCAGCTGAGCCCCGTCGCGTAGCGTAAAAGGCTGGTTGGCCGATGCATATCCGGCAGTGGGCGCACCGAAGACCCGCACATAATCCAGCCCCCGGAAGCAAAGGAGCGTCGCCTCTGCGGAACTGGCCGTCCATTCATTGGTGAGAATGGCCACCGGACACGCAATCCTGCTCCGGTGCCCGATGCCGACACGCTCAATCACGAAAGACAGCGGAATCCACTGCGTGCGTTTTCGCGTGCGGAATCGAAGAATGTCATCATCAGCAATGAACCGGTGCACGGCGACAATCATGGGGTACATGTCTCCGCCAGTATTGTCCCGAAGGTCGATGACTACCCCGGAGACCGCATCCGGGACCTTTTCCAGCACAGTATTGGCATATCGGATTCCTTCTTCCCCGTTGCCGGAGAAATGGGGCAGCCTGATAACGGCGATTCCGTTTTCTTCAACGGATACGGCGGGCATTTCCCAAACCGGGGACGTGGCATCCCGGGTCACCTCCGTCTCCGTTTTCAGGAAGGTATGCTTGCCCCCCGCCACCTTGCCGGCCTCGCGTATGACCTCCTGAGCCTCTTCAATGGAAACGGGCCGGGCCGACAGGGCCTTTTCCTTCGCGGCCTCCCACTCCTGGCCTTCGGCAAACAGTCCATGCTTATCCATCGTGCGGATGGCGTTGCGAACATACTGCTGATTACGGTCTCCGCAGGAAATCACAGTCAAGCATGCTGTGATATAGAATAGAAGTCTCTTCATAACACTGAATTAACATTATTGCGTATCAATCTGTCTCCTGACGGCTTCCAGGAAGAATTCCCGGCGCTGGTCCCGGGTAACGGGATAACGGACAAGGCGGGAGCTGTCTTTGAGGCCGTCCTCCAGGTTGCAGACAAAGAGGTCGTCCACATCGGTCAGGTAGAGCATGTTATAGCGGTTGTCCTGGCACTTCTGCAGGGACAGGACGTACTGCATGGCCTTGACGGCGTCGGCCTCGTGAAGATTATCCCGGCAGAATACGTACAGCCCCATTTTGTTAAAGCGGCCATAGAAGCCATTCCCCACCTTGCACACCTTGCTTTCCAGGATCCGGCGAAGCGGCAACGCCATGGACCAGTATGAAAGCTCTTTCACGCCGATATACTTTCCCTCCCGCAGACCATAGGCATAGCCGGATTCCAGGATCTGCTCCATCTCCTTCTGCGGAGCACCGCTCGTGAGGCCGGCAACATCTTTCAGCAGCATTTCCTCCGCTTTCTTGCTTTCTTCCATCGCCCGCGTCACCTCGATTCCGAGGCTCTGGTTGTCTGGCGATTGCAAGTCCGGCCGGTCCCGGTTTACAAGGCAGTCAAACTCGCTTCCCAGCAGCGCAGAGAGCGAGATTTGGGCATACTGCTCAAAGAAACAGGTGCCGTATTTTCGAAGTGTGGACATGGATTCTCATTTTTCGGTCATTCTTTCTTGCAAAGATGGGAATATTTTTTGGAATATCGCTGGCCCCGCCCCCGTTCACAGCCCAAGCTGCGCCAAAAAGTGACGGAGTGGTCCAAAACAGAGTACCGGCACTTGATAATATAATTAGTTTTTACTAAACTTGTGCAAAAGAGCGAAACCATGGGAGGGACCTATGACAGACTTTGCAGCAATAGACTTTGAGACGGCCAATGAGTGCCGCTCCAGCGTGTGCAGCGTGGGCGTGGTGATTGTCCGCGGAGGGCAAATCGTTGACTCCTTCTACTCGCTCATCCACCCGGAGCCGGAGTACTACCAGTGGTTTTGTAAACGTGTTCACGGGCTGTCGGAAGAGGACACCGAAGATGCCCCGGTGTTCCCGGAGGTCTGGGAAAAGATTGCCCCGATGGTGGAAGGCCTCCCGCTGGTGGCACACAACGCCCCTTTCGACGAAGGCTGCCTGAAGGAAGTGTTCAAGATGTATCGGATGGACTATCCGGATTATGAGTTCCACGACACCCTGGCGGCATCCCGCCGGATCTACGGGCACAGCCTCCCCAATCACCAGCTCCAGACCGTGGCCGCCGCCTGCGGATACGACCTCTCGCGGCATCATCACGCCCTGGCCGACGCAGAGGCGTGTGCCGCCATCGCAGTAAGAATCCTGTAAGTTAGCAATTAAAAACAAAACCATGAAAAAAAGCATTCTATACCTCGCGAGCCTCCTTCTGGCAGCCCTTTCCTGCACCGGTCCCCGGGAAAATCCGGCCGACGAACCCTTTACGGACGCCGTCAGCACCGCCCTCGCCAACGGCGGACGCATCGATCCCGCCCTGTTCCAGTGGACACGGGAGCCGCAATCCTGCAGCATTTCTCAGGACACCATCCGCATCACCACGGCGCCTCAGACCGACCTCTGGCAGCGGACCTACTACCATTTCCGGAACGACAACGCCCCGGTCTTCCAGGTCCGGACCCGGGAACGGTATTTCAGCTTTGTGGTAAAAACGGATTTCACCCAGAGCCACCAGCGCTTCGACCAATGCGGCATCGTCATGTACCTGGACAGCGAAAACTGGCTGAAAGGCTCCGTGGAGTTCGAGAACGCAGCTTTCCAGCATTTGGGCAGTGTAGCCACCAACCACGGCTACTCGGACTGGGCAACCACTGCCATCAGCGCCGACGTCAAGACCATGTGGTACCGCTTCTCCCGCCGCGCAGACGACTACTGCATCGAGTGTTCGTCCAACGGCATCGATTTCTCCCAGATGCGCATCTGCCATATGTACGAGGGAGCCGACACCATCTCCTTCGGCATCTACGCCTGCTCTCCGGAGGCATCGTCCTTCACGGCCGTATTCACGGACATGCGCATCACCGAGTGCATGTGGAAGGCCCATGACGGGCAGCAGCCGGACGAGTAGCCTTTCCTGCAAAGACATAAAAAATACATCCGTCCGGCGACCCCGGACGGATGTATTCTATTACGACAGAGCGTTTTTTAGTAAGTGACAACGGGCTCGAGCTCCTTGGCAAGGTCGATGTACTTCTGGATTTCCTTTTCTACGGGAGTACGCTTGCAAAGATGTTTCTGCTCGTTTACCTCCAGCATCTTGGCGGCCAGGTTGGCGGCGTTGCGGTTGCGCAACTCTTTGACGGTATCTACGCCGGCAGCCTCCAGCAACTCGGAGAACTGGGGGCCGACACCCTTGATGCGGAACAGGTCTGCATGGTTGACCCAGGTGAGGATGAGATCTCCGCGAATACCGGTTTTCTCTTCCAGCGCCTTGCGGCCCTTGGGGGAAGCGCCCTCTGCAAGAAGCTGGTCTACCGTTTCGATGCCCACGCCGATGAGTTTCTCTGCGTACACGGGACCGATGCCCTGAATGTCGATAATTTTGTAAGTCATATACAATTGATATTAAAGGTTATGTGCAAAACGACCTTCCAAATATAAAAAAAATTAAGGTAAAAAGGAAATTTTTTCATATATTTGCAGTGAAACCTAAAAAAGATGGAGCTTTATCCCTTGGACAGCGAAAAGATTTACTATTCCTCGGACTACCTTACCCTGGAGTGCGAGGATGGTCCTGTCAGTCTGAGAATCGGGGAATGGCTCCAGAAAGATCCTGTCCGCATCCACAAGATGGTGGTGAAGGATAAAATGCTGAAAGTAGACCAGCTGGAAGTATTCGCTCCGCTTGTATCCAAACTCAGAAGGGCCGATTACGAGTATTATCGCAGGATCACGGGACTCAAGATGGTTATCGATTTTCCCGGTTTCACTTCTGAGGTAGAGGCCAAGATTCCCTACGACACAGATCCCATCGCCTTCTACAAGTGGTGGCGCAAAGGCAAGAACGAGCACCGCGTATACCTCTCCCCCGCCTACCAGTTCAAACTGTTCCAGAAAGTATCGGCCATGGAACCCAAAGTCATGCTCAAGAAAGACATCGACTTTGTTAAAAATTTCTGATTATGACCCTGGAAGAAATCCTCAGCGTCCCCACAGCTCCTTCGGCAGAAGAACTTGAACGGGACGTTTGGGACGACGACAATTGCCTCAACTATTCCGCCGACGGGAAGCGCCTGTTGGATGCAGAGAATTTTCCTTCGGAAATAAAGGTCAAAGAAGGTTGCGAGATTATCTGCGACCAGGTTTTCGCCTTCCAGGACTATATGGCCGAGCGCAAGATCGGCGAGGATATTCCCCTGGAGGAACGTTCTTCCTTCCTGGAAAAGATCAAACTTCCCAATTCCGTCACCCATATCGGCGCGGGCGCCTTTGCCGAATGCGGGGAACTGGTCTCCATTAAACTGCCCACCGGTCTGTTGAGCATCGGCGACAGCGCGTTCGTAGACTGCTGGCAGCTGGAAAAGATTTCCCTCCCTGCCGGAACCCGCGTGATCGGCCCCTGTGCTTTCCAGGGCTGCATCAACCTGTACCAGGCGCGACTGAACAAGGCCCTCGAGGCCATCGGAGAAGACGCCTTCGACGACTGCGAGTCGCTGGAGACCATCCTGGTGCCCCATGGCATGGGCGCGCATTTCCGGAAACTCCTTCCCAAGTTCCTGCACAAATGCATTGAAGAATTATGAGCGGCCAAATATTTACCGTGGGCAAGGACAGCCCGCTGCTCTCCTATCTTTTCGAGCTTTATCCTGAACGGTCCCGTACCGGCGTGAAAAACCTGCTGTCCAAAGGGCAGGTGCTGGTGAACGGAAAAACCTGCACGGCCTTTGACCAGCCCCTGTTCCGGGGAGATTCTCTGGAGGTGCTCGCAAAAGGCGTTTCCATCGCCCGGGCCACCCGCTCCGACGCCTTGGAAGAAGTCTTGAAAGCCGGCGTGAAAATCGTTTTCGAAGACGAGCACTACCTGGTGGTGGACAAGCCCTCCGGCATGCTCTCCATTTCCACCGCACGGGGCAGCGCCGCCAAATCCGGCCACCGGGAACAGACGCTGTATGCCCTCCTGAACCAATATGTAAAAGTGAGCGCCCGCATGCAGCGCAAGGAAGACCTCCTGGAAGGCAGGGAACCGGACCGCTCCACGGCCAAGATATGGATTGTGCACCGGATTGACAAAGGCACTTCCGGCCTTCTGGTCTTCGCCAAGAACGAGCGCGCCAAGGACATCCTTCAGAGCAAATGGAAAGACCTGGTAGTGGAGCGCAAATACGTTGCTTTTCTGGAAGGAGAGCTAGAGAAGCCCCAGGGAGCCATCCAAAGCTGGCTGGTAGAGAATCCTAAATCACTGAAAATGAATTCTTTCCAGAACGAGGTAAAAGACGGACAGCTGGCCATCACCCATTATCGGCAGCTGGGCCTGTTCCACAGGGGGCGCAACCTGTACAGCCAGGTGGAGTTCTCCCTGGAGACCGGCCGGAAAAACCAGCTCCGCGTCCATGCAGCCGATATCGGCCATCCCATTGCCGGAGACGAAAAGTACGGAGCGCAGACAGACCCTGTCCGCCGGCTCGCCCTGCACGCCGCCACGCTGGTCTTCCGCCACCCCTACACCGGCAAAATCGTCAGAACCCATTCCCCGCTCCCCGAAGTTTTCAAACGTTTCGAACCATGGACTTAGTCAGCATCCCTACCCCGGACATCCAGCTCGCTTCCGCCGTCATCGCGCCGGAGTCTCCCAAGGCCGCCGTTGTACTTATCCACGGCATGGCCGAGCACAAAGAGCGTTACTTCCCCTTCATGACCTGGCTCTCGGAAAAAGGCTATGCCTGCGTGATCCCTGACCTGCGTGGCCACGGAGCCACCGCCGCCTCCGAGGCCGACCTGGGTTATTTCGGGAAAAAAGGCCGGGCCAAACTGGTCGAAGACGTGCTCAGCGTGGTCCAGTGGACCCGCAACCGCTATCCCGGGCTCAAACTGTTCCTTTTCGGGCACAGTATGGGCTCGCTGATCGTGCGGTGCTTCACCCGGGAATACGATGCCCAGATAGACGGCCTGGTGGTCTGCGGCAGCCCTTCCCCCCGGAACGGCGCTGCCGGCATGGGGATCTTCCTCACCCGGATCATCGGCCTTTTCAAGGGAGAGCGCTACCGCTCCCCCATGCTGGAGAACCTTTCTACCGGGGCCTATGGGAAGAGATTCAAGGGTGAGGCCCTCACCAATTCCTGGCTCTCGGTGAACAAGGCCAACGTACAGGCCTATAACAACGACCCACTCTGCGGATTTCGCTTCACCGTTAACGGCTACCGGGCCCTGCTACAGTTGCTCCGGGACACCTACGAAGAGAAAGGCTGGGCCGTTGCCGCCCCCAAGCTTCCCGTCCATTTCATCTGCGGGTCGGAAGACCCTTGCATCGGCTCGCTCAAACAGTTTGCCAAGGCGGTCTCCTTCCTGCGCGACCGCGGATACGCCCAGGTTACCAGCAAGGTCTATCCCAAGATGCGCCACGAGATTCTGAACGAGCTGGGAAAGGAAGATGTCTGGCGTGACATCGAACAGATTCTGGGCAGCTGGACATGAACATTTTCGCGCGCACAGAGCGGCTGGTAGGCACGCAGGGGCTGCAGAAGCTCGCGGCCGCCCGGGTTATCCTGTTCGGCACGGGCGGGGTGGGCAGCTGGTGCGCGGAGGCGCTGGTGCGAAGCGGCATCTCCCACCTCACCCTGGTAGATTCCGACTGCGTGGACGAGACCAACATCAACCGTCAGCTGATGGCTACCACCCGGACTGTCGGCAAAGTAAAGGTAGAGGTGCTCCGGGACAGATTGCTGGAAATCAATCCGGAAGCCGATATTACCGCCCTGCAGCGCCGCTATACCCTCGGGGCCGGTTTCCAACTGGACGGATACGACTATATCATCGACGCCATCGATTCGCTTACAGACAAAGCCAACCTGCTGCTGGAGGCATCCCACTGTCCGGGGGCAGTCTATTCTTCCATGGGTGCAGCCTGCAAGAAAGATCCCACGCAAGTGCGCGTAGCCGAATTCTTTGAAGTCCGGGGCTGCCCGCTGGGGGCCGCACTGCGAAAGCGGATGCGCAAGAATGGAACCCTGCCGGCCAAACCTATCCTCTGCGTGTACGACGCCGAAGTACTTCCTAACCTGGGCCCTGGTCAGGAACCCGTGCCCGGGAAGGCCGTCATCAACGGCACCCTGGCACATATCACCGGTATTTTCGGGTTTACGCTGGCCGGCCTGGTTATCCAAGACATTCTGGACAAATCCCCTTTAGCAGATAACTGACCGACTCTGCCTGGAAGCCCTCGGGAACCGGAACCGCCGGCACAGGCGTATCTTCCAGACAATAGGTCTTGTGGCAGCACGTACAGTAGAAATGTACGTGCACATCGTCGTCGTGGTCCCGGGCATGGGAGTGGCAAAGTTCGTAGCGAACGCCGTCCCCGCTGTCTTCCAGCACATGCACCAGATGGGCCTCCCGGAAGGCGGAGAGCGCCCGGGAGATATTGCTTTTGTCGATGGTTTCCAGGATGGCTTCCAGTTCCATCAGCGACAGCGGCCTGCCGGCCTGCTCCAGCGCCTTCACAATGAGGATGCGGTTGGCCGTAGGCTTGATTCCGTGATGTTCCAGCAAATGTTCCATGGTGCAAAGATATCAAAGGACACAACCCCTGTCAATCCCAATATATAGCTACAGCAATTCTTCCAGCAGGGCCTTGCAATGACCGGGGACGATGATATGATGGTTACCGATAGGGTCCGTAAGGAAATAGCGGGCGTCTGCAGGGCTTAGCTGGAGCATCACTTGCGTCCGGCAGAGATGATCCTCGTACTGGTTGTAGAGCAGTTCTCCCTCCGCGGCGAAATAACGGTCCAGCCCGCCGGAAACCTTGAAAACGGTGACAGGCCCCTCCGGTAGCTCGCCGTGGATGCCTACGCCGATTCCGGACTCAAAATGCGTGTCGTACCGCCAGGAAGTGACCATGTTGAACGGAACGGTGCAGTGGGCGAAGAGCAGTTCCCCGCTTTCCGGGTCTATCCTGGCAGGATTGGCCTGGAAACCGGTAAAACCGGTGAGCGCCTGCGCGATAATCATGGACAGCAGGGCCGGGACATCACCCTCACAGGCTGCCGGAATGCCGTCGGCATTGAAAGAGGCCAGAGCCAGGCAGCCGGTATTGCCCACGGAGGTGAGGAGGTCGAAGCAACGAAGCGTGAAAGCGCAGAGTTGATAACGCGCAATCAGGGCCTCCAGGGCATGATAAATACGGGTGGCACCCGGATAAGCCTTCCGCACCTTGTCTTCCATAGGCTCTTCCCGGGGCGCCTCGTCGGAAGGTGCTTTGGAAATCTCCTGAAGCAGTTCTTCCATCGGCACTTCCACCAGCCGGGCGCCCAGCTTGTCCATGATAGCCGTGGACTTGGCCTGGCTGGCGATGAGCCAGTCTGACGGCTCTCCGATGACACCAATCCGCGCTCCCCGGAGCATCTTCCGCGCCCGGGCCGCCCTTTCCAGCAGCTGAACCCGCCTCTGGAGATAGGCTTCGTTTCCGTGGAGCACTTCCCCCTTAAGCCCCTGCAGCTTCAGGTACGACAGAATCTCCAGCGAGGCCGCCAGGGAGTTGCTCTGTCCGGATGTGAGCAAGTAGTAACGCTCCGTGCCCCGGGAGAGCATCTCCGGCAGAAGGGACTTGAAAATGCCTTCCACTCCCCCGGTGCGCACATAGATCAGGTCCAGGTCATGGGTGCCGAAATCGGAGAAATCGGCGCCGCAGAAATCAAAGTCGCCTCCGGGAAATACGCTTCGCAGGAACGTGTCGCTCAGGCTGGCCACACGGGCCTCGTCGTGCAGGCCGGAAGTAAGGGTATAGACTGCTGTGAACATACAAAAAAAGGGAAAGCTGATTACATCGCACCGCTACAACCTCCTACCCTTGCTACATTCCTGTCCTGGGGGAATTCAGAGGGAGCTGGTCGTGTAAGACTTTCCCGCTGCAAAGGTAGGCATTTTTAGCAAACAAGCAAACAGTTAAGCTTTCAAACTGTCAAAAATCAGAGGAAGCAAGTCGTCTACGCGGAAGAATTTCCGGATTTTCTTGCTGCCGACAAGGATAATCCTGAAAGGCTTTCCCTGTTTTTTCTGATACTCTGCCATTACCTGGCGGCAGCTGCCGCACGGGGAAGCCGGGCTTTCGCAGACCACCCAATGGTCCGCCCCCACGATGGCCAGGGTGTCAAAGGGAGTATCCGGATAATTGGCCCCGGCGGCGAACATGGCTGTTCGCTCTGCACAGAGGCCGGCGGGATAGGCCACGTTCTCCTGGTTGGCGCCCTTGACGATCGTGCCGTCTTCCAGCCGCAGGGCCGCCCCCACCTGGAATTTGGAGTAAGGGGAATAGGAGCCTTTCATGGCCTCCATGGCCGCCGCTACCAACTCTCTATCCTGGGGAATCATCTCCTCTGCCGAGGAGTACTCTTCATAGTCGATGTGTATCGTCCGATTAATCATGTGGTGACATTTTTAGTCCTTAACACGCATTAAGGTTTTACAAGATAGGCATTTTTTTTCAAACAAGCTCCATTTCCAGCCTTTTTTGAAGGTATAGCCGAGAATTCCGGGGAATTTGTGTATTTTTGCAGGACGAATGGCAGACAATGGCAAAATCAAGGTATGCGTAGGGCTCTCCGGCGGAGTGGATTCGTCGGTGGCGGCGTGGCTCCTCAAGCAGGAGGGCTACGACGTCTTCGCCATGTTCATGCAGAACTGGCACGACGCAGACGCCACCCTGCACGGAGACTGCGAGTGGGAAGAAGACCGCTTCGTGGCAGAGATGGTGGCGCGGAAGATTGGCATTCCTTTCTATTTCGTGGACCTTTCCAGGGAATACCGGCAGCGGGTGGTAGACTACATGTTCGACGAGTACGCCAAAGGACGCACGCCCAATCCGGACGTGCTGTGCAACCGCGAAATCAAGTTCGACGCCTTCTGGAAAGTGGCCCGCAAGTATGGAGCGGACTATGTAGCCACAGGCCATTACTGCCGGAAAGAACCCGTATGCGCAGCAGACGGAAATCCGGTTACGGGGGCCGACGGAGAACCGCTGTACCGCATCCTGGAAGGCACGGATCCCAACAAGGACCAGACCTACTTCCTCTGCCAGCTCTCCCAGGAGCAGCTCCGGCAAGTCCTCTTCCCCATCGGCCATCTGAGGAAACCGGAAGTACGGCGCATTGCCAAGGAGGCAGACCTGCCCTCGGCCGAGAAAAAGGACTCCCAGGGCATCTGTTTTGTGGGGAAAGTAGACCTTCCCACCTTCCTGAAGCAAAAGCTCGCCTCCGCAGAGGGGGACGTCGTGGAGGTTTTCGACGCCTATTACGCCGGCGACCCGCTGTACCGGTGGCAGCAGGACAAGCTGTCGGAACTGCTGCTGAGCGGCGTTTCCATCGAGAGAACCGTCCAATATGCACCGGAAGAAAAAGTGCTGACAACCGATGGTAAGCCATTGGGACAGAGCCCGTTCAACTGCGACAAAGTCCAGGTTCTTACAGACGGGGAGCTGGAGCGCCTTGCCCAGCCCCTCTCCTACCAGCTGAGCTTTGAGACGGAAACCTACCGCAGTGGGCGCAAACACATAAAGAAAACCCGTTACAAGGAGAATCCCTGCGGCCGTATTGTAGGCACGCACGAAGGCGCGCAGTTCTACACCATAGGCCAGCGGAAAGGACTGGGGATTGGCGGGCACGCAGAACCGGTATTTGTCATCGCCACCGACACCCTGGCCAACCGTGTGTATGTGGGAGAAGGGCACAACCACAAGGGACTCAGCCGTTTCTGCCTGAAAGTGGCGGCAGCCGATCTCCACTGGATCCGGCCAGACCTGGCCATGGTTCCCGGAGAAATGCGCCGTTACCGCGTGCGCATCCGCTACCGCCAGCCGCTGCAGGGCGCCACGCTCCTGATGCGGGAAAACGCCCTGTATATCCTCTTCGACGCCCCACAGAGAGGCATCTCCCCCGGCCAGTTCGCCGTCTGGTACCAGGACGACGAAATGCTGGGCAGCGGGGTTATTTGATCAGAAGATACTCCAGGCCCAGTTTGGGCACAAAATGCACCCCTTCTTTTCTATAGTATTTCAGGTCCGGGTCCGGGCCTTCGGCCGGTATCAGGAAGATGTTTTCGGCCGGTTTGCCGATGGCGATCACGGCAACGGGTTCCAGTGGTAACTGCAAGGCTTCCTTAAGCGCTTCCTTCTGGAAATTAAGGATAAAGATGCCGCCCAGGCCCATCTCTACGGCCTTCAGGAGGATGCTCTGTCCGGCAAAACCCAGGTCTATATCTATCACCTTGTCTTCCGGAATGCTGCTGCAGACCACCAGGAATGCCTTGGGCTCCATCCCGGGCTTGGGCAGATGCTCCTGAGGAAGGGCGGCGCCCAGCTTAGTGAGCGGCAGAACCTTATCGGCCTCCTCTTCCGTCACCAGACGGTATCGGAGCACCTGCCGGTTCATTCCCGAGGCTACCAGTGAAGTCACTTTCACCAGGCTCTCCAGCTCTTCCCGGCTTACCGTCCGCGCAGGGTCGTATCCCCGGTAACTCCGGTTCCGGTGCAACAGCGTGTCCAGCGAAGGATGGTTTCGTTTAACCACGGTCTTCCTCTGTCCGGCAAGTTCCGCCTGCCTTTTTTCCAGAAAATTGTCTGCCATATCCCTTGTATTTCCACAAAAATAACGATTTTCCCCCATTCTTCCTGGTCCCAAGTGCAAAAACCGCCCAAAATGCACTTGGCAGCCACCAAACTGCCCGGCCCAAGTGCAAAAACCGCCCAAAATGCACTTGGTAAGCACCAAACTGCCCGGTCCAAGTGCAAAATCGACCTAAAATGCACTTGACAAATCGTAAAAAAGAAAACGGATGTTGTCATTATTTCAACCGAACGGCATTAAAATACAACAAACATCGTAATAAACCGCAAAAAGAGACTTTGGAAGCCTGCCACGCATTTGCAGGAAGAGTAACTGGTCGTTATGTTTGCAAAAACATGTATTATGAATAAACCGACGGAGTACCAGCTGGAAAGGCTATTTGCCCAGTCCGGACCTTTCTTCCACTTATATACATCGCCCTTGGAGAACGATGTCTTGATGGACTGTGACGAAGACCGGACTATAATCCTGAACATGATTGCACTTGTTTCCCGGGAAGCAAACTTGGAAGTTTTGGCCTATGCCTTGATGAGCAACCATTTACATATTATCTTCAAAGGCTCCGAGTTAAATGGGAATACCTTCTTTGAACTATTGGCCAAAAGGCTGAAACGATATTTGTCGGGGAAAGGGAAAGCCAAATGCATTTCAAAGGTTTGCTGCGGGATACAATCCATTACAAGCCTGAGACAGTTCCGGGATGAGATAGCTTATGTTATCCGCAATCCCTTCGTGGTCCGGGATGACATCAATCTCTTTGCCTATCAATGGTGCAGCGGCTTTCTCTACTTTAATCCTCTTTTGTCTTTCAGGAAGGGTATTCCTGCCGTAGAAGTCAGTTACCGGGAACGCCGGCGGATTACACGCTCTGCCGATATGGAACTTCCCGAGGGGTTATGGGTATCTGGCGACTTAATTCTCCCGGAGAGTTTTGTCAATTATCGGCTTGTGGAATCCCTGTTTGGAAGTGCCCGGAAGTTTTTGTTCTGGGTACTGAAAAACGTTGAGGCGCAAGTGGAGTTGGCAAATAAGTATGGTGAATCGGTCGGTGTCTCCGACGATGAGATGTTCCAGTTGTCCAGGCAAATGTGTGAAAAACAATTTGGCGTCAAAACTCCGCAGGATTTGCCGGAATCGCAGCAGAAAGAACTCGCCATTTTGCTCCGGAACCGTTACCAAGCCTCGAACGCTCAATTATGCCGATTAACCGGCCTTTCCAAATCCAAGATTGACACACTTTATCCCCTTTCCACCAGATAAAACACGGATTGCCAAGTGCAAAAACCGCCCAAAATGCACTTGGCAGCCACCAAACTGCCCGGCCCAAGTGCAAAAACCGCCCAAAATGCACTTGGTAAGCACCAAACTGCCCGGACCAAGTGCAAAATCGGCCCAAAATGCACTTGGTAAGCACCAAACTGCCCGGTCCAAGTGCAAAAACCGCCCAAAATGCACTTGGTAAGCACCAAACGGCCCGGCCCAAGTGCAAAATCGGCCCAAAATGCACTTGGTAACCACCAAACTGCCCGGTCCAAGTGCAAAATCGGCCCAAAATGCACTTGGTAACCATCTCATACAGAAAAATGCGTATCTTTGCACTGCCATGCCCAGTTACCTGCAAATAGAGAACATCTCCAAGAGTTACGGCCCCAAAGTGCTGTTCCAGCATATCGACTTCAACATCAACGAAGGCGACAAGGTGGCGCTCATTGCACCCAACGGCACGGGAAAAACCTCGCTCCTGAGGATCCTGGCCGGGAAAGACGCTTCGGACAGCGGCGGTAAGGTGCTCTTTCTCAAAGACATCCGCATCGCCTTCCTGGAGCAGGAATATGCCTTCGACCCGCAGAAAAGCATTTTCCGGCAAATCATGGACAACTCCCGGCGCTGGACAGAGCATCTGGACCCGGACCACCTGTGGCAGTACGAGCTCCGCGTGACCCAGCTGCTTACCCAGTTCGGCCTCACAGACCTGGACAAGCCCATGAAAGACCTCTCTGGCGGCGAGGTAAAACGGGTGGCTCTCACGGAAATGCTTGCCTCCGAGGCCGACTTCTACATCATGGACGAGCCCACCAACCATTTGGACATCGACGCCATCGAATTCCTGGAAAACCACCTCAAGCACAGCCGCTGCACGCTTTTCATGGTCACCCACGACCGCTATTTCCTGGACCGCGTGTGCAATACCGTCATGGAAATGGACCGGGGCAGCATCTACGTCTACCGGGGAGACTACATGAACTTTCTCCAGAAACGGCAGGAGCGCATCGACAATTACAACGCGGAGACAGAGAAAGTGCGGAACGTCTTCCGCAGGGAACTGGAATGGATGCACGCCTCCCCCTGCGCCCGCACCGGCAAGGCCAAATACCGCAAACAGGCCTTCTGGGAGCTCAAAGAACGGGCCGAAGACAGCTACGTGTCCAAGCAGGTGGACCTGAGCGAGACACAGGCCAAGGGGACCTACCTGGGCAACAAGGTAATCAACTGCAAGGATGTCTCCTTCTGGTGGGAGAACAAGTGCTACCTGAGCCACTTCAGCTACAACTTTCAGCGCTACGAGAGGATTGGCATCGTGGGGCGCAATGCCGCCGGGAAAACCACCTTCCTGAACCTGATCACAGGCGGCTGGAGGCCGGAACTAGGCGGCACCATGGAGGGTGTGGTGGAACTGGGCGAATCGCTCAAAATCGGTTACTACCACCAGTCAGGCATGCAGTTCAAGCCTGGACAAACCGTCCTGGAAACCGTCAACGACACCCACCTGCTGGGCCGTTTCCTGTTCACGCACGACATGCTGAACAACCCCGTGGAACGGCTTTCTGGCGGGGAACGCAGACGCCTGTACCTGCTCACCATCCTGATGCAGCAGCCCAATTTCCTCATTCTGGACGAGCCCACCAACGACCTGGACATCGTCACGCTGGACATCCTGGAAGAATACCTGCAGGAATTCAAAGGGTCCATGGTGATTGTCTCGCACGACCGCCACTTCCTGGACCGCCTGGCCGACCACCTCTTTGTCTTCTGCGGCGACGGTGTCGTGAAAGACTTCGTGGGCAACTACACGGAGTACAGGACCTTCATCAAGGACAACGAGGCGCAGAAAAAGGCCGACGAAAAACCGGCCGCCCAGTCTGTCACCAAGGAGAAGACCCCCGTCAAGCGGAAGCTCTCCTGGAAAGAGCAGCAGGAGCTGAAGTCGCTGGAGGAGAGGCTTCCGGAACTGGAAGCCGAGAAGGCCGGCCTGGAAGCGCAACTCTCCAGCGGCACCTTAGCTGCAGAGGAACTCCAGGCTGCCAGCACCCGCTACGGCGTCCTGCAGGAAGAGCTGGACGCCGCCGAGATGCGCTGGTTGGAACTCTCGGAGATTTAACGGATGCCGTACAGATAGGCCAGCAGGGCCATCTTTCCGCGCATGGTCTCGCGCGGGGTAAATTCCGAATTCACCCACAGATAGCGCTGGTTGAAGAAGCTCTCCTGACGTGGCCAGCCGCCCGTATCCCAGGAAGGATAGCAGCGGTCCAGCAGGATGCGGGCATCGCCGCCATCCCCCTTCGACCAGGTTTCCGTGCCGTTGAACGGTGTCTGGCCGGGGAAGGTTCCGGGGGCGCCGTCATTGCGCCCGGGCGAATACACGTCAGTGATGTGCCGCTGTCCCAGGCCAGTCATTTCCACAATATTGCCGGGATTGCGTCCCAGGCCCCAGCCGGCTTCGTCATACAGGGCCTGCTCCAGTTGTATCCGGCGGGAAGGATCCTGGCACAGATAGTGCGCCAGGATCACCAGCTGCACGTTTTCGTTGGTGATCCAGCGGGCGTCCGAGGCGCTCCGGCGGGAAGGCCTTTCCCGGGAAGGAGCCAGATGCTGCCGCTCCGCCTGAGCATCCACATCGGCCCGGATACCGTTGTACCAGGAGGCATGGTGCCGCTCCCAGGGGCAGGTGACATAGGCAACGGCGGCCCAGAACTGGCAATGGGAACGGGTCCAGGCGCCCTGGACCAGGGGAAAGACGGCCTCGACGGCTGCGATGTCTTCCCAAGCCCTGTCGCCGGTGACATTATACAGGTAGGCGGCGGCCATCTGCTTGAAATCCCGGCCCCGGAGCTGCCACTCGCCCACGGCCTGACGGTCGTCCAGCTGGTCCCGTGCCTGCTTTTCGGCGTAACGGAATGCCGTAATGGCCTGGTCCCGGTAATAATCACGCAGGGACTCGTTGCCGCCAATGCGGAAAGCCTCCGCCATCACGGCACAGTTGGCCGCGTTGGCCCAGGCAGCCATGGTGGTGCTGCCGGCCTGGAACATCATGGTCCAGTCTTTATCCGGATTGGTAACGCCCTGGGAATACCCCCCTTCCGGATCCCGGATGCTTAGGAAGAAGTCTACCTCGTTACGAGCTTCGTCCAGCAGGTCCGGAATGCCGTTCCCGCTTTCCCGGATGCCCAGGTCGTCTTCCGTGAGCCGGCCGCCGGTGAGCAGGTACGGCAGGACCATGTCGTAGATGTTGCTCACATGCGAGAGGTGGCGGTCCCAGTCCATGGCATCAGAATGACCACCCCGCACCCGGTCGTTCACGGGATGTCCTTCAGGCCGGTGTTTATAGAAGGATGAGGCCTCGGCTTTCTTGAAATGGGGTTCATCCCACACGTCGCCGGGATTCTTCCTCCAGTCCGGATGCCAGGGCTGCAGATTGGACAGATATACCTTGAAGCCCGTCGGATCGTTGTCCTGGAAACGGGGCTGACGGGGCACCGGGAACACGTGTTCCGGGTCCTTGGGCTCGCCGATCCGCATATAATAGTATCCGCGCACGGAATAGCGGTATGGCTCCCGGTACAGATCCGGGGCGATCACGAAATCCATGCTGCAGCCCACTCCGTCCACCACCAGGCGGTATCGGCCGGAATCCTGCCGGGCGAAATCCAGCTTCCAGACTGGAGAACCGGTAAGATCTTTCCCACCAGCCTCCGCCGACGATGCCTCCTGCGGCTTCCAGAAAGCCACATGCCCGGCCGGAATCCGCTCGTTCGTATCCAGCCTGTACAGCCAGACCTGCTTTCCTTCGAAGGACTTGTAGTCCCGGGGGCCACCGTCGCCCAGCCAATAGTAAAGGTCGGCCGTCTTCACGGCCTGGGCCGGCGTATACCCGAGGATATTCACGTGGATGGCCTCAGAGGGCGTATTCCAGATATCGAAGGTGATGCTGGCCCGGGACCGGTCGCTGCCGCTGGATGAAGGAATGTGCACCTGGTAGGTATACCCCTGCTTCATGGCCGAAGGAAGGCGGAGGTAGATCCAGTGGTCCAGCTCACTGGTAAGCGTATGGTCCGTGTTCATCGGCTTAGAGCGCCGGGAAACCGCTACGGCCGCCTTTCCGGAAGGACCGAAACCGGGGTCTTCCGGGCAGATGACGGTCCACGCTTCCTGCACCGAGGCCGGGTTAAAGCGGGGCAGGAAGGTCTTCAGGGTGTCGTCCCCCTCCACAAAAGTATGGCCCAGGAAGGCGCTTTTTCCGGTGCCGTCGTCCCGGTAGCGGACTTCTCCGTCGCGGAAATGCAGGACAATGTATTCCTGGTCCAGGGAGCGGACTTCCACCAGCCTGGTGGCCCTGCCGTACAAAGGAAGCATGAAAAGGCAAAAAGCCAGCAAAAGGGATTTACGCATAACCGCTTTGTTTACAAGGGCTTAATTTAGGCATAATCTCCGACAATCCAAAACTATTTGAATTGAATCCGATTATTTGTACTTTTGGGGACATGAAATACCTCCTGAACACCCATACGGATCCGCACTTCAACATGGCCTTCGACGAGTTTGCCCTCTCGTCGCTGGCCGTACCGGAACCTGTCTTCTACCTCTGGCAGAACCGGCCTTCCGTGATTATCGGCCTCAACCAGAGCGCCTACGCGGAAGTCAACCTGCCGTTCCTGGAAAAAAGCGGTATCACCCTGGCCCGGCGGGTGACAGGCGGAGGCGCCGTCTATCACGACTGGGGCAACCTCAACTACAGCATCACCGGTCCCCTGCAAGGGATGTCCGACAAGGAAGAGGTGTATCTGGAGCAGATCGTATCGGCCCTCCGCAGTTTTGGCGCCCCAGTGGAAAGAAGCGGGCGCAACGATATCCTGATAAACGGGCGCAAATGCTCCGGCTATGCCAAAAGGATGGTCCGGGACCGGATCATGATCCACGGGACGCTGATGTTCGACGTAGACCTTTCCATGCTCACCAAGGTGCTGGCCTCGCCGGGAAGCAAGCTTTCAGCGGCCGGCATTGCCTCGGTGAAAAGCCGCGTGACCAACCTGAAAACCTATCTCCCGCAGTTTCCTTCCGTGAAAGAATTCCAGGCCGCCCTCCACAAAGAGCTGGCCGGGGAGGACGGCGAAATCCGGCTCACCGATGCCCAGCTCACCGCTGTCCAGTTGCAGGCCGATACCAGATTCAGCACCTGGGCATGGAACTACGGGCACTCCCCTTCCGCCACGTTCCGGATGCGGAAAAAATTCTCCTGCGGCACCGTAGAAGCGCATTTTTCGCTTCGCAGCGGCTGTCTGGACAACCTCACCTTCGGCGGAGATTTCCTGGGCAACCTCCCGGCCGAGGTCATCGCCGCCAGGCTTCAGGGAGTTCCTTACAGGTTGCCGGACCTGGAAGCCGTCCTGCGCGACATCGGCCAATATTTCGACCGGATGCAGCCCCGGGAAATGGCTCGCTTCCTCTTGGAAGGGAAATGATTGTTTTCCCGGTTTTTTTTCGCTATTTTTGTTTTTCGGATTTTTAGTGACAACGCTATGGCAAGAAAAGGAAAAGTAATCGGATGGATTGTCGGTGTGCTGGTGCTGGTACTGCTCGCCGGCTTCTTGTATTTCAAATTCCTCTGGGTGTTCTCCGACGGCACCAAGACCGGCGAGCTGAATTCGCTCACCTATACCGGCTATCTGTTCAAGACGTACGAGGGAGAGATGATCCTCTCCGGATACGGAACCAAAAACAATTATGGAACCGTCCAGAGCAAAACCTTCAAGTTCTCTGTACAAGACCGGGAGGTGGCGGAAAAACTCACCCAGATGACCGGCATGCGGGTAACCGTGCACTATAAAGAATACAAGGGCACGCTGCCCTGGCGCGGCTACGAGCGCAGCATCGTAGACAGCGTCTCCCTGGATCCGGAAACGGATAATCCGCAACCTTCTTCGTCAGACGAATTCTTCCTGTAGCTTATGACTAGACACCTTCTTTCCCTTATCGGCGCCGCCCTCCTCGGCAGCGCCCTTTTTGCACAGAACCGGGTCATCGACACCAAACCCGCTCATGACGGGAAAGACCTCACCATGGAAGAAGCTATCTTCCAGGGAGTGGGTTATGCCCGTGCCAGTGCAAACTGGCTGGACAACGACACGTACGCAGTCCAGACTCCGGACGGCATCTTCCGGGGAAAAGCCGGGCAGGCCTTCTCCCGGGAAGCTTACCAGATGCAGCCCCGCAGTGAACGGAGCCAGTACGACACCAGCGCCGCAGGCTACGGAGTGCGCCGGGAAGGGAATTCCCTGCACGGATACAAGGACGGGCAGGAGTTTCCGCTTGCCGTCTCCACCGACAGAAACATCGTCTACGGGCAAACGGTAAGCCGTAACGAGTTCGGCATCAACGCCGGCTATTTCTGGTCACCGGACGGTACCCGCCTGGCTTTCTACTGCAAGGACGAATCCAAAGTGACGGATTTCCCGCTCCTGGACATCGCCAACCGCACCGGAGAGCTCCGCCTGATCAAATACCCGATGAACGGCATGGATTCGGAAATCGTGCGCCTGGGCATCTATGATTTCAAGAGCGGCAGCACCGCCTGGCTCCAGGTGACGGATTTCACCGAGGAACGCTACATCACCAATGTGAGCTGGGCGCCGGACGGCAAATACATCTATGCCCAGATTGTAGACCGCAGCCAGCACCATAGCCGCCTCAACCAGTACCGGGCCTCCGACGGCAGTTTCGTGCGTACCCTCCTCACGGAAGACAACGAGGCCTGGGTGGAGCCGTTGGATCCCATCTGGTTCCTCAAGGGCCGCACAGACCTGTTCCTGTACCGGATCGACACCCGCGACGGCTACAAGAATCTCTATCTGGCCGACACGCTGGGAACAGTCCGCCGCCTTACCGCCGTCGATGCCGATGTCCAGTACCTGGACAATGACGGGACGAATGTCTATTACACATCGGCCGAGGTCTCCCCTGTGGAGAATCACCTTTTCAAGATTTCCATCAAGATTCCCAGGAAGAACGCCGTGGCCAAGGCCAAGTTTGGAAAGCCCGTACAGCTCACCGCCGGCCGCGGCTGGCACACAGTCCGGCTCAACGGGAACTGTACCTGGTTCCTGGACAGCCGCAGCAACCTCACCACCCCGCTGGAGATTTCCCTCTGCAGCACGGACGGGAAACAAGCTTTCCCGGTCTATGCCATCCAGGATCCGCTGGAGGGCTATGCCTCCTGCCAAGTGGAACTGGGCACCGTTCCCAGCGCCGACGGGGAGTATGAGAATTACTATCGGCTTATCTATCCCAAAGACTTCGACCCTGCCAATAAGTATCCGGTAATCCTTTACGTGTACGGCGGCCCGCACAGCCAGCTGGTGCAGGACACCTGGCTGGGCCAGATCCGCATGTGGGAAATGCTGATGGCCCAGAAAGGCTACCTGGTCTATATCCAGGACAACCGGGGCACGGAAAACCGCGGCGCCGCCTTTGAGAAGGCCATCAACCGCCGCTGCGGCCAGGAAGAGATGAAAGACCAGATGGTGGGCATTCGCCGGCTGATGGAGCTCCCGTACGTGGATGCCGGCCGCATCGGCGTGCACGGTTGGAGCTATGGCGGTTTCATGACCATCTCGCTAATGACCAACTACCCGGACGTGTTCAAGGTAGGCGTGGCCGGCGGCCCGGTGATTGACTGGAAATGGTACGAAATCATGTACGGAGAGCGCTACATGGATAATCCGCAGAGCAACCCGGAAGGCTTCGAGCTCACTTCGCTCATCAACAAGGCCGGCGACCTCAAGGGCAAGCTACTCATCTGCCAGGGTGCCGTGGACAATACGGTGGTGTGGGAGCATAGCCTCAGCTTCATCCAGGCCTGCATCGACCTGGAGATTCCCGTAGACTACTTCCCCTACCCCGTGGCCGAGCACAACGTGTACGGGCGCAACCGCATCCACCTGATGGACAAGGTAACGCAGTACTTCGAGGATTACCTGTAAAAAGATTTGCAGAATCAGATTATTTAATCTATCTTTGCAATCCATTTGAGGGCATAGCTCAGTTGGTTTAGAGCGCTTGCTTGACAGGCAAGAGGTCCGCAGTTCAAATCTGCGTGTCCTCACAAAAGGAAAGAGGTTGACCAAATTGGTCAGCCTCTTTTTAGATGTCCTTCCCGTCCATGGGATACACCACGCCCCACTCACGGCGGAGGCCGTCCATCAGCTGCATGATGTAGAGGATTTCTTCCCAGGGCATCTGGGGCGGCTCCAACAAGCCTGCCTGCATAGCGTCCCGGCAGGCGGCAAACTGGTACTCGTAGCCAGTAATCTGCCTGGGTACAGGGATTTCCTCTACAAAGACGCGGTCGTGCGTGTTCACCGTGATCTTCTGGGGATTATTCACGTTGTCCAGAATCAGATTGCCATCCGACCCGGCCAGCACGCCGATATTGTCACCCACGCAGTTGGCGGCCGACTGCAGGTTGGCCACGAAGCCTCCTTCCAGCACGACGGAGATGGTATTGCTGAGGTCGATGCCGCTATCGGATTTCACGCACTGCGAGCGGATGGAGCGGATGGGAGCATCGCAGAACATCCGCATGAAGTTCAGCGTATAGACGCCCAGGTCCAGCAGCGCTCCGCCGCACAGGTCCGGACGCAGAATGCGCTCTTTCTCCATCATATAGTAGCTCAGGGTGGCATTGATGGTGGAAAGCCGGCCGATCCTGCCGTCGGCAAGCAGTTTCCGGACCATGCCCACTACCGGCTGATAGCGCGTCCAGATGGCCTCCGCCAGGAAAACGTTCTTCCGACTGGCCCGTTCCACAACCGCCTTGGACTGAGCCAGATTAGCCATGAAGGCTTTTTCTACCAGGCAGGCCCGGCCCTTTTCCAGGGCTTCCATAGTGATGTCGTAATGATGCGAATGCGGCGTGGCCACATACACCAGGTCCACTTTGTCGTCGTCCAGCAGCGCCGAATAGCTGCCGTACGCCTTTTCCACCCCCCACTGCCGGGCAAAGGCATCGGCCTTTTGCTGTGAGCGCGAAGCGATGGCATAACACTGGAATCCCTCCATGCCGTTGAGGGTGATGGCGGCCTTTTCTGCAATCCAGCCCGCCCCGATGATTCCAACTCTGAAAGAACGGTTCATATGCATCTTGTTTTATCCCATTAAGATACGGCTTTTTTTCTAAATTACACCCAATGCCTCCGCATGGGAAAGCATTTCCTGCGTAGAAACGACATCTAGCTTGGAGAAAATATTCTGCTTGTGGTTTTTCACCGTACTCAAGCTGATATGCAGCCGCTCGGCGATCTGTGCATTGGACAACCCTTCCCGACAGCTGCGGATAATTTCAATTTCACGGACTGTAAGGCCGATATTTTTAGCGGCCGATTTCCGCTGGGTACTCAGTTTGATCAGGTAATCCGAAACCTCCTGCTGCAACTCGCCAGGGGCATCATTAAGCAGGGCCATGCAGTGCTTTCTGGCTTCAGTATCGTCCATCTGCGTAATCTCTTCCATGGTTTTCCTTGCCCGGACGCCAAAATCCGGACTGGTAAGGCTCGTGGAAACCAGGCGAAGCAGCCCTTCTTTCCCGCGGTTGGCCGCATCCAACGCGTCCCTTTGCCGATGGAGGCGTCTTGTCATCCATATCGACAGACATAGTAAAGCGGCCAGCAGCAGGGCAATCAAAGACAGAGACCAGATTTCCCAGCGCATCTGTCGAATCTTCTGTTCTTTCTTCTGCGCCTCGTACCGTGTCTCCATCTCCTGAAGGAGGAAATCCGACTTTTGCCGCATGTAAAGCTGCGTCGTGTTGGCATACAGCTGGTGCGCCTGGGCCGATTCTTCCAGCTGACCAGTAAGGGCGTACAGCACAGTAAGATGGTTGTAAATTTGTGACCGCTGCAGATAATCGGTTTCATCGGCCTTGGAAAGCGCTTCCTGACAACAGGCGACGGCTTCTTCCAGACGGCCACCCTGCCGGTAATAACGGATTCTGTACGGAAGGGCTTTCTCCAGAAGGTCCGGCCGATTGTTTTTCCGTGATAGTGTTTCTCCTTTTTCAAGGGCATCTCCCGCCTCCCTGTATACACTGCGGTCTATCGGATCGTTAAAACGGTTCACATTCACCAACGCCTGAGACATGTTATATAGGATTTCTATCTGACGGGATATGCTACCCGCCTTCTCCGAAAGAGCCAGCGCTTCGCGAAAAAAGCCCATCGCTTCTTCTTCCCGGGGCGTCGAACCGTCCACATTCGCATAGACGCAGACGCGACCTTTCTGAAGGAGGGCGTCGGCCAGTAAAGTATCGTTCTGAAGTACACGGGACACTCGTTCAGCTTCCAGGGCGTGCTCCCATGCCTGGGCGTCCCGCCAGGTGAGAATGTCCAGCGAGGCCATTTGGCAGAGTATCTCTGCACAGGCCACCTTGTCTCTGGCTTTCTCGGCCTCTTGCAACGCCTCCACGACATATTCGGTCGCCCTGCCGTATTCCGACTCACGGGCCCACTTACGGGACTCTTCCAGCAGAGAGGCAATAGTACCATTCCCTACAAGAAAATACAAACTCAATATGATTACAACAGTCATATTGCAAAGATACTCATTCTTCCCGTAGTACCGCCACCGGGGACGTAGTACTAAAGAACTATTTTGAAGCGGATGGCCGATAGTACCAAGGAATTCTTCGGCATCTTGTTTTTATTTGTATTGCTGAAAAATGTATCTGATGCAACTATTAAACATAACGCTTATGGACCTTATCGAAAAAAAAGAGGAATTATACCTCGCACCGGAAGTCTCCGTCTTGGAGATTGCCACTGAAACATTCATTTGTCAAAGTAACCCAGGAGAGATTCCCGGCAATCTGGGTGGTGGCGGCTGGATTTAGTGTTTAACCTTTTGAAAAAAAATGAATTATGAAAAAGATTATCTTAGCCCTGGCTACTCTGGCAATTGCCTTTACAGCCTGCAACAAGGCGGAGGACACGAATACAACTTCCCCCTATTCCAACGTTAAGGTTCACCTCACCGTAACCGCCCCTGAGGCCAATCTCACCAAAGCAAATTTTGCATGGACAGATCCCAGTAATCCTATCGGCGGCTTAAATGTCACCTGGAAGGAAGGAGACTATTTTGAACTGATTATTTTCCAAGGTAACAACGCCGACTGGAAAACTAACTACATCCATAAGACATTTAGTTTACCTGCAGGAGCTGAGGGTCAAACATCCTATGACCTTTCCTCTCTTGTAGGATCAGTTGATCTCTCCAGCTTCGACGACACTAAGAACCTGAAATATGTCGTTGTATATGAAGGGTTTAATCACTTTAACGAGTATTGGCATGAGTTGAATATCTGGAACGGTGTTCCTAATTATAGTTATACCCTTTCTCCCAGCGAGCAGATTAATCGGACTATGTTTGCAGAAACAAACGTTCAGGAAATCGCATTCCCCTCCGGAGACCTTACCCTTAGCGGAAAACTATACTGGATGACTTCTGTCCTGGCTGTTCAGTTTGATATAGACCCGGCTGCCGACATCAGCTACCCTTCTGATTCGTACTTTATCTGCGATCTCACTCATCCAAGTATAGATCAAGTTGACTGCTATTTTCCCATCACCAGAAAATCTGATGCTTCTACTAAAATCATTTCCCTTCCTATTGTATTTAATGGTGGTGCCGCTTTAAGTGATGCACTTGACGGCAACAAATGCAGGTATTTTGCCATTCCTTCAGACAGTATTCTCGACGCTGCCGGAAATACCCGCAAATTAGGAGGAGCCAATGTAAGTTTCCGCCTTTCTAGTCCGAATATAACTTATACTTCTTCCGGTTCCCTTTCCGATGTTGCCATTGAACCTGGAATGGTTTACGGTATTAAAGTAAAAGTCACTGACTCTGACAGTAACGGCGAGCCTGAATTTACAAAGCTGTAATCGTTCAGGACATCTATCAAATATTTAGAGGCTGTATTCACAAAAGGATACAGCCTCTTTTTCCTGTTTCTCCAGCTTTGACTTGGCGTAGTCCAGCGTAAGCTTGAAGGTCTTCTTCTGTGAGGAAGGGGCGTCGAACATGACGTCGGTCATTACGCGCTCGCAGATGGAATCAGACACCTACGCTTGTAGATGTCTGATTCCCTTTTATAGAGCCGTAAATAGTCTGTCTGGGGCAGTAGCTCTAAGCGGAGTTTGGATTTCCGGACGGAGCGTGAGCACAGCCCCTGACAGAAAACAAAAAAACAGGCACCCATTTAGTGAATGGGCACCTCTGTCCACGAAAACGTCCTAATACGTGGACGAACCATGTAAATAACGCTCTCCGTCCACGAAAATGGCCAAAAACGTGGACGAACCATGAAAATGACGCTCTCCGTCCACGAAAACGGCCTAAAACGTGGACGAGCCTGGGGTCTCTTATTTCTCCAACTTGGACTTAGCGTAGTCCAGCGTGAGTTTGAAGGTCTTTTTCCGCGAGGAGGGTGCGTCGAACATGGCGTCGGCCATCAGTTTTTCACAGATGCTCCGGAGACCACGTGCACCCAGCTTGTTCTGGATGGACGTGTCCACGATCAGGTCCAGCACGGCAGGTTCTACGTCCAGGCGCATGCCGTCCATCTCGAACAGTTTCTGGTACTGGCGCAGGAGGGCGTTCTTGGGCTCCGTGAGGATACGCTTGAGGGAATCGCGGTCCAGCTGGTCCAGATACGTGATCACGGGCAGGCGGCCGACGATTTCCGGAATCAGGCCATAGGAGCGAAGGTCCATGGCATCTACATACTCCAGGAGATTGTCTGTGTGGATACGCTCTTTCTCCTCTGCGTTGAAGCCGATGATCCTGGTGTTTTTCCGGAGGGCGATATGGCGCTCGATACCCTCGAACGCGCCTCCGCAGATGAACAGGATATTCTGCGTGTTTACGTGGATGAACTCCTGTTCCGGATGCTTGCGGCCACCCTTTGGCGGAACATTCACGATACTGCCCTCCAGCAGTTTGAGCATGGCCTGCTGCACTCCCTCGCCGGAAACGTCGCGGGTGATGGAAGGGTTGTCGCTCTTGCGGGCAATCTTATCTATCTCGTCGATAAAGACAATGCCGCGCTCTGCCTTGGCAAGGTCGAAATCGGCCACCTGCAGCAGCCGGGTAAGGATGCTCTCCACATCTTCACCTACATAGCCGGCCTCCGTGAGCACCGTGGCATCCACGATAGTGAACGGCACGTCCAGCATTTTGGCTATGGTGCGGGCCAGGAGCGTTTTACCGGTTCCCGTAGGGCCCACCAGAAGGATGTTGCTCTTTTCCAGTTCCACGCCGTCGTCCGGCTTGTCTACCAGATTGTGGCTGATGCGCTTGTAATGGTTGTAAACGGCCACCGACAGCACTTTCTTGGCCCGGTCCTGGCCGATTACGTACTGATCCAGGTAATCCTTGATTTCCTGCGGCTTGGGAGCCTTCCCCAAAGCAGGGGCAGCCTGCGAAGCACTCCCCTTCTTCTCAATCTCGTCCACATACTGCGCCGCCAGACGGGCACAGTCGCTGCAGATGAATCCGTCCATTCCCTGCAACAGGAACGGCACTTCAGCGTCGGTCCGGCCGCAGAGGATACAATGATCCGTATGGTCGTTCTTCTTAGCCATTACTTGCTTTTCTTTCGAAGGATCTCGTCCACCATGCCATAGGCCCTGGCTTCCTCGGCGTTCATCCAATAGTCGCGCTCGCCGTCCTCTGCCACCTTCTTGTAGGGCTTGCCGGTATGCTGGGCGATGATATTGAACAGCTCCGTACGGGTTTTCTCAATTTCCTTGGCGGCAATGAGGATTTCCGTGGCCTGTCCCTGGGCCCCGCCGAGGGGCTGATGGATGAGGACGCGGGAGTGCGGCAGGGCGGAACGCTTGCCTTTTTCACCGGCACACAGAAGCACAGCGCCCATGCTGGCGGCCATGCCCGTGCACACGGTGGCGACATCCGGCTGGACCAGTTGCATGGTGTCGTAGATGCCCAATCCGGAAGTTACCTGCCCGCCGGGGGTGTTCAGGTACATGGTAATGTCGGCCTGGGAATCACTGGAGGCCAGGAAAAGCAGCTGGGCCTGGATGATGTTGGCCACATCGTCGTCGATGGGAACACCCAGGAAGATGATGCGGTCCATCATCAGGCGGCTAAAGACGTCCATCTGGGCCACGTTCAGTTTGCGTTCCTCCGTAATGGTGGGATTGATATATCCGTCGTATACGGACTGGTAACGAGAGAGGGTCATCGAATTGATGCCCCTCCCCTTCACTGCAAATTTATCGAATTCGGTCATATAATGAGTTATTTCAGCTCCCGGAATTTGTCCTGGGAGATTTTCTTGGTCTGAAGGGTAACCTCTTCGCGCACCTTGGCAATGGCTTTGTTGTCCTCGCACTGCTCTTCCAGGCGGCGGTACTGGTTCTCGTCCTGCATCATGTTCTGAGCCGACGAACGGATGATGTCCTGGGGGACACCGGCCATGCCGTACATGGCGTACTGATAGGAGACATAGTTCTCTGCGGCGGCCTGGATATCTTCCCGGCTCACTTTGAGGCCGAACTTCTGCATGATGTAGCCGCGGACGAGCTGCCACTTAAAGTCCTCAATGAATCCGGGGAACTCTTTCTCTACCTGCTCGGCGGTGAACTTGCCATCATTGGCATACACGAGCCAGCGCTTGAGGAAAGCTTCCGGAAGCGTCAGTTTTGCCTTCTCCACGAAGTAGCGGCGGACGTCGGTCCCGAAACGGTAATTGGCATCCTGCTCGTGGGAAGCCTTGATACGCTCGATGAGTTTTTCCTCGAACTGCTCCGGGGTGGTAACAGTGCCCTCGCCGAAGATCTTGTCGTAGGTCTCCTGGTTTTCCTCGGCGGCCACGTAGGTTTTTACGTTTACTACGGTGAAGGTGAATTCCGGATTCAGCTCTGCCAGGCGGACTTTGTCTACCTTGAGCATGGCAGCGCGGTCTGTCTCGTTGGGGAAGGCCTCGTTCACGTTCACGTTCAGCTTGTCACCGGCCTTCACGCCCACGAAAGCGGGACGCAGGTCCTGGGCCACGTTGGCGATGGAGACATAGACGCCCTCCGCCTTATGGCCTTCGTTCTCGATATCGGCGATGATATAGTCGTTCTCGCCGGCTTTCTTCCCTTCCTGGAGCGAGCCGTACTGCTGGAGCAGCTGCTCACGGGCGGTCTTCTTCTGCTCCGCGGTGATGTTGATATCGTAATAAGGGATTTTGTCTTCCTTGCCCACCTCGAAACTCAGTTCCGGCGTCTGGGCCAGGTCGAACTTGAAGGTGAAGTCGTTGCCGGCTTTCCACTCCAGCTGCGGCTGGTCTTCTGAAGGAAGGGGCTCACCCACCACGCGGATCTTTTCCTCGCGGATAAACTGGTCCAGCTGCTCGCTCACCAGGCTGTTAACGCTCTCGTAAAGGGCCTGGTCGCCATAAAGGCGCTGGATAAGGCCGATCGGGGCCATTCCTTTGCGGAATCCTTTGATATCCGCCTTCCGTTTGTACTCGTTGAGGCGCTTGCGTAGCGGCTCGGCATAGTCTGCAGCTGCGATCTCGATAGAAAGCTGGTAGTTCAGCTCATCGGGCTGGTTTTTTACAATGTTCATATAATGAGTTTATTTTAATATTTCGGTCGGGGGCGCAAAGTTAGTAAAAAAGTGCCAAAGAATCAACTTCTAGGCGCCTTTGCGCTTGGGATAGGCTACCCGTCCATGATAAATCTGCTGCAAATATTGCTTGAGCACGTTCTTCATCACGTTGAGCTCATGGATGGAGATATCGGCGTCTTCCAGCTGCCCAGCCTTTTCCTTGGCGCCCACCATGTCTTCTACAAACTGGTCGAACGCCTTCGGGGTGAACTCCTTGAGGGTGCGGGAAGCAGCCTCGATGGTGTCGCATACCATCAGAATCACCTGCTCCTTGGTAACAGGCTTGTGCCCATGATACTGGAACGCGCCCACCTGGGAAGGGTCTCCCCCGTCGTTGAGGTATTTGTTCAGGAAATAGCCCGTGCTGGAAGTGCCGTGATGGGACAGGATAAACTCCTTGAGCACATCCGGCAGATGATGTTCCGTTGCGATGGCCACACCGTCATCTACATGGCGGATAATGTCTGCGGCGCTTTCCATGGGCGTTTTTCCGCTGTGATACTTGGCGGCGCCGGGACTGGTGCTCTCGTTCTCTATGAAACAGAGCGGATTGCGCATCTTGCCCAGGTCGTGATATAGGGCGCCGGCCCTGAGCAGGGCCACGTTGGCATCCAGCGCACGGCCCACCGTATCCACCATGTTCATCACCTGGATGCAGTGCTGGAAGGTACCAGGAGCCTTGGCCGACAGTTCCTGCAGGAGCGGGTTGTTGGTGTCTGCCAGATCGTTGAGACGGGTGACGGAAACCAGGTTGAACAGGCGCTCGAACAGATAGATCAGCGGATACAGGGCCACCGTGAGCATCGAACCCACGAAAACCTGGATCAGGTTCACCCACCAGGTAGAGATGTTGCCGGCGTCGATGAAGCGGAATCCCAGGAACACGGCCAGCTCTACCCCGAACAGGATGGCGGCATTGACAAACTGCAACCAGCCTTTACTGAAACGGGAGAAGGTGCGGATGGTTACGACGCCGGCGGTCAGGTACATGACAAAAAGCTCCATGCCGTTTCCGTCGAAAATCAACAGCGGAAGCAGTGACACCATGTACACTGGAAGCACCACCCGCCGGCGGAAGAACGCCAGCAGGTACAGGGCGAACACCGGGTACGGGATCAGGTACATCAGGCCGGGGGCGAACCGCTCCATCACGAAAGTGACCACGGCTGCCAGCAGGAACACGGTGAGCAGGTACAGATACCGGCTGTTGTCCGTGAAAACCAAACGGTTGCTCACGCTGATGCTCGTGAACAGGATCACCACCAGGGCCAGAGCGATGAGGACATTGCCCAGATACAGCAGGATCCGGGGACCGTCGTAGCCGAACACCTTGTTGTACTCCTGCTTGTAGCTGTCCAGCATCTGGGCCACCTCTGCGGTGATGATTTCTCCCTTGGAGACAATTTTCTCATCTGCACGCACATAGCCCAGCGTCGGGGAGACATAGTCGGCCGACTCCGCGTGGCTTACCTCCGTCATGGATTTGTCGTAAACCAGGTTGGGGACGATGGCCTCATACACGCCGGAACGGCGGAAGAGGGAATCCAGGTTTACCGAAGGATAACTCTTGGACATCTGGACCACCAGCTGGTCCCGGGCGTCCGACACTTTGTAAACTTCTGTCCGGGGATACTGCGTGGCCCGCTTATTCCGCTGGATGTAGATCAGGTTTTCGGAGACATCGGCATACCCCCTGTCCACCTTCACTTTCCCGTCCGAGATGATTCCGCGGGTGTAGATGTCGTTGAGGCGGGTGACAATAGCGGGACGAAGATTGTTAAATTCTCCCAGGTCCAGGCCCTGGATGTTGCGCACGGCTGCCGACACTACCTCCTCCGAGTATTTGTAATAAGGGATGACGCCGGCTCCGGCCTGTTCCCGTTCTTCCTGAATCTGTTCTTCCGTCTTGAGAATGGGAAAATCGAATTGGGAGACCAGGGTCTCGTACGGCCATGGCGTTCCTTTCTTGTAGTCATAATTGAATTTCGCGGTCCTTGGCATCAGAAGCACAAGGACTGCGAAAACAATCACCAGCGGATAATACCTCCGCTGCAGCTTAGGCGTCGATATTTGCATAATGGGCGTTTTCTTCGATGAAGGCCCGGCGCGGCGGAACATCGTCCCCCATGAGCATGGAGAACGTACGCTCTGCATCGGCCGCATTCTCGATAGTTATCTGGCGGAGGACACGGCGGGCAGGGTCCATGGTGGTTTCCCAAAGCTGCTCGTCGGACATTTCTCCCAGACCTTTGTAGCGTTGTACCGTTACGCCCTTGTCAGACCCGTGGCCCAGTTCCTCTGTGGCGGCGTCACGCTGGGCGTCTGTCCAGCAGTAGCGCTCTTCCTTGCCCTTTTTCACCAGATAAAGGGGCGGGGTGGCCAGATATACGTAACCGTTCTTGATGAGGTCGAACATGTAGCGGAAGAAGAATGTGAGGATAAGGCAGGCGATGTGCGAGCCGTCTACATCGGCATCCGTCATGATAATTACCTTGTGGTAACGGAGCCTGCTCAGGTCCATGTGCTTTTCTCCGGATTCGTCTTCCTGGGCTACGGTGACACCGAGAGCCGTATAGATGTTGCGGACTTCCTGGCTCTCGAACGCGCGGTCCTGGGCGGCCTTTTCCACGTTCAGGATCTTACCGCGGAGGGGCAGGATGGCCTGGATGCGGCGGTCGCGACCCTGCTTGGCGGTACCGCCTGCGGAGTCACCCTCTACCAGGAAGAGCTCGCACTTCTCAGGGTCGTGGTCCGAGCAGTCTGCCAGCTTGCCGGGCATACCGGCGCCGCCCATCGGGGACTTGCGCTGCACCATTTCGCGGGCCTTGCGCGCCGCAGCACGCGCCGTAGCGGCCAGCACAATCTTTTCCACAATGGTCTTGGCCTCCTTGGGATGCTCTTCCAGATACTGGTCCATGGCGGCCGCCGTAGCCTGGGAGACAGCCGATGTTACCTCCGAGTTGCCCAGCTTGGTCTTGGTCTGTCCCTCGAACTGGGGCTCGGCCACCTTGACCGAGATGACGGCGGTGAGACCCTCGCGGAAATCTTCCGGAGAGAGGTCTCCTTTGAACTTGGCCAGAAGATTGTTCTTCTCCGCATAGTTCTTCAGCGAGCGGGACAGGCCCATCTTGAAGCCCTGGAGATGCGTACCGCCCTCTATGGTGTTGATATTGTTCACATAGGAATAGATACGCTCACGGAAACCGGTATTGTACTGAAGGGCAATGTCAATGGGGATGATCTTGTCCGTGTTCACGCAGACGGCGTCCGGAATGAGCTTGGCCTCTCCGGCATCCAGGTAGTCGATGAACTCCCGCAGGCCCTTCTCCGAATAGAACACGTCCTGGCGGTGCACCTGGCGGCCGGTGGCATGGCGCTCGCCGTCCTCCGCCGTCTCGAACTCCTCCACCTTCTCACGCAGGTCTGTAAGGGTGATGCGGATGCCCTTGTTCAGGTAGGACAGTTCCCGAAGCCGGTTGGCCAGTGTGTCGTACTTGTACACGGTGGTAAGCTGGAAGATGGTGGGATCCGGATGGAAGGTGATGATGGTTCCGCTGTCGTTGGATTCCCCGATCACCTCTACCCGGGAGATGGGCTTGCCCTTAGAGTACTTCTGCTGGAAAACCTTGCCTTCCCGATGGATTTCCGCCACCAGAAGGTCGCTCAGGGCGTTCACGCAGGAGACACCCACTCCGTGCAGGCCACCGGACACCTTATAGCTGTTCTTGTCGAACTTACCGCCGGCGTGGAGCACGGTGAGGACCACTTCCAGGGCGCTGCGATGCTCTTTCTCGTGCATGCCCGTAGGGATGCCGCGGCCATTGTCCTGTACCCGGACAGAATTGTCTTCCAGGATTTTGACATCGATATCTGTGCAGTATCCGGCCATAGCCTCGTCGATACAGTTGTCCACCACCTCATAGACCAGATGGTGCAAGCCACGCTCGCCGATATCTCCGATATACATAGAGGGGCGCTTGCGCACCGCCTCAAGGCCTTCCAAAACCTGGATACTGTTGGCAGAATACTGCTCTTCCGCCATTTTCATCTCTTCGTTCTCTATCATTTTTCTCTGCTTTGTTGACAAAAAACAGGCCTTCAAAACACGTGTTTCAAGGCCTTTCCCTAAAACATACAAAGTTACAAAAAAGCGGCGAATTCTCCAAGAAATTCGCCGCTATAATCAGTAGGAAAAACAAGCCTTCCGGCCGGTCAGAAACTGTACTGCGCCCCTATCGAGAAATAGATGCCGCGCTCTGCGTGGAAAAGGGTCCGCTGTACCTCCATATTCAGCAGGTTCCCCACCCGGATCCAGGCCGCCATGCGGCGGGTGAAACCGTATTCCCCATAAAGGCCCAGGTCTGCATAGCCGGGAATGTGCAGCTGCACATCCGTATTGCCCTCCGGAAGCTGGAGCACACGTTCCGTGGCCGCATGCAGATCCACACCGGCCTTGATCCGGCCGCCCCAATTGTACAGGAACTTGAACTGAGCGGTGAAAGCGGGCGGCGCGAAGATGTAGTCGCTGGAAAGGGTGGTGCGCTGATATCTCAGATGGACATCGGCATCCAGACGCTCGGAGGTCCAGCCGGCTTTGGCATCGGCATAGAACAGGCTGTAGCTGGCCCGTCCTGCGCTGGGATAGGAAGAAGCCCAGCTGGTATCGTAGCCATAGCCCCACTCAAGCGCGTTGGCGCGGAACGCATACCCGCCGTTCACGTTGTAATGCATCCGTTCTGCAATGTTTCCCCGGATACCGGCCGACACATGCACCGTTTCCGCCTCGAAATCCAGCGCCGTGCGCAGGAAGGAAGGCAGGAAATGGTTTCCTTCCAGCAGTGAACCGTACGTCTCCAGCTGGTTGCCGCCCGTTACGGAGGCCTGCAGTACAAAACTTTCCGGAATCACCTGATAATCCACATACACATCCGGGAACAGATAATGGTCGTGCGTGGGATAGAAATACTCGTCGGAGCGGAATGGGAAGGAAGCCTTGAGGCCCAGGTTGAGAGAGAAACTTCCCGCCTGGAAGACATAACGCGGAATCAAGGAAAGCTCTCCGGCCTGCCCTTCTCCGGTGAACACGCCTTCCACCTGATAATCCAGACGGAGCTGGCTGCGCCGGAGGTTGGCGCCCAGGCCGCCGTCAGACAGAAGATACGTTTCCTTGAGGCCTTCCCGGACCAGGTGACGTGCCTGAACCCCTACATTGTAGTAGAAGGACGTCTGGGGGGCGGACTGTACCCGCGCCTGCAGGGCCGCGATATGGTGCGCCGTCTCCTGGAAGGCGTCGGAAGAGAAAATGTTCCGGTAATGAATGTCGGCCGTGAGCATGCCTTTATCCCAGCCGTAGAGGGTATTTACGCCGACGGAAGACAGGGCGTCTGCCCCACCGTAAAGGGTTCCGTCCCCCCGGAAATAATAATCATTGTCGATGGCGATATTGCGGTAATGGCCGAAATAGCCTTGGTGCCTGCCGTAGAGATTAACTCGGAAGTTGTCCTTTTTCACGGGGCTCCACACCGCATCCAGCTCAGGATGGAAGCCATACCCGGCCCCGAGACGGAGGAAAAGAGTCTGTTCCTCATAGGAACGGGGAGCGGTGCGCAGCTGTACCAGATAGGGATTGAATTCGTAGGCACCCCGGTACGGCGTGGTGCGCACCTCGTAATCCATGTCCAGATTGAACTTAAGGAGCGAGTCCGGCACGGCCATCTGCTGCAGCGGTTTCTCGATGCCGGTAGCAGCCTGCTCGTACATGTTGGTCACTTCCACCACCGGATTCAGGTTCTGGGCCATCGCCGGGATCCCGACCAGCAGCGCCAGGGCTGCGGAAAACTGTATAGTGTGTCTCATGTTCTACTGCAATTTACGGAGTCTTACATCCACCTGGTCAAGGACATCGTCCTCTGCTCCCGAAGGGGTGTAGCCGGAGCGTATACTCTCGAAGGTAGCCTTGGCCTGGGCCGTGTTGCCCTGCTCTGCGAAACTGTCGCCCAGCACGATGAAAGCCTTAGCCAGCCAGTAATTCTGGCCGCCGGCTTTGTCGGCGAAGGCATACACGCGTTCCTGGATCTGGCCAAACTGGGCCCGGTCGAACAGGTCCTGGATCACCAGATAGGCGGCCTCCGCCCCCTCCGGCGTAGAAGGCTGCCTGGAGAGCTCCTGGAAATCGGAGAGGGCCTCTGCGCGGCGGCTGGTGCTGAAGAAGGACTTGGCCCGCACATACAGGGCTTCCCGCTGCAGGGCGGCGTCCTTGGCGCCAGTCAGCGGCTGGGCGGCCGCGATGGCGTCTTCCCACTGCTTGGCCCGGAAGGCAGAGCGCATCAGGCCTGCGGCGGCCGAAGCTTTGTTCTCGTCCAGACGGGCCTGCTCCTGCAGGCGGAGATAGGCGCCGTATGCCTTGCCATAGTTTCCCAGGGTGTAGTTGAGGTGGGCGTATTGCAGGAGGGCCGATTCAGACAGGGCGGCGTCCAATCCGCCTTCCAGGGCAGCCTGGTACTGGTCGGCCGCCTGCTCCAGGGCACCGGAAGCGCGGTAGCACTCGCCCAGGTAAAACCGGGCCTTGGCCCCGTACACCGGGCGCGGATAGCGCTCCAGATAGGCTTGCAGGGTGGTAGTGGCCTTGGCGATGTCGCCGGAAAGGAAAATCTGTTCGGCCGTGGAAAAATACACTTCTTCTTTCTGCTCTTCGGAACGGTGAGCGTCGCCGCCCAGGCTGTTCACATAGGCCAGATAGGCGTCCGGATCCTGACGGGAACGGTAAATGGATTCGATAGCCAGGAGGGCATCCTCGGCATGGTCTCCCCCGCCCTGAACCACCTGCTTGTACAGGCGGAGGGCATCCTCGTCACGGCCCTGGTTGCGGGCGATAGTGCCCAGCTCCAGGATGGCCAGCGTGGCCATGGAAGGGTCTTTGGTGGTTTTCTCAAGCGTGGTAAAAGCCTCCGTGGCCTCCTGATGCGCGCCCGTAGCCACATAAGCCCGGCCCAGCTCATAGTATGTCTCACTGTAATAAGGGGCGGCGGGAGAGGCGTGTTTCACCCCCTCCAGGAAGCGGATCTTTGCGGCATCGTCCTGCAGCAGGCCGCTGGCCACGCCGGCGCGGAACGCAGGATACAGGTCGTCCGGATCCGGATAGTCCCGCATCTTTTTCTCGTAGGCGCCGATGGCACCCGGGTAATCGGCCCGGAAGAAATAGCAGTCGCCGATGCGCGTCTGGGCATCTCCGCCGTACTGGCTGTGCCGTCCGCCCAGGTAAATGCCGAACCAGCGGAGCGCCTGCTCGTAATTGCCTTCCTTGAAATAGGTGTAGGCGATCTGGTACGGAAGCAGTTCACCCTCGGCCTGGCCGGGAAGGGCGCTCAGGTTGTACAGGTCCGTGAGGATACCCCGGGCATCCCCATACTTGCCGTCCCGGTAATAGGCCTCCGCCATCCAGTAACGGGACAGCTGGTTGAATCCGTCCCTGGAAGGGCTGTAATAAGCCGCCGTTTTCAGATGCGGCACGGCAGCGCGCCAGGAACCCATTTCCATGAGCTGGCGGGCACGGAGAAAATAGGCCTTCATGTAGTTGCTTTGCATGGCGGGTTCCAGCACGTCCAGGTTGTCGTAGGCCTCCACGGCGGCCTCGTAATCGTGGTTCTGAAGGGCTACCATGGCCATGTAGGAATAGATTTGGTCGCCACGGGACTTGGTGTCGAACCGGCTCAGGTACTCCTGGAAAGGAGCGGTATCCTTGCCCAGGTCGAACGCCAGCTTGGCGTAATTGAAGAAGGCGTCTTCCTTCACTTCCGGTGAAAAATCCAGTTTTGCGGCGTCGTGGAAAGCCTCCAGGGCGGCCACTTTGTTCTTGAGCTGGATTCGGCTGTAACCCAGCTGATAGGAAGCCATCTGCCCCAGGGAATCCGGCACTGCGCACACCTTTTCAAAGTTGTCGGCAGCCTGTTCCCAGTCCTGGGCCAGGTACATCATCTCGCCTGCGTAGAAATAGTCGGCACGAGTCTTGGCCTCAGTGCCGCTCAGATGACGGTCGTAATAGGCGCGGGCCCTGTCCACATCGCCCCTTACCAGGTAGGATTCGCTGATCATGCGGGCCAGGCGGGGCTTGCGGTCTTGAGGGGCGGCATCCAGCATGGCTTCCCCGTTGCGGACCACATAGGCATAATCCTTCTCGTTGAAACGGCACTCCAGGATGTAGTACTTGGCCAGGTCTTGGAAGCGGACATCCCCGCCGGCCTTCTGGAACCAGTCCTCTGCCTCCCGGAAACGCTCATGGGAATAGTTCAGATACCCCAGGGTGTAGCACGAGGGGGCGGTATAGTCCGAGTAGGGCAGTTTGCTCACGGCCGACAGCACCTGCGCGGCATACTGCCATTCGCCGGCGCGGTAGGCGCTGTAGCCCAGTTTGTAGGAGTACTCCGGAATCTGGGATTTCTGGAGCTGGTCCTCCTTGATGGAGGAGAGTAGCAGCAGGACCCGCTGATAGTCTTCCTGGTCGAAGAGGTCCATGGCCTGGAAGAACGAAACCTGCGGCACCAGCACGGATTCCGGCCAGTTCTGCAGGTAGGCCTCGGCCAGCTCCTGCCGGTTGTCCAGTTTCAGTGCCAGGGCCGACAGGGCGCGATAGCCTTCCGGCATGGCTCCATGCTGCCCTTCAAGGGAAGCGATGGACGCAGCATACAGTCCTTTTTGATAATATTGCCTTCCTGCGTCCCACTCCTGGGCCCAGACGGAAGAGAATAGGAATGCGGCGGAAAGCGCCACGAAGATTCTTTTCATCGGATGTGTTTCTTCAATTTTACAAAAATACGAAAAAATCTGATTATATTTGCGTGATTGTGTCAAATATCGCGCCATGGAACCTCTCATTCATTTCAGCGGAGCCGATATCCTTAACGGCGAAAGCATCGTCATTTACGGCCTGGACATGGATGTCATGCCGGGTGAGTTTGTCTATATCGTAGGCAAGGTCGGGTCCGGAAAAACTTCCATCATCCGCACCATCACGGCGGAGAACCGTCTCCACAGCGGAGAAGGGGTGGTGTGCGGTTTCAACCTGCGCACCCTCCGGCCCAAGGAAATCCCGTTCCTCAGGCGCAGCGTGGGCGTCGTGTTCCAGGATTTCCAGCTGCTGATGGACCGCACTGTGGAAAAGAACCTGGAATTCGTCCTCCGGGCCACCGGCTGGAAAGACAAGCAGGCGTCGGACGCCCGCATTTCAGAGGTCCTGGAAAGCGTAGGCATGATCACCAAGGCGCACAAGATGCCCCACCAACTCTCCGGCGGGGAGCAGCAACGCATCGCCATCGCCCGCGCCCTCCTCAACAAACCCTCCGTGATCCTGGCCGACGAACCCACCGGCAACCTGGACGGGGAAACCGCCGACGAGATCCTCCAGCTGCTGTGCTCGCTGAACGAGGCCGGCACAGCCGTGGTCATGGTCACCCACAACCGGAATATCTTCGAGAAATACCCCGGCCGCGTCTTCTCCTGCCAGAGAGAAAAATGCACGGAGGTGGTAGACGAAGGCATCGACGTCGTCCTATGACCCGGAAGGAAAGAAGCCATGCCATCATGGACTGGTTCGCCCAGAACCAGCCTGTCGCCCAGACGGAGCTACATTACCAGGACCCCTTCCAACTGCTTGTGGCCGTGATTCTTAGCGCCCAGTGCACCGACAAGCGCGTGAACCTGGTCACGCCGCCGCTGTTCGAACGGTTTCCATCGGCCCGGGAACTGGCCGTGGCATCCTTCGACGAGGTATATCCTTACGTGAAAAGCGTTTCCTACCCCAACGCCAAGGCGCGTCACCTAATTGCCATGGCGCAGAAGCTGCTGGCCGATTTCGGCGGCACAGTCCCCGCCGATATTGATTCCCTGATGACTCTTCCCGGAGTCGGCCGCAAAACCGCCAATGTGATTGCCTCCGTGGTGTATGACAAACCGGTGATTGCCGTGGACACGCATGTGTTCCGCGTGTCGCACCGCCTGGGACTGTCCGACGGAAAAACACCCTATGCCGTGCAGCAGGACCTGGAACGGCATATTCCCCTGGAGCAGCGGGCCATCGCCCATCACTGGCTCATCCTGCACGGACGCTATATCTGCACCGCCCGCAAGCCTTCCTGCCACCGCTGCCCCCTCACGGCCTGGTGCCGGGAGTATCCGCTGCTTCACCACTGATTTTCGGTGGAGGCTATCCTCCTCTTTCTCAATGCTTTATAGGGTGTTCCTGTGTGCCGCAAAGCACACAGGAATACTCCTTTATTGAGTAATAATCAATTAGTTAGCCACCACCAGCAGATACCTGTCCCGACCGACAGTACAGCCAAAGATATGAACGGGGCCGCCGGAGCGGCATCCCAGCTTGGCACGGAGCTGCTCGGACGTTACGGGCAGATTGCGGGCCGTGACTTCTGCCGACGGAAAACGCCTGCCCAGTTCTTTGACGGAATGGTTGTTGAAGGGAACCGTTTCCAGAATCCGGAACCATTTTCCAAACGGCGTCAGGGCAGGAACCGGCACCTGTACCGTATATAGATGCGTGTGCCGGGACAGCTTGGTCAGGCCGAAGCGGCAGGGCAGCGAGAAAGCACCGGCTTTCAGGAGCGCCTTCCCCGGCTCGAACAGCCATCCTTCCGGCGCCGATGCATAGACGGTCTCCTGCCCCTCCGGAATCTCCATCACCGCCCCGCCTTCATACACCGTCAGCGAAGGCTTTCCTTCATATCCGCGCTCCAGCAGGAGCAGCAGTTCCTTGCACTCCCCTTCCGCAGCCACCACATGTACGGCTTTGACAGAGCCCAGCTGCCTGCACACCAGGGAGATATCAGCCATGGGGGAAAGCTTCAGCAGCACCCGGGGAGCCGCCTGCCATAGTTCCGGCAGCAGCTGCAGCACGTCCGGCCGACAATCTTCCAGACGGAACACCTTGCGCCCGTCGTCGGCCCTCCGCGCCGGATCCAGGAAAAGGATATCGGCCTGGAAATCCTCCAGAATCTCAGGGAGATTACCCGGCTGCAACTCCCGGTTCCGGACCGTGATATTGCCCACCCCCAGCACCTGGAAATTATGCCTGGCGGCATCGGAGAGTGCGGGGTTCATTTCATTGTACAGCACTTCACCGAACTGCTGCGAAAAAGCCCAGCTGTCCACGCCCAGTCCGCCGGTCAGGTCTGCCAAAAAAGGACATGGGATGTCCTCGTCAGGCGTGACGCTGCAAGCAGAGAGAGCCACGGAAGCCTTATAACGTGCAGTTTCGGTGGAAGAACACTGTTCGGCCGAGAGCTTGAAAGGATACCGGAGTTGTGGAAAAACCACCCACTCCGGCACTTTGCCCCGGAGCTTCCGGCGGACTTCCAGGGTGCTTAGGGCCAGGGAGAAATTCTCTACCTGCGCAGCCCATCTATCCCTGGAAAGGGCCAGGGCACCCAGGTCGTCCCCGTCGTGCTGCAATATGAAGGATGCAAAATCCATTTTGTTGCAAAAATACGTATAAATCTTTATATTTGTATGATTGGAAAGACAAACACTAAAACACATAAACACCATGAAGGATTATATGGACGCCGCTAAAAGCTGGCTTGAAGGCAATTTCGATGAAGAGACCAAGGCAGAAGTCAAAAAGTTGATGGAATCGGACCCGGTAACGCTGGAAGATGCATTCTACCGCAACCTGGAGTTCGGCACCGGCGGCCTGCGGGGCACCATGGGCGTGGGCACCAACCGCATGAACAAGTACACGGTAGGCATGGCCACGCAGGGCCTTGCCAATTACATCAAGGCCCACGTAACCGGTGAAAAAAGCGTCTGCATCAGTTACGATGCCCGCAACAATTCCCAGCTCTTCGCCCAGATATCGGCCGATGTCCTGAGCAACAACGGCATCAAGGTATATCTGTTCGACAGTCTGCGTCCCACGCCGGAGCTCAGCTACAGCATCCGCGCCAAGAAGGCCACGGCGGGCATCATGGTCACCGCCAGCCACAACCCCAAGGAGTATAACGGCTACAAGGTCTTCTGGAGCGATGGCGGCCAGATTACCGCTCCCGTAGACAAAGACATCGTGGCAGAAGTCGCCCGGATCGAGGATCCGGCCGATGTCCGCTTCACTCCCGTTCCCGGTGAAACCCCTGCCCCGGTGGAAATGATGGGCCGAGAAATGGACGAGTGCTACCTGCGGGATATCACCTCCCTTGCCCTGAGCCCGGAGGCAGTCCGCAAGCACGCAGACCTCAAGATCGTCTATACCCCGCTGCACGGTTGCGGCGTACGCCTGATGCCGGAAGCCTTGAACCGCATCGGCTTCAAGAATATCATCCACGTGCCTGAGCAGGACGTGAACGACGGCAACTTCCCCACCGTGGTCTCCCCCAACCCGGAGGAGCCCGCTGCCATGGCCATGGCCCTCAGGAAGGCCGATGAAACCGGCGCAGACCTGGTCCTGGCCACAGACCCTGATGCAGACCGCCTGGGCATCGCCGTACGCGACAACGACGGCAATATGGTCCAGCTCACCGGCAACCAGACCTGGAGCTTCCTCACCTATTACATTCTCACCCGCTGGCAGGAGCTGGGCAAGCTGCAGGACGGAAAGGGCTACGTGGTCAAGACCATCGTCACCTCGGAACTGATCGCCGCCATCTGCGAAAGCTTCGGCGTCAAGTGTTACAATGTGCTCACCGGCTTCAAGTACATCGCAGAGGTGGTCAAGCGCAACGAGGGCAAGGGAACCTTCATCTGCGGCGGCGAGGAAAGCTACGGCTTCAACCTGGGCGAATTCGTGCGTGACAAATGCGCGCAGGTAGCCGGCATCATGGTGGCAGAATGCGCCGCCTGGGCCGCCGAGCAAGGTCTCACCCTGTACCAGCTGCTACAGAAGGTCTATCAGAAATATGGCCTGTACGAAGAAAAAATGGTATACATCGTCCGCAAAGGAAAATCCGGCGCGGAACAGATCCAGCAGATCATGGCGAATTACCGCAGCTGCCCGCCCAAGGAAATCGCCGGCAGCCCCCTTGTAAAGGTCATCGACTACAACAAACCGGAAGAGACCGGCCTCCCCAAGAGCAACGTCCTCCAGTTCTTTAACGCGGCGGGAGACGTGGTCTCCGTGCGTCCTTCCGGCACCGAACCCAAAATCAAGTTCTACTTCGGGGCCAAGGGCAGCGACGCCCGGGAGAAGATCGAACTGCTCAAGGCGCAGTTCATCAACTAAACCGGCTTACATCATTCCCGGCTATGACCGGGAATCTAAAAAATTACGGGATTTCTTGCAACTTTGCAGGAAATCCCGTAATTTTGCACTCCTTTCAAACGGGGTATTAGCTCAGTTGGCTAGAGCGATAGGTTCGCAATCTATAGGTCAGGGGTTCGACTCCCCTATACTCCACAAACCGCCGCCCTCCTATCAAGAAAGGCGGCGGTTTTGTCATTAGGCCGGTCATTTTAATTCGCCGATAGGGTCACATCAGCGGCCGGCATGGTAAGGGTATAGGAACCGTTTCCGTTGTTTGTCAAGGTAACGGGGTTACTCGCACCATCGACGGCGCTGTAGGAAGAGCCGCCGGACAGGGTCAGGGTGACAGCCTTGCCGGAGACAAAGTACTTGACACCACCGTGCTCCAGATCTTCTGCCGTGGAAGGCGTTACGGTTACGCCACCGGCGCCGACAATCTTGTAAGCACCCTTAGCGCCCTCCTGGTCAACGCCGTTCACGCCGCCTGAGATCGAAGCGGATGTCGTATAGTAATTGGAGACATAATTGAACTGACCATACGTGTCGTTGTGCAGGCCGCCTGCTATTCCTCCCTTATAAGAGGTTGCGGAAACCGCTCCCAGATTGAGGTTGTTTTCAAGATTGTTCTTGGACGGTCCTGCACCGCTGATTTCCGCATAGTCATACGTGGTTCCATTCAATTGTCCGGCGATGCCGCCCACATAGTTGACCCCGGTAACAGAACTCTCATTTACGCAAGAGAGGATCCGGATAATGGCATTCTTATGCCCCACGGAAGTTGCTCCGATGATACCGCCGACACAATTCTTTGCCGATTGCACCGTGCCGTGATTCTCACATACGGTAATTGTTATGTAAGTATCATGATTGTCCGTAGAGTTATTAGTTAAGGAGGCCCAGCCTATGATGCCACCGACATAATTGTCAACGGCCTCTACGGCTCCATTATTAATGCAGCCGGATATGATCGTCTCGCTTCCTTGATGATCGTTCCATCCGACTATACCACCCGTAAAACTGCCATATAAGTCCTCGTACTTTGAAGAGTTGTGGTTAAACCATCCTTTACCATTACTCTTTACCTTCCCGTGATTGGTGCAATTGATAATCCCCATTGCTCCGGTGGCTTGGCCGACAATACCGCCTACGCGCGTTCTTCCTGTCACATCACCATAGTTTATGCAGGAGGTGATTGCATCCATGGCGGAGTTCTGGGTTTGCGATGTGATACCTCCGGCTCTTTCCGTTCCAGTAACCGTTCCGTAATTGGTGCAATTCACTAGTTTAGGACCACAAAGACTGACGATTCCGCCGGCATTGCCTCCATTGGCTTTCTCAGCAGTTACAGTGCCGTGAAAAGTACATCCACTTATTGAAACATTATTATTTGATGCATTGCCGATGATGCCGCCAACACTTGTTTGCCCAGTGACGCTCCCGGTCACGTGACAATTAGTAAACGCACCTTCAGCGTAACCGGCTATCCCACCTGTTTTATTATTATTGTTTGATGAGATGGTACAATCGGCTAGCGTGAGGTCATAGACAGAAGTTGCAGTTCCGGATATATAGCCAAACAGGCCTGTGTAATTTGCAGAACTGCTTTCCGTAGTAATCTTCAGGTTGGAGATGGTCTTGTGATTACCGTTGAAACTCCCTTTGAAAGGAAGCGTAGCACTTAGGCCAATGGGCTGGAAATTATCTATTTCAGAAAGGTCTAGATTACTGTTCAATGTTACAGTCTGACCCTCATAAGTCTTGCCGATACTCACTTCATTGGACAACTGTACCAAATCAGATACAGTGTTGATTTCTGTGATGAAGTTTGCATCCAACGGCGTCATCGTCAAGGTCGAAGTATAATACTTCCCAGCCTGAAGATTTCCTTTCTTTACGCAACTCAGTTTTCTTGAATTGTCAGTGACACATTTGATTACATAGTTATTATCACGATTCATAGAACTGACGGCCACCCATATTTCATTAGTAGCTGTTGCAGGAGTAATGGTTATCTGCCCTACAAAAGCCAGGCTACCGCTTGTATAGTTCTTAATGTAGTCTGCGGCAATCGTGACACTTGTCACGTTGATGTCGCCATTCGCATCCTTGAACTTCATTTTCCAGATGGCCTGGCAGTTATTGAAGGCAGCATTGGTAGTAGTGATCACTTTCGTATCCGTGTTCAACTCCGTAATCTCCACCTCGGCAAAGGAGAAATTGCAATGATCGGAGATATACTGCAGCGTTCCGTCCTGACCCCGATAATCAGTATTGTAATCCGGATAGGATAGACGCAACTTCGAACCTACGGAGAGACCTTCGACGGAAGTTAAAGAGCCGGAGAAAGTAGTATGCTCACCGCCCGTCTCAGCTGAGAGCGTCCCAATGTTGGCAACAAGCGAGAGTTGCCCGTTATCCAGATACTTATGGACAACGACCTCATCGTTTTGCGTCCATTCCGACTTAATTGTGCCGTTCGGGTTCATCGACAAAGCTTTGGTAACGGCGTCATTCTTTTCACCGGCCTCTACCTTCAGCGTCCAGACTTCTTCCTCTTCTTTTGTTTCCCGCGTTTCTTCCTTACTATCCAGTTCCATTTGAGAGCAAGAAAGCAGTCCCAGGCTCAGACCCAATATAATGGGCAATAAGTGCTTAACATTCTTTCTCATAAGGCATCCTCCTAAAACTCTTCAGGTCCATCATACTGTGGTGCATCACCAGAGACAACGAGGATGGCTCCCTCGGCCTTTACCTCTACAACCGTCGTTGCAGGGGCTTCATACAAATCGTGCTTAATTGTTTCCATTTTGCTTCATGGTTCTACGAACAGAAGCACAAAGATACTAAAAAGTATGTTATTAACATACCAAACAGTATGCAAATGGAGAAAAAAAGTGCGTTTCTTTGTAAAAGCGAAAAACTCTTCTCAAAACAGCATATTCCACGCCGCCTGCTGCGCCCTTGCACTGTGGGCTGCATTCATCTTACCGAAGTTCCACTTCACCCCGAAGAGAATGTATCGGCCCATACACAGGCGATAGCTGTCCTCCTCATAGTTGGCAGTGACCGTGTGCGTCAGTCTCCGCGTCTGGTTCAAGATGTCGTAAACCTTGACACTTAGGTTGAATGCGCCGATATTCTTTGAAACCGCAGCATACCACCGCCATTCCGGTTTCCCATATCCTGCTGCATACCCCTTGTAAAAGACATAGCTGATGTCGGAATTAAACTCAAACTCATGCTTGGTGGTATATGAGCCACGGGCCGTAATCTTTGTGTCCAGGGTATTCATATTGATGCTGGGGTCAAGCGAGTACCGGGCGATGCGTCCCTGCGTGTTGGCCTCCAGGCTGATGAAATAATGATCCTGATTGTACTTCACGGTGAATCCTGCGTAGGGATTGAAGGAACGAGTCCTGCTCTCCCCGAATCCGCTGAGCCCGCCATAGAAGCGGTCTCCGTCCGCATTCCCCCAGAAATCGTCCATAAAGGCTGAATAATCGAAGCTGTTTTTGTCCAAACCGGGCAGCGTCGTTTTAGCCTGGTAGCTGACGGAAGAAGTATACGCCAGAACACCATTCAAAGTGAGGGTCCAGTTTTTCTTTGCGTCCAGCGGCGTGGTATAATTCGCCGTCAGGCTGGCCGACACACTCGGCTTCCGTGAATTGACCGGGATAGAATAAAGGATGCCATCCGTATCGTACCAGCGGGCAAAACTAATGGGCGATGTATTCAGCCGGCCGTCCACATAGACCATCAGCGTGGAAAAACGCTCCTTATTGTCCCTTTTCCAGTTGCCGCCGAAATTCGTCGTCGTATATGGCTTCAGGAACACGTTGCCTAGACTCAATCGGGAAGGATCACTGATGTTCAGCACGGGCAGCATCCGGGATGAATTGGGGCGCTGTCCATATCCGGAGGCATAGAGCGAAAAACGGTCGTTGCCATTGCTGTACTGGAAACGCATGTTCGGTGTGACAAACCAATTCCATTCACCCTTTCCGCTATAGTCTTCTATGCCGAAACTCTTGGAGTACGTCTCGTTCACGATACCCGAGACCCGCCCGCCGAACGTAAACCAACTGTCCTCCCCAAACTTGTATTGGGCTGTCACGTCATATAGTTGAATCAGATAATGGTTGTTGCTCACGGAACTGTAGTAATCGTTCCTGCCGTTTGCGTCAAACGCATCGCGGTTGTTATTATACTTGGCCCAGTTCAGTTCGGCCTTAGCAGAAAGTGTCCATTTCTCGCCGATGGGTTCCGTATATTGAGCAGATCCGCCAAAACCATACGACTTGCTGTCCAACAGATAACGCATAGCATGTGATGTCATTCCTCCTGCTGTTTTCAGGATGGACGATTCTTCGCTCTCCTCATCTGTGCCACCATAATTGCCATTGAAATCAAAGCGCAGGTTCCTGTTCTTCTTTCCACCCAACTCCCGGAAAGTAACATCGGCTCTAAGCCCGGTATTATTGCTCGAGGAAAATCTGTGGGAAGTATTATCCGAACTGTTCACGAATGTTCCAGTCCGGTAGGTCTCCGAGGCCCCAGTTCCCGTCTCATCAATCTTGTTAAAGCGGAAGGAGGGGGTGAAATGGAACCACACCTTTCCTTTCTCCTTCTTGAATTCTACGTTGGTATTGAGGGCATTGGCAAACTGCTTGCCGCTGTTTGCCGTTGATGAGTTCAGGTTGCCGTCATCCTGGAAGGTTGTCCTTTCCGTCTGGGAACCGGAATCTGTGTCCGTGTATTTGTAATTCGCACTGACCGTGGTCTCCACATCCTTGATCCGGGACGTGTTGTAATTCACGCCCGCCTGGGCTGCCGTCGAGAGTCCCTGGTCCAAGGATGAACGTTCTCCCTCGTCGTCAACGATAATCATCACGACATTCGAATCATCGACATTCTGCCCGTTGGCAATCACCGTCAACTGATCCTTCTCCGTATAAGCCGACACAAGCGCATTTCCGCCCCAGAGCAATCCCCGGTTATCCTGGAGCGGATTGTCACCATCCTGCCCGCCGATCGTGGTGCCACCCTTGACGCCGATGTTGCCGAACCAGCCTTTCTCATACTCTTTCTTCAGCGCCACATCCAGCACCTTCTCCCTGCTGCCGTCCTGGATGCCGGAGGCCCGGGTGGCTTCCGACTCACGGTCGATGACGCGAATCTTGTCCACCACGGCTGCCGGCAGGTTGTTCAAGGCCGTGCTCTGGTCACCGAAGAAGAAGGTGCGTCCGCCCACGGTGAGTTTGTCGATTTCTTCACCATTGAACTTCACCGTTCCATCATCGGTGATTTCCATACCCGGCATTCGCTGGAGCAAATCCTTCAGCATCGCATTGGCCCCGACCCGGAAGGAAGAAGCATTGAACTCGACCGTGTCTTTCTTGATGACGATTGGATTACCCACATCAGTGACCACTGCAGCCTGCAGGAACTGCTCGTCCACCTGTAGCCGGATGGTGCCCAGGTCCACCTTTTCCTCACGGAAGAAGCGCTCCAGCACAACCGGCTTGTATCCCATCATCTCCACGTGAAAAGCATAACTGCCGAAGGGTACTTCGTCCAGCTTGGCTTCACCATTGGCGTCCGTCAGGGTAAAATTGGTAATCGTGGTGTCCTTGGCCGGAATGACATAGACCGATGCATACGAGATCGGCTCATTGGTCAGAGAATCCAGAACCGTGGTTTTGATCTCGCTCATCCGCTCCTTGAACATGTTTTCGTTGACAATGTAAACCTGCGCATTAGCTACAAATCCGACACACAAGGACATAGTGAGGGCTGACAAGAATCTTCTCATCATCATAACAGTCTTATTTTAAGGAAATTACTTTATTTTGTATCTATCGAATACGCTCGTCCGTTAATCGTGATTGTCGTGACCGCACGGCCATTGATGGTGATTTTCCCGTCATCATCGACCGTCACCCCGGGAAGATTCTTCAGGACCTCCGCCCAGTTTGTTTTATCCTTTTTCGTGGTAATGTTCATGACAACTACGTTCTCGCCATATTTCTTCTGCTCCGGTGAGCCATCCTTGACCACGGTAATGTTTTCAATATCGAAAGGAGAAATGGAGTTGAAGGCCGAAGCATCTTCGTACGGCACACCATCGATGATATAGATAATCTTCCGGTGTGTGGACTTGATGACAATCGACGAATCAATGGGAGTCAAAGGCTTCAAGGGAGTGAATGACCCCGTGACAGAAAACACCGAGGGCGATGTGGTAATGGCGTGGACCGTAATGGCATTGCGCCCAGAACCTTTCGTTGTGATTTTGTAGTCCCTGACGGTTCTGTCCTTGAGCTGGGAGCCGTCAAAATTCTCCACGGTTTCATTGTCGATAATATAAATGGTCTGCTGGGCAGACAGCGTCCATGCGCCGACAAACAGGCAGATGGAAAGAAGGATTATCTTTTTCATGGGTGATCTTCTTACTTGTTCAATGCAACGAGATTAAAGGATTTGCCCCCATCCAGCGGTGTGAGGATGTATGAGGCAGTCTGCCCATCGGGGAAATGGGCGGTCATCACAAACCCGTCCCCAACAGGTTTGAATTCCAGGTTCTCGGCTTCCGCCGGATTGAAGTTGGATAAAAAAGCTATCTGCTGAATCAATTTAGTATAGTCATTCTGCGGCGTAGCCGGGATGCCGGGACGGTCAGGCTGGCCCGTAAACAATACTACAGCGGTAATGGCTGCGGCCACACCGGCCAGCGAAAGGCCCCAAGTGAAGAAAGGCCGCACCTTTGCAGGTTTCACCATCCGGTCATACTCAGCGCCGGCTTCCGGCAGTTCAGAGAGTTCGATGGGCCTGACAGAGAGCATCATCTTATATACCGCCATCTCTTCCTCATCGGCAGGAGGCGTAGTGGCAAAGGAGGCGGCAAGCTCCTGTTCCTGTTCGCAGGTCGTTTCTGCGTCCAGATACAATCTTATCAAGTCTTTCCGGTCCATTGTATTACTTCGTGTTAAAGGTTTTCATCAATTCTTGTCGCGCGGCTGAAATGGAACTTTTCACCCCGCCTTTCGTCCTTCCGGTTATGGCGGCAATCTCATCCAGGGAAAGCCCGGTGGCGCGCAATTGCAGCAATCGCCTTGTCCCGGCAGGAAGTCGTTCCAGCGCCTTGTCGGCCATCCTTTCGGCCTCCGACTGTTCAATCAGCGTGGAAGCATCCTTGCCATCCGACAACCATTCCGGATACACTCCACTTCTCACGGGACCCTTCTTGCGCCATAGCGAAATGCAACTATTCTTAGTAGTAGATACAGCCCAGGCCTCTGCACTGCGAATCTGTACACCGTCACGTCTTGCCACCCAAAGCCGCAGCAGCACGTCCTGCACTACATCCTCCGGATCACCGTCCAGCCGGGATGCACGGAAAAACTTCAGTGCCGTCGCCAGAACTTTGGGCCTTATCTCTGTGAGTTCTATTTCAAGCGTTTTATCCATACTTCACAGACATAGACGCAAAAACCGCAAAAAGTCAAGTAAATTTAGCAACTTTTTCTCATCCGGGCCTGGCAGGTCGATTCCCTATTTATCGGCACAATCCTTGTCTATAATCCAGTCAAAAACGAAAGAATATGCGAATCAAACAATTGCTGCTGGCCCTTTTCCTATTGCCTATTTCCCTCTTCGGGCAGGGAAACGTTACCGTCAAGGGCCGATGATCTTGTCATCGTGCTGCACGAAAATGAACTGCCTCCGGCCGTGTTCATCGGCGGAAACACCAAGGAGAAATACCTTCTCAAACCGGGGACCAAAATATTGGGGAATAAGGGAATCATTGAATTCGTTGCCAAATCTGGCAGCACCAAAGGAGTGGAGATTGGTTCTGTGGCGAAGACCAAAAAGCCTTTCCTGGTCAAAGATATCCAATTCGGCATTTACAGAAACACCATTCCCGACTGCGTCGTGTCTGTCAACATTTACCGTATCGAAGAAAAGGACAAGGACTTCATCAATGTCCTCCGCTCCCCTATCTATGTGAATGTGGCCGAGTCTTCCGAGCCGAAGAATTTCCATATGAGCCCGGAAGAAACCGTCCTTCTGGAGCCTGGTAAATACTTCATTTCCTTCCAGATAGTGGACTGCGACGAAGAATCCCTTCAAGCGTATCTGTCCACCCCGGAAACTGAGCGGGACCATTCAAAGATGCGCTTGTCTTCCAATATCTATCTCAAAAGCAGTTATATCCGTAAAGCCGCCCTGGGCAAGATGGAACACATGCCCGTCAACATCGGCATGGTGGTGAAAGGACTGGAATACCAGTAGGATTTTGGGCCGATAAACAGGTCTCTAGCTATTACTTCCTTCTCACAAAGTGCCGATAATCAGAGCCCCAGGTTCCCGCAGAATAGGTTGTGCCCTCCTTCTGCCATTCCATCTCTTTGGATGTCAGCTTCACCACCTTATAGGTTACATTGCTGAAGTCCGACATCGCCGGATTGATGGTAATGGTTCCTTTGTTAATCAGGTCGATGGCATACGTGCCGCTATAGTCGTGTGATTCACCGCTAAGGGCATCATCCACGTGTAGCTGGTAATGGCCATTCCCATCAAATGTGTACGTCACAGAACCATCCATTGCAAACACCTCCGGATCGTACTGCTCACTCCAGGTTCCTTCCAACTTGTTCACATCGATCTTCTCACAACCGCTCAGCCCTGTCACCAGCAGCGCTACGCAAAGAACATTTCTCAATATCTTCATCATTGTTTACGTTTTCTTATTAAACGCACAAAAAGCCGAAATACTGCTTCAAAATTCATTCATTCTTCAGTGTCTCCGCCGGATTCATCCTGGCAGTCTTGAGATAGTGATACAGCACCACGGCGGCGCAGAGCACCCCCACAATCACCAGCGCCAGAAGGAACACTGACGGCAAGAAGCCCACCCGGTGGGAGAACTGCTGCAAGTAGTATCGCACTACCAGCCAGCCGATGGGCGCCGCAATCACATAACAGATGGCTACCGTCCTCAGATACAGCATCAGGCCCTCCGAGGTGATCTGGACCATATCGGCCCCGAACACCCGCTTTACGGAAATCTCCATCCGCTTGTACTGCACGTCCATCAGCACCTGGCCCCAGATGCCCACCAGCGACAGCAGCACCGCCAGCAGGGAGAACAGCCACACGGCCAGCCGCAGGCGCTCCTCGCCGCTGTAAAGGTTCTTGCCGATGGCATCGTAGAACTGCACCTCGAACGGCATCGTCGGGTCCATATCCCGGAGGATGGTCTGGATCTTCTCGGTGGCCGCCAGGCGGTCGGAGCCCTCCGTCAGCCGGAGATAAGCGAACGGCATGGTGTGCCCCTTTGGGGTATGCACCTGGAACGCCACCGGAGAATCGGCCTTGCGCATGGAAGTGATGTTCACATTCTTGATGAATCCCACAATCGGTGCACCGTCGCCGAATTCATCGGCATATACCTCCATCTCGGCGCCGTGCGCCTTGAGATCCTGCGTGAACAGAATCGGGCCGAACTCGCCTTCATTGAAATCCCTTCCTTCGAGGAGTTCCAGCCCCAGCACCTGCGGCAGATTCCAGCTGCAGTAGATCATGCTCATCGACACCTGGCCGTCACCGAAATCCGCACCTTCCGTCATATAAGTATCCGAGCCGCCGATGAGATCATTCGCGTAGGCCACGTCCCGCACCTCCGGAAGCGCGCACAGCCGCTCCCGCAGCCAGTCGGCCTTCTCCCGGCCGTTCTCGCCGCCGATATTCACCACCGCCAGGTTATTCTTGTCGTAGCCGCAAGGATACTCCTGCATAAACCGACTCTGACGCTGGACGAAAAGGACGAAGATGAGCAGCGCCGTAGAAATCACGAACTGCACGCCCACCAGAATAGTCCGCAGGTTCTTACCGGAGGCCGACAGGCCATAGTTGCCCCGCAGGATCATCGCCGGTTGGCCCGATGTGGAATAGATGCCCGGCCAGATACCGGCAATAACACCGGTAGCCACGGCAATCGTCCCGACGAACAGCAGCAGCCCCCAATGCTTCCCGAAGGAGAAGGACTGCATCAGCACGCCCCGGGTCAGCAGCGCATCAGAAACCGGTCCCAGCAGCAGGGCGGCCACCATAAAGGCACAGATGCACCAGATTACCGCCTCCGCCACGACCAGAGCACGCAGCCGCTTGGTCGAGGAGCCCAGTATCTTCTGCAGGTTCACGCTCCGGATGCGCAGCGGCGTCAGCGCCACATAGAAATTGGTAAAGTTGATCAGGCCGATGCCCAGGATCAAGATAGCGATGGCAATGAGCAGAAGCAGCTGCGAACGGCTGCCGCTCTTATAGACATTACCCTCGTTCCGGAAGTAGATGCTGGTCAGCGGCACCAGTTCGATGGGCGTAAGCCAGTCTCCCTGTGGAGGAAAGTCGAAATGGGCGTTGAACTCATCGGCGACAGCCTGCGCGTTGCCGGCATCGTCAAGCAGCAGATAGCAGACAAAGTTGGCCCCACCGTATTGCCCTTTCTGGACATCGCCTATGGTCAGGTACAGATCATTCCCGAGCTGCGTATTCGTCGGAAAATCTTCATACACGCCCGTCACCGTGATTTCCCGAGGCAGTTCCATATATTTGGTATCTGTTTTCAGGAGCTTGCCTGTCGCACGCTCTCCGGGGAAAAGGTTTTCCGCCAGCGACCGGGGGATGATGACGGAATTCGGCCCCTCCAGCGCGTGGGAATCGCCCTCTATCATCTTGATGCCGAACACGTCGATAAAACGCTCCGACACAAACATCAGGTCCCGCTTGTAGCCGACCGGATCCTTTCCGTCCTCTGCCACAGAGAAATAAATCTCACCCATAAAAGGCATGAACGTACATCCCGCCTCGATATGGGCAGATGAGCCGATGATATCGTCGGCAAAGCCCCTCGGCAGGATATTCCTGAACAGCGATTCATCGCCTTTCTTATCGGCCCGGAATACCCGGTCCGCCGTAGGATGGCATTTGTCAAAAGACAGCTCATAGTCGGCCTGCAGGAATATCAGGGCAAAGGCAAGCAACGCCGCCACCAGCCCGGCGAAGTTCAGGACCACCGCAACAGGATACCGGCGGATGAGGCTCTTTAGGTTTCGTAGTATCATTTTGCTTGTTTACACGATTGTCTATTTATCCTACCGATAATCTAATAACATGCCATTATACTCAACACATTGGCACACAGTTATATACAAAATGACGAAAAGTGTAAAGACTGTAAAGGTCTTTACAAAAAGTGTAAAGATGGGTTTACACTTTGTCAATCAAAGATCCAAGCAAAACCTCACCACCACCTCCCTCGGTCTCAAATACGTCAAGGTATATGACTCCACCGCGGAGGAGATGTGTACCCGTTCATATTGCGATGTTCCCACCAGGTTTCGACCCACCAATGACAGCTCCCACCGATCTGCCTTGTAACTGAGCGACGCATCACAGAACCAATTCACGCCGAAGTCCTTCTCGCTGCTGTGATACAATTCGTTATGCAGGGAAATCATCCACCTCTTTGCCGGCAGAAAGTTCAGTTGCATCCGATGCTCCCAATCGTTTACGCCGGCCATCGCGGCCCCTTCCACGCTTCGCCTGGTCATCTCAAGCAGGGAGCCGCCCTCCATGGTCATCCACCGGGCAAGCCTGAGAGAGTAATCCAGGGAAACAGTATATCCGGCCGTCCTGGCATCCGCTACCTTACCTGCCGACAAATAGCTGTAGTCGCTCAGCAGGGCCGACCCGGAAAGCCCGATCACCGTCCTGCACCAGGAGAATGATTTGGAGATTCTTCCACTCAGTAAATATGAGTTTGCGTCATATGTCTGACCGCTTGCCTGCTGCACGTAAATGCCTGAATCGATGGCGTTTGCATAAAGCAGATTGCCCTTGCTCCGGGTAAACACCGGGTTGATGCTGAAAAACAGGCCATAAACCGGATTCCGGTAGGAGTATGTTCCAGAAACAGTATGCGACAGCTGGACATCCGGAATACCCGTGCCGACGTACTGACTCCTGTAGGAAGTATAGACCGGTGCGTCCACAACCTTAGTCCCTTGCATCGGGCTGGCGGAAAGCCGGTAATAAACCAACATCGAGGACGTGGGAGAGAGCTTCCAGTTCCAACGGACAGTTGGCTCAAAATAGACTCCCTGCATAACATTTTGGTCATACTGCCTGCGCTGGTAGCTTACCCTCAGGGTTCCGTCCAGTTTATGGCTCCCGAACTCGCGCTGCAGGGCCGGTTCGGCATAGGGCATCAGCATACTCCAAAGGTGGTCGTTGATTTGCTGCCGTTTGGCATCCATGCCCACTTTTCCGCTAAGCATCCATTTGCCAATGCGATGCGACATACTGGCATAATTGCGCGTAGAAAACAGCCCCAGGTCCAGCATTTCCTGCTTCCCGTCAAGGGTAAGCAACTGCCCGGGAAGAAAAGTTACGCCACTGGAAGAGAACAGTCTCCAAATATGCCCATTTTTTGTCGTATGCGACATCGAGAGGTCTTCCGATACGCTCCGCTTCCAAGGCCTCACCATCAAATCCGTCGCGTTGCCGTCCAGGTTCATCACGCCGGAGCTGGCGTTCCAGTCCGCAAAGACCTTGGTTCGGCTATTCAGATAAGTTTTCGCTGAGTTCAGGGTATAATCCACTTCTCCCTTGACTTCCCGGCGGCGCCCAGTCACATCCCAATCCTCTACAATGACGGGCATCCCGGCGATGGTCAGGTAAGTAGTACGACTGAGACTCTGCTGCCCTTCCCGGTCCAGAAGCCCGCTCACCTGTAAGCGGAGTTGGGAGTCGGTCCCGGTCTTCAGCAGCCAGTTCCCGGCCAGCAGATGACTGGAGTTGAAAGTGTATCTCTCCCGCTCAAACTCCGGTCCGTTCAAGGAGATCATATCCAGCAGACCGTTTTCCATCCTGTAACCGGTCAAATCCGTCAGGTCCGCCACCTCCGCGCCGATATCCTTGCCCGTATCATTGTTCTTGTAGAGCATCAGGGTCTGGAAATGCTTATTGAACTGCATCCCCATCAGGCGATTATCGTAAAGCCACTCCCTGCCGTATCCGACGCCCAAATCGGCCAGTCCGGACCAGGTGGATCTTGCCTCATCCTTCAGCACCAGGTTGATGGCTGCCTGCTCGCTGAAGCTCACATCCCGGAGCGACTTGATGGCCTGGTGATTCTCCAGCACCTGCACATCCTTCACCTTGTCGGCCGACAGGTTCTCGCTGGCCAGCGCATACTGGCTTCCCATCAGATCCATCCCTTCGATGTAAAACTTGTTGATGGGTTTGCCCTGATACTCGATGGCGCCGCTGGCCTTCACCTCCAGTCCGGGCATCTTGCCGATGACATCGGCGATGCTCCGGTCTTGCGCCTGCTTGAAACCACCCACTGAGTAGGTCAGCGTATCTCCGTTCTCTTTAATGCGTTCAGCCGTGACAGCTACTTCCTTTATCTGGAATCCTCCGGCCTCCATCCGGATCTGCTGGCCATCCTCTAACTGCCCTGCGGGAATGCTGACTGTCCTGAATCCCATAAAGCTGGCGGTAATCTTCTCCAGCCCTGCCGTTTTCTTCAACTGAAAGGTTCCGTCTGCTCCGGTGACGGCAAAGCTGAGCACCTTCCCATCTGCACCGTATGCCATCACATTGGCCCCGGCAAGCGCCTTGCCGGTATCGTCTACTACAATGCCGGAGAGCGGTTCCTGAGCGAAACCCCAAACCGCCGATAGCAGCAGGAAAAGAACAATGGCCAGGCGTTTCATCTTATTCCAGATCCAGGTAGTTCTGCTTAGGGCGGCTTTCATTGAGGTCGATATCCTTACCGTCTTCCGACACGACTTTCACCACCGTGCGGCTATCCACGCCCATTTCCCGGAGTTTGTCAGCGTACGATTGCCCGTTGGCTTTATCCCGGAGCTCCATGTATTTCTTCCTGGTGCATTTGACGGCTTTGTCCTTGCGGGAAAGCTCCACAACCGCATCGGCAGGATTCTGCTCAAGACCTACGGCGGTAAAGTGGAACAGCCCGTCGGCATCCATCGCATCCAGGATCAATCCCGGCAGTCCGCCCAGGACATACGGGCCGTAGGATACCGGAATCTCCGGAGCAAACCAAACCGTCCAGTCGCGGCCATACACCCTTGCCCTTGCCTGGAGACAGGCATACCCGCATACTGTTGTGTCCCGGCCGGTCGTTTCCCAGGACATCTGCGGAAGATTCTCCTCATACCACATCTTATCACTCACAATATCATTCAGGTAAGTGTACCTTCCACTTGCGGATGGCTCCACGAGCACTTCAAGCGGGTTGGGATTCGGGAACTCGCTCTTGATGGTCCGGAGCCTGGCCATCACGGAAGTGACATCATTGTCGCCCACCACTTCATCAATCACTTTGTCCTTCGCCCGGTTGTTGGGGCTATAGAACACGGCGCTCGTTTCGCCGATATCCAGACGCCAGCGATAAACCTTACGCTGGGCCCCGTATAGAGCATCGCAATCGTACGTCACGCGGTACTGCGCCTTTTCCTGTGCGCCGGCCATCAGGGCCGATAGCATCATTACGAAAACAAGAATCTTTTTCATCATGCCGCAAAAGTAAGCCTTGCTGCCCGGAATCATGGTTAACGGAACGTTAAGAGAGTGTTAACAAGTGTTAACGGACGCCTGAAATCCCTTGATTCTTGCTAACTTTGCATTGTGAGATTCAGAAAATCATATCTTCTGCCCCTGCTGGCCATCATCTCCCTGGCGGCCATCGCGGCGTATGAACTCTACTGGATCAAAGGCCTTTACAACACCCGCCGGGATGCGGCTGAGTCCGAAATCCGGGTATCTATCACCTGGGCCGAGATGGAAGAGCTCACCGCCAGAAAGAAACAGGTCTCCGACAGCGTACGCATCACTGCCCGCGTTTACAGCGGCACCAATGCCAGAATCTCCAAGATAGTTTCCACCAAGTTCGCCACTCCTGCAGACACCATCCCTGAATCCATCACCGTCACCAGGATGGACCAGCCGTTGAACCTGGACTTGTTTGAAAACAACATCGGGAGGACAAACCTGCCGGAGATGGACAGCATACTTACGCACCGCCTGGACTCTCTGGGCTATCCGCTGGAGCACCGTCTTGTCCTGATGGACGGAGAGGGAGTGTTGGATGCAACCACGAGCCCGCGGTATGCTCCCTCCTCACGAGATGACCTCATCCAAATGACCTCCATTGCAAACAAGGGTGCCACCTACGAGCTCCATTGCGAACCCCTTTCCAACGCCGTTTTCCGGGGAATGATGGGCGTCCTCCTGATGTCTGCCGGGATCCTTGTCATTCTGGCATTGGTCTTCTACCTGATGATGCGGGCCCTGCGCAAGCAGCGCGAGCTGGATGAAATGAAGTCCGATTTCACCAGCAATATGACCCACGAACTCAAGACCCCTATCGCCGTGGCTTATGCCGCCAATGACGCCATGTTGGTCTATGGCCTTGACAAGAATCCGGAAAAACGGGAAGAGTATCTCAAGGTCACCCGAGAATCCCTGGAGAAACTGAACGGAATGGTAGAGCAGATCCTTTCCATGTCGATGGAGAACCGTGACCGACTTTCGCTCCGTATCGAGACTACAGAGCTGCGCCCGCTGCTGGAATCTGTCTCAGCCCATGCCCGCCTCAGTGCCGGGAAGCCCTGCGAAATAGCAGTCAGCGTCATACCTGAAGGACTTACTGCCGACATAGACGCTTCCCTGATGTCCAGCGTCATTGCCACGCTCCTCGACAATGCCGTCAAGTACTCCGGTGACACCGCCGACATCCGTCTCACTGCCGAGGAAATAGATGGTCACGTCCGCGTATCGGTCCGTGACAAAGGTATCGGCATTGCTCCCGAGAAGCAGGCACATATCTTTGAGAAATTCTATCGCGTGCCCACTGGTGATGTCCACGACGTCAAGGGCTACGGTATCGGCCTATTCTTTGCCAAAACCATTGTAGAAAAGCACGGCGGCAGAATCTCCGTCGATAGCGAACCCGGCAAGGGAAGCACATTCACCATCGAACTATGAGCAGCAAGGTACTACTGGTAGAGGACGAAAGGACGCTCTCCGGTATCGTGAGAGACGCCCTGGAGACGATGGACTTCTCCGTCGAGCAGGCCTATGACGGCTCGGAAGGCCTCCGGCGGTATTTCGAAATCCGTCCCGACATCCTTGTGGTGGACGTGATGATGCCCAAGATGTCCGGTTTCGATATGGTGAAGGCCATCCGACAGAGCGACAAGGAAACCCCCATCCTGTTCCTGACCGCAAAGACCACCGTGGACGATGTCGTCGCCGGATTCAACCTCGGGGCCGATGACTACCTTAAAAAGCCCTTCGCCATTCCGGAACTGGTGGTCCGGATGAAAACTCTTCTGGGAAGAAGCGGAAAAAGGATCCTTGACCAGGAGAAAGGCCAAGAATCCTATAGCATCGGTGAATATCAGTTCACTCCCGAGTCGGCAACGCTGCTTCACAAACCCACCGGCGAGTCAACCCTCATTCCGCGCCGCGAGGCCGATATCCTCCAGCTTCTATGCAAAGGCAGCGGCGGCATCATCCCCACCCAGAACATCCTCCTGTCCCTCTGGGGCGACGACGACTTCTTCAACGCCCGCAGCCTCCAGGTCCTCATCACCCGCCTCCGCCACCGCTTCTCCCGCGACCCACGCATTCAAATCCTGAACGTCAGGGGCACCGGCTACAAACTGATAGCAGAGTAGCGACCCTACCACCCTGGAATCTGAAAGCACAGACCGAAGTTAATCCCCAGACTGGGAACCATTGTTGTGTGATAATTGCTCTGGCCGCTGTCGGAAGCATTTACCAGGTATCCGTCATAACTCACGGAGAATACTCTCATTCAATCTTTTCACGCCTTCACAATAATGATGAATCGTATCATTTTCCGCTATATTTACCGGCAAAGAGGATGGCTCCTGTGCTGGACTCGGTAATGAGGTACAGGAAAGGATGGTCGGCATGGAAGACGATATGGTCCCCGGGACCGGCCGATGTAGCCTTCATTCCGGCGATGGAAACCGCGGCGGCCTCAGTTCCTTCCTCATCCACCTTGATAATCGCGTCCTGCTGGACAAAACTCAGATACGGGGAAGGGCTTGACATGGATGTAAAGTCGGCCAAGTTATTGTCGAAAGCTGTAGGCATGCCCATTGCGCAGAGAATGTCGTTGAGTTTGATTCTGAATTTGGTCTCAAACTGGGGGAGCCACAGGTCAACGTCGCAGGAGACCAGGCTTGAGACAAAGGCATCCCACTCCTTTCCATTCAAATAACCCGTTACATCAGCGAGTGTCTTTCCCTCGGCAGGAAGAATAACCATCATGGAATAGACGCCATTGCCGTACAGAAGGCGGACAGCGCGCAAGACATCATTGTCCTGATAGGTGAAACTCTTCTCTATCTTCATCATCGGCACGTTTGTCTTTGTTCCGTCCTCGGCTGTAAATGTCTCACTGGACGTGCTCCCCTTGGGAAATTTCTGCTGCCATTCACTCTTGAAGTACATTGCATTCAGAAGGTATGCGAGCATGTTCGGATTTACGTTCTTGATGATTTCCGGAACCAGTCCGTTTGTGTTGTCCGAGCACCACTTGTTAATCTTCTTCGTAGTGCCGGCATTGTCGTCGAAATCCATGTTGGCCACTTCGGCATCATAGTATTTGCCGACTGTCGCCTTGTAGCTGTCCAGCAAGGTATATTTCTGGTTTACGACAAGGGCATTGGCAATGGCCAGTTTGGTTTTCTTGTCCATATTGGGAAGCTGCTGCAGCATGGACTGGCAGTATTCGTTGACTGCATCTACTTCATCGGCTCCGTAACCCAGTACGCTGCAGATTTCATCGGCTGTCTGTCCCTGGGCACCGTTCAGGATCATTCCCAGCAGAAACTGCATGCTGAGCGGCGAGATAATATAATCACCCGGCGTTGCGTCATTCACCCGGTCAATAAAGTGGAATGCGAAGTCGTTGCCCTGCCTTACAAATTCGGCCGATTTGGTGGTCAGCTCAAGTCTTTTGTAAGGATTGTTCTTGCGGTCATCATCTCTGATTTTTGCGCAGGAAACGTTTCCAATAAGTATGGCCGTCATGGCCGAAATAATAGCGAAGCGTGTCATTTTCAAATTGTTTTTATTATTTATTTGCCAAGGTTAATCCGCAGGCCGGATGCTACTGAGAACATAAACGGATACTCGCTACGATAGGTTTCCAGCACGCGGCTCTCTGATGGAATCGTCCAACTCAGCTCCGGTTCAATGTAAAGTCCGATGCGCTTTGTGATATTGAATTGGATGCCACCGGCGCCAATCAGGGAGAAACTGAAGCCATCCCGCCTGATGCTTTCACCTGCAAGCGTTGCACCTATGCAATAATCTCCCTCTATGCCGCCGCCCAAGTACACATCCAGCCATCTGTTGTCGGCCAATGTCCAGTCCAGCCGAAGCGGAACCCCAAGATAATGTGCGAGTTGCTTCTTTTCCCCTGAAAGTGTATAAGTGAAACAGGATTTATACAAGCTGTATTCAAGGCCGGTTGTTATCTTCAACCTCTCAGCGACAGGAATCCCGATTGATAATCCACCCCTGAACGGGAAGTAATGCGTATGGCTCCCTGTAGGCTCATCCTTCGGTGGTTCCGGTTCCATAACGATTCCTCCGTGAGGGGGTTCGTCTTGATTCGTGAAAGCTTCCTCTGTAAAAGCTCTGGAAGCCAGAAGCGGCGTTGCAACGGCAGCCAGCAGACCACCTCCGGCAATAAAACCTGCGGCAGGTGCCACCTTCATTTTGACGGGCTTGTTGCCGCTGTTTTCTGGAATGAAAGGAGAGGTGGTCGTAACTACTGGTTCGTCCATCGTCTTTTCTTCTTTGGTCACTGATGTCCGATGAGTGCTCGCTATTTTTGTTTCTTCTTCCGGCTCAAATAGCTCGATGATTTCTGGCTTTTGCGAGTGGAAATCGGGATGTCTGGTAACCTTCGGCGTAACAGCCTGGGCGACAAGTGGCTGGTCCAGAATGGGTTCTACTACTTCAGCGGAATCACTGACAACGGCAACAGGCCGCACCGGCTGCTGGATAATCTGGATACCGCTGTCCGGAGTTGAAGGGTGACGAAGGAACAGGAAAGCAGCCAGTCCTGCGGCAACGGCGGGGGCAAGCGCCCACACCAGCGGGAACCGCTTCTGGGTAGAAGCAGGGGCGGCGCCACTGCGGATGGCGTGGAATTCGGCAAAGACACTTTCCGGGAGAGCTTCGTCGAACGCTTCCATTTTGTCCTTGACTATGTCTTCCCACTTTCTCATTGGTCTTGTTCCTTCAAATAGCGTTTAATCTTGTCTTTCAATTGTTTCCTTGCCTTTGCCAGTATGCTTGTGGAGCCTGTCTCGGTGATTCCCAGCATCTTGGCAATCTCCTGATGAGAATAGCCATCGATGCAGTACATATTGAAAACGGCCCTTCGCATATCGGTCAATTCGGTTATCCATTCCCTCAGTTTCTCCTTCGGTATCGTCTCCATTTCATCCTCGGTGGGCTCCGGAATAGTGTCCCGAGCCCATAAATCCAGGGGAATCGTCCGCCATCGCTGCCTTCTGATCTGGTCAATGGCTTTGTTTATGGCTATCCTGCTAATCCATCCATACAGAGAACCCTTTCCGGTATATTGATAGGTATCAATCCTGTCGAGCGACTGGTTGAGCGTTTCCAGCATCAGGTCCTTGGCTTCTTCCTCATCTCCTACATATCGCCGGCAGAGTGCATTCACCCTTACTGCATATCTTCTATACAGTTCATCCTCCGCCTTTCTGTCTCTCTGCGAGCAGTACCTGGCCAGCGCCTGCTCGTCCAGTTCTTTATACACGCACGTCTTTGTCTGAACTTACAAAGCTACAAAGATTTACGCAAAAGGCATTTCCTCTGATTCCCGTAGCGATATCCTCTGGAGTTCGTATGTAGCGGCAACGCTGTCGCAGCTAAGTGCCCGCAAGGTCATTTTCTCGCCTGTGATGGTTCCGGAGTATACCAGTAGAGACTGGCCTCCGGATGAGCGATACAGGGCGAAACTATCTTTCCCGGACCATCGTACCTCAAACTTCCTTCGATTTAAGGCAAACAGCCCGGATATACCTGTATCGACAATGCATTCAATACCACTATTCAGGAACTGTAGCATAATAACCCCGCTGTGGTCCTCCATATCTCCGGTGGTTCCATTCAGGGTTTTGATGGGGTATTCGCCCGTCCAGGCATAGTCCGAATACGGGTCTGCTCCTACTTTTGTGCATGCTGCAAAAGCCAGGCACAGGAATCCTGATACCACAAATGCAACTATGTCGATAGCTTTCATGTCCTTCAGTTTTTGTTATATACCCTATAAACGGACATTTTTCCGAAATGCGTCACTTGCATTCGAAATAAATTCGCTATCCAATATTATATTCAGGGAAACAGGGTCAGACTCTTTTTCCTTCTTGCAGGGACTGGACCATGGCACCGGCAACGGCTTCCGACGCACCGGTGCCGCCCAGCAGGTTGCGCACCTGCGCGTAGTCGGAGAGCATGGCATTCCTGTATGCCGAATCATACACAAGGGCGTTCACTTCTTCCATCAGGCGGCCGGCAGTAAGATTGTCCTGCAGCAGTTCCTTAAAAGCCAGACGATGGATAATCAGGTTGGCCAGCGAGATGAACTTTACCTTGACCAGGCGCAGCATGATGACGGCACTGAGCGGATTCACACGGTAGCCCACTACCTGGGGCGTGCCAATCAGGGCCGCCTCCAGCGAGGCCGTCCCGGAATTAATGACGGCGGCCTGCGCGTGGCGGAGCACGCCGTATGTCTCCCCGAACACCACCTTCACATAGTCCCTGGCTCCGACAAAGCCCGCATAGTCCTCCGGGGAACGTCCCGGGGCGCCCGCCACCACAAAGACAAAGTCTGGATGGGCGGCATGCCAGGCATCGGCAAAGTCCATCAGTACGGGCATCATGTTCTTGATTTCCATGCTGCGCGAGCCGGCCAGAAGCGCAATCATCGGCCGGTCCTCAAGGGCCGTCCGCTCCAGGAAGGCGCTCCGGGGCTCTGCCATGGACGGGCTGCGGTCAATGGCATCCACCAGCGGATTACCCTTATACACATAAGGAACGCCCTTGGCGGCGAAATAAGGTTCCTCGAAGGGGAAGACGATGAAGAGTTTGTCCACGTAGGCCTTGAGCTTGCGGATACGCTTTTCCCTGGAAGCCCACACCTTGGGCGCAATATAATAGAATACCTTGAAACCTGCCTTATGTGCGAACTCGGCAATCTTGAAATTGAAGCCCGGATAGTCGATGAGAATGACCACATCCGGCTTCCAGCGCAGGATGTCTTCCCGGCAGAGGCGGACATTCCGCAGCAGGGTGCCGCCTTTGAGGAGCACTTCCCAGAAGCCCATCACAGCCCCTTCCCGGTAATCCCTCACCAGACCGGTCCCGCTCTGGTGCTCCCGATACACGGCGTCCATGAGGACTCCGCCCCAGAAGCGGATATCGGCCCCGGGATCCTGGAGATAGAGGCCGCGCATCAGGTTGGATCCGTGGAGATCGCCCGAGGCCTCTCCGGCGATGATGTAATACTTCATAGACTTTGCAGGCGTTTAAGCTCTTTATAATCTGTAAGGTCTGCGCAGAAAGGGACAATGGTAACCCAGCCCTGGTCCACCAGCAGATTGTCGGCCTGGTCCGGATCGGAGTCGTCGCTGACAAAATCTCCCTTCATGAAAAAGGCTTGTTCCCCCTCTTCCAACTGTACGCGCTGCTGCTGCCACAGGAACTGGCTGGTGAGACCCAATTCTTCCAGGCGGGACTCGTCCCAGTTCTCGAATTCGCGGATCCAGTGGCCGGCACCCTGCCGGGTGAAGCGCACCCCTTTGATCTGCTCGCGGGGAATGGGCGGGAAATTGATATTATAGTACACGCCTTGCCTGTCTGGCCAATGGGCAAGCAAATGACGGATAATGGCGGGGAGAAGCGCTTCCACGGCCGACAGATCTGCCCCGAAATCGTGGCTGCAGACGGACACGCCGACGGCTTTGATTCCATTGATGGCCGCTTCTTCCACGCAGCCCAGCGTAGCACTGTAATTGGCCCCGGTAGAGCAGTTGCTGCCATGATTGATGCCGGCTACCACCAAGTCCGGATTGCGGGCCTCGTACTTGTACTGCAGACCAAACTTGACGCACGATGCCGGCGTGGCGTCCAGATAGCACCACCGGCCCGGTCCCTCTTCCGGCAGGTCTTTATAGGCCAACTGCTTCACACCCAGCGAAACGGCCAGCGAAACCGCACTCTGGTGGTATTTGGGAGCCACCACCGTCACATCCCCGAACTGCGACATAACCCGTGCCAGCACATGGATGCCGGGGGCCTTGTAGCCGTCGTCATTGGAAATCAGAATTCTCATAGGGCAAAGATAACGAAAAAACCTGACCCCCGAAAGGGAGCCAGGCTTTTTCGCTGTAGTGGATAATTACTTGGTAATCACCTTGGCCATTTCCAGGACCTTGTTGCTGTAACCCCACTCGTTGTCGTACCAGGCGCAAACCTTCACGAAGGTCTTGTCCAGCTGGATACCGGCCTTCTCGTCGAAGATGGAGGTAAGCGGGCAACCACGGAAGTCGGTGGAAACAACAGCCTCGTTGGTGTAGCCGAGAACACCCTTGAGTTCGCCTTCGGAGGCTTCCTTCATGGCGTTGCAGATCTCCTCATAGGTGGCTTCCTTGGCGAGTTCCACGGTGAGGTCTACGAAGGAGACATCGCTGGTGGGAACACGCAGGGACATACCGGTGAGTTTGCCGTTGAGTTCGGGAAGAACCTTACCCACAGCCTTGGCAGCACCCGTGGAGGAAGGGATGATGTTCTCCAGGATACCACGGCCACCACGCCAATCCTTCTTGGAAGGACCGTCGACGGTCTTCTGGGTAGCGGTAGCAGCGTGCACGGTGGTCATCAGGCCACGGACAACACCGAACTTGTCGTTGAGCACCTTGGTAAGAGGAGCCAGGCAGTTGGTGGTGCAGGAAGCGTTGGAGATGATGTTCTGGCCGGCGTAGGTCTTGTGGTTTACGCCATAAACGAACATCGGGGTAGCATCCTTGGAAGGAGCGGACATGATCACCTTCTTGGCACCGGCCTTGATGTGGGCCTCTGCAAGCTCTCCGGTGAGGAAGAAACCGGTGGATTCCACGACGACATCTACACCGAGGGCACCCCAGGTGATGTTGGCAGGATCTTTCTCGCAGAAAACCTGAATCTTGTTGCCATCGACGATGAGGTAGTTGCCCTCAACTTTGATGTCGTGGTTGAAAATGCCGTGTACGGAGTCGTACTTGAGCATGTAAGCAAGATAATCGGGATCCAGGAGGTCGTTGATACCTACAACGCAGATGTCCTTACCGAAGTTCTCGACGGCGGCGCGGAAGACCATACGGCCGATACGGCCAAAACCGTTAATACCAAGTTTGATCATAATTGTATAATTTATTGTTTGTTAAAAGTATTACTTTTATTTGCGCCGCAAATTTACAAAAAAATCCGATAATCTCATAGTGATTTTACCGGAATAATTAAATTTTTTTAATCTGTCTGTCAGAAGCCCACGAACACAGGTTTCTCCAGACGGATCCGGTATCCCGTATCCTTGAGAAGGCCCGTCTTTGCGTTGCGCCCATACACCTCAACGGCGTTGCTGTCGCGGCAGGCCACCAACACCCAGCGGCCGTCCGGGGTGATGTTGAAGTTGCGCGGATGAGGGCCGGTGAGCGTATAGCCCGCCTGGGTAAGCGTGCCGTCGGACGCCACGGAGAAAACGGCGATGCCGTCGTTGCGAAGGCGCAGGCTGGCATAGAGGAACTTCCCGTCCGGCGAGATATGGATATCGGCCGCGCCGCGGGCATCCACCTGGTCGGCCTTTACCACCTGTTTCAGTTGCAGGGCGCCGGCGGCATAATCAAACACCGCCACGTCGCCGGAAAGTTCCCCGATCACATAGAGATGCTTGCCGGATGCGTCGAACAGCAAATGACGCGGGCCGAAATCGGCCGGAAGACTAGCCGCCCGCCGATACTGGGACACATGCTGGCCCACGACATCCAGTTTTCCTACCTCGTCTGCGCTGAACTCGCTGAACAACAGGTGCTTCCCGTCCGGAGTGAACACGGCGCAATGCACGTGCGGCGTCGCTTGCCGGGACAGGTCCGGACCGCCCGTGGCCGATATCAGCAGGGAATCCAGCGGAGCGATAGCCCCGTTCTTGGCCAGCTTATACACACCCAGCGTGCCGCCGGTGTAATTGGCCACCGCCAAGAGCGACCCGTTGGTGGAAACGTAGCAAGGATCCTCTCCCCTGTCCGGCAGCCCGGTAGGCCGGATATTCAGCAGTTCAAAGCCATTTCCGCCGAAGCGCCAGGCATACACGGAGGCCGACGAATCCCTCATCTCGCTCACGGCATAGATCCGGGCCCCGTTCACCGCCAGATACGACGGATTGGGCATGGGAGCCCTGGCAAAGGCGCCCGCAGCCTCCGGGAAATCCCCCTCTGACACCACCTTTCCAGTGGCAGTATCGAACTCATACGCGTAAAAGCCGTCGGAATAGGTCCCCACAAAAAGGGTCAGGAGCTCCCGCTTTCCGCAGGATACCGCCGCCAGGATGCCCAGTACGCACAGCAACTTTTTCATCGGCCGAAAATGCTTTGTTCTACCAAATAGCACAGGATATGGCCCATGAGAGTCTGGCATTCCTGGATGCGCGGCGTCTCGGTAGAAGGGACATGGATGACATAGTCGTAGGCGTCCATCTTGCAAGGGTTTCCGCCCACCAGAGCCACCGTCTTGAGCCCCTTTTCCCGGCACTTGGGCAGGGCCGCCACCAGATTGGCCGAATTGCCGGAGGTGGAAATGCCCACGAATACATCCCCCTCCCGGCCCAGGGCGTCAATCTGACGCGCAAACACCTGGTCGTAGCCGTAATCATTGCCGATTGAGGTGAGGATGGATGAATCTACGGTAAGGGCTGCCGCCGGAAGGCCGCTGCGGTCCAGGCAGAACTTGTTCACCAGTTCCGCCGCCATATGCTGGGCATCGGCCGCCGAGCCGCCGTTTCCGGCCCAGAGGCTCTTGTTCCCCGCTTTGTAGGCGCCAACCAGCAGTTCCGCCACCCTGGCAAGGGCTTCCATGGTTATTTCATCGGCAAGGAGCGCTTCCTTTACGCGGATGCTTTCTGCCACCTGGGAGCGGGCCGTTTCCAGAAAAGTATTAGCGGTTTGCATACATGTCCTTGTAATAGTTCTGATAATCGCCGCTGGTCACATTGTCCATCCAGGCCTGGTTGTCCAGATACCACCGGACGGTTTTCTCGATGCCTTCCTCGAACTGCAGGCTGGGCTCCCAGCCCAGTTCCCGCTGCAACTTGCTGGAGTCGATCGCATAGCGGAGGTCGTGTCCGGCGCGGTCCGTCACGTAAGTGATGAGGTCCATGTCCTCCCCTTCCGGACGGCCCAGCAGGCGGTCTACGGTGCTGATGAGCACCTTGATGATGTCGATGTTCTTCCACTCGTTGAACCCGCCGATGTTATACGTCTCGGCAATGGTACCCTTGTGGAAAATGAGGTCGATGGCGCGGGCGTGGTCCTCTACATACAGCCAGTCACGCACATTCTCTCCCTTTCCGTACACCGGCAGGGGTTTGCGGTGACGGATGTTGTTGATGAACAGCGGAATCAGTTTTTCCGGGAACTGGTACGGGCCGTAGTTGTTGGAGCAGTTAGTGACGATGGTGGGCATGCCGTAAGTGTCGTGGAAGGCCCGCACAAAATGGTCGCTGCTGGCCTTGGACGCGCTGTAGGGGCTGTGTGGCTGGTACTTGAGGTCTTCGGTGAAGAATTTCTCGCCATAGGCCAGGTGATGCTTCCCGGACGACGCCCTGGTAGTGAAAGGCGGCTCGATGCCTTCCGGATGGGTCATCTGCAGGGCACCATATACCTCGTCCGTGGAGATGTGATAAAAACGGCACGCTACAGGGGAGGCGTCTGACGGAGCATCGGCCTTCTTTTTTGCGGAGGAAGGCGCCTCCCCTGCAGCGTGCGCCATCTTCCATCCCATCGGTTCCCAGTAGAGCTTGGCCGCCTGCAGGAGGCTCAGCGTGCCCATCACGTTGGTCCGTGCAAAAGTGAACGGATCCTTGATGGAGCGGTCTACATGGCTCTCCGCCGCCAGGTGGATGATGCCGTCCACCCGCTCTTCCTGCAACAGCTGATAAATGGTGTCGAAGTCGCAGATATCGGCCTTGACGAAACGGTAATTGGGTTTGTCCTCGATGTCTTTGAGGTTGGCCAGGTTGCCGGCATAGGTGAGCTTGTCCAGGTTGATGATCCGGTACTCCGGATACTTGTTCACAAACAGCCGCACCACATGCGAGCCGATGAATCCGGCACCGCCGGTAATGAGAAGGGTCCTTTTCATATTTCTTCGATACATTTTTTCAGGGAATGGTACCAATGGGGAATGCTGATGCCGAAGGTTTCCCGGACCTTGGTCTTGTCCAGCACCGAGAACGCGGGCCGGTGCACCCTGGAGGGGAACTCGCTGCTGTGGCACGGGAGCACCTGTGCACAAGTGCCGGAGAGGTCCCGGATAGCGCAGGCGAAGTCGTACCAGGAACACACGCCTTCGTCAGTATAATGATAAATGCCACTCTTGTGCAACTGGCCGGAGGAGATGATGTGCAGGATAAGGCCGGCCAGGTCGGCTGCATAAGTGGGGGTGCCCACTTGGTCAAAGACCACCTTCACCTGCGGACGCTCGGCAGTGAGCTGGCGCATGGTCTTGACGAAATTCCGGCCGTACGGACTGAACAGCCAGGCCGAACGGATGATGATATACCGGCAGGCCGACGCCACGACAGCCTGTTCTCCCTGGAGTTTGGTTGCGCCGTATACGCCGGTGGGATGCGCCGGAAAGTCTTCCTTGATGGGGATGGGGATGTCTCCGCTGAACACGTAGTCCGTGGAGATATGGATCAGAGTGGCTCCGCGCTCCGCCGCGACGCCGGCCAGGATTCCTGGCGCGTCCACGTTGAGCAAGTGGCACAGAGCTACGTCGTCCTCTGCCTTGTCTACCTGCGTATAGGCCGCACAGTTTACAAGGAGGTCTACCCGCTCCGACTCACAGATAAGCCGTACGGCATCCTGGTTGGTGATATCCAGGTACACCGTGTCACGGCCCGGGGCGGAGGTGACATCCGTGAAGATGAAACGGTGACCTTCCAGCCCTGCCGCCATCTTCCGGATGGAAGTTCCCAATTGCCCGTTGGCTCCTGTGATCAAAATATTCATAACTCACAAATATAACTTTTTTCTCCCGTATCGGCAAATTTGGATACAAGGAAGGAGGCCCAGGCATGCGAAAACGTATTTTTTTCTTATATTTGCAAAATATGAGCACCGAGAAACCGCCCATCTATCTCTACACCGACGGCGCCGCCAGCGGAAACCCCGGACCGGGAGGCTACGGGATTGTGCTGCGCTGCGGTTCCTATGAGAAAGAACTCTCGGGCGGGTTCGCCTGCACCACCAACAACCGGATGGAACTGCTGGCCGTAATCCTGGGGCTGGAGCAGATTAAATGGGAGAACGCAGAAGTCCATGTAGTGAGCGACTCTTCCTACGTGGTAAAGGCCATCAATGAAGGCTGGCTGGACAGCTGGAAGCGGACGGGGTTCAAGAAGAAGAAAAACGTGGACCTGTGGCTTCGTTTCCTGGAAGCATACAGCCGTCACCGCGTAGCCTTCCACTGGATCAAGGGGCATGCCGGGCACCCCGAAAACGAGCGCTGCGACCGCTTGGCCGTCACCGCCTATCATGCCCAGGACCTGCCGGAGGATACCGGATACATACAAGAACAGCAAAGCGTACTATGAGTTTACCCAAACTGGTCGTCGGCATCACCCAGGGTGACAGCAACGGCATCGGATACGAAGTCATTATCAAATCATTGGCAGATCCGCGCATCCTGGACTCCTTCACGCCCGTCATCTACGGGTCGTCCAAGCTGCTGGGGTTCTACCGCAAGACCATCCACAACATAGAGCAGCTGGACGTGAACGTAATCCAGGGCGCCGCAGAAGCCCGCCAGCGGAAAATCAATCTGGTGAACTGCCTGCCGGACAATATCTTCGCAGAGCCCGGACAGTCCACCCCGGATGCCGCAAAGAGTGCCATCACAGCCCTCCAGGCCGCGGTCAAGGACCTGAAATCCGGCCAGATCGACGTCCTGGTCACCGCCCCCATCAACAAGCGGGCGATGAACGCGGAGGGTTTCAACAATACCGGCCACACGGAGTATCTCCAGAAAGAGTTCGGGACGGACGACGTCACCATGATCATGGTCAGCGAGCAGCTCAAGGTGGGGGTGGTCACCGGCCACATCCCCCTGCGAGAGGTTCCCGGAAGCATCACCCGGGAAAAAATCCTGAGCAAGCTCCGCATCATGAAAGCCTCGCTGGAACGGGACTTCGGCATTCCGTCCCCCAAGATCGCCGTGCTGGGCCTGAATCCGCACTGCGGAGACGGTGGCCTGCTGGGCGACGAGGAGCAGCGCATTATCCTGCCCGCCGTGCAGGAAGCCACCCGCGAGGGCATCCTGGCGTTCGGCCCTTATTCCCCGGACGGCTTCTTCAGCCTGGGCAATTACGGCCGCTTCGACGCTACCCTGGCCATGTACCACGACCAGGGCCTGGCACCCTTCAAGGCCATCGCCTTTTCCGACGGCGTCAATTTCACGGCCGGGCTCCCGGTCGTGCGTACCTCGCCGGACCACGGTACCGCCTATGAGATGGCCGGTCGGGACGAGGCAGACCCGCACTCCATGATGTCGGCCATCTACACGGCCATCGACATCTTCCGGCACCGTCTCCAGTACGACACCCTCCAGGAAGGACGGCTGAAATAATTTATCCTTCTGTCGGCATGCCCGGTTCTTTTGCCGACGTGCCCCGGCGCGTCGGCATACACGTTTTCCCTCGTATATGTGTACACTGCCGTGCTTTAGCACGTCGGCGTACGCATTTCGTCCCATATCTGTTCTTAACGACGCACTAAAGAAACGCCGTACTCCTTTGAATTCAGTGCTTGCCTAAGAACGTGTTCCGGAAGGAAGAGGGCTTCGGACAACAAAGATGCCGAAACACGGTATTGGCTGTTGGCCCTGACAGCGATCAGGCATTTTTCTTTGCTCGAAAGCCTTATGAGCTTTTTTTGTGGAAACATTTGATTTACAAGCTGATTAACAATATCTTTCACTTCCTGAACTGACCATTGTATATCCTCTTCCAAGGAAGTGGATATGCGGATGTAGGATTCGTAATCTTTTACGAGCATAGTCATATAGTCTTTTACGGATGGAAACAGTTCCTGCACTTTGTCGATATTGATATAGCATCGTGGCAGAATGCCTAAAACCGGATGGATTTCCCATTCCGGCGGCAAGTCGATCCTACAACCGACAATCCGTTCCAATTCCCTCCCCGACATATATTTAACCTTTTTTCCAACGATTAACGATGCTGTCTGGTTATACAATAAATAACCGGTTCCCCACATATGACCGCAAGGAGTACAGATTCCTTTTTCGTACTTGTTACGGGCAAGATAAACCAGGTGATGACGCATAGATTCCCTGTTTTCGATAGGTATCAGCTTAAACCAATAATCACGGGGAAGGCAAGGTAATCCGGCAGCCTTGAGTTTTTTATTGATACGCCTCACCAGATAATAAAAGCACTCCAGACACTGCTCCCCCGTTGCACTGAGAACAATGTGGATATGATTGGGCATCAACTCAAATGCATAAATCTGCACTCCGAATTTGAGGGTAAGGAGCGCTACCCCGATCATGCAGAATGTGAAGTGTTCAACCGTGTGAAACAGTTTTCCATCCCGCCAGCCGTCAGTGCACAAATGGTAGTAACAACGTGGCAAGGAACGATACTCCTCTCTTTGTTTTTGTCTGAAATCCATAAAACGACCTAATTAACGTCATTAATCATCATCGTCTTATGGCGCTGCTGCGCCAGCAAATATGCAAAAACTTATCCGTTTAAAATAATATAAACGTTTCTTTTTCACACAAGCACCTATTTCACCCCCTGCTGCCATTTATAGCCCTTCTATAAACACATTATTACGTGTTTTTGCGCACGCACGCGTGCTTCAGCCCGCCGGATTCCTCATTTTGCTGTATTTTTGCGTACGGCGAGGTGCTTCGGCAGGAAATCCCGACATTTTTTGTATTTTTGTATGCAATGAACATGGATACGGCCATACAGTATTTGCCCGGGGTGGGGCCCAAAAGGGCAGAACTCCTGGGAAGCGAACTGGGTATCGCCACAGTGGGAGACCTGCTGCACCTGTACCCTTTCCGCTACATCGACCGCAGCAGCATCCAGCCCATCGGCCAGGTGCATCCGAACCATGCCTACATCCAGGTGCGGGCCACCGTGCTCAAAACCCGCATCTTTGCCAAGAACGGCGCGGAACTGCCCCCTGACAAACTCAAATACAACATGGCCAGCCGTCTGGTTGCCACGGTGGCCGACGAGTCCGGCGAGATGGAGGTTGTCTTTTTCAAAGGCATCAAGTGGATGCACGGCCGGCTGCTTCCCGGCAACACGTTCATCTTCTTTGGCAAGCCTTCCGTTTTCAACGGCCGGCTAAACATGGTCCACCCGGAAGTGGATGCGCCGGACGCAGGAACAACGGGCGTGCTCACCGGGGTCTATACCTCTACGGAAAAGCTCAAAAACAGTGGAATCACGGGAAAAGTGATGCTCAGGCTAGTGGGAACCGCCCTGGAAGAGGTGCTGCCCGGCCTGTCGGAGACCCTTCCGGAGTATGTCCTCCGGGAAAAAGGCCTGGTGCCGCTGAGGTTCGCCCTGCGGCAGACCCATTTTCCGGTAGACCAGGACGCCCTGGCTAAAGCCACGTATCGGCTTAAATTCGAAGAGCTTTTCCTGCTGCAGCTCTCCCTGCTCAAGCAGAAATACGTCCGCAGCCGCAGCGACGTGGGCATCCGGATGTCCCTGGTGGGAGAGGCCTTCAACGACTGCTACAACGCCCTGCCATACGCCCTCACAGGCTCCCAGAAGCGCGTTATCCGGGAAATCCGGGAAGACATGCGCAGCGGCCATCAGATGAACCGCCTGTTGCAGGGCGACGTAGGCAGCGGCAAAACCATGGTGGCCGTGCTCAGTGCCCTTATCGCCGTGGGAAACGGCTACCAAGCCTGCATCATGGCCCCAACGGAAGTGCTCGCGCAGCAGCACTTCGCCAATGTTTCCAGATACCTCAGGCCCACCGGCATCCAAGCTGCGCTCCTGACCGGAACCACCGGGGCGGCTGCCCGGCGGGAAATTCATGCCGGTCTGGAAGACGGTTCCATCGGCATCATCATCGGCACGCATGCCCTGATCGAGGATACGGTACAGTTCCGGGCCCTGGGGCTGGCCGTCGTGGACGAGCAGCACCGTTTTGGCGTGGAGCAGCGCGCCCGGCTCTGGAACAAGGGCTCGCAGGGAATTCCCCCGCATGTGTTGGTAATGACGGCAACACCCATACCCCGTACCCTGGCCATGACCCTGTACGGAGACCTGGACGTGTCGGTGATTGACGAGATGCCGCCAGGCAGAAAACCCGTCCAGACCCTCTGCGTCGGGGAAAACAAGCGCCATGCCATGCACAACTTCATCCGGGACCAGATTGCCTTGGGCAGGCAGGCCTTCATCGTGTATCCGCTCATCTTCGAAAGCGAGAAACTGGACTACAAGAACCTGGAGCTGGGGTACGAAGAAATCGTGAAAGCCTTCCCGATGCCCCAATATAAGGTGGCTATCGTCCACGGACGGCAGTCGGCCCAGGAAAAGGAGTTCAACATGAACGCCTTTGTGGCCGGGCGGGCCCAAATCCTGGTGTCTACCACCGTCATCGAAGTGGGCGTGGATGTGCCCAACGCCTCCGTGATGGTGATCGAAAGCGCAGAGCGTTTCGGCCTCAGTCAGCTGCACCAGCTCCGCGGCAGGGTGGGCCGTGGTGCGGAAAAATCGTTCTGCATCCTGATGCGGGGGCAGAAAGTCTCCAAGGAGAGCCAGAAACGGCTGGACCTTCTGTGCGCCACCGAAAATGGCTTTGAACTGGCCGAGGAAGACATGAAAATGCGCGGTCCCGGCGACTTGGAAGGGACCCAGCAGAGCGGCCTGCCGGTAGAGCTCAAGATTGCCTCCCTGGCCAGGGACGGGCTCATTCTTTCAGACGCCCGCGGCTATGCCCAGCATATCCTGGACCAGGACCCGGCGTTGGAAAAGCCGGTCAACGCCGTCCTTGCAGCCGAGCTCCGCAAAGACAAGTACGTGACAAAAGATTATTCCCAGATATCGTAATTACTCCTGTTTAGCCGCTGCAGACCACTCGGCACAGCATCGTGCACAAATAAACGGAAAAATGCGTATGCCGGCCGGCTTCAGCCCGTCGGCATACGCAAAAATACAGCAAAATGAGGAATCCGACGGGCTGGGCACAGAGTCGGACAAGTCGGAGCCTTATTTCATCCAACGGTCCAGCCAGCCGAAGTAGCTGCGATGCCAGTACAGGGCGTTCTGCGGCTGCAGGATCCAGTGGTTCTCTGTCGGGAACACAATGAGCTTGGACGGAACCCCCATCATCTGGGCGGCATTGAAGGCGGCCATGCCTTCGTCGTACGGGACACGGAAATCCGACCCGCCGTGGATGCACAGGATGGGTGTATGCCAGTTCTGGACCAGCTTGTGCGGAGAATTGTCGTAGTGGCGGCGGGCCTTGGGCAGATTGCTCCAGGGAGAGCCGCCCTGTTTAAGGCCGCCGAAGGTGACACCGTCACCGGCCGCACCCACCTGGCCGTCGGCATAGGCATACTCATGCAGGCCGCCGTTGTCCCAGTTGGGGAACCACATCTCTTCGGTGGTCATGTACATGTGTTCCTCGTTGAAGATGCCGGCGTGGGCCACGAAGCAGTCGTACATGTCCCCGTGGATACCGGCCAGGTAATACACGCTGTAACCACCGTAGGAAGCCCCGCAGGCCGCTACCCCGCTGATATAAGGCTCCGCCTTGATCATCCGGGCGGCGGACAGGTAGTCCTGCATGTTCAGGCCGATATAGTCTCCGGAGATTTCCTCGCACCAGGGCTGGCCGAAAGCGGTTGTACCCCGGCGGTTGGGAAGCACCACCACATAGCCCTGGTGGGCCATCAGGAGATAGTTCCAACGGTAGCTCCAGCCCTGGGAAAGGGTGCCCTGCGGGCCTCCCAGGCAGATTTCGATGGCGGGATATTCCTTCGTAGGATCGAACTGGGGCGGGAACAGCACCCAGGTAAGCATATCCTCCCCGTCCACCGTTTTCACATAACGGGCCTGGGTCTCGTGACGGTCCAGCTGAGAGAGCAGGTGCTCGTTCTCGAAGGTGATCTGCCGGACGGCGTTGTCATTCACCGCAGCCAGTTCCGTCGGGAAATCCATGGACATGTAGGTGGTGAGCAGGGTCCCGTCCTGCAGCACGCCGAAGGGGGCGCCGAAGTCAAACCAGAGATTGTCGGCCGTGAGGCGGAAGATGGCAGGGTCACCGGCATCCACCACCACGTTGAAGATGCCCTGGATGCCCTCCGCCAGGGCGGCGAAATAAATGGACTTGCTGTCACCGGCCCACACGGGACCGTCGGCATTGTACTTGAAATCCGCCGTGATGTCGCGGATGTTTTCCACGGCGGGATTGGCGCTCTGGCCTTCACCGGCTTGCCCATAGCGGACATCGGAGAGCATCAGGCGCACTTTGTCGGCCTCGTAGCCGTCCCGCTGCATGGACAGCCAGGCCAGGCGGGTGCCATCCGGGCTCCAGACGGGATGCGTGTCATAGCCGCCGTCGAAGGTAACCTGGGTGGTTTCCCCTGTCAGCGGGCAGTAAATGAAGATGCAGGTATTGGTGGAGAAGGCGAACTGCTTGCCAGTGAGGGGTTTGCAGGCATAGGCGATGTATCGGCCGTCGGGGCTCCAGCACAGGTCCGCCACATCCCCGAAGGGACCGTTCGGCAACTCATACAGTACATCCGCGCCGCCCAGGATGTCCATCCCATCCTTGACCACGCCATTGCCCAGGGCAGCCACATAGCTGTGGTTGATGTCCGTGCGCCAGTGGTCCCAGTGCCGGTACATGAGGTCTTCGGTGGCATAAGCCTGGGCCTTGGAGAGCATCGGGTCCGTGTCGGCGGGCACCTCCACGGCGCTGTGGACCGTGGAAACGTAGATCATCTGCGAAGCATCCGGTGAGAGGAGATAGTCGTCAATTCCCTTTTCCACGTCCGTGAGCTGCTCCCGCTCGCCCAGTTTCCCGTCCTTATAGGCCGCCTTGTACAGCTGGCCGCCCTGCAGGAAAAAGATGGCGCTGCCGTCCGGGCTCCAGCGGGCCGACGAGAGGCTTTTCCCGTCCATGGTCAACTGCGTGGGGTCTCCGCCCTCCACCGGGATGGTGAACAGGTTCCGCACGCTGCGGTTTTCCTCGATGCTGGTATAGCTTACCCCGTACAGGATGGTCTTGCCGTCGGGCGAGAGCTGCGGGTCTGACAGGCGCCCCAGCGACAGCAGCAGTTCGGGCGTCATTTTGCCGTCCTGTACCTGGATGGCGGACGGGCCGATGTAACCTTCTTTCGGTGTCATTTCTTTGGGATTGCAGGCTTGGAGGGCCGCACAGGCCACTGCCACTGCCCAGGTAAAGTGATTAAGTCTCATATAGTTGCAATGCTTTTTTAAATTCTTCCCTAACAGTATCCCGCAGGCTCCGGGGCTCCAGCACCTCCAGCCGGTCCCCGTGCCTGCACAGGTCCATGATAAAATTGGGATTGGGCACCAGCCGGAGCGCAAAGATGCACCGGTCCCCCTCCGTTCCCACCAGCTGCTGCGAAGGGTGCAGCGGAAGGTCCTGCAGGTAGGCGGCCTCCCGGAGCGTGGTGCGGAGCTTGACCAGCACGGGCCGCTCCCCTTCCGAGTTCAGGTAGATGCCGTAGCTGGACTCGAACAGGTCTTCCACGTTGAACCCGCGCGGCATCCGGAATTTCTCCCCTGTCCTTTCCAGCGTCAGGATCCGGTCCAGCGCATACACCCGCAGGGCCTGGTTGGACAGGCTCCAGGCCACCAGATACCAGCGCTTGGCGAACTCCTTGAGGGCATAGGGATGGATGAGCCGGATGTCTTCCTCTTCGCTCAGGTATTTCTTGTAGGTGATCCGGAGCACGGCCCCTTCCAGCATCGCCTGCATCACCGGGGTGAGCAGTTTCTGACCGGAGGGGATGTCCTCTACCGACACCCGCCCGGAAAGGCGTTCCTTTCCCAGGGTGAGCAGGCTGTTCACGGTGAAGGTATTAATCAGGTAATCCAGCGCTTCCCGCTTATCTACAGCACTTTCTCCTTGGTCTATCCGGTAGCGGTTGGTGCTGCGGTCGCAGGTAATGGCGATGCCGAACACCTCCTCTACGGCGGCCCTGTGGTTCAGGAACGTGCGGCGTGGATATTCCGCCCCGTAGCGGTTTTCCCAGCGGCGGGAGATTTCCCCGAGCGACAATCCCCTGTCCCCGGCCTCTACAAAAGTCTGGACAAGAAAAATGTATTTGTCGATAAGTTCCGGAACCATTCTTCTGCAAAAGTACAAATTATTTATTATCTTTGCGTGCGTTAGTAGTGTAATAATCGAACTTATGGACAAATTTACCCAAAACTATGTGGAGGGGTTCATGGCCGATGTCATTGCCAAGAATCCCGGAGAGCAGGAGTTCCACCAGGCCGTGCGCGAAGTGGTGGAAAGTGTGGCCCCTTACATCACCAGCTATCCTCACCTGATGGACCAGAAAATTCTGGAACGCATCGTGGAACCGGAGCGCGTGATCATGTTCCGGGTGCCCTGGATGGACGACCGCGGAGAGATCCACATCAACCGGGGCTACCGCGTCCAGTGCAACAGCGCTATAGGCCCGTACAAGGGAGGCATCCGCTTCCATGCCAGCGTAAACCTGTCCATCATGAAGTTCCTGGCCTTCGAGCAAACCTTCAAGAATGCCCTCACCACCCTGCCCATGGGCGGAGCCAAAGGCGGGTCGGATTTCTATCCCCGGGGCCACTCGGATGCTGAGGTGATGCGCTTCTGCCAGAGTTTCATGACGGAGCTTTCCCGCCACATCGGGGCAGATACGGACGTTCCCGCCGGTGATATCGGCGTGGGAGGCCGTGAGATTGGCTATCTGTTCGGCCAGTACAAGCGCCTGCGGGACGAATTCTCCGGCACGCTCACCGGAAAAGGCCTCGCCTGGGGCGGTTCCCTGCTGCGTCCGGAGGCCACCGGCTACGGCCTCTGCTATTTCACCGAGCAAATGCTCGCCACCCGCGGAGAAAGCTTCCAGGGGAAGACAGTGATTATCTCCGGAGCCGGCAATGTGGCCCAGTATGCCGCCCAGAAGGCCATGCGCCTGGGCGCCAAAGTGGTCACCCTGTCAGACTCGGACGGCTTCATCCACGACCCGGAAGGCCTCACCGAGGAAAAGATGGCCTTTGTCTTCGAGCTCAAGAACATCCGCCGCGGCCGCATCAAGGAATACGCCGCCAAGTTCCCCGGAAGCACCTACTACCCGGGCGAACGTCCCTGGCGGATTCCCTGCGACATCGCCCTCCCCTGCGCCACGCAGAACGAGATTGAAAAGGCCGATGCAGAGAACCTGGTCAAGGGCGGCTGCCGCTGCGTGGCCGAAGGCGCCAACATGCCTTCCACCCCGGAAGCCATCCGCGTCATCCAGGAGGCCGGCCTGCTGTACTCGCCCGGCAAGGCGTCCAACGCAGGCGGCGTAGCCACATCGGGCCTGGAGATGAGCCAGAACTCCATGCGGCAGCACTGGACGGCGGAAGAGGTAGACACCTACCTGCGCCGGATCATGCAGGACATCCACGCTTCCTGCGTAAAATACGGCACGGAAGCGGACGGCACCGTGAACTATGTGAAAGGCGCCAACATCGCCGGCTTCATCAAGGTGGCCGGCGCCATGGTAGACCAAGGACTGGTATAGGATATGACAGAAACCACCTCGCTGATGACCAGGCGGATCCGGCGGATCCTGCTGGTGTGCAACAACTACGACAACTTTTCGCTGGAAGAAGACGGCCGGCTGGACGCCCGCATCGCCCGGGAATACGCAGAGCTCAACCTGAGCAATCCCCCGGTGTTCGTGCGGGCCGCCACCACCCGGGAAGCCCTGGACAAGGCCGAAGCCGGCGAACGGTGGGACCTGGTCATCACGATGTACAACGTGGGCAAGGTAGATGTGTTCACCTTCTCCCGCAAGATGAAGGAATACGGGCCGGACGTGCCCGTGGTGCTGCTCACCTCCTTCTCCAAGGAAGTGTACCGGCAGATGGAAGAGCACGACCGCTCCGCCATTGACTACACCTTCTGCTGGAACGGCAGCACAGATCTGATCATCGCCATCGCCAAGCTCCTGGAAGACAGCCTGAACGCCCCGGAAGACATCCTCAAAGGCGGCGTCCAGTGCATCCTGCTGGTAGAGGACTCGGTCCGCTACTACTCCACCTACCTCCCGCTGTTGTACAAGATGGTGCTCCAGCAGAACAGCGCCGCCATCCGCGACGCCCTCAACGAGGAGCAGCAGATTCTCCGGAAACGGGCCCGCCCCAAAATCCTCATGGCCACCAACTACGAAGACGCCGTCAACCTGTACAACACGTATAAAGAAAACCTCCTGGGGGTAATCTCCGACATCGGCTTCGTGCTGCACCGGGGAGACAAACCCTCCCAGGAAAAACTGGACGCCGGGGTGGACCTGTGCAAGTTCATCCGCGCCGACGCCCCCCGTATGCCCATCCTTATGCAGAGTTCCCAGGAGAGTATGCGCCCGGTGGCGGAGAGCCTCCGCGCAGGCTTCCTGATGAAACGCTCCAAGACACTCACCCACGAGCTCACGGAGTATATCGGCCGGGAATTCGGCTTCGGCGACTTCGTGGCCACCAATGAGCGCGGTCGGGAGATTGCCCGCGCCCGGGACCTGCAAGGCGTGGAAGACGTGCTGGAAACCCTTCCGGAAAAGGTGCTGGACAAGCTCCGCAGCAAGAACTACATTTCGCGCTGGCTGCTGGCCCGGGGCATTTTTGAAGAAGGCACGGCCATCAAGAACAGCATGCTTCCCACGGCCGCCGAGTTCCGCGCCATGGCCATTCCCCTGATCCACAACTACCGCGTGCGGCAGAGCCTGGGCGTGGTGGCTCGCTTCGACCCCGCCACCTACAACGACACCATCTGGTTCTCCCGCTTCGGGGAGGGGTCGCTCGGCGGCAAAGCCCGCGGGCTGGCGTTCCTGAACAGCATCCTGTACAAGCACCAGCTGTACGACAAGTGGGAAGACGTAAAAGTGATGGTCCCCCGGACCCTTGTCATCGCCACCGAATACTTCGACCGCTTCATCCTGGAAAACGGCCTGCAGTATGTGATCAACTCGGACGTCTCGGATGCGGAAATCCTCTCCGAGTTCGTCTCCTCCAACCTCCCCACAGACCTCATCGAGGCGCTCAGGGCCTTTATCCGGGTGGTGCGCACCCCGCTGGCCGTACGCTCGTCCTCCAAACTGGAAGATTCTTACTACCAGCCGTTTGCGGGTGTCTATTCCACCTATATGATTCCGGCCGTGGAAAACGAAGACCAGCAGCTGCGCCTGCTGGCCAAGGCCATCAAGAGCGTGTATGCCTCGGTGTATTTCGCCGCATCCAAAGGATACATCACCGCCACGGCCAATGTCATCTCGGAAGAGAAGATGGCCATCATCCTGCAGGAAATCTGCGGGACGGAAGACCAGGGCTACTTCTTCCCTACCCTTTCCGGCGTGGCCCGGAGCGTGAATTTCTATCCCATCGGCTATGAAAAGGCGGAGGAAGGCATCGCGAAGGTGGCCTTCGGCCTGGGGAAGGCGGTGGTGGATGGGGAACAGGTGCTGCGCTTCTCCCCCGCCTACCCTAAGCATGTGCTGCAGACTTCCACGCCGGACCTGGCTATGCGGGAGACCCAGCAGGTGATGTATGCGCTGAACCTGAAACCGGAAAAGTTCAAGACCTCGGTCGACGACGCCGTGAACCTGGAGCGCATCCCCGTGTCGGACTGCGAGCGCTTCCAGAGCTTCGCCCGGGTGGTGTCCACCTACGACTACGAGAACCTGCGCATCGTGGACTCCCCGTTCCCGCGCGGGCCCAAGATCGTCACCTTCGCGCACGTGCTCCGCTACGGCACGTTCCCGCTGGCGCCCATCGTCCAGGAACTGCTGGATATATGCACGGCGGAGATGAACTGTAGCGTGGAGATTGAATTTGCAGCAGAGCTTTCAACCGGGCTTTTCAATGCGCTGCAAATCAGGCCCATCTCATCCGACAGCCTGTATTCGGAAGTAGACTGGCGGGAGATTGACTGCTCAGAGCCGCTGGTGCGCTCGGAAAGCGCCCTGGGCACCGGCTGGATCCCGGACATCCGGGACGTGGTGTACCTGAAGGCGGATACCTTCGACAAGATGAAGACCGTGGAGATGGCCGCGGAACTCCGCGAGCTCAACGCCCGCATGCGGGCAGCCGGACGGCAGTATGTGCTCATCGGCTATGGCCGCTGGGGCTCCAGCATCCCCACCCTGGGCGTGCCCGTGGCCTGGAGCGACATCTCCGAGACCAAGGCCCTCATCGAGTGCTCCCTGCCGGACTTCCGCGTAGATCCCAGCCAGGGCACCCACTTCTTCCAGAACCTCACCTCCTTCAACGCCGGCTACGTGAACGTAGACCCCTACTCCCGCCCCGGCGACTTCCTGGACCTGAGCGCCCTGGACGCCCTCCCGGCCGTGTTCGAGACCCAATGGCTCCGGCACGTGCAGCTGGAGCAGCCCCTCACCCTCTGCGTGGACGGCCGCGCCGGCCGCGCCCTGGTAAAGCTGTAGCCGACGTCAGAAGGACACACGCCAACTGAAGTTGGGCATGATGGGCAGGATTTATCCGTCCAGCTCGCTCAGGGCGAAGTCGTAGGCACCGACCGAGATGGCTTTGGAGGTGCCCATGGAGTCGATGCACACGCCGATCCGCTTCTGAGGGTCGTAGGTGACGGTTTTGTCGCTGCCATACACCTTGAGTTCCCGGGCTTCTCCCCGGGCGAAGGCGGCGAATTCGGCCTCGTCGTCCAGATTGTACACCTGCATCTGCAGGCGGCCCAGGGTGTCGCCGGAGAGGGTTTGCACGGAGCCCCGCATCTCTTCCAGGAGGGCGGGCAGGAAGTATTTGGCCGATGCCGATATGCCCCCGCCTATTACCACCAGGCCATCGATGAGCTGGGTGGCCACGGCGATGGCCTGCCCGGCGGCGCGGCCCATCTTCTCGAACGCGGCGCGGGCGGCCTGCCGGTCGCCGGGCAGCCGGCCCTCGGCGATGTCAAAAATGTCCTTGGGCGTGAGGCCGCTCTCGTTCTCGCCCGACAGATGGCGGTATACGCGCTGCACGGCGCGGATGGACACGCTGTCTTCCAGGATCATACCGGAATGGAAGGGGTTGGGCAGGCAGAAGGTCTCCACGCAGCTGTTGTCTCCCCGGTTGAGCCGGCCGTCGATGACACATCCGATCCCGAACCCGGTGCCGATGGTGTAGCCGATCAGATTCCGGTAGCGTTTCCGGCTTCCGAGGGCCTCCAGGCGGGCATTCACCGCAGGAAGGGCACCGCTCAGGGCCTCCCCGAACGCGAACAGGTCTCCGTCGTTGTTGATGAACACGGGGACGCCGAACTGCTCCTGGAGGAAGGGCCCCAGCGCTACGCCGTCCCGGAAGGCGGGGAAATTGGGCAGGTATCCGCCGATGATGCCTGCGGGATAGTCGGCCGGACCGGGAAAGGCGAAACTGATGGCCGACGGCCTGTTGCTCCCAAGCTGCGCAGCCACCTGGCTGAATCCGCTCCGGAGGCTCTCCAGGCAGCGGTCCAACTGGCTTGCATGTGAGGGAAGCGTCAGTGTTTCCAGGATGAACTCCTCCCCTTTCATGGCGTTGAAACGGAAAGACTGTCCTCCTGCGTCCAGGGTGAGCACCACCCGGTTATCGTCCTTGTATTTTCCCATGGCTTGTTCGGTTAGTCTTTCAAATATCGGCATTCCCGTCCATTTTTCCAAACCGGCCCGGCCGGCGGAGAGCTCACGGAATGAGCTGGGTGGGGCACATGGGCAAGTTGGGAGAGGTCTCGGGAAGTTTTGGGAGAGGTGCTTTATTTTGGTCTGGACCTCTCCCTTAGAAAATGCCACTCAACGCGCTACAGCCCGTTTTTGGTGGGAGAGGTGTACCGCAAAAAAATGCACCTCTCCCAAAAGTATCAACCACCTCTCCCAATTTTCCGCCACACCTCTCCCAATGATTAGCTTTTAACTACGTGACCCGTCCTGATTTTTGTTGACAGATTATAATAGACTTTTCGAACTAAAGTC
>CAMVMG010000004.1 GCA_947168525.1 uncultured Bacteroidales bacterium
TAGGGTGCACCGAAATGTGCACCCTAACCAGCAGACACCCCCGTAGGGTGCACCGGAATGTGCACCCTAGCCAGCAAATCACAAGATAGGGTGCACCGCACGGTGCACCCTATCTTTGATGCAAAAGGGGGAAAACGGTATCCGCTCGGGAAGCAAACCCCGCCAGTCCAAACGCAAACGGTATCCACTCGGGAAGCAAACCCCGCCAGCTCAAACGCAAACGGTATCCGCTCGGGAAGCAAACCCCGCCAGTCCAAACGCAAACGGTATCCACTCGGGAAGCAAACCCCGCCAGCCCAAACGCAAACTACATCCGCTCGGGAAGCAAACCCCGCCAGCCCAAACGCAAACTACATCCGCTCGGGAAGCTGGATCCCCAGCAGGCCCATGGCGGAACGCAGGGTACGGGCCAGCGTGTGGATGAGCTCCAGGCGGTACCGCAGCACGGCAGGGTCTTCCTCCTTGAGGATAGGCGTGTCGTGGTAGTACTGGTTGAACTCCTTGGCCAGGTCGTATGCGTAGTTGGCGATGACAGCAGGACTGAGCGTCGCGCCGGCCTCCGACACCTTGCCGGGATACAGCCCAAGCAGCTTCACCAGGCGGATTTCCTTGGCCGACGGCAGCACGGAAGCCGTGATATCGGCCGGGCCGAAAGCCACCGTGGCCTTGCGCAGAATACTGCAGATTCGCGCGTGCGTGTACTGGATGAAGGGACCCGTGTTGCCGTTGAAGTCGATGGACTCCTTGGGGTTGAACAGCATGGTCTTCTTGGGATCTACCTTGATAATGAAGTACTTCAGCGCCCCAAGGCCGATCATCCGGTACAGCTTCTCCCGCTCGGAATCGGACAGGTCTGCCAACTTGCCGCTTTCCTCGGAAGTTTTCCGGGCTTCCTCGTACATGCGCTGGATGAGGTCGTCGGCATCTACCACCGTGCCCTCGCGGGATTTCATCTTGCCCTCCGGAAGCTCCACCATTCCGTAGGACAGGTGATAGATCTGGCTGGCCCAGGCAAAGCCCAGCTTGGCCAGGATAAGCTTGAGCACCTGGAAGTGATAATCCTGCTCGTTGCCCACCACATACACGTGGGAATCCAGCTTATAGGTAGCGAAACGCCGCTCTGCCGTGCCCAGGTCCTGGGTGATATACACCGAAGTGCCGTCTCCGCGGAGCACCAGCTTGCGGTCCAGGCCGTCCGCCGTGAGGTCGCACCAGACGCTGCCGTCCGGATCCTTCACAAACACGCCGTCGGAGAGGCCCTTCTGCACCAGTTCTTTCCCCAGGAGATACGTCTCCGACTCATGGTCTACCTGGTCGAAGGTGATGCCCAGCGCAGCGTAGGTTTCATCGAAACCCTTGTACACCCAGCCGTTCATCATGACCCAGAGCTCCCGCACGTGGGCGTCGTTCTGCTCCCACTTCACCAGCATGTCGTGCGCCTCCTTGAGCGAGGGCGCCTGTTTCCTGGCCTCTTCCTCTGCCATGCCGGAAGCCACCAGCTCCGCCACCTCCGCCTTGTACAGCTTGTCGAAGGCCACATAGCAGTCTCCCACCAGGTGGTCTCCCTTCTTGCCCGTGCTCTCCGGCGTAGCACCATTGAAGCACTTCTCCCAGGCCAGCATGCTCTTGCAGATGTGCACGCCACGGTCGTTGACAATAGTGGACTTCACTACCTCGTTGCCGCAGGCCTTGAGAATCCGGGAAACGCTGTCTCCCAGGAGGTTGTTACGGATATGCCCCAGGTGCAGGGGCTTGTTGGTGTTGGGGCTGGAGAACTCTACCATGATGCGCCGTCCGGTGGCGGGCAACTGCCCGAAAGAGGCATCCGCAGCCATGGCGGCAAGCGACTCGTTCCAGTAAACGGGCGAGAAACTCAGGTTCAGGAACCCCTTCACACTGTTATAGGCCGATATCTCCGGCACATGGTCTGCCAGCCATGCTCCGATGGCATTGCCGGTAGCGTCCGGAGCCTGATGCGTGATCTTCAGAAGCGGGAAGGTGACGAGGGTATAATCCCCCTCGAACTCCTTGCGAGTGACGGAAACCTGGAGGGAGGATTCCTCTACCGAGGCGCCATACAAAGCCTGGATGGCCTGGGCAGCCTTCTGCTGAATGAAAGCTTCCGGACTCATCCCAGATATCCTTTAAGCAGTTTGGACCGGGACGGGCTCTTGAGCCGGCGGATGGCCTTTTCCTTGATCTGGCGCACGCGTTCCCGCGTAAGGCCGAACCGTTCTCCGATCTCTTCCAGGGTCATTTCCTGGCAGCCGATGCCGAAGAAAGACTTGATGATTTCCCGCTCACGGTCTGTGAGCGTGCTCAGGGCACGCTCGATTTCCGTATTCAAGGACTCGTTCACCAGGCCGCGGTCTGCGCTGGGGGAATCGTCGTTGGGGAGCACGTCCAGCAGGCTGTTGTCTTCCCCTTCCACGAACGGAGCGTCTACGCTCACGTGGCGGCCGCTCACCCTGAGGGTATCCGAAATCTTGTCCTTGGGAACGTCGATCATCTCTGACAGTTCCTCGTTGGAGGGCTGGCGCTCGTTTTCCTGCTCGAACTTGGACAGGGCCTTGTTGATCTTGTTCAGGGAGCCCACCTGGTTCAGGGGAAGGCGAACAATCCGGCTTTGCTCGGCCAGGGCCTGCAGGATGCTCTGACGGATCCACCACACGGCATAGGAGATGAATTTGAAGCCGCGGGTTTCGTCGAACTTCTCGGCGGCCTTGATCAGGCCCAGGTTGCCCTCGTTGATCAGGTCCGGGAGGCTCAGTCCCTGGTTCTGGTACTGCTTGGCCACGGATACCACGAACCGCAAGTTGGCGCGGGTGAGTTTCTCCAGGGCGGCCTGGTCTCCTTTGCGGATCCGCTGGGCCAGTTCCACTTCCTCGTCGGGGGTGACCAGCTCTTCACGGCCGATTTCCTGGAGGTACTTGTCCAGCGACGCGCTCTCGCGGTTGGTGATGGACTTGGTGATTTTCAGTTGTCTCATTATCTCTACAAAAAAATTACGGTCGGTCCCGCAAGGGACCGGCCGCAATCCTTTTCTCTGGCAAGTGGCAAATCCCTTACTTGCCAAAACCGAAGTAGAACGCCCTTCCGTTCTTGTCCACACCTTCTATATACACGGCGCGGGATGCCTTCTTGGCTTTGGCAATGATGTCTTCGGGTTTTGAAACCTGCTCGTCGTTCACGTACACGATGATTCCGCCTGCACGGGCGCCGGCATCGGCCATCTTGCCTTCACCGACAGAGACAATCTCCACACCGGAACGGAGCCCGAGGGCCTTCAGCGTTTCTGCATCGGCCGGTTTGAGCCTTGCACCGTAGAAGACCACGGAGCCGTCTACATCCTTTTCACCGTTTTCGGTGGCGGCGGCGTGGAAGGTAACCGTTGTGGTTTTCTCCTTGCCGTCCCGGATGTAGGTGATCACGGCCTTGTCTCCGGGGTGATACTCGTTCACCTTGGCCTGTACGGAAGGAGCGTCCTTAACCTGCTGACCGTCAATGGCAATAATAACGTCATTCTTGGCCAGGCCGGCCTGCTCGGCGGCACTTCCCTTCAAAACCTCGTTAATATATACGCCCGAGACCGAAGAAAGTTTCATTTCGTCGGCAAACTTTTTATCCACCGTTACCATGGTGATTCCCAGCAGGGCGCGCTTCACAGAGCCGAAGTCGATCAGGTCTGCGGCCACGCGTTTTACGATGTTCACCGGCACGGCGAAAGAGTAGCCGGTGTAAGAGCCGGTCTGGGAGACGATGGCGGTGTTGATACCCACCAGTTCACCCTTCTTGTTCACCAGGGCGCCGCCCGAGTTGCCGGGGTTCACGGCTGCATCGGTCTGGATGAACGACTCAATTTTGAATTCGCCGCTGCCGTCCGGCATGGAACGGCCCTTGGCCGACACGATACCGGCGGTGATGGTGCTGCGCAGCTGGGCGCCCAGCGGAGAGCCGATGGCCAGGACCCATTCGCCCAGGCGGAGCTGGTCCGAATCTCCCATGGGCAGCGTGGGCAGGCCGTTGGCATCGATCTTGACGATGGCCACGTCCGTAGCGGGGTCCGTGCCCACCACGGTAGCGGTGTACTGCTCGTTGTTGTTCAAGGTGACGGTAATGTTGGTGGCACCCTGCACCACGTGGTTGTTGGTGACGATGTAGCCGTCCTGGCGGATGATGACGCCGCTGCCGCTGCCCTTCTGCTCCCGGGAACGGGGCTGGCCGTATTCATCGCCGAAGAAGAAACGGAAGAACGGGTCGATGGTCTGGTACTGGGAACGGCTCTGGACCGTTACCTCTACATAAACGACGGCCTCCACTGCGTTCTCTGCCGCATACGTGAAGTCCGGATAATCGCTTTCTGCCAAATTGACAGTACGGTATTCCACCGCATTTCCCTCGCTGTCATGTACCTGCGTGGCGAGCCTGGGTTCCGATGCACGCACCACCGCATACGCAGTGAGCCCGCCGGCCAGAATGGACAGCAAAACAGTCAAAAAACCTCTTTTCATATTAATACACGTTTAAACAATTTCATTTTTCCGTTCCCATTTTTTTTCAAAAGCTATGCCACCATGCAGAATAAATCCAAAAGATTTGGATTCTTAATAATTATTAATAACTTTGCACTTGATGACAAGAATGAGCGCATACATCCATCATCATCACCGTTCTGTGCAAGACCGGTAGGTGATTCTTGTATGTACATGCATAGAAGGGGCTTACCGGTACCGGTAAGCCCCTTTTTTAATGAACAGACAGACACATGCTTAGACTGGCAATTCAATCCAAAGGGCGCCTCAGCGAAGAAAGCACCGCCCTGCTCCGGGAGATTGGCATCGACCTGGACGACTCCCACAGGAAATTTCTCCTGCAAGCCCCCAATTTCCCCCTGGAACTACTGTATATGCGGGACGACGACATCCCGCAGGTGGTATCGGACGGCACAGCCGCCCTGGGCATCGTGGGCCTGAACGAGGTGGTGGAACGGGGGCTCCCCGTGCAGCTGGTGAAGCGGCTCGGGTTCGGCACCTGCCGCATCTCGCTGGCCGTTCCCAAAAACGCCGGCTACTATGGCCCTGACTGGTTCCGCGGCAAACGCATCGCCACCTCCTACCCCAGGATCCTGGGCGACTGGCTGCGGGAAAAGGGCATCGACGCCAGGGTGCAGATGATCACCGGGTCGGTCGAGGTGGCCCCTGCGGCCGGCATCGCGGACGCTATCTTCGATATTGTCTCCTCCGGCGGCACCCTGGTGGCCAACGGCCTGCAGGAAGTGGAGAAGGTGTTCTGGTCCGAGGCCGTACTCATCTCCAACGGCCATCTGGACGGGGAAGGCCAGGCCGTACTGGACGAGATGCTTTTCCGACTCGACTCCGCCATGGTGAGCCGCCGCAAGAAATACCTCCTGATGAACATCCCCAGGGATGCGGTGGACGAGGCCATCCGGATTATCCCCGCCATGCGCAGCCCCACCATCATGCCGCTGGCCGCCGAAGGCTGGTGCTCCATGCACTCGGTGGTAGAAGAGGCCGACCTCTGGGAAAAGATCAAGCTCCTCAAGGCCATCGGAGCCGAGGGCATCCTGGTTCTGAACATCGACAAACTCATCCCATGACAAATATCTATATCAACCCCTCCAGAGACGCCTGGGAGGCCCTCTGCATGCGCCCTTCGGCCCGGAACGAGGCCGTGCGGGAACTGGTGGAAGCCATCCTGGAGCGCGTCCGCACCCGGGGCGACGAAGCCCTGCAAGAGCTGTCCCTGGAAATCGAAGGCCGCCCCCTGGGCAGCCTGGAAGTGACGCAGGCCGAGCTGGAAGAGGCCGGCAAAAAGGTGTCGGCCCGCGTGAAGGAAGCTATTGGCCAGGCCTTTGAAAACATCCGTGCCTTCCACGAGGCCCAGCGGCCCCGGGAAATCTGCCTGGAGACCGCCCCGGGGGTGAAGTGCATCCAGCGGCCCGTCCCCATCGAAAAGGTGGGCCTGTACATCCCCGGTGGCAGCGCACCCCTGTTTTCCACCGTACTGATGCTGGCCGTCCCCGCCCGGATTGCGGGTTGCCCTCATGTGATTCTGTGCACCCCTGCCGGCAAAGACGGGAAAGTGAGCCCGGAAGTGCTCTTCGCCGCCTCCCTCTGCCGGGTGGACCGGATCTTCAAGCTGGGCGGGGCGCAGGCCGTCGCCGCCATGGCATACGGCACCCGGACCGTTCCCCGGGTAGACAAGGTCTTCGGCCCCGGCAACCAGTATGTGACCACGGCCAAGCAGCTCCTGAGCGCGGGCACCGTGGCCATCGACCTGCCTGCCGGTCCGTCTGAGGTGATGGTGCTATCCGACGAAAGCACCTCCCCCGCCTTCGCCGCGGCCGACCTCCTCTCCCAGGCCGAGCACGGTCCCGACAGCCAGGTGATGCTCCTGTGCAAGAGCCTGCCCGTGTGCGAGGCTATCCTGAAGGAGGTGGACCGGCAGGCCGCCCTGCTCCCCCGCAGTGCCGTGGCCCTGCAGGCCCTGGACAAGAGCCGCGCCATCATCTTCTCCAGGCGGCAGGACTGTATCGACTTTGCCAACCAGTATGCGCCGGAGCACCTGATTATCGCCACCCTGGACCCCTGGAGCATCGCAGACCAGATCACCGCGGCCGGCAGCATCTTCGTAGGTCCCTACACGCCGGAAAGCGCGGGCGACTATGCTTCCGGCACCAACCACACCCTGCCCACTTCCGGCTGGGCCCGCTCCTTCAGCGGCGTCAACCTGGACAGCTTTTACCGCAAGATGACCCTGCAGGAAATCTCGCGGGAAGGCCTGGAAGGGCTCCGGGACACCATCGTGCACATGGCCCTTGCCGAAGGCCTCCAGGCCCATGCCGGCGCCGTAACCATCCGAACCCATGAATGAGATAGAAAAACTGGTGCGGGAGAATATCCGCTCCCTCTCCCCTTATTCCACCGCCCGGGACGAGTACCAGGGCACGCCCGGGGTGTTCCTGGACGCCAACGAGAGCCCCTACCCCGGAGCGCTGGGCCTCAACCGCTATCCGGACCCGCGGCAGAAGGCCCTCAAAGCCCGTGTATCGGCCCTGAAAGGCCTGCCCGTAGCAAACATCTTCCTGGGCAACGGCAGCGACGAGGCCATCGACCTGATGTACAGGATCTTCTGCACGCCTGGGAAAGACAATGCCCTGGTGATTGCACCCAGCTACGGCATGTACACCGTTGCGGCCGGCATCAACGACATCCAGCTGCGCAGCATCCCTCTGGGGCCGGATTTCTCCCTCCCCGAGGCGGCCATCCGGGAGGCTACCGACGCTTACACCAAGCTCCTGTTCCTGTGCAGCCCCAACAACCCCTCCGGCAACGCTTTCGATCCCGCGCAGCTGGAGCGGCTCATCGCCGGCTTCCCCGGCATCGTGGTTCTGGACGAGGCCTATGCCGATTTCAGCGCCAAGGGAAGCCTCCGCGCCCGGGTGTGCCAGTACCGGAACCTGGTGGTGCTGCAAACCTTCTCCAAGGCCTTCGGCATGGCGGGCATCCGCCTGGGAATGGCCTTTGCCGATGCGTACGTCATTGAGCTGATGAACCGGGTGAAATATCCCTACAATATCAGCCAGCCCGCCCAGGACGCCGCCTGGAAGGCCCTGGGCAGCACCCCGGAAGAGGAAGTGGCGGAGATTGTCCGGGAGCGGGAACGCCTCGCCGACCGCCTCCCCGCCTTCCCCTTCGTGCACAAGGTGTGGCCCTCGGACGCCAATTTCCTCCTGGTGCGGGTGGACGACGCCGACGCCCTGTACGGTTTCCTGCTGGAGCAGGGCATCATCGTCCGCAACCGCTCCCGCGTAAAAGGCTGCGAGGGGTGCCTCCGTATCACGGTGGGTACGCCCGCAGAAAATGAAAAACTCTTAACTTCCCTTGCCGACTATGAAAAAAGCCATCTTCGTTGACCGCGACGGAACGCTCCTGAAGGAGCCCGCCGACGAGCAGATTGATGCCCTGGAAAAAGTGGAATTTGTGCCCGGCGCCATCTCGGCGCTCAAAGCCCTCACAGGACTGGGCTACGAACTGGTGATGGCCTCCAACCAGGACGGCCTGGGCACGCCGGCTTTCCCGGAAGAGACTTTCTGGCCTGCCCAGAACCTGCTCCTGAAAACCCTGGAGGGAGAGGGCGTGCACTTCGACGACATCTTGATAGACAGGAGCTTCCCGGAAGACAACTCCCCCTGCCGCAAGCCCCGGACGGGGATGTTCGGCAAGTACCTGGACGGCAGCTACGACCTGGCCGCCTGCTGGGTGATCGGGGACCGGGAGACCGACCTGCAGCTGGCCGCCAACCTGGGCGCCCGGGGCCTGCAGCTGGGTCCGCTCAGCTGGGCCGACATCGCAGGGACCATCCGCGACAGCACGGCAGGGAGTGCACCTTCCTCCGCAAATAAGAAGGCCGATTCCGTAGGGACCATCCGCGACAGCTCGGCAGGGAGTGCACCTTCCTTCGCAAATAAGAAGGCCGATGCTCCGTCAGGTGCACTTCCAGCAGCGCGCAGCGCCGTGGTGGAGCGGAAGACGGCCGAGACGGATATCTACGTGCGCGTAGACCTGGACGGGAAGGGCCCGTCCGGGGTGGACACTGGCCTCAAGTTCCTGGACCACATGCTCATCCAGCTCATCCACCACGGGGGGATCGGCCTGGAGCTTCGCTGCAAAGGGGACCTGGAGGTGGACGAGCACCACACCATGGAAGACGTGGCCATCGCCCTGGGAGAGGCCCTGCGCCGGGCCCTGGGCGACAAACGGGGCATCGACCGCTACGGTTTTGCCTTACCCATGGACGAGAGCCGCGCCCTGGTGCTGCTGGACTTCGGCGGCCGGGCGGAGCTGGTGTGGGACGTGCAGTTCACCCGCGAATACGTGGGTGACGTGCCCACGGAGATGTTCCACCACTTCTTCAAATCTCTCTCCAACGCCATGCAGGCCAACCTGTATGTGCAGGCCCGGGGCGAGAACAACCACCACCTGGCCGAGTCCGTATTCAAGGCCTTCGCCCGCACCCTGAAGCAGGCCGTGCGGCGGAATGTATTCAGTTACGACCTCCCCTCCAGCAAAGGACTCCTATGATAGCGATCATCGACTACGACGCCGGCAACATCTGCTCGGTGAAAAACGCTCTGGAGCGCCTGGGCGCCTCCTATGTCCTGACGGCCGACCCTGCCGCAATCAAGGCCGCCGACAAAGTGATTCTCCCCGGGGTGGGCAACGCCGCCGAGGCTATGGGCAGCCTGGAAGCTACCGGGCTCACCGGACTCATCCGGAGCCTTCGGCAGCCCGTGCTGGGCATCTGCGTAGGCCTGCAGCTGATGTGCCGGAGTTCGGAAGAGGGCCCCGTGGAGGGTCTCGGCCTCCTGGACTGCCGCATCCGCCGCTTCCCCGCCCAGGCCGACGCCAAAGTGCCCCACATGGGCTGGAACCAGATTGGCAACCTGGACAGCAAGCTGTTCCGGGAGGTGCCGGAGGGCAGCTATGTATACTTCGTGCATTCCTACTATCCAGACCTGTGTCCGGACACTATTGCCACCTGCCATCACGGCGGAATCCTGTTCAGCGCCGCCCTCCGCTGGGAGAATTTCTACGGCACGCAGTTCCATCCGGAAAAGAGCGGCGGGGTGGGCTCGCAGATTCTTCAAAACTTCCTGGTGCTATGATCAAGATGGTTCCTGCGATAGACCTTATCGGCGGGCGCTGTGTCCGCCTGACCCGGGGCGACTACAGCCTCCGGAAAATGTACGACGGTTCCCCCGTGGACACCGCCCGGAGCTTCGCCGACGCCGGCGTGGAGCGCATCCACCTGGTGGATCTGGACGGCGCCAAGGCCGGGGAGCCCCGCAACCTGCCGGTGCTGGAAGCCATCGCAGGGGCGGTCTCCTGCGAACTGGAATGGGGCGGCGGGATTGGCACTACAGAGGCGCTGGAGGACGTTTTTGCCGCCGGTGCCACCCATGCCATCGCCGGCAGCGTGGCCGCTTTGAAGCCAGCGCTGTTCCAGGGCTGGCTGGAGCGCTTCGGCGCCCGCATAGTCCTCGGGGCCGACATCCGGGACGGGCGCATCGCCGTCAAAGGCTGGCTGGAGGAGGCGCCCCTCACGGTGGAAGACTTGCTGCGGCGGTTCCTTCCCATGGGGCTCCGGGAGTGCATCGTCACGGACATCGCCCGGGACGGCATGCTGGAAGGGCCTTCGCCGGCCTTGTACGTGGGGCTGCAGGAGGCTTTCCCGGAGGTTTCGTTCACGGTTTCCGGCGGCATCTCCTGCATGGACGACATTCGGGCGCTGGATGCGCTGGGCCTGAGGAAAGTGATTGTGGGAAAGGCCTTTTACGAAGGCCGGATTACGCTTAACGACATTGCCTTATGGTTGCAAAACGCATAATACCCTGCCTGGACGTCAAGGACTCACAGGTGGTGAAAGGGATTAACTTCGAGGGCCTCCACGAGGTGGGCGACGCTGTGGAAATGGGCGTCCGCTATACCCGCGAGGGGGCCGACGAACTGGTGTACCTGGACATCAGCGCCACCCGCGAGGGACGGGGCACCTTCGCCGCCCTGGTGGAGAAAATCGCCCTGGGAATCGACATTCCATTTACCGTGGGCGGAGGCATCGGCTCGCTGGACGACGCAGCGCGGCTGCTGGACGCCGGGGCCGACAAAATCTCGATAAACAGCTCCGCCCTGGCCCGTCCGGAACTGATTGGAGAGATTGCCCGGAAATACGGCAGCCAGTTCGTGGTGCTGGCCATCGACGCCAAGAACGTGGACGGCCGATGGTTGTGTACCACCCATGGCGGTACGCGCTTTACCGGCCGCGAGCTCTTCGACTGGGCCCGGGAAGCCCAGGAGCGCGGCGCCGGGGAGATCCTCTTCACATCCATGGACCACGACGGCACCAAGGCCGGCTATGCCTGCGAACTGTATGCCCGGCTGGACAGCCTGCTCTCTATTCCGGTGATCGCTTCCGGCGGCGCCGGCTCGGTGCAGGACATCGTGGACGTACTCACCCGGGGCCGGGCCAGTGCCGCCCTCGCCGCCAGCATTTTCCACTACGGGCAGATCCCCATCCCGCAGCTGAAAACCGCCCTCGCCGCCGCCGGTATTCCCGTCCGCCTGTAGCCTGCTTCCGTTCGTCCACGAAAACCGGCCAAAAACGTGGATGAAACAATTGAAAACGACCGTTCGTCCACGAAAAATGGCCAAAAACGTGGACGAAAAAAAATTATCGACTAAAAATGCAATTCAATGATTTTCATTTGGAAAAAACCGGCGATGGCCTGCTGCCGGTGATTGTCCAGGACGCCATCACCCTGAAGGTGCTCATGCTGGGTTACATGAACGCGGAGGCCTTCGACAAGAGCGTGGCCGAGGGCGTGGTCACCTTCTGGTCCAGGACCCGCCAATGCCTCTGGACCAAGGGAGAGACCAGCGGGAACTACCTGCACATTGTGAAGATGTACCCAGACTGCGATGCCGACACGCTCCTCGTCCAGGCCCGACCGGACGGCCCCACCTGCCACCGGGGCACCACCGCGTGCTTTGACACGCCGGAGGAGGAGGGCTTCGTGCGCAGCCTCAGCGCCCTCATCCGGGACCGTCACCGCCAGATGCCGGAAGGGTCCTACACCACCCGCCTGTTCATCAAAGGGCCTAAGGTGATTGGCAAGAAAGTGGGCGAAGAAGCGGTGGAAACGGCCTTGGAAGCGGCCGACGGCAACCGCACCCGCTTCATCTATGAGGCGTCGGACCTGGTGTACCACCTGCTGGTGCTGCTGGAAAGCATGGGTGTCGCGCCGGAGGAGCTGGAACGGGAACTTGCGCTCCGGCACCGCTGAAAAATATGGGCCGGATAAATTATGCCGTTTGGGAGAAAATGTTTATATTTGTGAACTGACACAGAAAACAAAAAAGACCAGATATGAAACTGAACATTTCCAGCACCAATCTCCTGAAGGCCCTTCTGGACGTATCCAAGGCCATCCCTTCCAAATCTCCGCTTCCCATCCTGGAGAACTTCCTGTTTGTGCTCAAGGAGGGCAAGCTGGAAATCACGGCATCGGACTCGGAACTCACCCTGCGCACCTGCATTGAGGTAGACGCAGCAGAGGAAGACGGTGCCATCGCCATCCCCGCCCGGCACATGATCGACCTCCTGAAGGAACTGCCGGACCAGCCCCTGGGCATCCGCACCACCTCGGACAGCGCGTTCGAGTGCACCTGGGCCAGCGGTAATTCCGTCCTGCCCTATTTCCCGGCCGACGATTACCCGGAGATCAAGTCCACATCGGCCGATGCCCTCAAGGTGGAATTCCCGGCAGAAACCCTGGTAGAAGGCATCCAGAGCACCATTTACGCCACGGCCGACGACGAAATCCGCCCCGCCATGAACGGTATCTTCTTCGACATGGCCCCGGAAAGCACCACCCTGGTGGCCTCGGATTCCCACAAGCTCATCTGCTACACCACGGCCGATGTCAAAGCTGCGGAAAAGGCGTCCTTCATCCTGCACAAGAAACCCGCGGGCGTGCTGCGCTCCATCATCGGCAAGGATGCAGAAACGGTAGAGGTCAGCTTCGACAGCACCACGGCCCAGTTCAGCTTCGGCGGCACCACCATGATCTGCCGCCTGGTGGTGGGCAAGTATCCCAAATACCGGGACGTCATCCCCACCGGCAACTCCAATATCCTGCAGATAGACCGGCAGCTGCTCCTGAACACCGTCAAGCGCGTGGCCGTGTGCGCAAACAAGGCCTCCAACCACATCAAGCTCACCCTCAAGGAAGGGCAGCTGGAAATATCGGCCCAGGACCTGGGATTCGCGCTGGCCGCCTATGAGAAAATCGCCTGCAACTACCAGGGCGCAGAGCTTTCCATCGGCTTCAAGTCCACCTTCCTCACGGAAATCCTCGCCAACATGGGCTGCAATTCGCTGGTGATTAAATTTGCCGATGCCCGCCGCGCAGCGCTCATCCTCCCCTCGGAGGAAGAAGCCGCTACGGAGAAGGTCTGCGGCATCCTCATGCCTATCATGATCCAGTAACCATCGGTTCCTGGATCCGTTTCACTTACGTTACCCCCACCCTAAATCCCTTCTCTCGGGAAGGGACTTATTATCGCCCCTACCGGGCTCCAAGCATTATGGAACTGAATTTGCAACGCCCGCTGCTGTTTTTCGACATCGAAAGCACGGGACTCAATATCGCATCGGACTGCATCGCAGAATTGAGCTTTGTAAAAGTGATGCCTGGCGGAGAAACCCGCATCAAAACCTGGCGGTTCAAGCCCTGGGACTATGCCGGAGAGCGGCAGTATCCCATGAATCCGCAGGCATCGGCCGTGAACGGCATCAAGGACGAAGACCTTGCCGCCTGCCCGCGCTTCTGCGACCAGGTAGACGAGGTGGTGGAATGGCTCGCGGATGCAGACCTGGCCGGTTTCAACTCCGCCAAGTTCGACCTTCCCATGCTGGCGGAAGAGATTGAACGCGTGCGGCTGCACCTGCACAAGGACATCGACATAGACCTCCATGCCAAACTGATGGTGGATGTGCAGAACATCTACCACTACATGGAGCCCCGTAACCTTAAGGCCGCCTACCGCTTCTACTGCGGCGGGGCAGATTTCGAGAACGCCCACACGGCCGAGGCCGACACCCTGGCCACCATGGAAGTACTTAAAGGGCAGCTGGATATGTATCCGGACAAGCTCAAGAACGATGTCTCTTTCCTCTCTGGCGTGGGCGGCCGTCCGCGTACGGTAGACTATGCCGGCCGGCTTATCCTGAACGATGCCGGCGAGGCCGTCATCAGCTTCGGCAAGCACAAGGGACGCACCGCCCGGGAAGTCTGGTTGTCAGAGCCGTCGTACTTCTCCTGGATCGATGGCGGCGATTTTACTCTGGATACCAAACGGCAGTTCAACCGGCTCAAGAACCAGTTCCAGCAGGAGCGCAAGGCTGCCCTCAACCGCCCCGCCACCTCCGACGAGCTGGCCGGCCTGGCCCAGAAGTTCAACACAGGCAAGCTGTTTTAGGGTGCACTTTCCGGTGCACCCTAACGCGTTTTACTCCACAGGGATGAAATAGTGCATGGGGGCGGGGGTGCCGGAGAAGATGTGTACCAGGTCTTCCAGAATCCAGTCCGGGTGGACGGGACCCGTTTCCCAGAAGCGGTTGCCGCCACCGGGCGTTTCCTGCAGGGTGTTGTTCCAGACGGGTTTCTCCAATACCGGGAATGAGCCGAACAGCGGATGCGCGCTCCGCAGCTGCTCCTTCGTGCGGCACCAACCGGGGTTCAGCCAGACGTCGGCCTCCTGCGCATAGGTATAGGCCTGTTCCAGGCTGATGGTGCCGGATTCCAGCGTTCCGGGCACGGACCCCAGCAACTCGCCGCCGGCGTCTTGCACCAGGCGAGTCATGTAGTTGTCGCCGCCGGGGATGTACCAGATATCGGCATAGGGGATATTGATGAGCACTTTGCGGCGGGTTGTCACCTGCGACCCGGCAACTACTCCGCCGGCTTGAACAGAAGCAGCGCCAGTCAGGACGGTCCCGGCGGCGGGAGGCTGGACAGATAGGGAGAGGTAGCGGTCGCGGACGGCCGAAAAGACGGAATCGGCCGTGGCCTGCCGGAGGGTGAGGGCGCCGAACAGTTTTACGTATTCTGCCCGGGCCAGCGGGTGGCTTTCCAGATGCTCGCTCAGGATTACGGTACGGATACCCAGATCCTTGAGCTTGGCCAGGTATGGCGGAACCACGGCTCCCACGGAATAGGTCAGCAGCACATCCGGCCGGGCGCGGAGGATGGCCTCGTAATCCAGCGCGGCGTCGTACCCTACTTCTTCGGCTGATGCCTGTACCCGGGTGTTCCCCAGATACGCTTTCCCGGAAACGCCTACCACGGCGGTGTCGGCCCCGATGGCTTCCAGGAAGCCCACGTAGGAGGACGACATGCACACCATACGCCCCAGCGGAGGCACCAGCGTGTCCGGAGCGGCGCCGGAAGGAGAATAGACTACGACGCTGCCCTCCTCCGTGATGCCGAACCACTGCGCATACTCCATGCTGCTTTGCGGCCGTTCCGCAGGCGCACCGCAGGCCCAGACAAGCCATGTTGCAAGCCAGAGAGCCGCCAGTGGCCGTTTTCGCTGCAACATGGCCACAAAAAGGGCCATTCCCCGTAAAAAGCCAGCCATGTTGCAGCCTGGAACGCTGTCCAGGGCCCATTTTCTTGCAACATGGCGCGTATTTTTATACCTTTGCACGTTCAAAGGTAACAAATCCCGGACAAACGGCCAAATGACAGCCACCGTTCTTACCATAGCCCTGTTCCTGCAACTGCCCGACACCCTGGCAGCCGCATCGGTGAGCGCTGCCCGGCTCGTGTCGCCCCCCACGGAGGTCACTTCCGGGGAAAGGCTGCAGCGGGCGGTGACCCTGCCGGACGCCATCCGGGAATTCAGCGGCATCCAAATCCGGGACTACGGTGGTGCCGGCGGGCTCAAGACCATCAATGTAAGGAGCCTCGGAAGCGCCCACACGGCCATTTTCCTGGACGGCGTGCCCATCGACAATGCCCAGAACATGCAGGTAGACCTGGGCCGGATATCCACGACGGCCCTGGAGCGGGTGGAACTGTACCAGGGCCAGCGCTCGGAACTGTTACAGAGCGCCCGTGAATACGGCAGCGCCAGTTCCCTGCACCTGGTCAGTGCCCTGCCCCCGGCCGGACAGACCTTCCGCATACACCTGCACGGCGGCGCGTTCGGCACCGTGGCACCACAGGCAAGCTGGGAAAGGGGCTGGGGGGAACACTTCCGCTCGCGCCTCCAGATTGCCGGAAGCCACGCCCATGGCCGCTATCCGTTCCACGTCCGGGACTACCGCAACACCCCGGAAGGCATGCAAGGCTACGACACCCTGATGGTCCGGGAGAACGGAGACCTGCGGTCTGTCCAGGCCCTTGCGCAGCTTTTCTACCTCCGGGAAGGAGGCCGATACGAACTGTCGGCCCGCTGGTACGACTCCGAGCGCGGCATCCCCGGACCGGTGTATAAACAGGCCGACATGTATCCGCTCTCGACAGACCGCCAGGAAGACCGCGACCTCGCTGTCCAGGCCAGCGGAGAGCAGCGCCTGAACGACCGGCTCCGGATGCTTCTCAGGGCCAAATACGCCAACGACTACCTCTCCTACCTGGATGTGTCGGAACTGGACCCGGCGGTAGAGGCCCGCTGGAACTACCTGCAGCAGAGCGCCTATCTGTCGGCCGCCCTGGACTGGGAGGCGTCGCCGTGGCTGCATCTGGGCGGCGCGCTGGACGGTCAGCTGGAGCATCTGGACGCCCAGGTTTCCGCCAGCCGGCGGACCCTTTTCGCCGCGCTCTCCGGCACCCTCCTGAAAGACCCCTGGCGCGCCAGCCTGTCGGTCCAGTACCAGCGCTCGGCCGGAGCGGGCCGATACAGTTTCCTCTCCCCCGCCCTGCTGGTGAACTGGCATCCCGCACCGGAATGGGAGTTCGGCGGCCTGGTCAAACGCTCCTGCCGGCTCCCCAGCTTCAACGACCTCTATTACTCCAACGTCATCACCCGCCGCCTGGAGCCGGAATACGTCTGGCAGGCTGCAGCCCGCTGGAGCTGGAAAAAGATACTGGGACCCTGGACCTTCAACGCCCGGGAAGAGCTCTATTACAACTGGGTGGAGAACAAGCTCATCGCTGTTCCCAACGGCTCGCTTTTCCGCTGGTCCATGTACAATATCGGCGGGGTGCGCATCTTCGGGGACGAGATTTCCGCCGGGGCCACGTACACCCGGGGCCCGTGGACAGGTAGCGCCACCGCGCGGTACTCCTACCAGTGGGCGCAGGATACGGAGACCCTCGGCCAGATCCCGTACATCCCCCTGCACAGTGCCCATTTCCTGCTCCAGGGTGCCTGGAAGAACCTGAGCCTGGAGCTCCAGGGCTTCCTGTGCAGCGAGCGCTTCACCTCCTCCACCAACCGGCCGGACTTCCGGATCGCTCCCTGGAGCTGCTGGGATATCGGCCTGTCCTGGGAACTCCGCGGCCTAAGTCTTGGCCTGCAGGTGAAAAACCTCTTCAACGAGCAGTATCAGATTATCCGGCAGTATCCTATGCCGGGCATTCACGTACTGGCCAGCATTGACTATTCGTTCTAGATTTTGTATCTTTGCGCATACAATCTAGTTCTTTTGCATATGAAAAAAACAACACTGCTGGTTTTCAGCGCCATCCTGCTCGCATGCGTGGCAGGGTGCAACAAGGAAAACGCCTCTGAAATTCAAGGTTTCACGGGCATCGAAGTCGAAGTAGGTGAAAGTAATGGCAGCAACAAGCTGCTCATTCTCAACGAGGGAGCATTCCCCGGAGCGTCCACGCTGGATCTGCTCGATTTCAAGACCAAAAAATACTATGCCGATATCTTCGGCCAGGCCAACCCCACGGTCACGCAGGGGCTGGGCAACACCGGCAACGACATGGCCGTGAGCGCCGAAGGCAACCTGTGGGTGCTGATGAACGCCTCCAACCAGGTGGCAGTACTGCAGCTTCCCTCCTTCACGCTGCTGCGCACGCTGGATGTGGAAGCGCCGCGCCACGTGGTGATGGACGGCGGAAACGCCTACATCAGTTCCTATGGAGCCGCCGTCTACGGATCGGGCACGGAGGTGAACGGGAAAGTATATAAGATCAACACGTCCAGTTTTGAAAGCACCTCGGTGGAAGTGGGATTCCAGCCGGAGGGCGTCGCCGTTTCCGGTGGCAAGCTATATGTGGCCAACAGCGGCGGCTACAACTGGGTGCACGACAACCGGATCAGCGTCATCGACCTGTCCTCTTTCCGGGTGGAGAAGCAGCTGGAGCTCCCCGTCACCAACCTGAACATGCTCTATGCCATGGGCGGCAAGCTGTGGGTGAACACCTACGGGGAATCCACCTGGTCGCAGGACGGCGAGGGCAACTGGGTCCAGGATATCAGCGCACCCATGAGCCTGTCCATGGTCAAGGCCGACGGCTCCGCCCAGACCATCGCCGGGGTCCATGCCGACAAGATGGTCCTCTCCGGCGCCAGCATTTATGCCATCGGCAACAACGCCGAGATGGAAGGCGGTTACGATATCTGTCTGTATAAGGTCAGCACCGCGGACGGCTCCTTCACCACTACGCACTTTGCCGATTCAGACCTTTCCCGCACCGGCTACGCCTACGGCATCTACGTCCATCCCCAGAACGGCGACATCTACATCTGCGACGCCAGCTTCACCGCCGGCAGCAAGGTCCATTGCTTCTCCCCCGAGCTCAAGTGGAAGTGGACGGTGGACACCGGCGTAGGCACGGGCCACCTGCTGCTCTGGTAAAACGCCTAAGGCACAGATACTTACAATAAAACCCTGCTGCACTCCTGCAGCAGGGTTTTAAGTTAATACACTGTAAGCTAATTACTTAGCAATTACTCAGCTTTGCCGTCAGAGCCCAGCACATTCACGATCTTGTGGATGTACATCTTCTTCATTTCCTCGCGGGCGGGTTTCAGATACTGGCGAGGGTCGAAGTGGCTGGGGTTCTCGGCCAGGTGCTTGCGAATGGCACCGGTCATGGCCAGGCGGCTGTCGGAGTCGATGTTGATCTTGCAGACAGCGCTCTTGGCGGCCTCGCGGAGCTGCTCTTCGGGAATGCCGATAGCGTTAGGCAGGTTGCCGCCGTACTTGTTGCACATGTCCACGTACTCCTGAGGAACGGAGCTGGAGCCGTGCAGGACGATGGGGAAGCCGGGAAGCTTCTTCTCAATCTCGTGCAGCACGTCGAAAGCGAGGGGCGGAGGTACCAGTTTGCCGGTCTTGGGGTCACGGGTGCACTGCTCGGGCTTGAACTTGTAAGCGCCATGGCTGGTGCCCACGGAGATGGCCAGGGAGTCGCAGCCGGTACGGGTGGCGAAGTCGATGACCTCTTCCGGACGGGTGTAGTGGGATTCCTCTGCGGAGACCTCGTCTTCCACGCCGGCCAGCACACCAAGCTCTGCCTCTACTGTAACGTCATACTGGTGGGCATAATCGGCCACTTTCTTGGAAAGGGCGATGTTTTCCTCGTACGGGAGAGCGGAGGCGTCGATCATCACGGAGCTGAAGCCCATGTCAACGCAGTTTTTGCAAAGCTCGAAGCTGTCGCCATGGTCCAGGTGGAGGCAGATCTGGGGATGCTCCCAACCCAGTTCCTTGGCATAGGCCACGGCACCCTCTGCCATGTAGCGGAGAAGGGTGGCGTTGGCATAGTTGCGGGCTCCCTTGGAAACCTGGAGGATAACCGGGGATTTGGTCTCTGCAGCAGCCATGATGATGGCCTGGAGCTGCTCCATGTTATTGAAATTGAAAGCGGGGATGGCGTAACCGCCGGCGACGGCCTTCTTGAACATCTCGCGGGTGTTCACAAGGCCCAGTTCTTTATAAGATACCATAGTTTTGTGTATAATTGAAACAATAATTTCAAAAAGCCCACAAATTTAACTATTTTTGTGGAAAGATAAAAATCATATGCCTGGTAAAGTATTGATATTTTCGGCCCCGTCGGGCAGCGGAAAAAGTACCATCGTGGGTCATATCCTGGGCCTGCATCCGGAGATCGAATTCTCCGTGTCGGCCACATCCCGGCCTCCCAGAGGCCAGGAGCAGGATGGCGTAGAGTACCTTTTCTACACGACCGACGTATTCCGCAAACTGGTGGAAGACAACAAGTTCGTAGAATATGAAGAGGTGTATCCGGGCCGCTTTTACGGCACCCTCAAGAGCGAGGTAAACCGCATCTGGGCCAAAGGGCATGTGATTGTGTTCGACGTGGATGTCAAGGGCGGTGTAAACCTCAAGAAATACTTCGGCGACAGCGCCCTTTCCGTGTTTATCCAGGCCCCCTCCGTGGAAGTGCTCCGGGAGCGCCTGATTCTGAGGGCCACAGACCCCATGGAAGAAATCGAGAAACGCGTGGCCAAAGCCTCGGAAGAGATGACCTTCGCCCCACAGTTCGACAAAGTGCTCATCAACGACCGCCTGGAAGACGCCTTCCGGGAGGCCGAAGAAATGGTGGACAGTTTCCTCGGCCGATGAAAATAGCAGTCTATTCCGGCAGCTTCAACCCGCTGCACAAGGGGCACGAAGCCATTATCCGTTTCCTCACCGCCCGGGCGGGGTTTGACCTTGTATACCTGGTGGTTACCCCACAGAACCCCTTCAAGGACGTGCACACCCTGCCTGCCGGGGAAGACCGCTACAAGGCCGCCCAGGAAGCCATCGGCCGGCACCCGGACCTGAAAGTCGTGGCGCAGGACCTGGAACTGCGGATGACGCCGCCCCAGTACACCATCCGCACGCTGGACGCCCTCCAGGAGCGGGAACCCGGTAACGACTTCACCCTGGTGATCGGGGCCGACAACCTGGCCGGCTTCGGGGGATGGCGCTTCCACGAGCGCATCCTGCTGGAATACGGCGTAGTGGTGTTTCCCCGCAAAGGATACCACCGGGGGCACTGCCGTGCCCGGCTGCTCAAGGAGAATCCCCTGTACAGGATCACCCTCCTCAAGGCGCCGCTCGTGACCATCTCCTCCACCCAAATCCGCGAAGGCCTGGCCGCAGGCAAAGACATGTCCAAATGGCTGATGTAAAAGCATGAATATAGAAACCGAACGCAAATTCCTGGTAAAGGACAGTTCCTACAAAGCCCTGGCGGTAAAGTCCTACACCATCTCCCAGGGCTACATCGCCCATGACAGCGGCAACACGGTGCGCGTGCGCATCCGGGACAACGAGGGTTTCCTCACCATCAAAGGCCCGTCGGCCGACGGCATCTCCCGTCAGGAATGGGAGCGGAAGATTCCCCTGGAAGACGCCCGGGAGCTGTTCCTGCTGTGCAAGCCCGGTTCCATAGAAAAAACCCGCTGGATCGTTCCGGAGAGTACAGCCCCTGCGGGACGTTTCTTCGAGGTGGACGAGTTCCACGGCGACAACGAGGGACTCACCGTGGCGGAGATCGAACTGGGCCGGGCCGATGAAACCTTCGACAAGCCCGACTGGCTGGGACAGGAAGTCACCGGCGACAAGCGCTATTACAACGCCCAGCTCTCCCGGCATCCCTTCAAGTTCTGGGAAGCGTAAAGCAGAAGCACTTGAGAACCAAGTAAATATAGAAAAGTGTCTGGTCGGATTCGACCAGACACTTTTTTCTAATAGAATGATTGTGAATCCGTTCTACTTCACGGCTCCGTTACTTGAACAGCAGCGGGACAAACTCGGAGAGATAAATCCTCCAGTTGCGCCAGATATGGCCGCCGTCGGTCTCCATGTACTTGTACGGATAGCCTGCGGCGTCCAGTTTCTTGCGGAAGTCGTTGTTGGACTGGATGAGGAAATCGGTGCTGCCGATACCGACCCACAGCAGGGCGGGTTTCTTGGAGAAGTAAGTGGCCAGCTTGGCATCGAAGTCCTGATAGATGGGGCTCACGGAAGGGTCGTTCACGCCGATGGCGGCGGAGAACATGCCGGAGTAGTTGAACATGTCCGGGTTGTTCAGCGAGATGTACAGGGTGTGGAAACCGCCCATGGACAGGCCGCAGATGGCGCGGCTCTGCTTTTTGGCGATGGTGCGGTAATGGCTGTCGATGAACTTCACCACCTCCGGAAAGGCGGTTTCGAAGGTGCCTTCCATGGTCTGGGGCAGGGACATGGTGGGACGGGTGTATCCGGTGGAATTCTCCAGCGGAGCGGCCTCCTGGGAGATATTGCCGTTGGTGAACACCACGATCATGGGCTTGGCCTCGCCGCGGGCGATGAGGTTGTCCAGGATCTGGGTGGCGCGGCCCTGGGTAACCCAGGCATCCTCGTCACCACCGATGCCGTGCAGCACGTACAGCACGGGATACTTGGCCTTGGAAGTCTCGTAACCGGCCGGGGTGTACACGGTGAGCCGGCGGCTGAATCCGGCAGTGGCAGAAGGATACCACACCTTGGAAACGGTGCCGTGCGGCACGTTGTGGATGGCATACAGGTCGCTGCGGGCTCCCTTTTCAGGAACCAGGAGCACGCTGGTAAGGGAAGCCACGTCACGGTTCACGAACATGTTGTTGGGGTCGATGACGCTGTTGCCGTCGATCCGGAAAGTATAGGTATACATCTCGGGGGCCACCTTGAACGGGGTGGTGTATTCCCATATGCCGTTCTCCCCTTCCTTGAGATCTGCCACACCGGGAGAATCGAAGGTCATCTTCTGGCCGTTCATCTCGAACTCGGTCTTCTGGGTGGGAAGGAAGTCGCCGGTCACCTGTACCTTGACGGCCTTGGGAGCCTGATAACGGAAAGTGACGGTACCGTCGGCATTGATTTCGGGAGACACCACGCCGGGGCCTCCGAAGAGGGCCTGCTGTGCAAAGGCGGCAGAACCCAGCAGCATCGCGGCTGCAATGAGAGCTAATTTCTTCATATCAGTGAATCAGATTATACGCAAATGTAACAATTTCCGGGCAGAAATCCATCACCTGCCCATTCTAATCGGCGGCGGTTAAAAAGAGTCGCCGGCCGCTTTCAGAGCCTTGGGCAGGCAGGCCTGCCAGAAAACCCAGTCGTGGACACCGGGACGGCTTACCCAGTTGCAGCGGACGCCATTCTCTTTCAGGTACTGGTACAGCGCCTGGGAAACGGTGTTGTCCACCACCGTGTCCTGCTCCCCCACCTCGATGGTGATGGCTGGGAACGTGCTTTTGTCGGCCACCTCGTCCACCATCTTGTCCATATCTTCCATCACTGCCGGGCTCATGGCATAGGCGCAGGTGAACTTGGAGGGATACTTCAGGGCATGGTAGAGGGTGCCGTAACCGCCCATGGAAAGGCCGGCGATGGCCCTTTTCCCGTTGCAGCCGTAGGCCTTTTCCACCTCGGCCATCAGTTCTTCCTCGAAGTAGGTCTCGTATTTTCCCACATAGAAGGAACTCAGTCCGTTGGGCATCACGATGACCATGGGCACGCCGCCGTCTTTCACATACTCCCGGGCTATGGCCTGGGCATTCCCCTTCTGTACCCAGTAACGGTCCAGATGGCTCTGGTCGCCATACTCATAGCCATGCAGGAGGTACAGGAAAGGATAGGTCTTGGTGTCGTCGTATCCACCGGGAAGCCAGACAGAATAGGTCATGTTCTTTCCCATGGCCTTGCTGAAGAGGCTCTGGTCCTGATACAGCTTGTCTTCTGCCTGTAGGATTTCCAGGAGGTTCTTGCGGGCGTCCTCTTCCGGGATTGCATCCTGCGTTTTGCCACAGGCGCTGGAAAAAAGGATTCCCAGCGCCAGGGCAGTCCAATAAAAACAGTTTTTCATTACTGTAGGGTACAATTTATGTCAAAGTGCATCACCCGGGGATAGACTTCCCAGATGGGAATTCCGTCGGCCGAGGGAACACCGGTCTTGGCAAAGTTGGTCCACACGCGGCTCATGCGGTGTCCCAGCTGCACGGCGTCGTCGCAGCCGCCCGTGAACGTGTTATGGAGCGCCACATTGTCAAAGACAAAGGGAATCTCCAGGCAGTGCGTGCTGCCCAGCGCCCCGTCCATCACGGGAGAGGCCCAGTCAAACTGGTACAGGTACACAGGCGCGCAGCCGGCCGACGTACGGTCCCGGGCCTGCTGGATGGCCAGCGGTTTGAAGATCGGGTCTTCCTGGTCCCGGGTGAACTCGTTGTACGTGGTGCCGATGATCACGGGGATATCTCTGGACAGGGCCAGCGCCGCCGTCGAGGAAGGCTGGGCGGGAATCACTTCCCCGTCCACCACGGGCATGGCGCCGAAGAGGATGGCGTTGAGGAAATTGGCCGATATGGCTCCTTCGGCCCGTGCCTCTTCGCGCACCTTTCCCAGCGCTTTCTGGTAGGCGGCGTAGAGCGTCTCGTAGGGAACCTCCGCAATCTGATCCACCCGGGAAGGCGTGAGGCCCAGGGCCTCCACGGTCTCGGCGCCGATCCGGCGGGAGTACTTCTGATTCATCAGATCGGTGATGGAGCCGCTTTCCACAATGGCCTTGGAGAAGAGTCCCCGGGCGGAAGGCATGGCCATCAGGGTGCACACCTTTCCACCGCCGCCGCTCTGGCCAAAGATGGTCACATTGGCTGGATCACCCCCGAAGAAGGCGATGTTCTCCCGGACCCATTCCAGGGCCTTGACGATATCCAGCATGCCCACGTTGCCGCTCCGGGCATACTTGCCGCCAAAAGCCGACAGGTCCAGGAAGCCCAGCACGTTGAGCCGATGGTTCAGAGTAACCACTACCACGCCATGGTCGCGGGCCAGGTTGGTCCCGTCATAGCTGATGAGCTCCTGCCCGGAACCAGCCGAGAAGCCACCGCCGTGGAGCCAGACCATCACCGGACGCTTTTTCCCGTCAGAGAGGCCCGTAGTCCAGATGTTCACCCGAAGGCAGTCCTCGTCCGGAAAGCCATCGTCCCAGTGCATGGAGAAGGCCTGCTCGTCGGAGTACCACCCCGTGCGGGGTCCCTGCGGACAAGTGGGGCCGTGTGCCCGGCTGGGACGCACGTCCGTCCAGGGATCGGGATCCTGGGGCGGCATGAAACGGTCGGCCTTGGCGTAGGGAATGCCTTTGTAGGTATATACGCCGCCGTCGATGTAGCCGGCTACCGGACCGGATGCGGTCTGGGCAGTCGTGAGCCGGGCCGATGTCTCCAGCTGGCACGCCGGCGATGGGGATGCGGGCGCTCCCCCGCCCCCGCAGGAAGCGAGGGCCAGGGCAGCGGCCGCTGAAAGAAAAATGTACCTGGAGGGCATACTTACTGGATCTTGACCAGAATGGAGAAGCCGGAAGAGACGCTGAAGGAGTACATGTTCGCTCCCAGGTGCATCACAGTCACGATTTCACCCACGGCGAGGTCTACGGAGGAACCGCCCGCCACATAGTGGGAACCGCCGGCGATGCCCCAGTCGGGGAAGCTCCAGCCATTGCCGGCTACGTAACCGTCGGCGTTAGCCTCCGCATACTCGATGCAGACATAGCTGCCGCCCAGGCCGCTGGCGATGGCAGGCGTGTACAGCTCGAAGTAGGCAGCCTCGGCGCCGTCCTCGTCCAGGATGGTGATGGCATGCTTGGTGGTGCCGGCATCGGTGCCCGACGACACAATGGCGCCGGTATTGGAAATGACGATGCCTTCACCCGGAACGGAACCTGCCACCAGGGCGTCTTCACCGTCGATGGTGAACACATAGGCAGTGGGGCTGAGGGCAGCAATCTGCACAATCTGGCCGGGAGCCACATCCACGCGGGCACCGTCCGCAACGATGTAGGAACCGCCGGCGATGCCCCAGTCGGGGAAGCTCCAGCCGTTGCCCACCACGTAACCGTCGGCATTGGCCTCGGCATACTCGATGCAGGTATAGGTACCGGCGATGCCTGTTACGCCGCCCGGGGTGTACACCTCGAATACGGCCGTCACGGCACCGTCACCGTTGGTGATGGTGAGGGTATGCTTGAGCGTTCCGGCGTCGGTCGGGGCGGTTTCCTCGGAGAGGAAGTTCTCCACCACGATGTCGCCTGCCACAGGATCCGGCTCAAAGGCCAGGTTTCCTGCCCAGGAAAGGGTGTAGGGCGTACCGTCGGCGAGGAAGAGCACGGCGTCGATCTTGTAGGTATTGTTCACCTCGTCAATCGGGGTGTGGGCCACCGTAATCTTACCGCCCTGGACGGGCTGTCCGTTCACCTGCGTGTTTCCGCTGATGAAGTTGCCTTTCTTGGCCGCAGCCTCGGAGGCCGGGGTATAGGTATTGGCGGTAAGGAAGTACTTGTCCCCCACCAGGTTCAGGCGGAACTGGTTGCCGCCTTCGTTCAGGTTCACCACAAAGAGGCGTTTGCCGTCGGCTTTCTCGGAAGTGGCCGTTGCGGCGGAGGTGCCGCTGACCACGGTGGGAGCGGGGAATATTCCCTTGAGCGGCTCCAGCTCGGACTTGTAGCAGGCGCTCAGGCCAAGCACCATGCAGGCAAGCAGTATGATATTCTTTTTCATGATATGCTTCGGATTAGACGATTAATACCCAGCGTTCTGTCGGATTTCAGAGTTCAGGCGGATCTCGGTGGCGGGATAAGGCAGGTGGTCATGCTTGCCGGCCTTGAAGCCACTCACGGAGTTGTTGCAGTTGACCCAGGTTACCTGTCCGTTCACCTCCAGCTGAGGATACTGTTTGCCGTTGTCGGCCATCCGGGAACCTTCGCCCCAGCGGAGCAGGTCCTGGAAACGTACGCTTTCGCCGAAGAGTTCGATGCGTTTCTCGCGCTTGATGTCGTCCAGGGTGGCGCTTCCCACCTCGGGAGCCTTGGCGCGGCGGCGGATCTGGTTCAGGTAGTCAGTGGCCTTGGCGGTGTTTCCGGCCTTGAAATGGGCCTCGGCACCGCACAGCAGAACCTCTGCGTAACGCATCCAGACGGTATTGGCGGCATACACGAAGTCGTTGCCCATGCCGCGCTCGGAGGCCAGGATGCGGAGTTTCCACATGAAGTATCCTTCGCCGATGATGGGCGCCTTGAGGGTGATGCCCAGCTCGGAGTTCAGCTGATCCAGGGTCTTGAGGGAATTGTTCAGGCGGTAGCCGTCGGCCCCTTCCACAGCCACGAAATCGTCGTACAGGCTCTTGGTAGGTACGCGGAAGCCCCATCCGGTATTCATCATGGGCGTGTCGGCCGGCCAGTTCATCTTGTCCATGCGCCAGTTGGTCATGAGGGCGTACATGCTGAAGTTCTGGAACGAGTCGTTGTCGTCATGGATGCGGTTGTTCTCGAAGATGGATTCGCAGTTGTGTTTGTTCTCGCTGCGGAACAGACCGCCGTAGTCTTCGAAGAGGCGGTATTTGCCAGAGCCCACCACAGCGTCGAACTGGGCGGCGGCCTCGGAATACTTATCCTGCCACAGATACACCTTGCCCAGGAGGGCCTGTGCGAACTGCTTGGTCACGCGCCAGGTGGAGGCGTCGTCGGCACCGGTCTTCTCTACCAGGTAACCGGAGGAGATGGCCTCGGTGAGGTCTTTCTCCATCAAGCCCCAGAGTTCCTCGTCGGTGCCGTTGGGCACGTTGTACTCGGAGGGAGCCAGCTCATGGTCTACCAGCGGCGGGTTGCCCCACATGGTCTTGAGGTCGAAGTAGGCGAAGGCACGGAACACCTTGGCCTCGGCGATGGCCCGCTTGGCCACGTCGCCCAGTTCCGGATCCACATGGCCCAGGATAACGTTGGCCTTGTAGATGAGGGTGTAGTAGGTGGTGAACATGTTCTCCACGTAGTCCTGCTCGGCATCGAAGGTAAATTCGTTCAGATGCTCCAGGTCTGTGTTGTCACCGCGCATGGAACCGCCGGCCCAGAAATCGTCCGTGAGCATGGCCTTGCACAGTTTCACATTGTATTCCCAACCGCGAACCTCCAGGTACATGGCAATGTTGGCCGATGTGATCTGGTCGTCGGTCTGATAGTAGGTATTGTAGTCCAGCACACCATGCTGGGGAATATCCAGCTGGTTGGAGCAGGAGACGGCGGCAGCGGTGCAGGCGGCTGCGGCGAGTATGATAAATGCTTTATTCATAAGGCTCTGGATATTAGAAGGTGATGTTTACACCGAAGACAACCTTCTTGGCGGTAGGATAGGTACCCTTGTCCACGCCCAGGCTGCTGCCTGTACCGGTAACCTCGGGATCGAAGCCCGGATAGTTGGAGAAGGTGAAGAAGTCGTCCAGGGAACCGTAGATACGGAGATTGTCCACCTTGAACTTGCGGGTGAAGCTCTGCGGCAGGGTATAACCCAGCTGGATCTGTTTGATCTTGGCATAGGAGCCGTCGAAGACCACGCCGTCGGAGGTGAGGAACTGCTGCCAGTTGGATGCATTGGCGGCGGGCATGGTGCCGTTCGTATGGGTAGGCGTCCAGCGGTCTTTGGTGAGGAAACTCAGGCGGTTGGAAGGATAGTCCACCACGGTGAGGCAGTTGTAGATCTTGCTGCCGGCCGCACCGGTGAGGAACACCACGGCGTCCAGGCCCTTCCAGGCTGCGGTGAGGGTGACACCATAGTTAAGGGTAGGGATACCGGAGCCCAGGTCAATCTTGTCGGCCTGCGTGGCACCCTCTACACCGTCGTAGTCCGCGAACATGGCATCGCCCGTGTTGGGGTCGATTCCGGTGAAATGGTATCCGTAGAAGTGCCAGGCGGGATAGCCTTTCTCGAAGCGGGTGATGGTGCCGTAGTTGCGCACGCCGGTGCCGTCAATACCGTCGGAGAGGGTCTCGTGGATGTAGGTAACCTCGTTCTTGAGGGTGGAGAGGTTTCCGCCGATGCTGTACTGGAAGTCACCAATCTGGTCGCGCCACTTGAGCTCGAACTCAAGACCGGTGTTACGTACGTTACCGGCGTTCACGGGCGAGGCCCGTACGCCCACCACGGTGGAAGGAGTGATACCGGTTACAATCAGGTCCTTGGTCATCTTGTTGAACCAGTCCACGCTGAAGGTGAGGCGGTCGCGCAGGAAGCGCAGGTCCAGGCCAAAGTTGAGCTGCTCGGAAGTTTCCCATTTGAGTTCGTCGTTACCGGAAGAGGACGGGGCGTAGCCCAGGATGTATTCCATGCCGTTTCCGGTAGGATACTTGCCGGTAGAGGCAATCACATTGGCATAGCGGTAGCCGCCCAGGCCGGCAAGGGAACCGTTCTGGCCCCAGCTGGCGCGAAGCTTGGCGTAGTTCACCACGTTCTTCAGGCCCGCGAAGAAGTTCTCTTCGGAAAGGGTCCAGCCAGCCGACACGGACGGGAAGTAACCCCAGCGCATGGGCTTGGGCAGGATGGAGAGGTCGGCAGCATCGGCACGGAAGGAGGCCTGGAGGTTATATTTTCCCTTGTAGTTCCAGCCTACGCGGCCGAAGTAGGAGAGCTTGCGGCCGAAGGTGGGCTCAGCGCCGCCCACGGAAGGGACGGCATTGGCCGAATGGTAGGCGAAATAGTAGAACAGGGGGTTGTCCTGGGTGACGCCCAGGTCGTCGTCCGATCCGCGGTAGCTACCGTTCAGCGAGAAGTTGCGGGTGTTGGAGTAGGACGTACCCACCATGGCGGTGATGTTATGGTTGCCGAAGCTCTGGTTCCAGTTGGCGAAGTTCTCCCACTGGTAGTAGACGCTGTTGTTTCCCGAGCCGGACAGGCCGATATAATTCTGGTAGGCGTTCTGGTTGATGTAGTAGCGGAGACTGTAACCGTAGTTGTCGCCGGCGGAGAGCCGGTAGCCTACGCGGGAAGTGAACGTAAGGTTCTTGACAGGCATGAAATTGATGGAGGTGGAACCGTTGATGTTGAAGCCCGTTGACAGGCTGTAGGAACGGTCGCGCATCACCAGCGGGTTCACGTTCTCGGAGGGGTTGTACCAGGAGATGCCGTAGTAGTCACCGTTCTCGTCCTGCATGAGCGTACGTCCGCTTTCCTGGAGGGCGCGCATGTGGGCGGGCAGGTTTTCCCGGGTATAGGTGGGAGCGGTGAGCGGGTCCAGCTGCAGGGCGGCCAGCACAGCGGAGCCGTAGTCGCTGCCCTCGGAGACGGAACGAACCTGATAGTACTCTACCTGGTTGTTGGTCTGGATTTCCAGCCAGGGCTTGAACTTCCAGGAACCGTTGACCATGAAAGTGAGGCGCTTGTACACGTCGGCATCTCCCTTAAACATACCGTTATTATCCAGGTAGGTACCGGAGATATAGAGGTTTCCGCGATCGTTGCCGGCGCTGAATGAGAGGTTGTGGTGCTGCATCAGGGAATTCTCATAGGAATAGCCCAGCCAGTCGGTGTTGGTCTTGAAGTCCCAGTGCTCGTACAAGTCGGTGAGCTGGAACCGGCCGTTCTCCATATAATATTGGAAGTACTCCTCGGCGTTCATCACCTGGGGGATATGGTTCAGGCTCTGGGAGGTGAGCTGGTAGGAGTAGCTGATCTTGCCCTCGCCCTGACCGCGCCGGGTGGTGATCATGATTACGCCGTTACCAGCCTCGGCGCCGTAGATGGCGGCCGAAGCACCGTCCTTGAGCACTTCCATGGACTCGATGTCGTTGGGGTCGATACCGGCGATGGAATTGGTCCGGCGACCGTCAACCACATACAGCGGATTGGAAGTACCGTTGGAGGAAATACCGCGCACCTGGATGCTGGGAGCGGCGCCCGGGCGGGCGGAGCTGGAGAACACCTGCACACCGGCGGTCTTGCCCTGGAGAGCGCTCTCCGGCGAGGTGATGGTACGGTTCTGGATGTCCTCGGACTTCACCTGGGAGATGGAACCGGTAACATCGGACTTGCGCTGTACACCGTAACCCACCACCACCGTCTCTTCGATCATCTGGGTGTCGGTGGCCATGGTGATGTCGATGGTACCGCTCTGGGCAGCCACCACTTCCTGGGACACATAACCCACGGAAGAGAATTCGATGGTGGCTCCCTGAGGAACCGTGAGGGTGTACTTGCCGTCCAGGTCTGTGATGGTGCCGTTGGTGGTGCCTTTCTGCACAACACCGGCGGCAATCATGGGCTCGCCCTGGTCGTCAATGACTGTTCCCGTGATGGTTACCCGCTGCTGGGCAGCGAGCGTCCATCCCACAAGGAGCGACAGCGCTGCGGCTGTGAACCTCTTAAATAAGGAATTGCTCATGCGAAAAGTTGTTAATGGTTAATGATTATAGTTTGGTTAAACTTTATGCAGTCTCACGGTACAAAGGTAAGACAGTTCGGTCCCATCCTTTTTTCGCCAATAACAAATCCTTTCCGGAATGAATTATTCAAATATTTTATTTGTTCAAAAATGTTCTCGGATGTTCAAAAACAATAGTTAATGCGCGAAAAATAGTATATTTGAAAAAATCTTAAACTTAACCGCGGATGAGAAACATCTGTATCCTTCTGGGCAGTCTCCTGCTGCTTTCCTGCACTCAGCGGACCCTGCCGCTCGCCGAGGAAGGCACGCTGATCATACAGGACCACCTGTCCAACCAGCGGGTGAACGCTTTTGCCGAAGACCGGCTGGGACAAATCTGGATGGGCACATTCCGGGGGCTCAACAAATACACTCCGCCGGAAAACTTCCACCAGTACTTCTGTACGGACGACACCTTAGGGCTGCCAGACAACCAGATCAACCACATCCTGTCGGCCAGCAAAGGGGACCTTTGGATTGCCACGGTGAACGGGGTGGCCATAAAGACGGAAACCGGAGGCTTCCGCCGCCTGGCCGTTCCGGACCAGAACCGAAGCATCTCCCAGATCCTGGAAACCCGCGCCGGAGACATCCTCCTGCACAACGGCAGCGTCCTCTTCCGTTATGATGCAGCGGAAGACCGGCTCCGTCCCGTTATCCGAGACCTCAACGCCTTCGGGGCACCAGCCGTCATTCTGGACCGGCAAGACCGCCTATTGGTATGCAACGGCGCCACCCTGAGCATCTACAGCCCGGACGATTTCTCCAAGCTGGCAGAACTCCCCTCTTCCCATTTTATCTATCATCAGTGCCTGGTGGGAGAAAGTAAGGTCTGGCTTTCCGGCATGGGACGCTTCAGCATCATCGACACCCGTACGCTCAAGCCCAAACCCATCCCCGAAGCCCTCACCCGGAGAAAAGAGATCATGGAAGGAGATATCGACCAGCTGTTCTCGGCCGACGACGGGGCCGTGGTCCTGCTGAATGTCATCGGAGCAGGCCTGTTCTGCTATTATCCCGCCCAGGACCGCGTAGTCCGCCAGGGAGAGGCCGGATTCCCCTACGATGTGCCCGATGCAGAAATCCGCACCATCTTCCAGGACAGCCGGCACAACATCTGGTTCGGCACAACAGACCAGGGATACGCCGTCTCCTATTACTACAAGAACCAGTTCGACAGCAATAAGTTTCTCACCTCCTTCTTTCACAACAAAAGCGTTACTTCTCTGTGCCTGGACCCGGACGGCCTGCTCTGGATCACCACCCAGCGGGACGGCATGTTTGTCTATGACCGGGAAAAAGGAAGCATCAGCCCGGTCCCGGTAGATTATCTGATCCAGGACAACAAGGTGGGATACATCCGATGCAACAAAGTGTTCGTGGATGCCCAGGGAGAATACTGGCTGCTGTTTACGGACAAATTCCAGGTGCTCCGCTGCCGCCGGAACGGCCTGCGCTTTGTTCCCGCGGACCGTATCGTCGCCGTCTCTCCCCTCTCCATCGCCCAGGACGACCGGGGCCGCATCTGGATCGGCACCATGGGACCAGACCTGCTGGTCTATGACAAGGGCACCCGGCAGGTGAAGTCCGTCCCCCTGACTTCCGGCAGCCAGTGGACCTTCGTGACCAACCTTCTGCCCACGGAGCCGGGCCAGATTCTGGTGGGCGCGTTCAACCTGCCCATGCTCGCGGTCAACAATTACACCGACGAAGTGCGTGAACTGCCGCTCACTCCGGAAGAGGAAGCCGCCTGCATCCGCCGGTCGGTCCGCATCCCTAACTGCCTGTACAAGGATTCCGCCGGGGACGTATGGCTGGGCACCATCACCAACGGACTGATGCACCGGAACGGGGAAAGCGGGTCCACCACCCTGATCCAGGGCGTCAGCTGCGAGGACATCGCCTCCATCCAGGAAGACCGCCAGGGGAACATCTGGGTATCCACGCTCAACGGGCTCGGGAAATGGGACCGTTCCCTGGGACGATTCGTGAATTACTACCAGGAAGACGGGATTGGCGGCAATCAGTTCAGCGACCGCGCCTCCTGCATCTATCCGGACGGCACCCTGGTGTTCGGCGGAACGCACGGTCTCACCTGGTTCAACCCGCTGGACGTTTCCCAGAAGCGTCCCGTCTCCCTGGTCTTCCAGGACCTGACCATCCACAACCAGCTGGTGCGCCCCGGAGCGGAAGGCCCCATAGCCACCGAGCTGGAAAACTGTCCGGATATCACCCTCCAGGACCAGGAGAACGGTTTCAGCATCTCCTTCGCCGCCCTGGATTACAGCGGCAACGAGCGCACCAACTACTACTATATGATGGAGGGCTTCGACAAATACTGGGTGTCGGCCGGCGCTGTACATGAAGCCTATTATGCCAATCTGCCCGCCGGGAACTACCGTTTCCGGGTAAAGATAGACAACAACAGCAATTCCATTGTGGAAACCGAGTCGTTCCTGCGGGTGAAGGTGCTGCCGCCCTGGTACGCCAGCTGGTGGGCCATCCTGCTCTGGGCTGCCCTGGGACTGTTGCTGCTGGGGGTCGGCTATTCTATCTGGCGGCATGTCCGCCGGGTGCGCCGAGAAGCAGCCCGCCATATCCGCGAGGAGCGCCGCGAAAGGGAAAAGGCCGAAGAAGCCGAGGCAGCGGAGAAAAAGCTCAATAGAATCCAGATGAACTACTTCTCCAACGTGGCCCACGAGTTCCGCACCCCGCTTACCATGATTGCCGGACCGGTTTCCCAGCTGTCGGCCTCCCCTACCATTAAGGGCGAAGACCGCCAGCTGGTGGGGATTATCCAGCGCAGCGCCACCTGGATGCTATCGCTGGTGAACCAGCTGCTGGACTTCAACCGCATCGGCAACAAGAAACTGCAGATGAAGGTGGCCAAGATGGATGTAACCGGCCCGCTCAGGGACATCGCCTCCCTGTTCCGCTTCAACGCGGAATCCAAGGGTATCGACTTTGTCACCTATGGCCTGGAAGAGCCCTTCACTATGTGGGTGGATGCGGACAAGATGCAGAAAATTGTGATGAACCTGCTCTCCAACGCCCTCAAGTTCACCCCGCCCGGCGGTAAGGTGAGCCTCTCGTTCGACGTCATCTCCCGGGAAGAGGCCGCCGCCCGTTTCCCCCTTACGCCGGCCGATACGGACGGTCAGTACGCCTCTGTCAGCGTGGCCGACAATGGTCCGGGCATCCCCGAAGACCAGCTGGAGAAGATCTTCGAGCGCTTCTTCCAGGCGTCCAGCCGACAGGAGACGCAAGGCTCGGGAATCGGCCTGTTCTATGCGCGGGCCCTCTGTGGCTTCCACCACGGCTATATCAAGGCCTGGAACCGGGAAGATGGCGGCGCCCTGTTCAACTTCATCCTGCCCGTAAGCGCCAGTTCCTACACGGAAGACGAGCGTACCACGGAACAGGCCCAGCTCCAGATCATGGTACCCACGCAAGACGCTTCCCCGGCAGAAGCGCAGACCGAGACCGGTCGCAGGCACATCGTGGTAGTGGACGACGACATCGACATTGCCAACTACCTCAAGATGCTGCTTAAGCCTTCCTACAAGGTTTCCGTGTACTTCGAAGGGGCATCGGCCCTGAAGGGAATGGAAGAGGAAGACGCCCCGGACCTGGTGATTTCCGATGTAGTGATGCCCGGTATGAGCGGTTACGAGCTCTGCGAAGCCATCAAGGGCAACCTCCAGCTGAGCCACATCCCCGTGGTACTGGTCACCGCCAAAGTGGCCGTGGAAAACCAGGTTCAGGGCCTGGATAAGGGGGCCGATGCCTACGTCACCAAACCCTTCCAGCCCGCCTACCTCACCGCTCTGGTGAAATCTTTGCTGGAGAACCGCGAAAAGCTGCACCGGCAGCTGGGCTCGGTGACCACCACGGAAGACATCGCCCCGGAGGCCCTCTCCCCTCGCGACGCCGCCTTCATGAAAGACCTGTACGCGCTGATGGAGAAGGAACTCTCCAACATAGATCTGGACATCACCCGCATGACGGAAATGATGAAGATTTCCCGCACCAAGTTCTACTACAAGGTGAAAGGCCTCACCGGAGAGAATCCCTCCGTGTTCTTCAAGCGCTACAAGCTCAATCGCGCGGCCGACCTCCTGAAGGAAGGCAAGTACAACATGTCGGAGATTGCCTACATGACCGGGTTCAACACGCTCTCCCACTTCTCCACTTCCTTCAAGAAACAGTTCGGTGTACCGCCCTCGGACTACACCGGCTAGTCCGCACGCCACCGGCCCAATCGCGCGCCGGCTAAACAGCTAAACAACAGCGACTTAACAAAAACCCCTGCGCACTTTTCTGCGCAGGGGTTTAACTTAAAGCACTGATCGTCAGCGCGTTGACGAAAACCGATTACTTCACGGTGATTTCCTTGACAGGCTCGGCGGGAAGCATCACGCGGTTGGCGGCCCAGGACTGGGCTTTGGCCTGCTTGAAGGCAGCGGTAGCGCGGATGTCCAGGGCGGAGGCACCGAACAGGAGCGTGTAGTTGCCGGCAGCGGTTTCCCAGGCGGAGGTAGCCTCATTGAAGGAAGCCAGGGTGTAAGGGTCGATGGTGACCGTGAGGGTCTCGGCCTCGCCGGGCTTGAGTTCGCGGGTCTTGGCGAAAGCCTTGAGCTCGAAAGCGGGCTTCACCAGGCCGCCGTCCGGTGCGGTTACATAGAACTGCACGCTTTCCTTACCTGCAGCCTTGCCGGTGTTCTTCACGGTGATGGAAGCGGTGACGGTGCCGTCCTTGGCCGCTTTCACCACGGGAGCGCTGTAAGCGAAGGTAGTGTAGCTGAGGCCGTATCCGAACGGATAGGAGACAGCCTTGCCGGCCGTCTGGAAGTAGCGGTAGCCCACCCAGATGCCTTCCTTGTACTCGGTGTAGTCCACGTTGGCCTTCTTCTGGGGGCCGTAGCCGAACATGGCGGCCAGCTCGTTGGTGGACTCATCGTTGGAGGCAAACGGATTCAGAGAAGTTTCCGGAGCGTCGTACGGGAAGTTGAAGGAGGACGGGATGTCGAAGTAAGCCACCGGGAAGGTCATCGGGAGCTTTCCGGAAGGATAGGAAGCGCCGGAGAGGATATCGGCCACGGTGTAGCCACCTTCCTGACCCGGGGTCCAGGCCAGCAGGATGGCATCCGGCAGGTTCTTCCAGGAAGCGGTCTCGATGACACCGCCGATGTTCAGCACCACAATCACTTTCTTGCCGGCCAGGTGGTAGGCGTCGCAGAGGTCCTGCAGCATGCGGCGCTCGCTGCCGGTAAGGGTCCAGTCGCCGTCGGCAGCCTTGCGGTCACCGCCTTCACCGGCGTTGCGGGAGATGGTGAGCACAGCGATGTCAGTGCCGGCCACATGGGCGTCGATGAAGCTGCGGGGAACATCCATCTCGGGGGTAACGGAATCACCCAGGAGAACGGAAGAAGCATCGGTCTTACCCGAATTCTTCAGCGTGGTCTTGATGTAGGGGATGTACTGTTCGTACCAGGTGCGGATGTCCTGGTTTACCTTGTACCCGTTCACTTCCAGGCCTTCGGCGATGTTGCGGACATACTTCTTGTTCACGTTGCCGGAGCCGGTGCCGCCGGCGATGAAGTCATAGGAACCGACGCCATAGAGGGCCACGTTCTTGATGCAGCCGCAGAAAGGCAGCGCACCCTTGTTCTCCAGCAGGACGATGCCCTCTGCAGCAGCCTTGCGGACCAGCTTGCCATGGGCTTCCAGATCCGGGTTATTGGAGTATTTGTAACCCTGGAAGCGGGGGGTCTTCACAATGTAGGTGAGGATGTTGCGGACGCAGGTGTCCACATCTTCAATGGCCAGGGTGCCCTTGTTGACTCCGTCCACGATCTCGCCGATGAACATGTCCATACCGGGTTCCAGCAGGTCGTTGATGGCATGGATCTGCTCCACGGTCTTGCGGGGGCCGGTCCAGTCCGTCATCACGATGCCCTTGAAGCCCCACTCGTCACGCAGGATGGTGGTGAGCAGCTCGCGGTTGGCCTGGGTGTAGGGACCGTTGATACGGTTGTAGGAACTCATGACGGTCCAGGGGTCGGACTCCTTCACGGCAATCTCGAAGCCCTTGAGGTAGAGTTCGCGCAGGGCCCTGGGATTGATGCGGGCATCGTTGTCCATGCGGTTGGTCTCCTGGCTGTTGCCGGCGAAGTGCTTGATGGACACGCCCACGCCGTTCTTCTGGATACCGCGGGTATAAGCAGCGGCCATCTTACCGGTAACGATGGGGTCTTCGGAGAAATACTCGAAGTTACGGCCGCAGAGCGGATTGCGGTGCAGGTTCATGCCCGGAGCCAGCAGGACGTCGGCGCCGTATTCCTTTACCTCGTTGCCCATGGCGGTGGTGAGTTCCTCTACCAGGGCGGTGTTGAAGGACGATGCCAGTACGGTACCCACCGGGAAACCGGTGCAGTAGAAGGTCTTGTCCGTACCCGGACGGGTAGGGTTGATCCGCAGGCCGGCAGGGCCGTCGGAGAGAACAGTCTGGGGAATGCCCAGACGCGGGATGGCGCGGGTGGTACCGGCAGCACCGGAAACCAGGACTTCGTCCGAGCCCGTGAGGCCCCCTACCATGCTACCCCAGCCGGAGCCGACCAGCAGCGTGGCTTTTTCTTCCAGGGTCATGGCCTTCAGGACCTCGTCGATGTTGTTCTTGTTCAGTTTAGGCTGTGCCATAAGAGAGACGGTGCAAAGAGCCGCACCCAGCATCAAGAAGGTTTTCTTCATAAAAGATTATTTGGTTAATGGTTGATTAGCGCTGTTGTTATTATTCTACAAAAATACAAAAAAAGCCAGAATTCTTTTCTCAAAAAAGAAAGGAAAGCATCAATAATGATACAGCCTGATTCTCAGCACCGTCACCTTGCCATCCGGCAGGAAAGCGTTGCGTTCATCGCCGTTGAGCAGCCGTCCGGGGACAAACCGGCCGTTCTCCAACCGGCCCTCGTCAATGCGGTCGTAGCCGCAGAAGGCATGTTTCACTCCTTTCCTCAAGGTGAAGTTGGCATTGACACCGTAGCCCATCAGGTAAAACTCATCCTTCCCGGTCTGGATCAGGATGGCAGCGCCCTCGAAGCGGGGTTCCTGCTGGGGGCCGGCCTGCGGACGCGGTCCGCCACCCGTCGCCGGAGCCATGAGCGCGCCGATGTCAAAGGACCGTCCCCGGCCGAAGGTGACCACATAATCCCCCACCGTGAGCGTATCGGCCGCATGTCCGTTGTACAGATAAGTGCCGCGCATGGAATCCTTGCCCAGATGCGCCCCGATCAGCGGGGCGGCCTGCTCCAGGAGCTGATAGCTGTCGGCGAAGAGTTTCTGCTGGGCGGAAGGAGCCTCCAGCACGCCGGCCGCCCAGCTGTCAATGCCGAAGGGCGAGAAGGCGATGGCGTCCCACTCCCCTACGGCGTACAGGCCCCGGGCGCCTGAGACCGAACTCTCGGGAATCAGGATGGGATTACCTTTCCAGGAGAAGGCCTCGCAGATCTGGTCCAGCTGCTGCATGTAGGAATTGGGCGTAAGGATGTCCAGATGGGGCGCGCCAGCCTTGTAAATATCGAAGAAATCCGGGATGGAGCAGCCGTTCCCGAGACTCCGGCCGCGGGAATGGATCCCGAAGACCGAAGCATTGGTAAAAGTGGGAAGGGCATAGGCCTTCTTGCCCTCCATGGCCATGTAGTCCAGATATCTGGCATAGGCCCAGGCCGTGAAGAAATGCTCCGTCTGGTTCAGGATGGGATTGGTGCCGTCATCCTCCTTCAGGCTCTTGCCGAAGACGGTCTCCCAGTTGCCCTGGGTCTTGCAGCCATTGTCTTCCCAGGCCTTTTTCAGGTCTGGCTGCAGGCTGGCGGCGTTCTCCTGCAGGTACTGGACCAGCTGGGAGGGGACATCGGCCTTCCAGGCCTTTTCGGCCAGGGGGGAATAATCCCTGGCGGCGCCGCGCAGGCCGGGCTCGTTCTCGATCTGCATCATCACCACGGTGTGGTCCCTGTCCACTTCGCGGATATGGGCGAGCGTGGCAGCGTAGGCCTTGGCATCGGCCTTCATCACCGCCTCGCCCCAGACAGAGGGCAGTTCCAGGTCCTTGCCTTTCTCATCGGCCGCACGGGGATACTTCCCGGGATTCTGCTTCACCCAGGAGGGGGCGTAGGTCATGAAGGGGTTCTTGAACGTGCCGAACCAGATGAAAATCACCTTCATGTCCCGCTTTCGGGCCTCACGGATCACATAATCCACCTCGTCGAAGCGGAACTGTCCCTCCACCGGCTCCACCAGCTCCCAGGAAGCCGTGGCGATGACCGAATTCAGGTTCAGGGCCTTGAGCCGGTCAAACGTGCGCTGCTCCTCCATATAGCCGATGGAAGAGGCGGTGGAATTGTTGAGTTCGCCGCAGCGGAGCACCAGCGGGGCACCGTCCACGACAAGGCAGGTAGAATTCCCAACCTTGGCCAGATGGGGAATCTCCTGGGCAAAAAGGCCGGTGCAGGACAGCACGGCCAAAAGCGTCAAAGCTACCTGTTTCATAGAGAGAATGTATAAGTTCCTGGTTTCGAATAAGTCTTACCGGCTACGGTGAGCTTACACCCGGCCGGGATGGTTACCGTGGAAAGGCCTTCCGCATGGAGGTCCACCTCAATGAAGCCCTGCGACACGGGAATCCGGCCTTTTGCCCAGGACATGCCGATCAGATCCGGCTCCAGGGCATAGTCGGCCACGCCACGCTGGCGGAATCCCATGACGCCGAAGACAGCCGCAATGATAGGCGGCGCACCGTTGGCTCCGTGGCAAAGGCTCAGGCCGAAGGGACGGCCGTAGAAGGACAGTTGGTCGGCCAAGGGACTGACAATCTTGAAGTTCTCCGGATAACGGGTGTGCCCTGCTTCCAGCCACTGTCCCCAGACTTCCTTCAGGAGCTGCACAAAATCGGATGTACGGCCACTGGCAGCATAGGAAAGGGCCTCGTAGCCTTTTTCATAGCTGATATCCTTCTTGTAATAGTCCATCCCGGGAATCACCTTATCGAAGAGGTTGTCCAGGGCGCTTTCCGGGAACAAGCCGGAGAGGATGGCCCAGCTCTGCGCATGGTGGGAGATTCTGTAATCTGTGGTGCCGTCGGCCAGGTAGCCGTTGATGAAGGCCTTGCGGGAGGCGTCCCAGAAATGGTCCATGATGCTCTGTTTGAGGGCATCGGCCCGCATATTGTAATGTTTTGCGGCCGCCTTGTCCCCAAAGAGGGTCTCAAAACGGGCGGTAATGCGGTAATTCATATAAAGGAGCATTTGGGGATAGGCGGGCGTACCCACGTTGTCTGGTCCCTCGTCGCGGTCCCAGCCGGGGATGAACCCCCAGCGGCGGTCGGTGGAAGAAATGAATCCGTTCTCGTCTGCCAGCGACTCATACAGGGCCAGCTGCCCCTCCATCCGGTTGCGGTACATCCTCGCGGTGGAGAGGTCTCCGTAGCGCATGTATTCCTGCCACAGGCCGATGAGCGCATGGAACGGATAATCCACCACGCCCAAGTCTTCCTGCGTGGCCCCCTCCGGCAGCAGCCCCACCGAAATGCCGTTGCGGCTGAGCTGCCGCTCCCCGAAGGCATAGTCTCCGCCGATGGAGCTCACCACGGCATCCATTGCCCAGGGCAGGTAGTCCCGCTTCACGCCGTCCAGGTAGAAATTATGCATGGAAGCGTGCTGCGTTCCGATTCCGGCCTGCACCAGGCGCACCAGCTCAGGGTCCGGGCAGTCGAACTGGAGCTGCATCTCCACGGGCCATACCTTGGCCAGGAGCGTTACGCCGGAGATTTCCGCCTTCCCGGTGGAACGGATGCCCACGAAGCGGAGGCCGCGGTCCGGGAGCGTAATCTGCTGCGGTTCACCGGTAAGGATTACCGGCTCCAGCGGAATCTGTTCCTGGGCCTTGGGATCCAGGGTCTGGGCCTCTTCAATGGATTCTCCGAAGGTGAAGCTCAGTTCGCCCTCCCCTTTTGCCTTCAGCGTCACCTGGCCCAGTTCCAGCTGATAGAAATCGGCCACGACAAGGCTCTGGGGCTGCAAGGTCAAGGTCTGCTCCCCAAGGGTTGCACCCCGGAGCAGATGCCACTGCTGCACGGGAATCACGGCTGTATACTCCTTGGGCGCATCCGGCAGCGTGGCGGAACCGTTGTCTTTAGGATCCCATTCCACCGGATTCCAGCGGGTGCCGTCGGTGGAAGCCGTCCAGCCATCGGCCTGGATTCCTTCCACCATGAGGGCCGGCGTGGCTCCGGTGGTTGAAACAGTCGCCTCCAGGGTATGCTTGCCCTTGGAAAGCCGAAAAGGGCTCTGCACCGGCGTTCCGTCAACGGTGAAGGCCACCTCGCCGGAAGAGCGCCATCTGAGAACCGCAGCCTTGTTCAACTTTACTTCTTTCCGGAAGGAAGTCTCTGTCACGGGCTTATAGAAATTGCCCGGATAGCCCACATAGGTGCACCGGCCCTTGGAAGCCGTCAGGTTTACCTGCTGCAAGTGGGCCGACAGCTGCCCGGGGTGCCACATCCATACGGCATCCCAAGCCTCTACGGGCTGTATTTTTTGGACTTCATAGCCCGCCATGAGCGGGTCGTACTGGTTTTGTGCGAAGGCAGCTGCTCCTGTGAGCAAGGCCGCCATCAACAATGCGGTTTTCTTCATGGTCCAAAAGTAGAGACAGTTCCACCTTTTAAATCTTACCCCAGCAGATGTTCCGCCAGAATCTTGATGCCGATGCCGATGAGGATGACACCTCCCACCAGCTCGGGCTTCCAGCGGCGGGCGACCGCCTCCCCGAAGCGCCGGCCCAGCGCATTCCCCACAAGGCTGAACACAAAAGACACGAAGCCAATCACCACCAGCGGCAGCATGAGTTGCGAGGCTCGTTCGTATCCGGTACAGGAGAGAGAAATACCCACGGCCAGGGCGTCGATGCTGGTGGCCACCGCCAGCAAAAGCTGCGTCCGGATCCGGGAAGGATCCAGATGCGAAGCTTCTTCCGGGGCAAAGGCATCCCGAATCATCTTAATGCCGATGACGGCGAGCAGTCCGAAGGCAATCCAGTGGTCGTAGGCCTCCACGCTGGCCTGGAAATAATGGATGGCCAGCCAGCCTACGAGCGGCATCAGCGCCTGGAAAAAACCGAAAAGGAAAGCCATGCGGAGGACATTCCCCCACCGGCTTTCCTTTCTGAGGACCCCGCTCACGACCGAAACCGTGAAACAGTCCATGGCCAGCGCGACCGCAATCAGTATAATTTCCCAAAAACTCATTACCGAACAGTCCAAACGGCCGATTCCTCACCCTGCGCCGTTACCACGCGGACGGTGTTCTCGCCCTTCTGCAGCCGGACGGAAGGCCACTCCACCGTAGCGTAGGCATCGGCCTTCTTCTGGGAGACTTTTTTGCCGTTCAGATAGAGGGTGGCGGCGGGGGCGGTAGTGAAAACGATGATATCGGTTACCTCCTCCTGCCGGTCCGTGTATTCCCGGGAGCAGAGATGCACCGTGGGAACCGCCTTGTTCCAGTTGGCCTTGTAATAATAGAACGCATCCTTGCGGACTTTCCGGTCGATGGTCACCAGACCCTTGTCGTTCTGGTTGGGGGCATCGCCCTCAAAACGGCCGGAAGCGCCGAAGTCAAACATATTCCATACATAGGAGCCCCAAATCCAGTCACGCTCCGCGATGACCGGCCACTGGACGCGGTGGATATCGGTCTGGCGCTCCATGGGATGGTTCTTGCCCATGGAATCGTACACGGTGTAATCCTCTTCCTTATACTGTCCCACGTGCATCTTGGGGCTGGCCCCGGCGCCATACTCGCTGATACCCATGGCGGCGGTGGGATGCTCTGCATGCCAGCTGTCCAGGAAGGGGCCCAGGTCGTCCTTCTTGCCGTAATACCAGCCGTAATACTTGTTGAAGGCCATCACGTCCGGGATGAACTCGTTGGAAGAGTCGATATAGACGGCGCAGGTGGTCAGCCGGCCCGGGTCCATCTCGTGGGCCACCTGGTTGAGCCTGCCTACAATCTTGTCGGTTCCGGCCTGGATCTCATTGTACAGGCCCCAGAAGCAGATGGAAGGATGGTTGAAGTTCTGGGCGATCATCTCCCGGAGCTGGAGTTCCAGGTTGTCGTCGAAGGCCGGATTGGCCACCCAGGTGCCCACGAAGGGGATCTCCTCCCACACCACATAGCCCCGGCGGTCGGCCTCCTGGAACATGAAGTGCGCCTGCGGGTAATGGGCCAGGCGGAGGGAATTCACACCCATCTCGTCGAAGAAATCGAAGTCCGTAAGATGGTTCTCTTTGGTCAGGGCCGATGCCAGGCCGTCCCAGTCCTGATGCCGGGATACGCCCTGCAACTTCAGGTGCTGCCCGTTCAGGAAGAAGCCCTTCTCCCGGTCTACATGGTAATACCGCAGGCCAATCTGCTCTTCTACCCGGTCCACTTCCACGCCGTCTTTCAGGAGCGTGATAACGGCGGTATACAGGTAAGGATCGGCCTTGCCGTTCCACAGGTGCGGACGGTCCACGGCCAGGTTGCAGCGCACCACGTCGTTGAAAATACGGTTGTAATACGTATCGGCCACTACCTTTCCGGCAGCGTCCTTTACGGCTATACGCACCTCGCAGCCTTCATAGTCCGTCAGGGTGGACAGGTGGATTTCCGCGCTCAGGTCTGCCCGTTCGCGGGTTACTTTCTGGGAAATGAGTACGCCGTTTGAGCCGAAGTAAAGCGGAGAGATGCACACCGGTTCCGTCACCTCCAGCCAGGCATCGCGGTACAGGCCACCGTAGATGTTGAAGTCGCCGCCGAAAGGCGCTACATCAAAAGTGGGCGCGTTGCTGCAGACCACGGTAAGGGTGTTTTCACCGGGCTTCACATAATCCGTAAGTTCGAAGGTAAAAGAGTTGTAGGCGCCCTTGTGCTCCCCGACAAAGGTGGAATTCACCTGGACGGTGGCTACGCTGCCGGCCCCTTCGAAGCGCACGAAAATCCGCTTTCCGGCATAGGATTCGAGAATGTCCAGGGTGCGGGTATACGTGCCGAAGCCCCGGTAATAGGTGTTTTCCGTCTGGAAATCATCGGCATTGTAGCTGTGCGGAAGGGTGACGGGATCGCCCTGCGGGCCGCGTCCGAAAGAGGCGCCGGCAACAGGTCCGGTTTTCACGAATCCCTTGGTGAACGTCCATCCGTCGTTAAGGGATTTCACTTCCCTTGCCTGGAGGGCCAGCGATGCCAACAGCAGGGCCAGGGCGGAACAAAGATATCGTTTCATAGTGGTTAAAAGATTGGGTTTGGTTTAGCAAATATCGCATTTTTTGCAGAATTGAGCAACGTACCCCTGCGGAATCTCTCTCCAGAAGAGAGTCGTCCGGTCCTGTTTAATCAAGACAACAAGTTTTTTCGGCAAGAAGGAAAGTCTTTTTACTGCTGCAATCAGCTAAATTTGTACAAATCAATACAACCAGCCATGAAAAGAATCATCCTCACTTTGATCCTTGCCGCCGGCTCACTGGCCCTGAGCGCCCAGCAGGTTTACAGAATCTATGACGGACCGGCCCCCGGAACAGAAGGCCTCACCTACCCGGAATTGGTTCTTCCCAATGCCCAGACCGGCCATCCGATGGTGTACAACGTAACCGAGCCCACCATCACCGTATACAAGCCGGAGAAGGCCATTGACACGGGCGCCGCTGTCATCATCGCCCCCGGCGGAGGCAATATGTACCTAACCTGGCAGGAAGAGGGTATCAACGTGGCCGAGTGGTTCCAGCGCCGGGGCATCACCGGCATCATCCTCAAGTACCGCACCAATTTCATGGGAAACAATGAGGAAGAGATCAACAAGAGCCTGATGGAATTCTTCGGCCGCATGTTCAGCTTTGCCGAAATGGGCCAGGAAAGAACGCAGGGAACTTCTCCGGCTCCCAGGGTACAGGAACGGCCCCTTCAGAAGCAGGAACCCACCATTCAGGGAGACGACGGCAGGCAGGCGGTTCGCTATGTCCGCGCCCATGCGGCGGAACTGGGGATTGACCCGCAGAAGATTGCCCTGATGGGCTTCTCCGCCGGCGGCATGGTCACCTCCGATGTCATGTATATCAATGACGACGAGAGTCGTCCCAACCTTGTAGCCCCCATCTACGGCACCTCCGGAATGGGTCTTCCGGAGCATCCCGTGCCCATCTTCATCTGCGGGCCGGAGTTCGACCTGTTCCCTCCGGACAATTTCTTCGCCCTTTACAAGGAATTCCAGGCCGCCCATCTGCCTGCCGAGCTTCACTTCATCACCGACGCCAATCACGGAGAAGGCCTCCTGTATAACGGGGAAGAGTGGAACGAGTGGATCGACCTCCTTTATAACTTCATGAAAGCAGTTAAATTTATCGACTAAGCAATATGAAACGATTCCTTTCCCTCCTGGCTGCGGCGCTCACACTGGCCGCCTGCAGCGGTTTCGGCGACTCCTCTGCTGCACTGAAGCAGCTGGAAGAAGGCTGGGCCAACCCTCCCCAGAGCGCCCGCACCCGCGTTTGGTGGCACTGGATGAACGGAAACATCACCAAAGACGGTATCCAAAAAGATATCGAATGGTTCCACCGGATCGGCCTGGGCGGCTTCCAGACCTTCGACGCCGCCATGAACTCGCCGGTGGTGGTGGAAGAGCGCCTGGTTTACATGACCCCCGGCTGGAAGGATGCCTTCCGGCATGCCATGCACCTGGCCGATTCCCTGAACCTGGAAGTGGCCATCGCCAGCTCTCCCGGCTGGTCCTCTACCGGCGGTCCCTGGGTGAAGCCCGAGGATGCCATGAAAAAACTGGTCTGGCGCACGGCCATGGTAAGCGGCGGACAGGTAGATATGACGCTGCCTGAGGCATTTACTTCCACAGGGACTTTCCAGAACCTGGGCGAGAATTCCAGTTCGGTGAACATCGTGGCAACTGGCGCACATCAGCACTATGAAGACATCGCCGTGGTGGCCGTCCGCCAGCCGGAAGGCCGCAAGACCTTGCAGGAGCTGGGCGCAAAGGTTTCCGCCAATGGAGGCGCTCCCACACTGGCCCTTCTCACCGACGAAGACATCGTGCACGGATTCAGCCTCCCGGCCAATCCCAAAGCGGGCCATGCCTGGATCCAGTATCAGTTCCCGGAGTATGTCACCATTTACGGCGTCCGCTATGCCGGCGGCAGCGGACTGTCGCTGGAAATGAGCCAGGACGGGAAATCCTTTACCAAGGTCTGCGACCTGGAGCAGGCGGAAGGCGTTTCGCAGAGCACGGTAGCCGTTCCCGCTACGACGGCCCGGTATTTCCGGGTCATCTATCCCAATCCGCAGCCCCGCGTAAGCAACTGGGGTTTCGGAGGCACCGCCCCCGCCCCTAAGTTCACCACTGTTACGGAACTGGAGCTGCTGCCATATTCCCGCATCCACCAGGCCGAGGAAAAGGCCGGCTTCTCCGAGGCTGCCGGCCATTTCGCCGCCAAAGCCACACCCGTTACCGGCGAAGCCTTCCCTTCCCGGGGCGATGTCATCGACCTCTCGGCCAACGTGAAGGACGGAAAACTGTCCTGGAACGCCCCGGAAGGCCGATGGAAGATTTATCGCTTCGGCTGGTCGCTCACCGGCAAGCAGAACCATCCCGCCCCGGCAGAGGCCACCGGCCTGGAAGTGGACAAGCTGGATCCGGACGCCTGGACCCGTTTCTTCCACAATTACCTGGACATGTACAGGGAGGCTTCCGGCGGCATGATTGGCCAGCACGGCATCCAGTACGTACTCACGGACTCCTACGAGGCCGGCATCATGACCTGGACGCCCGGGATGTTCGGGCAGTTCGCCTCCAGAAGAGGCTACGACCTGCATACCTGGCTGCCCGCCCTCGCCGGTGAGGTCATCGGCTCGGCCCAGGAGAGCGACCAGTTCCTCTTCGACTGGAGAAAGACCCTCAGTGAGCTGTTCACCGAAAATTACGAGCGCCTGTCCGACATCGCCATCAAGGAATACGGCATGAAAGGCCGCTACACGGAGTCGCACGAGAACGGCCGCGTCTATCCCGGCGACGGCATGGACATCAAGAAAAAGGCCGAGATTCCCATGAGCGCCATGTGGGTAAATGCCCCATGGATTGCCTATGACGTAGATGCCGCCGGCCATTTCAACCGGAGCATGTACAAGGCCGATGACAAAGAATCCTCTTCCGTAGCCCATCTCTACGGCCAGAACGTAGCCGCGGCAGAGTCCATGACGGCTGCCGGCGGCGCCTATTCCTTCTATCCCGGCAACCTGAAAGAGATTGCCGACATGGAGATGTCCTGCGGTATCAACCGCTTCGTCATCCACGAGAGCGCCCACCAGCCCTCCGACGACCTGGTTCCGGGCATGTCGCTCTCCGGTATCGGCCAGTGGTTCAACCGTCACGACACCTGGGCCCCGATGGCCGGTTCGTGGGTGGACTACATGTCCCGCTCCTGCTTTATGCTGCAGGCCGGAAAGAACGTGGCTGACATCCTCTATTATTTCGGAGAAGATACCAATGTTACCTTCGAATTCGGCTACGCCCAGACGGCTCCCCGCATTCCTGCCGGCTACCAGTGGGATTACTGCGGTGAGGACGCTCTGCTCAACCAGATTGTGAGCGCCAAAGGCAAGCTCAGTTCCAAGAGCGGTACCCAGTACAAGGTGGTCTGGATGGACCGCAACATGGACCGGGTGTCCCTGCCGGTGCTCCGGAAACTGGCCGCGCTGGCCAGGGACGGCGCCTGGATTGGCGGAATGCGGCCTGTTGCGCCCGCCTCCCTCTCCGACGATGCAGCCGAGTTCGCTTCTCTGGTGAAGGAAATCTACGAAAGCGGCTTCTCCAACGTGGTGGAGACCCCCTCCCTGCAGGCATTCCTGGACAAGGCCGGCGTACAGCCGGATGTGAAGATCGACGATTCCTACCGTTTCCTGCACCGGACCCTGAAGGGCGCCGAGGTTTACTGGATCAACAAACCGTACACCGAAAAGAGCGAAACCGTGTCCCTGGCCTTCCATACGGCCGGTAGCAAGCCCACTGTCTGGCATCCGGACACCGGCAAGGTGGAAGAGGCCTCCTACAAGGTGGATGGCGAATGGACCACCGTGGAACTGAACCTGGTTCCCAATGACGCGCTGTTCGTGGTCTTTGCCGGAAAGGGCAAGGCCTCCGAAACCCTCCCCGCCGTCACGGAGCAGGTACTCGCTCCTGTGAGCGGTTCCTGGACCGTCAAGTTCCAGGAACGCCGCGGTGCGCCCGCCCAGGCCACATTCCAGACCCTCCGTTCTCTCACGGAATCCGACGAATTCGGCATCAAGTATTTCTCCGGCATCGCCTCCTACAACAACACCGTCACCCTTCCCAAGGCCGACGGAGAACTGTACCTGGACCTCGGAGACGTGAAGTATGTGGCCGAAGTCTGGGTAAACGGCCAGTATTGCGGTCGTGCCTGGAAGGAGCCCTACCGGGTCGATATCTCTGCCGCTGCACGCGAAGGAGAGAATACCGTAGAGGTGAAAGTGGCCAACCTGTGGGTAAACCGCCTGGTGGGCGACCTGCAGCCGGACTGCCCCGAGAAGGTTGCCTTTACCGATTCTCCCCGCAGCGTACAGCCCGGACAGCCCATCCTGCCCGCCGGCCTGCTGGGACCGGTACAGGTGATTTCCCGCCAGTGACAGACGCGGATGGTTCGATAATGGGAGCGGTTCTCTTACGAAGAGGACCGCTCCCATTTTTCTTGCCGGAAAACTGTTTTACTTCAAAACAACCTCACGGAGCCATTTGTCCAGCTCCGCCGTCCACTCCTGCTTGTAGATGAACTTGTCGCCGTGGCCCCAACCGTGGCCGCCGGTGGGATACAGGTGCAGGCAGGCGCTGACGCCGTTATCCAGCAGGGCCAGGTAATAGTTGATGAAATTGCGCACCGGGACAGTGTCGTCGTTGGTGGAGCCCATGATAAAGGCCGGGGGCGTATTAGGCGTCACCTGCTTCTCGTTGCTGTAGAGGTCGGTCAGTTCCTGGGAGGGATTCTCTCCCAGCAGGAACTGCCTGGAGCCCGCATGCGTGTAGGAGGGATCCATGGTGATGACCGGATAGAAAAGAATCTGGAAATCCGGGCGGGAATCGGCCGTATAATGGGTGGCTGCGGTAGAAGCCAGGTGACCGCCGGCGGAGGCGCCGCCGATCCCCACCTTGGTGGCCCGGCCCAGGCTGCGTACCAGCCGGATGGCCTCCTGGGCGTCTTCCAGCGGGGCGGTTGTGTATTTACCGGCAGGAAGCCGATACTGGAGCATATAGAAATCTATGCCGCGGGCATTGAACCAGGCGGCCAGGTCACGGCCTTCGTTGTCCTGGGACTCGAACATGTAGGCGCCACCGGGGCACTGGACCACCGCCACGCCGCAGGGATTCTGGGCGGGATAGGCCTCCAGGAGAGCCTCGCTGAAGTGGCTGGCCATGGGATTTCCGCTGACATCGTAGGCCGAGGGAGTACCATGGGGCCAGAGTTTGATGGTATCGGCCACCTGGATGCCAAAGGCGCGGAGCTGCTCCTTGGACATGGAACGCCTGAAATCGGGGAACTGCGCCCACGAAGCCGTAACGGCGAGGGCGGCGACCAGAGTCAAAAGAATCTTTTTCATTATACCAATTGTTTTTATTACCCAAAGATACACTTTCTTTGCGGCAAAATCGACAAAAACATTGAAAAAAAGACTTAGAATGACTATCTTCGCTTCATATCATCATTTATTCTATGAAACGCATTCTCTTTCTTCTTACACTCTGGGCCAGCGCCTTTGCCGGTTATGCCCAGACCGTCCACTCACAAATTGTAGAAAACGGCGGAACCGGCCCTTACAAGGCCGTCGTGGTGGGAGACGCCTCCTGCCCCGCCTTCACCATCTATCGGCCTCAAGACCTGGATGCCGCCGGAAAACTGCCCGTGATCCTGTACGGAAACGGAGGCTGCGCCAACAGCACCGTGGAAATCCGCTTCTTTCTGAACGAAATCGCCTCCTACGGATACCTGGCCATCGGCATAGGCCCGTACGAGGAAGACGACCCCAACGCCAAGTGGAAAGACGTGTTGCTGGGCTCTTTCCCGGAAGGGAAAAAGGTGGTCCTGGCCAACGGAGAAGAGCTCAAGGCCCCCTCTCCGGAGGAAATCCAGGCCCGGGCAGAAGCCTCCCGCAAGCGGATGGAAGCCTTGATGGCAGAACGGGCCAAGAACCCGGATGCTCCCGTAGCCTTTGCCAACGCCACCTATGCCAAACAGCTGCTGGAGGCCATGGACTGGCTCACGGAGCAGAACGCCAACCCGGCGTCGGAATACTATCATAAGCTGGACCTGGACAAGGTGGCGGCCATGGGACACTCCTGTGGCGGCAGCCAGGTGCTGGGGGTAGCCCATGACCCGCGCATCAAGACCGGCATCATGCTCAATTCCGGTATCGGCGACATGGAAATGCAGGGCGCCACCAAGGAAACCCTGGAGAACCTCCACACGCCCATGCTGTACCTGATCGGCGGTCCCTCGGATGTGGCCTTCCCTAATTCGGCCCTGGACTTCCAGCGTATCAAGAATGTCCCCGTGGTGATGATCAATACCCTGGACGGCCACCTGGCCACCTTCTATGAGAAAAGCGGCGGCGCCTATGCCGTAACCGCACGCAAATGGCTGGACTGGCAGCTCAAGGGAGATAATTCCCAGGCGCCCTTCTTCCTGGACGACGCTGTGCTGCACGAGGCCCAGCCCACCTGGAACGTAGACCGCAAAAACTGGACGCCGGCCGGTCCCGCCCGCAATCCGGGCATGCGCCAGATGTCCCGGGAAGAGATGGAGGAGATGTTCCGCCGGATGAACACCCCGCCCTCAGACCCGGCCTATAAGGTAGAGCAAAGAAGCTGCATCAGCGCCGGCAACAAGATCTACGGAGAAGCCTTCATCCCCGTCACGCCCGGCAAGCACCCCGCTGTCATCCTCTCCCACGGCTACGGCGGCACCCACAGCGGTTTCTATGCCCTGGCCGACAAACTGGCCAAGGCCGGTTATGTGGCCTACTGCTACGATTTCGCCGGCGGCTCTCCCCGCAGTCAGAGCGAGGGCCGCACGGAAGACATGTCCATCCTCACCGAACGGCAGAATCTGGAAGACGTTCTGGACATGGTGCGCGGCTGGGACTGCGTGGACAAAAAGAATGTCTTCCTGCTGGGCGAAAGCCAGGGAGGCTGCGTGAGCGCCATCACCGCCCCCTATGTAAAAAAGAAAATCAACGCCATCCTACTTACCTACCCCGCCCTCTGCATCGCGGACGACGGCTATGCCCTGTACCCCACCCTGGCCGATGTCCCGGAGACGGTCAATTTCATGGGCATGAATATCGGCAAGGCCTACTATGAGCTGTATTACAAGGGCTACGACATTTACAAGGAGCTAGCCGGTTACCAGGGCGACGTGCTCATCGTCCACGGCACGGAAGACACACTGGTAAAGCCGGAGTATTCCGCCAAGGCCTCCAACCTGTACAAGAACTGCGAACTGCACCTGATTTTCGGCGCCGGCCACGGCTTCCGCGCTCCTGAACAGGTGGATCTCTATCACGGATACATCATGGACTTCCTGCAGCGTCACCTGAAGTAACGGCGGCTACTGCACCGGATTTACGTAACGGTTCCCGGTCTCTGCCTTCACAGCGTCTATAAACGCGGGGGCATAGGCCGGGGACGTGCGTCTGCCGGGAACCACCACGCCGTTCTCGCTGGGCTGCATGATCTGGTCGTTGTGCTTTACGATCAGGAGCCGGGCCAGTTTGTCCCAGCGCTTCATCATCATGTCCGTGTAGGCCTCTGTCTTGGCGGTGAGATAGCTTACCCGGTCTCCGGCGGTCATCTTGGAAGCCCGGTATTCCACCTCCTTCTGGTCCTGGGCATAGAAATCTTCCAGTTCTGCCTGGGCCTCCCGGAGATCACCGATCATGGCGCTCCAGCGGGGATACACCATGTTGGCTACGAAGTTGTTCATCCAGAAGGCGCTTTCCGTGGAGAATTCGCGGATATTGTTGTTCTCACTGCGGAAGGCGTCCGGCACGCGGTTGATGCCGCAGTACACCGGCACATAGGCCACCATGGTAGCGTCGTCCATGTTGAAATAGGTAACCCCGCCCACAGCATCCGGCAGCCAGTCTCGCATCTGGCACACCATGGTCATGCCACTCTGCTGGCAGCCGATGGGACGTTCGCGGAACATCTTGGTGCCGTCGGAGGCTTCGAAATTCACGGGCTGGTTGCGGTACGGGGAAGCCCAGGGTCCGGCGCTCACATCGGCCGTCATGTCCAGGGCGGTACCTTCGTAGTGGTCCCGCATGTCGGCCATGATATCCCGCACGCTCACGGGCTGGGCAGGTTTGATCCAGAGGGGAAGGTGGTCTATCTCCGACATGTCGCCGTTGATGAAAGGCAGATAGCCGTCGATCACGGCAGGGTCTGAGTGGCGGCGGAAGAAGCTCCAGACGCGGGCCTCACAAAAGCGGATCTTGCTGAAACTCATGGGACCATAGGCCTCGCGGAAGCTGAAATCCTTGTCCGCTCCGTCGAAATAACCCATCTCGCGGGCGAAGGAGATAACATCGGGCGAATACATACACTCCCCGTCCGGGGTAATGCAGAAGCCCAGTTTCTTGTCGGCTTTCCTGACCTGCGGGAACTGTTGGATGCGACTGGAATTGGCGTAGGCCGATATGCAGTCGTCCGGGACACGGAGCGCCACCCAGACGGCGCCTTTGCGGCCTTTTCCCTTGCCGATGAGTTCCATGATCCAGGCTTCGTTCTTGTCGGCCACGGCGAAGGACTCGCCGGTCTCGTTGTAGCCGTACTCCTGTACCAGCTGGTGCATCACGGCGATAGCCTCGCGGGCAGTAGTGCTACGCTGCAGGGCCAGGCGCATGAGGGTGAAATAATCCAGGTAGCCCTCCCGGTTCTGGAGTTCCTCGCGGCCGCCCCAGGTGGTTTCCACAATGGTCACCTGCTTCTCGTTCATCAGGCCCACCACGCCGTAGGTGTAAGAGGCTTCCCTCACCAGTCTTTCCTCCTGGGTTTCCGGGCCCCAGCCGCGCACCTGGATCATTTCTCCGTCGGCATGCATGCCGGGCAGATGCAGGGTCAGGGGCGAGGCAAAGCCGAAACCGTCGCAATTGTATGAGACGATGACGCTTCCGTCCACGGAAGCTTTTTTGCCGACGATAAGGTTGGTACAGGCATCCGAGGGGAGGAACGATGCCGACAGGATGGCGGCCAGCGCCACGGTAAGAATACGTTTCATCATACTGACAGTTTTCACAAATATAGGAATCTTTTTGCAAAACTGCCAGCGTCCGGGGTTTTATCCCAGGGAATGCTGCCTAAGGTAGGCGTCGAAAGCGGGCCTGCAGGCATCCGAGACATGCAGGAGGGCGTCCCCCACCTTGATATCGCCCGAAGGCATGGCGCTGGAGATTTGCTCCAGGGCCACGATGAAAGAGCGGTGGATGCGCATGAATCCGGCCTGGGGCAGCATGTCCTCCACGGCTTTCATGGTCATGTGCGTGACCAGGGGCGAGCGGGCCGACGAGAGATGGAACATCACATAGTCCCGCATGCCCTCTACGTAGAGGATGTCGGACAGTTCCACCTTCCGGAGCGCACCGTCCACCTTGATAAAGACGGAGGTCTTTTCCTGTGCGGCAGGGGCCGGAGCCTGGACCGCCGCCTCCTTGAGCGAGAACCACTCCCGGGCCTTTTCCGCCGCCTCCAGGAACTTCTGGTAGCGGATGGGCTTGAGCAGGAAATCCAGGGCGCTTACTTCATAGCTTTCAAACGCGTACTGCTTGAAGGCCGTGGTAAAGATGATGCGGGTTTCCTGCGGCACCATCCGGGACAGTTCCATCCCGTCCAGGTCCGGCATCTGGATATCCAGGAACACCAGTTCCGGCTGCTGCGCCTTGATAGCCGACAAAGCCTCCACCGGGTCGTTGAATGACGCCTCCAGCTCCAGGAACGGCGTACGTGCGATGAATCCCTCCAGCATCTTGATGGCCAGCGGTTCATCGTCAACGACTATGCAGCGAAGCTTGTTCATGAGAGGTCCAGGGTTACTTCTACGGAATAAGTGCCGTTATCGGCATGCTGGGAATAGGTATATTTTCCGGAGTACAGGAGCTCCAGACGACGTTTCATGTTTTCCAGGCCGATGCCAGACCCGATATGGTCGCTCCCCTGCTTCTCGAAGAGGGAATTCTCGCAGCGGAACACCAGGCGCTCCCCTTCCTCATGCAGCGACACGTTCACGAAGGAAGGATAGCGGGCGTTCACCCCGTGCTTGAACGCATTCTCTACCAGGGAAATGAACAGCAGCGGGGCCACTTCTTTGTGTCCCTGGGGCACTTCGAGGTCTTTGGTCACTTTTGTGAGGTCGTTGCAGCGGAGGGCCATCAGGTCGATGTAATTGTTCATGAACTCCACCTCGGAGGCCACCGGCACCGTCACCGCCTCGCTGTCATAGAGGGCGTAGCGGAGCAGGTCGCTCAGCTGGCCGATGCTCTCCTGCGCCTTGTCCGGGTCTATCTGCGTAAGCGAAGAGATGTTGTTCAGGGTGTTGAACAGGAAATGCGGATTGAGCTGGCTCTTGAGCCAGGTGAGTTCCGCCTCGGCGCTTTTGCGACGTTCTTCCTGCATCTGCATTTCCATGTTGTTCATGCGCATAATCTGACGCAGGGCAACCGCCAGCAGGATAATCATCGTCTCCATGAACAGGGAGGCCAGGACACCTACCACAAAGAATGCCCACACATTGCCGGGACCGAACATCTCCATTACTTCCTGGGGGATACTGTCCCTGGGGATAAACTTGTAAACGTTCCAGCCAGCCATCAGGACGGCGTTGACCACCCAGAAAACAGACTTACGCTGGCCGAACAGGAAACGGGGCACCAGCAGGTAGTAATTCAGGCAGTACAGCAGAAAAACCGGCATGAGCGCCCTGAGGGATCCTTCCAGGATATGGATTGCCCCCAGTCCGTTCCCTGTCATGGTGAAATTGATAAGGGCGGGTATCAAAAAGACACCCACCCAGACAATGAGCTGGGTGGAGTCCAGAATATAGTTTCGTTTGCTGGTTTTCTCTGCCATAGTACAAATGTAGTGATTTTTTTACATTTGCTGCATGATGGTGCCCATGCTTTCAGCTGTAGAGCTGCTGTTGAGCTGGTCCTCGTTCTCGATGGTGCGGCGGGCGCGCTTGGTGGTATAGTTGCCCTGCTTGCCGAAGGTCCAGCTCACCTGGAAGGTCACCTGACGCATCGGGATGGTGGTGCTCATGTTAGTAGTGAAACCGTCGCCCACCGTAGTAGAACCCATGCTCATCTCGAAGCCCTTGGCCAGCGGGAGCATGCCATTCACCGAGAAACTCAGGCGGTCATTGAGGAAGCTCTTGGTCAGACCCAGGGTGGCCATGGACATGCCGGTGGAACTGCCCTGCAGGGAGACGTTGCTGCCCATGGAGATAACGTTGGCACTCAGGCGCAGGTCCCAGAACATGGTCTGCTGCACGCCCAGCATCACATTGTAGGCCCAGCCGCTGTTCTTCTGCCGCAGCTCTTCGGAGCGGATGTCGCTGTAGGAGACGCCGCCATTCACCATGATACGGGTCTTGTTGGTCGGGTTGATCATCAGGAAGGCGTTGAGGCCGGTGGTGTTGGTCTTGACGATATTGCCGTAGGTGGTGTTCAGGATATTGTCGGCATCGTAGAAGCTATAGGAGGAAATGCCGTTTCCGCTGTAGCTGTGGCGGAGGGTGGCGTTCACCATCACCTTGGGCGTATACAGGTTGTACACCAGGGAGACATTGTGTCCGCGCTCTACGTCCAGGTCGGAGTTACCGTAGCTGAGGGCGGTGGGATCGGTGGTGTCGACGTAGGGATTCAGGTAGGTGATGCCCGGGCGGCTGATACGCATGTTGTAGCTCAGGCCCAGGTTGGAGGTCTGGGACATGTTCCACTGGACGCTGGCGGTAGGTACCAGGAAGCCGTAGTTGATGTCGAACTTGCCGTCGGCATAGCCGGCGATGGGAGGGACGGAGGAGTAGGTCTGCCACGTGTGCTCATAACGGGCACCGGCTTTCACACCCAGGCTGCCGAAGTTGCCGGAGAGCTCCGTATAAGCGGCGCCGATGCGGTTGTAGAAGTCGTACTGGAGGCTGGAGAGTGGATTCACTACGAAGGAGGAGCCGTCCCACAGATAGTCGGTCTGGTTGGAGTTATTGTGGCGGTTGATATACTTGACACCGGTGGACAGGGTAAGTGCCTGGCCCAGCGGAGTGGTGAAGTCGGCCTGGACGGTGTGGTCGGAAGAGCCGGTGGTACCGTCGGACTTGCGGTCGGTGAGGTCGAAGCCCGGAACAGAGACGCCGCCGTAGGTATTGAGGGTGTTGTTCACGCCGGGGGTGGCGTTGAACTGATAGCTCAGGGTGAAGCTGCGACCGGGGACATCGGCCCAGAGGTGCTGGTAGTCGGCGCTGGCGCTGATGTTGTTGTGCTTCATCAGCGAGGAGGTGGTGCCGTCATAGCCGAAGCTGCCCACGCCGGGGATGGTCATGCTGGTGGAGGAAAGGCCGCTCTGGCTGGCGTTCAGGCCCATCAGGCCCACGGTAACGGAAATCAGGTTCTGCGCGTCGATGTCATAGCTGGCGCTGAGGTTTCCCATCAGGATGGGGGTCTTCATGTTGGTCTCGGAGTGCGTGGTAGTGGAGAAGCCGTTGTCCTGGATGCGCTCCATGTCCATGGTGGTGGCGGGGCTGCTGTTCATCATCCCGTTGATGTTGGCGCTGAGGGCGAACTTGCCCTTCTGCATGCTGGTGAACAGGCCGCCGCCGTAGCCGCGGGTGGACACCTGGGCGCGGAGGGTGCCGTAAATACCGTCGGCCACGCTCTGTCCGCCCGTCATTTCCTTGTTGGTGGTGATGTTGAGCACGCCGCCCACGCCTTCCGCGTCATAGCGGACGCCCGGGTTGGTGACCACCTCGATGTTCTTCACGGAGCTGGCCGGCATCATCTTGAACACCATGGAAGCATTCTGGGACATCATCTGGTTGGGCTTTCCGTCCACGTACACCTGGAAGGAAGAGGAGCCGTTCACGGTGATGTTGTCCTGGCCGTCCACGGAAACCATCGGCACCTTGCGGAGCATGTCCAGCACGGTGGAAGTCTTGGAGTCCACGTCGTCGGCCACATTGTAGATCATCTTGTCCACTTCCATCTTCACCAGCGGACGCATGGCGGTGACGGTGCCGGCTTTCAGGGTTTCCACATTGTCCTGCGCCATGATTTCGCCCAGGTCAAGGACTTCCTGCTCGCCGATGGTGAAGCATTTCTGGATTACCTTGCGGCCCAGGTTGTTGAAGCGGAGGCAGTAATCCCCCTTGAGGGTGAAGCTGTGGGAGAACTGGCCTTCCTCGTTGGTGGTGGTAAAGGCGATAGCCTTGTCGGGCTCGGAGCTCTTGTAGAACTCGATGACGGCGGCGGGTTCGCCCACGCGGGTGAGCGAATCCAGCACGACGCCCTTCACAATCGTGGAACGGCTCTGGGCAAATGCCATCGTCCCAACCAATAAAGCGGTAAGAAGTACAACTAACTTTTTCATATCTGTCGATTTTTATTTTTTTCTGCTTGGTTCGACAGCAAAAATAGCCTAAAGTAAAAGGGCATGGTCCCGCTTTTCGACCAATGCCCTTTTTTCTTCGACGAATGGGGTATTTCCCTATTGGACCCGGTAAGATTTGGTGACACCTTTCCAGGTGCAGGAGATGGTGCGGGAGGCTTCGTCGCGCGTGATGCTCACCTCCTTTGACGTGGAAACGGCCTGCAAGGCGGCAAAGTCCGTACCCGCGGGAACAGCCAGTTCATATAAGGTGTAGTCCATGATGCCGTTCTGGTCCGTGGCGCGCACAGGGAAGGCAGGGGTTTCCACCTCTGCACCGTTAACCGTGAATTTCACGGCGGGAACGGCGGGGAACTCCATCACCTCGCCCTTCCGGGTAAAGCCCAGGCCGATAAGGTCGCACAGCGGCTCCCCTTGAGGGCCTTCCGCCACCAGGAACAGGGCGTGCTTGCCCTTGAGGGCATAGACCTGCTTGTCCAGCGACACCGTAAAGCGCTCTACACCGGCGGCCTGCCCGGCAGGGACCTCCACCTGCGCCACCTTCATGCCGTTCCAGGCACCGCCCTCCCACGGGCCGTCCAGCCAGACGCCCACGGTAAAGGGTTTGTCCGTTTTCCGGGCCAGGAACAGATTGAAGGAGGAACCGCTCCGCAGTGCCTCGAAAGGGCGCAGTCCCAAGTCATTTTTGCCCAGGCCCTCGAAGCCGAAGTACTTGTATCCCACGATGTCGCCGGCCTTGACATCCGTAATGTCCATCCGGTTGTCCCAGATGTCCCAGCTGTCCTGCATAGTCTCAGGGGCCGACATGTAGCAGGCATAGCCGGCCGAATAATAATTATAGGGATCCAGACCGTACATGTTGAAACCCTCGGAGGTAACTTCCGCGCCTACATACTCGTGACCGTCGGCCGCCTTCACAGTGAAGCCGCCCTGATAGGGATCATAGGCGGTAATCCGTACCTGACCGCCCTCGGAGACCGGTTTTTCATCGGCCTCCAGGCAAACGGGAGCCACCATGGCCTGGCGGGCGAAACCGAACCCGCGCGGAGCCCGGTGGTAGAAGATGTACCACTGTCCGTTGATCTGTGCCAGAGAGCCGTGGGTATTGTTACCGGCGAAACTGGTTTCCAGGTGCGCGCCGTCACGCGAGAGCACCGGACCGCGGGCATCCACCAGCACGCCGCCGCTCTTCCAGGGGCCCTGGGGGCCGTCGGCATAGGCATAGCGCAGGCAGGCGTTGGAGAGGGAGAGCCCATATTCCGGGCCGGAATGGCCGCTGTACAGATAGATGTACTTGTTGCCCACTTTCCGGAACGACGAGGCCTCGAAGAAGTTGAAATCGTTCCAGTCCTCCCCTTCCGCCACGGCCGGGAAGTCGATCTTGGCCTTGTTCCCTTCCATGTTGGCCCAGCGGCGGAACTGTTTCATCTGGTCGGAGAGTTCCCCGTCCCTGGGCAGGTTCATCAGCAGCTGGGTGAGCTGGGAGGGCAGCCAGAACTCGTAGTCCGTCTGTCCATAGCGGGGAGAATACATGGTGTTCTGGTCCAGCTGGGTGGAGCTGGAACGCTGGATGCCCCAGGCGACATAGGCCCGAAAGCCAATGTTGTAGTCAGGATCCGAAGGGTCGTCCACCGGGTCTACCAGGGTGCCGGGGTCGAAGCCGATCACGCTGCCGGGCAGCATCTCCCCATCCTTGACGTTGAGCACGGTGAACGGGCCGTCCGGACGGTCGCCGACGGCCACCATCGGCATGTGCATGAGGCTGTGCGGATACAGGTAATACTTGCGGGTGCCATTGTCCCGACGGTTCACTTCCACCAGGTCAGGGGCATACATGGTGCTCCAGCTACCGTTTTCCTGATAGGAGAAGACGGGGCCTTCGTCCCGCCAGGCAGTGAGGTCTTCCACCGGGGCCGACCACTGCCGGTCATCCTCACCGCAATAGCTGTCGAAGCGGACATCGTGCGAGCCCGTCACGTACACGCGGAATTTACCGGGGTTGTCCGGATCCTCGAACACGCGGGGTTCACCATCCGGCATGTGCTCCCAGAGCGGGAGATACGGATTGGCCGTCACGGGATAGGTGGCAGCCCTCTTGGGCCCGCAGGAGCAGGCCAGTGCCAGCGCCAAGCCGGCAGAAGCAAGGACACGCAATGTTTTCATGGTAGTATATAAATTCTGAGCGATTACGGACAAATATAACGAAAAATCCGGCAGTTTTTGCCATTTTTGCAAAAAGTTAGTACAATGGCTGGTTCCGGAAAAAGGATAGAGGCCGTGGATATCCTGCGGGGATTCACGATGGCCTGCATGATTTTGGTCAACAACCCCGGCGATTGGGGGCACATCTATGCGCCCCTCAGGCATGCCGACTGGAACGGGCTCACGCCCACGGACTGCATCTTCCCGGTGTTCCTGTTCCTGATGGGCTTTTCCATCTTCCTGTCGCTGCGGAAACAGGATTTCCGCCTTTCCGGGGCCCTGGGATGGAAAATTGTGAAAAGGACGGTACTGCTCTTTGGGATCGGCTTTCTGCTGAGCCTCCCCTCCGGCCTGATGAGCGGGAATATCCGGATCATGGGCGTACTGCAGCGCTTTGCCCTGTGCTATCTGGCGGCCTCGCTGCTAGTGTGCCTGGTAGGCAGGAAGTGGCTGGGATGGATTGCCGCAGGCATCCTGGCAGCCTATGCGCTGCTACTGGCCCTGGGGCACGGGTTCTCCATGGAGGCCGACAATGTCATCGGCCTCACAGACAGAGCCCTGCTGGGAGAGCGGCACATCTACAATGAGCACGGACTGGACCCGGAGGGTATCCTGAGCACCATTCCTTCCATCGCCCATACGCTCATCGGCTTCTGCACCGCTTCCCTCCTGCTGGGGAGCGGGTCGCGGGAGAAAGGGCTACTGCGGCTGCTGGTCCTGGGGAGCACCCTGCTGCTGGGCGGCCTGCTGCTGCAATACGGCTGCCCGCTGAACAAAAAGGTATGGTCTCCTACTTTCGTCCTGGTCACCTGCGGAATCGGCGCCCTGCTGCTGGGACTCCTCACCTGGTTCGTCGATGAGCGGAAAACGCTGCGGCATAGCGGCTTCTGGAAGGTCTTCGGCACCAACTCCATCCTGTGCTACATCCTCTCCTTCGTGTTCTCCTATGTGCTGGGATACACGCCCCTGGGCAGCGGGCTCTATGCCGGCCTCTCGGCCCTCTGCGGCGGGCCTGGCGAACTGCCGTCCCTGCTGTACGCCCTCTGCAACGTCCTCCTGGTCTGGCTGCTGGTGCTGCCGCTGTACAGGCGCAGGATCTTTATCAAGCTGTAGCCCGCGTGGCACTAACATCTTGATATACTGGCAATTAATGGAAAACCTTTAGTCGGTTTCGACTAAAGGTTTTTCATTAAGCACTTTATTGTCAACTAGTTCCCTTCACGCATCAAATTACCAGGTAGCGGTGGCGGAGGCTGCGGCCAGGCCGTCACCGGAGACGGTGAGCTTCACCTTGCCGCTACGGGCCTTCACCATGGCCTGGGCATGGCCGTAATAGGTGGTGTAGGAACCGCTCTGGAAGCGCTCCTCGGTGCGGGGCTGGGCGCTGCCGAATCCCAGCAGCTCTCCGCCTTCCACGTTCACCGTAAGCTTGGCGTCGCGGTTGGCCCAGATCTCGCCGGAGGCATCCACCAGGTCGATGTCGAAGTAGAAGACATCGTCACCGGAGCGCTTGGGCTCGGCAGCCACACGGATGCGGACATCACCCTCGGCGCTCTTGAGCGAGGTAGTGCCCACGGATTTACCGTCCTTGAAGGCTTCGGCCGTCAGGGTGCCGGGTGCATACGGGACCGTGAAACTGGCCATGTTCTTTGCCACTTCCTGCTCGCCCAGGACCTCGCCGTTCAGGCTCAGGACCACTTTGTCGGCCTTGGTATAGACTTCCACGGTGGCTTCCTTGCCCTCGCAGCCGGCCCAGCTCCAGGACGGGATGGCGTTGGTCCCGCGCCAGGAGGCCTTGATCAGGTCACCGTCCTTGATGGGACGGACCGCCATGGACAGCTTGCCGGTCCAGGTGGCGTCGGCCAGAAGGGCCTCGCCGTTGGGATTGCCCAGGATGTCCAGGGCGCCGGTGTCGGCCAGTTTCCAGGGATAAGGCTTGGAGAAGGTCATCATTTCGGCGCCGTAGCCCCAACCGCCGATACCGACCTCACCCAGATAGTCCCAGGAGGTCCACATGAAGTCGCCCACCAGGTAAGGGATGCGTTCTACCATCTCCCAGTTGCCGGGGATGTCGATGGGCATGGTTTCACTGCCCACGACGATGCGGCCGGGATGCGCCTCCCCTTCAGCCTCGTAACGGCCCTTGCCATAGTTGTACCCGGCAATGTCCAGGGCATCCAGGATGGGGGTGGTGAGCTGGTCTACATTGGGGCTGAGGAGGTACGGGCCCGACATGCTCTCGCCTACCATGGAGACAATCTGATTGTACATAGTGCTGTTCATCTCCCCGCCGCTCATCAAGCCGGCAAAAGGAGAATCGGAATTCTGGGAACCGCCGCCGGCGAAGATATCGTTGCCGGCAGCCGTGGTGGCGATAATCATCAGGTTGATGCCGCCGGTCACGGGACGGGAGGCATCCAGGCGGTGAAGCTCATCGATGATGCTCTGGCCCACTTCCATGCCGCCCGGCATGGCAGGTTCGCCCACTTCGTTGCCCACGGAATACATCACCACCGAAGGGTGGTTGAAGTCACGGCGCACGAAAGCGGCGATATCGCTCTTGTAGTTGTCCATGAACTGGAAGGAGTAGTCGTGGGCGGTCTTGTTGTGGAACCACATGTCCCACAGCTCATCCATCACGTACATACCCAGCTCGTCGCAGGCACGGAGCAGGTTCTCGGACATGGGATTGTGGGCGCTGCGGATGGCGTTGAAGCCGTACTGCTTCAGCAGGGCGACGCGGCGGTAGGCGCTCTCCTCATAGTCGGCCGAGCCCACAATACCGTTGTCGTGGTGGATGCAGCCGCCCTTCAGGAGCACACTCTCCCCGTTCACGAAGAAACCGTCCTTGCTCCAGGTAATCTGGCGCACGCCGAAAGTCTCTTCCTTCACGTCGCCGCTGGCGAGGGTGACGCGGACCTTGTACAGATGGGGCGTTTCGGCCGTCCAGAGCTTGGCAGAAGGGATTTCAATGCGGCCGGGAACGCCCTTAGCCACTACGCGGGTGCCGTCCAGGATCTCCACCTTGGCCTCGCCGGCATTCTCTGTGAGGTCCACTTCCACCTCTACGGCGGCCGGGCTCAGGGAGACGGTCTTCACGCGGACAGACTCAACATGTTCCTTGGGAACCACGCAAAGCTTTACGGGCCGATAGATACCGCCGCCGGGATACCAGCGGGAGTTGGGATGCGCGGAGTTGTCCACCTCTACGCGGATGGTATTGGCGCCCTCCCGGATGAGGCCGTCCAGCTGGGCATAGAATGGAATGTAGCCGTACTCTGCCCCTCCGGCCAACTGGTCGTTCACATACACTTTCGTGTTGCGGTAGGCGCCGTCAAAGCTCAGGTAGGCATGCATGTCCAGCCATTTGGCCGGTACCTCCAATGTCTTGGTATAGGTGTACTTACCGCCCTGGAAATAGGCTTCACCGCCACCACCGGGGGCATCGGCCGTGCGGGCTGCTCCCAGCATGGCGTCGTGGGGCAGGTCCACCACGGCGCTGCGGCCGTCATCGGCAGAAAAATTCCACCCGGCGTTGATGTCGGGAAGTTCAGTCTTGGCGGTACAGGCACAGGCCAGCACGCCGACTGCCAGATAAAGGAAACGTTTCATTTGTCAGTTAAAGTTACATGGTTGGTTACAACACCTTGATTTCTGCGGCGGGACGGGCGAACGGGCCGGGGATGGCGGCGGAACGGTTGTTGCCAAAGTAGTCCGTGTCGAAAACGATGGGCGTTCCGTCGGGATTCTCAAACGGCTGTTCGGGTTCGAAGGCCTTGCCCAGGGTTTCGGTGCTCACCATGTTGCCCTGGAAGGAGCCCAGTACGTCGTACAGGTTGGTTTTCAGGTAGAAGGAACCGTCACGCTCTACCAGCTCCACGTTCACGGGCTGGGCGTTCACGAAGTTGCCGGTTTCCTTCTTCCAGGCACGGGCGCCTGCAAGATAGGCATTGCCGCCTGCCCATACCGGCAGATGGCCGAAGTGGGCGGCCATGCAGGCAAACATACTGGCGGGAGCCTCCATATGGAACTGGGCAATCCATTCGTCGTAGGTGGGATAATCGTCAAAGGCAAAGGTACCCGCAACAGTATTGCCTCGCTGCATAATCATGCCCATATTGCCAGATGCATCCGTCTGCTGGGCAGGGTAGCCCTGTACGAAGATATTGTTGTAGAAGCGGTCATCGCCGTGCAGGATGCTCATGAAGCCCATGACCTCTGTCCGGTGCGGGATGTGGTAAGGGGTATAGCGCTCTTCCTTGTTGCCGTTGACCATGAAACCGGTACCCGAGCCGATATCTTCCAGGGTACCCATGCACAGGTTGTGTACGAAGGCGATGCCCTGGGTAGGCATCCGGAGGCTGGTCTTGGAGAGGAGGATGTTATTGTCGATGAGGGTGGGGCCGTGGCCCACCTCGACGAAGATGTCCTGGTTGGACATGAGGCTGAAGGCCTGCGGGTTGGAGTCCGGCTTGTGGTTGTCGTGCAGCAGGTTCTGCGTGATGCGGGTTCCCTGGGCCTCCCAGTCGCACCAGATGCCCATGGTGCTGTGGTGGATGTGGTTGCGGCGGAAGATGACGTCGATGGCGGCGTGCAGCTTGATGCCGGCAATCTCAGCACCGCCCAGCTCCTGCATGTTGTTGATGTTGTGGATGTGGTTGTCCTCGATGATGCTGAACACGCAGCCCATGCGGCCCACGATGCCTGCCTGCTCGCAGTGGTGGATATGGCAGCGGCGCACGATATGGCTGCCCACATTCTCCTTGAGCCAGCCGTGATACTGTCCGCGGCACACGGCGTCACGCTCCATCTGGGTGGGACTCTTCACATACTTGTAGGTGAAGTAGTGCTCGTTGTCCGGGTCCAGGTACTTGCCCAGGGAGATGCCGCAGCACTTGCTGTTGGACACCTCGCAGTCTTCGATGATCCAGCCCTTGGACCAGTGCGGGCCCACCATGCCGTCCTGGAAGGCGGCCGGAGGAGCCCAGGTGGTGGCGGCCTTGTCTACCTTGAAGCCGCTGAACGTAATGTAGCTTACGCCCGTCTTGGAGGGGAAGAAGCAGCGGCGGCGGACATTGATGTCTACCTGCTCCTCGTTGGGGTTCTTTCCCTGGAAGTTGGCATAGATCACGGTCTTGTCCCCTTCCTGCTCCGTGTACCATTTGTAAATGGACCATTCCGGTTCCCAGGAACCCATGTACTTCTCGCCCTTGATGCATTCCTCCAGGGACGTGGTCTCATAGAGGGCGCGGTCGTTCAGGTATACGGCACCGGTGTGCTTGTTGGGGACCATGAAGTACCAGTCTCCGTTCACGATGGTGGTGTAGGGGTTGTAATCCCCGAAGATGGCGTTGTCTACCCGGCAGACCCACACATTTCCCTGATAGGGCTCCCAGGTCTTGATTACCTCTGCGCCGGTGATTTCAGCGCCCAGGGGTTCCATGCTCTTGTAAGTGATGCGGGCATTTTCCGTACCGGCGTTCACCGGGTCTACGTATTCCCGGTACACACCGGGCGCTACCAGCACCAGGTCACCGGGCTGGGCCACCTGGGCCGCATCGTTGATGTGCTGGAAAGGGTGTTTCTGGGACCCGTTGCCCCCCGCGGGAGCATTGATGTCCACATAAAGGGTCCGGCTTTGCTCACTGCAAGCCGCAACTGTAAGTGCCATGGCAAGGAGATAAAGTATTTTTTTCATAGATGGTAATGGATTGGTGCACAAAAATACATTTTTTTAATCGTTTTAGCAAACATACCGTGCAATCCACGGCGGGTAATCCCGGCGCAAAGTGCTACTGAACCTGGATTTGTTCCACGCCGGGCGTTACGCCGCTGCCGTTGAAGGAATCTACGCGGAAGTAATAGGTCTGTCCCTTGGTGAACAGGCCCAGTTCCTTTTCGGGGGCTTCCGTCTGGCAGGTCAGGTACAGTTCGTCAGGGTCGGTGCCCCAGCGGAGCACGTAGCCCTCGGCACCCGGTACGGCGGGCCAGGAGACCTTGATCCGGCGGGCATCTTCTCCCCTCCCGGCCTTGAGGCCGGTAACCGCGGCGGGCTTGCTGCCGGGGGCCAGGCCGAAGACACGGAGGTCGAACAGGGAGAACTTCCCGGTCACTGGGGCGCTGCTGGTCACGCGGACATAGCGGGCCTTGACGGCTTTGTCCAGCACCAGCAGCTCGTGCGGATTGTCGGCTGTAGCGGCCGTTCTGTCAAAGACCTGCTGCCACTTCTGCCCGTCCTGGGAGACCTCTACCACATACCGATAGGGCGTCTTGGGAGCATCGGCCTTGTAGAAGCCGAAGCCTTCGTCGGCGAAGTTGGGTTGCACGGCATTCACCCGGCATACCTGGCCCAGGTCGATGCAGAGCCATTCTCCGGCATCTCCCGTGGCGGCGCTCCACCAGGTCTTGATGGTATTGTCCCCCGCCTTGGCGGCCTCATGCCCTTCCAACTGGCTGGAAGCTGAGGCCGTCTTGTGGATGGAGAGGTCCATCCAGCCCGTCCAGGGGGCGTTTTTGGCAAAATCCACCGGGCCGTCCGGCAGCACATACGGATAGTCCGACCACTCGGTGAGCACATAGAAATGGCCCTTGGGAGTCATCACGGCCGGGAAAAAGCCAATCCGGCGCTCGAAGTTCATCCGCTGGCTGATTACCGTGGAGGCCACGTGCCACCAGTTGCCGTACTTGTCCTGGAAGGTGTCGCCATGGCCGGCGCCGGTCATCCAGCCGCCGGGCTTCACGCTTACGGGCGAGTAATCCGCATGTTCGAAGGGGCCCAGCGGGCTGTCGGCCACATACAGGCCGTCTCCGTAAGAGTCGAACTCCGTTCCGGGAGCGGCATAATGCAGGTAGTATTTTCCACCATGTTTGAAGATGTTGGGGCCTTCGTTGTAACCGGGCTTGGCCATCTCGTTCAGGTCGCCGGGCTGCTCCCAGCCGTATTCCGCCTCTTTATGCGTAATCAGGACAACCTCTTTCCCAATGGGGGCAAAGCCGTTCTCCGGGTCCAACTGGATGCCGCGGATCACGTCCACGTCGCTGCAGCCCCAGTACAGGTACACCTTGCCGTCTTCGTCCGGGAAAAGGTCCGGGTCGTGTCCGGTGCGCTCCGGGGCCTCCGGATACAGCACCAGCTTGTCCGTCACCAGCTGCCAGGCTTCGCCGTCTTCCGGATCAGTGGTCTTGTACAGCTCGTTGATGTCCGACACCATCCAGTAAAGCTCATCCCTGTACACCATCACCGCAGGGGCGTACAGGTCGATGGGCAGCTTGTCGCAGGAAATGTACTTCCAGTGCTGCATATCGTCCGAGCTCCAGTAGCCTTTGCTCTTGGAGGGAAACAGATAGTATCTGCCCTTGTAAATCTGCACCACCGGGTCTGCCGCCTCGCGGGCGCTGTTGCCGTCGGCCGAGCGGCTGCGGATCATGGTGATGGCCTGCTGCATCATCTCCGGCGTCATCTGCGAGAGATACTCCGGCGGAATGCTCTTGAGCACCTCCTCATCTGTCTCTTCCCGATGGAAGGAATAGTTGAGGTCGATGGGATTGGTAACAACGCGCGACACCTTCACCTTGTTCCCGCATCCGGGAAGCAGCAGAAGGGCCGCGAAAAAAAGCGAGCAAATTGTTTTTTTCATAGAAATGGCGGATAAAAAGCAAGGCAAGTTACAGAAAAAAACCGCCATTTCAAAAAGAAAAAGCCCGTCGCTTATTTGGAACGGGTCTTTTCCTTGAGCTGGCGACGGCGCTCCTGGTAATAGGCCTGTCGTTTAGGATTTTCCGGGAACCATCCCCGGAGCACGCGCATCTCCTGCGAAAGCATCTCGTGGATGCCCCAGAATCCAGAAAAAGCCACTACGCCCAGCAGGATGGAGACGGTTTTGTCGGCCACCAGCAGCGATGCCGTCGAACACACCAGGCCGATGACCAGGAAAACCCACCAGCTCTGCTTCCCGAAATGATATTCCATCTTGATCACGAAGGGATGGAAAAGGCCGATCGTCACAAAAACGGCCGCCCCGATAAGTATACCGCTGAAATTCATAATTACCGATTGAATCCGGCTGCTAAGGTCGGCATAATATCCAGCATTATTTAGCAGATTTCCTTTCCCAAGTAGGATTTTTCTTTATTATCTTTGCATGTATGATGAAACGATTGCTGATTCTCCTTGTTTTGCTGGTTCCGGCGCTTGCCCACGCGCAAGAGTTCGGCCGGCATTTTACCGACAGTACGCTCCGGCTGGACTACGTGTTCTGCGGAGACGTGCAACACCAGGCCATTTACTTCCACCAGGCATACCGGGGCGGTGAATGGGCCGGACGGCGGCACAACCTGGCCGCACCCGCGCTTCGGGGCAACGGACAGGTACAGGTCCTTGACCCGGACAGCGGACAGGTGCTGTACGCCAACAGTTTCTCCACCCTGTTCCAGGAATGGCAGGCTACAGAGGAGGCCGCCCACATGCAGAAAGCCTTCGAGAACTGCCTCCAGGTACCCTTCCCCAAGCATCCGGTCGATATTGAAGTGACCCTGCTGGACACCCATGCGAAGGTGAGTTCCTGCATCCGCCACCGGATTGACCCTTCCGACATCCTCATCCGTCCCCTCTCCGACAACGGCCTGGAGACCCTGTGGGTGCGGAAAAGCGGAGCCCTGGAAGAGGCCATCGACATCGTGATTGTCTCGGAGGGCTACGCCCCCGCCGACAAGGAGAAATTCTTCAAGGACGCCCGGCGGGCCGACGAAGCCCTGTTCTCGCATGAGCCCTTCACCTCCTACCAGGACCGGTTCAACGTGCGGGCAGTGTTCGCCCCGTCCACGGACAGCGGCGTGAGTATCCCCGGCAGCGGGGAGTGGCGCAGGACGGCCGTCAGTTCGCATTTCGACACCTTCTACAGTGACCGGTACCTGACGACATCGGCCCTGTGGACGCTGTACGACCTCATCGGGACCGTGCCCTCCGAGCAGGTGATTGTGCTGGCCAACACGGCCAAATACGGCGGCGGGGGCATCTACAACAGCGTCACCATCATGAATAGCGACCATCCCACCTTCGTGCCGGTGCTGGTGCACGAGTTCGGTCACGCGTTCGGCGGCCTGGGCGACGAATACGCCTACGGAGACAACCCGGAAACCATGTACCCTGCCGACACCGAACCCTGGGAACCCAACCTCACCACCCTGGTGGATTTCGGTTCCAAATGGGCCGACCTGGTCCCTGAAGGCACGCCGCGGCCCACGCCCCTGGACAAGCTGGAAGAAAAGGACGTTCGCCGGATCTGGAACACCCTGAGTGCCGATGAAAAAGCCACCCTCAACCGAAAAATAGGCGTTTATGAGGGCGGCGGCTATCAGATGAAAGGCGTTTACCGGCCCGTGCAGGAATGCCGGATGCGCATCAACGAGTGCGAGGAATTCTGCCCGGTCTGCTACCGGAGCATCGTGCAGATGATCGACTATTATACATCGACCTCCGAATAGGCCTATCTTCCCGGGGCGAACCCGGACAGGTTGGACGTGCCTTCCCCCTCTCCGTAGGCATCTACCCGGATGTCCCGGACTGTCAGGTTCCGGACGTATTCGGCATAGTTGTCGAACTGGGTAAGCAGCTTCACATGGATGTTTTCAATCCGGATTCCGTCAATGGGGTCGCGGGCATCTCCCCTGAGCTCGTAAACGGCCTCTGACTGCTCCGCCTCTGCATTCCGGATGGCGATGTTGCGGATGCGGGTGATACGGGTTTCGAAGGTGGGGACGATGTCGCGCCACTGGTAAAGCACGTCCGTGTCTATCTCGAACACCCGGAGCATCTTGGTGGCGGAGACGTTCTCTACGGTGATATCCTCGATGAAACCGCCCCGGCGGTGATTGGTCTTGATGTAGAAGAGCCGGTACACCTGGTCGGCGGAATGGCAGTCATGCATATAGACCCGCCGTACGCCACCGGACATTTCGCTGCCAATCCCCAGCAGGCAGTGCCCCTGGACCACCTCGCAGCGGCGGATTACTACGTCCTGGGTGGGGAAATCCAGCGCCCAGCCATCCTGGTTGCGGCCTGCCTTGAGAACCACGGCATCATCGCCCTGGTCAAAAGTACAGTCCTCCACCACCACATGCTGGGTCATTTCCAAGTCAATTCCGTCATTGTTATGCCCATGGGCGTAAACATCCAGGTCATGGACCCACACATCCCTGCACAGGAAGGTGTGGATGGTCCAGAAGGGACTTTCCCGGATTTTGAAGCCGGCCAGCTGGATGTTCCGGCAGCGGTTGAAATGGATCAGGTGCGGACGCATCTGCACCCCTTCCCGTTCCATGTGGCGCTCGGTTGCCGGAACCTGGGTGGAGCACATGGCGTAGAGCTGCCGGGTGGCCTGGATATGTGATTCGGGCCGCTCGAACCAGGTTCGCCAGAAGTCCATCTTCGGCGCCAGCATTCCGGGACCGGAGATGGCGATGTTCTCGCAGCCGAAAGCATAGACAAGCGGGGAGACATTCATACACTCCGCGCCCTCCCAGGAAACCTGGACGGCCGGATAATACAGGCTGAGATCATCCTCGAAAACCACCTTGGCTCCCTCGGAAAGATAGAGGTTGCAGTTGCTCTGGAAATGGATAGGGCCGGTAAGCCACTCGCCCTCAGGTACCACCACCCGGCCTCCGCCAGCCTTGTTGCAGGCGGACATAGCCTTGGCGAACGCCGCCGTATTGGCCTTCACATCTGCGGGCCTGGCGCCATATTTGGTGATGGGGAAATCTTTTTCCGGGAAAACGAACATCTCCAGCGGTTCGAAGGCGAACGGAGCCTCAGGAGCCTCCACTACCGTCCGGCTCTGGGCAGAGAGCAGGCTGCTGGAAAGAATGGTAAAGGCGGTAAACGCTATGGTAAAAAGACCTTTCTTCATGCTGCAAATATAATAAAATGTGTCCAAGATTTGCCAAAAATCAAAGTTTATTCCGCATTTCCTTCCTATAACAGAGGCTGATTCGATGTATCTTTGTGCATTAACTCAATAACCAACCCATATGAAATGTAAATTCCTTCTCCTTCTGGCCGGCCTCGCGACAGGGGCATCGGCCCTTGCGCAGGATTATTCCAAAGATTTCCAGGACCCGCCGCAGGATGCCCGCATCCGCGTCTGGTGGCACTGGATGGACAGCAACATCTCCAAGGAAGGCATCAAAAAAGACCTGGACTGGATGAAAGCCTCCGGCATCGGCGGCGTGCAGCAATTTGACGCTGGCGGCACTTCGCTGGGCGGCGGACAGACCATCGTCACGCGCCTTCCCTACATGCAGGACGCCTGGAAAGACGCGTTCCGCTATGCCATCCGCTATGCCGACGAACTGGGCATGGAGGTAGCCATCGCATCGGCCCCGGGCTGGAGCTCCACGGGCGGCCCCTGGGTAAAACCCGAGAATGCCATGAAAAAGCTCACCTGGCGCACACTGACGGTGACAGGCAATCCGAAGGCCAAAAAGCCGCAGGTGATCACCTTGCCGGAGCCTTTCACCACCGTGGGCAAGTTCCAGAATGCGGGTGCTGCTGGCGGCCTCTCCACGGCCCCGGCCGATGTCGCTCCCTGGTATAAGGACGTGGCCGTTGTAGCTGTCCGCATCCCGGATGCGGAGAAGACCCTCGCCCAGCTGGGCGCCAGCGTCACCTCCAGCGGCGGTGATTTCACCGTGAGCCAGCTTACCGACGGTGACCTGGCCAACGGAACGGAACTCCTTTCCAATCCTTCCGGCACCCATGCCTGGATCCAGTACTCCTTCCCGGAGGAGGTTACCGTGAAGGCCCTCACCCTGGTGGGCGGCCCCGTACGCGGCCAGTGGGCTTCCGAGGCCCCTTCCTACAACAACATCCTGCAGAGCAGCAAGGACGGTGCCAAGTGGGAAGATGTCTGCCGCATTCCCTCCGGTTCCGTGGCCCAGCAGACCATCGTCATTCCGGTGACATCGGCCAAGTATTTCCGCCTCCAGGTGGCCAATCCCGTAGCAGACAGGACCTACGCCGCCCTCGGCTACAACATGCCGGCTCCCAAGGGAACCGCCATCCACGAGTTTGTCCTGCACACCGTGACCAAGGTGAACCACGCCGAGGAAAAGGCCGGCTTCGCCGCCCCGCACGACCTCCTGGACAACCCCACCCCGGAAACCGATGCCCCCGTGCTGGAGACCATTGACCTCACCGCCCAGTGTGTGGACGGTGTCCTCACCTGGAACGTCCCCGCCGGCAACTGGCGCATCTACCGCTTCGGCGCGTCCCTCACTGGCAAGCAGAACCATCCGGCTCCCCCGGAAGCCACCGGCCTGGAAGTGGACAAGCTGGACGAGGCCGCCTGGATGGACTATTTCCGCAAATACATGGATATGTATAAGGAGGCCGCCGGTGGCATGGTGGGCCAGCACGGCATCCAGTACATCCTCACCGACAGCTATGAGGCCGAGCAGATGACCTGGACCCCCGAAATCGCCGCCAAGTTCACCGAGCGCCGCGGGTACAACCCCGTGCCCTGGTATCCGGCCCTCACCGGAGAGATCATCCAGAGCGCAGAGAAGACGGAGAAGTTCCTCTTCGACTGGCGTGAGACCATCGGTGAGCTGTTCGCCGCCAACTACGACCGCATCAATGCCATCGCCAAGGAATACGGCATGAAGGGCCGCTACACGGAGTCCCATGAGAACGGCCGTGTATATGTGGGAGATGGCATGGACCTCAAGATGACGGCCGCTGTGCCCATGAGCGCCTTCTGGATGCCCGGTACCGGCGGCGGATCGGCCCTGACCATGGCCCAGGCCGACATCCGTGAATCGGCCTCTACCGCCCATGTATACGGCCAGAACATCGCCGCGGCCGAGTCCTTCACGGCAGCCGGCCTCAGCAACAATGCCTGGAGCTATTATCCCGGCAACCTCAAGTATATGGCCGACCTGGCCATGTACAGCGGCATCACCCGCTTCGTGATCCACGAGAGCGCCCATCAGCCCTCCGACGCCCACAAGCCGGGCCTGGGCCTGATGATCTTCGGCCAGTGGTTCAACCGCCACGACACCTGGGCCCCCTATGCCCGCTACTGGGCCGACTACCTGGCCCGCAGCTGCTACATGCTCCAGCGCGGCCATTATGTAGCCGACGTGCTCTGGTACTACGGCGAAGACACCAACATCGCCGGCATCTACGGCCACGAGCTCCCGGAAGTACCCGAGCAGTATTCCTATGACTTTATCAACCCCTACGGCCTCCTGAACGTGGTTTCCGTGAAGGACGGCAAGCTGGTCACCCCGTCCGGCATGCAGTATAAGGTGCTGGTGCTGGGTGAGCACTGCCAGGTGATGAGCATCGAAGTGCTGCGCAAGCTGGACCAGCTGGCCAGGGAAGGCGCCGTCATCGTGGGCAAAAAGCCCGTGAAACCCGCCGGTATGACCGACTGCCAGGCCGAATTCGACCGCCTGGTGGCCGACATCTGGAACGCAGGCCGCCCCAACGTGCACACCACCCAGCTCAGCCTCCTGCTCGCCGCCACCGTAGAGCCGGACTTCCAGTACACCTGGCCTTCCCAGATCCGCTTTGTGCACCGCACCGACGGCAACAAGGAAATCTACTGGGTGCGCAACTTCTCCGACCAGCCCGCCAGCCCGCAGATTGTCTGCCGCGACGGAAAGGGCGTCTGCACCGTGCTCAACCCGGAGACCGGCAAGGAACTCCCGGGCGTGTATAAAGACGGCGTCCTGCAGTTGGAGGCCAACCAGGCCCTGTTCCTGGTCTTCGACAAGAACGGCACCGCCAAGCCCGGATACATCGCCCCCAAGACCACCGGAACCCTGGCCCTGGACGGTGCCTGGAATGTCACCTTCGAAGGCCTGGGCGCCCCGCAGGGCAGCCGCACCTTCAACCAGCTGGTTTCCTACACCGAATCTGAGGAAGAAGCCGTGAAGTACTTCTCCGGCATTGCCACCTACACCAACACCTTCACCCTGGGCAAGAAAGAGAAGGCCGACGGCCTCCGCATCAACCTGGGCAGCGTGGGCCAGATGGCCGACGTGTTCATCAATGGCGAGCACGTGGAATTCCTTTGGAAGGCTCCTTACAAGGTAGACTGGACGGGGACCTTGAAGCCCGGCAAGAACACCATCGAGGTAAAGGTGGTGAACACCTGGCCCAACCGCCTCATCGGCGACGCCCAGCCGGGCGCCAAGAAGCTCACCTACACCACCATGCCCTTCTACAGGGCCGATTCTCCCCTCACTCCTTCCGGCCTCATGGGCCCGGTAGTGCTGGAGAAACTGGTGAAGTAGCTTTACCCGAAAACCGCACAATAAAACAAACGACCGGTACTTGCTGTGCCGGTCGTTTTATTGTTTATTATTTGAGCCCGTCCGGATCGCGGTAGCTCACATTCACACCATAGTCGCGGATGCGGCCGTTCAAGCCCATCATCCCCTGTCCGGAGGTTTCGCCTTTGCGGGTGCCTTCGATCATTTCGGCCGACATCTTCTTGAGGTCGGAGATGCGCTGGAGAGTCTCCGGATTGGAGCCCATGTAATGGCCCGGATACATCTTTTCAATCCCGTGGCGCTTCATATAGGCCTCGATGCGGGTGGTGGTGGCCAGGAGCGTAGAGAAGTTGGTGGTCAGGAGCAGGTTGCCGCTGCCGAAGGCATCACCGCTGTATCCCCATTTGCGGTCCCCTTCCATCTCGAAGAAGGTGACGCTGCCGGGGGTATGGCCCGGGGTGAAGATAACCTCGATCCGGCGGCCGCCGAGGTCGAATACCTGGCCGTCTTCGAAGTAGTTCACCTTCCCCTTGTAATCCTTCATGAACATGGGGACATTCACCTCATCGGCCGCGTCGATCCAGATTTCAGGGAAATAGTGGATGGCGCTTCCGGTGTGGTCCGGATGCACGTGGGTGGCCACCAGGGTCACCGGCTTCCTGGTAATTCCGGCAATGATCTTGTCCAGATCGTCAATTTTGGTACCGGCATCGATCAGCAGGGCCCGGTCGTTGCCCTCGACCAGATAGATGGTCTCGTTGGCCATCAGGTGACCGTTGCCTTCCCAGGTGTGTTCGTCTATCTGGCGGATAATCACGTCCGGACCGCTATAGACCTCTTTTTCCTGATAATTCAGTCGGGGCATGCCCTGCGGTCCCTGCGGATGCAGCGGGTCCGGGAGCATGGGCTCTTCCAGGAGGCGGGCCAGTTCGTCGGCCTTTACATAAGGAGAGAAAGCAAGGGCGGCCACTCCGAGGCCCATCCACTTGAGCGCATTGCGTCTTGATATCTTTTCCATGATGATTTATTTAATTACTACAAAAATAAGCATTTTCCCCTGGAAGAAAAGCCTCATTCCTTCAAATGATTTGGCATTATCTTCATTTTGGGCCAGGTGTGATTTAAAGTCGTATACCTGGCCCTGTGCAGGCCGTATAATGGTGTTTCATAGGCCAGGTGTGCATCCCGAAATCACACCCGGCCCAAATCTGTGTACACCTGGCCCAAGTTTATGCACATCTGGCCCGACAGGCCGCCCCTGGCCGCATCGGCCCGTATACAAAGAAAAATGGTACCGCCGGCATTCACTGGCAGCACCATCATTCATTACCAATACCATTAACTCATTTTAACCGGGACAAAGGTAGGGACTATCCCAGATTCGGCCTTTTCACTATCTTCAAGATATTTTGCCAAATCTTCAAATCTGCCCGGTTTTGCCTGTTCGGTATGGGAAAACAGCCGGCACACTACTTTTTCCCCACTTCCAGGCCAGCCTGGATATTCTGGATCAATGCCTTGGAGGAGAAGGTGGCACCGGTAACGGCATCCAGCTGGACAGCACCGGCCTCTTTCAGGGTTTTCCCGTTGAGCTTGTCAAAGAAGCCGGACTCCCGGATGAGCCGCATGTAGCCGGGGCCTTCCTGGTTGGGAAGGGGCTGGATGGCGGTAATCACCCCCTTGACCACCGTAATCTCTACGGGCGTGGGGCCGTTGAAGCCGATAATGTCCTTGGTCAGCTCCGTGGTATTGATCCGGAGGGTGTCGGTGTTGCCCGACGCACGGCCACCGCAGGAGGTGCTCACGACGGATGCCCCTCCGAAAACGGCCGCAATGGCCGCAAATAGCAGAAGTTTTTTCATAAAAACAATATTTTACGCAAAGTTAGGTTTTCGGGAAGATTCCGGCAATCCCTACAAATAGGGAATGCATCAGCGATATTTCTGCACGCGGGCGTCATTGATGACACCGGACCAGTTGAGACCGAAGGCGAAGTCCCAGGCGTTGCCGTCGGCATCAACCAGCGGGCGCATGTCGCGCTGGACATCTTCCAGCTGCTCTTCTACGGTACGCATGTCGGCCGGAAGTTGCATCGGCAGCAGGCCGGAAGGCTCTACAGAGCCTTTAACCACATCCAGAACCGCCTGATTCTGGACGCCGAAGGTAACAAGCACGGCATCGGCATAAGGCTCCAGCTCGGACAAGACGGCGGGGCGCGTGAGATTGACTACCACAATAACGGGCTTGCTGCCCATGGCAGCCTTGGTCCGGATGACAAGGTCCAGGTCATCCTCGTTGGACGTAGTAACTCTCTTGCCTTTATAAGTACGGTTGGTGAAACTTTCCTTGGGGTCGCCACCGGCCACCGATACGGCACGGGCATATTCGGCCTTATACGGACGATACTGCAGGCTGATGGGAATGTAGCCATTGCCACCCTTGGTACGGTCTTCCACGCTGTATCCGCCGTTGGAAGAAGGTCCCTGGATCATGACCAGGGCAAAGTCGGCCTGAGCCGGGTCTTCCGTCCATTCGTAATAACGGCCTGCCAGTTCCTTGTCCAGGGGATAATCCCAGCGGGCCTGCCGGGTGGCACCGAAGCCGAACATGCCGCCGCCGGCGGGATAGAAGCGTTTGGGAACGTAAACTTTGGCCGATTTGGCCGGAAGGACACCCCCATGGTTCTTGACCAGGACGATGGACTTCTGCTGGGCCTCGTAGCCGGCCTGCATGAATTCGGGTTTTCCGACGACGGATGCCGTAGCGGCAGGATCCAGATAAGGATTCTCGAACAGTCCGGTGCGGAAGGAATTCATGAGAAGGCGACGGGCCGAATCCTGGAAACGCTCTCTGGCCGACTGCTCACCAAAGTCGCGTGTCCACATCTTGTAAGCCGCCAGGACAGGACCTTTCTCGTTGTTGCCGCCGAACTGGTCTACGCCGGCTTTAATTACCTCGTAGTGGCGTTCGTCCTCGGTCAGGCCTTCCACACCCCAGCATTTTCCGTCGAAATTCTCGATGGCACCGTTGTCCTTGGTAATATTCCAGTCGGTGCAGACCACACCGTCAAATCCGTATTTGTTGCGGAGCAGGTCGGTAATGATGTACTTGTTGTAGCTGTTTCCCACATTCTCGCCATCCGGGGAAATGTTGTAAGAGATGGTGTAGTAGGGCATCACGGCCGAGGCTTTCTCCGTTCCGCCGCTGAGTTTGAAGGCGCCGTCCACAAAAGCGCGGAGGTGGGTTTCGAAGTTATTGCCGGGATAAATGGCGTATTTTCCATAGTTATAGTGGGCGTCACGGCCGCCTTCTTCGGGACCGCCGGAGGGCCAGTGCTTGATCATGGCGTTTACGCTCTTGTCCCCCCATCCGTCTTTGGAACCGGGCGTAGTCTGGAATCCGTCCACATAAGCGCGGGCCATATCCGTATCCAGGGCGGGATCTTCGCCGAAAGTGCCGCTGAAACGGGTCCAGCGCGGCTCGGTGGCCAGGTCTATCTGCGGGCTCAGGGCCGTTGCAATGCCCAGGGCACGGTATTCTTCCGAGGCAATCTCACCGAACTGTTCCACGATAGAAGGATCGAAGGTAGCGGCGAGACCCAGGGTGCTGGGCCAAAGGGAGATCTGGCCGCCGGCGCCCATGTTGAATTCGGCCGTGGCTGCTGTCTCATGGCGCGGGTCGGAGGAATTGTTGGCGGGAATGCCATGGCCGAGCCCCTCCACGAAGGACTGCACATTGTTGTTCCAGCGGGCCGCCACTTCCGGGCTTTCCACGCTGGTCACCAGCACGGCCCGGAGGTTGTCTTCCTCCAGGAATTTCTTCTGCTGGTCCGTGAGGTCGAAGGGCTTGGCACCGCTTTCTGCGTAGTTCTTTCCTCCGTAGGTGGCACCGCCGAATCCGTAGGCCTGGCCGGGAACGGCCTGGTGGCCGCTGTAGAGCATCAGGCCGGCGATTTCTTCGATGGAAAGCTGGGAGGCCAGGTCTTTGGCGCGCTCCTGGGCCGGCTTGCGCCAGTCTTCATAGACATCCAGTTTTCCGTTGCGGTTCAGGTCCTTAAAGGCGTAACCGTCCTGGGTGAGGATCTGGATGCCGGAAGCCGGGCTGTATCCAAGGGTTTTACCCCCTTTCTGGGTAATGAGGTTGTAGCCGTCGCGGGCTTCTTCCTGCCACTTGGGACCGCAGGAAACCAGTGCGGTCAGGGCGAGGATGGCTAATAAGCCGATGGTCTTTTTCATATCACGATTGGATTTGGTATATGCAGCAATGAATTCTAACAAAGTTAATATATTTTTGTCATTCTGAAAAAATACAAAATTATCCTTATCTTTGTTTAATGGGACAGACAAATATGAAAACTCTCTTATCTATGAAAAAAATCCTTCTGACCGCAGGCCTTCTGCTGGCCTCCGCCATGGTTTCCACCGCCCAGTCCGCATGGCAGGACGGCTGCCTCATGGTTGACGGAAAACCCTTCACGCTCCTGGCAGGCGAACTGCACAATTCCACCACCGGTTCCGTACAGAACATGGAAGGTGTATGGCGGCGCATGGCCGACAAAAACCTGAACTCCGTAATAGCCGCCGCCAGCTGGGAGCTGGTAGAGCCAGTGGAAGGGCAATTCCACTTCGCCGAGGTGGACGCCATGATCGACGGCGCCCGGGAAGCCGGTCTCAAGCTGGTCATCCTGTGGTTCGGCTCCTGGAAAAATGGCACCTCCACCTATGCGCCCGCCTGGGTGAAGACCAACCCCAAACGCTTCCCGCGGGCCTGCTTCTCCGACGGCTCCACCACCAACACCCTGTCCACCCTGGGCAAGGAAACCCGCAAGGCCGACGCCAAAGCTTTCGCCGCCCTGATGGCCCATATCCGGGAATACGACAAAGCCGGAACCGTAATCATGGTGCAGGTAGAAAACGAAATGGGCACCCTGGACATGCTCTCTTCCTATACCGGGCGCCCCAACCGGGCCATGCGGGACTATTCCCCAGCCGCGGAGAAAGCCTTCAAGGGGCAGGTTCCCCAGCAGCTGATCGCCTACCTGAACGCGCACAAAGGGCAGCTGAACCCGGCCGTGGAGGCCGCCTGGAAAAGGGGCGGATACCGTAACGCCGGCACCTGGGAAGAGGTCTTCGGCAAAGGCGGCCTCTCCCTGAAGGAGGGCTCCTGGCAGGACACCTACCCCTACCTGACAGAAGAGATCTTCAACACCTGGAACTATGCCGCTTACGTGCAGGAAGTGGCAGCGGCCGGCAAGAAAGAGCTTGCCCTTCCCATGTTCGTGAACGCCTGGCTCAAGCAGACTTCCCAGCCGGAGCCCGGAAAATATCCCTCCGGCGGGCCCAACGCCCACATGATGGACATCTGGAGGGCCGGCGCCCCCGCCATCGACTTCCTCGCGGCCGACATCTATGCCACCGGCCTGTACGACTGGGTCTGCAGCACCTTCTCGGCCAGCGGCAATCCCCTGGTGATCCCGGAAACAAAATCCTCTCCCGACGGCGCTTCCCGCGCCCTCTATACCTTCGGGAAATACAAGCCCATCTGCTACGCGCCCTTCGGCATCGACGGCGGCGGGCTCGTCCTCAGCGCAGACCGGGCAGACCTCTCCTTTGACAAGGTGTACGGGCTACTGGGCCGATACATGGATGAAATCCGCACCCACACGCCCGGAAAGGACATGGAAGGCCTGCTGGTAGATCCCCAGGCCGACAGGAACTCCGATACCGCCGTGCTGGGCGACTATTCCTTCACCCTCGCGCCCATGAATCTGGGCGGATTCGCCGCGGTGGCCGGCGTGGATGCAGGCAGCGCTTCCCCTGCCCAGGCCCCGGTCTCGGGTGTGCTCATCCTGCAGCGTGGTCCCGGAGAGTTCCTGCTGCTGGGCGGGGTTGGCGCCGGGTCGGTCCGGATCTCATCGGCCAGGGGCAAACAGACAGACCTTCTGAGCGTGGACGAAATCCGCATAGGAAAAGGCGGCGAAGAATACCTTCACCGCCTTAACGGGGATGAGACCTCCATGGGCGTCGTTTTCCACAACGGGGAGGCTCAGGCCTTCCTGGTCAAGCTTTACGACCTGTAGGCATTACTTGTTGCCTACATAGATCAGCTTCTTGGTTTCAGGATCACGCCGATACTGCTTGAAGAAGTCCCACATGATCTGGGCAGTGGGCATGAAGTTCCAGTGACCGTAGTTCATCACGGCGACCAGCCGGATCAGGGGCTTATCCCCCTTGTAAAGCTGGCCGGTCTCGATGACGATGCCTTCACCCTTGACGGTCTGGATGGTCTCCCGGTCGCGGAGGGTCTGTCCGAAGACCGGGTCCACGGAGAAGTCCATCTCGGCATTCACGGTCATGCCGTTCATTTGCTCGTACGCATTCCAGGCGTTGAGGTAGCTGTTGCCCCGCCAGTTGTCCGGGGTCATATAGGGAACGGTGGTGTCCTTGGTGCCGAACACCGAGCAGTAAGGCGTTTCCACGGCGCCCCGCTTCTGGGTGGCCTCGTTCCAGATGGCCTCGAATCCCGGGAACGGGCCGGCGCCCATGCCGCCGAACAGGCCGCCGGAATGACCGCCCACAGCCGCAAACACGTGTGATTTCTTGATACCCAGCGCCGTCGCGGTCATGGACCCGGCCGACAAACCCTCGGCATAGACCCGGGACGGATCCAGCTGGGGATACTTGGCCAGCAGCTGGTAAATAATGGTCTCTACGCCGTCCTGGCCCATGGCCTGGAAGCTCTGGCTCCCCTGCCATTCCATCTCCACCACAAAGAAACGCTCCTTGCCGGCCACCTGCAGGAAGCCGGAGGTTTCGGCCTGGGTGCGCGGATCGTTGGCATTGCCGTGCAGGAGCACCATCACGGGCACGCTCCGGGGCGCAGCCCCTTCCTTCAGCTCCTTGGGCCAATACTCGTACCACAGCTGTTTGGGAACATCCGCCCCCTGCTGTCCCTGCGGGCCGAAGGCCATGGGCTGCTCCACCTTGATGCGCTCGATGTCCATCGCTTCCCAGTCCGTGTAGGGCTCCAGTTCATAGGCTCCGTACTGGCCGAAGCGGGCGCCCTCATAGTGGGTGTGGTTGTAGTTGTTGTACCGGAAGTTGCGGCCCAGCACCTGCTTCCAGGCATCGGCAAACACCTCGCCCAGCCCACGCACGGAGGGGTCGGTGAAAACGGTCAGCAGTTCCTCGGCGGGGTTCTCATAGTGGCCGTCCTTGGCAACGGCGCCGTTCAGGGCGATGTACTCCGCCGCCACTTTCTTCGCCGTCTTACCGGCCACATAGGCGGGGACGCCCTTGGAAACGAAGCCCTTGGAGAGCCTGGCGGCGTTACCGCCCACCGTGAGGATGCCGGCGATATGGTCGGCTGCCTTCAGGGCGATGACCTGGTTCACAAACGTCGCACCGGCACCGATGCCGATCACCTTAAGGTTGCCGCTGCGGGACTTGTTGAACATCTGGACAAAGCCGTCGAAATCGGCCGTGGCGTCATATTTGGCACCAGCCGGATTCAGGACGGCCACGCTGCCGTAATTGGCCGACAGAATCGGGTCCAGACCCAGCTCAGAGACCAGTGCCTCGGCTCCGGCCTTGTCCAGCTTGGTATCCGGATAGATGAAGAAGGTGGGCGCGTTGTTGAAGGAACGGCCGTCAAACTGCGTGGCACCGGCACCGAAGGGCATCGCGGCGCGCTTGTTGAGCACGACGAACTCGGGATCGGGATCCGGGATAAAACGGCGTCCGGCACCGGGGACGTTCTGGCCGACTTCACGGCCGCCCGGCTGGGCAAGGGCGGTGGCCGCCAGGGCCAGCGCCAAGGTGATAGCAAAAGCTTTTTTCATCGTAAAAAAACGGATATTGGGTTATACTTATTTTATCTCCAAAAGGCGGACCGGACCCATCAGGCCGGCTTCTTTCAGCGGATAGTCGGCCGGGTAGATGGACGCTACACCGGGGGTGGTGCAGATCCGCTCCGGCGCACCGGGCTGGTTGTCACCGACCAGGCGGTTAATCCAAAGGTTGGCCACTTTGATCTCCAGGGCGTTCTCCCCTTCCTTCAGCGCATCGGTCACATCCACGGTCCAGGGCGCCTTCCAGGCGGTTCCGCAGTACTGGCCGTTGACATAGACTTCGGCGATATTCTTCACCTTGCCAAGGTCCAGGACGACGCGGCCTTCCAGGGCGTCGGCCGAAAGCGTATTGCAGTAGGTAGCGACACCGGAGAAGTACTTGATACCGAACACATCCGACTCGGAAAGCGACTTCAGCTGGTCGAACGTTGCCTCGGCGGGAGCGCCGCGCTTCTGTTGGAATTTCACCTTCCAGGGAGTGCTGAGTGTCAGAATCTCCTTCTGGACAGGACGTGCCACGGTATGGGAGGCTTCGCCCTTGCCGGAGAACACGACGAACACGGCATCGTTCGGAACCAGGTGCAGATCCACCTCGGTGCGGTCACCGGCGGCCCGGTAGGAGACATCCTCCATCTTGCCGGTCTCGGCATGCCATACGGAAGGCTTCAGGCCGGATACGCGGAACGACAGGGTTACGTCGCCTCCTTCGGAGAGGGGCTTGTTGATCCAGTAGACCTGGGCGTCGCCGCAGTCGCGGTGGAGATAGCGGAAGCTGGCATCGATGTCCACGTCGGGACGGATGCCGATTTCCTTGAGTACGGCAAGCATGTCAGTGGACTCGTGGACGTTGGAGCGGCCGCTGTCCCAGATGTCCTTCACGAGGGCCGCGAATTCGGCCGGATCGTCATTGAGCGAGGCCGCATGGGTGGGACGGACACCACCCAGGTGCGCGCCGGCTTTCACCAGGTCGGCGATCTTCCGGAGCACGTCCGTAGACATGTAGTCCACATTGCGGTCCATCCAGAGCAGGCGGTATTCGGTCTTGCCGGTGCGGGCCTGCAGACGGCCGTCCTTGGTGGCCAGGATTTCCTCCTTGAGGGCGGTAGGATTGCAATAATCCCACTCATAACCGGCAGGGACGCCGCTGCCGCGGTTGAACAGGGCTGTCACGTTGGAATCCTCACCGTAATAATAGAGCACATCGGCCACATTGAGACCCACGGAGAGGAGATAGCTGGTACGGGAGATATAGTCTACCCAGGCGCCGGCCATCTCGGCCCAGGTCTCGTGGCGGTTGAACCACTGGCCGATGATACCGCCCATGCCGATACCCGGCACGGTCTCGCGCGGCTGATGGGCGCTGAGGTGCACGTAGAAGCGGTTCACGCCGCTGGCGAGCTCCTGGTCGGCCGTCTCTTTCAGGTCTTCCGGAGCATACTGGTACTGGAGCTGGTCGCCCCAGGTGGTCATGGACTCGGCCGCCACGTAGTTCTGCCCGTAGATATGGGCCACAGAGGCGGATTCGCGGAGGTCGGCCTCCTGGTTGGTGCGGTTGACCTTTCCGTCAGGGCCCTTCGGGAGCCAGGGAGACTCCACCCACATGGCGCCCATCGGAACGCTGGCGGTCCGTTTCACATCCATGCCGTCCACCACATAGGCGCGGCCGCCTTCGTGGGACTCGTAATAGCCGCCCACCATGCCGTAGTCCTTACGGATAATCTCGGTCAGCTGCGCATAGCTGTCGGCAATCAGGTCGCCGATGGTCTCGCGCCAGTCGTGCAGGAAGCGCTCGCTCTCGTCGGCCGAGCCGATGATCTCCCCGGCCAGCACCGGCATCCAGGCTTTCATGTCGTAGCCGCGCAGGCGGGAGAAACTCTCCAGCATGGCAGGGGTCCAGTTCTCATTCTCGGCCTCGAAACTGTCGGTCAGGAGATAACGGATGCCCTTGTCGCCCAGGAAGCCCTTCATAGCCTCCTGATAGGTGTCCAGGTAGACATGGATGAAGCGGGAGAAGGCGACAGGGTCCATCTTGTCCACCTCAAGGCCGAGTGCCTCGTCGGAAGCGGGGTGATTCACCTCGCCGGTGATGGACCAGGCGAAGCGGTAGATCCGCCAGCGGCCTTCGGGGGCGTTCCAGCGGAGACGGCCGGATGCATCTACCTTGTCCGTAAGGTCGATGACATCACTCAGGGCGGGGAAAACCTCGTTGTCGGAAGTCTTGGTGGCGGAGGCCATCAGGTTGTTGGCAGCCGTGAAACCGGCCTTGTCCTCGGCGCGGTCAATACGACTGGAAGGCCAGACCACAAACTCGGAAATCCGTGTACCGGCCGGAGCGGGAGCGGTTCTCGCAGGAGCACCGCCCATGCCGAAGGGATCCCTCCCTGCCGGGCGGGGCTGCGGATTCTGCACCGTCAGGCGGAAATACTTTGCCGTAGTCTCAGGAACGCTCATCGTGGCCTGGGCGGAACCGCCGCCCCGGACATCGCAGATGCGGGTCCAGTTTTTGCCGTCCTGGCTGCATTCGAGGGCGTTGGTGGCAGGTCCCATGGGCATACCCGGATAACCGCCGCCACCGGCAGCACCCACAACACTCAGCGAGCGCACTGTCACGGCTTCGGGGAATTCATACTGGATCCAGGCAAAGCCTTCCTTGCCGGGAGGCAGGAGGGCGCCATTAGTTACATCGTTGTCTGTCAGCATTTCCAAGGTGAAGTTTCCACCGCTGGCGGTCACTTTGGCATCCAGCGGAGACACGGCCCCCTGCGGAAGTTTCACGGCCAGAACGGCAATCTCACCGCCGGTCTCAGGGGCGTTGGGGTCGAAGCTGCGGCCGGCAGGACCGCCGTTCTGGAAAGCACCCACCTTGGTGAAAGAAGGCGGAAGCTGGATGTCCACATCGCCTCCCCTGACTTCCACGGTACGCCAGACCAGCTTCTTCATGCCTTCCTCGGGCTTCACCCAAGGGCCTGCCGTAGCGCTGAAACCGGCGCAGGACGGAACGCCCATTTCCAGGTCCAGGGAATCGGCCAGGCGGGCTGCGAAGTACAGGCGGTCTTTCCAGACATCGCTCATGTATTTCGCGTCTCCCTGACTGCCGCCGAGGTTGAACTGGTGGAAACCGACGATGCCGACGCGCTTGAACCAGTCGAAGTCGGCCCGGATGCCGGATTCGGTCACATCATCCCCCATCCAGTGCCACCAGACACGGACGCGGGATTCTTTGGGAGGATGCTGGAAACCCGCCTGGAGTTCACTGATGGAGACTTGCCGGGCAGGGCCCTTCTTTTCGCCGCAGGCGGTCAGCGCCGCCGCCATGGAAAGGGTCGCAAGGAAAATTACTGCAGTCTTTTTCATATTCTATAAAGATGATAATTATTATTTATAAATCAAGGCCTTGGTTTTGGGGTCACGCGCAAAGTGGGTGAAGAACGCCCACATTTCGGCCGCGACACCCTTGTAATTCCAGTGGCCGTATTCCTCCAGGGCCACCATCTTGACCAGTTCCTTGTTTCCCTTGTACAGGGATCCTTCGTGCATAATGAGGTTGTCCTGGGTCTGGATGGCCTTGCGGTCCCGGACCTGCATGCCGAACATGGGGTCGATCGCCTCATCGGCGGTTTCGCCCAGTTCAATGCCGTTGAGGCGGCAGAGGTCGCGGATTCCCCTCAGCAGGCTCCCCTGCGGGGAGGAAACCGGTGCCCCCTCGTCGGGGATGGCATAGGTAAAACGGCTGTCATTGGTGCCGGCGCATAGCATGTAACCCACCTCCATATTACCATTGTAACGGGCAATCTGTGCATCGATTCCGGCTGACCCATAGATGTTCACGCGGGAATCATAGATGATGCCGCCCGCCATGGCACCGCCGGCGGCGATGAGCCCGGTCTTGAAGATGCACATGAGGGTGGTGTTCAGCGCTCCTGCCGACAGGCCCGTGCAGTAAACGCGGGAAGGATCCAGCTGGGGATACTTCTCCAGCAAGTGCAGGATGGTGGCCTCAATGCCGTCCAGGCCCATCGAAGCATATTGGTCGCGTCCCTGCCATTCCATTTCCACAGCCATGAACCCTTTTTCGGGCGCCAGTTCCACATAGCCGGCAGTTTCGGCCTGGGTGCGGGGGTCGTTGCCGTTTCCATGCAGCATCACCACCAACGGTACACTGGCCCTGGGGGCATTCAGAAGCCGCTCGGGCATGTACTCATACCAGAGGAAATCGCCCCAGCCACACAGGTTCTCCTCCACGATGTTCCGCCGGATGCCGAGGCGGTCGAACATCACGTACGAGACCAGCTCGAAGGGACCGGTAGTGCGGTAATCCACACCCATGTACCAGGTCTTGTAGTTACTGTAGCGATAGTTGCGGGAAAAGAGCTGGTCCCAGGCCTCGGCAAAATACGCGCTGTCGGACCGTTTGGCGCCATCCACCACCACCCGTTCCATGGGGTGGGCGGGGTTTTCCCACACACCTCCGCCCACAGCCTGCGCATGGTTGGCCTTGATATAGCGGTCGGCGACGGCTTTGCCGGACGCGGCCACATAGGCGGGCACGACGGGGATTTCGGCCTTGCCAGAGGCGCTGCCGCCAATAGTGAGAATACCGGCTACCATCTGGGCATGCGGGGCCAGGACATTGTTCACGAACGTAGCACCGCCACCTTTGCCGATGAGTTTCAGGTTGTTGACGGCGCGAAGCTTCTGCAGCAGGTTGAAGTAAACCTCCAAGTCCTTCTTGGCGTCATACTTTTTACCATTAGCCGGATTAATGACATAAACCGTCCCAAGATATGCATCCAGATGCTTCTCCATGCCGAAGGCCTTAACAACGGTCATGGGATCTTTCACCGCCTTGTCGGCATAAATGAAATAGGTGGGATTGATGGTACGGTCAGCGTAATTGGGCTTACGCTCAGGAGACACCTTCCAAACCTCGGTACCCATTTCCTCCACAGGCTCGGTCTTGAAAGACTGGCTGAAGGAAAGCGTGGTGCAGCCCATGAGGGCCAGTGCAAATAATACTTTCTTCATCTTTTATCTAACTTTCTGGATTAGTCGTAAGGCCGATTCCACAATGCCTTTCTCGGCGTAACCGGGCTTGATGCGGGAACCGATTACCTGGAATGTAAGGTGGTTGGCGGCATTGTCGGAATAGATGTAACCGCTCTCGAACGGACCGTCGGCAATGGTAACCACCATGGTCTTGGCAGCGGGAGAAGCCTTCTTGATGTGGAGAGCGATCTCGGAATAGATCTCGGCGCTCACCGTCACGATATGGATATCACCTATTCGGAGTACGCCCATTCCCAGATGCACGTCGGGACCGTCCTTGTAACCAGGATCATAGTTCTCGCGGCCTTCTTTGTCGATGCGCTCGCGGCCCGGGAAGGTAATAATCTCTTCGGCAGCGCGTACCACCGGATTCTCTTCATACTGCATGTCGTAGAGCATGATTTCCAGGGCCTTGAAACCTACCGCGTTGCCCAGCATGCGCACATACTCGTCCTTGCGGTCGATGACGGCCTTGTGGGCAGCTACCTGGTCGGCGGCGACAGTAGGCGTATTCAGGTCCAGCGAACCGCGGGTAGCGTGCCGGTCGGCTTTCACACCCTTTACCTGGCCTTCGCGGAAGATGTCGGAATAGGCCAGTTTGGGATTCTGGTCACCGGAAGCATTCTGGCAGAACAAAGCGACTGTCTTGCCACCGAATACCTTCTCCACCAGGTCGCAGGCGTCGCCGGGGAAGTCGGCGCTCACCACACCGCTCATGAAGAAATTCACCGGATGCATGCCATAGTTCATGTAAACGGCAATGGGAACATCCTCCTTGTCAAGGAACGAAATGACAGTAAGGTCCTTGTCGGATGCACCTGTCCAGTTAGGGGTCTGCGACCACTCCTGGTGCTCGTTGTAGTTGTCCCGGTTCACATTCAGGTCCAGGGGACGTTTGCCATATCCCACGCGGGCTGGACGCGCCGCGGCTTTGGCCTGGACGGCCGCCTTTTCAGCGGCATCGAACAGCTGGGCATACGTGGGCTTGCTGTCCGGGCTGATACCATTGGTACCCGGGCTGTGCGAATGGGTTCCCGAGATGATGATATTCTCTTTGGGGATACCGGTGGCGGCATGGATGCGGCGGATAGGTTCTTCGGTCTGCCGAAGGTCACCGTCCACCGTGATGATAACTGCCGGCGTGATACCGTCCGACAAATACAGTGCACGGACATTCAAAGTGCCGCGGATGATATCGGTATCGCGGACCAGTTCGCTTACAGAAGGGGTTACATCCACTTTGGCGGCACCTGCCACCAACTGCTGGGCATAGGCTGCGCTCACAGCAAGGCCCAGGGAAAGGATAAGGGAGAGGATACGTTTCATTTATAATCGGTTTTCAGTGTTTCATGCTATTCTGCCGGAATCAGAAGGACGGGACCCACCAGGCCGGAATCGTACAGCGGTTCATCGGGACGGTAGAAATAGGATACGGTAAATACCGTCTTTCCGTCGTCGGGTTTGGGCTCGCCGCGCAAATACCAGTCAGGAACAGCCGTATTGTCCATACCGCTGCGCGGATAGATGTCCGGCGTCTGTGCATCGCCGATAAGGCGGTTGGTCCAGAGGTTGGCGACTTCAATCTCCAGCTCATTGGTTCCGGCGATGAGGGCGTCGGTCACGTCCACCCGGTAAGGGGCTTTCCACAGAACGCCCAGGTCCTTGCCGTTCAGCCTTACGCGGGCGATCACGTATACCTGGCCCAGATCCAGGCTCAGACGCTTGCCCTTCAGTTCTTTCTTGTCCAGTTTGAAGCCGGTCTTGTAGGTAGCCGTGCCCGAGAAGTATTTCACACCTTCCTCCGGGCAGTCCTGCAAAGGTATCAGCCGGTCCATGACAATCTGGCCGGGAGCGCCCAGTTTCTCCGGGAAACGGACTGTCCAGCCGCCAGCGGTCAGGTCCCTGGCCCCTGCGGGGACCTTTCCACAGGGGGCACCCTTGGCGAATTCGGCCTTGATTTCCGCCGGGGTAAGACAATGGTCCACTATGGTATAGCCGGAGAAGTCGCCTTCGAAAGCCAGGTTGTTGTTAGATACGGGGATATCCTTATAGGTAGGATGCACCGTAAGGCCCGAAGCCTTGCCGCTGCCCTTCCATTCGCCATTCACATATAGCGAGGGAACCCCTTCCCTGTATACCAGCGCCACATGGTTCCAGCTGTTGATTTTCCCGGAGGAAGTGAGCACCGGTGCCGCCGCTCCTGCGCCACTGCGTTCCAGCACAGTGACACCCGAGCGTGTCGCGATGATGCCGGCTACGGCATGGCCCTTGCCGTACATCCGGGATGCATCGCCCAGCGTGTAAGGGACAGAGCCGCCGCCAGAGGGGCCGAAACGGGCCGTATTGCCGCCCGGAATGCTGCTGTTGGCTTCGGGACGGATCCACAGGCTGATGGTGAAACTGTCGTGTACGTCGGCGTACAGACCGCCCTTCCGCCGGGGATAGACCGGCAGGTTTTTCACCCCGGCCCCTGCTTTCTCGCGGAACACCACGAACCATGAGCCCACCGGGTCGAAATGGATGGGGACCCGGATCCGGCCGTCGGGAAGCACCTCATAGATATCCAGTTTCTTCACAATGCCCTTGTCCGCATCCCACAGTTCGGGACGGCGGCCATCAGCGCGGAAGGTCACTATCAGGTCCTCTTCGCTACGGCGATGGTTAGCCAGGAAGTACACATCGGTACCGTCCACGTTGCGGTGGATAAAGTTCACCGGAGCATCTTCCAGGAAGGAGTATTCAACGTCCGGGACAATACCAGCTGCATCCAGGGCTTCCTGCACCTGGGCAGAGGCATACACGCGGGCGCTGCCCCAGATTTTCTCTACCAGGGCCTGGAACTCGGCTTTCTCGGCCTCGGAGCTCAGGTTGGGGGTGGTCGTGGGGGCGCTACCGCATACATAGCCGCCGGACTCCACATACTGTCCGATCTTGCGGAGCACCGGAAGGGTCATCTTGCGGCCATAGGGCATCTCCTGCAGCAGAAGCAGACGGTAGCGGACCGCTCCGTCGGCGCTCAAGAGACTGCCCTTGTCCACCTTCACAGCGTCCAGGAACATCTCGGCATTGGCCTGGTCGCCCCAGTAACTGTACGGGAGCTCCGGATTCCAGGCGCTATGTGAACCGCCGGGGACGTCCTCGCTCACCAGATACAGGACATCGGCAACGATGGACCCCTGCTGCAGAAGATACTGGCTGCGGGCCACATACTTGAGCCACTGGCGGCCCATCTCCCACCAGGTGTTGGTGCGGTCGAAGTGGAAGCCTATATTGCCCATGGACATGCCCGGAGCCACGTTCACGTTGGGCTGATGGACAAAGCGGTGGAAGATAAAGCGGTTCAGGCCCATGGTCCAGGCATCGTCGCCCTGGGCCTTCAATGAATAAGGGTAGTTCTGCCAACCGGCATCGGCCTGCCAGCCGCTGAAAGACTCTGCGCCCACCACCTGGTTTCCGCCCTCAAGCCGGTTACCGTTCACGTGGGCGATGGAGGAGACCATCTTCAGGGTCTGGCGGTCCTGGTGGGTACGCACCCAGAATTCTCCCATGGGGATATCGGCCCGCGAACCCATCTGCATCTCGTCGAAGACAGACGAAATATAGGGTTCGTTATACAACAAGAGACCGTGCTCGTGGAGCAACTCGGCAAAGTAGCCGCCGTAGTTGTCGGCAAAAAGGTCGGCGCAGGTGCGGCGGAAGTCCCATAGGAAACGGTCTGTGACATCCTCACTCACGACATATTTACCCACAAGGGCGGGCAGATAGGCGGTAAGGTCGTAGCCGCGACGGGTCTTGAACTCTTCGCGCATCTTGGGCGTCCAGTTGGAATTGCCGCACTCGTAGCTGTCGATGAGCATGCCGGCACCGCTCAAACCGGCTGTTTTCTCCAATTCGGCCATCAGGCGCGGATACAGCCAGTCAAAATGGTATTTAAGGGCTTCCTTGCTGAACTTGTCAATTTCCAGGCCGTCGCCCACCGTGGAACTGGCCTTGGTGTGGCGGTCCACAGGCACATAGCCTACCCGCAGGATAGACCAATCCCCTGAGGGAGCATCCCAAACCAGATGGCCATCTTTCACAAAGCGGGTGATATCCATAACTTTGTCAGGATCAATGGCATATTCGGCCGGAACATCCTTGGGAGCCGCCGATGCTGCATTGGAGTTAAAGAAGCCAAAGCCGAAGTTGCCGGCCGCCCGCATCTCATAATCGGCCTTGCGCAGGAAACCGTCGTCCATGGGAGCGCCCGAAAACTGCAGTCCCTCCAGGATTACGGTGGCATCGGCCCCGGCCTCAATCTTAGCATAGCGGAAAGTCTGGGCCGGGAAAGTAGCATAGGAAACGGCGCCCAGCAGGATGGTGATATCTTTGGGCTGGCTCCAGTTCAGGCCATCAGAGGAGAAACTGAGCCGGGGGGCATTGCCCACCTGGGGGCCGCCGAAACCTTCCTGCATGCTGTGCAACTCTTCCGCTGTCATGGGAGGCATCACATTGCGGATAAAGCCACGGAGGGTTTGCGCCATTACAGGAGCGTCAAACTCCAACAGCAACTCTTTTGTAAAATGAAGCTCGTTCCGCTGATTCATGGAAAGGAGGGCGGGATCCACGGCCTTCCCATCCAGGGTAGCTTTGTTCAGATGATTCTCCACCAGGGCTTCATCTTTGGTGGAAGGCCAGGCAATCACCACCTCGTCCCAGTAATGGTCCAGTTCTTTGGTGGGCTGCGGAAGCATCATATCCACCTTTTTCCCACCCTTTACAAAGGCCTCGCTCCAGGAAACCTGTTTGCCGGCCTGCTCGGGAGTAATCCAAAAACCGCCGGAAGAAGACCAGCCCGGGCAGTTGTGCATATCGAATTCCAATCCCAGGCGGCGGCATTCGCGGATGGCGTGATTCATGAGGCTGTACCACTGGTCCGAAGCGTATCCCACCGGTCCCGGCTGCAGAATATCAACATTGAAAGCCTGCACACCACCCACACCGGCTGCGGCCATGGCTTCCAGGTCGGCGGTAATACCTTCCTTGGATACGTGACCATTCATCCAGTGCCACCAAGTGAAGGGCTTAGCCGACGAAGGAGGGTTCCGGAACGCCTGTTCCAACTGATCCTGGGCTTCTAAGCTTATGGCCATTCCCAAGACCATCAAAAAACAAAGGAATCGCTTCATAATAGTATTATTTAGGGTCATACAAAAATAACAATACTCCTACGATGGGATATATCGCTATCTTGATTCTTCATGGCAAATTCTTCAGAATCGAAAAAAAGGGCAGGATGTTTGTGCATCCTGCCCTCATTTGAGATTTTGGAATATCTTTTTATTTGGCCTCCTTCACAAGCCGCTTGGCGGCCTCCGTGATGGCCTTTTCGGCATGACCCGGCTGCAGGCGGGAGCCGATTACCTGGAAAGTCAGGTGGTGGGCAGCGTTGTCGGAGTAGATATATCCACTCTCGAAGGGGCCGTCGGCCAGGGTGACAACCATGAGTTTGGACAGGGGCATTTCATGCTTGATCCGGTAGCCGATCTCGGTATAGATTTCACCGCTCACGCTCACCAGGCCAATGTCGCCGATCTGCACAAAACCTACGCCGATGTGCACGTCGGGAGCAGGCTTGTAACCAGGGTCGTAGTTCTCGCGGCCTTCCTTGTCGATGCGCTCGCGGCCGGGCACGGTAACGACCGTCTCGGCACCTTTGATGACAGGGTTCACCTCGTACTGCGTGTCGTAGAGCATGATCTCGATGGCCTTGAAGCCCACGGCGTTGCCCAGCATGCGCACATACTCGTCCTTGCGGTCGATCATGGCCTTGTGCAGGGGCAGCTGCTCCTTGGAAACGGCCTTGTTCTCAAAACTGGGGTTCCCCTTGGTGAACACCTTCGGGGCCACCACCGCCTTTACCTGATTGGTCTCCTGGAACACCTGCGTATAGGCCAGCTTGGGATTCACGTCACCGGAAGCGCCCTGGCTGAAGACAGCGATGGTCTTCTCGCCGAACACCTTTTCAATGAGGTTGCAGGCGTCGCCGGGGAAGTCGGCGCTCACCACACCGCTCATGAAGAAGTTCACCGGGTGCATGCCGTAGTTCATGTAAACGGCGATGGGAACGTCGTCATTGTCGATGAAGGTGATTACGGTGAGGTCTTTGTCGCAGGGGGCCGTCCAGTTGGCGGCCTGCTCCCACTCCTGCCGGTCGTTGTAATTGTCGCGGTTCACGTTGATGTCCAGCGGGCGCTTGCCGAATCCCACGCGGGCCGGGCGGGCTGCGGCTTTGGCCTCATCCACCGCTTTCACGATGGCTTCCTGCACCTGGCTCTGGGAAGGCTTGTTGTCCGCGCCGATGCCGGCGGTGCCGCCACTGTGGGTGTGGGTGCTGGAGATAATGAAGTTCTCGAAAGGAACTCCGGTGGAGGCGGAGCTGCGGCGCATCACTTCGTTGAGGTCGTGGCAGTGGGTGTCCATCCCCACGATAGCCGTGGCATTCTTGCCGTCAGAGACATAGATGGCACGCACATAGAGCTTTCCCCGGATGATGTCGGTCTCATTGATGAGGTCGCTTTCCTTGGGGGTAATGTCCACCTTGGCGGCACCAGCCACCAGTTGCTGGGCGGAGGCGATGCCTGCAGAGAGGCATACAATGGCTAACAAAGAAACAATCTTTTTCATACTATTACTTGGTTTGATACAAAAGATATATGTCATAAACTACTTTTTCACCAGCGAAGAGAACACCACGGACAGTACGATTCCCGCCGCCGCCAGTCCCATGGCTATCAGGAAGGCCGAAGAGTAGGCACCCGTAGACCCCAGGATGGAACGGCAGACAGTAGGGCCGAAATAGCCCGCCACCGCAAAGCCGATGAACATGATGCCGTAATTGACGCTGTTATTCCTGAGACCGAACCGGTCGGCCGTAAATCCGGGATACACCCCCATGAGCGCCCCGAAGCACAGGCCGATGCAGGATACCGCCACCATGAACAGTAGCGTATTCCCCGTTCCGGTGAGGAAAAGCAGTCCCAGGCCGATCATCTCCAGCACGAAAGCCCCGCGCAGCACGGCGATGCGGCCGAACCGGTCCGACAGCGTACCGGCCACGATGCGTCCGGCCGCATTGAAAAGCGCCAGCACGGAAACCGCCGTAGCGGCCATGGCGGCACTCATCCCGGTAATGGACTGAGCCATGGGCGAAGCCTGGGATGTAATCATCAGGCCGCTGAACGCCCCGCAGGTGAGCATCACGATCATCACGTAAAAAACGGGATCGGAAAGCATCTGCTTCCAGTTTTTGTCGGCCTTTCCCCCAACCGCGCGCTGAGCCGGAACATATCCTTCAGGAGCATAGCCCTGCGGGCATTTGACCACGAAAATGGAACTGACCAGGATCACCGCCAGGAACACGCCGCCGAGGATCAGGAAACTGGAGCTCACGCCCACGCGCTGGATCAGCGCATTCGCGACGGGTGGAATCAGCACGGAACTGAGGCCGTACGTGGCGGTGGCGATGCCGCCCACCAGCCCTTTCTTGTCCGGGAAAAACTTCACGGAATTGCTGATAGTAGCCCCGTACGCCATGCCCAGCCCCAAGCCAAGGACAAGGCCGTACGTAACTATGAGCCCGCCCACGCTGGTAGCCAGTCCGGAGAGCATCATGCCCACGCCGAACATGCCGCCACCAACAAGCAGCACCCCGCGCGGTCCCAGCCGGTCGTTGATGAACCCGCCGGAAATCATGGTAATGGGGCCCACGGCATTGGCAACGGTGAATACGATGGCCAGGTCGGCCGCCGTGACAGGGTGCCCCAGCAGTTCCGTCAACTTGGCCCCCAGCGGGGCTGCAAACACGCTCCAGGCATAAATGGAGCCGATACAGAGGTTGATGAGGCAACTAGCCGCCAGCACCACCCATCTCTTTTTGTCCAGATTCTTCACTTCGTTCAGATATCTAATGCCGCGTGGAAACCTTCGTAGACGGCCTTGGTGATATTGGCCGGCCGCACACAGTCCCCCACCTCGCGGACGAAGGGGGCACAGCGACGGAGGGCATCCACATCGGTCCGGTTGGCTCTCTGGCCAACTGCACAGACCACTGTCTTTCCGGGAATGAGCACTTCGGCTCCGTCCTTGTCTTTGCACAGCAGCCCTTCGGGAGTCACCTTCAGACCGGCCAGGCCGGTATGGGCCGTCACATAGGTTTCGATCTGCTTCATCAGGATGGGCCGATGGCGGATATTGCAGTCCGGTGCCAGCGTATCGCGCATCTCCACCAGGTGTACCTTCTTCCCTTCCATGCCCAGGTGTACGGCGCATTCACAGCCGGCCAGGCCGCCGCCCAGCACCACTACCGTGTCGGCCACCTTCTCCTTTTCCAAGTAGTAATTGTTGACAACCACCACATTCTCCCCGTCGATGCCCGGCAGCGGCGGAACGATGGGACGGGAGCCCACGGCCAGGATGATGGCGTCCGGATGCTCTGCTGCGGCATATTCCGGCGTGACCAGGGTATTCAGGCGGATGTCCACCCCTTCGGCGCGGGCCTGTTTCTCCAGGGAGAGGCCCAGCCGGTACATTTCGTATTTGAACGGGATGGCCTGCTCGCTTTTGAGGATCCCGCCCAACTGGCAGGATTTTTCGCACAGGATCACTTCATGCCCGCGTCTGGCGGCCGTGATGGCGGCTTCCAGACCGGCCACGCCGCCGCCCGCCACCAGCACTTTCTTCCGGCGAAGGGCCGGCGTTACGTCCATCCCCTCCAGTTCCCGGCCGATGAGCGGGTTCACGGCGCAGCGGCGGGTGAAGGTCGTGGGACGCTCCGCCATGCAGGTGTAGCAGCGGAGGCAGCGGACGATGGTGTCCTCGGTCCCGGCCTCCACCTTGGCGGGGAGCAGCGGGTCGGCCAGGAGTTCCCGGGCCATGTAGATGACATCGGCCTGGCCCTCTTCCAGGATTCTCTCCATCTGGGCGGGGTCGTTGAGGGCGCCGATGGTGGCTACCGGCTTGGAGACATGCTTCTTGATTTCTGCGGCCAGATATACGTTGGCACCGTGCTCCGCGAACATCGGCAAGTGCGTGGTGAAGAAGCCGAACTGATAGGAGCCGGCGCTCACATGGATCAGGTCCACGAGGTCTTCCACGGCCTGTGCGATACGGACGCCTTCTTCCAGGTCGTAACCGCCCTCGAAGCACTCGCTGCCGCTCATGCGGATTTCGATGGGGAAACCGGGGCCCACGGCGGCCCGGACAGAGAGCAGCACTTCCCTTACAATCCGTACCCGGTTTTCCAGGGAACCGCCGTACTCGTCGGTGCGATGGTTAAAATAGGGCGAGAGGAACTGGTTCAGCAGCCAGCCGTGGCCGGCATGCACCATAATCATCTCATAGCCGGCCCGTTTCGCCAGAGCGGCTTTTTCCCCATAGGCGCGCACGATATCGGCAATCTGCTCCTTCGAGAGGCCTTTCACCGGGCGGCCGTCGGGGCGGACACCCTCAGAGGGGCCCCATTGGTTCAGGCTGTCCTTCTTGTTCTTGTCCGACATGTAGGTGCCCGCATACTGCCCGGAATGGGAGAACTCGATGCTGGGCACGGCCCCGTGCCGGCGGATGGCGTCGGCCACGAAGGTATGGGCGGCAAGGTTCCCCACGGTCTCCAGGTCCAGGTGCAGCATGTGGCTGCCGTCCGTCTCGGGATGCACCACCAGTTCGCTCACAGTCACCGCCGCAGCACCTCCCCTGGCGCGGAGTTCGTAGAAACCCTGCACACGGGGACCCGGCGAGCAGTCGGCCGTGATGTCGGTGGCACCCATCGGGGCGGAGAACATCCGGTTGCGGAAGATGGTCCGCCCCAGCTGGATGGGACTGGTGAGAAGCGGGTACTTATTCATGGCTCAGGAGCTTCACGGGACCCAGGAGGCCGGCCGGATTCAGGCGGCTTTCGGCCCGGTAGCCCGTGCGGGAATCGGTATAGGTGATGCGGGTTGCGCCGGGCTGCTCATCGCCGATCAGGCGGTTCACCCAGACATTGGCCACACGGATTTCCAGCTGGTTGGCACCTTCCTTCACGGCTCCGGTAATATCCACCCGATAAGGTTCCTTCCAGGCTGCACCGCAGTACTGGCCGTTCACATAGACCTCGGCCAGGTCGGCCACGGTGCCAAGGTCGAGCACGACCTTGCCACCCACGGCCGGGCACTGCAGCGTATTAGTGTAGGTGGCTACGCCGGAGAAGAACTTGATGCCGGGATCGGCGTTTTCCGTATAGGAGGCCAGCTTGGCGAATTCTGCCTCGGCGGGGGCACCGCGCTTCTCCTGGAACTTCACCTTCCAGGGCGTATCGACACTGGCGAGGGCCTTTTCAGAGACGGCGGGAGCGGTATAGCGGGAAGCGCCCTTGCCGGAGAAGACCACGAAGACGGCATCGTCCGGTACCATCGGCAGCGTCACCACGGTACGGCCGCCAGTCACCTCATAGGTGACATCCTCGATCTCACCGCTTTCCGGATGCCAGAGCTGCGGCTTTCCGCCGGCGGTGCGCAGGGACACCTTCACGGTCTCATAGTCCTTGGACGGCTTGTTGATCCAGTAGATTTCCACGCCGGGGAGGGTCCTGTGCAGGAAACGGAACTCTGAAGCGCTCTCCGGAATGAAATCCTTCTCCACCACAGAGGCAATCACGTCGGCCACGCTCTTGCCGGTGGTTACGTTGGCCTTGCCGCTGTTCCAGATACGGTTCACGAGGGTCTGGAACTCCTCATCGGTACCGGCCTGGCCGGCCTTGTGGGAAGGCTTGCTACCGCAGATGACCACACCGGCATCGGCAAATTCAGCCAGCTTGCGGAGGACAGCGATGGACATGTAGTCGATATTCTTGTCCAGCCAGAGCACCTTATAAGATACGCCGCTCTTTGCGGTCAGGTTTCCTTTCTTGTCGGGCGTAAGCTGGTTCAGGAGCACATCCGGGCTGGCGAAATCGTAGCGGTAACCCTCCGGAGCCTCCGGCATGGTGTTCCCGTAGACGCCAATCACATTGTCGTCTTCACCGTAGTAGATAAGCAGGTCGGCCACATTCTTGCCCGCCTGCAGCATGAAGCAGCTGCGGGACAAATAGTCCACCCACATGCCGGCCAGCGGGGCCCAGGCGTCGTGACGGTTGAACCATTGGCCGATACCGCCCAGGCTCAGTCCCGGGACATGGGCATCGGAGGGCTGGTGGGCGCTCTCATGGATGACGAAGCGGTTGGTACCGTTGGACATTTCCAGGTCGGCCAGGAATTTGAGATTGCCGGGATGATAGGCGTAGGTGCGGTATTCGCCGCCGGGGGCTGTCATCGATTCGGCTGCGGCAACATTCTGGCCATAAATATGGGCAACGGAAGAGGACTCCAGACCGTCCAGGTTGTAGATGGTGCGGTTGGGCGTGCCATCGGGATTGTCGGGCAGCCAGCTGGCCGTCACCCACATGGCGCTCATGGGCACCTGGGAGGTACGCTTCACGTCCATGCCGTCCACCACATACACGCGGGCGGCCTCGTGAGACTCGGTATAGCGGCCTTTCATGCCGTAATCCTTCTGCGCGATCTCCGTGAGCAGGTCATAGTTGGCCGTGATCAGGTCGCCGATGGTGGTACGCCAGTCCCAGAGGAAGGCGTCGGAGGCTTCGGGCGAGCCGATGACTTCGCCGGCGAGCACCGGCAGCCAGGGCTTGAGGTCGTAGCCGCGACGGGTGCTGAATTCCTCGAACATGGCCGGCGTCCAGTTCTCCTGTTCGGCCTCGTAACTGTCGTTCAGGACATACTGCACGCCCTTCTCACCCAGCAGGCCGCCGGATGCTTTCTTGTACATGTCAAAGTAAGTGTGGAAGAAGCGGGTCCACGCCTTGGGATCCAGCTTGTCCACTTCCAGACCGGTGGCTTCGGCCGGAGCGGGATGGTTCTGCTTGCCGGTGAGCGACCAGCCGAAACGGTAGATCTTCCATCGGCCTTCGGGGGCATCCCAGGAAAGGACGCCGTCCTTTACCTTGTCCGTGATGTCCACGACATCGGCCGTCTGGGCGAAAGGCTCTTTGGAGGCCGGTGTTACGGCATTGGTCAGATAAGAGCGGGCAGAGAAGCCGGCCTTGTCTTCTGCCTGGTTCACAGGCGTTTCCGTGTGAAGCACCAGCTCTGCGATGTTGGTTCCCTTGGGAGCCTGCACGGGGCCGCCGAAGCCGAATGCGCCGCGGCGGGGTGCAACAGGATTATTGAATACCACCCGGAAATAGCGGGCCGACACAGGATCGATGGTGAGGGTTCGCTGGATCACGCCGCCGCCGGGCAACGCGCATACGCGGGTGTATTGTTTTCCGTCCTGGCTGGTTTCCAGGAAGGCGCGGGCAGGGCCTGCACCGCCGGGACCACCCATGGTGCCGTCCACCACGGTGACTGCCTTGACGGTCTGGGGCTCAGGGAAAGAGTACGCGATCCAGGCATAGCCTTCGGGACCCGAAGGAAGGAGCACGTTGTCGGACACGCTACCGTTGGTCAGCTGTTCCAGGGTGAACTTGCCCCCGCTGGAAGTTACCTTGGCACCCAGCTCGGCCAGGGTCCTGGTTCCTTCGGGCTGACGGACGGCCAGCACCACGATATCTTCATAATGCTCATACTGGGCGGCGGAGAAGCCACGGCCGCTGAACGGGCCGTCCAGGAAAGCGCCTGTGGTGCGGAAAGGCTCCGGAAGACGCGCCGACACCTGCCGGCCGCCATCCACGAGCATCGTGCGCCAGGTAAGCTTCTTCATGGCATCCTGCGGCTGTACCCAGGGACCGCCGGTGGTGCTCCAGCCCGGAGAACTGGCCACCGTCATTTCCAGGCCCAGGGAATCGGCCGTACGGGCGGCGAAGCCAAAAGCGTCCTGCCATCCCTCATCCATGTACACCAGGCGTTTTTCGACGATGGTGGGCGTAGAGGAAGATGCATCGAAATTGTGGAATCCGCCCAGGCCGATGTCGTGCATCCACTGCAGATCCTTCTTGATGCCGTCCTTGGTGATATTGCCGTTCATCCAGTGCCACCAGACGCGGGGGCGGGCACTCTGGTCAGGGTTTTCCCAACCGGCCTTCAGTTCCTGCAGGGACGCGGCCGACTGGTTGTCAGACGACCCGCAGGCCGTCAGTGCCAGTACAAGGGCTGTAATAATAGCTGCTTTTTTCATATCGTGGATTGATTATGTGTTTTTCCCATACAAAAGTATTTCTTATTTATGGCAAACACCCGTCTCTTTCTTTCTATTTTTTTGCATTTTCTTCAAATCAGCCTTCCATAAACGAAACACCATTTAAAGAGTATTTTGATAAATGAGAAAGCGTTTGATTTTTTGGCAACAATCATTTTCAGCAAGATTTGATTGTTTTTTATGTGAATCCTCTGTATATTCGCACACTAACCCGAAATGACCAATGAGAAGACTTCAATTATTGACCTTGTTGTCATTGACGCTCTCGCTGCCGTCTTTCGCCCAGGAAGGCGTCTATTCGCTTCACCTGTCCAATCCTCAGGTGACGGCCGTCGCCCAGGATGCGGACGGCTACATCTGGTTCGGTACAACCCGCGGACTCAACCGTTACAACGGCACCAACTATACCTGTTTCTACGCTTCCGGGAGAGATGGCTCCCTGAACAGCGACCATATCCTGTCCCTTTGCGCCGACTCCAACGGAACCCTTTGGATCGGCACCGAGTGCGGTCTCAACTGGTATCGGGACGGAAAGTTCCACCACATGAACTCTACTGTCTTCGATCCCGTGGTAGACATTGCGGAAGTGAACGACACCCTTGTCGCTTTTACAGGGAAATCAGGGCGCTTTGTCATGACCAAAGACTCTCTCAGGATTGCCAGTTATTCCGCGCCGGAAGAGAATGTCTATACTTCTTTTACAGAGAGGGGCCCCGTTTCTTTCACGGACCGGGACGGCGGAGTATGGGAGGCCGACGGAGAAAACGGGTGGACCTATACCGCCAAGAATCAGCCTTTCCGCAGCCTGACAGTATCTCCGGATGGAGAAAGGCTGAGCCACCTTATCTTCGACAGGGAAGGTTATCTTTGGATGCGTATCGGCACCGACCTCTGCAGCTTCGCTCCCGGAACCCTGAAGCCTGTCTGGAAGGATTCGGAACACGTATATTCCACCATACTCTTTAACAAGAGCGGCCATCTGCTAGCGCTGCGGGACGGGGCGACCATCGTGGAACTGACCACCCATAATGGGGTTCCCAGTCTGCTGAATTCCGCCCGGCATTCACACACCATTTACTCCATGCAGAGCGATGAAAACGGATACCTGTGGCTGTCGGAAATCTCGAACCTGGTAAAAATCGGTCCGGGCGGGTCTGGGGTGGATCATTTCCAAGTGGGCCCCGTAACTCCTTTTTCCTATATCCTGCCTTGCGAGGGAAGCAGGAGGATTTTCATCATCGGCATCCGGGACGGCCTGCTGGAAGTGCTCCCGAACGGCAGCATCAAGCCCTTCGGCGAAGGGTACCAGAATGTAAGCTGCATGATCCAAGCCCGGGACGGCACCTTCTGGATGGGCACCTATAACGACGGACTCATCCACTACAATGAAATCACTGGGGAAACGAAGCGTTTCGATGCAGCTTCCGGCATCGCCGACCCCAGCATCAAATCCATCACCCAGGACGGAGAGGGCAATATCTGGTACTCCACCGCCACCCATATCTCCCGCTATGATCCCTGGACCCGGACTTTTTCCGCCCTGCACGACAACAGTTTCAGGGACGACCGGTTCTACAATCTGCTGGCCGCCGCACCCGGGCCGGACGGAAAAATCTATTTCGCCGGCAGCGGCAGCCTTACCATCGTGGACCCCATCGCCTTCAATCCCCCGAAGGAAGACACGCCCCTCCAGATGGAACTGATCACCGTCAATGACCAGGAGTACCCCCGGAACGCGGAACGGCTGAACCTGGGCCACCGCGAGAATACCCTCACATTCCGCTTCGCCGGAATCGACTATGCATCAGGACGGCTGCTGGATTATTCCTGGAAACTGGAAGGGTTCGAGGAGAACTGGCATTCCGCATCCACCCGCCCCGAAGCCGTCTACACGCTTCTTCCTCCCGGCCGATACACTTTCCACGCCCGGGTACGCGTCCTGAACGGGGAATGGAGCAACTCTGAGATCGCCCTTCCTGTCACTATCCGCCCCGCTCCCTGGGCCAGCCCCTGGGCCAAACTGCTGTACGCCCTGCTGGGCCTGGCCGTCCTGGTCACCGCCCTCTGGATTATCATCCGGATGCGCACCCAGAAAGAGAGGCTGGAACTGGCCGGCCAGCGAGCCGAGCTGAACCAGCAGCATATCGACTTCATGACCAATATCTCGCACGAGTTCCGCACACCGCTCACCATGATTCTGGCGCCAGCCAAGGAGTTGGAAAAGAGCGACTTACCGCCCCACGAGAAGGAACTGTCCAGCCTTATCTGCCGGAATGCCGAGCGGTTGAAAGCTCTCTCCGAGCAGCTGCTCAGCAGCCGGGGCGGCAGAGGCGGCCAGGAACAGCTGACTATCCGGGAGAACGACCTGGTCTCCCTCCTCCGGTCCATGGCCAGGATGTTCGGATACGCCGCTTCCCAAAAGGAGCAGGAACTCACTACGGACCTGCCGGAGAGCTTCCTGGCTGCCTTCGACACGGAAAAAGTGTCCAAAGTGATGGGGAACCTCATCAGCAACGCCATCAAGTACACGCCGGACGGAGGCCATATCTGCATTTCTCTTCGCCAGGAAGGCCGGAATGCCGTCATCGATGTCAAGGATGACGGAATCGGCATTCCCGAAGAAAAACGAAGCCGGATCTTCGACCGCTTCGACCGCCTGGGCGCGGAGAATTCCGGCATTATCGGCTCCGGCATCGGCCTCAATTTCGCCCAGAGCATGGCCCGGCTGCACAAGGGCAGCCTCACATACGCTCCCAACGGCAGCCAGGGTTCCGTTTTCACTTTCACTTTTCCTGCCGACAAGAGCGCCTATCCGGAGGCCGCCCCGACCGTAGCCGAACCACAGCCGAAGGAACTTTACGCCCTGGAAGGCGATTCTCCCAAAGCCCAGACCCTTCTCATCGCGGAAGACACCACCGAAATCCGCCTCTTCCTCAGGGATCTTTTCCATACCGACTACAACGTAGTGCTCGCCTCCGACGGTCTGGAGGCGGAGGATAACCTGAAACTGAGCCTTCCGGACCTTGTCCTCAGCGACGTAATCATGCCCGGAAAAACCGGCTACGGCCTCTGCGCCGACATCAAGGGCAACCCGGACTGGAACCACATCCCGGTGGTGCTCCTCACCGCCAGGGCCGACGCGGAAAGCTCCGTCGAAGGCATGAAGGCCGGGGCCGATGCCTATGTGGCCAAACCCTTCGATCCGGACTTCCTGAAAGCCACCGTGGAAAGTCTCCTGAGGAACCGCCGCATCCTGCAGGAAAAGGTGAAGAACCTGACCTCGTCCGACCTCCAGGACCCCCAGAAGAGCGACGAAGTAAAACTCTCTCCTTCCGAAAGGAAACTGCTGGAAAAGATCCACGCCTACCTGGATGCCAACCTGGAGAACGAAGAGTCCGACGTGGCCACCATGGCCCGGGAACTGGGCATGAGCTACAGCAGTTTCTACGCCAAGGTGAAAGCCCTCACCGGCGAAACGCCCAAAGCCTACATCACCGCCTACCGGATGAACATCGCCCGGAGCCTCCTGCTCTCCGGCGAATGGACCGTGAGCGAAGTGGCCGACAAGGTGGGATCGTCCTCCCCATTTACCTTCTCCCGTGAATTCAAGAACTATTTCGGCTACCCGCCGAGCCAAGCCAAGAAAGCATGAGCGACAACATCCATCTGAAATACCTGGTCATCAACAGAAACGACCTCCTGTGGGGACTGGCTGTCAATTCCGTAGGCTCGCAGAAAATAGGCCCCGGAGACCCATACCCGCCCACCGGCCATCCTTCCCGCTATCTGTTCACGGAAGAGCGGGGCCGGGTGCTGCAGGAATACCAGCTGCTCTACATTACGGAAGGAAAAGGGTATTTCCGCAGCAAAACCGTCCCGCACAAAGTCCAGCTCACCAGAGGAAGCCTCTTTATGCTGTTCCCAGGCGAATGGCACACCTACAGACCAGACCCTTCCACCGGCTGGACAGAGTACTGGATCGGCTTCAATGGAGCCCTCATAGAGACCTGGGACAAAATCGGGTTCTTCACCCGGGAACATCCTGTGGCACAGATCGGCCTTCACGAAGACCTCGTTGCCCTTTACACGGAAGCCATCCAGACGGCATCGGAGCAGGCATCCGGCTTCCAGCAGCGCCTCATGGGCATTGTCACCCATCTGCTGGGGGATGCCATCTACTACAACCGGAGGGAGACCTTCTCGGAAATCAACGAACAGATCAACCTTGCCAAAATCCTGATTTCGGAACAGTTCCGCACCATTACCGCCGAAGAGGTGGCAGCCCGCCTGTGCATGGGCTATTCCAATTTCCGGAAAATTTTCAAGGAATACACGGGATTCTCGCCGGCCAAATATATCCAGGAGGTCCGTTTTTCCAAAGTGAAAGAAGCCTTGACAAACAGTACGCTACCTGTAAAACAGATAGCGTACGAGATGGGATTTGACAATTACGATTACTTCTTCACAGCCTTCCGGCGAATTACGGGAATGACCCCCACCGCCTACCGGGACATCACCCAGGGAAAGACGCTGTAACCTGTCAATAGCTGAGTCCGTGGCCGAAGGCGAAGGTGGGATCCTTCGAGTCGAAAGGAATGTCTTCCTTCTGGGCACGGACGGCGTCCATGGAGGAAGGGACTTCAAAGGATAGCTTGCCGGAAGGATTGAACTTGCCGAACACCACGTCCAGAAGGGCGCTGTCGAACACGTCAAAAATCATCAGGCTGGCATTCAGGTCCGTCTTCACCGCCGGAGGCAGGACACAGGAGGAACCGGTGGGGTTGAAGGCCACAACAAGAGGTTTTCCTGCTTTGCGAAGATCCTGCAGGTGAGCCCATTTCTCGGCCGGGAAGTCGATATTCACTTCGCCCTGAGGACCGCCGAAGCCTCCGCGGCCACGGTTGTCGGCCACCGTGGTGGTGCGGACCAGAATCAGGTCGGCCGCTTCGGGCTTATCGACCACCGTTGCATACTTACCTGCTTCTTCCGGCTTCACACCTTCCACATATAGTTTGATGCCTTCCTTGGCAGGAAGGGTGCCATCGTTGGTGAGGAGAATGTTGGACTTGAGCTGGGCCTCATAGGCCCGGGTCTGGTTCTTCTCGCTCTGGAGGATACCCGCGGCCTTGGATGGATCTACATACGGATTCTCGAACAGGCCCAGGATGAAATGCCACTGGAGGATACGGGAAGCAGCCTGGTTCACACGCTCTTCGCTGAGCCTTCCTTCCTTCACCAGTTCCACGATATACTCGGGATGAGTTTCACTGCCGATCTGGTCTACGCCTGCGTTGTAAATCATGGCGTAATTGTCCTTGAGAGAAGTAGTTCCCTGCAGACGCGGGTTCAGCGGACCGCGGGAGGCCACGCCCCAGTCGGTGCAGATGGCGCCCTTGAAGCCCAGCTGGTTGTAGAGCACCTCAGTGGACATGATGTAGGAATAGTTCACGTTGAGCGTATCCACATAAGTGCCGCTGTAGTACCCCATGGCCGCGAGCGCATTCTTGGCGATACCGGCCTTCCAGGGCATGTAGTGATAGTCCTGGTTACCTCCGGGATACACCAGCCAGCTGCCGGTGCCGCCTGCATGGGGGCCGGAACCGGGCCAGTGCTTCAGATGGACCAGTATCTTATGGGGACCCACCTGGCCATCCTTTCCCTGGGCTCCGTCCATGAAGGCTTCCAGCATTTCGGTGGTGAGCTCGGCGCTCTCGGAGAAACACCCCATGTTGCGGCCCCAGCGGGGCTCGGTCATCACATCGATCTGCGGACCCAGGATCATGTGCAGGCCAACGGCGCGGTATTCCTCGGCCACCACGGCGCCGAAATCTTCCACCAGGGCAGCGTCCCGGGCCGATGTGATACCCACCTGGCCCTCGTTGCTCGGGAACTGGGAGAAGTACTGTGTACCCCGCACATGGGCGCCGGTGCCAGAGCCGTGACGCGGGTCGGTGGAGAACATGATGGGAATACCCAGGCGGGAAGCCTCGGCAATCTCCTGCATGCCGTTGGACCACTTGGCGAACTTCTCGGGAGCGCAAGTACCATTATTCAGGATGTTGCGGAAATTCTTTTCCTCGATATAAGCCTTGGCGGTGGCAGTACGGCGCATCTGGCCGACAGCCATGTTTCCGGCACCCTGGCCGCCGGGACCCACAGGGCCTGCATACTGCTCGTCGGCAGCCTGGGCCAGAAGGGCCTTCTCCTCATCGGTGAAATCGTACTTGATCTCGCCGCTCTCGGGCACGGCGATGTTAGGGTGGAACATCAGACCGGCCTTCTCTTCCAGGGTCATCTGGCCCACCAGGTCGGCAATGCGGGTTTCCATCGGAAGGCGCCAGTCCTCGTACGGATCCAGCTTGCCATTCTTGTTTAGATCTTTGAACTGGTACTTGCCTTCGGTGAGGATCTCCACCTTCCTGGCCCCCAGTTCGGGCTGCTCGTACTTTTGGCCGCAACCTGTTGCCAGCAGGGCCAGAGCAATGCCCAAGGTCATTTTAATGGTTTTCATACTACTTGACGGAAATGATATTGTCAATGGTAAACTCATAGGATCCCGCAAGCACCTCGTAGCAGGCTACGCGCTGGCTGTTGCGGGTAGTGAAGCCCTTGAAAGCGGCGCCCTCGCAGGAGGAGCCGTCCTTCACGGAGTCGGAGACGGGGAGATACACGGTGGCAGTGGTGTTGGCCGGGACAGTGGCCTTGTAAGAGGTCATACGGCCCTTGTCGGCCTTCCATGCACTCTTGATGGAGCCGTAGTTGGACTCATAACTGCCTTCCAGAGAGGTGTAGATGCCAGCGGCGTTCGGCTGGAGCACAAAGTGCTGGTAACCACCGGGAACCCCGTTGCCATGGTCGGTGGTGATACCCAGCTGGAATTCGTACATCCACTGGCCCACAGCGCCCAGGGCAAAGTGGTTGAAGGAGTTCATGCTGTTGGAGGAAGGATCCGAAAAAGCATTGTCATAGGAGTTCCAGCGCTCCCAGACAGAAGTGGCACCCTCGGTCACGGGATACAGCCAAGAGGCGAAGTCCGTGCAGGTAATCATCTTGAACGCCTCTTCCACATAACCGCCACGGGTAAGGGCCGGCAGGATGTTCGGCGTGCCGGAGAAACCGGTAGTGATGGTCCAAGGCTTGAAGTTGTTGGTGGCAGATGCTCCGCCGGGGCCGGGACCGCCGAAGCCTCCACGACCGCCCTGCGGCTGGGCTGGAGCCAGGTCTTTCTCGGCTTCTTTCTCAGCAGCGGTGGGGCCGCTGGCGTTCGGATTGGCGGCCAGGGCGGCCAGATAAGCCGCTGCCTTGGCCTTGTTCTCGTCAGAGAAGCAGTTGAAATTCAGCGGAGTGGCATAGGAGGCCTGGGTATGGACGGTCTGGCCGTTCAGGTCACGGGTCTTGCCGGTGACGGGATTCACATAGGCGCGGTTCCAGTCGGCCTTGGCTTTCTCGTGACGGTCGCGGAGCGTGGCAGCGTAGTCGTCACGGCCGATGGCTTCGGCCATGATGGCGGTAACCTCCATCATGTAGATGTAGATGGCATTGTTCACCAGGTCAGCCGGGGTGCGGCTGTCCAGGGCCAGCCAGTCGGCCAGGCCGGTGGCCTTGGACGACAGGTACGGGTACTTGTCGCTGGTCTCGTAGAAGGCCATGCCATTGAGCCAGTCCATCATGGTTTCTATGTTCTCACGGATAATCTGCGTATCGCCGTACTGGATATACATCTGCCAAGGCACCTGACAAACAGCGGCAGCCCAGGTGGTCCCGGTAGCGAAGGACGGGTCATCCGCCCGGTTGTAGGTGGGAACGGTGGAGCCGATGCCGCCGGGCACCTCGGTGTCATTTCCTACGCCCTGGTCGGCCCTCAGGGCCACCATCCACTGGCGGTAGAAATTCTGGGTGTTGGCATTGTAGATGCCGGTGCGGGTATAGGCCTGGGCGTCACCCGTCCAGCCCATACGCTCGTTGCGCTGCGGGCAGTCCGTGGGGATGGTGAAAAAGTTGCCCAGCTGGCTACGCTGGATGTTCTTGAACAACTGGTTCACCAGAGCGCCGGTCTTGCCGTCGGAAGTGGTGGCTACGTACCGGCCCGTAGGGATCTCCGACGAGGAGAGCACCAGGCCCTTCACATTCTCCAGCGGAAGCGGCCCTTCGTGGGAAGGAAGGGTCACCTGCACATACTGATAACCGCGGTAAGTAGCTGACGGCTTGATGGTTACCTCACCGCCGCCATTGGCAATGTAAATATCCATATCCATGGCAGCCCGGTTGGTCTCGAAGAGAATCTGCCCGGCCACGCCGCGGCCTTTCTTACCGAACCGGTCTACATATTCCTTCTTGTCGCCCTTGAGGCCGGGATACACCTGCTCGCCATAGGCCAGGACAATCTGGTCGCCTTTCTTGAGCCAGCCGGCGGGGATAGTGATAGAGGGAACGCCCACCATGTTCACGCCCATGTTGTATATGTAAGTGTGCTTATCCTTGCTGAAGGTAGGCATCACCTTCTGTGCGGTCAGCGTTTCGCGGAGACGGACCACTTCATCGTAGCGGGCCACGATGTCGAAGTCGATCCAATCGCGCTTTTCGATGACCTGGGCGGGGGTCCAGGCACTGTCGTCGAAGCCGGCTTCTTTCCAACCCTTCACCTCCTTGGAGGCGTCGTAGCGCTCGCCCTGGAAGAAACTGCCGCTTCGTACGGGACCGTCCTTGAAGGCCTTCCAGTCCTTGGGGTTGGAAACAAAGATGTCCTTGGTACCGTCTTCGTAGGTGACTACCAGGCGGGAGAGAAGAGCCTCATAGTCGCCGAAGAAGTTGTAGTTGCCCACGGTGAAGGTCATGTAGCCGGTGTACCAGCCGGGGGCCAGTTCGGCGCCCAGGGCATTGCGGCCGCCCTTGAGCATGTCCGTTACGTCATAGGTCTGGTAGCAGATGGTTTCGCGGTACTGGCTGTCGCCGGGGGCGAACCAGTCCTCCCCTACCTTCTTCCCGTTCAGGAACAGGTTGTAAACGCCCATGGCCGATGCGTACAGGCGGGCGCTCTTCACTTTCTTGTCTCCCAGGGTGAATTCGGTGCGGAGCATGGTCTCGGCGCCATAGCTGGGATTGGCATAGGAGATGATTTCCTTGTCGCCGGGGTTGGAAACGGTGATTTCCTTCCCGTTCACGGCAAGGCCAGGCTTGCCTTCAAAAATGGAATAACCGGGGCCGTGATGCGGGCAGAAGACTACGCGCGCCTCGCTCTGGCCGGCGTTCAGGATCCTGTACTCGGAATAGAGCACTTCCGTGCCAGGAGCGGCTGCGAAGCCCACAGAGTTCAGATGGGGGAACGAGGGGTAGTTGCCACCACTGCCCAGTTTGTTCAGGGTGAAATTGGAAGCCATGCGGCGGTTTCCGCCCATCATGCCCACGGAGAAGGCGCCACCACCGGGAAATCCGCGGCCGCGAGGCGGGGCGCTGATAACGTCCTTGCCGTCCAGAATGAAGCTGATGTTACTGGCTTCCACCTTGATGTTCACATCGTGTTTGTCGCCTTTGGCCCTGGCGGCGAAGACCTCTTCCAGGTTACTTTCCGGATAATTGGTCTTGTTGATGGTGATGACGGGGGTGTCGGCCTTGTCTTCCTTGTAGTAGCCTACGCGGAAGATACGGATTTCCTTCTTGCCTAAGTCGAAATCCACCTTGATATAGTTCTCGGCGCTCTGGGTTCCGAAATCGTTCAGGAAACCGTTATGGAGACGGAAATCGTCGGCACCCAGCACCAAGGAGGCTACGTCGCCCTTCTTGAGGGTGAAACCGGTCTCGATTTCGAAGAGGACCTGGGAGGCGGCATCCAGTTTGGTCTGCTTGAGTCCTACCCAGTCCGCTCCGTTCCAGGCGCTGATACGCGGGTTCATGATGCCTGTCTCGAAGCGGGTGGTTTCCTTGTATTCCTTCCCGTCCTTATCCCAGACGGAGAGGTTTACGGTATAGCCTTTTTCGGCTTGAAGGGCCACTCCCTGGTAAGGGATGTCGATGGAGCGGTCGCTCTCCACCTTGCCGGTGTTCCAGAGCTCGCTGCCATCCACTTCACGGACCACAGACAACTGGTAGGCCGTCTGCCTCTGTCCTCTCACGTCGGAGTCCATCCGCCAGCTGAAGACCGGATGCTTATCCTCGATGGAAATGGGCCTGTCGGCATGCTGGACTCTGAAGTCTTTGACAGCAGTGCCGGCCAGGGCCAGGGCGCCTGTCGCCAACAAGAGGGATAGGGTGCTGATGATTCGTTTCATATTAATCGGGTTTGATTTCAACAAAGTTAAGAAAAAGGCCCCGTTATAGCAACGGGACCTTTCTTCAAATAAGATTATTCCCAGCCCGGATTCTGTTTCATTCCTTCGGGGTTGTCGGTATTCAGGTCCACATAAGACTTCGGAATCGGCCAGAGATCCCACTTGATATCGGTATTGGTATCTTCGTGGAGCATGGTTTCCGGATACAGCTTGGCATTCTTGTTCAGGGTCGACTTGGAGCCGTTGTAGGTCCACATGCCATAAGAATAGATACGGTCTTTCCAGATGGCAGGTTCCTGTCGGAGCAGAGTGGCCCAGCGGTCTTCCTCATGCATGAGTTCGCGGCAGCGCTCGTCCAGAATAGTCTGGAGGTTCACGTCTGCAGCGGCAAACGGCTCGGCGTTGGCGCGGCTGCGCAGGGCATTGATGGCCGTGGCGGCACCGTCAGCGTCTCCACCGCGGAACCGGGCTTCAGCCAGTAGCAGGTAGGCCTCTGCAGAACGAAGCATGTACCAGTCACGGAAAATATTGGCACCGAATACACCGGAAGAGAAGTAGGTGTTCTCGTCATAGCCCCAGGCGTCAATCGGGGTACGCTTATCAAAGATGGCGGCATACTCCATGGCAGTGGGCATATTGCTCTTGTCAATCTGCTCCCAGCCGATCCAACTGTCGTCGGTGCCCCAGTTCTTGAGGGCGCTCTGGCTGAAATAGGGGTGGTCCGGATTGGTGACAGGGTACTTGCGGCGGATGGCTACGCCTTCTTTGCCACGATCGTCCTTGTCGGCCACTTTATTATGCTCGGCATCCCAGACCTGCACGGCGGCGAACCAAGTAGGCGTACCGGCAAACGGAACGCCACCAGCCCACATGGCGGGAATGGAGGTCTTCTTGCCCTTATAAGTATTGTAGAGTTCGGCGAACTTGCCGTCGGCCCAAGGCTTTTCACCGCTACCCTGCTGGTATTCTGCAGTCAAGGCACGGACATCACGGTTGGCAGGAGCGTAATTGCGGTGGCTCATTACGCGGAGCACGCCGGAATTCGCCTGCTGTTCGGCGTAGGAGCGGGCCCCCAGCAGCAGCCACACGCCCTCGGTATTCTCGGCCAGACGAGGGTTCTGCGCATAGAACAGGTCGCTGTAAACAGTTCCGTCAGGGTTGTAGTTGGGAACACCCAGCTTCTCTCCGGTATCGGAAGCGTCGGCACGTACACCGAAACGGTGGGTCATGATGGGATGCAGGTCGATGCACTTCTGGGCATAGTTGGCAGCATCGCTGTAATGGTTGCCGCCGTCAGCAATGCTCAGACCCAGGTAGGCCTCAGAAAGCAACAAGGCGGCAGCGCCCTTGCCCGCGCGACCCAGGACAGGATGTTCGGGAAGGCCGTCATAGCCCGCCTTCAGATCTTCAATGGCAAATTCATAGGTCGCAGTGCGGGTCTCACGACTGTAGTCCAGACGCAGTTCCTCGGAGTATTCTTTCACGATGGGAACACCGCCGAAGTACTCGGCCAGGCGCAGGTACGCATAGCCGCGCAGGAAACGGGCTTCGGCCACAAGGGAAGCCTTTTCGGCTTCGGATGCCCAAGAGATGTTCTCCAGTCCGGTAGCATAGATGGCCTGGTTGGAATAAGCTGCAATCTTGTACATGGAGTCCCAGACAATCTGGGCATTGTGGTTGTCGGAGGCAGGGCCGCCGTTGCCCCAGGTGCCGGTGGAGCTCCAGGTGGGGATGTTCAGGCTCTGGGCGCCAAACACGCTGAAAATACCCAACTCATCCGTGGAGAGGGCCTGGAATTTGCCAAAACTCTGGTTCTGGACTTCGGCATAGGCCGACACTATGGTGGAAAGGACCTGCGTCTTATTCTGGTATGCGTTGTCGATGGAGAACTGAGCCTTAGGCTTTTCCGTCAGGAAGTCCATCTCGGACTGGCAGGATACAAGGGCTCCGAAAGCCATCGAAGCCAGCATTACGCTTGCAAATATCTTTTTCATTGTGACTTTCATTTGGAGTTGATTATAAGGAAATCGTCAGACCCACGGTGTAAGTTCTCATCATCAGACCCTGACGGCTGCGGGCCTCGGGATCGCTGAGTTTCCAACCGGGTGCAATATAGAAGAGGTTCTGGCCGGAGACGAAGATACGGGCGCCGTTGATACCCCAGTTCTTCACCAGCGGAGTCAGATTGTAGGAAAGCATAAGGTTCTGAAGACGCACGTTGGCGTAGGAGTTGAACACACGCCAGGTCTTCTCCTGGTCATTGCTTTCCGGACTCACATATTCGTTGCTCTTGTTGTACGGAGTCCAATAGGGCATCTCGATGGCGTTGGCATAAGCAAAGCCATAATGCGTATAATAGGCGAAAGTATTGTTGTCTAGGGCGTATCCGCCTCCACCAAAGGTGCCCACCAGGTTGAAGTACAACTGCAGACCCTTGTATGCAAAGGTGTTGGCCCAGGTCAGACGGAAGCTTTCCTTTCGGTTGCCTATGAAAACCTTATCGTTGTTGTCCAAAGCACCGTTGCCATCCTGGTCAATCACATTGCCCCAGCCGGCTTTGGCGGTCTTCAGGGAACCGGTACCGTCTTCCTGCACCACACCGTCCTGGTCATACCACCAGATGGTATCCAACGACTTGCCGATGAACCACTCGTTGGTAAGGTCGTCGGCTTCGCCTTCACCACCCCAAAGTTTAATCAGTTTGTTGCGGTTGAGGTTGAACGTAAACTGGGAAGTCCAGCTGAAGTCGCGGCGCTGAATATTCACTGTGTTGATGAGGGCTTCGATACCCCAGTTGTTGATCTGACCCATGGTAGCCTTCTGCGTGCTCACACCGGCGCCCATGATTGGAATGGTACGGTTGAATATCTGGTCGGTGGTCTTGGAGAAGTAGCCGTTGATATCGGCCGTAATCCGACGTTTGAAAGCGCTCACTTCCACACCGAAGTTGAAGGATTCCGTGCTCTGCCAGCCCAGTTCCGGGTTGCCGATGGCGGAAACAAACTGACTGTAGAGGGTACCCTCACCGGTGCCTATTCCGTATCCGGCACGGCCCAGAGTTACCTGAGAAAGGGTGCCGTACGGATCAAGGGTCTGAGAACCGTTGATACCCCAGGAAGCCTTGACCTTGAGTTCATCAATATTCTGGACCTGTTTCATGAATTTCTCGTTGGAAACAGTCCAGGCGGCACCTACGGCGGGGAAATTACCCCACTTGCGGTTGGCACCGAACACGGAAGAACCGTCCCGGCGGAAACTCAGGTTCAGGGAGTAGCGGCCGTCATAGCCGTACATCACACGGGCCAGATAACCGATGTCGTTCTTCAGTGTATAGGTTCCCGCGTTGACGGTCCGGGTTCCGGCCTGGTTCAGGCCATACCAGCCCAGCAGGGTGTTGCCGAAATCGGCAAAGTTGGAACCGCCCATGCTGAAGCTCTGAGCCTCATCGCTATCACGGGTATAAACGAAGGAAGCGTTGATGCTGTGCTTGCCGAAGGAGTGGGCATAGGTGAGGATGTTGTCCATCACCCAGTTGACGCTGCTGCGGTTCATGACGGAACCATTGGCGGAAGCCAGGTCATAGAGGGTGTAGTCGTCTTCGTTGTTACCGGAGCCCATGGAAGGATAGTATTGTTCATGCCAGAACTGGAGGTTCTGCATTTTGTTCTTGCCGTAGGAAACGTTGAACTTGTAGCTGAGGCCCTCGATCCAAGGGAGACGGACGGTGAGGAAACCGTTGTAAGTGGTGCGGTCGCCTTGCATTTCCCGCTCATAGCCGTCGCCCTCGCCGGTTCCCCAGATAGGGTTCAGCGTCGTGGTATCGTCGCCCGAAGGGAACTTGCGCACCTTGTGGGTGTTGTCAAAGTAAGGGCTTCCCAGCGGGGAAACACGCTGGTCAGTACCAGCGGAAGCGCCCTGGGAGGCAGTGCCGGAATAGTCGATGGTCAAGCCGGCTTCGATATAGCGGTTGATCTTGGTGTTGATACGGGCGTTGATGTTGGTACGCTGGAAATTGTTTCCGATCTGGATACCATTCTGGTTGGAACGGCCGAAGCCAAAGGAGTAGTTGAAACTCTCGGAACCGCCGGAAACACGGATGTTGTAGTTTTGGGTATGGCCCACGCGGGTGGACAGGTCGAACCAGTCGGTGGAAACCGGATTCTTGCCACCATTCCAGTTTTTCTTTTCAATGTCGGACATAAAAGCGGTATCCATGCCTTCATCCACGGAGGTGGAAGGATCGTCATACACACCTACACGGGCATTGCGCAGACGGACATAGCCGTTGGCGTCGAAATACTTGTGCTTGTAGGTTGGCGTGTTGAAGCTCTGGGTGGTGCTGAACTCGATGTTCGGCTTGCCGGTGAGGCCCTTCTTGGTGGTGATCATTACCACACCCTGGGCAGCCTGCGAACCGTAAGCGGCCAGTGAGGATGCGTCCTTGAGAATCTGGATGCTCTCGATGTTGTTCGGGTCGATGTTGGTCATGTCGCCCTTGTAGATCATGCCGTCCACAACCAACAGCGGTTCCGTAGATGAGGAGCCCAGGCTCTTACGGCCGCGGACCAGCATAGAGCCGGCCTGACCGACGCCGCTGGGCGGGGTTACTTGCATACCCGGAACATTACCGCGAAGAATTTCGGTAGGGTTGGTGAAACCCATCATGCTTTGCGGCCCGTTGGCCACGTTCACCTGCTGTACGGCGCCAGTAAAGTCACGCGCACGGACTTCACCGTACGCCACGACGACCGTAGCCTCCAGTTCAGTGTTGTCTTCTATCAGGACAATGTCAATCCGAGTCCGACCGTTCACAGGGACTTCCTGCTCTACGAAACCGATGCTGGACACCTGGAATACCGCATTGGACCGGGTGTCGATGGAGTACATACCATTTTCGTCGGTGACGACACCGGCGACGGTACCTTTCACCATGATAGCCGCGCCGATAACCGGCTGGCCGCTTTCGTCAACGACGGTGCCGTTGACCGTCACGTCCTGCTGGGCAAAAGCCGTCCCCAGGGAGAGGGCCATTGCAGAGAAAGACATGGCGACAAGTTTCAAAAGCTTGCTTTTCATGTGATTAGTTTTAATTGGTTAATAATAGATGGATAACTGGTTTGGTTTAGTTATTTTTCAGATTCGATACAGACCGGGCCGATAAGGCCGGAAGGCTTCAGCGGAGCGTTGGGCTGATAAGACTGCTGCGAGGTACGGGCATACTGAGTGGCGCCCGGCTGTACGTCGCCGATAAGGCGGTTCACCCACATATTGGTTATCTGCACCTCAATCTGGTTGGCACCGGCTTTCACGGCATCTGTGATGTCGAATCGGAACGGAGTCTTCCACACCAGCCCGCAATCCCTGCCGTTCACCTTCACCTGGGCGATATTCTGCACGTTGCCGAGGTCCAGCCATACTTTTCCACCGAGACGGGCGGCGTCCACATCGATATTCTTGGTATAGATGGCAGTACCGGAATAGTACTTGATGCCCTGGTCGGCATTCTCAGACCAGTCAGAGAGAGTCGCGAACGTGGTCTTTGCCGGAGCGCCCATGCCGCCGGGGAAGGCGACATCCCAGCTTCCCTCCACAGGAGTCACGGTTCCTACCTTGCAAGTGGGAGCCTCATAAGCAGACAAGGCAGTCTTGTTCCGAAATACCACGAACAGGGCATCCCAGGGGTCGAACCGGAGGGAAATCAAGGTACGGCCGCCTTCCATCCGGTAAGAAGGCTTGGAGATGGTGCCTGTCACAGCATTCCACACCTCGGGCTCATAGCCGGTCACACAGAGGCTCACCAGGATGTCCTCGGCTTTACCGCTGCGGGAATTCAACCAGTAAATCTGGGTGTCCCCCACGCTGCGGTGCACGAACTTCACGTCCGAGCCGGCATACTGGCCGGCAAAACGGATGTCCGGCTCGATGCCCAGCTGAAGCACGGCCTGCTCAAGGGAAGCACCGGAGAATACCTGTCCCTTTCCTACCTTCTTCAGGCCGAAGCCTTCGCCCCAAAGGCGGTCTGCAAGGGCCTTGAATTCAGTGGGATCGTCCTGTAAGCTAGGTGAGGAGAGGGGCTTTGAACCAACCAATAAAGCCCCCTCCGTCACCAGGGTTTCCAGCTTCCGTAGTACTGGAACAGAAATATATTTTGCATAATCCGGATCCAGATAGATAAAACTGTACCGAGTACCTGCCGGGACCACCAGCTTCCCATTCGCGCAGGAAAGGACGTTGAGGATGGCATCGGCATTGATAAAGTCGAAGTTATAGCCCGTAGGAATGGCCGGGAGAGCGTTTCCGTACTGAGCGGTGATGTTGGAACCTTCTCCGTAGAAATAGAGGATATCGGCCTTGTACTCGCCTTGCTGCAGGAGATAGCAACTACGGGCGAGATAGGTAATCCAGGGTTTGGCGGCGTTCTCCGCCCAGGTCTCGTGACGAGTGAACCACTGGCCGAAGGGGCCCAGGGAGAAGCCAGGCTTGAAATCATCGAGCGGCTGGTGCACGGAGGTATGAATCACAAAGCGGTTGAGACCGTTGGCCATTTCCCAGTCGGCCGTAGGCTTTAGAGTCTCAGGCACATAACTCCAGGCGTTGCCTCCGGCGGTAAGGGACTCTGCTGCCACAAATTTCTGTCCGTAGATATGTGCCACGGAGGAGGATTCACGGATATCGGCACCGCTCTGCCCCAGACCGGTGGTCCACATGGCGCTCATGGGTACGGCGGCATTCTTCTTCACTTCCATGCCGTCGCCCACGAAAGCGCGGCCGTTCTCGTGGGATTCAGTGTAGCGGGCCATGCCACGCTCGGCCAGGATTTCGGTCAGGAGGTCATAATGGTTGCGGGCGGTGAGTTCTCCTATGGTCCGGCGCCAGTCCCAAAGGAACTTGTCTGAATTCTCCGATGAATCCACCACATAACCGGCAAGGGCAGGCAGCCACTGGTGCAGGTCGTACTGGCGCATGGAGGCGAAGTCCTCGAACATCTTGTCCGTCCAGTTCAGGCAGCCGGCTTCCCAGCTGTCCGTAATTACAAACTGGAGACCGCCGGGGCCCATCTTGCCACCGGTGGCATCCTCATACATATCCAGGTATTGCTCAAAGTAGGCGCGTACATGTTCGGCGCTGAGCTTGTCCACCTCCAGGCCGGTAGCTTCCGGAGAAGCCGGACTGTTCTGATGACCGGTCAGGGTACAGCCGAACCGGAGGATCTTCCAAGTTCCCGCCTTCGGAGTCCAGGTCAGGACACCGTCCTTCACATATTTGGTGACATCGATGACATCGGCCTTGGCTATGGCATTTCCGTTGCAAGGAGTCGGGGCATCGTTCAGGTCGGAGGCCGCGGCAAAGCCGGCCTTTTCCACGAACCGGTGTACTTTGGGCGTGGTGTAAAGGCGGAATTCAGCCACGGGCACACCCACAGGGGCCGCCTGCTGGGGACCACCCATGCCACCGAGCAACGGGGCCATCCGGGAATCGGCCGGCTGGGGGCGCGGGGCGGTATAGACCAGGCGGAAATAACGGGCCGTCACGGCGGGGAAAGCCAGGGCGCTCATGCCCGCCGCTGTGCCGCTGATTTCCGTTACTTTCTGCCATACTTGGCCATCCTGGCTGCATTCCAGTACAGGAAGCGGGCCCTGAGGACCGCGACGGAAACCGCCACCGCCGGCACTGCCCACGACATCTACGGCGTATACCGTTACAGGAGCGTCAAAAGTATACTGGATCCAGCTGGCCGATCCGGGTTCTCCGTAAGGAAGCTGGTCGGCGGCAACAAGGTCTCCGTCGGTGAGCTTGTCCAGGGAGAAGGATCCTGCGCTGGAAGAGATGGACGGCTTCAAAGCATTCAAAGCCCTGTATCCTTCCGGCATTCGGACGGCAATGACCGCGATGTCCTTATAATAATGGGGAAGCTCCGTCTGGGTGGACTGGGAGAAGGCGCTGCGGAGCGCCATTTCGATATTCTGGAAAGAGCCTGTGGCAGTGGGAGGATGCGGAAGCGTTCCCTTGAAACGCTTGCCGCCCGGGATATCCAGCTCGCTCCAGACAAGCTTTTTCATAGCCTGTTCCGGACTTACCCAGGGACCGCCGGATTCACTCCAGCCCGGAGAACCGGCGATAGCCATCTCCAAACCTTTGGAGGCGGCCAGTTCCGTCGTGTACTTGAAAGCATCTTTCCATTCCGGAGTCATGTAAATCAGGCGTTCTTTCACTACCTGCGGGGTGGACAGGGCTGCGTCGAAATTCTGGAAACCACCGATACCTGTGCGTTCCATCCATTCAAAGTCCTTTCGGATTCCATCCTTGGTAATGTTTCCGTTCATCCAATGCCACCACACGCGGGGACGGGCTTCGGAAGGTGGATTTTGAAATGACTGCTCCAGATGGTTCTGAGCTGGAGCGGAAGAGGCAAACAACAAAAACATCAGGCATCCTGCCAGGAGTGCCTTGGCCGGGGAGATTTTGGTGAGCATCATATCAGTTTTAGTGTTTGTGCGAAGATAGCCATCCCTTCCCACAAGGTGTTAACCGAAACGGTTGAATTCTTTCCAATGTCTTTAAAATCATTTGACCAAACTTTCCCTTGATTTAACCCAATCTTCCGTTTTATAGAATAAAACAGGTTTTTTGTTTACCTTTGTATTGGCCATACCACAAACCATGAAAAAACATATTATACTGTTAATATCTAACCTTTTAGCTTTCATCCCACTCGTCGGTCAGTCCATTTCGGGGATTCCTTTCACGGAAAAGATTCAGGGAAGGAGAATGATGCAATGCATAGAAGACCCCGACGGCCACCTCTGGATTGGAACGGACAAGGGACTGTTCCGTTTCAACGGCTCAGTCAACATCCCATACTATGCCGACGGACCGGAATCCCTGACCAGCGACTTTATTGTCAGCCTCTGCGCCGATTCATACCAGCGCATCTGGGTAGGGACCGACAATGGAATTTGCCTTATCCAAAACGGGAAAGTGGTCCGCCAATCCATACCCGGAAGCGAATATGCCTTCAGTCTGTTCAACCTGAATGACTCTACGCTCTTATATTCATCCCAAGATGCATTGTTCCAGTACGATAAGAACAGCGGGGAATCGAAAATTGTACTCCAGGGAGACAATTATTCAATACCCCGCAGCTACATTTATCTTGATGGCCGGATCTGGATCAATTCCGGATTCAGCAACGAAACTACTCTCGCAATTTACACGTCCGATTTCAAGAAAATCCGGGACATTCCCATCAAAGATATAGGTACAACAACCGGAATGGCGGCAAAAGGAGACACTGTCTTCATAGCAGGGTCCCAGGGAATACGCTGTTTCCTCTCGGACGGAGAAGCGATTCCTCCTCCTCCCGAACTGGAGGCCATTAAAGAGCGGGAAATCGCCTTCTGTTCGGACAACCCCCACTTCAACAGCATCCTTTTCGGTGTCCGGAACGATGGCATCTGGCTGTACAGGCCTGGCCGTCCTTTGTTCAAAGTGAATCAGGAAGAAACACTTCCTTCCAATTTCTACCGGGTTATCCCCGCCAGAGAAGCCCTGGTACTGTCCGAATGGGAGAAAGACCTCCAGTTCTTATATGGAGCGACCGGTGCTATCCGAATTCCCGGCATCGGATGGGGAGAAGTTCTGACAAATATCCTTCCCGGCGAAGCTCCAGACCAAAGCATCCTGGTCACAACCGGCAACCTGTATGCCTTCAATAGCAGTACGCTCGACTGCCAAGCTCTCCCTTTGTCTTTCTTGCGGCCTGCAGGACAGACGATACGGTCGTCCGTACGTTCTTCTACCGGAGACATCGTCATGATGGACCGCCAGGGACAACTAATCCGCCTGTCAAAGGCTGGAGAACGGTGGACAGTGTCTTCCAGGCAGAATACCTCATTTCCAGACGGTTGGATCTGGGAAGACTATGAAGGACATATTTGCACGGTCCATGAAGACACGCTGTACTGGATCGGTTCCAATGGCCAGACAGGAACCAGTCCGCTGGGCATGAAGGTGGAGGGAGTACCATACAAAAGTCCCGTCGGCAGGCTTTATCTTGCCGGTTCCCTCGGAATCTTCCAACTGGATTTCGGGCATCGTTTCTATCGACTCCCCATCGAAGTGCCCTATGCCAGCTGTCTGCTCCAAACGGCGGAAGGAGACCTTTTCATCGGCAGTTCGACAGATGGTCTATACCAGTACCGCTCCGCCGACCAGTCCCTGACCCATTACGGTCGCAAGGAGGGTCTTCCGGAACGGACCGTCAGCAACCTCGCACAAGATTCGGAAGGGAATCTCTGGATTTCCACCAGACACTACATCTCCAAACTGGACAGGTCCGGCAACAGCATTACTGTCAAAGATTTTTCCAGCACTTTTCCACTCACCTATTCCAAGCTCTGTGTCCTTTCGCTGCCGGATAATGAAGGAGGAGAAGCCATCCTGTTCGGAGGAGACCAGTCTGTAAGTATCGTCAAAACAAAGAGCGACACTTCATCGGCTTCCTCTTCCATCCCCCTTTCCCTGGATGCAATCCTTGTAAACAACCAGCTCTTTGAGGTTCCGGAAAAAGGGCCGGTGGTTCTCGACCATAAGCAGAATCTTCTAACTTTCTATTATTCCGGGATGGATTTTCGGAACAGCGCCCAGCTCAACTACTCCTACTTTATGGAGGGCTTCGACAACGACTGGATCCCGGCCGGACGGAATATCTACGCCACCTACTCTAATCTGCCTCCCGGAACCTACACCTTCCATGTCCGCGTTGCACGGCAAGACGGAACAATCAGCCCCGAGGAAATTGCATTTCCTTTCCGGATCAAGCCCGCTCCCTGGATGTCATGGCCCGCAAAACTGCTTTACTCACTATTGGGCCTGGCTCTGGTAGGGCTTTTGCTGCGTTACTACTGGCTTTACCAGAAAACCCGGGAAAGGGCCCTGCTGGCAGAGGCCGACCGGGCCCTGGCAGAGAGTGAGCACCTGATCCAGCAGCCGGAGCCACAGGGTGAATCTTTAGAAAAGCCTGCGGAAAAACAGCTCACTTCCAAAGAAAAGGACTTTATAGTAAAAATGAACCTCCTGGTAGAGGAGAATCTCTCAGAGGAGTCCTTCAACGCTACCGTCCTGGCAGAGAGAATAGGAATGAGCTACACCCGGTTCTACCTCAAAGTGAAAGAACTGCTGGAAATGACGCCGCAGGAATATCTGACAGACCGACGGCTCTCCCATGCCAGGGAACTGCTAGAAAGCGGAGACTACAACGTAAGCGAAGTCTGCTACCAGGTGGGGTTCTCCTCCCTGCCTGGCTTCTCCCGCAGTTTCAAGAAACGGTTCGGGATTCCCCCCAGCGAAGCCGTAAAGACAAAATAAAAACCGAAAAGTCAATAAAAAATGCCGGAGGAACAAGTCCTTCGGCATTTTTGGTATGGAGAACGGTGACTGTTACCAGCCCGGGTTCTGCTTGATGGAGGTCTGACGAAGCTCGGAAGTGGCATACGGGAAGGCCTTGTACTTGTCATCCCAACCCAGCCAGTTGTCTACAGGAGTAGAGGTGATTTTGACTTCATAAGTGGTAGGACTTACCTCGGTGTTGTAAGTAATACTTCCCACCTTGGCGAACTCAGTGGCAGCGATGCCCCAGCGGACGCAGTCCCAGAAGCGCTCGTTCTCGTCAAAGAACTCGGCGCGACGTTCGGCGCGGAGCTCGGCGTCGGAATAAGCACCGAGTGCCGGCAGGCCGGCACGCTGGCGTACCTGGTTGAGGGCGTTCACGTCACTGGCGGCCTCGGCATAGAGCAGGAGGACATCGGCATAGCGCATGGCGGGATAGTTGGCCATGGAGTAGATGTCGTGGGTGCTGGTGGCAGGATACATGTCGGAGCACCACATGTAGATCTTGGCAGGGAGGACACCCTGCATGGTGCTGGAAGTAGGCTGGGACATGTCGGCGGTCCAGAGGAGGCGCATGCCGGCCTGGTAATCGGTAATGCCAGGATGGGCAGCCTTCATAGCTGCGAGCTGGTCACCTTCGTAGTTGGGGGTACCGGCATACTGGGGAGCGGAGAGGTCTACAAACTTCTGGGCAGCCTCTTCCACGGTCCAGATCGAGCCATCCAGACGAGGGGAATGACCCTCGCGGGCAAGCATCCAGTCATAGAGGTCCTTGGAAGGCATGGTCTGCGCGTAACCCTGCACGAAGCCGGTCAGATGGCAGCCACCGGGCATGATCAGGACCTCACCGCGCCAGTTGCTGTAGAAGTCAATCTTGGCCTCGTTGGAGCGCTGGCTCACATCATCGTCGGCCGCATTGAATTCCCAGATGTACTCGTCGCAGAAGTCTGCCTTTACGGTGTACAGGTCGCGGAAATCGGGAAGCAGAGAATAAGCGCCACCGTCAATCACCTGCTTGAGGGCGCTGGCAGCAGCACTCTTGTTGCCGGCATACAGGTAAGCCTTGCCCATGAAAGCCAGGGCGGCTTCCTTGGTCACGTGGGCGCCGATATTGCGCTGGTTACCCTTGCTGCCCTTGGCGGGAAGCATTTCGGAAGCTTTCTGGAAAGAGCTGGTGCACAGGTCCCAAAGCTCGCTGGTGGTTCCGTTGGAGATTGTAGACAGTTCTTCGGAGGTGAGGACGTGGTCTACGTAAGGCGGAGTCTGATAGGCACGGATCAGGTTGAAATAGGCCCAGCCGCGCATGAAGTAGGCTTCACCGATCACCTGCTTTTTCACAGCAGTGTTGTCGGGGAGCTTCTCGATAATCAGGTTGGCCTTGTAAACCAGCTGATAGAGGCCGGAATACAGGCTGGTCTTGAAACCGTCGTTGTTCGTAGGCTTGTAAGGGTCGGTGGAGACCCAGTCGTCGGTGTAGTTGTCCATGTCCGAATTACGGAACTGGTCCCAGGCCGACGTATACATGGAGGCTGCGAGAGCCAGGGCCTGAGGGTCGGAGGCCTCGGCGTAGTACTTGTCGGTATCCAGGGCGCCCAGCTGCTCCTCGCTGTCCAACATGCGGGAACAGGAGAAGAGGGCTACGAAAGCAACTGCCGCAGAGAGGATATATGTAATCTTTTTCATAAAGCGTTCAGTTTATAAGATTAGAAGGAGAGGTTTACACCGAACATGAAGTTGCGGGCAGAAGGATAGTTCACGCGGTCCAGGGCGATACCGGTACCGTAGCTCATGTTACGGGATTCAGGATCGTTGCCGGGATACTTGGTGAAGGTGAAGGCGTTCTCCACGGAACCGTAGATACGGAGGCTCTTGATGTGCAGTTTGTCGGTCAGGCTGCGAGGCAGGGTGTAACCGAGCTGGACCTGCTTGATCTTGAAGTAGGAAGCATCGAACACCCAGAAGTCGGACTGCTGATAGTGGCCGCCGAACAGGGAGTTGTCGGCCTGGTTGCCCTTAGGCCAGGTAGCGGTGGAGGCAGTTGCCGGAGTCCAGCGGTTTTCGAAAACGAAAGCCGGCAGGTTGGCGATCGGGAGGTCCGGACGGGAGATGCAGAGGAACATTTCGTTGCCCTGTACACCAGAACCGAACACGGTGAGGTCGAAGCCCTTCCAGGCCAGGTTGAGGGTGACACCATAGGTGAAATCGGGAATACCGTCACCGAGGTAGGTCATGCCGTCGGAGTGGTCGCGACCCGGATCCAGCTCGTCAAGCTCGGCGGGAGTGTAGTACTCCGGAAGGCCGCTCTCGGCGTTGATGCCCTTGTGCTTGAAGCCGCGGATGTACCACATGGGATAACCGGACTCCATGTAGGTCACAGGCAGGAAGAAGTTAGTACCGCCGGAAGTACGGCCGGCGCCCAGCGGAGACTCGACCACCATGCTGTGCACAGTAGAGAGGTTGGCGTTGATGCCATAGCGGAAGTCGCCGAGGGTGTCTTTCCAGCCCAGGTCGAATTCCCAACCGCTGTTGTTCACCAAACCGCCGTTGATATACACGTTGGAAGCACCGGAAACGGCGGGAGCCGGAACAGAGACCAGCATGTCGGTGGTGTTCTTGTTGTACCAGTCAACCGTAAAGGTGAGACGGTCCCTCAGGAAGCGGAAGTCCACACCCACGTCCACCTGCTTGGAAGTTTCCCATTTCAGGTCTTCGTTGGCCAGGAAGGAGGAAGGATTGGCAGGAGTGATGACACCGTCGCCGAAGTTGTACAGACCACTCAGGGACATACCATTGGTCCAGGTGAAGTCTGTCAGGGAGTTGATGTTACCGTTGACACCGTAGGAGGCACGGATCTTCATGTAGGAGAAGGCCTCGGGACGGAAGATGTTCTTGAAGAAGTTCTCGTTGGACACGGTCCAGCCCAGGGAGACGGAGGGGAAGAAGCCCCAGCGGTTCTTCTTGGAGAGCTTGGACATACCGTAGGCGTCGGCGCGGAAGTTTACCTGGGCGTTGTAGCGGTTGGCATAGGTCCAGGCAATACGGCCGAAGAAGGACTCGGAGAAACGGGAGTACTCGCTGCCGCCCATTCTGCGGGTTGTGGCGTTGGGATCGTAGTACTGCAGGTAACGGAAGTTAGGCGCATTGTTGGTGAGGCCGTCGGCATAGGCGTTGATGGACTCCATGTGGGTCTCGGAGAATTCCATACCGGCCATGAGGGCCAGGTCGTGCTTGCCGAAAGTCCGGAGATAGTTGGCGAAGTTTTCCCACTGCCAGTACTGCTGGTTGTTTTCCGTACCCTGGATGATGTCGGAAGCCTGGATCTGCTGGGCATTGATCCAGCCCTTCTCGGAATAACCGCGGCGGTAGTTGCTGGAAAGGCGGTAACCCAGGCGGGAAGTAAAGGTGAGGCCCTTGATGAATGCAGGGGTGATGTCGGCGTAGGCGGTACCGTTGACGTTGGTACGGCTGGTGAACTGATAACCGGTCATCCAGCCGGCGGCCACCTGGTCACGCATCAGCAGCGGGTTGAACAGGTTACTCTGCATCAGCAGGGACTGGCCGTACATGCGGCCCTGTTCGTCGCGCTGGACAGGCTGGCCGGCAGCTTCAGCGGCAAGAAGACCCGTTGCAGCAGGGATATCGTTGTCCGTGGCATAGTATACGGGAACGGTAGGATCATAGTAGTAGGCGCCGCCCACGGCGGAACCGGTACCGGTCATGTTGTTCTCGGAAACCATGCGCATGTTGGCACGCTCGATGGTGTTGTTGGTTCCTACCTTGAGCCAGGGCTTGATCTGGTAACTCACATTCACCTGGCCGGTGATACGCTGGAAGGTATCGTAAGCGCCGGTAATCATACCGTCCGTGCCCATATAGGTACCATCTACATAATAGGTGAAACGGTCATTGGCACCGGACAGGCCCACGGTGTGACGCTGACGGAAACCGGTCTCGAACATCACGCTCTGCCAGTTGGTGTCAGCACTCTGGAACGAAGCGTCCGGATAGCCGGCGGCTTCCTGCCAGTAAGTCTTGAACTGCTGGGCATTCATCATCTTGATGTTCTCCATCGGAGACATCCAGGTGAACATGTTGTTGTAGAAAATGCGCACATTGTCCTTGGAACCGCTCTTGGTGGTGACCAGGACAACACCGTTACCAGCCTGGGAGCCGTAGATAGCGGCGGAGGCGGCATCCTTCAGCACCTCGATGGATTCGATGGATTCGGGATCCAGATAGTCAATGCTCTGGACCTTGAGGCCGTCCACCAGAATCAGCGGGTCCGGAGAGGAGTTGGTGGAAGAATAACCACGGATACGGAAGCTGGAACCGGCACCCGGAGCAGAGGAGGTGGTGAGCACCTGCACACCAGCGAGTTTGCCCTGGAGGGCGGAGCCCACGTCGGAGTCGGAGCGGTTCTCGAGAGCATCAGCCTTTACCTGGGCGATAGCACCGGTGACGTTGCTCTTCTTCTGGACACCGTAACCCACGACCACGGTTTCGTCCAGGAATTCGGAATCCTCTTCCAGGACAATCCGGGAAGGGACCTGGTTGGCCGGGAAGGTCTGCGTGGCATAGCCGATGCAGCTCACTTCCACCGTGGCGTTGGCACGGGACACGGTGAGGGTAAAGTCACCGTCGATTCCCGTGGAAGTACCATTGTTGGTCCCCACTTCGAGCACGGCTGCTCCGATGATGGGACCATTGGCGTCAACGACGACGCCCTTGACCGTGGTCTGGGCAAATGCGGCAAATGCCGAGATGCCAAGCAGACACAAGGCCAATGACATTTTTTTCAGGAATTTTGTCATAATGGTTGATTATTGGTTGGTTTTAAAATGTTTTCGGCTAGTAACATGTCACAAAGATAGCCCTTTTTATCTCACATCGACCTCGCAAAATCTTTAAACAATGTGACAAATACTTCAAGATTTGCCAAAAAACCGTATATTTGTCCCCGTTATGATTAAGATTCTCTTCATACACGGGTTGGCCTCGTCCGGAGCATACAAAATGGCGGACATGCTGCGGCAGTTGTTGCGCCCGGCAGAAGTGGTGGCGCCGGACCTTCCCATCGACCCTGATCTGGCGATTCCGATACTGGAAACCTTCTATAGAGAAGAGAAGCCGGATTTGGTGGTCGGGCTCTCCTGGGGCGGCTTCCTGGCCCTCCGGCTGCAGGCAGCCCAAACCGTCGTAATCAATCCGGACCTGAACATCTCCGTCCTGCTCCGCCAGCATATCGGCCCTATGGAGTATCTCTCTCCCAGACGGGACGGAGAACTTTCATTTTTGATAACCGAGGAGATTTGCCAGAAATATGAGTCGCTGGAAACAGGCGAAATTGATACTGACAGAGCGGTGTTAGGCTGTTTCGGCGAGCAGGACACCCTGGTCCACTGCGCTGACAAATTTGAAAGTATTTTCCCCGGCCGGGCTTTCCGCTACCCCGGCGGCCACCTCCCCACCTATCCGGAGATGAAGTTCCACATCATTCCTGCCATCAGGAGGTTTCTGGGACAAAAAGAGGGCTGACCCAAAGGCCAGCCCTGCATGTTATAATCTTCAAGAAGAAAACTACATCTCATTTCCTACCTTGCGGGCGCGCACCGGCTTGTCCAGGTTGATGCCGTCGGCGCTGGCGATCTCCACCAGGAGGTTCCAGCCGGCGCAGAGATATACATAGCCCTGCAGCTCTCCGGCATCCGGGACGACGATGGTGGTGAAGGGAGTCTGCTTGGTATCCAGGGCCACCACATGCACATGAGCACCGTTGAATACGGTCTGGTACTTGGCATACTCGCTCTCGATGGGATTCACCACGAACACGATGTCGCCGTCTTCCATCACCTCTTCCGGGCCGTGAAGGGCGTAGGTGCCCTCCAGGAAGTCGCTCTTGCGGCGGGTGATCTCGTTGGTCTTGAGGGTAAGTTCCTCGGTGACGCCATCGTTCAGGCCGGCGAAATAGATGGTCTTGGCACCGCGGGCCCATTCCACGATCTCTGCGGGGATTTCCAGGGTGAGGGCTTTCTCCACCTTCTCTGCGAGCGGGGCGATCTCCGGGGCGATGTCCTTGCCGGCGAGCTTCCAGATCACGGTCTCGAACAGGAGAGCCTGCTCTGCCACACTCTTGGTGGCAGCAACGGCCTCTTCCCAGCCGCAGCCCAGCACGTGGGTTTTCACGCACACCTCGGAGAGCGGTGTGCCCTCGTTGGCAGTTACGCCAAAGAATTCCTTGTGACCGGCAGCCTTGAGCTGGTTCGCGAGCAGCAGGGTTTCCTTGGTGCGGCCGGAGTTGGAGTCGCACAGGACCGTATACTTGCTCAGGTCGTACTCGCAGGCCTGATGGGAACCCTCGGTGTGCACCATGGTGTCCACACCCCACTTCATGGCTTTTCGGATGGCGTTCTTGGCCGGCATGATGCGGCTGGAGCCCTCCCCGGAGAAGAGGATGTGACCGGTCTTCCTGGCCGATTCCACGATAAAGTCTGCATCGGCGGGGTTGAACTTCCGGATGGTCTCGATGGTGTCCATCATTTCGCGGCAGAGATAGAACTGCGCATACTTGTTGTCTTTCAGGTTCATTGTATTACGTGTTAAGATATTGTCGGTCAAAGCGTACAAATTTAATGATTTGGCGTTTTTTCTGCAATAATTATCTGCATTTTTTGTATCTTCGGAGAAACATTTTGCACATGAAAAACATTGTCACAGCCACCATAGCCCTGCTTCTAGCCCTTTCTCCGGGTCTGCTCAGGGCCCAGTCCCTCCATCCGGAGGCCCCCGCAGTTCCGGACAAGATGGTCTTCGCCGGGGAGACCATCCGCCTGGACCGGCAGGATTTCCGCGAACGGCTGGACAGGGAGCTCATCGCCTTCACCAACATGCACACCAACTCCATCCTCATGCTCAAGCGGAGCAAACGGATGTTCGCCCTTGTCGTCCCTGTGCTCAAAGAGCAGGGCCTCCCGGAAGACCTCAAATACCTGATGGCCATCGAGAGCAACCTGGACCCCAAAGCCGTCTCCGTCACCGGGGCGTCCGGCCTGTGGCAGTTCACCAAAGCCACCGCAGGCACTTATAAGCTGGAGGTGAGCGCCGAGGTTGATGAACGCTTCAACATCGAGAAAGAAACCCTGGCGGCCTGCGCTTTTCTCAAAGATGCGTACAAGAAATTCGGCGACTGGATGACGGTGGCCGCCAGTTACAACGCCGGCCAGGGCGGTATTGCCGCACGCCTGGCCGAACAAAAGCAGACATCAGCCCTGGAACTCTGGCTCAAGGAAGAAACCTCCCGCTACATGTTCCGGCTGATGGCCTGCAAACTGTTTTTCGAGGACCCGTCGGCCTTCGGCTTCCAGGTGGAGCCGGAAGAGATGTACCCTCCCCTACGCTACAAGGAAACCATCACGGTTACCGGTCCCATCCCCTCGCTCGTAGACTTCGCCCTGGAGCATGGAGTCACCTTCGCCGCCCTCAAAGAGGCCAACCTCTGGCTCCGTGACAGCCACCTCAGCAACAAGGCCGGAAAAACCTACAAGATCCTCATTCCGGAACAGGGAATTCGGTAATTCTGAGCGTAATAATCCAAATACTTTGATATGATAGCAATTGTTACCGGAGCGTCCCGGGGTATCGGCAAGGCAATCGCCCTGGAACTGGCTGGCATCGGCTATGACCTGGCGCTCGTCGGCCGCGACCTGGCCGCATTGGAGGAGACAGCGAAGCAGTGCAGCACAAAGACCTGCAGCATCGTGGCCGACCTGGCCGATGTTTCATCCGCCCAAAAGATTGTGAACGAAACCCTGGAGGCATTCGGAGGCATCGACCTGCTGGTCAATTGCGCCGGCATTCCCCAGAAAGGTCCTTTTACGGAAGTGACGCCGCAGGAATGGGACCGCATCTTTGCCGTGAACGCCCGTGCGCCGTTTTTCCTGTGTCAGGCGGCCCTGGAGCCCCTGAAACAATCCGCCAGGCCCATCGTCATCAATATCTCCTCGGTCGTGGGGTTCAAAGGCTACATCCACCAGAGTGTCTATGCTTCCTCCAAGCACGCGCTGGCCGGGTTCACCAAGGTATTTGCCAAGGAGGTCCAGCCATTCGGAATCCGGGTGCACCTGATCAGCCCGGGCGGAGTAGCCACGGAGATGGTGAAGAAAATGCGTCCCGACATAGACCCTTCGGAACTGATCGGGCCGGAAGAGGTAGCGGAAATCGTCCGCTTTCTGGTTACCCGCAAGGGAAACGGCACCATCGACCAGTTCTATCTCCGCCGCTACTCGGGGCTGGCCTTCGACTGATACCATAGCACGACGCTACTCCCCTACATGGAAAGCCACGCGGAGCTCTTCGATTTCGGAGTCCGTGATGGGGTTCAGCTTACCCACCGGGGCGGCCATGATTAGCGAACGGGCGCTGAAATCGGCCACTTCCAGCTTGTCGAAGGTGTTGATGAGGCGGTCGCCCGTCACCACAACGGCATCGTTGGAGAGGAAGGCGCAAGGGAACTTCTTGAACCCGTCGGCCATCTTCTCCACCTCGGCGTACTGCGTGCCGAACGGATACTGCGGGATATCCTGCAGGAAAATCCAGCTTTCCGGAATGGTGCGCACATCGAACTTGACGCCGGTGGTGGCATAGCCCATCAGGTAAGGCGTCTGGGTGAGGATAATGCTGTTGATCTTGGGGTTGCGGCGGTAGATCTCGTAATGGAGGGCCACCGAGCGGCTGGCGTTCTTGCCGGCCTCCACCATCCCGTCTTTCACCTGGACGATGTCTTCCGGTTCGATATCCCAGCGCTGCTTGTCGGAGGGCGTGATGAGGAAGTCGTCCCCTCTCCAGCGGACCGATGCCGTACCGTAGGAGGAGCACATGAGGCCCTGCGCGCAGGCGCGGCGGACAATCTCACAGATCTCCGTGCGGATGGCACGCTCGTCGGAAGGGTGCTCCACATTCATGAAGTGCTTGAAATCTACGTGGATAGCACGCTCGTGGCGGAGCATCTGCTCTTCGTTCAGATAAACCGGCTTGCCCAGAGTCTTAGCATTCAGGATGGTCCGGGCGCAGAGTTCCAGGGTTTCCAGGCGCTGGAAAGCGTCGGCAATGTCCTCGCCCATGAGCACTACGCCATGGTTCTCCATGATCACGGCCTTGTATTCCGGATTCTTCTCGAACTCGGCGGCAATCTTCTCGCCCAGCAGTTCGCTGCCAGGAAGAGCGTACGGCGCAAAACCCACCGGGCCACACACGCCGCGGGCCTGCGGGATGATGCTGGTGTCCGGCACCTGGTGCACGATGCTGAAGGTCACCAGTCCCGGAGGATGGGCGTGGATTACCGAGCGAAGCTTCGGGCGCATCTTGTAAAGGGCCCTGTGGAACGGATACTCGGAGGAAGGCCGATGCGGCCCCACGATGGTGCCGTCGGCTTTCACGCACATAATGTCGGCGGGCGTGAGGGAACCCTTGTCGATGCCGGCAGGGGTGATCCACATGTCACCGTTGTCGTCCATGATGGACAGGTTGCCGCCGGAAGTGGTTGTCATCTTGCGGCGGTAAATCCGGCCGATGATCAGCGCGATCTGCTCGGCCGGATGCATGAGTTTGGTGTCAATCTTCTTCATAATAAAAAGAGATTCCCGGCATGGCCGGGAATGATAATTAGAGTTGATCAGCGTTGGCGAGCAGGAAGTTCTCCGCCTCTACGCTCCAGAGGCCCTGGTGGGCCTTGCAGATACGGTCAAGCTCGTCGTAGACGGGTTTCCCTACCTTGCCGAAGTCGGCGATGGCCGTCAGCGGCATCTCAATGTGGGTGTAGATGAGCTTCTTGCCGCCCGGGACGGAAGGCAGGTTGAGAGTGGTGTCGATGACGGCGTTCAGGCCACCCACATGGGTGACCAGGCCGGCCGGATCCATCCCCTTGCCCATGTAGTGGAGGGCTTCCTTCATGTCGTCGGTGTTGCCGCCGGAGGTTCCCACCACATGGGTGGAAGCGTAATGCACGTTGTAGAAATTCAGCGGAGCCTTGAAGTCGGCCTTTCCGGGACCGGAGAAGAAGTTCAGACAGCCGTCGAAAGCGAGGATATCGTCGGCCTGGGCCACCACGGCGGGAACCGGGGCCATCACCACTACCTCGTCATAGCCGGTGCCGCCTGAGATCTCGCGGAGCAGGGCGGCGGGGTCTTCCACATGCCCGGTATTCACATACCGCAGGTCGATGCCTCTGGAAGCGGCGAACTCCTTGGTATAGAGCGATGCGGCACGGTCCAGACGGGTTTGGTCGATATCCGTCACCACAAAGAGGGCCGGCTTGCGGTCTTCGCGGTGCAGCACATAGTTGATGCAGGCCAGGCCCATGGGGCCCACACCGGCCAGCAGGGCCATCTTGCCACCATCCTTGATCTCCATGGAATGGACATAGGAACCGGGGGTGGTGTGATAGCAGGCATGCATGGCACCAATCACACAGGAGAGCGGCTCGCTGAGGGAGGCCGGGTAGAAACCTTCGCCCTTGTAAGGCAGCAGGCAGCCCTGCTCCATCACCTCCGCGGGAATCACCACATACGTGGCGTCGCCACCGATATACTTATAGGAATACCCCGGGGCCGACAGTACACCCACCGGACCGCCTTCGTACGTAAGGGCAGGCTGGATGGAGAACTTGTCGCCGGGCTTGAACTGTCCCTGCCACTTCTTGCCTACCTCCAGGATCTCACCGGCGAATTCATGGCCGATGATGGTAGGATTCTGCGCCACGTCATTGGGCACCCGCTTGTGGTCGGCACCCTGATGGGCGGCCTTGTAGGACGACATGCAGATGCTGTCGCTCACCACCTTGGCCAGGATTTCATCTTCCTTGATCTCGGGAAGTTCGAACTCCTCCAGCCGGAGATCGTCTTTGCCGTAAAGGCGTACTGCTTTGGTTTTCATATCTTTAAAATCTATTGTTTTCTTATGCAAGCATCACTTGTCCGCCGGTAACCGGGATGGCCTGGCCGGTTTCACCCGTCTGCTCAATCGCATACAGGATAGCCTTGGTGACATCGGCCGGGTTGCAGCCCTTGCGCATGGGCACCTGGGCCAGATAGTAGTCCTTCACATCCTGCACGGTTTTGGCGCCGGGCACCTTGCCCGCAGCCAGATACTGCACAAACAGGCCGTTCTCCGGATTGCTCCAGAGCGGACCGTCGTAGAAGTTGCCCGGACAGATGCTGTTCACCTTCACGCGGAAAGGAGCCAGCTCCAGGGCGAAGCTCTGGGTGAGACCGATGCCGCCGAACTTGCCGCCGGCGTAGGCGAAATTGGCCTTGGAGCCGCGCAGGCCGCTCTTCGAATTCACCTGCACGATATCGGCAAAGTACTCGGGATCGGCCGCCGTCTCGATCTTCATGATGTGCGAAGCCACCTTGGCGCAGTAGAAATAGGCGTTGTAGTTGATGTTGGTCACGAAGGAGAAATTCTCCGGCGTCATGGCCTCCAGTCCGCCTGCCCTGAGCACACCTGCGTTGCTCACGAACACATCCAGCGCACCGAAGTTCAGGATGGTCTGCTTCATCAGGTTCCCGAGGCTTTCCATGTCGGCCACGTTGGTCTTCACGAAGATGGCGCGGTTGTTCCGGGCCGATGCATTGAAGGAAGCCGCCGTCGCGGCACCCACCGCCTCGTTGAGGTCGGCCACCACGATGTTGGCGCCCTGGCCCATCAACTCACGGGCAATGCCCTCGCCGAAACCCTGGGCGGCACCTGTTACCACGATGGTTTTGCCTTCCACACGGCCTGCGGAGGCGCCTGCCGCCACCTTGCGGCGGTAATTCTCCACCTCCCAGGTGTCGATGAAGTTGATCCAGGCGGGCTCCATGCCGTGGGCGCCGCCGAAGCTCTCTGCGTAGAAAGCCACCTTCATGGCATCCAGGAACACCTCGGTGATGATGCCGGCGTTCTTGGCGTGGTCGCCCACAGCCACCAGGCCGATCCCCTTGGCCAGCAGCACCTTGGGCGTATGGCCGCGGCGGGCCACATACGCCTCGATCTTTTCCTCGGCCTCCTTCACAAGGTCTTCGGAATCCAGGACGATATACTCGCTCTTGCAATAGACGATCATATCCGGCGTGAACGGCACGCTCACGGCGGAGGGGTTCTCCAGGAACTTGTCCACCAGGGCGTTCTTTGTGACCTGCAGGGTCTTCAGCCCCCTTCCTCCGCGGGAGAGGATCTGGCGGATGGCGGGAATCACCTCCGTGACACAGTCGCAGACCGGGCTCTCCCCTTCCGGCAGGACGGCCGCCTTCTGCTGCAGTTTGCCGATGATGCCGTCATAGATCCGGTCGATCTCTTCGGTGGTATCAGCCCCCACAAACACGCCGTGGTTCTGCAGGAAAATCACCTGCGGCTCCTTGCCCGCGGCTTTGCGGTAAGCGGCGATACGGTCGTACACCTTCTTGAAAAGGGTGTAACCCGGGTCCGTGTATTCAATATAAAGGGCATCCGGGAACAGTCCGGCACACAGGAGAGCAGCGTTCTGCGAGCACATGAGGCCGTTGACCAGCGTGGGATGCAGATGCACCACATAGCTGAAACCCATGCAGTTATGAAGGGACGTTTCCACAGAGGGACGGCGGTCCCGGGTGATGCAGGCCGCTGCCAGGTCGTTCTTCACCTGCTCTTCGCGAAGGGCCACGTCGGTGCTGTACACCTTCTCGCCCATCGGATTCAGGAGGGCGCGGTCCAGGATGGCGAAGCCGTCCTCGCCGATGGTGGCCAGGGCATGGCCGCTGGCCTTCACCCACAGTTTTTCGGCATCTTTATAGGAAGTGTTTCCACCGCCGGCGATCACGAAACGGGAGTCGGCGCCATATTTACGGGAAATAGCTACCAGTTGTTCTACGGGAGTCATAGTTTATCTTACAGTTTTTTGAATCAGTTCGTCACCCTCTTCAATTGCGCGCGAGAGGAATGCGGGGCCCCCGAAAATCTGCTGATTTCTGGGGTGCTTTTGGTGTGCGGCCACGGCGCAGGCACCACGGTAATTGATGGCCCGGAGTTTCTCACTCAGGCCTTCTGCATCCCGGGTACGGAGCCGGATGGGCTCCATGGCGGGGGTATTGTGCTCAGAGCCGAAGGTCACGATAAAGCCCTCATCCTCCAGATAACCGGCATACTGCTCCAGCACAACGGTGGTATTACGCGTGGTGATGAACTCCACGCTGCGGAAACCGCGGCGCTTCAGGAGGTCGGCCGCCTTCTGGAGGTCGGCCTCGAAATCGGTGAAGTTGCCCTTGGCATCGTCGCCCAGGAACGGATAGGTGGGGATGCCGCCGGCGGCCTCGATGATGCGCTGGACGGTGGTCATCGGCAGGAAAGCCTTGGGGTCTTCCGGCACGAAGGCCGCACCGCCGCTTTTGAGGAGGTTGCCCCGGATCTCGTTCTCCACGGCCGCAAAATGGGCCGGGTCACTCTTCAGGGGCTTGCCGAAGATCTGTCCATAAAGGGAGGCTTTGTCGGACACGCCCAGGGCGTCCACCTTCAGGCGCAGGGCCTTGGCCAGGTGACGCTCCCGGATGGACCCCCGGGTGAGGGTCTTCTCGATTTCCCCGAAGTCCAGGACGATATCCACACCCACAGCCTTCAGGTGCGCATTCAGCTTTCCGCACATGCGCTCCACCTGGGCGTTGGACTCTGCCTTCACGGCAGCAAGTTCGCGGGCCGGTTCACCGGAGAGAATCACCGGATAGGCCAGGCCCTTGCCGCTCAGGTAAGTACGGCCGGGATTGTTGGGGTCGTTCACCCTGAGCCCCGCCGCCTGGTCTTCACTGTTCAGGGAGATGAACTCGATATTGAAAAGCGGAAAGAGACCACGGGCAGCGCAGCCTTCCTTCCACTCCCCATATCCGTCCATGGAGTAGAAGTCGTTGATACCGACCACCTTCACTCCTTCCCCTGCCGCAAGGTCCAGCGCCTGCGGGATGGACTCGAAGGCGCTGAACGAATACGGTGTATGGAGATGGGCATTAACGTCTGTCATGGCTTAGACTCCTTTCTTGGAACGGAGGATCTGCTGGGCAGCGGTCTGGTTGGTCACGGGAGAGTAGTCCTTGAGCGGGAACATCTTCTCGTGGATGGCATCCAGGAACCAGCTGGGCTGCGGGAAGAAAGCCTCTTCCAGCTCGTGGCAAGGGGTGATCCAGTTGCGGGAACCCAGCACCACGGGAGCGGCGTCCAGATAGTCGAAGCACAGGTCGGCGATGTTGGCGGCCAGGTCGTTCAGGTAGGAACCGCGGGCGGTTGCATCGCCGGCGATGATGATACGGCCTGTCTTCTTCACGGACTCGATCACCTTCTCGTAGTTGAACGGAACCAGGGTGCGGGCGTCGATGACCTCGGCCTCGATGCCGTACTTCTCCTTGAGCTCGTCGGCGGCCTTCAGGGCGCGGTACAGCGTGGCGCCGATCGTGAGGAAGGTCACATCCTTACCGGCACGCTTCACGTCGGGTTCGCCCAGCGGAATCTCATAGTATCCCTCCGGTACGCCGCCCTCGTGGAACTGCTCGCCGGTGCCGTAGAGGCGCTGGCTCTCGAAGAAGATCACCGGGTCCGTTCCCTGCAGGGCGCTGTTCATCAGACCCTTGGCATCGTACGGAGTCACGGGGAACACCACCTTGAGGCCCGGGATATGGGTGCACAGGGACGTCCAGTCCTGGCTGTGCTGGGCACCGTACTTGGAACCCACGCTCACGCGCACCACCACCGGCATCTTGAGGATGTTGCCGGACATGGCCTGCCACTTGGGCAGCTGGTTGAAGATCTCGTCGCCGCAGCAGCCCAGGAAGTCACAGTACATGATTTCCGGAATCACGCGGCCGCCGCACATGGCATAACCGATGGCCGTGCCGATGATGGCTGCCTCCGCAATGGGGCTGTTGAACAGGCGGTGGTAAGGCAGGGCCTCGGTGAGACCGCGGTACACGGCGAAGGCGCCCCCCCACTCACGGTTCTCCTCGCCGTAGGCGATGAGGCTGGAATCTTTATAGAAACGGTCGACGATGGCTTCGAACACGCCGTCGCGGAAGTTGTACATCTTCATGCTGCTCACCGGCTTGCCCTCTGCGTCCTTGTAGAAACGGGTTTTGCCGGCAATCTGTTTCACGCGCGGGTTCTCTTCCATCGGGTGGTTCACCTCGGGTTTGGCGTCGCCCATGGAGTCTACGCTGCCGTTGGAGAACATCATGTCTCCCAGGAGCTCGTTGTCCTTCACCAGGTCCATACGGGGAGAAACCTTCTCGTCAATGGCGAGCTTGTACATCTCGAAGATGACGTCCTTTACATAGGTTTGGATGGCGTCCAGTTCTTCCTGGGTGGCCACGCCGGCTTCGATGAGCTTGCGGCCGTAGCCCAGGATGCAATCTTCGGCCTGCCAGGCTTCCATCTCTTCCTTGGTACGGTAAGAGGACTGGTCGGACGGAGAATGGCCGCTGTAACGGTAGGTAACCACATCCAGCAGGCACGGGCCCTCCTTCTTCTCCAGCAGGGCCTTCTTGCGGCGGAAAGCGTCAATCACGGCCAGCGGGTTGTAGCCGTCCACGCGCTCTGCATGCCAGGCTTCCGGGTTGAAACCGGCGCCCAGGCGGGCCGGGAAGGTGTAGCCCATGGTTTCGCCGCGGGTCTGTCCGCCCATGGCGTACTGGTTGTCCATCACATTGATCAGCACCGGGAGGCCGCCCTTCATGTCGCCCTCCCACAGGGTCTTGAACTGGTCCATGGAGGCGAAGGTCATGCCTTCCAGCACCGGGCCGCGGGCCATGGCGCCGTCGCCCAGGTTGGCCACCACGATACCCTTCTTGCGGTTCACCTTCTTATAGAGGGCCGCACCCACGGCGATGGAGCCGGAACCGCCCACGATGGCGTTGTTGGGATAAATGCCGAAGGGCGTGAAGAAGGTATGCATGGAGCCGCCGAGGCCCTTGTTGAAACCGGTGGTACGGGCGAAGATCTCGGCCATGGCACCATAGAGCAGGAAGCGGATGCCCAGTTCCTTGGTGGTGCCCTTGAAGTCCTTGCCGGCAACGGCCACGGTGGCGCCGTTCCAGAATTCGTCCATCACCTTCTTGAGCTCGGCTTCCGGAAGGATCTCGATGGAACGGAGACCCTTGGCGAGGATTTCGCCATGGGAACGGTGGCTGCCGAAGATGAAATCGTCGGTGTCCAGGTTATAAGCCATACCCACAGCCGCAGCTTCCTGACCGGCAGAAAGATGGGCGGGACCCGGGTTGTTGTATTCTACGCCATTGTATCCACCGGTGGTCTTCACCAGGTTGAGCATGGTTTCGAACTCGCGGATCACGAACATGTCGCGATAGATACGCCTGAGGTCTTCCGGGGTGAAATTCCCTTCTTTCAGCTCGTCCTTCACGGACTTGCTGTACTGCATCACGGGAATTTTGGGGAAGGCAATTTCGTGCTCTTTGGGACGGAGCACCTCGTTGGGGTCGATAAATAATGATTTAGGCATAGCTTATTTCAGGGTAAATACGGTTTCTTTCAGGATTTCGGATACGGTAGGATGCGGGAATACCACTTCCTTGAGCTGCTCCACGGTCATCTCCTGCTCGATGGCGATGCAGGCGCTGTGGATCATCTCGGAGCAGGGGTTGCCCAGCATATGGACACCCAGCACTTCGTGGTACTTCTTGCCCACGATCACTTTGCAGAGGCCTTCGCCCCGCTCGTTCTCCGCCACGAAACGGCCGGAATAGGCCATGGGGAGCTTGAGCACGGTGTAGTCCAGGCCCTTCTTGGCGGCCTCGGCCTCGGTGACACCGGCGCCGGCCACTTCCGGATTGGTATACACCACGCCGGGGATGGCGTTATAGCGCATGCGGTCGGTCTTGCCCAGGATGTTGTTCACGGCCACCTCGCCCTCGCGGGACGCAGTGTGGGCCAGCATGGAGAAGCCGGTGACGTCGCCGGCGGCATAGACGCCGGGCACGTTGGTGCGCATCTTCTCATCCACCTTGATGCCGTAGGGACGGCCGGCGGGATTCAGGGCCAGCTCTACGCCGATATTCTCCAGGCCGATGCCCTGGAAACTGGCCCGGCGGCCCACGGATACCAGGATCTTATCACCGGTGGCGCGGCAGGTCTTGCCTTCGGGATCTTCGTACACCACGTCGTTCCCTTCCACGGCCACCACTTTGCAGCTGAGATGGAACTCCACGCCTTTTTTCTCGTACTGGGCCTGGAGCATGGAACTGATTTCATCGTCCAGGGGGCCCAGGATCTTGGGCAGCATCTCCACCACGGTCACCTTGGTGCCGATACTGTTGAAGAAGCTGGCGAACTCCATGCCGATGACACCGCCGCCGATCACCACCAGGTCCTTTGGCTGCTCTGTAAGCGAGAGGATTTCCCGGTTGGTCACGACGGCGCCGCCGAGGCCCTCACGAAGGCCGGGGATAGGCGGAACAGCCGCCTCGGAGCCCGTACAGATGAGGAGGTTTCGGGCCTGGAAGTCCTTGCCGTCGCAGGCGATGACAATGCCTTCGGCTCCGCGCTCCTTGATGAGGGCGTCGCCCTTCACCACTTCCACCCTGGCCCCTTTCATCTGGGCCTTCACGCCGCCCACGAGCTTCTTGACCACCTTCTCCTTGCGCTTGAAGATGGCGCCGAAATCGATGGAAGAGCCGTCCACATTCACACCATACTGGTCTGCGTGGCGGGAATAATCGTATACTTTGGCGCTGTACAGCAGCGTCTTGGTGGGAACGCAGCCTTCGTTGAGGCACACGCCGCCCAATTCACGTTTTTCGAACAGGACTACGGAGAGACCGGCATTGCCGGCACGCCCTGCGGCCACATATCCGCCGGGGCCTCCACCCATGATTGCAAGATCGTACATACTCTTTCGGTTTATAACAATCTATAAAGATACGAATTAAAATTCAACTTCCAGGTTTTCGATTTCCTGGGCCACCTGTTTCAGGAACCGGGTGGCCTCGCCGCCGTCGATGGCACGGTGGTCGTACGTGAGGCTCAGGCCGAGGTAAGGCACGAAGGCATACACGCCGCCGCCCAGATCCTTGGGACGCGGGACGATGGTGCCCACCCCCAGGATGGCGCTCTGCGGCACATTGATGATGGGAGTGAACCACTCCACGCCGAAGCCACCCAGGTTGGACACGGTGAAGGAAGCGGCTTCCGGAGAAAGCAGGTCCGGATTGATGCTGCCCTTCTTGCTGTCATCGGCCACTTTCTTGAGTTTCTTGCTCAGGCCGACGATATTGAGCTCGTCGGCATGGGGAACGGCGGGGACCATGAGGCCACGCTCGGTATCCACAGCGATGCCCAGGTTCACGCTGCTGAAAAGACGCATGGCATCTCCCAGGCAGTGGGAATTCAGGTTCGGGAACTTCTGCAGGGCCTTGATCACGGCATAGCAGACAAAGTCGTTGATGGTGATGTTCGCGTCGATCTTTCCTTCCTCGAGGGCTTTCTTGGCCTTCTTGCGGAGGGCCTGGATCCTCCGGGCATCGGCCCCCAGCATGTGGGTAAGCTGGGCGGAATTCTGGAGGGAGTTGTACATGCTCTTGGCGATGAGCTTGCGCATGTTGGACATCTTGACCACCTTGAATTCCTCGCCTTCGCCGGCGATGTCGGTATGGTTAGGCTGCCAGACCTTGAGGTCGCTGCCCTTCACGCTGCCGGCCAGGCCGGTGCCGGTGCCGGGAGAGGCCAGGCCGCCGTCGGCCATCCTGGCCTTGGCCAGACCGGTGAGGGTTCCCTGGGCCGCGGCTGCGGCTTCCACATCACGGGCGATGATGCGTCCATGCGGGCCGGTTCCGGCAACGCGGGCGGTGTCCACACCCTTTTCAGCAGCGATGGTCCGTGCGCGCGGGCTCACGGGAGCGCCGGGGGTCACATCAGCGGAGGGTACTCCCTCTGAAACCTCTGGACGCCCATGTCCGGATGAATGGGAGGGGCCCGCCGGCTCTGCCGGTAGGAGGGACGAAGCCGAAGGCTGAGGGTTCTCAGAGGGAGTACCCTCCACTGTCCCGACCCCCGCGGGGGCGAACTCGGCAAAGGACTCGCCGGGCTGGCCGATCACCATCACATTGGTAAGGACGGGGATTTCGTCTCCGTCATTGAAGAAACAGGCCAGGACAACGCCTTCGAACTTGGATTCCTCCTCGAAGGTGGCTTTGTCGGTTTCGTATCCGAAGAGGACATCACCAACCTTGACGGTGTCCCCTACTTTCTTCTTGAACTCGGAGACGATACAGCTCTCCACGGACTGGCCCTGTTTGGGCATTATGACCACATTTGCCATTTTATTGTGTGTTTTTCAGGAAGTTTAATGTTTATTGTGCCAGCAGCTGGGGCAGGAAAGTACTGAAGATCAAGACGGCCAGGCCGCACACAAGCACCACGATGGTCTTGCGGGATACGCCCTTCCATTCCTTGAGGATGATGCCCCAGACATTGGAGAACACGACGTTCAGCGCCATCAGGATGCACCAACTGAAAGTGATGAGCACCGGGTAATCCGTGAGGAAGCCCTTGCCCAGGGACAGGCCGAAGAACTGGCTGTACCAGAGCAGGCCGGCCAGGCAGCAGAACAGGAGGTTGTTGCCCCACAGGGAGCCCTGTTTGTAATCCCCCCAGGTCTTGTTCTTGTTGTTCTGGTAGAAGCAGTAGCAGGCGTTGGTGAGGAAACCGCCGAAGGTGACCAGCATGGTGGCGGGCAGCGTCTGGAAGATAGGCTTGGTGCCCTCCAGGTACAGGCCGTCGCCGAAGCTGAGGCCGATATTGAAGCAGGCGCTCATAAAACCGGCAAGCACAGCCACGAACAGACCCTTGCCGAAGTTGAAGTCCTTCACGGCCTCTTTCTTCTGCTCTTCCGGCAGGGCGGCGGATTTCATCCAGCCGGCCACGCCGATAATGGCGATACCGATAAGGGTGACCACCACGCCGATAATCACGGCGCTGGTGAGGTCACCGGTCTTGCCGGTGAACACCGGACCCAGGATGGCACCCAGGCCCGAGCATGTGCCCAGGGCGATGCTCTGTCCCAGGGCCACGCCCAGATAGCGCATGCTGAGGCCGAAGGTAAGGCCACCCACACCCCAGAGCACGCCGAAGAGGATGGTGAGCCAGGTGTCCTTGGGGTTGGCGTTCATCAGGCCCAGCAGCTCGCCGAAGCTGCCGCCGGTCCCGGACAGGGACAGCAGCGAGCCCACAAGCGGGAACAGCAGCCAGGCGAAAACGCCCTGGATGATCCAGTAGCTTTCCCAGCTCCACTTCTTGATCTTGTTGATAGGAACATAGCTGCTGGACTGGCAGAATGCCCCAACAGCTATGATTAACAATCCGATAATGAGGTTCATAACTTATCGTTTGGAAGTTACGTCTTTCTCGTACTGCTCGATGCAAGGGATGAATTCCTCACCCACAGGCACGCCGTTCTTGAAGTTGAAATAATCGAACACGGCGCCGAACGGGAGGGTCTTGGCCTCTTCCAGGAGAGCGAGACGCTGGAAGCCCTTGCCGACATCCTCGTATTCACGCAGCTTGGCGAGCGGTTCCAGCAGGGCGCTCAGGACGCACTTCTGCGTGGCGCGGGTGCCGATGATGTAGGCGCCGATGCGGTTGATGGCGGCGTCGAAGTAGTCCAGGCCGATGTGGCAGCGGCTCAGGGCATCCGCGCGGACCATCTCCTTGAACAGGTCCAGGGTCTGGTCGTTCATGATGGTCACGTGGTCGGAGTCCCAGCGGATCGGGCGGGAGACATGGAGCATCAGTTCCGGCACGAAGAGCAGGAGCGAGGCTACCATGTCGGCCACGTTCTCGGTCATCTCATAGTGGCCGGTGTCCAGGGTGTACATAAGCTTGCGGGTGGCGCAGTAGCCGGCTACGAAGTCGTGGGAGCCTACAGTGTAGCTCTCCAGGCCGATACCGAACAGCTTGGCCTCCAGGCAGGTCTTCATGCCGGGCAGGTCTTCCTTCAGGATTTCGTCCAGGGAGTCTGCGAAGATCTCACGGTAGCGCTTGCGCTCCACGGTCTGGTCCTTGGAACCGTCGTGGACCCAGATGTTCATGATGCAGGGGTCGCCCTGGGCCTTGCCCATCGCGTCGGCGATGCGGCGGCAGCGCTTGGTGTGCTCGAT
>CAMVMG010000005.1 GCA_947168525.1 uncultured Bacteroidales bacterium
CTGACAGAGCCAGAATCTGTAGTGCTACCATTACACCATATCTCAATTTCCCAAACGGGACTGCAAATTTACGACTTTTTTCGGGAACTGCAAGCGTTGCGTCCGAAAAAGTTAAATTTGATGGTGTGAGATCATCATGCGGGCCTCTACCACATTGATAATGTAGTCGCCGGTTTTCTCGCATTCGCTCACAATATCCATGTAGACGGTGCCGCTGTCGTAGCTGTACACACGCTTGTCCAGATCCTGGATATTATGCTGCTTAAGTTGGTTCCGGGTTTCGTTGATCTGTTTTTCCACTCCTTCCGAGAGCGCGAAATCGAACTCGTCCCGGCGATGGGTGAGGGAGGTATTCATCAGTTCCAGGGCCTTGCTCACCAGGGAGAACATCTCTCGGACACCCTCTGACTGGGTTTCCGTGATGACCACTTTATTCTCCCGTCCGCGGCGGAGGATTCTGGCCAGATTGAAGCAACTGTCGCCGATACTTTCCAGCTCGCCGATCTGGCGGAGCATGCCGCTGATCTTTGCCTTGGTGTCGTCGGACAGGTGTGCCTGCCCTACTTCTCCCAGGTAACGGCCGATCTCGTTCTCCATGTTGTCGCTGATATCCTCCAGCTTGGCGATGTGGTCGAAGATTTTCTGGAATTCGTCATCGTCCTTGTCGGGCGTAAGGGTTTGAACCAGGTCGAACATCCTCTGCATCCGGGAGCCGAATACGTTGATTTCCTTCTGCGCCTGCAACACGGAAATTTCCGGTGTCTTCATGATACCGCCACGGATAAACTGCAGGCGGGATTCTTCTTCATCTTCCGTAATCTTGGGCTTGATGATGGCGCATACCAGTTTCTCGATCTGGGGAATGAACCAGATAAGGATGGCCGTATTGATGACGTTAAACCCGGTATGGAAGGCTGCAAGGGCAAAGGACAGCTGCGTGGGAGACTGGCTTTCTGCATAGGGATCCAGCCCCACGATGCCGCAGACAAGACGGACAAAGGGGAAGAAGACAATGAGCACCCAGATAACACCGAAAAGGTTGAACACCAAGTGCGCGAGGGCCGTACGGCGGGCTTGGGTATTGGCATTGAGTGCGGCCAGGTTGGCCGTGACGGTGGTGCCGATGTTCTCACCCATAACCAGTGCGATACCCTGGAAAATGGTGATGGCGCCCGTTGAGCACAGCACCATGGTGATGGCCATCAGGGCGGCCGATGACTGGACCATCGCCGTGAGCACCGAGCCGATTAGCAGGAAAAGCAGGATGGTGAGATAGCTTCCGGAGTCGAACGAGGCGAAGAAATTCACTACGGCCGGCTTGCTGGCCAGGTCCATGTCGACACCCACCTGCTTGAGCATTCCAAGGGCGAAGAGCAGGAACGACAGACCGAATAGGAAATCTCCCAGATACCGCTGTTTCCCCGTCTGGATGAGGATGATGCCGATAAAGAAAGCCGGCCACACCAGCATGGTGACGTTGAAGGAGAAACCGGCCGACATGATCCAGGCGCTCATGGTGGTACCGATATTGGCACCCATGATGACCGAGATGGCCTGGGTAAGGGTTAGCAGGGCGGCGTTGACAAAGGATACAGTCATGACCGTGGTGGCGGCGGAAGACTGGACGGCGACCGTAACCAGCGCGCCGGTGGCCACACCGGAGAGGCGGTTAGTGGTCATGGCCCCCAGCAGGTGGCGCAATTGAGGTCCGGCCATCTTTTGCAAAGCTTCGCTCATCACCTTCATTCCATAGATGAGAAGGGCGATGGAGCCGAGCAGCTCAAAGATTAGTAATAACATAGGAAAGTTGTATTTTCGTATGCAAAGATAAGACAAGCATGCGTTTTTTCAAAATCAAACTGTGGTGCAAAAACCTGTTTCAGTTGCACAGAAAGCAAAAAAAAATTATTATATTGCGATGGATGTATAACTATAAAGCCTTTTCAGATGAAAAATAAGTTCCTCCAGCGAATCAGCGACATCACCCGGATCCACCACCGTGCGGCGTTTGTGGATGTGAAAGACCGGGTCGCTCCCAAGACTTCCGCCTTCCTGAAGTTGGCCAAGGAGCGTTATTCCTGCCGCAGTTTTGCCCAGAAGGCCGTCTCTGACCAGGATATAGACCAAATCCTGGAAGCCGCCCGGGTAGCCCCTACGGCCGCCAACAAGCAGCCGGTCCACGTGTGGGTTGTCAGACAGCCGGAATCCCTTGCCAAACTGAAAAAGACCACTCAATATCTGTACGATGCCCCCGTGGTGTTCGTGGTGGGCTGTGCTGCAGATAAAGCCTGGGTACGCAAGTACGACGGGAAAAACGGCGCGGAAATAGATGCCGCCATCGTGGGCACCCATATCATGATGGAAGTGGCAGATTTGGGCCTGGGCTGCGTCTGGGTGGGCTCCTTCGACCCTGCCAAGGTACTGGAACAGTTCCCGCAGATGGACGGCTATGAGCCTGTTGCCCTGTTCCCAGTGGGTGTTCCCGTCGGAGAACCCGGCGAGAAGCACGACAAACGCCAGGCCAAAGAAGAGTTTGTAACAGAACTCTAGCAAGGAGGGGGTTGCCCCCATGTTCAGAACCATTCTCAAACAGGTAAAGCAGTATAAAGCGGCGGCTCTCCTGACGCCGCTTTGGACTACCTTGGAGGTAATCATGGGCGTGCTCATCCCTTATGCCACAGCTTCCATCATCGATAAGGGGATTGGCTCCGGTTCCCTGCCGGACGTCTATAAATACGGCGGCATCATGCTGGGCCTGGCTTCCCTGAGCCTCGTGTTCGGTATCCTGGCCGGGCGCTTTGCTGCCTACAGCAGCACCGGGCTGGCGGCCAATCTGCGACGGGCCATGTACCGGAACATCCAGCGCTTCTCCTTCTCGGACATCGACAAATACTCCACGGCGGGTCTGGTTACGCGCATGACCACCGACGTCTCCAGCATCCAGAACGCCTTCCAGATGCTGCTCAGGACCACCTTCCGGGCCCCGCTCAACCTGGTGTCGGCCCTGGCCATGTGCTTTGTGATCCATCCCCGGCTCAGTATCATCTTCCTGGCGGCCATGGTGGCGCTGGGCACCTTCCTCACCTTCCTGATCATGCGTGCCGCACGTCTGTTCAAGGAAATCCTCCTGAAGGTGGACCGGCTCAACGGTGTGGTGCAGGAGAACGTGTCGGCCATCCGCGTGGTAAAAGCCTTCGTGCGGGAAAGCCACGAACTGTCCAAGTTCGACAAAGCCGCCCTGGGCCTGTACACCCTGAACATCAAGGCCGAGACCTTGATGGCCCTCAACGGCCCGGTGATGAGCCTGATTGTGAACGCCTGCATCATCGCCCTCAGCTGGTGGGGCGCCCGCTACATCGTGGAAGGGTCGCTCACCACCGGCCAGCTCACGTCCCTGTTCAGCTATATCATGACGGTGCTGAGCTCGCTGATAATGCTCTCCATGATCTTTGTCCAGCTCACCCGGAGCGCTGCCAGCGCCACCCGCGTGGCGGAGGTCATCGACGAGGTGCCGGACATGGACAATCCCCCGGAGCCCGTCATGGAAGTGGCCGACGGAAGCATCCGCTTCAACCATGTGTTTTTCACCTACAAGGCCGGCGGCGACTATGCCCTGGAGGATATCAACCTGGACATCCGCTCCGGGGAAACCGTAGGCCTGATTGGCGGCACCGGCAGCGGTAAAAGCTCGCTTGTGAACCTGATTCCCCGCTTGTATGACGTCTCGGAAGGCAGCGTGGAGGTAGGTGGCCGGGACGTCCGCTCTTACGACATGACTTCCCTCCGCCACGAGGTGTCCATGGTGCTCCAGACCAGCACCCTGTTCAGCGGCACCATCCTGGAGAATCTCCGCTGGGGAAAGGCCGATGCCACCCTGGAAGAGTGTCAGGAGGCCTGCCGGCAGGCCATGGCGGACGAATTCATCCAGAGTTTCCCGGACGGATACAATACCCGCATCGAACAAGGCGGCACCAATGTCTCCGGCGGACAGCGGCAGCGCCTGTGCATCGCCCGGGCCCTGCTGATGCGTCCCAAGGTCCTGATTCTGGACGATTCCACATCGGCCGTGGACACCGCTACCGATGCAGCTATTCGGGAAACCTTCCGTACCTGTATCCCGGGAACCACCAAGATCATCATCTCGCAGCGCATCCTCTCCATCAAAGACACCGACCGGATCATTGTGATGCAGAACGGCCGGGTAGACGGCTTCGACACCCATGAGAATCTCCTCCGGGACAACGCCATCTACCGCGAGATTAACCAGATGCAGGCCTCCGGCGCCGAGGCCGACTTCGACCAGCTCCGTAATACCGCTTAGCCATGCCTCCAGGATTCAATATGCGCGGACCGGGCGCTGACCGCGGTCCCAGGACGGGGGCCAGCTTCAAAGACCTCAGGAAAGACTCCACCGTGTGGCGCCTGCTGCGGTATGTCTTCCGGCACTACAAAGTGAATATCGGCATTGTACTGCTCTGTATTGTCGTTTCCTCTCTCATCTCCTTGGCCAGCTCCCTCTTTACGCGGACGCTCATCGACGACTACATCACACCGCTCACCCAGGCGGCCATTCCGGATTATACCCCGCTGGCACGGGCTCTACTCAAGCTGGGCGCCGTGCTGCTGACCGGCATTGCGGCCGACTATGCGCAGAGCCTGCTCATGATCTTTGTCGGGCAGGGCACGCTCCTAAGCCTGCGGAAAGACCTTTTCTCCCACATGGAGAAACTGCCCCTGCGCTATTTCGACTCCCATTCGCATGGAGATATCATGTCGGTGTACACCAACGACGTGGATACCCTCCGCCAAGTGGTGGGCAGCAGCGTCCCTAACCTGTTCAAGTCCCTGATGACCATCCTGGCCACCTTTGTGAGCATGCTGGTGCTCAGTCTGCCGCTCACCCTGGTCTCGGTCCTGATGGCCTGGATTATGTTCAAGGTCACCACCTCGCTGGGCAAGGTCTCCAAGAAGTACTATACCCAGCGCCAGCAGAACCTTGGAAAGATGAACGGCTTCATCGAGGAGATGGTCTCCGGCCAGAAGGTGGTCAAGGTCTATTGCCACGAGGAAGAGGCCCTTTCCCGGTTCGAAGAGCTCAACGAGCAGCTCCGTTCCAGCGTTTACAACGCCAACAAGATTGGCAACATCATCATGCCGGTAAACTCCAATATCGGCAACTTCGCCTATGTCCTGCTGGCCCTGGTGGGCGCCGTGATTGCCCTGGGCTATACCCCGACGGCCGGAGTTTCTCCGCTCGCGGGCTTTGCGGGGGCCGTGGTGCCCTGGTTTCTCTGCGGCCTGGACGGCGCTGCCCTCACCCTGGGCACCCTGGTGTCTTTCCTCACCCTGCAGCGGAACTTCATCCGTCCGGTGTCCTCTATCTCCAACGAGATTAACTCTATCGTGATGGCTGCCGCCGGCACCGACCGGCTGTATGCCCTGCTGGACGAAGAGCCGGAACAGGACAGCGGCCGGGTGGAGCTCAAGGATATCAAGGGAGAGATTTCCCTGTCGGACGTGGATTTCGGCTATGTCCCCGAGAAACAGGTGCTCTTCGATATCAGTCTAACAGCCAGTCCTGGCCAGAAGATTGCCTTCGTGGGGGGAACGGGCGCCGGAAAAACCACTATCACCAACCTCATCAACCGTTTCTATGAAATCCAGGACGGTCGCATCACCTTCGACGGCACAGACATCAAGGATATCCGGAAAGACTCCTTGCGCCGGAGTCTGGGCATGGTGCTTCAGGAAACGCATCTGTTTGGCGGAACCGTAATGGAAAACATCCGCTACGGCAGGTTGGACGCCACGGACGAGCAGTGCCGGGCCGCCGCCCGCCTCTCCTGCGCAGACAACTTCATCCGGCGTATGCCCAATGGCTACGACACTGTCCTGCAGGCCGACGGAGGCAACCTTTCCCAGGGGGAGCGGCAGCTCCTGGCCATTGCCCGCGCCGCCGTGGCAGACCCGCAGGTCCTGATCCTGGACGAGGCCACCTCCTCTATTGACACCCGGACAGAGCGCCTGATCCAGCAGGGTATGGATTCCCTGATGAAGGGGCGGACCACCTTCGTGATTGCCCATCGCCTGTCTACGGTGCAGAATGCCGACAATATCCTGGTGCTGGACCATGGCCGCATTATCGAGCGGGGCACGCACCGGGAATTGCTGGAGCAGAAGGGAAAGTATTATCAGCTTTATACTGGAAACCAAATCGTATGACAAATCAAGAGATCATAGACCTTATCCATCGGGAAGTAAAGCCTGCGCTGGGCTGCACCGAGCCCATCGCCGTAGCGCTGGCCGTGGCCAAGGCGGCGGAGATTATCAGCGAGAACTGCTCCTGCTACAGTCAATGGCGGCTCAAGGCCGATTTCCGTCTGGACATATCGGTGAGTGGCAACATTCTCAAGAACGGTATGGGGGTGGGCATCCCCGGAACCGGCATGGTAGGGCTTCCGGTAGCGGCAGCCCTGGGCGCGGTCTGCGGAGACTCGTCGCGGGGGCTGGAGGTGCTTTCCGGCCTCACGCCGGAAGCCGTGGAGCGTGCCAAGCGCCTGGTGGCGGAGGGCAAAGTGCATATCAGCGTGGCCGAGACTGCGCATCTGCTGTATGTGAAAGCCACCGTGTCGGTGGCAGAGGGCGCCGTAGCCAGCGCAGAGGTAGACCCGCATGCCTACGCCGTCATTGAGGACGACCACGACCGTATCGTAGAAACCAGCTTTGCCGACAGAATCCTGATGAGCTCCGAGAGTGCAGCCGCCGTGGCGGAGCACGCGGACAGCGAATACGACCTCACCGTCCGGGCCATCTACGATTTTGCCTGCAGCGCCCCGCTGGAGGACATTGCCTTTATCCTGGAAGACCGGACGCTGAACCTGGCCCTGGCCCGGGAAGGCCTGCGGGGAGACTATGGCCTTCGCGTGGGAAAAGCCATCCGGGAGAACCAGCAGGAAGTGTTCGGAGACGATTTCCTGAGTTTTGCCATGGGCATGACGGCCGCCGCTTCCGACGCCCGGATGGCCGGATGTACCCTTCCTGCCATGTCCAATAGCGGCAGCGGCAACCAGGGCATCACGGTGAGCATGCCGGTGATTGCCTTTGCCCTCAAGTACGGAATAGACGACGCCCGGCTGTCGCGCGCCCTCATCCTGAGCAATCTGGTGGCCATCCATATCAAACACTACCTGGGCAAGTTGTCGGCGCTGTGCGGCTGCGTGGTGGCTTCTACCGGGTCGGCCTGCGGCATTGTATATCTGCAGGGCGGCAATTTTAATCAGGTATGCGCCGCCATTAAGAACATGGCTGGCAATATCACCGGCATGGTTTGCGACGGCGCCAAGGTAGGCTGCGCCATGAAGGTGGCCTCGGGCGTGTCCAGCGCGGTGCAGTCGGCGGTGCTGGCCCTGCGCAACACCTGCATTCCCTCTACGGACGGCATTGTGGAGGACGACGTGGAAAAGACCATCCGAAACATTGGCGCCATCGGATCGGCCGGCATGAAGACGACAGACCGCATGATCCTGGATATCATGCTATGTAAATAACCATTAAACAGATAGAACTATGACTGAAGAAAACAAAGATCCCAGAGATCTGAACGGCGACGGCAAAGTGAGCCTCGGAGAGCGCATCCAGTATGCTGCCGACAAAGCCAACGAGAAACTGAGCGAAGTGGCTGATGAAATGAAAGAGAACGCCAAAGCCATGTACGACAAGGCCTCTCCCAAAGTGAAAGAGGCCTTCGAAGAAGCCAAGGAGAATGCCGGAGAATGGGCCGGCAAGGCCAAGGAAAAACTGGAAGAAATGTCGGAAGACGTCTCTGAAGCAGCCGACAAGGCCAAGGACAAGTTCAACGAGTTCGTGAAGAACAAGAAAAAGGAAAACTAGCGCCTGGCCGCATTCCGGTAGATGCACTGCATGTCCCGGGCGGTGAGCACCTTGAACTGACCTTGGGCCCGGGTGCCGTCCAGGCTGCATTTGCGCACCATCTCGTCAATTTCCGCGTCTGTGATATCCCTGCCGATCAGTTCAGGGATATTTACAGGCATACCTATGCTGTGATAGAAGCGTTCCATGGCCTCGATGCCCTTTAGCGCCGTGCCTTCCGGGTCGGTGTAGTCGTTGGTGACACCCATGACATTCACGGCGAAGCGCACGAAGCGGCCGACGTTCTCCCGATAGACATAGCGTGCCCAGCTGGGCCAGACAGCGGCCAGTCCGGCGCCGTGCGTGGCGTCGAACAGGGCGCTGAGCTCATGCTCCAGCTGATGGGTGGCCCAGTCGCCGGTGGTACCGCAGCCGGTGAGGTCGTTGTGGGCCAGGGACCCGCCCCACATGATCTGGGCGCGCGCCCGGTAGTCCCGGGGGTCTTTCAGGACTGTGAAAATGCAGTCTTTCATGGTGCGCAGGACGGCTTCCGCCACGGCGTCGGTCAGGGACATGTCGTCGTCGTGGGAGAAGTAGCGTTCCATGGTGTGCATCATGATGTCCGTGACGCCGGCGGCCGTCTGGTACGGCGGCAGCGTGTAGGTGCGTTCCGGGTTCATGATGGCGAATTTCTGCCGGCTCAGGTTGTTGGAATAGCCGATCTTGAGGTCTCCGTCCTCGTTGGTGATCACGCTGCTGTCACTCATCTCGCTGCCGGCGGCGGGGATGGTGAGCACGCAGCCCATGGGAAGGTACGCCTGGGCATCGGCCTTGCCGATGTAGAAGTCCCATACCTCGCCTTCATAGCAGACACCGCAGGCGATGGCTTTGGCCGAGTCGATCACGGAACCGCCGCCGACGGACAGGATAAAATCTACGCCTTCTTTCCGGCACAGGGCGATGCCTTCGTGTACTTTGGACAGGCGCGGGTTGGGTACGACACCGCCCAGCAGGACGGTCCGGAGACCTCCTTCTTCGAGGAGGCTGCAGATTTTGTCCAGCAGTCCGCTGCGGACGGCGCTGCCTCCGCCATAGTGGACCAGGACTTTGTGGCCGTCGTATTTCTTGACCAGGCGGGCTACCTCTTCTTCGGAGCTTTTTCCGAACGCCACTTCCGTGGGGGCATAGTAGGTAAAATCTTTCATAAGGGCGTTATCGTTTATTGATATAATCTGTCAGTTGGATGTCTACCGGCACCAGCAGGGGGCTTTCGGCCATGTCCTGCGGGTTGGTGCCGGGTTCTCCCTGAGGGACTTCCATGCCAATCATGCCAAAGAGCTGTGTCCAGTAAACCGGGATTTCCCCCTCCGCATCCTTCCAGTTCATGGGCAACTGCGGGAACAGGTGGCTGCCGTCCGGGGCCAGGTAGCTGTCCCTGACCAGCTCGGAGCAGTAATGGGCCCCGTTCCCTTCCAGGAAGTAGGTGTCGTAGGGTTCTCCGCAGAAAGAGAGGGCGTTTGCGATGCAGTCCGGGGCTTTGACGCCCTCTTTGAGGCGCTTGACCAGGAAGGTGGGATAGCTTCCGTCCTTGAGGGTGAAGTCCGTGACAAAAGTATCCAGCGGATGCCGGTCTACCCCGTGCTTGAGGGTGGCTTCAATCACGTAGATGCCGTCGGCCTCTACGTCGGCAATGGCCACGTGGATCAGGTTCAGTTCCCCTTTTCCGGTGGCGGCCGATATGGCCTCGCTCATGGAGTCTTCGTCAATCCGGTAGTCCAGCGGGATGCCTACGAAGATGAGGTCTCCGCTGCGGAGTTGTTCCCGCTTCTGGGCGCAGCCCAGGCACAGCAGGCCGGCGGCGGCAAGCAGTATGGCGTATTTTTTCATCGTTGCGTGTTTATCGGGTTAGGGTGGCTTTGGCGGCTTCCAGGGCGGCGATTACGCGGTCGCACCAGGCGTCAAACTCCGGGTCCGGCACCTGCAGTTCCGGATGGGCCAGGATGTTTTCGATGGTGTCCCGGAGGCCTTGCTCTGCCCGGATGGTGGCCTGGAAGCCCGGGACGGCGCGCTTGACCTTGCTGTTGTCGAACAGCACGGTGCAGGCTTTGTCGCCGATGAGCCCTCCGCGGAAGTCGTACGGGCCCACATCGGCCAGGAAAGAGGAGGAGACATAATAGGGCTTGAGTTCCACCCCAAGCACGTCCGCGATGATGCCGTAGATCTGGTTCCAGGTAAGGGTCTGGTCCGAGGTAATCTGGAAGGCGTTGCCGATGGCCAGGGGATTGCCCATCAGGCCGATGAAGCCCTTGGCGAAGTCAGCGTTGTGGGTGAGGGTCCATTGGGTGGTCCCGTCTCCGTGGATGATGACGGGTTTTCCATCCATCATGCGCCTGAGCACCTGGAAGGAGCCTTTGTTCCCATGTACGCCCAGCGGGACGGAGCGGTTGTCGTAGGTGTGGCTGGGCCGGACGATCGTGACGGGGAAGCCGTCGGACCGGTATTTCTCCATCAGGAAGTCTTCGCATACAATCTTGTCCCGGGAATATTGCCAGTAGGGATTGGCCAGGGGTGTTCCTTCCGAGATGAAGGGGCTCATGCAGGGCTTTTGGTAGGCCGATGCGGAGCTGATATAGATGTACTGCCCGGTATTTCCCCGGAACAGCCGCCAGTCCCGCTCTACCTGCGGTTTGACAAAGCCGATGAAATCGCAGACGCAGTCCCAGCGGCTGCCTTCCAGCAGGCGCTGGGCGGAGGCCTCGTCGGCGATATCGGCCTTGATGGTGCGGACGTTTTCCGGCAGGATGCCGTTGCGGTTTCCGCGGTTCAGGAGCGTGAGTTCCCATTCGGGGGAGGAGGCCAGCGCTGTCGTGATGGCGGTGCTGATGGTGCCGGTGCCTCCTATAAACAATGCTTTTCTTTTCATAGCTGTGCCAGACATTTGTTACGGAAATGTAAGATAGGCATTATATTGTTTTTTTGCAAGAAAGCTTTCTGTGATTTAGTGTTTCGGTATTTTTTTATCGAGTTTTGATAAATATTTTCGAAATTTATTTGGAGATTGCATTTTTGTTTGTAACTTTGCGATATCAAAATGATATTAAAATAATAATGGTTATGGAAAACAAGGAATTCACTTACAAAGGTATTGTCCTCAACGGCTTTCTGGCCCTTTTTCTGGTACTGGCTCTGTTCGCCCTCACCATCTGGTTCTTTGTCCTCGCAGACAGTTCTTCGGAATTCGCCATCCTGGGCGGCATCCTGCTTGTTTTCCTGGGCGTGTGCATGAACGGTTTTGTGAAACTGGAGCCCAATGAGGCCAAGGTACTGGTTTTCTTCGGCTTGTACAGCGGTACTTTCAGCCAGACCGGTTTTTACTGGGTGAATCCCCTGATGAGTAAGAAAAGCGTGAGCCTCAGGGCCCGCAACCTGAATCCGGAGCCCATCAAGGTCAACGACAAAGCCGGCAATCCGGTCCTGATTGGCATGGTGCTGGTCTGGAAACTGGAAAACACCTACAAGGCCCTGTTCGAGATTGACAGCCAGTCGCTGGCTCCTTCTTCCATTTCCACCTCCCGCACCGGCGCCGCCCGTTCTCTCTCGCTGGCCTTTGAGAACTTCGTGCGCGTCCAGAGTGACGCCGCCCTGCGCCAGGTGGCCGGCTGCTACGCCTATGACAATCCCGACACGGCCGACGAGCTCACCCTCCGCTCCAACGCCGAGGAAATCAACGAGCGCCTGGTGAAAACCCTGAACGAGCGCCTGTCCATGGCCGGGATCCACGTGACCGAGGCCCGCATCAACTACCTGGCCTATGCCCCGGAAATCGCCGCTGTTATGTTGCGCCGCCAGCAGGCCGATGCTATCATCGCCGCCCGTGAAAAGATTGTGGACGGGGCTGTAAGCATGGTGAAGATGGCCCTGGACAAGCTAAAGGCAGAGGGCGTGGTGAACCTGGACGAAGAGCGCAAGGCTGCCATGGTGAGCAACCTGCTGGTAGTTCTCTGCGGCGACGAGCCGGCCCAGCCGGTGGTGAACTCCGGAAGTCTTTATTAGCCTATGGCCAAAGAGAAAGAAGCGGTAAAGAGCTTTGTACTTCGGATAGACCCGGAAACCATGGAAGCCGTTGAGCGTTGGGCTGCGGACGAACTCCGCAGTACCAACGCACAGCTGCAATGGATTATCCGCGAGGAGCTCAGGAAAAACAGACGCTTACATCCAGAAAAACCATGAAACGAATCGTATCCATTCTGGCCCTTTTGGGGGCCTTCGTAATCCCGGCTTTTGCCCAGACCGGCACCTGGTCCGGCTCCATCGAGGTGCAGGGGACCCGCCTTTCCCTGGTGTTCCATCTGGATGGAGAGAATCCCACCGTGGATTCCCCGGACCAGGGTGCGCGGGATATTCCCATCCAGGTGGAAAAAACGGCCACCGGCGCCATTACCATCCGGATTCCCTCCATCGGCGCCACCTATGAGGGCACCTGGATGCTGACAAAGATTGTAGGCACGTTCAAGCAGTGGACGGCCTCGCTTCCGCTCACGCTTACCCCGGGCGAGCCCAGACTGAACCGGCCGCAGACGCCTGCGGGCCCGTTCCCATACCTGCTGGAAGAGGTGTCTTTCCGTAACGGTGACGCCCTCCTCAAAGGGACCCTGGTGCTGCCGGAAGGCTGTTCCCGTAAAACTCCCGTGCTGGTGATGGTTACCGGCAGCGGCCTGCAGAACCGCGACGAAGAAATCTTTGAGCACAAACCTTTTGCCGTGATTGCCGATGCCCTGGCCCGCGCCGGAATCGCCACCCTCCGCTACGACGACCGCGGTTTCGGGGAGTCCACGGGTGACGTGATCAACTGCACCACGGAAGACCTCAAGAACGACGCCCTTGCCGGCATCCGACTTCTCCGGGAGCGTTTCGACAAGGTGGGCGTGCTGGGCCACAGCGAAGGCGGCACCATCGCCCTGATGCTGGCCGCAGAAGGGCAAGCCGATTTCATCATTTCCCTGGCCGGGAACGTGGTTTCCGGCGGTGAGACGCTGCTCTCTCAGAACCGCCGTGCCCTGGCCGCCGCCGGATTTCCTGCCGGGACGGTGGATGCCTATTGCACTTTGCTGGGCCGGGCGTTCGAGGCGCTCGTGGCTGGAAATCCCCTGCCGTCGGCCGACGGAACAGACCTTCCCGATGCACTGAAGCAGAATTACCAGGGTGCGCTCCAGCAGCTTCAGACACCCTATTTGCGGTATTTTGTGGCATTGGACATGCGTCCGCTGCTGGGTGACATCACCTGCCCGGTACTGGCCGTGAACGGCAGCAAAGACTGGCAAGTGGAGCCGGAAAGCAACCTGGACGCCCTCCGGAGTGGCCTGCCCGCTGGCACCAAGGTCCAGATCGAATGCGTCGAAGGCCTCAACCATCTCTTTCAGCATTGCACCACCGGCGCCCCCTCCGAGTACAAGGAGATTGAAGAGACCTTCGCCCCGGAAGTGCTGGAAACGCTGACAAGCTGGGTCCGGGAATTATTCTAATATCTACTTGCAAAGGGCTTGGTAGAAGCCTATCATCTGGGCTTTGAGGGCGGCGGGGTCGAAGGCTTTGCCGACGGCGGCGTGGAAGGAGTAGCCGTAGAAAAGGGACTGGAAAGTGACGGCAACGGTGTCCAGGTCTTGCTGCGGGCCGATTTCACCAGAGGTCACGGCATCGGTGAGAACCTTCTTCCAGAGGGCGACTTCTTCCTGCATAATCTCGTAATAGCGTTCGCCAAGGTCCGGATAGTAGCGCTTGATCTGAAGGACGAGGAGAAGGTAGGCGTGAGTGGGATTTTCGGGTAAAGCCTCACTGACAGAATCCAGATAGTATGTCCTGGTGTGGACCACGCCCTCAAGATAAGCCTGGATGAAGTCCTTGAGGGACATCCCCTCCGTGTAGTTCACTTTCCGGTGGATGTCCTGCTTTTCCAGTACCTCGCTGATGATGACCTGGCGGAAGAAGTCCAGCTTGGTTTTGGCATAATAGAAGATGGCTCCGCGGGTGAAGCCCGTGGCCTTTTCCACTTCTTCCAAGGTGAGGTCGCCGATGTTGTGGGTGAGCAGCAGCGAGAATGTTTGGGCGAAGAGTTTTTCTTTGTTATTCTCTCTCATTGCCAATAATGTGCATTTTCACAAAGATACGCACTTTTTTTTCTCCATTTGCATACTGTTTGGTATGTTGATAACATACTTTTTAGTATCTTTGCGCTTCTGTTCGTAGAACCATGAAGCAAAATGGAAACAATTAAGCACGATTTGTATGAAGCCCCTGCAACGACGGTTGTAGAGGTAAAGGCCGAGGGAGCCATCCTCGTTGTCTCTGGTGATGCACCACAGTATGATGGACCTGAAGAGTTTTAGGAGGATGCCTTATGAGAAAGAATGTTAAGCACTTATTGCCCATTATATTGGGTCTGAGCCTGGGACTGCTTTCTTGCTCTCAAATGGAACTGGATAGTAAGGAAGAAACGCGGGAAACAAAAGAAGAGGAAGAAGTCTGGACGCTGAAGGTAGAGGCCGGTGAAAAGAATGACGCCGTTACCAAAGCTTTGTCGATGAACCCGAACGGCACAATTAAGTCTGAATGGGTGCAAAACGACGTCATTATTGCTTATAAGTACCTTGAAAATGGAATGCTCTATCTTTCGGAACCCGTTGGTTCGTTAACAGCTGAAACGAGTGGTTTACACACAACCTTTACCGGTTCGCTGACTTCCGTTGAAGGACTGGCAGTAGGCACGAAGATTCGTTTGACCTATCCCAATGACCAACCCGATTATCGCGGTCAGGATGGAACGCTGCAGTATATTTCTGACCACTGCAATTATTCCTATGCGGAGGTGGAAATTACGGAATTGAATACGGAAACAAGAGTAATCTCCACGACCAACGCTGCTTTCAAGAATGTCCAAGCCATTTGGAAGATCAAGTTTCAGGATGCTGAAGGAGCGGATATTAACGTAACGAGTGTAACGATTGTCGGAGATGACATGTTATCCTACTATCTGGGCAGTAACGTCGCCATTTTGGGAAGCATTAACATTACATTAACGGATGCAGTCAATGAGATATGGGTGGCCATACATTCAATGAGCGAAAACAACAACTATGTCATTAAATGCGTCACGGAAGATTCCCGGCAATTGAGTTGCGTTAAGAAAGGGAATCTTCAGGGCGGTAAATACTATACCTCGACCCTGAGGATGCAGGATCTGTCATCAAACTATCTTACGGAAATCAATTCAGTGTCCGATCTTGTGCTACTGTCCAACGAGGTAAGTATCGGCAAGAATTATGCTGGGCAGACGGTAACATTGATGCAGAATCTGGACCTCACGGAAGTTGAAAACTTCCAACCCATTGGTTTAAGTTCGGTCCTTTCATTCAAGGGGTGTTTCGACGGGAATCATAAAACCATTTCCAACTTGAAGATTAACGCGACACAACAGAATGTAGGATTGTTCGGATATTTGGGACGGAATTCCAATGTCAAAGATTTGACGTTGGATAATTGTACAATCACATCGACCCAAAGCAGAGTCGGTGGCATAGCCGGCTACACGGATGGTAATATATCAGGATGTACCGTATCTGGCTCAATCACGGGAACAGGTAATGTAGCCGGCATAGTTGCATACATTGACAGTGGGGTAAGTGCCCCTCTGACCAATTGCACCTTTTCCGGGACGGTTACGGCAACCAATGGGAGTGCGGCAGGTATCGTAACTCTTTCTAATGCCAGGATTGAAAATTGCACAAACAACGGAACGATTCAAGGAAAAAACGAAGTAGGCGGCATTTTGGCGGGTGGTGGGTCTAGTCCTGTGACGGGGTGTACCAATAACGGAGCTGTGACAGGACAAAAATATATTGGAGGCATTGTTGGAATAAGCAGGGACGCGGTATGCACTATTTCAGATTGCACAAATAACGGTCATATCACGGCTACAGGCAGTGATGCTGGCGGAATTGCCGGAAGATTTCACGGGTATTCCAGCACCCTTACCATCAGCAATTGTATCAATACAGGAACGATTGAAGGTGCTAGTATTGTTGGAGGAATCGCCGGATACACCAAGTCTACGGAAAAAACGCTCACCTATTTGAATTGTTCCAATAGTGGGTCGATTATTTCAACTAACGATAGTGCGGGTGGACTGTTCGGCATGGTCCGAATGCACAGGAGTAGTCCTAGTAGCCCTACGACTGTACTTGTCATAAGCAATTCCTATAATAAAGGGACTGTAAATGGTACGGACAACGTTGGTGGTATGATTGGACAGCTTCTCGGCGGAACCAACAATCCGCAATTCTCATTTGATTCTTGCTTTAGCAATGCTGAAGTATCCGCCTCAAAGGCATCTCCTCATATAGGTGCTTATATTGGATACTTCCCTTCCTCCTATAACGGACAGAGTACTACGGGTAGCTTTGTGTTCACGAATTCGTTCTATTCATCCGTACCGGGCTGTCTTGCCGTTGATGGAGCAGATCAAGACGGTGTGGCAGGTGCTTACAAGATTGTCGGCGCCGGTGGCGTAACCGTGACGACTTCAACGGCTGAAGACCTGTTGCACGAAAGTGTCAAGTACTTTGTTTTCGGCAAGGCAGTAACTCTGACCCTGTCTGGCAGCTCTTCCTACAGCGCCATCGATGGCGCGAGCAACCCCGTTACCTTGACTCCCAACGGAGGCGGTTCCTATACCCTCACCATGCCAGCATCTGATGTGACCCTACACTCTGGGAACAATTAAACACATATCTATATGCACATTGCACCTCCGTCGATGACGAAGTCCTGACCGGTGATGAAACGGGCCGCGTCGCTTCCCAGGTAGAGGGCACAGTAGGCAATGTCTTCGGCTTTTCCGAGGATATGGAGAGGGGAGTCTTTCTCGAACCTTTCTTTGAGGTCAGGCCGGTCGAGCACGCCCATGGTCATTTCGGTGAGGACGAACCCCGGGTAGATCGTGTTCACCCTGACTCCCTTTTCGCCCAGCCTGCTGGCCAGGGTCTTGGAGAAGCTCTTCACAGCTCCTTTAGCCGCCGTGTATGCAAGGGGACCGGAAGCCCTCAATGCGGCGAGAGATGCTATATTGATAATGCAGCCCTTGGTTTTAGAACATTCGGGATAGGCGTATTTGCACATCATGAAGGTACCCCCCAGATCCACGCCCATAATCTTCGAGAAGTTTTGGGAGTCGAATTCCGCCTCCAAGTCACCGGATTTCCCCTGCATGCCGGCGCAGTTTATGAGGATGTCAAGGCGCCCGAAGCGATCCATGCACCTTCTGACCGCCTCGCGGCAGTTTTCTTCGAGGCTGATATCAGCGCTGAAGAATCCGCATTGTCCGCCTTCGGATTCTATTTGCTTTCTGGCATCGTCCGCCTTGTCTTCGGAAAGGTCTACGATGAATATTTTCGCTCCGGCCCTTGACAAGGTTAGGCTACAGCTTTTTCCTATTCCGGCTCCACCGCCGGTGATGAGAGCGACTTTCCCGTCAACTCTGAATACATCTGTCACATCCATAGGCTCAATATCTTTTCAGATTGTGTACAAAGATAAGAAGAATTATTCCAGGATTGAAAACCTTTGCTAATAGAATGACAACATCTCTTCACGGCGAAAAAACGGTAAAGAGCCTTTACAGTCTTGTGGGGATTCTTTACACTGAAATAGAATAATGTACGAGCGTCGGCGCAAGGCTTGCATTTGCACGTGAAGTAGAAATTGCGTAAATTCGTGCTTGCATATGGCTTCAAAGAAAGGAAAGATACTGATTGTGGATGACAACGCCGGGATCCGCCGGACGCTGGAGATCCTGTTGCCGGTGCATTTTGCCGAGGTAAAGACCATTCCGTCCCCGGCAACACTGGTGTCATCGCTAGAGCAGTTCCAGCCGGATGTGGTGTTGCTGGATATGAACTTTAATACCAGCATCAACACCGGCAACGAAGGCCTCTACTGGGCCGGTGAGATCAAGAAGATGGTCCCTGAAGTGGAGGTGGTTCTCTTTACCGCCTATGCCGATATCGCCCTGGCGGTGGAAGGGATGAAGCGTGGGGCCTTCGACTTTATCGTGAAGCCCTGGGACAACGACAAGCTCATCGAAGTACTGACATCGGCCCGGGACAAGGCCAGGAGGGCGAAACACCCCAGTCCTCCCGAGCGTAGCGAAGAATCTATGTTCTGGGGCAGCTCCAAACCCATGGACGCCATCCGGAAGACCCTGGAAAAGATTGCCCCCACCGACGCCACGGTGCTCATCACCGGCGAAAACGGCACTGGCAAGGACGTCCTGGCCCGGGAAATCCATGCCCACAGCTTCCGGAGCGGAAAGCCGATGGTAGCCGTGGATGCCGGCGCCATAACGGAGACGCTTTTCGAGAGCGAACTCTTCGGCCATGTGAAGGGTGCATTCACCGACGCCCATACAGACCACGTGGGCAAGTTTGAGCAGGCCGATGGCGGGACACTCTTCCTGGATGAAATCGGCAACATCCCGCTGCATCTGCAGGCAAAACTGCTACGTGCTATCCAGAACCGCAGCGTAGTTCGCGTGGGCGGGTCCAAGGCCATTCCGGTGGACATTCGGCTAATCTGTGCCACGAATATGGATTTGGAGCAGTTAGTGCGCGAGGGGCGTTTCCGTGAGGACCTCTACTACCGCATCAATACGGTGCACATCGCCCTTCCGGCGCTACGTGAACGCAGGGAGGACATTATTCCGCTAGCGCTGCTGTTTCTGGAACGGTTCGCTGACAAATACCATCGGCCCCTGACAGGAATCGCCCCTGATGCGGCAAAGATACTCACGGAAGGGCGATGGAGCGGCAATATCCGGGAGTTGCAGAACTGCATCGAGAAGGCCGTCATTCTGAGCGAAGCGAAGAATCTCACGGCCAAGGATTTCCAGATAGATTCTTCGGCCAACGGCCTCAGAATGACAGGTGACGCCGGGACCTTAAAGGCGGTGAGTGATGCCGATGAAGAGCGGCTGGTCCGTGAGGCCATGGAGCGCACGGACGGCAACATTTCCGCCGCCGCCAAGATGCTGGGCGTGAGCCGCCCCACGCTCTATGCAAAACTGAAAAAGTACGGTCTGTGACCACCTGGCAAATCATACTTCTCTGTGCCATCGTTGCCATTATCGCGGCGGTAATTGCCGTCATCAGGACCAGGCGGAAGGACATCAAGAAAGTGGCCTATATGATGGATGCGCTGGAGGACGGGGAACTGAACTTCCGTTTCAAGGACAGCAATCGGTTCAACCGCACGCTCAACCGGATCCGTACCATCTTCGAGAAGCAGCGGCAGGCCCATGAGCAGGATTCCTGGACCAAGCTCATCCGGGTGCTCACCCACGAAATCATGAATACGGTGTCGCCCATCGCTTCTTTGAGCGATGCCATGGCCAAGTCCGTGGACGAAAACGGCCACAGCGAGCTGGACATCAAGGCTGGTCTGGAAACCATCAGCGACTCTTCCAAGAACCTTATCGGTTTTGTACAGACCTATCGGCAGCTCTCCGGTGTGGCTAAGCCTGTCCGGAAGGCGCTGGACCTGCAGGAGCTCATGGACTCTGTCATCGCGCTGAATAGCGAGTTCGCCGCCAGCTGCAGCGCTTCTTGCAGCTACCGCCCGGAGGACCCGGATTTAATGATTTTTGCCGACGAGGGACAGATTTCCCAAATTCTCATCAACCTGATCAAGAATGCCCTGCAGGCCGGTGCCAGGCATGTCGACCTTACGGCCAGGATGGGCAAGGATGATGAGGTCATTGTTCAAGTGGCCAACGATGGTGAGCCTATTCCGGTTTCCGCCCAGGAGCAGATCTTTATCCCGTTCTACACCACCAAGAAAGAGGGCTCCGGTATCGGCCTCAGCATTTCCCGTCAGATTATGCGGAACCATAACGGCTCCATTGAGCTGCTCCGCAGCGATGCCCGGCAGACCGTCTTTGAACTCCGATTCAGGTAGAATTACTTCCGTTCAAATTCAAAGTGGGTGAGCAACTGCTCTACCCGTGAGCGGAAGAAGGCATTGAACTGGGGGTTGTCGTTAGGATGGTTGTAGGCGGAAAGCACAATGTCCATTGCCGCATAGGGGGCGATGGACTTATTGAATGCCGTTATCTCCTCCGCTGTGGCGTATTCCTTTACGAAGCATTCCCAAAAAGCAAGCATCTGCTCCCGGGTCATATGCGTAAGTTCCTGAACGGTAGGAATTATACTGTTTTCAACCATCATCATATACAGATGGGCGATATCCAGCATGGGAAATCCCGTTGAGAGCCAGCCCATATCTATCCAGTAGTGCTTCCCTTCTGGGGAAAGGATCAGGTTGCCAAGTTGGAAATCCCCATGCAGACAGGTGGATGGATCCGGCATTTGCTCTACCAGGGATGTCAGTATAGGACGTGTCTTGTCGGACAAGACCATGGAGGATTCAAGGGCCTTATCCAGACGCGCTTTTACGGGAGTGATGTGCGCATTGGCGGGTATGGGCGTTGAATGTAGCTGCTTCCCGTACCGGGCCATCATAGCGGCATATTCGGGGATTCGTTCGGGATGGTCGGCACACAGCCTGGCAATGGATTTTTTGCCCTCGATGATTTGAGAGGTATACCCATAGTGCTCACCGTCACGGACTATTTCGTTCACCTTCGGGGTAGGCAGGCCTATTTCGTAAGCCTTTTGTGCCAGCTGGAATTCCTGTTCAACATTTTCTATCTTCCCCAGTTCGGACCTGACGATTTTAAGAAGGAGGCCGGGATGTGACGGAGAGATGTAAGCCGTGCCGTTGAATCCGGCGCCAATCGCTGTCCATTCCCGGATATCTATCTGAGGGTAAAGATGAGTTGTTTTCATTGCGTTTAATCTTTAGAGGTTCTCCACAGCCACTGACATTACATATTGCTAATATATACATTTTTATCGAAATATCATCGTGTCTTTCCCTAAAATAAGTTGACTCGCAAATTGTAAAGGAAAGTGTAAAGGGAGTGTAAAGTCTTTACAGGCTTTACACTCCCTATAATTTTGTCTTTCTACTGTAAATCAATGTGTTAAGTGATTTGGCACGGGGGATGCTTGTGTTTGGCATGGTTAAACATAAGTATTGACATGAAAAACCTTTTCATTAGTTGTGTAGTTACAGCCCTGGCGCTTGCTGAGACAGTCAGCGCCAGCGGCCAGACTACAATGACTCTTAACGATTGTATGCGTTACGCCATTTCCAATTCTACCAAGATCCGGATCCAGCAGGCGGCTATCGGCGATGCGCAGATTGCCCGGAGGGATGCGGCGCTCACCCTTTTTACGCCGCAGATTACCGCGCAGACCTATGCGTACTACAACTTCGGCCGCAGCATCGACCCGCAGACCAACACCTACTTCAACACCACGTCGTTCCACAACAACTACGGTGTATCGGCCGGTTACGACCTCTTCGACGGCTTTAAGGCGGTGAACAATTACAAGATTTCCAAGACCGGAATGCTTATTGCCGACTCCCAGGAAAAGCAGGTGGAGGCCGATATCTGTCTGGCAGTGATGGAGGCGTACTACAACGTAGTCTATTACAAGCGATTATGCAACGTGTATGAGGAGCAGGTGGCGGTGGCTGAGCAGGCATTGGCCAAAGCCAGGCGCCAGGAAGAGCTGGGCCAAAAGGGCCATGCCGACGTAATCCAGATGGAGGCCGACCTGGCCGACCGTCAGTTTGACCTGACAAATACGTACAATATGTACTGCGACCAAAAGATGACGCTGGCAGACCTGATGTTCTGGCCGGTGGATGAGGAGCTGCTAATTGACACATCGATGCCGGTATGGCAGATGGAGCCGTTGACCACGGAGTCCGTTATCAGCTTCGCCCTTGAAAACAATCCCGCCATCCAGATTGCCTCCTGGCAGCAACAGAATGCCAAGCGCGAACTGAGCACGGCCAAGTGGCAGGTGCTGCCCTCCGTGGGCCTGTATGCCGGCTGGAATACCAGTTATTATTCCTATCAGGGTTCTCAGACAGCACCATTCGGAGACCAATTCCGGAATAACGGCGGTGAATATGTCCAGTTGTCGGTCTCCATCCCAATCTGGAGCCGCCTGAGCAAGCAGTCCAACATCTCCCGCAAGCGGCACGCCCTGGAGAAGGCTACGGCCGAACTTGACCAGAAGCGCCGGGATGTGGAAAGTGAGGTAAGAAGGGCCGTCCAGGACCGCGACGGCTCCGCTACGGCCTACCAGCAGGCGCAGCGAAAGGCCGAAGTGCAGGCCGAAGCTTACACGCTGAACCTCAAGAAACTGGAGCAGGGGCTCATTTCCCCGCTGGAATTCCAGACCGCCAACAACAATTACCTGAAGGCCCAGGCCGATGAGATGAATAGCTTGTTCAAGTACCTCATCAAGCAGGCGGTGGTCCGCTACTACAATGGTGTTGAATACGTAAATCAGTAAGAAACTATGGATAAGATTATCGAGAAGAAAACCGGATGGCGCGTGGCGTTCACCAAAAAGGCCCTGCCCTGGTGGCTGGGAGCGCTGCTGCTGGCATTTGTGATTTACCTCATTGCACGGCCGAATAACAAGACCCTGCGGGTGGACCGGGACACGGTCACCATTTCCACGGCCGTGAAAGGCGAATTCAACGACTATATCCGCATCAGCGGCCGTGTGCAGCCGATGACGACGATTCAGCTGAGCCCCCAGGAGGGCGGAATTGTGGAGAAGATCCTCATCGAGGAGGGTTCCCCGGTCAAAGCCGGCGATGCGATTCTCATCCTGAATAACGACAACTTGGACCTGCAGATCCTGAATTCCGAGGCCGAGCTGGCGGAGAAGGAGAACATCCTCCGCAATACCCAGATCCAGATGGAGCAGCAGAAACTGGACGTTCGTCAGAATGTACTGGAATATGGGACCAATGTGGAGCGCCTCCGGAGAGCTTATGAGCAGCAGAAGGCCCTCTATGAGGACAAACTCATCGCCAAGGAAGAATACCTGAAGGCGGAAGAAGACTACAATTTGGCTCTGCAGAAGTACAATCTGATGACAGAGCGCTCCAGGCAGGACAGCCTGTATCGCGGCACCCAGATCGACCGGATGGAAGAATCCTTGGAGAACATGCAGCTCAATATGCAGATGATCCGCAGGCGTAAATCCAACCTCATAGTCAAGGCCCCCATCGACGGCGAACTAGGCCTGCTGGACGTGGTCCTGGGCCAGAGCATCGCCGCCGGCACCAAGATCGGCCAGATTAATTCCGTGGGTACCTACAAGGTTGAGGCGCAGATTGATGAGCACTATATCGACCGCGTGGTCGAAGGCCTGGAAGCCACTTTCGAGCGCCAGGGAGACACCTACTCCACCCTCATCCGCAAAGTCTATCCGGAGGTCCGCGATGGCAAGTTCAAGGCCGATTTCAAGTTCGACGGCGAGCAGCCGGAAAACATCCGCAGCGGCCAGACCTACTACCTGAACCTCCAGCTGGGCCAGCCGGAAGAGGCCGTGATTATCCCTCGCGGCACCTTCTACCAGAAGACCGGCGGCAAATGGATCTACGTTGTTAACAAAGACGGCAACAAAGCCGTCAAGCGCGAAATCCGTATCGGCAGGCAGAATCCCCAATACTATGAGGTGCTGGAAGGCCTGGAGCCCGGCGAAAAAGTCATTACCTCCGGGTATGAGACGTATGGTGACAGTGACGTGTTGGTATTCTAAACTTAAAATTGAATACTAAAATGGCGCGCATAATCCATCCTTTCATGAAGGATCCTGACAATCAGGACACGCCCATTGTCCTGCGTGATGTAGAACAGCATATGCCGGCGGACATGGTAAGCCTTGAGACCGGAAAAGATTTCATCGTAGGGTTTGCCTATACGCTCAGGAGCATCGGACACTTCGTTCATTCCGGCTTCCAAATAGGCATAGTACATATCGGCCTGCTGCTCAGACCAATTGTCCACGGTGTATTCCCAAATGCGGTAGAGGTCTTCGGTAGCCTCCTTGGTAATGTCATACTTTGCCATGTTTGCGCGCCTTCATCTGCTGCAGGTGTTCCTGCGGATCGAAATCTTCTACAATACCACTGTTCATTCCCTCTTCGATGGCAGAACGGAGCGCGGCCATTCTCTGCTCCTGATCTTCCAGAAGGCGAAGACCGGAGCGCACCACTTCGCTGGCGTTGTTATAGCGCCCGCTCATGATGCTGGCCTGGATGAAATCCTCGAAATGAGGACCAAGTGCTACGGATGTAGTTTTCATACACATTTATTTTACAAAAGCAAAGTTACCAATATTTCATAATATTCCAAGTATTCATGAAAGATTTCAGAAAAGCAAGTGCTTCGACGCAGAAAAGCGACCTAAATAATATGATTTGAGCATGAAAAGTTTTTGGAACTTCCTTAAGAAGAATAAGTTATACGGTGGCATCAACCTTGTTGGGCTCACGGTGTCGATGGCGTTCGTGCTCCTGCTGGCTGCGTATATTCAGCGGCAGCTGTCCACGGATTCTTTCCAGAAGAATGCGGACCGGATTTATGTGATTGCCAATGAGGATAACGTGACGATGGGTTATTGGCTGGACAAGCATCTGAAGAACAACTTCCCGGAGATCGAGAAGGGTTGCTGCGTGGCTAACGTGGCTTCGGCTGATGCTTTTACCATTGGAGGAGAGCTGGTATATGGCAGCACGATGGCTGCGGACAGTACCTTCTTTGAGATGTTCAGCTATGACCTGGTGGAAGGCAACAAAGCCGACTGGCGTGTGTCCTGGGACCGCTGTATGGTGAGCCGGGAGTTCGCCAATGTCCATTTCGGGGATAAAGATCCGATTGGTCAGGTGGTTACATACAATAATGGAAACTATCAGCTCACCGTTTGCGGTATCTATGAAGATTTCGGAAACTCCATCTTGAAAGCTCCGGATGTCCTGCTGCGGGGAGAGATAATGACAAAAATCAATTCCGCGAATAACGAGGGGATGAGCAACGCCGGCAGCGGAATCTGCTTTGTGATGGCTTATCCGGATGCCGACCTCCAGGCCCGGCAGAGTGACATCCTGGATTGGTGTGAAGAGAATTTCTGGGTGTACAAAAGCCAGTACGATAAAGTCAGGATTATTCCGCTCAGGGATATGTATTTTCTCGAAGAAGGGAGCCGGGACGGAACGGAGACCATCCAGTTTGGTAACCGCAGCTTCGTAAACCTGCTGCTGGCCATGTGCATACTGCTCCTGGCGTTTGCCGTGCTGAACTATATCAACATGACGACGGCCCTGACGGGTTTCCGGGCAAAGGAGATGGCCACCCGGCGCCTTGTTGGTGCCGACAAGCGCAGCATCTTCCTGAAAGTGATTGCCGAGAGCACGCTCATCTGCGGCATCTCGATGCTGCTGGCCATCCTGCTGGCCGAAGCGCTCTCCCCAGCGGTCTCCCGCATGTTGGAATATCAAGTGTCCATCTTCAAAGCTATTACGCCTGTCAATGTGCTGCTGGTACTGGGCTTCATCGTTGTGCTAGGGGTCCTGTCCGGCATCGTGCCAGCACTGCTGATTCAAAAGGCGCAGCCCATCGAGATTGTGCGCGGCACGCTCCGGCTCAAGACCAAGACGGTCTATAGCAAAGTAATCATCATCGTGCAGAATGTAGTGGCCATCATCATGCTGGTGAGCGCCCTTACAATGGGTCTTCAGATCCGGCACTTGGTTACGGCCGACCTGGGCTACAATACTAAGGATATCCTCGTGGTTGACAATGCCTTCGGCAGTACTGGGGAAATCCGGCCGCTGCTGGACCGTCTGAAGGCGGAACCTTGCGTGGAAGAAGTGGGCCAGGGTGACGGCATTCCGCTTGGCGGAACGAACAACTGGACGATGGAAATGGCGGACGGCCGCTGGGTATCGTTCCAGCAGATTCAGGGCGATGATAAATACTTCGACATCCTGGGACTGAAGGTCAAGCAGGATAATCATCAGCGCGCCTGGTGGCTCAATGAGTACGCCTTCAAGCAGATTGGCATAGAGGAAACGGCCACGGAATTCCAGTCGGCCAAGAATGGAACCCGTCAGATTGGCGGTATTTATTACGATTTCAAAATCCGTCCCCTGGAGGCCGACCAGAGCGCCGCACTTATCTACAATCGAGGGGAGAATCCGGATGACGATTATCCTTGGGTACTCCTGGTGAAAACCACCGGCGACCAGGCGGCCGCGAAAAAGCAGGTGGAAGCCGCCTGCAAGGAAGTCTTCCCGGACCGGCTCTTCGAAGCCCAGTACATCGAGGAAATGATCGAGGACGGTTTTTCTGACGAGAGCCGGGTGCTGAACATCGTGCTCATCTTCACGCTGCTGTCCATCCTCGTGAGCGCCCTGGGCCTCTTCGCCATGAGCTCCTACTATATGCAGCAGGAAATCCGCAGTGTGTCGGTGAAGAAGGTCTTCGGGGCCGATTATTCAGGCGTGCTGAAAGAACTGGTGCTGTCGTTCATGAAGATGGTAGGGATTGCCTTCGTCATTGGCGTGCCGATTGCCTGGTTCATTATGAACCGCTGGCTCTCCGGCTACGGCCACCGTATCGACCTCCACTGGTGGATATTTGCCCTTGCCGGGCTGGCGATTGCCTTTATTGCAGCGATAAGCGTGCTCTACCAGAGCATCAAGACCGCCCGGACCAATCCTGCCGAGGCGTTGAAGAAAGAATAGAATAAATTATTAAAAAACAATAAATTATGATTAAAGTTTCCAACCTTTCCAAGATCTTCCGGACGGAAGAAATCGAGACCACGGCCCTTAACGGCGTATCGTTTGAAATCAAGGACGGCGAGTTTGTCGCCATCATGGGCCCTTCGGGCTGCGGAAAATCCACGCTGCTGAACATCCTCGGCCTGCTGGACAACCCGACAAGCGGTTCCTATGAACTTCTCGGCACCGAGGTGGGCGGCCTGAAGGAGAAGGAGCGCACTAAGTTCCGCAAGGGGAACATCGGCTTTGTGTTCCAGAGCTTCAACTTGATTGATGAACTGAACGTGTATGAGAACATCGAACTTCCGCTGCGCTACCTGAACATCAGCGCCAGCGAGCGCAAAGCCAAAGTGACGGAGATTATGAAGCGTATGGCCATCAGTCACCGCGCCCAGCACTTCCCGCAGCAGCTTTCCGGCGGTCAGCAGCAGCGCGTTGCCATCGCCCGTGCTGTCGTTGCCGGCCCGAAGCTGATCCTGGCCGATGAGCCTACCGGTAACCTGGACTCCAAAAACGGCAAGGAGGTGATGGCGCTGCTGAAGGAACTGAACCAGGAAGGCACAACCATCGTGATGGTGACCCACTCCCAGAAGGACGCCGCCTGCGCCCAGCGCACCATCGACCTCTTCGACGGTCAGATTGTCTCAGACGTGAAAAACGAGCTTTAATGAAGAAAAACTCGGATATTCTAATCAAAGTCCTGTCCCTGGGCGTCGGGCTGGCGGTGGGCATCGTGCTCATTGCCAAGGTCTTCTTTGAGCTGAGCTACGATAGCTTCTACAAGGACATCGACCGGGTGTATACTATCAATACCTGGTACTCCCAACAAGGGGAGGAGAAGGATTATGGCCAGGTAAGCGGTGCTGTAGCGGTAGGCTTTATGGAGGAAGTGCCTGGCGTTGAAACCGGTACACGTACTACCTTTGTCTTCAATGGCGACACCTACCTGGACGAGGATGGCAACAAGCTCAAAGCCACGCTCGTCTGTGCCGATACCTGTTTCTTCAAGGTTTTCGACCGGCCGATTCTGGTCGGTGATCCCGTGAAGATCCTGGGGAAATGGGGCGGTGTGATGGTGAGCCGGAGCTTTGCCGAGAAACTGGGCGGAGTGCAGGGGGCCATCGGCAGGCAGCTTTACAACGAGGATATGGCCGGTCTTAAGCTCCCCATCGAAGGCGTGTTCGAGGACTTCCCGAAGAATGGCAGCCTGAACTACGATATCCTGCTGTCAATGGAAACCTATGGCAAGCAGAGCACCGACAACTGGCTGGGTAACGACCGATATAAGGGCTATGTCAAGTTGATGCCTGGCATTGACCCGAATACCCTTACCGATGCCATCCGGAAGATGCAGGAGGCGCACCAGCCTCTGGAGCAGATAGAGGCGCAGGGAACCAGCCTGAGGTATTTCCTGAAACCTTTCAACACGCTGCACACATCTGATCCCGAGGTAAAGTCTCAGGTGATTCTTCTGTCGATTGTGGCTGCACTGCTGATACTCATCAGCTTGCTCAACTATATCCTCATCGTGATTTCTTCCATGGTGAAGCGCTCGAAGGAAGTGGGCGTACGTAAGTGCTATGGCGCGGAGGGGAAGCACATCTACGGAATGCTGACGAAGGAAGCATTCATCCATATCCTGCTGTCGCTGGCCCTGGCCGCCATTATCATCTTCGCAGGCCGGAGCATCGTGGAGAACCTGCTCGGTGTCCCGTTCCAGACACTGCTGGTGTCGCAGAGTATCGTGGCTATCGCGGTGGTAATTCTGTTCGTACTCATCATCTCCATTGTTGTGCCTGCGGAGCTCTATCAGCGCATTCCGGTGTATGCAGCATTGAAAAATTACACGGAAAACTCCCGTAACTGGAAACTCGGCCTTCTGGGCCTACAGGTGCTCATCAACGTATTCCTGGTGGTGATGATGCTCATCATCGGCCGGCAGTATCAGAAGGTGTCCCATGCCGATACGGGCTACGACTACGATAACCTCTACTATATCAGCCTCTTCGACGGTGACAGACAGGCCATTACCCGTGCCGTCCGCACCCTGGAGAGCCTGCCGGAAGTGAGTGGAGTGGCAACTGCCTACAACCTGCCTTATAACGGCTCCAGCGGCGACAATGTCTATTTGCCGGACGATGACCGGGAACTGTTCAATATTGCCGACCAGTATGAATGTTCCGACGGTTTCTACGATCTGATGGACATTGAGTTTCTGGAAGGCCGAGCGCCTCGGGATTCCTCCGAAATTGTTGTGGATGAGAAGTTTGTGACCAAGATGGCGGAGTTTACGGATTGGAGTGACGGGGCCGTGGGTAAGCAGGTCTTCATCACCGGTCACGACCGTTCACGGGATTCGGAACGGAGTTATTTCACTATTTCCGGGGTATATAAGAGCTACCTCATAGGAAACCTGACGGGAGTGGACAACCGGCCGAGCGCCCTTTTCTATGGCGAGATAGGTTCGATGACTTCCTGGATGCCGCACGTACTCTTTAGAGTGCGACCTGAGGCCTTGCTGAAGGTTCGCCAGGCGCTGGAACAGGCGCTGGAAGGCAGGGAAATCAACATCGTCTCCTATGAGGAACAGATGCGGGCAGCATACGATGACAGCAAGAAGATGCGGAATACAATGGCTTTGGGAGCCGTGTTCTCCCTGCTCATTGCCCTGCTGGGCCTTATCGGCTTCATCAAGGATGAAAGTCTCCGCCGCAGCAAGGAGATGGCCGTGCGCAAGATTAACGGCGCCACCACCCGCGATATCCTGGGCACGTTTGCCACAGACATCATGAAACTCTCCGCGGTGATGGCCGTCATCGCCTGCGTCGCAGGCTTCTTTGTGGCCAGGAGGTGGCTGGAACAGTTTGCCGAAAAGGTATCGCTGAACCCGCTGTATTTCATCGGAGGTGCGGTCCTGGTGCTTGCCATCGTGCTGGGCGTTGTGGTGCTCAACTGTCTCCGCATCGCCCGCGCCAACCCGGTGGAATCACTAAAGAACGAATAATCAGTCTTTCTCTATGTTTTGCTGGAATCCGATACGCCGCTGCGGCTCGCGCTTCTTTTCCTCCATGCGGGAAGAGAGTTCACCGATGGCAAGATACAGGTTGTCGATATCCTTTCGGACGTCCTCCGAAAGGTCGTTGACCGCACCGAGATCTTCATCCCGCTGCATGGCCAGCAGGTCCACTCTGGCACGCAGTTCCTTTACTTCTGCAGAGACGGTAGAGACAGCCATCAGATACTGCCGTACTTGGGAAAAAGCTCGCATAATGTCGATGTTTGCCAGTATTGCTGTTTCACTTTTCAGAACTGAGGACAACATAGCCACCCCAAGTTCTGTAAAAACGAAAGGCTTATACTTAAGATTGGCCCCTCTGCCTTTTTTGTCCAAGGTCACAATTTGTGATCTTGAACTGGAAACCATGGCATTGTACTCTTCAAGCTCGAGTTCTATCATGAAGTCTGCCGGGAATCGTTTAATATTGCGGCGAACCGCCTGTTTGAGTTCCCTTGTTTCAATTCCATACAACTTCGCCAGATCAGAATCCAGCATTACTTTCTGCCCACGAATCTCATAAATCAGATTTTGGACGATCATCAAATCTTCACTCATATCAATCACTCTTTAGTCCGTCACAAATATAAGCAATAAGAGATTCCCGGTCAAGCCGGGAATGACGAAAAAAGAAACAGAATGAAAAGTTACCTTAAATTCCTGTCCCGCAATAAGTTATACACCGCCATCGAGGCGGTGGGGCTGGCCGTGAGCCTGGCGTTTGTGATTATCATCGGCAGCTATGCGTGGCAGCAGTGGGCGGTGACACGAGAAAATCCGGATAGGAAGAATATCTATACCTTCAATCTGCCGGACTGGCCGGGATTGACTTTCGGGTTCGCCGAGAAATTAGCGGATGCCGTCCCGGAAGTGGTGCAGACCGCCCGCTATTGTGCTGACATACGAACCTACGTTCACGTTGACGACGCAGACATAGAAGCACGTGTCATTGCCGTGGATCCGTCATTTTTCCAGTTGTTTCCGTATTATGGATTCCTGGAGGGGACTCCGGCAAGCCTGGCCACCAAGGAAGATGTGCTGCTCAGCGAATCCTTCGCACGGGCATATCACTTCAATGTGGGGGATGTCCTGCATACGCGGGACTGGGATTTCCGGGTTGCCGGCATCGTGGAGGATTTCCGACAGACGCTTTTCCCTGCTGTTGATATCATCGCCCATCCGGACAGTTGGCTGAATGCTGATGCCTGGGAAGTCCCTTTCGACCGTTATGGCAGCACGATAACCTTTGCCCGTGTGGCTCCTGAAACGGACCGTGCTATGCTGCAAGCCAAAGCGGAAGCGCTTTGCAAAGAAATATACCCGGGCATGTTCGGAACGTCCTTCCTTGAAACCTTGTCCGTGGAGCGCCTCGATGAGATTTTCTTCAAGGAGTACGACGGCAACCCGCAAGCCTATCGCCACGGAGACATCGGTACGCTCAGGATCTTGTTGCTGGTGGGCTTGCTGCTTCTTCTGTCAGCTGTTTTCAATTATATCAATCTGAGTTTCGCCCTGGCCGGAAAGCGGGCCAAGGAGATGGCAACTCGCCGTCTGCTGGGTGAAGAGAAACGCAGTATCGTACTCCGGCAGATTGTCGAATCCATCCTGTTTACAGCACTCTGTTTTGGAATCGGCCTGCTGCTGGCATATGCCTTTGTGCCGATGTTCAACAGCCTGATCAATGACCCGGATGTCCCGGTCTCCATCTTGATGCGGCCGGGTTACGTAATTGCCTATCTGGCTCTCATTGTCCTGACCGGCGCGATTTCCGGGATTCTGCCTGCATTATTGTCAAGCCGATACTCGCCCATCGATGTGGTACGCGGTACATTCCGCCGCCAGGCGAAGATGACGTTCAGCAAAGTCTTTATCCTGCTGCAGAGTGCACTGGCGGTATTCCTGCTGGCCATGGCCCTCGTGATGGAGGCGCAGTATCGCTTGTCGATGAACCGGCCGCTCCACGCAAATATCGAGGATATCTATTACCTCCGCGTCCAGAGCCGTTCCGACCAGGGACCGCTTGCTGATGCGCTGAGTACATTGCCCTGCGTCAAAAGAATCGGATTCAGCCAGGGGGCACCGGGTGCCCGGACGGGCGGGCAGTTCTCGCTGACCCGTGACGGAGGCGAGATTATGTACCGGACCTTTAAGATGGACAGCGTCGCCTTCGACATTTTCCATTTCGAGAAACTGAAGGATTACCAGGCGCCCAAGTTCGATGCCGTCTGGTTCGGTGAGGCGGCTTTTGCGGCATCGGGATTTGACGACGAGTATCACGACATCAGCCAGACGCTTTCCCAAAGGACAAGGGGTTGTGAATATGTGGCAGGGGTTATCAAGGATTTCCCGGTGAATCTGTCCAACGCCGGAGAAGAAGACTATCTCTTCGTATCTGTGATGAAGCGTGAAGACTTGAATTGGGGAGGCTGGGTCATCGAGACTGTCGGCGATCGGGCGGAGGCGCGGAAAGCGATCAGGCATGTGTATGAGGAGTGGAGCCGAAGCAACATAGCCAGCGTGGCGGACAACAATTTCCTCACGGACAACTTCCGGGAGGCGCTTCGCCCGGCGCGCAACAATATGCGCCTGCTGGAACTGTTCATGCTGCTCTCCGTCTTGATTTCCCTGCTGGGGCTTCTGGCAATGAGCACCTACTTTGCCGGGGAGCGCTCCAAGGACATCGCCGTGCGCAAGGTCTTCGGCAGCACGGTGGACGGCGAACTTTGGCACAGTGTACGGGAGTATATGATTCTTGTTGGCATAGCCTGCATCATCGGCATCCCTATCGCTGTGTGGGCGGCTCAGAAATACCTGGAGAGCTATATTTATCGGCTCGAAAACTATGGGTGGATTTTTGTCCTGGCCGTTGTCTTGACATTTGCCATGGCTTTCGGGTCCGTCCTCTGGCAGACGCTGAAGGCCGCCCGGACCAACCCGGCGACGGAACTGAAGAAAGAATAAGGTGTTCGGGCACGGAAATGGCCGTTTTTTGTGCCCGAACCATGAAAAGATATGAAAAGTTACCTGAAATTCCTCTCCCGCAACAAGCTCTACACCGCCATCGAGGCGGTGGGGCTGGCCGTGAGCCTGGCATTTGTGATTCTCATCGGATCGTATGTGTGGCAGCAGCGGAAAGCGGCGCGCGGGTATCCGGATTGGAAGTGCATCTATGCCGTTGGCACGACGTATAACACCGTAGAAATGGCACCCAGGAATGGCCTTGCAGAACTGCTGAAAGGAAGCGTCCCCGGGATTGACAAGGCGTCGGTCTATTCGAACCTGGGAGCCGGGGGATCGTTGGGGGATGTCCCGATTCATGATGCGTCGCTTGTCGGGGTCAACGCCGACTTTCTGGACATGTTCCCGATCCGGTGGGTGTCGGGGAATCCTTCGGAGCTGCTGGAAACAAACACCGTGGCCGTCACGGAGCGGTTCGCCCGGGAAAACTTCCCCGGGGAAGAGGTGATCGGCAAGGTCTGGGAGTACGGCAAGACAATCTGCACGGTGGTCGCCGTGTTCCGGGACCTCGGTTCTCCGATTTTCCGGGATGAGGACCTGGTTTTCCTGCAGGTCCGCAAGGGCGGAGAACTGGGCCGAGGCTCGATCGGCGGCACAACCTGTCTTGTCCGTAGCGATGAACCGGAAGACAGGTTGACGGCCGATATCGACGCCGTGCTGGAAAACCACCACCGGAAAAGCTGGGACAGGGACGAGACGCGGGCGATGAAGAACGGAAGCATCGAGCGGATGGACCGCATCTATTTTTCGGAACTGAACAGCGGTCAGGCCTTCCTGAAGGGAAACAAGTCTCTCCTGACGATGCTGACTGCCGTGGTGCTGCTCCTGATGTTGTCGGCCCTCTTCAATTATATCAATCTCAGTTCTGCCCTGGCCGGACGCCGGGTGAAGGAAATGAGCGTGCGGACGGTCCTGGGGGCATCAAGGGAGCAAATCGTGTGGAACTACCTGAAGGAGTCCCTCGTCTTTACCGTCGCCTGTACCGCCCTGGCGGTCCTGCTGGCTTATGCTTTCCGGCCGATATTCACGCACTATGTCGATGCGCATGTTTCCTATTCGTTTTCCGTCCCCTTTGCCTGGCATTGGACGGCAGGGTCGGTCGCCGCGGTCGTGGGGCTTTCGCTGCTGATCGGCCTGGCCGCCGGATGGATCCCTTCCCGCGTTGCGTCCCGCTTTGACGCCATCCGGGTCATCAAGGGGGATTATCGGACGGCCTCCAAACGTGTCTTGTCCAAGATCTTCATCGTTTTCCAGACCGCGTTGTCCGTCCTGCTGATAGCGTTTTCACTGGTGATGGAGCGGCAGTACAGCCACATGATCCACAGACCGCTGGGAGCGGAGGTCGATGGGCTGTACTATCAGTATCTGGTGCAGGATTCGGGGCACGAAGATGCGTTGAAGGCATTGCCGTTTGTCTCGGATATGGCTGAGTGCTCCGGGTATCCGGGAAGCCCGTATATGACTATGTCCATGCCGGACAACAATGCGGGCGGAACGGTCAGCATGGCTTTTCTGAACTGTGATCCGGAGGCGTTCAAACTGTTCCACTTTGAGGTCGTGGAAGATTTTCACGCACCGTCCGGGAACGGATACTGGCTCTCGGAATCGGCTTACCGCCGGTTTGGTACGGATCCATCCAACCCGAAGATGCCGGAATTCCTGGGCGAGTATTATCAGGGGGATGTGGCCGGTGTGGTCAAAGACTTCGCCCTCACCGATGCGGCCCATGTCAACGATGACCTGCTGGGCATCATCGGTGTGTCTGACCATCCGGGGCCCTATTACCGGCTCCTTCGGATCGAAGGGGACCGCAAGGAGGCGGAAAAAGAGCTCCAGGCTCTGTACAAGCGGTACAGTCTGGAAAAAGATGGATATGAGGGCCTTCCCGAATTAAGCGGCTTCATCAGGGACAAGTTGGAAGCACGGCTGGGCGAAGCCAGGAATTATATGCGCCTGATCGAGCTGTTCATGTTCCTTGCCGTGATGGTCTCGCTGCTGGGCCTGCTGGCGATGTCGGCCCTGTACGCCTCCGAGCGGACGCACGACATCGCCGTCCGCAAAGTCTTCGGCAGTACCGTCCGGGGAGAGACCCTCACCTCGGTCGGAGCATATATGGTCCTGGTGGGCATTGCCTGTCTGATTGCCGTTCCGGTCGCTGTCTGGCTCTCCGGCAAGTATCTGGAGGGATTCAACTACCGGATTTCGGGCTACTGGTGGATTTTCGGGGTGGCAGTCCTGATTACATGGGCCATCTCCTTGGTCTCCGTCCTCTGGCAGGACCTCAAGGCCGCCCGGACCAACCCGGCGACGGAACTGAAAAAAGAATAGCTATCGTATGGAAGCAAATTGGTCCAAATATCGGTTCGCAGCGGCAAGTTCGGGGAGGTTACGCTTCTCGAAGGCGGCACAGTACAGCTCCCGGAAACGGCAGAGCTCTTCCCACATGGCGCTGCGGGCCGATGCCGGCTGCCCGAGTCGGCCGTACCGGATGGTAAGGTCGATGAGTTCCTGGAAGCGGGCAAAGGCGCTCTGGGCGCGGTTCTCTTTCCCGGCTTCCAGCGCTTTCAAGACACGGGAAGTCTCGCTGCCGATGTTAGCCATCTGCTGCGGGAAAGAGAGTTCGGCCCAGCGGCCGTTTTCCAGTGAAGCGTGTTGCATTTATGCTGTAATGAATTTATCGACAATGGTTTTAATGGCAGCCCGAACCTCCGGATCTTCCACGTCCCGAGAAGGATTTCCCTGCCAGGAGCGAATATTGATAAGTGAGTCGAACTCAATGAAATCCTCGCCTTCTTCTTCCACCCAGAGATTGAATCCCCAGAGGTCCTCCTGCGCAGAGCCGTCTTCCAGAAGAAGACGCTCCAAGTCTGCGTGCAAATCGGCATCGATGGCCAGTATGCCACGTTTAACATCGGCCACACATTTTATCATGTCGCCGAATGTGTTTTGTGCCAACTCTTTGAGTTCCGCGATAGAGATGGGCTTCTGAAGAATCTGCATAAAATAGTGTTTTGACAAAGGTACAAATAAAAATGAAAAGTTACCTGAAATTCCTTTCCCGCAACAAGCTCTACACCTCCATCGAGGCGTTGGGGCTGGCCGTGAGCCTGGCGTTTGTGATCCTGATCGGCAGCTACGTGGTTCAGCAGTACCAGGTGGCGCATGAGTCGCCGCAGTGGAAACGTACCTTCGTGCTGGGAAACAATGACTTCCTGGGTCTCACCTATTGGGACAAGGAGGAACTGGAGATGAACATCCCGGAAGTGGAGGTAGCAACGCACATGGCGCTCCTGTGGCAGCAGCCCGTCATCCCAAACGGCGAAGAGCCTTTCCAGGCCAACGGGATTGAGGCCGATGCCGACTTTTTCAAGGTGTTCCCGGAATACCGCCTTCTGGAAGGAAACCTCGAAGACTTTGTCGGCAAGGACGACATCCTCATCAGCAAATCCCTGGCCCGGAAGATGGGCGTGCAGATCGGCCAGGTCATCCAGGTGGACAAAGAAGACCATACCATCAAAGGCATTTTTGCCGATTTTGACGGCGCGTACTTTATGCCGGCGGACATCATCACGAATATCAAGAGTACCTGGGCGGCTGGGCAGAGCAAGCAGTTCGGCAGCATCGGCAATTACACCACCTGGTTCCGGCTGCGGGAGGATGCCGACCTCAAAGATGTGCAGGCGAAGGTGACAGCCCTTCTGCACAAGAACTACGATTCTTCCTGGGGAGCGGAAAAGGTTAGTTCCTGGAAAGCATACCGTATGGACGAGGCCTTTTTCTTCACCGGCAGCAGCAACGAGCTCACCCGCACCGGGAACGTCCAGATGCTGCGCCTCCTGACCATCGTCGTACTGCTGCTTCTCCTGTCGGCCATTTTCAACTACGTGAACCTGAGCCTGGCGCTTACGGGCAAGCGGTCCAGGGAAATGGCCACCCGCAGGCTCCTGGGGGCCGACAAGACTAGTATCCTGTGGAAGTACATCGGCGAATCCGTGACTTTCACGGCCGTATGCTTCGTCGCGGCCCTCCTCCTGGCCGACCTGCTGGCGCCCATGGTGAACAGCCTGGTTTCCACCGGCGACCCGGAGGAACAGGCGCTGGGCATTGACACCAGCGTGCAGCTCTCCTTCCTGATGACACCCGGGTATATCCTGGCCTACCTGGCCGGAATCCTGTTCCTGGGCGTGGTCAACGGGCTGCTCCCGGCCTTCACGGCCTCGCGCTACCAGCCCATCGACGTCATCAAAGGCACGCTCCGGCGTCGTAACAAAATGGTACTGAGCAAGGTGTTCATCGTGGTACAGAACGTCCTGTCCGTCTTCCTGATTGCCCTGGCCCTTGTGATGGAAGTGCAGATGCGGCACATGCTCACAAGGCCGATGCATTCCGCAACGGAAAACCGTTTCTACATTGAGTATTCCGCCCAGAACTACGATGCGATGAGGCTTTTCAAGGACAAGGTGGAACAGTTGCCCTTTGTGACAAAAGCGGGCGTGGGACGCGGCATCCCGGGGCTCATCAATATGACGATGGGAATCAAGGTGGACGAAGAGCATCACGTAGACATGCCGGTCATTGTTTGCGATTCCACCTATTTTCAGTTATTGGGACTGGAAGTGGAGGAAGATTTCGGCCATCCGCTGGTGCATTCGCTCTGGATGAGCCGGAGTGCCTTCAATGCGGCGGCGGTGTCAGATACATCGACCGTTTTCCCGCGGCGAATCAATATGAACGGTGCCCAGCCGGAGTTCATCGGCGGCGTGGTGGCCGATTATCCCAACCGTCCGGCCTTGGAGAACGACATCAATATGAACGGCGGAGTCATTGTCACCCGGACCGAAGAGCTCCGCTACTCCAATAGCCTCCTCGTCGGAACCACTGGGGAGGATAAATCTTACGAGAAGCAGATCATGCAGGCTTACAGGGATTTCCGCCTGGAGACCTCCGGCGTCGAGGAGCCTGCCTGGCGCTTCGGCTTTATCAGAGATATCAATAGGAATCTGCTGACACCGGCGCGCCGCACCCTCCGCCTGGTGGAACTCTTCACTGTTCTGGCGGTTCTCATCTCCCTGCTGGGCCTGCTGGCCATGAGCACTTACTTTGCCGATGAAAACACCAGGCAGATTGCTGTGCGTAAGGTCTTCGGCTCAGAGGTATCGCAGGAAACATGGCGCACGGTCCGTGGCTACATGGTGCTCGTAGGCATCGCCTGTCTGATCGGCATCCCATTGGCCATCTGGGCCGCGCAGGTCTACCTGGAAGGCTTTGCATACCGGATCGAAGGTTACGGCTGGGTATTCATCGTTGCAGCCACCCTCTCCCTGGCCATCGCCTTCGGTAGTGTCCTCTGGCAAACCCTCAAGGCCGCCCGTACCAATCCGGCGGTGGAACTGAAGAAAGAATGAGGTTGTCACGGGCCTGGGCCACCAGTTCCGCCGTATTGGCCACATCGAATTTCACCAGGAGTTTCTTCCGGTACCATTTGATGGTTTCGGGGCTCAGGTTCAGGGCCCCGGCAATTTGGGGCGTTGTATAGCCTTTGGAAAGCAGATCCAGAATCTCTTTTTCACGCTCCGACAGTTGCGGCCTGTCCTGGGCGGGAGATGGCTGTATCTCTCCCAGGGTCTCTTCCAGTACGGCCGATACTTCCGTCTTCTCCCGGGTAGATTTACGCAGCCTTTTCCATAGCAGCAGCAGGCCGATCAGGAGCAGGACCAGCAGTACGCCTCCGGCTGCCATCAGTACAATCTGCTTTCTTTGGGCCAGGAGGGTGGCTGACATGTATTCGTAGTTTTCCTTGCTAAAGGTGAGCTCCTCTTTTTCATGGGAAGAGAAGTATTCATCGGCCTTGAGCAGATACCGCATGGCTTTCCAGGTCTTTCCTTCTTCCATATACACGCGTCCAAGGCCCTTTTGGGCCATGGCCACCATCAGGGAATCTCCTTGCGCATGCCCCAGGGCTTTCTCATAGGCCTGGACGGCTTTCCGGAGGTCTCCCTGTTCTACCCAGGTTTCCCCGATGTTGTAGTAGAGGACTGCGCTACTCTGGTTCCACCCATATTTGTCAAAAATGGCTCCGGCCTTCCCGTACCAGTCCATGGCCTGGGGGATGGAGTCCATCATATTGTACAGATTGCCGATAGCCCCGTACAGGGCCGACCGCGTATCGTCAACTTCCTTTTCGGAATATCCGTCGGGATTCGTAAGGGAGGTGGCTCCGCCGGCCATCCGTTCCACGGCAGCGAGCGCCTTCCGGTAATAGAAGAGGGAACTGTCGTACTGCCCGGCCCCCCAGAAGCACTGTCCGATGTAGCGGGCAGCGTCGGCATTGGCCTCTTCCCATCCCCTTGGCTCAGAGATGGAGAGTGCCTTGCGGGCATAGAAAACGCATTTTTCCCCGTTCAGGGCGCTGTACCCCAGCATCAGGTCCCGGCAGGTGCGATTCAGGGTGAGCAGTTCCTCCTCGGAAGCCTTGTCCATGGCCTGCGGCGTCCATCGGCCCACCTCCCTTTCCAGGGAATCCAGGTTGTGCCCGCGGTGGTCGTTGTAGGCGGGAGACAGGATGCAGGCAAGGGTGGCCAGAAAGCAAGTGATGAATCTTCTCATAGTCACAAAGATAGGAATAGTACTTTGATTCTTTGCCCTTGGCGGCAACAAAAAGGACTGATTCAACCCTTTAGGGTGGATTGTGCCACCCGAAAGGGTGGTGTTTATGACAATGAAATCTGCGAAATTTGCAAAAAACAATGCCGCAGATGGAAGATAATGCTGCCAATATCATCAAGTTGACCGGGCGAGAAAAGTCTATCCTGCAAGAAATAGCCGTGGGGCGGACCACTCCGCAAATTGCCGTGTGTCTAGGCCTGAGTCCCGAGACCGTCAAGTGGTATCGGAAACAGTTGTTGGTCAAGTTTTCTGCGACCACTTCGGCCGAAGTGGTGCGGAAGGCAATTATGAATGGAATCATATAATCTCTGTGTTTTATGAAAAAGATGTTTATTTCCCTCGCCGTACTTGCCCTGGTGTGCGGAACGGCCGATGCCCAGAGTATCCTGGAAAGAATGAAGGAACGCGCCAGGAATGCTGCAGAACAGAACATTGGCGATAAGGTGGAAAAAGGCGTAAATGACTTGCTGAACGGCAATACAAAGAATAAAGACAAGGCGGAAAAAGCCGAAGAAGCCGGAGAGGCCGTTGCCGCAAAGCCCCAGAAGCAGGTAGAGACCTCCTACGCCAAGACTGACTTTGTCCCCGGCGATGAGATTTTCTTCGAGGATACCTTCGAGAATGAACAGCTGGGCGAGTTCCCGCTGCGCTGGGACCTGCTGGACGGCTACGTGGAAACCGCATCCCTGGAAGGCAGGAAGGTGCTGGCCTTTACCGATAACGGCCTGGGACAGGTGATGCCCCTGATGAAAGACAAATGGAGCTGGCTGCTAGAGATCTTTACCCTGGAATTCGACCTTTATGTGGCCCCGATATCGGAAGACGGCGGTTCAACGATGCAAATGGAAGTGTATTTCGGCAATCGCGGGGCTTCCGACTATTACAATGCCTCCAGCGGCGTAACTTTCTGGTATAGGGAGGACGGCTCTTCGTCCTTATCGTGGTCCCTGCTAAAGCCGGGCTCCGACAACCTTACAAGCGGCGAGAAGGCTTTGGGCCTCAGCCCGGCTTTTGACGATTATAACGCAAAGGATAATCCCCTGAAGGCCGGGGAGTGGAACCATTTTGCCTTTTCCTTCAACAAGCGGGCTTTCAAAGGCTATATCAACGGCGTTCGCCTCATCAATGTACCGGCCATGGAGGCTCCCGGCTATTTCTATTTCAACAGCGCTGCCCAGTATAGGTTCAGCGGCATCAGTAATGTGCGTATTGCCCAGGGCGCCGTACCGCTTTACGACCGCCTGCTGTCCGAAGGCAAGATTGTCACCTACGCCATCACCTTCGAGACTGGCAAGGCCAACCTCAAGCCCGAGTCCATGGTGGAGATCCTTCGCGTAGCCAAGCTGATGCAGGAGAATCCGGACCTGGCTTTCGAGGTTCAGGGCCACTGTGACGCCACCGGAAGCGACAAGGTGAATGATCCGCTGTCCCAGAAGCGTGCAGAGGCCATTGTATCGGCCCTGGTGGAACAGGGCATCGTCGAAGCCCGCCTGACCGCTGTCGGAAAGGGCTCCCATGAGCCCGTCGCTTCCAACAGTACCGAGGAAGGCCGCGCCAAGAACCGCAGAGTAGAGTTTGTCAAGAAATAAGATGAAACGGTTCTTACTTTTTCTTGCCTTGGTATGCACCACGGTGGCCCGTGCCCAGGAAGAGCCGGAACCGCCCACCTGGATCAATGTATCCCGGCTTGCATTTGTGGCCAGCGGAGGCACCGACAAAGCCAACGCGCCCATCCAGTATCTGATGTTTACCGATAAGACGTGTAAGGACAACCAGGAGTTGTTCGGCCAGGTCAACACGTTGTTGGACGAAATATTGCAGGCCGAGTTAAACCAGACCCTTCCCGAGACCTTCAAGCAGATGGAAGAGCAGATTGGCCAGATACGCGAGATGCTCAAAGAGCATCCGGAGCTCAAAAAGACTGTCGATGAAATGGAAAGGGAGTTCGAGAGGCAGAAGCGCGAGTCCCTGGCCGAGTACGTGAAGCCGATGGGCGGCTATTCCTACGATCCGGCTACGATTCTCCGTAAACTGAAGGCTATTGCCGTAAACCAAAAGGCATACTCCGGCTACTGGGAGGCCGGAAAAGGACTTTACAGCGTGATTGAAGCACCGCGCTACTGCAATCTGGATGAAGATGACAGGTATACCCATACCAAGATTACTTTTGCCGAGCAGGACCGTTACAAGTGGGGACTCATCGACGAAAACGGACGTCAGGTGGCTCCTTTCCAGTATAGCCGGGTCAATGTCCATGCCTTATATCCGGAGGGCTTCCCCGACCTGGACATCATGTTCGTCTATAAGCAGGAGCCGGACGGAACCGTCCACGCGGGAGCGCTCGACTACCAGGGCCGGGTCCGTATCCCGTTCATCTATGACGACAACCGCACCGACGTTTACCACCGGGAGGAGTTCGTCCCCTTTGAGAAGAACGGTAAAATCGGCCTGGTGAGCATCCACGGGGGCAAGGAAGTGCTGCCATTCGAATATGAGACCCTTACCCGCATTGCGGGAGGCTGGGTAGTGAGCAAAGACCGGAAGAATTACGGGATGGTAGGACTTAAGACCGGCCAGCTCGTTACCCCCTTGAAGTACAAGGGCCTGTGGAGCGGCAGTGATCCCTCCTTCCTCCGTTTTGACGGGAAGATTGACTATTACGATACAGACGGTCGTCTGGAGCGCACAGAAGACGTTCCGGTTATTCTCCCAGAACGCACCACTTGACCACCGGAATGCGGCGGATCACCTCATAAATAAGCGGTGAAAGGCTGAACACGGCCACCGTCAGAATCACGTACATCGACCACGGCGGCAACTGGGTGTAGGTTTTCATCATATATCCCAAGCTGGCAATGACCAGGTAGTGGACAATGTAAATGCCGTAACTGGAGCGGGTCATATAGCCGGCGAAAGGGCTTGTGCGGTCGAACTTGGCCTTGAACCAGCCCATCATCGCCAGGCACATCAGCCAACCGTAAAGGCAGTTGAGCGGACTGCCCAGATACTGCGGCGAGGTGTTGTCCTGGCCGAAAGTGGTGCCGATGAGGATACCGCCGGCTATCACGGCGCAGGCCATCAGCGGATTCCAGGCCTTTTCCACCTTCTCCTGCACCTCTTCGTGCGAAAAGACGAAATATCCCAGCAGGAAGGGTATCAGATAGAACAGCGGCTTGTACAGGTTCCAAAGGCCATCGGCCGATTCCGGGCGGGGATTCCGGACGAGTGTCTGCTCGCCTGCCCAGAATAGTACACCCAGCAGGATGGTCCAGACTATGCCGGCCTTCCCGCACCAGGTCCAGAACTGGTCCTTGCGGTCCAGCGCCCGCACCGCGAGGAGCACCAGGCAAAGCAGCCAGAGCACCTGGACGAACCAGAGCGGGCCCGTGCCGCTGATAGACCAGATAATCCACATTACGGGCAAAGGAAGTCCGGCCGGAATGTCGGCATTTGCTGCCGCAGAATTGAAATACCCCACCATCCAGTGGAACACGAACAGGCCTATTGTGCCTGGCACCAGCAGTTTCCGCGTGCGGGCCTTGAACCATTCCTTGCCGGAACGCTTTTCCAGGGCATACCGGGCGCTGATGCCCGCGAGGATGAACAGCATGGGCATGAACCAGGGATACAGGATGTACATCACTACGTCCTGGTACTGCGGTCCGTCACCGAAGCCGCCGATACCGCCGAAGACCCCCTTGTTGTTGTAGAAATAGATGACGTGGTAGAACAGCACCAGGAGCACCGTTACCCAGCGGAGGTTGTCTATCCAATGCTTTCTCATTTGGGAAGACCCTCCATCACCTGATCTATCGCGCTTTGGAAGATCTCCGTTTTCAGGAGCGCCATGCCTTTTTGGTCGCCAAGCAGCAGCAGGGCATCTCCGGGATTGATGTTATACACTTTCCGGGCGTCCCGTGGTATTACGATCTGGCCTTTGTCGCCCACCTTCACCACGCCGAAGATGTATTTGCCGTCATTTTCTTCCATTTGTAGGATTTGTTAGAAATTTCCCACAAATATAACAAATGCAGATTGGATTTCCAAACTCAGTGCGGGTTTTTGTGAAGAAATGCTATTTTTGCAAATTGAAACGTGCAGTAACCTTACTTAATTATCCTTTTTATGAAATTCCATTTTGGACTTTTGCTGCTCCTTCCCTTGGTCCTGGCCTGTTCCCGGTCTGAATATGACATCTCCGAAGGGGTCAATACGGAAATGACCTTGTTCGAGAATGAAATCTCGATTCCTGTAGGCAGCGTGGGCCCTTTTACACTGGGTTCCGTGTTCAGCCTTCTGGGAGAGGTGGAAGGCTTAGGCGAAATCCTGGCTGACTATTTAACGGTGGGGCCGGACGGTACCGTGTATACGGAGGATGCCGGAAGCATTTACAGAGCCAATATCTATGAACTGGAAAAAGAACTGGAAGATCCTGGCGTTCCCCAGTCCCTGGAGGTGGGAAACACGTCTTGTTATCTTGGCGGCCTGGTTGGTCTGATGGGCTATTTAGGGATGCGATGCATCAACCAGAAGGCGGTCATTACCGTGGACAATCCGCTCAGAAGAAAGATCGATGTCTCCTGCAATGCCCACTATTACGTTCTCGGTGGAGACGACGCCGCGATTGTCCCCATTGAAAGCCTGGACAGTTTCACCATCCCGTCCTACGCCACGGAAGAAGAGCTGACCGAACTGGATATCCCCGGGGATCTGTATAATCCCATCGAAATTTTCGAGCTGGAGGACCTCCGGCTGGAGTTGCCGGACCATCCCACTTCCCGGATAGTGGATAAGGAAGGAAATCTCTGCGTTTCTGTCAATTACCGGTATTCCTCCGGCATTACGCTTGCCGATGAATTCGAGCTGCCCCTGGAAGGGTTCTCCCCTGGCCTGATCAATCTTCCCATCGGAGAGTTCAAACTGAAAAAATGTGAATTGTCCCTGGAACTGGAGAGCACCCTTCCCATCCAGGTGGAGGTGGGCGATATCCAAGTCCTGCTTCCCCGGGAGAACGAAGACCAGGAGGCGGTCGTAGATGAGAACATAAGGATAGCCTCCGGTTTCACCGTGCAAGGGGGGACGCTGGACAATCCCGCCCTTACGCCCATCAGCCTGACCATCGAGGCGCTGGAAGGGACCCTTCCGGATCTCCCGGAACTGCTGCTGTCCCTCAAGCTGAAAGCCCAGTCTGGATTGGTGCCCACGCCCCTGTCCACCCGCCAGGGCATCTTTATCAAATCTTCATCGGCCCGTCTAAGCGGCGGCATCACCATCCTCGGAAGTAAATGATTATGAAAAAGACAGTTATCCTTCTGGCTGCGTTGCTGCTTGCCGGGGTTTCCATGGCGGCACAAAGTTTTGAACCGTCTCTTTTCCTGGACGGATACCGGCTGGGTTACCGGTACAATCCCGCCTTGCAGAACGAGGACAATTTCCTCAGCATCGGGGAGTTTCGGAACCAGACACGCAACACGTTCGGGGCGGCCAGCTTCCTGTATCCCCGCGGGGAAGAGGTCGTAACTGCCCTTCATCCCAGCGTTTCGGCCGATGAGTTCCTGGGAATCCTTGGGGACAACAACACCCTGGGCGGCAGCATCGACTACAACCTGGTCTCTTACGGATGGCGGAAAGGGGCGTCTTACCAGACGCTGGAAGCCAGTGTCCGGGCGGCGTATAAGGTGAATGTCCCCAAGGACATTTTTACCATTCTCAAATTGGGCACCGGCGACACCAACTACACGATGGGCGGGTTAAGCCTGGGCGGAAACGCCCTCGTGGAGCTGGCCTATGGCTATTCCCACCAGGTAGCCGACTGGCTCTCCGTGGGAGCGCGGACCAAGCTGCTTGTGGGTATCGACGCTCTGGATTACAACGTTTCCCGGATAAACATCCATCTGGCCGGAGACCAGTATCGGCTTGATCTTGAGGCCAGTCTGGACCTCACCAGCCGATGGGGCAAAATCCGTCCCAACGAAGAGGGCTATCTGGATTTGACCAGGCTTAGCGCCAAAGACCGATGGAGGCTGCCTTCGGGCGTAGGGCTGGCGATGGACCTGGGCGTAGTGGTTACCCCCCTGGAAGGGCTTACCCTGTCGGCCTCGCTGCTGGACCTGGGCGGAATGCTATGGTATTATGGCAATGCCGGCCAGTCGCAGGGTACCGCTGAATTTACTGGCGTGAAGAGCCTCTCTCTGGCCGATATCGAGGCGGGTTCCATCCGGAGCCAGTTCGACGATGTGCTGGACGCCCTGGGCTCCTCGCTCAAGGTGAAGGCCCTGGAGGGCAGAACGGCGCTGGAATTCATCCCATTCCACGTGAATGCGGGCGTCCGGTATGACCTTCCCTTTTACCGGGCTCTTTCCATCGGCGCCACCGGCAACTATCTGCACGTGAGCGGCTTCTCCTATGCCGAAGGCCGGGGTGTCCTAGCCTGGAATCCGTGGAAGTGGCTGGGTATCGCAGCCAACGCCGGCGGCGGCACCTATGGCGCAGTCTGGGGTGTGGCGGCCAACGTGGCCGTGAAGAAATTCCGTCTCACGGCAGGCTATTCCGACGGCTTCGGGGGCACGGTCCCATATACAAGCACGCCGCTGGAGCCCAACAACCGGGTGTTCACCCTGGGGCTCACCTACGACCTGTAACCGCAGGTTGGACATCTTCTCGGAAAACGTATCCGATTGTGTCCGATTTCTGCACTTGCGATAATTTTTCCGAAACCACGACGCAAAGAGGTTTTTACGACAGTTTTGCTTTGAGCCGCTGGCGGGCTTTGGTAACGGAGGCGGGTGAAATCCCCAGAAGGACGGCCTGCTCGGATACGGAGAATTGCAGCTGCGATAGAATATAGGTACGGATATCGCCTTTTGTCAGGTCGGGATGCGCTTCCCGGAGAGATTCGGACGTAAGGTCACATGAATTTCGGAGCGTCCGTTCCAATTCGGCCCACTCTTCATCCTGAATATAGCGGGGCTTGGCACGAAGCTCTTGGAGCAGGTGATTCTGTCCAACGAGCGCATGCATCAGTACATAGGAATCGACTTCGCCATCAGGACCCTCGCCGGCGTTCGGTACGAATCTCTCCCGCTCATCGTTTCCGGCGCGGATGACCATCAGGAAGGCCCTGACATTCTTCCCCAGGATTTCGCTTACCTGCGGGATACTTATCTGGCTTCTGCCACTGGTGCAGGTTGAGGCAAGTCCTAGTGCCACCAGAACGAGTTGATAATAAAGCATTTCGGCATCATTCTCTTGCAGGCCGAAGGTCTTTGCGATGGCAGAAAGGCTCTCCGCTTTGAAGCCGACGTAAGCATCGATGTAGTCCTTGATGGAAGCGGGTTGCGTCTGTGATTCCATAACTATGGAGAACAGTTGCGGCTCGTCCATGGCGAACCAGATAAGGGCCATCCCAAAGCCTTTGAATGGAGGATTGAGCAGAAAGCCGTCTCCCACCCGCTTCCGGTACAGTTTCCTGGCTTCCTCCCGGACAGCGTCACGGACTCCTTTAATGGATCCGAAAGAAGAGAAGATGGCGTTGGCGCCGCAGCCAAGGCGGGCGCAGATGTTCCTGGCCGTAAGAAGCGAGGGGCCTCCGGTTCGCACCAAATCAAGGGATGCGGAAAGGATTCTTTCTTTTGTGACAGTAACCGGTCTTGCCATAATCGATGTTCCGTATCAGTTGGGTACAAAAATAAACAAAGGAGCGGGAATGTCCAATCAGATTTTAGGAACTATACGTAATTGTCCATATCTTTGTCCATATCGATGTTTATTTCGGAACGCTGGATACGCTAACTTTGCAGGCGTAAAAATATGGACACAATGAAACGACTGATTGTATTGTTAATGATTGCGGCTATGACGCTTCCCTGCCTGGCAAAGGGCGATTGGAGGGGAAAGGTGGTGGATGAAAAGGGCGAGCCGGTGGCTTATGCCAATGTGGCTGTGCTCTCCAAGGCCGACTCTACCGTAGTATGTGGTGTGGTTACTCAGGAGGACGGCACCTTCAATATCGTGACCAGCGAGAAGGACGGCATCATGATGGTGGCCATGCTGGGCTACAAGACGTTGTATCTCGCGCCCGTTGACGGAGCTGTGATTACCCTCTCCGATGATGCGCAAATGCTGGAAGGGGCTGTGGCGAGTGCCGTTATGCCCAAAACCAAGCTTACGGGTGAAGGATTGCAAACAAATGTACGCGGCTCCGTGCTTGAAAACGTGGGCAGTGCGAATGACGTGCTTTCCAAAACGCCGGGACTCATCAAGGGGCAGAACGGCCTGGAGGTAATTGGCAAGGGCTCGCCGATGGTGTACATCAACGGGCGCCGTGTCAGCGACGCTTCCGAACTGGACCGCTTGCAAAGCAATGAGATCCAGAGCGTCGAGGTGATTACCAACCCCGGCGCCCAGTACGATGCCACGGTGCGGGCGGTGGTGCGTATCAAGACCGTCCGACGCAAGGGTGATGGTTTCGGCTTCAACCTGAACGCCTCCGATGCACAGTCCTTGAGATGGGCCAGGGGGAATGATCCCTTTGGCGCCCTCAATGTGAACTACCGAACGGGAGGTCTTGACTTTTTCGGGGGAATCAATTATGCCGGAAATACTTCCCGGCAGGAAAGCTATTTAGAGAAACAGACCTTCGGAAGGACCCCCACGGGGGATGACTGGCTTTTCGAGAACAAGGGAACGCTCCTGAATGAATACATCGGCAGCACCCTCTATGGCAACGCCGGCGTGAATTACCAGATTAACGATAACCATTTCCTTGGTGGCAAGGTTGAGTGGGGAAGGCACCTTACGTATAAAGTCCATACGGAGGTCAATGACAACGTCTTTGAAAACGGTATGCTGACAGACCGCCTGAACACGATGTCCGACGACACGATGGGGAAACTGATTCCGTACAACCTTGGTGCGAACCTCTATTACAACGGCGTCGTAGCGGGGAAACTGGGTATCGATGTCAACCTGGACTACTACGGCACCGACGACAGTTCCACATCGGTATCAAAAGAAACTAGCGATATGACACACAACGCCGCCATCAGCAGCGGCAGTAACAACGTGGGACGGATGTACGCCGCCAAGGCGGTGCTTTCTTATCCCATTTGGAAAGGGCAGCTGCAGGTGGGGACCGAAGAGACTTTCTCACGCCGCACAGACAATTATAAGGTGGAAGGTATCGATATTCCTGCCTCGGAGGCAGCCATTAGAGAGGATAATATTGCCGGGTTTGCCTCTTACGGTTGCTACATGCCCAGTGTGGGCCAGTTCAGCGCCGGGGTGCGTTATGAATACGTGCATTATGCCTATGAAGATGCCGTAACCCCAGCCAACAATCTTTCCCGTAACTATGGTAACTGGTTCCCCACCGTTTCCTATGCGGGGGTTATCGGCCAGAAAACCCAGAACCCTATCCAGGTGATGCTCAATTACAGCGCCAAGACGCGCAGGCCCAATTACGCCAACCTTTCCGGCGCAATCCGCTATAACAGCCGCTATATCTGGCAGAGCGGGAATGCGGGCCTGCAACCGGAACTGTCCCACAATCTGAGCCTTACGGCCGTCTGGAAGTGGGTGACATGTATGGTCAATTATACCCGCACGGACGATGCGATTATGACCTGGTCCTCGCCTTACGGAGATGACGGGGTGGTGCTGGTGAAACCCTGCAACATCGAGACTCCTTACAGGATGATGTCGGCCTTCGTGAACCTTACGCCGACCATCGGGCCCTGGACGATGAATTACACCGTCGGCCTCCAGCCGCAGTGGCTCACTATCAACGCTCCAGATCCGCGCGAGGCTACCGGCATCCGCGTGACGACCTTCAACGACAAGCCCATCTTCTTTGCGCAGCTGCAGAATACCGTCACCGTGAAAGGCGGCTGGCAGTTCGAGTTGGGCGGTATGGTGCAGTCCAAGGGCTACACGCAGAACCTGTATCTGCGGAATGCCTACGTGGACATCACGGCCGCCATCCAGAAGACCCTGCTTGCCGACGGCTCGCTGGTCCTGCGCCTGGAGGGGGCCGACCTGGCAGGCCTGGCCCACTACGACGTGGACTCCGACTTCGGCAGTCATACCATCATGCAGACAAACCTGCTGGATACGCAGAGAGTCAAACTCTCTGTCCGTTACAGCTTCAACACCGCTCAAAGCAAGTACCGCGGCACTGGTGCCGGCTCCGACAGCAAGTCCAGAATGTAGGTCTGATAATACTATCAAATTCTATAAAGTCCATAAAGAATACATACCTTTGACCGTCGACATATCGAAATTGGGTGAAAATGAAAATAAGACTTGAAAGAACAGAAGACTACCGCGAGGTTGAGATCCTCACGCGCGAGGCTTTTTGGAATGTATATCGGCCGGGATGCACGGAGCACTTTGTCCTGCATTGTTACAGGGAGAATCCTGACTTCATTCCGGAATTGGACTTCGTGATGGAGGATGACGGGCGCATTATGGGCCATGTGATGTTTTCCAAGGCCGAATTGGTCTTGGACGATGGAAGCCGTAAACCTTCCTGGACCTTCGGCCCCATCAGCATTCATCCCGATTATAAGCGTAAAGGATACGGCTTGCGACTTCTGAAGTATGCTTTGTCGAAGGCCCGTGAAAGGGGTATCGGATTCCTTTGCATGGAAGGGAACATCGATTTTTACAGAAACGCGGGATTCTCGCTTGCAAGCGGCTTCGGTATTCACTATCACGACTTTCCAAAGGATAACGAGGTCCCTTTCTTCCTGGCCCAGGAACTGATTCCCGGCTGGCTTAAGGCAAATGGCATAGAAGAAGCGACGTATTGTCCTCCAAAGGGTTATTTTGTTGCCGATGAGAATCCGGATGCATTTGAAGCGTTCGAGGCCACCTTTCTGGCAAAGGAGAAAATGCGCCTTCCCGGTCAGCTGTTCTACGACGGAGTCATGGAAACTGGCCGGATTATTCTCCGCCCCTGGCGGGACAGCGATGCTTCGGCGCTGTTTAAGTGGGCGTCGGATCCCGATGTCGGCCCTCGGGCTGGTTGGGCTCCGCACCAGTCCGTAGAGGAGAGCCTGGAGGTTATCCGGACAGTCTTTTGTGACGCCACCAACACCTGGGCCATAGAACTTATAGAAGCCGGAGAAGTTATAGGCGCAATGGGCTACGGCCCGTCGTGCGAATGCAATCTCCCCGCCCGGGAAGGAGAGCCACTTATTGGTTATTGGATTGCAAAACCATATTGGAACAGGGGCATTTGCACAGAAGCGCTGGGGCTGATGATTGAACATATCCGGTGTAGGACTGATATCAAATCCCTTATATCCGGACATTTCATTGATAATCCGGCCAGCGGGCGCGTCATGGAAAAATGCGGTTTCGTCCCAACTGGAGAAACCGTCATTGACGATACCCAGTATCAAGGCGCCAATCGGCCCATAAGAGTGCTTCGCTTAAAACTATAAAACCACGGCTTGCCGGATGCCGGATCCGTGCTTCTGCAAAACTTCCGGTACCGGTCCGGGGTTATTCTTTTATTTCACGGGATAACGGATTACGGTCCTCAGCTTGTCCATGGAGGTTTTCCTCGGATCGGAAAGGTAAATCTCATGATGCCGGCGCGCACCATCAATCGCAAAGCTGAAGCCCTGTTGAGCCGCAAAAGCCTTCATCCTGCCGATAGTAGCTAGACCAATACGCGCCGCAGGGTCCAGGCGTACCAGAGATCTATAAATATGGTGATGACCTCCATGGCGATCAGCCCCCATTGGGATTCCAGCAGGCCTGTTACATAGAAAAGGACGGGAACCAGGTTGACGATCAGGATACGGATGATCATCCAGAGACCCACTTGGCCCAGCCGGCCCCGGTACCAGACCAACAGAAGTATGCCCAGCGGCAGGTAGATAAGCGGCAGCGCCGTAGCGCAGGCGGCGGAAAGGCCCAATGCGGCTTCTCCCAGGCAGAGCAAAACAAAATCCAGCAAGTTCAGGCCGATGGCAATCCACCAGAGTACAGTCAGCGGATGCGCAAGCCCCTTCATTCCGCGAAGAAGGGCATAATACATCACCACCATTCCCGCCGTATTCAGCAAGCCAAGAAGAAGGGAGGCATGGGTAAGCAGCCATCTGTTAACCGGTCCATAGGAACAGATGGCCGCCAGGACCATTACGACAAAAGCGGCTTCGATGAGAGGGCGCGGCAATCCGCTGTGCAGGGTGTCTATGTGCAGAGGACTTTTCATGATATTTACAAAGATAAAGAAATAACGGCCATTTGGGGAGAATAAGAGAATAATTTTCCGAAAATATTGCCGTTTCTGCCAAATTGCGCCGGAATCTGCCAATACACATTGAGGATAAAACGATGGAGATTATTTATCTTTGTCAAATTTTATACCGGAAATGATTGTGCCTTCAACCATAATAATCCTGGCAGCCCTTCTTGCCTTCCTGGCAATGATTGTGGTAATCATTCTGCTCATCCGGACAACCCGTACCGTAGTGGACAAAAATACGGCCCTCACCAAACAATTGCTGGAAACCCCCGTGGATCAAATCAGGAAAGACCTTTCTTCCGTAGAGCAGCCGATGAAAATGGACGATACCCAGCTGATGGCATGGATGGATGCCAAAATAGATGAGCTTGCCTTGTGCCAGCAGCCTGATATTGATTTGAAAACGATGTCCGATACATTGGGTCTCTCTCAGCGCCGTATTATCCGGCTGCTCAAAAGCCAGCCGCAATACGGCAGTTTTGCTTCCTACATCACGGAGAAGCGTCTGGAAAAGGCCTGCGCTCTTTTGAAAGCACATCCGGAATTTACCATAGAGAGCATCTGCAAGGATGCCGGTTTTTCCTCCAGACGTACGTTTCAAGCCATTTTCAAAACCCGCCTGGGCATGAGTCCTTCGGAATACCGGAGTGCCGTGCTGAACGAAGAAAATAACAGATGAAAAAGTATCTCACCCCCTTGTTTCTTCTTGTGCTGCTGACACTTGGATCCTGTGGCAGCACCCGATATGCCGGTTCCGGGACTAAAATGTCCGATATCCGGGAGTTCGCTTTCCTGAAGCCCTGTGCCTATATGGCGCTTTACGACACTGACGGCAGATCCTACCACCAGGGAAATGTCGATATCGCCACCAATATCATTACCCAAATCATTAATGCAGAGCGTTTTCCTTTCACCGATGTAATGGAGGCCGACTACCAGGGAGAGGACAAGGATGCCCTGGAATGGGCGCTGAACCTTTCGGAGGTCAATGCAAAGCAAGTGGACCGTTTGCGGGTGCCCAAGTCTTTGTTGAAGCGGATGGAGAGCGTCGACAACCGGTACGGCCTGTTCATCTATTCAGAGGGATACACCACGACCCAGGAGGCATACGATGCGGAAAAACGGGCAAAGGCTGCCAGTCGGGTGATAGATGCGGCGGCTAAAGCTTACCGGAATCAGCCGGCTCACCAATCCCAGCGGTAGCTATTTCCCCAGCGATCCATACGGCAACGAGATGATCTGTGTTGTCATCGACAAGCAGGAGCAGCGCGTCATCTATTATGCCAGGCAGACGCCCACCTTCGCCTCCTTCCCGAAGGATCGTGCCGATGTTAGCAAACTGCTGCACAAACTCCTGAAAGATTTTATCCGTTAAACCTTTAATAATTAACAAATCATGAAAACCATCAAACTTATTGCAATGGCAGTCGTAGCCTGCGTGGCCCTCTGCTTCACTTCCTGTTCGAAGATTAACGACCCCGGTGATTCTGGCTCGTACACCGCCATCTGCGACATTGCTGTTACCGGCAGCGAAGGTTCCGGTATCATTTTCAACAAGATCAGGGATGCTGTCATCCTGGCCGGCAGAGGCTTCAATTTCCGCACCTCCGCCAATGACAAGGTCGTCACTGACGCCGCCGACAAAGTGGCTGCTGAATATAAGGACCAGGCCAACAAACCGATTGTTGTTTCCGTGGTTTTCCGGCCCGGCAACGCCATGGGCGAAGCTGAGAAAGCGGATATTGTCATCAAGAAATATACGTTTACTCCTGTAAACTAGGCATTAAGGATACTTTATTTCAAACTTAATAAAGTTAGAACAACAAGGTGAATCCGCCGGAATGATAATCTCATCCGGCGGATTTCTCTGTTATGCAAGCCTACGCGAGGACTTGACTGCGAAACTGTTTGGATTGGCTGCACTCCATCAGGTAACTTCTTCACCACTACATGAGAGGGCCTGCCGGCGTCATTGGCTTTGTGTTTCTTTCTCCCCATCGTGGAACGTAACCAAGATGGAAAGAAACGCACACCGGCCAATCAGGAGCACAAAGATACTCATTTTATTAATTCCCGTCTACCGGTCAAGTCCAAGATGTTCCAAATATAGTGCTGGTGATGTGACTTTTTCTGGCACATCACCAGCACTATAAAAAGGATAATGATTATCTTTGAGAGTTAGATAAATTATACTTCAAAACTATGTATAAAGATTTGCTTAAGCAAGCGCTGGCAAAATTCTTCCTGGGCGTTATTCTGCTGGGGCTGCTCATCTTCCTCCCGGCCTGGTCTTTTCACTACTGGCAGGGTTGGCTTTTGATGGGGATTCTGTTTGTGCCGATGTTCATTGCCGGGCTTGTGATGATGGCAAATAATCCAGATTTATTGCGGAAGCGTCTCAACGCAAAGGAACAAGAGGCGGAACAGAAGACCGTCGTAAAGCTCAGCGGAGCCCTTTTTATTGCCGCCTTTGTGGTGGCGGGGTTGAACTGGCGCTTTGGCTGGTGGGTCTTGCCGGATTGGGCCGTATGGGTGGCCGCAGGGGTGTTTCTGGGATCCTATCTCCTGTATGCGGAGGTACTTCGGGAGAATACTTACCTGTCCCGGACCATCGAGGTTCAGCAGAACCAGAAGGTCATTGATACGGGACTTTATGGTATTGTCAGGCACCCTATGTATATGGCCACCACCATTCTTTTCCTGGCGATGCCTCTGGTACTGGCCAGCCCCATCTCATTCATTATTATGCTGGGTTACATACCCGTGATTGCGAGGCGCATTGGGAATGAGGAAAAAGTGCTAGAAGAAGGGCTGGAAGGATATGCAGAGTACAAAGAGAAGGTAAAATACAGAATCCTGCCTTTTATCTGGTAAAAACGAACGGAAAATGTGACCAAATGCGACTGAAAATCTATCAACGCGAGTTGGTCCACAATTTTGTGGTCCACAATTTTGTGGACTAAAAATAATACGCTATATTTGCAAAAAAATAATGACTTATGGGCAAGCCATTTGTATACGGAACCGCCGTCTTTGGAGAGAACTTTACCGATAGGAAAGCTGAATCCAAGCATCTCAAGATGAATTTCGAGGCAGGTGTGAATACTATTCTGATTTCTCCCCGCAGGACAGGGAAGACCTCTCTGGTATATAAGGCTGTTGAACAAATAACGGATCCATCTATCAAGATTGTTATGATGGACATCTATGATTGCCGTGACGAATATGAGTTCTATGAACGTTTTGCATCGTCTGTGCTAAGAGGTCTGGCTACAAAGGCGGAACAGGCAATGACTCTGGCCAAAAACTTTCTCTCCCGTCTTTCTCCCAAAATATCCATCTCGCCGGACCCGTCGCAGGAGTTTTCAGTTTCCTTCGGCATCGGCCCAAAGACAGAAAAGCCGGAGGAGATCCTTGACCTTCCTGAAAAAATAGCTCAAAAGAGAAATCTGAACATCGTGGTTTGCATTGACGAGTTTCAGCAAGTTGGAGAATTCCCGGATTCTGTCGGTTTCCAAAAGAAGGCGAGGGGCGTGTGGCAATTGCAAAAGAACGTATCATATTGCCTGTTTGGGAGCAAGAAACATATGATGGATAAGCTATTTCAGGATAAGTCCATGCCATTCTATCATTTCGGAGATTTTTTTTTCCTGGAGGCGATACCAAAGGAAGAATGGGTCAATTACATTGTCCAACGCTTTGCTACAAGGAATATGATTATTTCAGAAGAAATGGCAGGGCGACTGTGCGATAAAGTCCAGTTGTATTCATCATATGTTCAGCAACTTGCCTGGAATGTAATGATAGAGACTGAAGGAGAAGTAACGGAGCAGAATCTGGAGAGTGGGTATGAACTTCTGATAAGACAGACATCGGCGCTGTTCATGCGTCAACTGGCCAATCTGACGGTATACCAGATGAACTATTTAAAGGCCCTGGACGCAGGTATACATACTGGTTTCCAGTCGTCAAGCATACTGGAGGAATACCGCCTGGGTAGCAAATCGAATATCACAAGGATAGAGAACGTTCTTTTAGGTAAGGAGTTGATCGATAAAAGGCCTGATGGCGTATACTTCGCCGATCCTGTGTTCGCTTACTGGTTCCATAGGAAGTATTGTATATGATTCACTTTGTCAATAATATCGATTATATTCCGGAACACTTGCCTCCAGAAGCGCGCCCCAAAGTGACCAAATCTGGGGGATACAAATAACAAGACTTTGCAAGGTGTTTGAAAACCAGCAACTTACAAAGTCTGTTCGTGCCTCGGGCGGGAATCGAACCCGCACGGCCGTTTCGGGCCAAGGGATTTTAAGTCCCTCGTGTCTACCATTCCACCACCAAGGCAAATAGGGTTGACATTACAAAGATACACATTAATTTCGGAATTCGTGCAGGCCGGTGATTAGGATTACCATGGGACAGGATTGTTTACCCGCACACCATATCCGGCGGGAAGCGTATGGGGAAGCGGCTCCGGGGAGCCAGCAAGGGTGGCTGCCTTGGTACTGAGCGGCTTCCCGGAAGAAAGGGCCAGCACGGCAGCGAACATGGTTTCGGCCGGGTCTCCCAGCTGTGTCCCGTCCAGCGGATTGTCTTTCGCTTCAAAGTCGGCCGGAATGCCGTCTGGCATGCTCAGGGTGACACCGTCGCGGTCTGTATAGCGCGATGAAATCACGTAGATGCCCCAGTCTTTGGTGAGCTCGATGGCCTTGTCGCAATCCACGTCATTGTCTTTCTGCTTGGCCAGGGACGTGTACCAGTTCTGTGACTGGATTAGGTAACCACCGCAGAATTTCCCGTAGGTCTGCCCGCCCACCAGGGTTACGTCCATGTAGGGTTTGAGCCCGCAGATCAGCGCCTCGGAGGCCGATGCCGTTTCCTTCGTGGTAATCACCCATAGCTTCTTGATGCCCGGATTCACCTCTCCGGGATAAACCGAGTAAGAGTCGCGTCCGGAGTTGATATGGAATTCCGGGGCGAAGGGGGTAGTGGACTCGTCGGCGTATTCTTCGGCCATCTTGGCATTGAAGACTTCCCGGTTGAAGATGCTGCCTGCCGCCACTTCCTTCGGCGGGGCAATCATGGAGGCCAGGACGGCGCTGGTAACAGTGTATCCGCCCCCGTTGTATCGCAGGTCCAGCACCAGTTCCTCGATGCCATTTTCCTTGAAGGTCCGGAAGGTGTGCTCCAGGTCCCGTGCGGCTTCCATGGTGAAATTGGTAAAGTGCAGGTAGCCGATGTTTTTCCCGTTGACAGTCAGAGTGCGTGTAGTCTGCACCGGATTCTCGTACATCTGCTCCGCCTTCAACGTAAGGCTTTTCCCGGTAGAGAAGCCCAACAGGACGGATTGGCTCCCGTAAAACTTCTCCTGGAGCAGTGAAGCGTAGTTGTCCGCCGTCAGTTCTACTCCGTCCAGGCTCAGGATGACATGTCCGCGGTGGATGCCGGCTTTCGCAGCCGGCGACGATGTATAGGTATAGTTCACCACCATGCACACCTTCTGTTTTGCGGCATCGGCATAGTACAGGCTGAAATCAAAACCGTAGCTCAGATTTTCTCCGGTGAGGCTGCTCAGGAAGCTGTGGTAATCCGGCAGCGCGCGGGTCCATCTGTCCACCAGATTCCCGTTCTTGTCCTTGTAACGGATCGACTCCACTTTTTCTACCGGGTCTACCCCGTACGTCCAGTCAGACATGCCCTCAGATACCTCGTCCACCCAGAGGTAAAAGCTATTCATGATATTGAAAGCGAAGAGGTTGGCATAATAGGGAAGTCCCTTCTCGCCGGTTTCTGTGGGATCGGACTGCTGGCAGGCGCAAGGCAGCAGCAGAACTGCCAGAAGGAGTATATGCAGGAATCTTTTCATCAGAAGTATTTTTTCTCGTCCCGGTACAAGGCCAGGAATATGAACAGCAGCACGGTGAAGGCCCATAGGGAGGACCCTCCGTAGCTGAGAAAAGGCAACGGAATGCCGATCACGGGCATCAGCCCCACGGTCATACCTACGTTGATAAACAGGTGCATGAAGATACAGGCGGCCACGCAGTAGCCGTAGATGCGCGTAAACTTTCCCCGGCAGCGCTCAGCGTCCAGGACAAGCCGCACAATCAGGAACGCATACAGCAGGATCACGATGAGGCAGCCCACAAAGCCCCATTCCTCACCCACGGTGCAGAAGATAAAGTCGGTCGATTGTTCCGGAACAAAGCCAAAGGTGGTCTGGGTCCCTTGCAGGAACCCCTTGCCGAACAGCCCGCCGGAGCCGATGGCAATCTTGGACTGGTTCACGTTGTACCCGACGCCGGAGAGGTCTTCTTTCATGCCCAGAAGGACCTCGATACGGCCCCGCTGGTGCGGCTGGAGCACATCCTGGAAAATGTAGTCGGCCGAAAAAATCAGGATGACCCCCGCCACGAACGTAGCCAGCGCAATCCCCAGGAATCCGTCCCTTTTCCGATAGGCGTACAAGGCCAGCGGCGGCAGCGCCAGGACGCTCAGGGCCAGCAGGATGTAGATGGGCTTGACCTTCAGGAGGAAACTCCAGAAGTATTCCCGGTTTTCCCCGGCGGCAGGCACCCAGGTAACCTGGGTCATCCAGTCTATGCGGGACTGCACCCCGGCGCATACCCAGTCCCAGGCGGCCGGCAGCAGGGCCATCAGCAGCACGAAGGCACCTCCCACTCCCAGTTTCTTCCAGAAATCATTCCCGGTGAGGGCCGAGGAAAGCACCAGGACGCCCAGCAGCAGGATCACCGACCAGTAAGAGCCCAGCGTGAGCGTGGATATGAACAGCCCGATTACCAGGCCGGTCAGCCCCAGCCACCATCCCGACAGCCCCTCCCGGTACAGGACGAAGATGAACCCGGCATAGACCAGGGCGCTTCCGGTCTCGCTCTCTGCCACAATCACCAGCATGGGGGCGGCGATGATGGCGACGGCCAGGACAAAGTCTTTGAAACGGGACATCTTGAAAGTCTGCTGGCTGAGCACGAAGGCCAGTAGCAAAGATGTGGTTATCTTGGAAATCTCTGCCGGCTGGAACTTGACGGGCCCCAGCTCGAACCATGAGTGGGAGCCTTTGACATCCTTGGACACGAAAATCACCAGGACCAGCAGCCCCAGTACGGCCAGGTACATGGGGATGGGGAGCGCCTCCCAGATTTTGGGCGGGATCACGAACAGGATGAGCCCCGCCAGGCCGAATGCCGTAAGCATCCACACGAACTGTTTCCCGCTGCGGGCGCTCCAGGCGAAGATGGAAGAGGGACCGGTGGAATGGATGGAGGCATAGATGCTCACCCAGCCAATCAGGACCAGTACCAGGTACACGCCCACCAGCGCCCAGTCGATCGACTGCCGCAGACGCCGCTGGGGTATGGCTCCTTCCGTAATCATCTAGTTGGTTTTTACCCGGGACATCAGGTCCGCGTTTTTCATCCTTTCCTCCAGCGCGGTGCGCTTGACCGTGCCTTTGAGGTATTTCTCTACCATCAGTGAGGCCATCGGCGCGGCATATGTGGCGCCGAAGCCGCCGTTCTCTACATAGGCGGCGATGGCAATCTTAGGGTTGTCCATGGGGGCGAAGCAGATGAACACGGAATTGTCGGCGCCGCGGGGATTCTGGGCCGTTCCGGTTTTGCCGCATACGTCTAATGAATCGATATGGGCCACCCAGGCCGTTCCGCCCATGCCGGCGCCGGAGTTCACCGCCCGCCACATGCCGCGGATCAGTTGCTTGAAATGGACGGTATCCACCTTGGTGTACTGGCGCTCGGTGAAGCGCGGGTCTATCTCCACGCCCTCGGAGGCCTTCACGATGTGGGGGATATAGTAATGTCCCCGGTTGGCAATGGTGGCGCACAGGTTGGCCAGATGCATGGGTGTGGCCAGGATTTCTCCCTGGCCGATGGAGAGGGAAATCACCGTGGTGGAGTTCCATCTTCCGCGCCCGTAGGCCCGGTTGTAAGTGCGGGATGTGGGGATGCTGCCGGACAGCTCGGCGGGGAAATCGCTTCCCAGCTTCCGGCCGAATCCGAAACTTTCCACGTACTCGTGCCAGGCGTCCAGGGCGTCGCCGATGTTGTCGTATTTCCGGTTGTCCAGGATGTTCTTGAGGACGTAGCAGTAATAGGCGTTGCAGGACATCATGATGGACTCTTCCATGTTGATGGGCGACTTATGGCTGTGGCAGCCCAGCTTGTGCCCGGCGCCAAAATGGTAGCCCTGGGAGCAGGGATAGGTGTAGCTGGGTTTGAGCACGCCTTCCTGCAGGCCGATGAGCCCGTTCACCAGCTTGAACACCGACCCCGGCGGATAAGACGCCTGGACGGCCCGGTTGTACATGGGCTTGTAGGGGTTCTGGACAATCTCGTTGTAGTGCTTGCCGATATCGGTCAGCTGCTCCACGTCGATGCCCGGCGAGGACACTAGTGCCAGGATTTCTCCGGTGGAGGGTTCGATGGCGACAATGGACCCTACCTTGTTCTGCATCAACTCCTGTCCGTACTGCTGCAGCGTGGCGTCGATGGTGGTCACGATATCGCGCCCCGGGACGGCCTCCTTGTCTTCGGCACCGCCCTTGTAGGGCTGCTCAATCTGGTTCCGGGAATTCCGGAGGTAGATATGGTACCCCTTCTCTCCCCGGAGATCGGCCTCCCTGGCAGCCTCGATGCCGGTCATGCCGGCATAGTCTCCGCTCCGGTACTCTCCGGGATATCTGTTAATGTAGTCCTGGTTGACCTCGGACACATAGCCCAGCAGGTTCCCGCCCGCATTTACGGGATAGTCGCGGATGCCGCGGACCTGGCCCTTGAAGCCGGGGAAACGGTATTTCACCTCGTCGAAACGCATGTAGGTCTCGGCCGGGACGGTGCGCATCATGGTCACCGACTGGAAGCCGATGGAAGAGCGGCGCCGCTGGTATTCCTGCAGCCGGGCCCGAATGAACGACGGCTCCACACCCAGAACGGTGGCCAGGGCCACGGTGTCGAAGGGCTGTACTTCCCGGGGGCTCACCAGGATGTCGTAGGCCACTTTGTTCCCCACCAGGATTTGCCCGTTGCGGTCGTAGATGACGCCCCGGGTGGGGTAGATGGTCTCGTAGATAGTGGAATTGCGGTCTGCGTCTTCCTTGTACCGGCCTTCCAGGATCTGGATAGAGAAAATCTTGCCCAGGAGCAGCAGTACTACGATTCCCAGGCCAATCAGCAGACGGATATGACGGGTATCTCCGCTCATTTGCGCGAATCCGGGGCAAGCGGGTCTATCGCCAGGAAGGAGAGGGCGGTACTGGCCGCCAGGGAACCCGCAAAGCGGAGGGCGTTGAATGCGAAGGGACGGGTGCCGGCGCCGTCGGCCCAGATATAGACCAGCAGGAACAGGGCGACGGATAGCACGATGGCCATGGCCACTTTCCAGAATCCGCTGCGATGGACGGAGAAGTCTTCTTTACGGGCAAAGAGTTCCCCGCCGAATATGAGGCGGATGATGCCGTCGCGGGCGAACGCGACGGGGACCAGCGCCAGGGCGTTAAGCCCCAGGAGGCCTTCCGACAGCGCATCTACGGCCCAGCCACTGGCAAAGGCGATGAGCATGGCCAGGGTGGTTCCCACCCGGATAGGGATGCACAGCACCATCACCGGCAGGAGCGTCACCATCACGTAGGGCGTGAAGTTGGCGTAGGTGCTCAGTAGAAACTGGGCGATCAGCAGGAGCAGGTATATGAGCCAGAAACCGGACTTTTTCATTGTACGAACTCCTCTATTTCGTCAAACGCGGTGTTGTGCACCACGGAAACATAACGGATGGCGCTGAAGTCCTGGAACAGGTTTACTTCGATCTCGTTGGTGGCCCCGTTGATAATCCGGGAAGCCCCGGCTACGCCCAGCGGGATGTCGGGCGGAAACAGCAGCGAGTGGCCGCTGGTGAAGACCGTGTCTCCGGGATTGTATTTGTACTGGAGGGGAATCTCCTTGAGAATAGCTCCCTTGCTGGATTTTCCGTCCCAGACCAGCAGGCCGGTACCGCCTTCCAGCCCCAGGCGGGCGCTGATGGAGATATCGGCATTCTGGAAGGAGAAGGCGTAGGCATGGTGGGCGCTCACGGCGTCGATCATGCCCACCACCCCATTACGGGTGATGATGCCGGATTTTTCCTGGATGCCATCTTCGTAACCCCGGTTCAGAATCAGGTAATTGTGCTGGGTGTTCCGGCTTATTTTCACCACCTCTGCCGGGATGATCACGAAGCCGGTGTCCCGGAGCACGCCGGAGCGCATGGTGTCCGTGCGGGCCTGGCGGAGGGCTTCCCGGGCGGCAGTCAGCTCTTTCAGCAGCTGGGCATTTTCCTGGGAGAGGGCCTTGTTGGTAGTTGCCAGGCGGAAGAAGTTCTGTACCCGCTGGGTGCTTCCCCAGACCGTCCCCATGAAGCCGTGGATGCTCTTGTTGATCCACAGACGCTGCAAATCCGCGTTGCGGGACAATAGTTGCAGTGACGCCACCTCCAGAAGGATGAAGATGGCGAGGCTCACGAGGCGGGGAAGTACCTTCCGGGGACGCATAGGACTAACGCATGAGGAAGGAATAGTTGTCCGTATTCTTGAGGGCGATGCAGGTGCCGCGGGCCACGGCGCGGAGCGGGTCTTCCGCCACGTGGAACGGGATGTTCACCTTTTCCGACAGCCGCTTGTCCAGGCCGCGGAGCAGGGCGCCGCCGCCACTGAGGAAGATACCATTTTCCACGATGTCGGAGTACAGTTCCGGCGGGGTCTGCTCCAGCACCTGCTGGATGGATGCCTCCAGCCGGGCGATGGATTTGTCCAGGCAGTGGGCGATTTCCTGATAGGGAATGAGGGCCTCTACCGGGTGGCCGGTCATCAGGTTGGGGCCGCGGACCAGGAAGGGTTCCGGCTCCACATCCAGCGTAGGGAGGACGGCGCCCACGGCGATCTTGATTTTCTCCGCGGTGGTTTCACCCACCTTGATTACGTGCTGCTGGCGCAGGTAGTTCTGGATATCTGCCGTGAAGACGTCGCCGGCTACGCGGATGGAATCCTGCTGCACGATGCCGCCCAGGGAGATGACGGCGATTTCCGTGGTGCCGCCTCCGATATCCACCACCATGTTGCCTTTGGGCGCTTCTACGTCCAGGCCGATACCCAGGGCCGCGGCCATGGGCTCGTAGATCAGGTACACATCCCGGCCGCCGGCGTGCTCCGAGGAGTCACGGACGGCCCTGATCTCCACTTCCGTGGAACCGGAAGGGATGCCTACCACCAGCTTGAGGTTAGGGGCGAACAGGCTTCTGTGGCGGGAGTTCACCTGCTTGATGAAGCCTCTGATCATCATTTCCGCGGCATTGAAGTCTGCGATGACGCCGTCCCGGAGGGGGCGGACGGTCTTGATGCCCGGATTGGTTTTCTCGTGCATCAGTTTAGCCTTCTGGCCCAGGGCGATGCACTTCCCTGTCTGGTTGTCGATGGCTACGATAGAGGGCTCGTCCAGGGCGATTTGGTCGTTCTGGAAAATGACGGTGTTGGCGGTGCCCAGGTCGATAGCCAGTTCTTGATTCAAAAAGCGGAGCGCCATATGTTTTTTTCTCTGATTACGAATTTGGAATAATCGTTCAAAATTAAGAAAAAAATCTTATATTAGCATAAATTATTTGGAGCATGGGCAGAAAAAGGTATCTGATTGTTACAGCGGGAGGAACCGGTACGCGGATGGGCGGCAGCGTTCCCAAGCAATTCCTGGAACTGGACGGAAAGCCCATCCTGCGCCTTACTATCGAGCGTTTTCTGGAGGCCTGCCCGGACATTCAGATCATCACCACCCTTCCGGAGTCGCATGTGGTTTCCTGGCGGCAGTATTGCCTGCAGGAGAGCTTCCGTTGCCGGCAGCGGCTGGTCAAGGGCGGCTTCACCCGTTTCCACTCCGTGAAAAACGCGCTGGAATATGTGCCGGACGGGGCGCTGGTGGCCATCCACGACGGCGTGCGCCCGCTGCTTTCTGCCGCGTTTATCCGCCGCCTGTGGCAGGAGGCGGAACTGGTTCCCGCACTGGTTCCTGTGCGTCCTTCCGTAGAAACGCTCAAACTGCTGGACCGTACGCCGGACGGCCGTCTGGTAAGCTCCGGAGAAAGCCTGGACCGCTCCCGTGTCTTCGGGGCACAGACCCCCCAGATTTTCCACAGCGAAGACCTCAAGGCAGCCTACACCCAGGGCTTCGACACTTCCTTTACCGACGATGCTTCCGTGGCCGAAAGATACGGAATACCGCTCACCTTCACGGAAGGAGAGCGGTACAATCTCAAAATCACAACCCCTGAAGACCTTCGGCTGGCACAGGCGCTGCTTCCCCTGCTGGCGCAGGACAATTCCTAGGAGCGGCCGGAATACGACGTATTCTGGAACTCTTTCACCCACACCTGGCGCTCGATGGGCTCGTCCAGGGAGATCATGGTGTCTGTGGACTGGATATAGGGAATCTTCTGGATGGTGTTCAAGAGCACTTCCATCAGGTGGTCGTTATCCAGGCAGTACAGCTTGGCCAGGATGGCATATTTCCCTGTAACAAAGTGGCATTCCACGATTTCCGGGATTCGCTTGAGGTTGGCGATCACCTCCGGATACTTGGTGGATTCCGACAGGGAGATGCTTACAAAGGCGCATACGTTTAGCCCCAGGGCCTGCGGCTTTACCAGAAGGCGTGAGCCGGTAATTACGCCATTGGCCTCCAGACGTTTTACCCTCTGGTGAATGGCCGCGCCCGATACGCCACACTCGCGGGCGATTTCCAGGAAGGGCATGCGGGCGTTCTTTACCAGGAAGGAAAGAATCTTCTGGTCTATTTGGTCGATGTGGTAACTAGGCATATTACTTACAGTTTATAACTAACCGCCACAAAAATACAAAAAAAAATTATTTTTTACTCCTTTTTTTGAATTTGGAAGTGGGCTCCGAATGGTCGATAATGGATTGACAGTCAGATTCTGTAAGGCTGGCGGCATCGGTTCCTTTAGGAATTTTGTAATTGGATCCGCCCTTCTTAATATATGGACCATAGCGTCCGTTCACCACTTTGATTTCCCCGAAATCGGCAATGAAGGCCGGTGCGGGTTTTTCGTTAAGTGATTCATTGATAAGGGCTATGCACTTGTCCAGGCTCACCGTGAGCGGGTCTTCCGTGCGGGGCAGGCGTACGTTTTTGTCACCGTATTTCAGATACGGGCCGAACCGGCCCTTGAGGGCGATGATGTCCGTGCCTTCGTACTGCCCCACGGTGCGGGGAAGCTCCAGCAGTTTCAGGGCCTCTTCCAGGGTGAGGGTCTCGATCAGCTGTCCGCGGCCCAGGGAAGCGCTCAGGCGGTTTTCTCCCTCTCCCTTCTGCACGTAGGCGCCGAACTTGCCGAAGGCGGCGATGACTTTCTGTCCGTCCGGAGCCGTGCCCAGTTCCCGGGACACTTTGTTGTAGGTCCTTTCTGCCAGCACATCCTCTACATGGGCGTGGAAAGGAGTGTAGAAACTGGAGATAGCCTCCCTCCAGCCTTTTTCCCCCTCTGCCACCTGGTCGAAGTCGGCCTCTACCGTGGCGGTAAAGTCATAGTCCAGGATGTCGGTGAAATGGCCCACCAGGTAATCGGTGACAATCATGCCGATCTCCTGCGGCAGGAGCTTGCCTTTTTCCGCTCCCACGGTCTCTTTTTTCTCCGAGGACCGGAGCGACCCGCCGGAGAGGGTGTAGTTGGTCACCTTGAAGGTCTGGCCATCCTTGTCTCCCTTGACCACATAGCCGCGGCCCCGGGTGAGGGTATCCACCGTGGCGGCATACGTAGACGGGCGGCCGATGCCCAACTCTTCCAGTTTCTTCACCAGGGCGGGTTCCGAGTAGCGGGCGGGTGGCAGGGTGAACTTGCAGGAAGCGGTGATGCCCTTTTCCAGGAGGATGTCTCCGGGGTTCATCTGGGGCAGGATTACGTCTTCTCCGGATGCCTCCGTGTCGTCGTCCCGGCCTTCCATGTACACCTTCATGAAACCATCGAACAGCAGCTCGGCCGCCTGTACGGCGAAGCGCTCCGGGCGCTTGTCAGAGGCCACCTTGAGCGAGGTGTTCATCACGCGGCTCTCCGCCATCTGCGAGGCCAGGGTGCGTTTCCAGATGAGCTCGTAGAGCTTCTTTTCCTGCGGGGTGCCGCTAATCTCCGTGCGATCTATATAGGTGGGGCGGATAGCCTCATGCGCCTCCTGGGCCCCTTTGGAGCGGGTCTTGTACTGGCGGGCATGGTGGTAGGCCTCGCCGTAATGCTCGAGAATGTATTTCCGGGCCGTACCCACGGCTAGCGAGGACAGGTTGGTGGAGTCTGTACGCATGTAGGTAATCAGACCCCGCTCGTACAGGGCCTGGGCCACCCGCATGGTGGTGGAAACCGGGAAGCGGAGCTTGCGGCCGGCCTCCTGTTGCAGGGTGGAGGTGGTGAAGGGGGCCGCGGGGAAGCGGGTTCCCTCCTTCTTTTCCATCGACTCAATCCGGTAGGTGGCGCCGATGCTGTCCGTGAGGAATTGCCGGGCGTCGGCCTCGGAGCCGAAGCGGCTTTCCAGCGTGGCCTTTACGTTGACAGAGGTCTGCTCCGGGCAGAAGACGGCGTCTATCCGGTAGTAGGGCTCGCTCTTGAACTGCATGATCTCTTTTTCCCGGTCCACGATGAGGCGGAGGGCGACGCTCTGGACGCGTCCGGCCGACAGCTTGGGTTGGATTTTCCGCCACAGGATGGGAGACAGTTCAAAGCCCACCAGACGGTCCAGCACGCGGCGGGCCTGCTGGGCGTCGACCAGGTTCATGTCAATGTCCCTGGGGTGCTCGATGGCCTCCAGGATGGCGTTCTTTGTAATTTCGTGGAAGACAATCCTGCGGGTTTTTTCCTTGGGCAGGGCCAGGGTTTCGGAAAGGTGCCAGGAAATGGCTTCTCCCTCGCGGTCCTCATCGGAGGCCAGCCAGACGATATCGGCCTCGGCCGACAGCTTTTTCAGTTCCGCCACCACCTTCCTTTTTCCGGCGGGGATGACGTATTCCGGCTGGAATCCATGTTCTACATCCACACTGAGCTTATGCTCCTCCAGGTCCCTGATATGGCCGATGGAAGCTTTCACCAGATAATTCTTTCCCAGATACTGCTGGATGGTCTTCACTTTGCCGGGGGACTCCACGATCACTAAGTTTTTTCCCTGCATAGTCTGTCTTTTTGTGGGCCGGAGCCCGATTTCTTCTGCAAAGTAAAGCACAATCCGGGGATTTTTCCAAATTTTCTGATTATTTTTGTAAACTCAATCCTGCTTCAAGACCTAAGGTCTTGTACACGGTTAATTTTTTTTGAGATGACAGACACACTGAGAAAGAAAATAGTCAAATGGTTCTGGATCCTGCTGATCACGCCCATCGTGGCGCTGCTGCTCCTGCTGTGCATCGTCTGGGCCTTCGCAGACATCCCTTCCATCGAAGAGCTGGAAAACCCGGATTCCAAGCTGGCCACCCAGGTCATCGCGGAAGAGGGGGAGATCATTACCACTTATCATATAGAGAACCGGGTGTTCGTGGGCTATGAAGAGCTGGCGCCGTCCCTGGTGCAGGCGGCGGTGGCCACGGAAGACAAACGCTTCTACAAGCACTCCGGCGTAGATATCCAGTCGCTGGCCCGCGTGCTGTTCAAGACCCTCCTGTCCCGGGATTCCTCCCAGGGCGGCGGCTCCACCATCACCCAGCAACTGGCCAAGACCCTGTATCCCCGCGGGGAGCATGTGGGCAAGGTCAAGATGATCTGGATCAAACTCAAGGAATGGATTACCGCCATCAAGCTGGAGCGCAACTACACCAAGGAAGAAATCGTGGACATGTACTTGAATGCCATCTTCTTCGGCTCCAACTCCTACGGCATCTCGTCGGCCGCCAACCAGTTCTTCGGCAAACACCCTTCAGAGCTCAGGCCGGAAGAAAGCGCCGTGCTGGTGGGCATGGTGAACAAGCCCACGCGCTATAACCCGGCACTGAATCCGGACAACGCCCTCAAGCGCCGGAACCTGGTGCTCAGCCGCATGGCAGACATGCATTACCTCACCCGTGAAGAGTGCGACTCCCTCCAGACGCTTCCCATCACCCTGCATACCCGCACCGGAGACCGTACCACCGGGGTGGGTCCGTACTTCCGGGACATGCTCCGCCGCACCATGAACGCCGAGAATCCCAAGCGCTCGTCCTACGCCACGGCAGAGGATTATAAAGTAGATTCCCTCCTCTGGGCCGACGACCCGCTGTACGGCTGGCTCAACAAAAACACCAAGTCGGACGGTTCCCGGTACGACCTGGACCGGGACGGGCTCCGTATCTACACCACCATCAATTACAAGATGCAGCGCTACGCGGAGGAAGCCATCGCGGAACACCTGGGGAAAGACCTCCAGCGGGCTTTCTTCCGGGAGCTGAGAAACCGCAAGAACGCCCCCTTCACGGCCGACACGGACAAGAAAGTCATCGAAACCACCCTCAAGCAGGCTCGTCGCTGGAGCGACCGCACCCGCATGATGAAAGCCTCCGGCCACACGGACGCAGAGATAGAGAAGAGCTTCTCCGAGCCCGTGCAGATGCGCGTGTTCACCTGGGACGCCCCCGGATACAGGGACACCCTCATGACCCCGGACGACTCCATCCGCTACTACAAATCCTTCTTCCGTGCCGCCTTCATGGCCATTGAGCCCGGAACCGGCCATGTAAAAGCCTACGTGGGTGGCCCGGACTACCGCTATTTCAAGTACGACAACGTCCGGCAGGGCCGCCGCCAGGTGGGCTCCACCGTCAAACCCTTCATCTATACCCTTGCCATGGAATCCGGCATGACCCCCTGTGATCCCGTGCGCAATTCCCCGGTGGTGATCGTCGTCAACGGAGACCAGACCTGGACCCCGACCGACACCCATGCCGATGGAACCATGGTAGACCTCACCTGGGGCCTCGCCCACAGTTCCAACTCCGTGGCAGCCTACCTGATGCAGCAGCTGGGCCCCGTGTCCATGGTGGACATGATGCGGAAGATGGGTATCGGCGGTTTCATAGACCCCGTGGTCTCCCTCTGCGTGGGCGCGGCAGACCTTTCCGTCTTCGACATGGTAACCGCCTACAATACATTTCCTTCCGGTGGCGTCTATACCAATCCGCTCTTTGTCACCCGGATCGAAGACAGCGAAGGCAACATCCTGGGCTCCTTCTCGGACCGCAAGCATGAGGTGCTTTCGCTCCGGGCCACCGGAGAAATGGTGCAGATGATGCGCGCCGTGGTAGACGGGGGTACGGGCAACCGTCTGCGCTTCCGCTACGGCCTCAAGGGAGAGATAGCGGGTAAAACCGGCACCACCAACGACAACTCCGACGGATGGTTCATCGGCTATACTCCTTCCATCACCGCCGGCGTATGGGTGGGCGCGGAAGACCGCTACGTGCACTTTACCAACAACTCCCTGGGGCAGGGCGCCAATATGGCCCTCCCCATCTGGGGCCTGTGGATGCAGAAAGTCTTGAAGGACGGAACCCTGGGAATATCGGCCTCGGAGGTGTTCCCGGCCTGGTCCAAGGAACCGTTCTGCACTCCGCTCTCGGAGGGATCGTCCCCGGAAGAAACAGATCTTGAAAACTATTACTTCGAATAAAATGTCCAAGTATCAGTCTATTGCCGTCATTTATGGCAGTGACTCCTCCGAGTGGGAGGTCTCCTGCCGCAGCGGAGAGTTCACCGCCTCCCGTATCGACGAGTTCAAATACGACGTCTATGAGATTTTCGCCCGCTTCGGAGAGTGGAAGCTGGTGGCCATGCGTAAGGCTAATTCCATGCGGATGCCCTTCCCGGAGGGTGCGCAGCCGGAGGTTGACAAAACCGACTTCTCTGTGATGGTGCTGGGGGAAAAGGTCAAGTTCGACTTTGCCTATATCATGCAGCACGGCGCCCCGGGAGAGACCGGCCTGCTGCAGGGCTATCTGGAAATGCTGGGTGTGCCGCACTCCAGCTGCAGCGCCTTTGTCACCACGGTCGCCTTCGACAAGTACTCCTGCAAGAGTTATCTCCGCACGGCCGATTTCGTGAAGCTGGCGCCGGATGCCTTCGTGCGCCTGGGAGACAACCTGGACGAGTTTTGCGAAAAGGCCGTCGCCCGCCTGGGCCTGCCGCTGTTCGTGAAGCCCACCAACGGAGGGTCCAGCTTTGGCATCACCAAGGTGGAGAAGGCAGAGGACCTGCCGGGGGCCATCCGCTATGCCTTCAAGGAGGGTGACACCGTCATTGTTGAGGCTGCCATCACCTGTGAGCACGAACTTACCTGCGCCGTGTACTTCGACGGAAAGGAGGTCAAGGCCCTGCCGGTGATCGAGATTGTCCCGCACAGCGGCGGCTGGTTCGACTACGAAGCCAAATACAACGGGCTCAGCAGCGAGATCTGCCCGGCGCCCATCCCGGACGCGCTCACGGCCCAGGTACAGGACATCTCCTGCCGCATCTATAAGCATCTGGGCTGCAAGGGCCTCATCCGTATCGACTACATCGCGGCGCCGGACGGCATCTATTTCCTGGAAATCAACATCATTCCAGGCATGACCAATGCCTCCCTGGTACCCAAGATGGTGCGTGCCGCCGGCATGGATTTCACCGCCTTCCTCACGCAAATCATAGAGAACTCGTAGGATGCTGCTGGTGGATTTTATTAAGCAGGGCGTCGCTGCCCTGGAAAACCTGTATCCCACCGCAGAGGCCAGGAACATTGTCCTGATGCTGTGCGAGGAACTCATCGGCACCAAAAGCTATACGCACATCGTGGAGCCACAGTTCGAGATCGACAAAAAGTCGGTCCAGCCGTTGGCCGAGGCCATGGTGCGACTGCAGGCCGGGGAGCCCATCCAGTATGTCATCGGCAAAACCGAATTCTGCGGCTACAGTTTCCATGTGAACAAGGATGTGCTTATCCCGCGCCCGGAGACAGAACTGCTGGTGCGGGAAGCCATCAAGATTGCCGGGCGCGTCAAGCGGATGCGCATCCCTTACGGAAAGTCTGCGGAACCGGTGCGGGTGCTGGACCTGTGCACGGGATCCGGCAACATCGCCTGGTCACTGGCGCTGGCCGTGCCCGGTGCCCGCGTGGTGGGGGTGGATATCTCCGAGGCTGCTCTTTCGGTGGCCCGGAACCAGAACTTCTCTGCCCTGCTCAAGTCGGAGGGCGCCCTGGCACCCACTTTTGTGGCGGCCGATATTCTGGACACGGAGCAGGAATTCAACTACGGCGAGTTCGACCTTGTCCTGTCCAATCCGCCCTATATCATGGAAAAGGAAAAGCCCGTTCTCCGGCGGAATGTGTTGGATTACGAGCCCGCAGGCGCCCTCTTTGTGCCGGACGAGGACCCGCTCCTCTATTACCGGGCCGTAGCCCGCTGGTCAGAGCGCTTCCTTTCTCCGGAAGGCAAAGGCCTCACTGAAATCAACGAAGTTCTGGGCAAGGAAACCGAGGCCCTTTTCCGGGAATGCGGCTATTCCCAGACAGACCTGGTAAAGGACTTCTACGACAAGAACCGCTTTGTGTTTTACATGCGGTAAACGTCTCCGGGATGTCTTATACTGGACTCAGGTGAGGCTAGGGGTCCAACTGCCTGGCAGGGTAACGTCAAAAAGGGGCTATTTTGAGGATAGTGGTATTGGCAACAGGCAGGGTATCAACGCTAGTTGCCGGAGAGTTCTTCATATAGCGGTTGATGCGCTCGATGAGGTTGTTGTCTCTGGAGAAGTCGCCGCCCGTGGCAATGGCCTCGATGCTATCTCACTCGTTCAGGAAGTAGTTCCCCATCATCTGGGACCTTGGCGGATACTTGTCCTTCTGCGTCTAAACCTTCAGCAATGCTCAACCGCCCAACTTGAAGATGTCCTCGGCTCTGCACCTCCTGGCCTCGTCTACGACACGGTATGCAAACTCTTCGAAGATTCGATAGTCGCGGTTCGCGTTCGCCTTGGAAAGGTTGCTCCTGGTGGCGTACTTGCCAAAGCCAAGATGAAAGGCTTTTGATGCGTGTGCTTGCGTTGCAAGGACTACATCACGGAGGCTTTCACGGTTTGACAGCTGTCCAAACACCATGACGGCCAACTGATTCCAGCAGGGGAAGTCTTTGACATAGCGATTTCCATTGTATTTGTTTGATATTCTGAGGAATACATCCTTATCAATGAAATCTAAAAACGGTGAGAGCACGTATTTTCCGTTATGCATGTGCCATTCTACGTTAGTCTGGCAAAGATAATTTCAAATCGGCGCGCTTCAAATACTGCTGTAATTACCTAACTTTCAATATTTTCAAAGAACTTTTATATATTTTTATTTGGGCACTAATGAAATAATATATATATTGCAACGCCATTCCCCATGCAAGGAAGCCTTCGCTGCTCAGAGAATACAGCGACCACCCGTCTGGGCATCAAGACTTCTCGCAATTTGTTTTATTTAACCATTAGAGGAATGAAACGAACTTCTGCTTTTGTAATTGTTACCTTTACGGCAACATTGCGTCTGTTTTTTAGTTGTTCAAGAAGTGATAATATTGAACAAGAATGTTTGTCAAACCCCAGCGAATCTGTTCTACGCACTTACGATCAGGCACTTTCATGCGCCGAAGAATTGTTGCTGGTTTTAGAATCTAAAATTCCCACTAAAAGCCGAGAGGGCAGGAGAATAGAGGCAGTATCTTGTATAACAACAGAATCTACCAAGTCGTCAAGTAACAAACGAGATACCCTTGCTTATGTTTTTAATTTTGAAAACAACGAAGGCTTTGCTATAATTGCAGCAAATAAGGTCCTGCCCCCTATGCTAGCGATAACAGAGAAGGGGCATTATGAACCCGGAGAAATAACGGGCGTTGAGAATTTCGATTATTTTATGGAAACACTTCTTGGCAAGTTGTCGGCATTGGAATCACCTGAAGAACTTGGACGGGGAGGGATTCTTGAGTATTATTATACGCATGACACTATAGGCTCAGAACTGGATCCGCTTATGACGAGCCTGTGGGGACAGGACGATATCTATGGCAGTTTTTGTCAGAACAGTTTGTCCGGATGTGCTCCTACTGCAATTGCGCAGGTAATGAATTATCATCAGCATCCTGCTTCTTTTGTCACTACCGTCGAGATGGGAAATGCTTATGTTACATATCCCCTCGGAAGCAGTATTCCGTTAAATTGGGATTATGTTCAATCTCATATTATTACACACACCGCGTCGCAAGCCTGTTCAAATTATCACAATACAATCAGTGCCATGCTCAGAGAGATAGGAAGTAGGGTAAACACGTTTTACTATACCAACGGGAATGGTAGCCCATCAATTCACAGTTTGATTCCCTCTGCGTTGTCTTCGTTTGGGTATGCTTCCCATAGCTTGGAGAGTGCGATTGGTTTGGTCGTGAAGAATTCGATAGTGGATTATGGACCTGTTCTATTGTACGGTTTTCAGAACAATGACAGTCAAGGTCATGCTTGGGTGGCTGATGGTTACAAAGATTGGGACTATATTACCCGAAGATACGATTTTGATTACAATCTTAACGAATATGTTTTGACTAGTGAGACAATAGACATGGTTATGTCTCTTCACTTCAACTGGGGATGGAATGGTTTGTACAATGGTTATTTCGCCTTCGATGTATATGATGTCAGTAATCCGGATTCCTACGACGATTCGGGGTTAATTCCGTCAATCATCGTAGACTTTTCTTCAGGAACAATGATGGTCCGTGATATTTACCCGATTAGTAATAATAATTAATTAAACGCTTAATCTTAATTGCCATATGAAAACGTTTTGGAAATACTTTTCTTCGTGTGCGGCAGTTTCAATGTTAATGCTTTCGTCCTGTACCAATAAGGACAAGCCGATTCCGGAGACCCCCGAGGGGCCGACAACCCCGGAAGAGGTTATAAAATTACCGGAATTGACCAAGGCTGAAGAAGTCCTTAGTGCCCAGGCGAACAAATTGGGTTTTGCCGCTTTCTCTGCCATCTCCAGGCAGGAGGAGAACACGGGCAAAGACCTGTTTTATTCCCCGCTCAGCCTGGGAATGAACCTTTCCATGGTTGCCTTGGGCGCTCATGGAGACACCCGTAGCCAAATACTGGAGGTTTTGGGGTTTGAAGAGGCTTCCATTTCAGGAGTAAACGAGTATTACCAGAAATTGAGCACCATCCTTTCCGGCGTGGACCCTGCTGTTATTGTTGAGAATGCAAACTCCATATGGGTACAGGAAAACTTCCCAGTAAAGGCCGCTTTTCAAGAAGGGTTAAGCACCTACTATTCTGCCGATACCCGTGTGGTCAATTTCAAAACTGCGGCAGCCAAGAAGGCTATTGAAGAATGGTGTAGTGAAAAGACACATGGACGTATAGATAAGATAGATGAGTTGTCGCCCGAAACCGTTGTTGCCCTGGCCAATGCGTTATATTTCAAGGGCGCATGGGGCGTAGAGTTTGGTAAAAAATTGGAGGAGAATACGTTCACCCATTCGAACAACAAGTCAACGACGGAATCTTTCTTCAAAGGTGGCGTTATGGTGGGTTATCAAAAAACAGAGAAACTCACTGCGATATCCATTCCTTTTTCGACCATTATTTCACCCACCTTCAATTTCATTGTGTTTCTCCCGGAGCAGGTCTGCACCGGCAAGGAAATAGGTTCGCTCTTGGAAGAGGAAGGGCAGCTGCTAATAGACGCGTTGAACTCCAATGATCCTTGGCTGGTTCGGGTTTCCATGCCCAAGTTTACTGTCCAACAGAGCCTACATCTTGGAACGGTTTTGACCAGTCTGGGGGTAAGGAATGCTTTTGACAAAGAGTTGAGCGACTTTACCGGCATATCCGAGAATAAGCCATTGTGGATTGACGACATTGCTCAGTATACCTGGCTGTCGGTTGATGAAACAGGCTGCGAAGCCGCTGCTGTGACCCTTGAGAGGCTACTCGGAGCCAATTTAGAAGCCCCTGAACCTCCTACTTTTATCGCCGACCGTCCTTTTGCCTTTGCCATTCAGGAGAAAACTACCGGCGCTCTGCTCTTTATGGGTGTTAAGCAGTAGTAACGTTAATGAAACAGATTCCCGCCGTCAACACCTATAGTCAGTTCTGGTCGTTTCATGGCTAACTCACCGTCATCTCACATTCTGCACAGTGGAAATCCAGGCGGATGCGCTTTCCTCCGTTCACCAGGTACAAAGGCTCCGCTTTCTGGGCCTTTCCCTGTTTGGGACACAGGCCCAGTTCATGGCGGACACAGTACTTGCTGCGCATGAGTTCCGCACCGTCCCGGTGGGTGAGTTCATTTTCGAAGGCGTCGCTGATGTTCCGGGAATGTGGATATTTCAAGAAATACTTGGTGAAGGACTTTTTCCGACAAGAACCACTTTGTGTTCTTTATACGGTTGTGCTTTTATCTCGATAATCGAAAAAACATTGACCATAGGAACTGAGTATCAAAAATACTCTTTGATTTTAAATAAATGTTATATTTGCAATCGGTGTAAGGGTATTAAGTTTATGAGGTTAATTAATCCTTTATTGATAGTATCTTTTATTTGTTTATCTTGCGCAAAAGTCGCCGAGATAGACAATTCTAATATTAATCGGAATAATTCAGATTATTATGTGGAGCAAGCCATTAATGCTTATCGTTCATTTTTCCCTGAAACAAAAAGTCAAGATAGGGATGTAGAAAAGATTACTTATATAATAGAAAATCAAGATACTCTCGCTGTTAATATTCTTGTTACACATATTAAACCAATAGAAAATGAAACATAACCATATTATTTCTTCTTCATTTTTGTTTGTTTTATTGCTGTTCTCCTGTACTGTGAATCCTGTTTCCAAGGGAATAGAAACAAAGGACGAGATAGAGGATAATAGCGTTGATCTGCCCGTTTCTGAAGAGTTTTCGATTTTTGGCCGATGGCATGTTTCTCCTAGAGGATTATACATTGAGAATGGTGAAGAAGTGATAAATTATCTGCCTCCAGGTGCCACTTCGCCTATTATGCAAGTTCATTATTATGAAATAATGGATGACTCTGCCGTACAACATTTTATCAGTGTATCTCCAATCTCTGAAGAAGATTCGAATAATGTCTTTAAGGGAGATGATAGGGTACTGTCTTGGAAGAAAGGGACTACTGAGGTGACGACAGATTTATTTACGGGATCGAAGACGATTTGTTCAATCTATCGATTAGAAAAGAATTCATTCGTTCTTCGTTGCGCAGAGGCCACCACGCCTTCATATGATGTTGTCATGGTCTTCTCCCGAGTAGAAGATGACGATTGGGAAGAGGATATTCTATCCCGAGCGATGCTACCGGGAACTCCAGCCTATGAAAGCAAGATAAGTGAGTATAACGACTTTGTTAAGAATGTATTGGGACATACGGATCAGTCGGGGCATCCCATCTCCTTCTCGCTGGAGCAGTCTTTGTGGTAGTGGTGTTGTCTGCTTGCTGCGCCGGACAATCTGAAATCATGTTCCCACCGTCATCTCGCAATCTTTGCAGTGAAAATCCAGGCGGAGTCGCTTCCCGCCGTTAATCAGATACAAAGGCTCCGCTTTCGTGGCCTTTCCCTGTTTGGGACACAGGCCCAGTTCATGGCGGACGCAGTACTTGCTGCGCATGAGTTCCGCACCGTCCCGGTGGGTGAGTTCATAGGCATCTTCCAACACAATCCCATTCCTTTGTCCATAGAGGGAACGGCTGATGTTGTTGGCAATATTATCCTTGTAACCAAGCGTTTCTGTTGCCGACTCTTCCCATCGGGTACCCTTTTTCAGCGGCAGCGCTTTCACCCTCATGCTGTCCAGCTGCTCCGCCAGGGAGCGGCGGATGCCGTTGAGGAAAGACGCCGGCATAAACGGCAGCGTTCCTTCCACTTCCACGGCCGACACGGAAAAGGCGTAATGCCCGCTGGTCTTCTGCAGCTGCACTTTGACGGTCTCCAGCATCTTTTCCGGTTCCCGGGCGGCGTCAAAGCCGGCTGCCGTTTCTGTTCTGGCAGCCCGTCCGTCTTCCGTCGTGGCGGTGGCGGTTGCCCGTCCGTCCTTGATGCAGAAGCGGATGTCGGCCGCAAGCAACCGTTCCGGCCTGTTGGCGGCAAGTTCTTTTTCGAAGGCGGCGCTGACGTTCCGGTACAGCAGCACTCCTTCCTTGAGGCCTTCCACCCGTTTGCAGCGGATGGAGAAACCATCACATACATCGGCCCGGAACCCCACGATGCTTCCGTCCCTGCCCACAAAAGCCAGTCCGTCGCCGTTGGAGAGGCGAAGGCCCGTGTCGGCGGGTTCTATTACCAGCCCGTCCCGGGTAAGGCGTTTCACCGTGCCGATATACTCTCCCATGGATTTGGGTGCATCCATGGAGGACCATGCTCCGCGCTCCCCGTCCAGGAACAGTTCCGTGTATCCCCGGTTGAAGGTTTTGTCCAGATTAGGCGTAAAGCCCCCTTTCACCCGGCCGAAGGAGGCCCTGCGGTACTTTCCCGCGCTGGCCTCTACAAGGGCATCCAGGGCCTCCGAATAGGCTTTTACCACATTTCTCACATAGGATTCTCCCTTGAGCCGGCCTTCGATTTTGAACGATATCACGCCGGCTTCGGCAAGGTCCCGGAGGCGGTGCAGCAAGTTGTAGTCTTTCAGGGAGAGCAGGGCCTTATTGCGCGCGAGAACTTTTCCGGAAGCGTCTTCCAGGTTGTACAGGCTGCGGCAGGGCTGGGCGCAGGCCCCCCGGTTGGCGCTCCGTCCGGTCAGGTATTCCGACAGGTAGCACTGTCCGCTGTAGCAGACACAGAGGGCCCCGTGCACGAAGAATTCCAGCTCGGCCGTGGTGGCTTCCCGGATGGCCTTGATCTGCTCCAGAGACAGCTGCCGCTCCAGCACCAGCCGCCCGTAGCCCAGGCTTTCGGTGAAACGGGCTTTCTCCGGGGTGCGGATTGCGCACTGGGTAGAGGCGTGCATCACCAGGGATGTGTCCTTGGCCAGTTCCAGCACGGCGGGGTCCTGGACAATCAGGGCATCTACGCCGGCCTTCTCCAGGTCTTTGACCAGTGTGCGGGCCTCTTCCAGTTCGTTTTCATAAACCAGGGTATTCACCGTGGCGTAGATCTTGGCCCCGAAGCGGTGGGCGTAGGTGCAGAGCCGTTCAATGTCTTCCCGGGAATTCCCGGCCGCCTGCCGGGCGCCGAAGGCCGGGCCGGCAATATACACGGCGTCCGCCCCGCAGTCAATGGCCGCGATGCCAATCTCCGCCGTCCGGGCCGGCGCCAGCAGTTCCAACGCGTTACTCATCTTGTATCCAGTCTTCCATTTTCAGCCCCGGTACACGGGAGAAATGCCGGATATTGTGGGTTACAAGGGTGTAGTCTCCTTGCATGGCGGTGGCGGCAATAAGCAGATCCATATTGTCTATTTTGCACCCTTGTTTTTCAAGTAAGGCCCTTATTTGTGCGTATTTGTCCAGAATGTCATAGGTCAAAGGCAGCGTTTTGAACAAACTGCGGACGTATCCAACAGCATCCAGTTCTGTCTTCCTTCCGGTTTTATATGCACCCACGAGCAATTCCGACAAAACCACTTCCGGCAAATGGCAGGCCTGTATGCCTACTTCGCTGATGCGTTCCTGGATTCCGTTCTTTCCTTTCAAGAATGGAATCATGATGCAGGTGTCCAAAACATACATAGGCATTACCACTGAGGCGTTTCTCTTGTATTTACACGGGAATCGTGCAGCAGTCGGGCGTATTCCAGGGCGCTCATTTCTTTGCCTCCCCAAGACTCTTCATCATGGGGGAGGTCCTTGAACGGCCCTGTGAACGGCCCTGTAAATGGTTCTTCCTCTTCAGTAAAGGATAGTGTGAGGCCGGTTTCATTTTCTTCCAGCTTCACTTTGCTTCCCTCTTTCGCCCCCATTCTTTTCAGGATGGCGGCAGGAATGATAATTCCCTTGCTGTTCCCTATGCGTATGACGGTGGTTTCCATGCTTTTGTCCATTTCCGTGACAAAAGTAGGAAAGTTATTACAAAGAAGCAAATCTGTAATAACATTTTGCGGGGAAATCGAGGTCATTTCAGTTCCAGCACCATTTCCACATCGCCGAAGGGTGAAACCATCCCGCTGAACTTTTCTATGGCGGCACGGGAGAGGGATCCCCGCCAGACAATGTCGTCCCGCGAGTTTAGCGGAATGTCTATTTCAAACCCGTACAGCTTGGAATTGTATTTTCCCGTGACGGAGCATTTCCAGCTGGTGCGGGTTCCTCCGTCGTCTTCCACGATCATGAGGGCACAGTTTTCCAGCTGCGAAGTCCATTCTCCCACCAGGATGGTATTCAGGTCCAGAGCTTCTCCGACCTGCTTCCGGCGCACCACTACCATGAAATCCGTAATGCTGGGCTGGTACAGCCTCAATTCCGCCTCGGTGGTGGCGTTGAGGTCTTCCACCGAACCCAGCTTGATGAAGAATTCGGCCCCGCCGCAGAACCAGCTGTCGAACTGCCGCTTGACCCTGAAGCTCTTCAGGAGGAGGGTTTTGATGCCCGCCTCCGCCTTGGTGGCCCCGGGATGCACCACGATATCGCCCCCGCCCTGGCCCCAGGAGGGATCTTCCCGTCGGAGCATCTCCAGGGTCCGGTGCCGGGCATCGGCATTGTAGTTCACTACCCAGACAGGCCGTTCCTGGGCCATCTCCTCATTCACGAAGATCTTCTCCACCGATCCGTCGGCCTTGAGTTCGTACCCCACGTTCTGTTCTGCCCGGTCTCCGGGATCAAAAGTAATCACAGGCAGGCTTTCCCGGTCCCAGTTCTCCGAGTACGGCCAGTAAATCTGGACATCCGAGCTGGAAAGGGAGTCCAGGAAGGCTTCTGCGACCTCTCCGCCGTCGCCGGCCTTGGTGGCGTATCTCTCCCTTACAGCCCGGGAGAGCAGGTCCCGCAGCGGGGTGTCGTAGCGGTTTGCCTTGGTAACCTCCGCTTCTTCCCCAACGCCCGTTCCCGGGGACAGGAACAGGTCCTGCATCCGGTATTCCTCATCATACCCGTTTCCGGCAGACGAAGAGGCGGCATCCTTCACCTCTGTCATCTGCCCCGTTCCGATAGGGACAGAAGAAAGCAGCTGGGCCACCTCTTCCAGGCTGATGGCCGAAGCGCTTGTCTTCTGCGTGTGCGTGTTCAAGTCGTCATCCAGGGGTTCGCAGGCCCCGAGAGCCAAGGCCAAGGCGGCCGTAAGCTCCCACATCCATCTTTTCATACAAATCTATCCCGGCCTTAGTGCCAGGCTCCTTGCATGCAAAGTACCGCAATCTTATCCGTGTTATCAAATAGAACACGGATAAATGCAAAAAAAGGCCTCCCAATGCGCTGGGAGGCCTTTTGTGGGTGGAGTTTGAAAAGTTTTTTGCAGTAAAAAACTTTTCACGGGCTGGGAAATCCCCTGTTAGAGGGCTTTCAGCTGAGCCTGAGCCTGGGCACCGTACTTGGCGTCGCTGGCAATCTTGTTGTAATATTCCTTGGCAGTGGCCTTGTCGCCGGCTTTCTGGGCGGTGGCGGCAATGGTGAAGATGATGTCGGAGGCGTCCTTGGCGTTGGGAGTGATCTCCAGGTACTTCTTATAGGCGTTGATGGCATCTTTGCTCTTGCCGGCCTTGGTGAAGGCGCTGGCGATGAGCTTGTAAGCGTTGCCGCTCTCATTATAGCCGTTGGATTTCTCCAGGGCGGCGATGGCGTCGGCCGTCTTGTTGGCCTTCAGCAGGGCCTGGCCTTCCTTGAGGTATGCGTTGCCCAGCAGCTTGTTGGCCTGGTCTGCCTTGCCCAGCGCCGCGGCTTTCTCCAGGGCCTCGGTGGCACCGGCCAGGTCGCCGGTCTGAATCAGGGACTGGCCCAGCAGAAGGTTGGCCTGGTCATCGTCCGGGGTAAGGGCAACCGCTTCCTTGAGGGCGGCGGCGGCACCGGCGAAATCCTTGTTCTTGATCAGGGTAGAGCCTTTGCGCAGGAATACGTTGGGAACCAGACCGGCAGCTTCTGTAGCGGCCTCTTCAATACCGTATTCCTTTGCTACGGCCTGAACCTCTGCCAGGGAAGTGAGGGCTTTGTCATAGTCGGCCTCGTTGATCTGCTCTTTGGCGATGGAGAGCAGGGTATTGGGAATAATCTCTTTACATTTTTCAATCATCTCTGCGGCTTCGTCCCCTTCGCATGCCTGGAACTGGGTGAGTGCGCTGCGGAACTGGGCAAGGGCCTCTGTCTTGTTACCGCCTTCCAGAGCGGTTGCACCGGCGTTGAACACATCGATGGCTGCATTGAAATCCTGGGCGGATGCTACAGCTGCGGCAAGGCCGAGAGCTGCAATGGCTACAAATAATTTTTTCATCTCTGTATTATTTAGCAATTACACATTTTCTGTTTCTGGCACGACAATTATCTGTGCACACAAGTTGCAAAAATAACAAAATATGTTTTAATTTTGCACAAAATTCAGGTAAAATGAAAACAGCATTCCTGAAATACCTGCTTTTTGCGGCTGCATTTGGATTTATCTCAAGAATTGTGCCAGCCCAAACGCTTCCCCAACTGCCCATGGATTCCCGTATCAGCCAGGGAACCCTTGGCTGCGGGGCTTCCTATTATATGGTTGTGAACCCTTCCGAAAAGGGATTTACAGATATTTCCATCGTTCAGAAAGATACGCTCACCCTGGCAAAAACCCGGGCGCTGGATGTGGCCCTGCTTTCCCGCATGGGCATCCTGCCGGCCAGGGAAGGTTTCCTGACAGAGCGCGAAGGTTGTACCTATTACCGTTTCCAGCGTGTCCCGTCCTACCGGACAGAGGCCCTGGATTCCACCCTCCTGTTTACCTTTGCGCAGATGGCGTTTTCCCGGGAGCCGCAGGCCGTGGTGGTGAGCGGAGACATCGACCCGACCGAACTCAAGAAGAAAATGGACATCTTCTCCATGATGGTGCCCCGCCTGAAATACAGTTCTCCGGAGAACAACTATGTCTGGACGCCGGTAGAGGCCCCCGAAGTGTATCTCCTGGAAGGGGAAGAGGCTTCCGTGGAGGCACGTTATTCGTCGGCCCGGATCCCCCGCGACCAGATGAATACGGCGCAGTTCCTGGTGACAGACCTGTTCTCCCGGGAGTTCGGGCTTGTGCTCCAGCACCGCCTGGAGGCCAACCTCTCAGATGCCGGCATCCCGTATTCCGCCATCCGCTTCCACCGGCTGGGTAGTGCAGACACCTTTGGCGACGAACAGTACGTTATCCGGGTCCTGACCTGCCGGGATTCCCTGCCGTCGGCCGGCCGGGTGCTTTCCCGTACCCTGGCAGAGCTGGGCACGTACGGCGTTTCCGTCAAGGAATTTGCCGATGCCAAAACCATCCTCACGGGCAGCAGCCTTCGAAAGGCGGCGGCTACCCCTTCCCGGCGGGAAGACTCCGACCGCTGCATCGCCCATTTCCTGCATGGCGCCTCCCTGGCCCCTGTCTCCGAGGAGGTCCGCCTCCTTACCCGGAAAAACGTGTCGGACAATGTAGAGACCTCGCTTTTCAACGATTTTTCGTCGGCCCTTGTCCAGCAGCTGCGGAATCTTACGCTCACCTATACCCAGGCGCCGGACTCCCTGGACAGCATGGACGCCCTGTTCCAGTATAACCTGGCCTATCTGCAAGGCTGGGTGTCCCCTTCTTTCAAGGATTATCTCTGGCATGGAGCCGACACCGCCGGATTCCGCGTTTCTGCCTCCCGGGTCAAGCTGCAGTCGGAGAGGACGGAGTCCGTTACAGGCGGCACCCTCTGGACTTTCTCCAACGGTATGCGCGTGGCCTACAAGCACCTTCCCGGCAGCGGCCTGTTCCATTATGCCCTGCAACTGGACGGCGGGCTGTCCCGGATTCCGGATCTCAGGGAAGGGGAGGGCGGATACATTCCCGACGTCCTCTTCCTCTGCAATACGGGCGGATACTTCTCCGGTGACTGGCAGGACGTTCTCGCTGCCAACGCGGTGTCCATGGAGGCCGATGCCGACCTTTATAACTTCTATCTCAAGGGAAGCGCCCCTTCCGGGAAGCTCACCCTGCTCCTGAAAGCCCTGGCAACCCTTTCCAAAGAACGCTCCCTGAACCAGCCCCGTGCCAAAGCCTATCTGCAGCGCGCCCGTCTGCACGTTCCCACGCCGGAAGAACGGATGGAGAGGCTCCTGAATCCGGATTACGCCTATACCTCTTCCCGTAACGGGGCGGTGTTGTCATCCGAGACCCTGGTCAAGGCCAACCATTTCTTCCGGGAAAGCTTCTCCCGGACGAACGAAGGTATCCTGGTGCTTGCCGGAGACCTGGACCCCGGCGTGGTGAAGAAAATGCTGCTCAAGTATCTGGGCGCCTTCCCCACCGGCAGAGCACAGGTCCGGCCCCGCAGGCAGGTTCCCTTCCGTACCCTTTCCGGCACCCTCACCCATACGGAGGAGGGGACAGGGCACGGCCTCTATGTGTTGATGGATGCCGACGTCCCGCTCACCGCGGTCAACTACGCCGGCGCGTTCATGGCTGCAGAGGCCTTGAAGGTTTCGCTGGCGGAGCATCTGGATGCACGGGCTTTCTCGGCCCGGGTGGAGCCTTCATTCATCACTCACCCCGAGGAACGCCTGCGGATGCTGGTCCGTTGCGAGCCGGTCCCGGGTTCCGCAGAAGAGGCCAATCCCCAGACGGTACTGCCCGCCCTGCGGCTGGCCTTGCAAGAGGCAGCGTCGCGCCCTATAGCGTCCACTCATCTCAGAGCATGGAAGCAGCTTGTAAACAGCAAGTTGCAATTTGCTCAGTCCAGCCCTGAAGAGGTGGTCGCCATTCTTCTGAGCCGCTATGCTGCTGGCAAAGACCTTGTATCCAATTACAAAGAAAACATCCAATCCGTCCAGGCCGACAAAGTGAGCGGAATGCTGCAGGCGCTGTACGGTGGCGGCCGCATAGAATTGATCGACCCATGAGTAAAAGAGATTTTGGCACCCTGATCGAGATCGGAGACATTCTGGTTTCGGAGGATGTCGTCCTGGAGTATTTCGCCTGCGACTACCCTGTATGCAAGGGCTGCTGTTGCATTATCGGAGACAGCGGCGCCCCGCTGAAGGAAGAGGAACTGGACGCACTGGAAAGGGACTACCCGGTCTATTCCCCTCTGATGCGCCCCCAGGGACGGGCTGCCGTGGAAGTCAAAGGATTTTTCGAGATAGACCGTGACGGAGACCTGGTTACGCCTGTCGTCCCGGGCAGCGAAGAATGCGCCTATTGCCATTTTGATGCCGACGGAAACTGCCTCTGCGCCATTGAACGCCAGTTCTGCCAGGGGCTCACTACTTTTCGGAAGCCCATCTCCTGCTCGCTGTATCCCATCCGGGTGGTGGACTTGAGTGGTGGCCGGTTGGGGCTCAACCTGCACCGGTGGAAAATCTGCAAGGACGCTTTCGAAAAGGGAAGAAAAGAAGGGATCCGCGTGTATGAATTCCTGCGCGGACCCCTCACAGAGGCTTTTGGAGAGGAGTTTTATCTGGCTTTGTCGGCGGCGGCCAAGATGCTCATTGCCGCGTCGTAGTCTCCCTCGTTTACTTTCACTTCAATCCCTTTGGCAAAGCCCAGGGACGGGTAAGAGGAATCTGCACCAAAAACGCCCGCCGGGATACCGTTGTCTCCCAGCATGGCGACGCACATGTCGGCCTGCACCTTATCTGTAAAGGTGGCCACGGTTTTGAATTTCTGGGTATCAGTCTTCATAGCGGTTGATTTTATGGTCGATGGCCATCACCACACGGGACAGGTCCCGGACCAGGCCTTCTGCCTGGAATCCGCCCAGCACAGGCGTGATGGTTACGGTGTCTTCGTACATCCTTGCGAGACGGTTTACCGGGGAACTGAGCTTGAACTGCATTTCCCCGTTCTCTTCCGCTGCCAGTACATATCCACGGTCTTTCAAGGCCTCCTGGATGGCGACGCGATAGGTGGCAGGGTCTCCGTTGGCCCGGATGTTCCGTTTTCCGTAGCCGAAGTACGGGTAAGCGGCGCTCATCACCAGGAAGGCGGCCAGGATATACCCCACCGACGTCCATCCCTGCTGGAAGGCCACGGCCACGTCCTTGGACACAAAGCCGCTGAGCATGAGGATGGCGATGATAACCACGAATATCAGGGTAATCTGGATAAAGTATTTGACAGCTCTTCTGATGTATTTCATATCAGTTCTCGGATTATTTCGTCGGAAACAAAGAAATGGTCTTCCGGAATGCGGAAGCGGCGGCCAGTCTTCTGCAGGGCTCCGGCCTTTTCCAGGCGCTGGATGTCTTCTTCCTTGCAGTTCCCGTGCAGGAAGTCTGTGTCTACCCCGCGGGCGGTCCTGAGGGCCAGCATCAGGGTTTCTACTTTCTCGTCTTCTACGGAGAGGGCTTCTTCCGTGTGGATGTAGCCGTCCAGTTCGGCGCTGTTCCAGCTGCGTCCGCGCCCGCTGAAGGAATGGGCGGCCGGGCCGAACCCCACGTACGGACGCCTGCTCCAGTAGCCGCTGTTGTGCAGGGCCTCGAAGCCTGGTTTGGCAAAGTTGGAAATCTCATAGTGCTGGTATCCGGCGTCAGAGAGTTTTTGGCAGAGCAGCCTGTACTGTCCCTGGCAGAGCTCTTCGGAGGCCTCTTCGTAATCGCCGTTTTCCAGCCGGTGGGCCAGCGCATTGTCTCCCTCTACGGTGAGCTGGTAACAGGAGATGTGCTCCGGCCCCAGGCCGATGGCCTTATCGATGGTGGCCTCCCATACGCTGTCTGACAAGTTGGACAGGCCGAAGATCAGGTCCAGGCTGATATTCTCGATTCCGGCTTCCCGGACGATACGGAAGGCTTTTTCCGCCCGCTCCGCGTTATGCCGGCGGTTCATCCAGCGAAGCAGCTCGTCGTCGAAGGACTGTACACCGATACTGATGCGGTTTACGCCCAGGGCTTTGATGCTTTGCACGTACGGGAGACCCTTCTCTACGATGTCTTCCGGATTCACCTCCAGGGTGAACTCCGTGTAGGGACCGCCGTGCCCACACTCTTCCAGGGTAAGGAGGATCCGGGTGAGTGCGCCCAGGGGGAGCAGCGACGGGGTACCACCCCCGAAATAGAGCGTTTTGAGGGAATCGTCGATTTCCGGAGCGCGCCGTTTGATTTCCGCGCAGATGGCATCCGTATAGGCGCTGAACATCCCCTCCTCTGCGATCTCCGAATAAAAGTCGCAGTAGGTACAGAAACTCCTGCAGAAGGGGACGTGGATGTAGATCATACTATCTCAGGAGGCATTCCGCGCGGCCCAGCAGGCCTTTTTCCGTGTAGGCTTCCAGGGTGTAGATACCTTTAACGAACTCTCCGGTGTCGTTGATGTAGATAGAGAGGTCTACCTCGGCGCCTTCGTAGTCCACTTCACGGGAGGCGGTGGCTTGCATGGCGACGCCGTTTACCAGGAATTCCCCGGATTCGTTGTTCATCAGAAGCACGCCTTCCGGATCTTTCACCCGGACATACACCCGCACGGGACCACGCTCTGCCAGGGAATTCTCCAGTAGCGAGAGGTTGGCCATCATGTAGCGCACCCGGCTGTGGCGGTCTCCCGCTTTGTCGTTGCTGTAATGGGCGGTGAGGGTGATGCCGCGGGCCTTGAGCACCTTGCCGGCGTTCACCTGCTCGGAGAGGTCGGACACCTGCTGGGTGAGTTCCTCGTTGGCGCGGCGGCTCTCTGCGGCCTCCCTGCGGGCAGCGGCGGCATCGGCTGTGAGCTGTTTGTTCAGGGTGTTAAGCGAGTCGATCTGGACGATATACCCCTTCATGATGCTTCTAAGGGTGCCCAGTTCTTTCTCGTACTGGCGGATCTTGGCCCGGTTGGTGGCTTCTGTCTTGTTCAGCTTTTCTATGAGCTGGGCCACCTGCTCACGGGATGTATCCAGTTGGTGGTTGATGGACTCGTAGTCCGAGTTCAGATTCTCGAAGTCTGACTGGAGGGCGACCATCTGCTGGGCCAGCTCTGCCTTTTCACCTTCCAGCTGGTTCACCAGGCTGCTGCGCTGATACAGCATATAGCCCAGACCGGCGGCCAGGACGACGGCTACGCAGGTGAGGATGATGAGGATGGTGCGCAGGCTGCCTTTCTCTTTTCGTTCACGCTCTTGGCGCTCAATTCTTTCGAGGGGATCTTCTGCCATAATTCTTTGGTTTTAATTTATTGCAAATATAATTATATTTGTGCAAATATCGTACTAGCACAGTTTTTCTATGGCAAACATCTTTTCGCAAAGAGTGGAGGCTCTCCGGTCGCTGATGCAGACTTGCGGCTGGGATATTGTCATTCTTGGAGGAAGCGACCCGCACGGCAGCGAGTATCCCTCGCCCCGCTGGCAGCAGGTTCGCTGGGTGTCCGGTTTCACCGGCGAGGCGGGAGACCTGGTCATCACCCGGGACCATGCCGGGCTCTGGACCGACACCCGCTATTTCATCCAGGCCAACCGGCAGCTGGACGGGACGGGCATCGTCCTGCACAAAATGCGCGTTCCGGAGCAGGTACCCATCCCCGATTGGATTGCTTCGCTGGAGCTGGAGGCTCCTGTCATTGCCATCGACGGGCTCTGCCAGAGCGTAGAACAGGTGCGCGCCCTCCAGGACGCCGTCCCCCAGGCCCGGATAGAGTCCGTGCCGGATCTCCTTTCTCCGCTCTGGACAGACCGCCCGGCCATTCCGGTGTCACCCGTTATCACCCTTGGAGAAGACCTGGTGGGGGAGAGCCGGGATTCCAAGCTCCGCCGGCTGCGCAAGTTCCTGCTTCTGAAGGGGGCCGATGCTGTCCTCCTGTCGCAGCTGGATCAGATTGCCTGGCTGCTGAATCTCCGCGGGTCGGACATCGAATACAATCCCTTTGTGATTTCCTATCTCCTGCTCACCCTGGAGGACGCCTTCTGGTTTGTCAGCAAGGATGCCTACGCAGACCTGGATTCAGAGACGGCCGCCAGTTTCGACGAACTCTCGGCCGACGGGGTCACCATCCGCGATTACGACGATGTCTCCTTCGCCCTGGCTTCCCTGCGGGCAGATGGAGTGGACCGGATTTGCCTGGACCCGGGCAGTCTGAATGTGGCCGTCCGGGAAGCGCTGGACCAGGGGGATGAGGCCCCCCAAGTGATGGAATGCACCTCTCCGGTCGCGCTGTGGAAAGCCGTCAAAAACCCTGTGGAAATGGATGGGATGCGGGAAGCCCATCTGGAAGACGGCCTGGCCATGGAGCAGTTCCTATACTGGTTGGAGCAGCATGTGGGGCAGGTGAACGAGTGGGAAGCCGCCCAGGAACTGGACCGGCTCCGTGCCCGGATTCCCGGCTACAGGAGCAACAGTTTCGAGACCATATCGGCCTATGGCCCTTCCGCCGCCCTGCCGCATTACGTAACGCCGGAGAAGGGCTCCGCCCTGCTGGAGCCGCATGGCCTGTACCTGGTAGATTCCGGCGGACAGTATCTTTTTGGTACGACGGACATTACCCGCACCGTGCCGATGGGCCCCTGCACGGCTCTGGAGCGGGAAGACTATACGCTGGTGCTCCGGGGGCACATCGGCCTGGCCATGGCGGTATTCCCCAAGGGGACAGCCGGCTGCCAGATTGATGCCCTGGCCCGGGAGCCGCTCTGGAAGGCTAAACGCAATTTTGGCCACGGGACCGGCCATGGTGTGGGCTTCTTCCTGGGCGTGCATGAGGGGCCGCAGGATATCCGCCAGAATTTTAATTCCCAGCCCCTCTTTCCCGGCATGATCACCTCCGATGAGCCCGGTATCTACCGCGAGGGCATGCACGGTGTCCGCCACGAGAACCTGGTCCTGTGCCGTAGCGTGGGCGACAACGAATTTGGTTCCTGGCTGGGCTTCGAGACCCTCACCCTCTGTCACTTCGACACCTCCTGCCTGGACGTGGCGCTCCTGCATGAGGACGAGCGGGCCTGGCTCAACGCTTACAACGAACGGGTGTACCGAGAGCTCTCGCCCCGCCTTCCCTCCGGCGTCGCCGCCTGGCTCCGGGAGAAGACCCGTCCGGTGTAAGTGGAGGAGTTCATATCGGCCTACTGGAAGTTCCGGCTGGCGAAGGGCAGGGAAAGGCGTAGGGCGGTGTGCCAGTATTCCCATGTGTGGGCACCGTTGCGGATACGCAATTCACAGGGTAAGCCAGCGCGGCGCATCTTTGTGTACAGGTTCACGGAGAGCATCATCAGGGAATCATCGTCCCCGCAGTCCAGAAACCATTTGACAGTTTTGAGCTGGGCGATGGTGGCTTCGTCGGCCTGGTCCATGAAGTTCAGGGCGGAATGGTCACAGACCGACTCGTTGGTCAGGAAGAACTTGCTCTCCTTCTGGGCCGGATCCTGGGGCTGGGCACGCTGGCTGTCCAGCCAGGCGCTCATGCCGTAGGCACTGGAAAACAGGTCCGGATGCTGCTGGGCATAGACGATGGTGCCGCCACCGCCCATCGAGAGGCCCATGATGGCGCGCTGCCCCTTGCTGCCGCCGCAGTGGTACTTTCCCTCCGCTTCCGGCAACAGTTCCTGGAAGAAAAAGTCTTCGTAGGGCCAGTCTTTGACGTTGAAATAGCCGTTCTGGTAGGCGTTGACATCGGAGTCGCCTGCGTTGGGCATGATAATCACGGTGGGACGAAGCTCTCCGGTTGCGATGAGTTCATCGGCCACGGCCTTCATGCCGCCGGTTTCCACCCAGTTGGAGTAATTGCCATACAGGCCATGCAGCAGATAGATCACCGGGTACGCCTGCTCCGGATTGTAGCCTGCCGGAACATACACGTTGTACTTGATTTCCGCTCCCAGCTTTTTGCTCTGGATACTCTCGGTGACAATCTGGCTCTGTGCACCGGCCACTGCTGCAGCGGCAAGACCCAGACAAAGGAGGATGATTCTTTTCATGTGTGTAATGATTCGTTTTCCCAAAGATAGGCATAATATGCGAATCGGCAAGGTTTTTTCTAACACAAGCCGTGAAGTGGAATCGCCTTTCAGTCAGCCGGTTATCGGAAAGTGTCTTTTCTCTTTCTTTTGGGCGTTTTTGTATAAATTGCTAATAATGAGGAATTTCCATTTCACGTTTTTTTAAGGCCGATTCTTTGCTGGTCTGATAAAGACCGCCCATCTTTGCCGACAGACACGCCCGGTGTCCGGATGCCGTGAATAAAACTGAAAGTCATGAAACGCAGGAGATTTAGCAGGGACGTCTTGAACCATTGTTACCAAAGGACCGCAGGCAGCGGTGTCCTGTTTTACAGTTACAGGGACCATGTTCACGATTCGACAAAAGCCAGGCGGAAGGAACAACTTGCCTGCTTCAAAAAAGACCTGAACACCTCCTTTTCCAGAGCCTATAATCAAGCCTGGGGAACAAAGGGGCCCGTATGGGAGAGCCCTTTCGGCAGCGCACCCAAATACGGATCGAAACAGATCCGCTCCAATCTGGTCTATGTGGGCAACAATGCCGTAGAGAGGAAACTGGTGAAAAGGGCCGAAGAATACAGGTGGAACTTCCTCTCTTACAGTCAATCCGACCATCCTTTCTCCGAGCCGCTCGTCATCAGGAAAGCCTCCTGGCATCTGCGAAAGGCGATCAAGGAAGTGAAAGCTCAGTTCAAAGCCGGAAAGCCGATGACCTATGGCCAGCTGAACAGGCTATACGCCCCCTTGCTGCCAAAGGAAGTCCATCAGCTGACCGATTTTATTATCGGCATTTACAATGTTATTGATTATCAGGCGGCCCAGGCGTACTTTGGCGGCTACGACAACATGATGGCCGCCATGCATGCCACTACCGGGGATGAGCACGAATTAAGGGAAAGCTTTGTGGGCAAATCAGACGCGGTCTACTACCAGATGACATCCGTCCTCCTGCGGGAACTCAAACTGGCCGACATGGGCTGCCCCTCGAACCGTCCGCTCTCCCCGAACCGTCGGCTCTCCCCGGGAAGTCGGTTTCCCAATTGACCGCTCCATGAATCGGCCTACCGCCCGTGAAATGGAAACGGTTGATTTGTAGGATGTTATCAAATAGTGTCTGTCCGAATTCGGACAGACACTATTGTGTAAGTGGTTGAAAATGAGATGTTTCCATTTCACGCAAAGTAGTGGCGGTAACACCGGAGCAGGGAAAGCCGGTACCGGCGGGTGGCAATGTTCTGGCGATGGAAGGCCGATGTTGACAGATCCGGCGGATCAGTGGCGGAGGAGCCAGTTTTTGGCGCGGCGGACCCAGGAGAGGAGGAGGGTGTCCAGGGGACGGCCGGCGGGGGCAATCAGATGCAGGCCGTTGCCCAGGAGGTTCATTGGCTCCATGCCTTCGCGGAGGCGCGTGACATCCTCTCCGATGGCTTTCTGCCTGCGGTCCAGTTCCCGGGAAACGGCGTCCTGGGCAGCCTCCAGCTCTTTCAGGTTGGAGATATGTCGGAAAGAGTCTCTGTTCATACGTCAGTCTTCTTTTCGAACAGGATTCTGGCGAACAGTTTTACGAACGTGTTCACGAATAGTTTTTTACGCAGCAGGTACAGCACAGCGGAGAGGATGGCGAAGACGCCGGCCATAATGAAGGTGCCGGCGATGTAACTGCCGGTCCATCGGCCGATCAGCAGGACGCAGCCTGCGGCCAGGGCCATCAGGACCACCAGCGAGGAGAGGATCACCAGCAGCATGGTCACCGCCTGTCCCAGAGAAAGGGACAGGTCTTTGGTGAGTTTGAGCTTGAGCTCATCGGCCTTCAGGTCTGCGTACACCTTGGTGTCGGCCGACAAGTCCTGCAGCGTTTTGTTCAGGTCGGTCATGCGGGCTCGCCTTCTTGCTCTTCTGCAGGTTCTTCCGGGGTGAGTGCTTTCTCCAACTGCTCCAGCTTTTGCAGCAGTGCCTGGCGAACTTCTTCTTTGAGGTCTGAGCCCTGCTCCATGAGCGTCCGTTTCAGGGAATTCATTTCCCGGCGGGCATAGCGGTAGCGGACATGGGCGTCGTGGTAGCCTTCGGCCGCGGCTTCTTTGATTTTTTGACGGGTCTCTTCCCCTTTGGCGGGAGCGAACAGGACACCTAGCAGGGCGCCCGTAGCGGCGCCGGCGATAAAGCCAAGGAATGATTCAGATTTCATAATGCAAGTTTATGGATGTACAAGGGTACCTACCTTTTCTCCGGAGAGGAGTTTGGTGAGGTTGCCGCTTTGGTTCATGTCAAAGACGATGATGGGCATCTGGCCGTCCGAGCACAGGGCATAGGCCGTCTGGTCCATCACCTTCAGGTGCTTGGAAATGGCCTCGTCAAAGGTGAGTTCGTCGTATTTGACGGCCGACGGGTCCTTCTCGGGGTCGGCCGTGTAAACTCCGTCCACGCGGGTGCCCTTCAGGAGGGCATCGGCCTCGATTTCCAGGGCACGCAGGGCGGCGCCGCTGTCCGTGGTGAAGAACGGGTTGCCCGTGCCTCCGGAGATGAGGGCGACCCCGCCAGCCTCCAGGACCTTCACGGCGTCGTCCCGCATGTAATACTTGGCGACAGGTTCCATGGGCGTAGCCGTAAACACCTGGGCATAGACGCCTTCTTCCTTGATGAACATAGAAAGGGCCAGGGAGTTGATCACCGTGGCCAGCATGCCCATCTTGTCTCCGTCCACCCGGTCGAAGCCTTTGCCCACGCCCTGCAGGCCGCGGAAAATATTTCCACCGCCATTGACGATGGCTATCTGCAGCCCCGCTTTGGCAGCGGCGGCAATTTCTTTGGCATATTTTTCCAGCCACACCGTGTCCAGGCCTTTTCCGGCAGGACCTCCGAGACTTTCTCCACTTAACTTAAGAAGTACCCTTTTATACATAGTTTTGCGTTTTATTCTGTAACAAAAGTATCGAAATATAGGGAAATTTCCAAGAAAGATTCCTATATTTGCATAATTGATATTAACTAAACAACTATAATGGCTAATTTTTTAACCTCTTCCATCGGCAAGAAGTTCATCCAGAGCGTCAGCGGCGCATTCCTGATTATCTTCCTGCTCCTGCACGGCACCATCAATTTCTTCTCCGTCATTGACTCCCTGCGCGGTGTTTTCGGCAAAGTGGGTGCAGATGCATCCCCGTTCACGCACGGTGACGGTTGGTTCCAGCTGGGCTGTGACTTCATGGCTTCTCCAGTCATCGATATCATGGTTCCCATCCTGGCCCTGGGCTTCATTATCCATATTGTATATGGTTGCTGGCTCAGCTATGAGAACCTCAAGAAGCGTGGCGGCCTTAAGCGCTATGAAGTGCCTTCCAAGGCCCAGAACGACAGCTGGAGCGCCAAAAACATGGCCGTGCTGGGTATCATGGTCCTGGGCTTCCTCTGCTTCCACCTCACCCATTTCTGGGCCAAGATGCAGTTGCGCGAGTTCATGGGCGGAGAGGCCGAGAATCCCTACTTCCTGCTCATCACCACCTTCAAGAACTGGTGGGTCGTGGCTCTGTACATTGTTTGGTTTGTGTCCATCTGGCTGCACCTCAACCATGGTTTCTGGAGCATGTTCCAGACCATCGGCTGGAACAACAAGAAGTGGCTCAAGCGCCTGAAGGTGATCGGCACCATCGTGGCCACTATCATCGTCCTGCTGTTTGTCTGCACCGCCATCAACGCCTTTGTAGAGGCCAACTTCACCACGGCATCGGCCCAGTGGACGGCTCCACTCCTCTCGCAAATGTAATTTTTTTAAAAACTTCTTGCGTTTGTAGTTTTTAATTCACATCTTTGTGACAGAGATGAATCGGAACATGGTAAATAACGCTTGGTGGCGCACTTGCAGTTCAATCCTGTAAGTCGCATCCACTGTAGCTGTTTTCCATAATTAAGGTGGCCTGCTGACTTACAGCAGGCCATTTTTTTGTGAATTATTAATGCTTAACAAATACTAGTTATGAGACAGAAAAAATTTTTGCTCCCGGAATCCGAGATTCCCACTCATTTCTTCAACATCCAGGCTGTCATGCCCAACAAGCCGCTGCCTTTCCTGCACCCGGCCACCCGACAGCCGTTGAAGCCCGAAGATCTGTACCCCATCTTCTGCAAGGCCTGCGCCGACCAGGAGTTGAACCAGACCGACGAGTGGATCCCTATCCCGGAGGCCGTCCGCGAGCAGTACGCCGCCTACCGCTGCACCCCCTTGGTGAGGGCCTATGAGCTGGAAGAGGCCCTGGGTACCCCGGCCCATATCTACTTTAAGAACGAGAGCGTGAGTCCGGCCGGCAGCCATAAGCTGAATTCTGCCATCGCCCAGGCGTATTATGCCAAAGAGCAGGGTGTGACCAACCTCACCACCGAGACCGGCGCAGGTCAGTGGGGCGGTGCACTGAGCTATGCTACCAAGAAATTCGGCATCGACTGTGCGGTGTACATGGTCAAGGTGAGCTATGAGCAGAAACCCTTCCGCCGCTCTATCATGCAGGCGTTCGGCGCAGCCGTCACCCCCTCCCCGTCCATGTCTACCCGCGCCGGGAAAGACATCATCACCCGCAACCCCAACGACCAGGGGTCCCTGGGCTGCGCCATCTCCGAGGCCATCGAACTGGCCATGTCCACGCCCAACTGTAAGTACGCCCTGGGCTCCGTGCTCAATCATGTGTGCATGCATCAGACGGTTATCGGCCTGGAGGCAGAGAAACAGATGGCCCTTGCCGGCGAGTATCCCGACATCGTAATCGGGTGCTTCGGCGGCGGATCCAACTTCTCAGGCATCTCGTTCCCGTTCATGCGCCACAACATCCAGGAAGGCAAAAAGACCCGTTTTATCGCGGCCGAGCCTTATTCCTGCCCCAAGCTCACCCGTGGCAAGTTCGAGTACGACTTCGGTGACGAGGCCGGCATGACCCCGCTTCTGCCGATGTACACCCTGGGACATAGCTTCAAGCCGGCTTCCATCCATGCTGGCGGCCTTCGCTACCATGGCGCGGGTGTGATCCTGTCCCAACTGATGAAGGACGGCTTCATGGAAGCGGTAGATATCGAACAGAAAGAATCCTTCGCCGCAGGTGTGTTGTTTGCCCGTACGGAAGGCATCATCCCCGCCCCGGAAAGCTGTCACGCCATCGCCGCCACCATCCGGGAGGCGCTCAAATGCAAGGAAACCGGAGAGGCCAAGACCATCCTCTTCAACCTTTCCGGCCACGGTTTCGTGGATATGAGTTCCTACGACAGCTACTTCTCCGGTGAAATGCAGAACTACCACGTCTCTGACGAAGAGCTGGCCAAGTTCATCCAGAGCGCCGATGCCCTGAATGCCTAGTCCACCATGACCAAGGCGGCGGAAGGGTGCGAAAAATGCAGGGAGACGATGGGGGCGGTAGTGCGGTTGAGGGTAGCTTTCCACCAGGCGTCGAAGACTACATTGTCTAGCGGCCATTGTAGGCCTTCGGAGGTAATCCGGAGGGAATTGTCGGCCGAAAAGATGGAAATCCTGCGTCCTTCACCCAGGTGGAGGTCGCAGGAATCTGTTATGGCAAAGGAGGTTCCGAAGTCCGACACCGCCATCACCTTCCTCTGGCCCAGGTTGAACATACGGGTATATTCCATCAGCAGGCCCAGATTGCCAATCGTGTGGTCTTCCCGGAGCCCGGTGGCCCCCAGAATGCAGATTTCCTCCACATCCGGGTACTGGGACAGGATATAGCGCATGGCTTTGGTCTGGTCGTTGTGGTCCTGTTCGTCTACCTTCACAATCAGGTGGGCGTAACGCTCCCGCAGCTCCGGAGAGAGGGAATCCATGTCGCCGATGACGGCCTCCGGCAGGCGGGACGTCCCGTACCGGTCCAGGTACTTTTCGAAGGCGCCGTCGCAGCAGACCATTACGTCGGCATGCTCCAGCAAGTACAGCGGATAAGGTTCGGTGGGAAAGAGCCCGTTGGCAAGAATTACGGCATTAGTCATCTTCGTGGGGTTTTGCCTTCTCAATCTCGGCCATGGACGTACCCTCGGTAGTGGTATAGGCCGACGGGTTCCGGAATCCCAGCAGGAAGCTCTTCACGTCCATCCGCTTCTTGCCGGCGAGCTGGAGGTCGGTGATGGCGATGGCGCCGTCGGACGTAGCCACGGCGAAATAGGTTTTCCCGTCACTGAGAACGGTACCCGGCTCCGCCTTGGGAAGGTCGTAGCGCATCTCCCCGAAGAACACCTTCAACTGCACCGGCTGTGCACCGGGAGGGCACTCCCTTCCCGCAGCATCGGCCTGATTATTTGCGAAGGGAAGGGAGTGTCCTTCCGGCATCCTTCCGGCATCGGCCAGGGGCACCAGTTCCGTGTAAGCGCCCGGATAGGGCGACAGGCCGCGGATAAGGTTGTATACGTGGCGGGTGGTGTCCCGCCAGTCGATGTGCTGCAGCTCGCGGGTAATCTTGGGAGCAGGTTTAAGCAGTTCAGAGCCCTGGATGAAGCTTCTCTGTACGCGGAGCTCTACGTTCTTCTGCACCAGGCCTTCCACCGTTTCCACCACCAGCTGCGAGCCCAGCTCCATCAGCTTGTCGTGGAGGGTGCCTGCCGTGTCGGTGGGCTCTACCCGGCATTCGGAACGGAGGATGATGCCACCCGTGTCTATCTTCCGATCAATCATGAAGGTGGTGACGCCGGTGATATTCTCTCCGTTAATTACGGCCCAGTTGATGGGTGCGGCGCCACGGTACTGTGGCAGCAGGGCGGCGTGCAGGTTGAAGGTGCCCCGCTTGGGCATTCTCCAGACCACTTCCGGGAGCATCCGGAAGCCAACCACCACAAAAAGGTCTGCCTTCCAGGCGGCCAGGTCGGAGAGGAACTGCTCATCCTTGAGTTTTTCCGGCTGCAGTACGGGAATGCCGTGCTCTACGGCATATTTCTTCACGGGGCTTTCATTTATCTTGAGCCCGCGGCCGGAAGGTTTGTCGGGCACCGTAACCACGCCTACCACCTTGTATCCGCCCTTAACCAGGGCATCCAGCGGGCCCACCGAGAATTCCGGCGTTCCCATATAAACAATCGGAGTATTTCTGAACATACGGAAGAATTTGCTTTTTGCCCGACGCCACCACGTCTTGAGCAGGTCGATATGCAGGATGCTGGAATCCTGGATGGCCTTGTAGGTGAGGAAAGCCCCGATGGGCGCCAGCACAAAGGCCGATGCGAACTTGCCGATGAAAGCGGTAGTGCTGCCGTTGTTGGCCAGGCGTTCCCCCGTGATGTCCACCACCCAGTACAACACGAAGAAAAGGATGGAGATGATGGCAGGTGTCCCCAGGCCGCCCTTTTTGATGATAGCCCCGATGGGCGCGCCGATAAAGAACAGCAGCATGCAGGCCAGGGCCTTGGAGAACTTGTTCCAGATTTCCACGCTTGTGCGGTACACGAGATGGATGCTGTCGTACGCTTCCAGAATTTGGCTGCGGGCCTCCTGCGCGGCCTGCCCGGCCGACGAAGCAGCGCCCTCATAGGCAGTCATCCTGTCTTTGGGCGTTTTCCACTGATAATCCTTGAGCGGCTCCATCGCCTTGTCTTCCTTTTCCCGCCAGGTGGTGTCCAGCTGCGCGCGGAACAGCAGGCCGCTGCCGCGCAGAAACTGGAGAGTCCGCCGGTCCAGGCCGCTTTCCACCAGATTGACCAGGGAGTCTTTCCCCACCTGCAGATCCTTGATGCCCATGGATTTCACCTGCTCGCCGAAGCGGGCAGAGTCGGACTGGTGGTACGCATAGTTTTCCAGGGGAATCACCAGCTCCTGCTTCCCGAAGTGGATTCTCCGGACGGAGAGGGTGGTGTCCTGGTATTTCCGTGTGTTCTCCTCCTGGTAATTGGTTCCGTTATAGAGCTGGAAGGTGAGGTAGTCCTTTGACTTGGACATCTTCAGGATACCGCTGTCCGCCACCGTGAGGCGAGTGTTGCCCCGTTCACCGGTGTGGTCGTACACCTGGATGTGGTACATCATCCCGGTCTTCTTGTTCCGCTGTTCCACGCGCAGGATATAGCCGTCGATACCGTCGTAGAACGTTCCGGTGGGGATTTTGATCTCCGACTTGGTGCGGCCGATGTCGTCCCGCATGGTGTAGATCTGGTTGATGGAGTAGGGAACCAGCCGGTCTCCGATATAGAAGGCACCGACACTGATCAGCAGCCCTACTACAATCATGGGAACCAGCACGCGGGTGAGGGAAATGCCGGATGCCTTGATGGCGGTGAGCTCGAATTTCTCGCCCATGTCGCCCAGGGTCATCATGGAAGAGAGGAGGGTGGCCAGCGGCATGGCCAGTGGGAGCGTCTGGATACTGCCCCACATCAGGAATTCCAGGATTACCTTGAATTCCAGGCCTTTCCCTACCAGTTCGTCGATATAGAGCCAGAGAAACTGGAGGGCCAGGATAAAGATGACGATGGCGAGGATCGCAAAAAACGGTCCCACAAACGACTTCAATATGAACCTGTCCAGTCTCTTCATGCCGATGTTTTATGCAGAGGCAATCTCCGCCAGCTTGTCCAGCGCCTGCGGGAGGCCTTCCAGCAGGCGTCCGCCCGCTGTGGCCAGGCCCGGCTGTCCGCCGCCGCCGCCCTGGATAAACTTGGCCGCCTCGCGGATGTCTTTTCCTGCATTCTTTCCCTTGGATACCAGGTCGGCCGAATACATCAGGATCAGGTTGGGCTTGCCGGCAAAGGCGAAGGCGCCGCAGAGGGCCATGTTCTCCACTTTCTTCTGCAACATCAGGGCCACATTGCGGGCGATGGCAGGGTCGATGGAACTGTCGAAACGGATGAGCTTGATTCCGCCTACTTGTTCTGCCTTCTGCTCCAGTCTTTCGGCCAGGGCGGCGGCTTTTTCCGCGGCGATGGCCTCCAGCTGTTTGCGTGCGTCGGCATTCTCGGTCACCAGCTTTTCGATGGCGCCGGTGAGATCAGGGACGTTGTTAAGCAGGCCTCTCACCGTTTTCAGGAGGTCTTCCATCAGCTGGATGCTCTGCTCGGCGGCGGCCCCGGTAACGGCCTCGATACGGCGCACGCCGGCCGCTATAGCGCTCTCTGCGCGGATCTTGAAAAGGCCGATGGTGCCGGTAGAACGGGTATGGGTGCCGCCGCAGAGCTCTACGGAATCCCCGAAGCGCACCACCCTTACCACGTCTCCGTACTTTTCACCGAACAGGGCCATCGCGCCCATCGCCCGGGCCTCGTCCATGGAGGCGTCGCGCTTTTCGCAGAGCGGTTCGTCGGCACGGATGAGCTCGTTTACGCGGTTCTCCACTGCCCTCAGTTCCTCGTCCGTCATTTTCTGGAAGTGGGAGAAGTCGAAGCGGAAGTAGTTGGCGCAGACGAAGGAGCCTTTCTGTTCTACGTGCGTGCCCAGGATTTCGCGCAGGGCCTGGTGTAGCAGGTGGGTGGCCGTATGGTTGTTCATGATCTGCTGGCGGCGTTTCCCGTCTACGCACAGGCGGAATGTGCCAGTTGCCCCGGAGGGCAGCTTCTCTGCCAGGTGGATGCTCAGGTTGTTCTCCTTGACGGTGTTCAGGATGGCAATCTTTTCACCGCTTTCACTTTCGATATAACCGGTGTCTCCCACCTGGCCGCCCATCTCTGCGTAGAAAGGCGTGCGGTCAAACACGAGCTGGAAGAACTCCTTGTTCTTCTGCTTCACGGTGCGCTGTTTCAGCAGGCGGGCGCCTTTCACCTCAAGGGTGTCGTACCCTTCGAACACAACCTCGTCGGAGTCGGCGAAGACGGTCCAGTCGCCGAACTCGTTGGCAGTGGCGCTACGGGCGCGTTCCTTCTGTTTCCCAAGCTCTACCTGGAAACCGTCCAGGTCTACGGTGTATCCTTTTTCCGAGGCGATCAGCTGGGTGAGGTCGATGGGAAAACCGTAGGTGTCGTACAGAACGAAGGCGTCGGTGCCGGATAACACCTTGGTGGCGGCGTTCTTCTTCATATTGTCTTCCAGCATGCGGATACCGCGGTCCAGGGTGCGCAGGAAGGCGTTTTCCTCTTCGCGGATAACGTTTTCGATGAGTTTCTGCTGGGCAGGGAGCTCCGGATAAGCCTCTCCCATGTCGGCCACCAGCTGGGGAACCAGGCGGGTGAGGAAGGGCTCCGTAAAGCCCAGGAAAGTGTATCCGTAGCGGACAGCGCGGCGCAGGATGCGGCGGATTACGTAGCCGGCTTTCACGTTGGACGGCAGCTGGCCGTCGGCGATGGAGAAGGCGATGGCCCGGATATGGTCTGCGATCACGCGCATGGCCACCTCCACGTTGCCACCCTCGGCATATTTGTGGCCGGAGAATTCCTCCACTTTGCCGATGAGGCCGGAGAAGACATCGGTCTCGTAGTTGCTCTTCTTGCCCTGCAGGATCATGCACAGGCGCTCGAAGCCCATGCCGGTGTCGATATTCTTGGCGGGGAGGGGCTCCAGGTGACCGTCGGCCTTGCGCTCAAACTGCATGAACACCAGATTCCAGATCTCGATCACATCGTCGTTGTCCATATTCACCAGCTCACGGCCGGGGATGCGGGCGATTTCCTCGTCGCTCCGAAGATCGATATGGATTTCGCTGCAGGGGCCGCAGGGGCCGGTGTCGCCCATCTCCCAGAAGTTGTCGTGCTTGTTTCCGGTGAGCACGTGGTCTGCGGGAAGGTGCTTGAGCCAGGCTTTCTGGGCCTCGGTGTCCAGCTGGGTTCCGTCTTCCTGAGAACCTTCAAATATGGTGGCATACAGCTTGGTCTTGTCAATCTTGTACACTTCTGTGAGCAGTTCCCAGGCCCAGTCGATGGCCTCTTCCTTGAAGTAGTCTCCAAAGCTCCAGTTGCCCAGCATCTCGAACATTGTGTGGTGACGACCGTCGTGGCCCACTGCCTCCAAGTCGTTGTGCTTTCCGCTTACCCTCAGGCACTTCTGGCTGTCGGTTGCACGGGGGAATTTGGGTGCGGAGTTGCCCAGGAAGATGTCTTTGAACTGGTTCATGCCCGCATTGGTAAACATTAGGGTGGGGTCGTTCTTGATTACCATGGGGGCCGACGGAACAACGGTGTGTCCCTTGGAAGCGAAGAAGTCCAGGAACTTCTGCCGAATTTCTTTTGAAGTCATATATTGCATATACTTTATTGTCTGTCAATCCTACAAAAATACGCATTTTTGAGGGAAAAACCTTGGGAGAAGGCACAGATTGTGCAGAGTAAACGCGAGTTTGCAGAAAATCATTATATTTGCAAATTCCAAAAACCGCGTTTTGTCCAGGATCGAGAAATATATACTGAACCCGGAAACCCTGATGGCGGAGCTCAAGGAAGAGCCCCGGCACAGGGGTTGGAAAGTGCTGCTTGTCGTGCTCTCCGGTATTTTGCTATTCCTGTTCTACATGTGGTTCTATGTAAGCGTGCTTGGCCTGGACCTTCCCAAAACCGCCATTTTAAAGCGCCAAAACGCCGACTGGAACTCCCGGATAGACCGTATTTCCCAGCAGCTGGACCAGCACGAGGAACGCCTGGGCCTGCTGGAAGTCCGGGACGACCGCATCTATCGTTCTGTCTACGGAATGGACGAAATTCCCCAGGCCGTGCGCCTGGCGGGCTTCTCGGAAGCCAACCGCTATGCCTCGCTGGAAGGGACCTCCCTCCAGTACATCGTCAGGCGGGTGGATATCATGGAAAAACGAGTCTACATCCAGTCCAAGTCGTTCGAGGACGTGATCACTGTGCAGCGGACGGCCGGTGACCGGGCCGCGCACATTCCAGCCATCCCTCCCATGAGCACGGATCCATCCACCTTCCGGCTTACCAGTCCGTTCGGCTACCGCTCAGACCCGCTGCTGGGCATCGGGAAACGCCATACCGGCATAGATTTCGCCTGCGACCCCGGCAACCCCATCTATGCCACCGGAGACGGCGTGGTGATCAAGGCAGCCCATGAGGGGAAGGGTTATGGCAACCATGTGGAGGTGGACCACGGATTTGGCTATGTAACGCGTTACGCGCACATGTCCCGGATCGATGTAGTGGAGGGGCAGAAGGTCAGCCGGGGAGATTTTCTGGGCCTGAGCGGCCGTAGCGGCCGTGTTACGGGGCCGCACCTGCATTACGAGGTAATCTACCGGAAAGATTATGTGAACCCGGCCCTGTACATGGACCTTGACATTCCCGCCAAGGACTATGCAGAGATGGTCAGAAAACCGGAACGGCCATGAAAAAGGGAAACCGCATAGGGAAAATCCTGGGCGGAATCCTCCGCTACCTGCTGGCAACGGTCTCGCTGTCCATCGTATTTTATATTGTATTCGCCCTGTTTTTCTCTACGGCGGAAGAGCGTCGTCTGGAGCGGGAAAACCGCCTGTACAAGCAGCTGTACGGGGAACTTACCCAGAAGGAGCACTTGATTGGCGACGTGGTAGACGGCCTGATGGAAAAGGACTACACCATCTATAAAGAGCTGTTCGAGACCGAGGCTCCGTCGCTGGATGCCGTGACGGCTGTAGACCTTATTCCCGAAAGTGACTCGCTATCAGAGAGTTTTTATCTTTCTTCCGCGGCATCCGCAGCAGAGAGTCTGATGCTCATGGCCGGCAACGTGGACGAGAATTTCCGCGAGATATTCCGCATGCTCCGGCAGCGTCCGGACAGCATCCCGCCGCTGTCGCTTCCGCTTCAGGGCATGTCCTATGTCCAGACCGGCGCTTCTTTGGGCATGAAACACAACCCGGTTTACAAGCTGGAGATGCAGCACGACGGCCTGGACCTCATCGCCCCGCAGGGCGCTCCCGTGTATGCGGCGGCCGATGGAGAGGTAACCCAGGAGATCCACTCCCGCAAGGGTCTGGGAAATATCGTGGAAATCAACCATCACAATGGCTATGTCACCCGCTACTGCCTCCTCGGGGAAATCTCCGTGCGGAAAGGCCGGAAGGTGAAGAAGGGCCAGCAGATTGGCACGGTGGGCATCTCCACATCGGCTCCCGCCGCCCATTTACACTACGAGGTCCTCTACCATGGAACAGTAGTGGACCCCGTCAATTATCTGTTTGCTTCGGTTACGCCGGACGACTACGCCAAGATGCTGTATATGTCCGTGCGTACGTCCCAATCCATGGACTGATGTCCATGGGGTGGGTCTATTTCGTTTCACTCACAGAGGGGGAGACCCCTCTGACTCCCCTCCCTAATTAAATTAAAGACCAAAGGTGGATTTGATGAGGGGAACGCTGTCCAGCAGTTCCCAGCCGAAGAACTGGACGATACGCTCTTTCCCCTGCACTTTTACGGTCTTGGTGAACGGCTTCCGGCCCATGTGGCCGTATGCGGCGGTGGGAGAATAGATGGGATTCTTGAGCCCGAACTTGGCAATGATGCGGGCGGGCCTGAGGTCGAAGATGCCGCGTACTTTCTCTGCGATCTCCCCGTCCGAGAGGCCGTTCCTGGCGGTGCCGTACGTATCTACGAATACACTCACGGGCTCGGCCACGCCAATGGCATAGGCTAGCTGGACCAGGCACTCGTCGGCCACACCGGCCGCCACCAGGTTCTTGGCTATATAACGTGCGGCGTAGGCGGCGCTGCGGTCTACCTTGGACGGGTCTTTGCCGGAGAAGGCTCCGCCGCCATGGGCGCCCTTTCCTCCGTAGGTGTCCACGATAATCTTGCGTCCGGTGAGGCCGGTGTCTCCGTGCGGCCCGCCGATGACGAATTTCCCGGTGGGGTTCACGTGCAGGATGAAGCTGTGGATGAGTCGGGCCGTCTTTTCCGGAAGGGAGGCCTTGAGCCTGGGTATCAGGATCTTCTCCACATCGAAACGGATCTTGTTTTGCATGGCGGCATCTACCTTGGCCTGGCCGTACTGCTTCACGGCGTCTTCGTAGGACATCTTGCCCAGGCTGTCGGGCACGAACTCGTCGTGCTGGGTGCTCAGGACGATGGTATGCACTTTCACCGGCTGGTGGGTTTCCCCGTCATATTCGATGGTGAACTGGCTCTTGGCGTCCGGGCGCAGGTAAGGCATCAGCTCAATCTCGTTGTGGCGGATGTCGGAGAGGATTTCCAGCAGCTTGTGGCTCAGGTAGAGCGGCAGGGGCATATAGTCCTCGGTGTCCCGGCAGGCATAGCCGAACATCATGCCCTGGTCGCCGGCGCCCTGCTCGTCCTCGCTCGCACGCTCCACGCCGCGGTTGATGTCGGCCGACTGTTCATGGAGGGCGCTGAGCACGCCGCAACTGGAGGCGTCGAACATGTAGTCGGCCTTGGTATAGCCAATCCGGCGGATGGTGTCACGTACGGTGGTCTGGATATCCACATAGGCCTCGGCCTTTACCTCGCCCATTACCACTACCATACCGGTGGAGCAGAAGCTCTCGCAGGCCACTTTGGCTTCCGGGTCCTGCTTCAGGAATTCGTCCAGGATGGCGTCGCTGATCTGGTCCGCCACTTTGTCCGGGTGCCCCTCGGACACGGATTCGGATGTGAAAAGATAATTCTTCATATTGATCTCTGTTTTGTTCTCTCTTGTTCTCCGGAGCAAAAAAAATAGCCCCAGGCTTATATGCGGAGGCTAAAAAACACAAAACACTGATATGAAATGTATTTTAGCATTTTTTAACGTGGTTGCAAGCAATCCAAATCTATCCACATATTTTGGGACGGCAAAGGTAGTGATAATATTTGATTCTGCAAATAGTTTCACCAGGATTTTATGGCCGCACCCAGTGGATGCGGATGCCGTCCCGTTCCATGCCGCGGAACCAGGTCATCTGGCGTTTGGCGAACTGGTGGATGGCGTTGCCCAGAAGCACTTCCATGTCTTCGTAGGAGAGCTCTCCCAGGACATACCGGGTGACGAACTTGTATTCCAGGCCGTAGTAGATGAGGTCATCGGCCGGAACGGTTTCCAGCAGGCGGCGGATCTCCTCCACCATCCCTTCCTGCAGGCGCTCCCGGAGGCGGCGGTCAATCCGTTCCACCCGCTCTTCCCTGGAGACTAGCGTGCCGATATAGAACACCTTCGAGGGAAGCAGCTCCGGCGACAGGCCGTTCTCTTTCTCGAACTTGTAGGACCGGGTGACGGCTTCGATGTAAAGGCCGGATCCCCCGCAGAGGATGGGAAGGCCGCCCCGCGAGCGTACGTCGGCATAGGCATCGGCAAAAGCAGCCTGGTATTGGTAAATGTTGAATTTGGCGCCTGCCGGGGCAATATCAATCAGGTGATACGGCACATCCCCGTATTCCGCCAGGTCTTTTCCCGTGCCGATGTCCATCCCCCTGTACACCTGGCGGGAGTCGGCCGACAGGATCTCTGCCCTGCCCTGCCTGATTATCAGGGAGGACGGAACCTTTTTCGCAGCATCGGCCTTCTCTATTGCTGCGGAAAAGGTTCCGTCCTCCTGTCCCATCTCCCTGTTCAAGGCATGGGCCAGGGAGACAGCGTAGCGGGTTTTTCCGGAGGCGGTGGGGCCCAGGACGCAGATGAGGTCGATGTCCCCGTCCCGGTAAGCCGCGGCCAGGGCTGCGGGGTCGATGGTCTCGGCCTCGGGAAGGGGCGCCATGGGCGGAATGCCCGGCCGGTCCGGCAGCAGTTGGGTGCGGTTGATCTTCACAGGTGCAAAAATACAAAAAAATGTATTACCTTTGCACTCCTATGCCGAAAGCCAAGAGCAGCATACAAATCAAGAACCGGCGGGCCTCGTTCGACTACGAGTTCCTGGAAACCTATACGGCCGGGATCGAGCTGGTGGGGACGGAAATCAAATCCATCCGCGCCGGCAAGGTGTCGCTCCAGGATGCCTATTGCTTCTTTGCCGGCAATCAGCTCTTTGTGCGCGGCATGAACATCGCCACCTACCACTGGGGCACCTGGAACCAGCACGAGCCCGTGCGGGACCGCCGCCTGCTCCTGACACGGAAAGAACTCCGCCACCTGCAGATCCAGGACAAGCAGAAGGGCCTGACCATCGTAGCTGTGAAACTGTTCATCGCAGACAACGGCTACGCCAAACTCCTCATCGCCCTGGCCAAGGGCAAGCGCGAATACGACAAGCGCCAGAGCATCAAGGAAAAGGATGTGCGGCGGGAGATGGACCGTAACGGCTATTGAACCGTCGCATCTCTACCTGTCTCCGTGCACTCTGCGACGACGTTTTTGGCGTTTTTTGCTTTCGCCGGCGTCAGGCGTGCACTCTGCGACGACGTTTTTGGCGTTTTTCGCTTTCGCCGGTGTC
>CAMVMG010000006.1 GCA_947168525.1 uncultured Bacteroidales bacterium
CGATGCGGCGGCAGCGCTTGGTGTGCTCGATCCAGAATTCGCGGATGGCGGGATCCGGGTTCGCGAGGGACAGGTCTCCGCTCTTGGCGTGGCCGAAGGAAGTGGAGTTGAAGTCCAGCTTGAAGTTGTTCTCCCTGGCCCACTGGATCCAGCTCTGGAAATGCTCGATGCCGCACTGGTCGCGGTCTACGAACTTGCCGCCGAAGTCACCGTAGATCTCGTGCAGGTTCACGCGGTGGTTGCCGGCCAGGAGGGTTTTCACGAACTCCAGGTCTTTACGTACCTCATCGATGTTGCGGGCGCGGCCGGGATAGTTGCCGGTGGTCTGGATACCGCCGGAGAGGCCGTCGGCGCTCTCGAAACCGATCACGTCGTCGGTCTGCCAGCAGTGCAGGGAGATGGGGGTTTTCTCCAGGGTTTCGATGGCTTTGTCGGTGTCTACGCCAAGGGCGGCATAACGCTCTTTGGCAATCTCGTAAGACTTGAGAATCTGTGCTTCTTTCATGATATCAAATGTTTTGTGTTATTTATTTTGCGGGATAAAAGGTTTTTACGGCGAAGGCCTTGCCAATAAGGCGGCGCATCTCCCAGCGGTCTTTCACCAGACCGGCGGTGCGGGCCTGCAGCATCACGTTGCCGATGGCGGTTGCCTCAGTGGGGCCGGCCACCACGGGGATGCCCAGGGCATCGGCCGTCCACTGGCTCATGGTGTCGTTGGCGCTGCCGCCGCCGATCACGTGCAGTTTCTCGATCCTGAACGGAGCAAACTGCTGAAGCATGTCCACCACCTCTTTATAGCGGTTGGCCAGGCTGTGGTAGATGCAGCTGATATACTGGGCGATGCTCTCCGGCACCCTCTGGCCGGTTTCCTGCAGATAGCTGTCGATAGCCTCCACCATGTTGGCGGGAGCGGCGAAACAAGGGGCGTCCGGGTTGATCAGAGACGGGAAGTCTTTCTCGGAACGGGCCATGGCCTCGATCTCTGCGTAGGAGTACTTCTTGCCGTCCGATTCCCAGACCTTGCGGCTCTGCTCCAGAATCCACATACCGGTGATGTTCTTGAGGAAGCGGGTGGTACCGTCGATGCCGCCTTCGTTGGTGAAATTGAGGCGGGTGCTTTCTTCGTTGATAACAGGAGCAGGGGTCTCGATGCCCATCAGGCTCCAGGTGCCGCTGGAGAGGTAGGCGAATTTCTCGTCTTCCGCGGGAACGGCGGCGATGGCCGATGCCGTATCGTGGCCGGCGACGGCGATGACCGGAATCTCCGGAAGTCCGCAACGATCGGCGATGGATTTACGGAGCGTTCCCACCACGGTGCCGGGCTGGACGATGGGCAGCAGGACGTCGGTCCGCACGCCCAGGCGCTCCAGCAGGGACTTTTCGAACTGACGGGTGGTCTGGTTCATCATGCCGGAGGTTGAGGCATCCGTATATTCACAAACTTTGTTTCCTGTCAGCATGTAGGACAGCAGGTCCGGGATGAAAAGGATGGAGTCTGCGTACTCCAGGGGGGCAAAGTTCTCCTTGGTCTGGGCATACAGCTGGAAGATGGAATTGAAGTTCAGGATCTGGATGCCCGTGGCGGCGTACAGCTCTTCCCGCGGGATCATGCGGAAGACTTCTTCCGGAATGCCGTCCGTGTAAGGGTCGCGGTAGGCGCGGGGGTTCCCCAGCAGGGAGCCATCCTTTGCCACGAAGCCAAAGTCCACACCCCAGGTATCGATGCCGATGGATTCAATCTCAACGCCTTGCCGTCCCAGCTCCGAGAGACACTTGCAGAAATGCTCGTAGATGGCTACGATGTCCCAGTAATACTTTCCGCCCAGCTCGATGATTCCGCTGGGAAACCGGTATACTTCTTTCATCTCGAAGGAACCTTCATGGAATGTGGCCAGTACGGCGCGGCCGGAAGTGGCGCCGCAGTCGAAGGCAAGGAAGTTGTGTTTGTCTGCCATGGGATTATCAGTTTTGTACGGTTGCAAAATTAAATCTTTTCTCCTTTATATTTAACTTGATTCTGCCATAAAAACTTTTAATTTTGACAAAGCCGGACAATTTTGTATTTTTGCAGAAATTTAAGTCAGATGCTGGAAACCGGAATCAAAGGATACAGGGAATCGGAGGCCACCCCGGAGCGGTCGGCCCTGTCGCTCGGGAGCGGAAACGTGGAAGTTTATGCCACCATCATGATGGTGGGCCTCATGGAGAAAACCTGCCTGGAAAGCGTACTTCCCTTTTTGGAAAAAGGCCAGGACACGGTGGGAACGGCCGTAAACGTATCGCACTGCAGCGCCACGCCCGTGGGCATGAAAGTCCGCTGCGAGAGCGAACTGGTAGAGATCGACCGCCGCCGGCTGGTGTTCCGCGTGGCCGCCTATGACGAGAAAGGCCTCATCGGCGAGGGAACGCACGAGCGTTTCATCATCGACAAGGACCGGTTTATCCAGAAGACCTACGCCAAGTTATAACTATTTGGAAGGACGTTTGTAGCCGTCGTGCTGGCACTTCTCACTCATGCGCTGGATGCGGGTGGCGGTGTCCGGATGGGTGGAGAATAGGTTTTCCACAGGACCGGGCGTAGCGCCGTTGGCCAGTTTCTGCAGTTTTTCGAACGACATCACGATCGCCCAGGGATTCTTGCCGGAATTCACCAGGAACGAGTATCCGTAATCGTCGGCCTGGCTTTCCTGGGACTTTGAAAATTGCGCGCCGATAATCGCCTCTCCGATAGCGCCCAGCTGGGAATCCGTAAGGACGGCGGCCGTGTTTCCGGCCGAGGCGATGCCCTCCAGGGCGGCGCTGGTCATCATGGCCTGCTGCATCTGCTTGCGGGTATGTTTGAGGGCAACATGGCCGATCTCATGGCCGATCACCCCCAGCAGTTCGTTGTCTGTCATGGCATCCATGATTCCCGTGTACACGCGTACACTCCCGTCCGCGCAGGCGAAGGCGTTCACCTCATTCTCTTTGTACACCTTGAAATTGAGCGGCGTTCCGTCCACCTCCGTAATTCCCTTGGTCAGGTTGCGGAGACGTTTGGTGTAGGCGTTGCTCTCCGGCAGGACGGTGCTCTGGGCGTCCAGCTGGGTGATGTACTGGTGCACATAATCCTGCACCTGGGCATCGGTCAGGGTGAGCGCCTGCAAAGCATACATACCGCCCTGGACGGCACGCAGGGCGTTGAACTGCCCGCTGCAGGAGGTAAGCACCAGAGCGAGGGCGGCAAAGACGGCAAGGATGGATTTTTTCATAAGCTCATTGACTCGTATCACGCAAATTTATGAATATTCTTTTCAAAATACAACTGATGAATACCGATTTGTCTGGGAAGAATACCGGCCGATGCAAAAAATGGCTATCTTTGCATACCACAAAATAACGAAACCCTATGAACATTCCGAAGAACATCACAGCCGCCCTCCTGGGGCTCACACTGGTGCTGACTCCCGCCGGAGCCGCCAAAAAACCGCTCTACAAAGACGCCTCCAAAACCCCGGAAGAACGGGTGGCGGACCTGCTTCCCCGAATGACTCTTGAAGAGAAAGTGGCCCAGCTCAAGTGCATCTGGAACAACCGGATGACCCTTTACACGGAAGACGGCCAGATTGACAAGGCCAAGTGGGACGCCGCCTTCAAGAACGGCCTGGGCGAATGGGCCCGCATGAGCGAAGACAAGAGCTCCATGAAGAACTTCCTGCACTCTTTCTCTCCCCGTGAGGCCGCCCAGCTGTACAACCAGGTACAGCGCTACTTCCTGGAAGAGACCCGCCTGGGCATTCCCGTGATGGTGCATGAAGAAGGCCTGCACGGAGCCCAGTCCAAGGACGCCACCCATTTCCCCATGCCCATCGGCCTGGCCAGTTCCTGGGATGAGGACTTGTTCACCGAGATCTACACCCTGGTGGCCAGGGAAATCCGCGCCAAGGGCGGTCATGAGGTCCTGGCGCCCGTGGTGGACATCACCCGGGACCCTCGCTGGGGCCGCACGGAGGAGACCATGGGCGAAGACCCGTACCTGAACGGCCGTCTGGGCATCGCCCAGGTAAAAGCCTATCAGGGCAACGTGGTGGACGGGAAGATTGACCGGGACCACGTAGGGGCCACCCTCAAGCACTTCGGCGTACACGGCGCCAGCGAAGGCGGTTCCAACACCGGTCCCAGCTTCGTGGACGAAATCACCACCCTGGACGTGTTCCTGCGCCCGTTCGAGATGTGCCTTGAAGAGGCCAAGCCCTTCAACGTGATGATCGGCTACAATGACGTCTGGGGCCAGCCCGTGCACGGCAACGCCCGCATGATCCAGGGCATCCTCCGCGGCAAATACGGCTACACAGGCCTCACCGTCTCCGACTACGGCGGCGTGGGTAACCTGCACGAAGCCGACCACCTGGCCCCCAACCCGAAGGAAGCCGCCTACCAGGGCTTCACCGCCGGTGTGGACATCGAACTGCCGGAAGGTGCCACCTATGACTATCTGGTGGAACTGGTGAACGAAGGCCGCATCCCTCAGAAGAAGATTGACGAGGCCGTGAGCCGCATCCTCCTGGAGAAATTCCGCCTGGGCCTGTTCGACAACCCGTACATCGACCCGGAGGCCTCCGAGAAAATCGTCGGCAACGCCGAGGCCCGTGCGCTGGCTTACAAAGCCGCCTGCGAATCCATCATCCTGCTGGAAAACAAAGGAGATGTCCTTCCTTTTGACGCGGACAAGATCAAAACCCTGGCCGTGATCGGGCCCAACGCCAAAGACGTGCATCTGGGCGGCTACTCCAGCACCCCCAGACAGACCGTCTCCGTCTATGACGCCCTGGTGGAGCGCTACGGCGACAAAATGAATATCCTGTATGCCGAAGGCTGCAAGATCACTTACAGGCCCGCAGCCAACCTGGATCCCGCCCTGCCCAGTTTTGTGTACGAGAAGTACCTGGACAACAGCGAGGAAGCCACCCCGGAAATCAACGCGCCCCTGATTGAAGAGGCCGTGAAGATCGCCCGCGGGGCCGACGCCATCATCCTGTGCCTGGGTTCCAACGAATCCATCGCCCGGGAAGGCACCGGTACCTTCATGCCCGGTGACACCCCGTCCCTGGAGCTGCTGGGCGGCCAGAACGAGCTGGCCCGCCGCATCGGCGAACTGGGCATCCCCACCGTCGCCCTCGTCATCACAGGCACCACCAATAACGTGGCTCCCCTCGCAGCCTCCGTCCCGGCCATCCTCCAGTGCTGGTACCTGGGCCAGGAAGGCGGCTATGCCATGGCCGATGCCGTCTTCGGCAAGTTCAATCCCTCCGGCAAGCTCACCATCAGCATCCCGCGCGGCGCCGGCTACGTGCCCGCCTACTACAACTACAAGCGCACCTCCCGCCGCGGCTATACCCTGAAACGTCCGATATCGGCCCTGTACCCCTTCGGATACGGCCTCAGCTATACCACCTACAGCTACGGCAACCTGCGCCTCTCCGCCCCTGAAATGACAGAGGACGGCACCCTGCAGGTGAGCGTGGACGTGACCAACACCGGCGCCCGCGAAGGCGATGAGATTGTCCAGATGTACCTGGCCGACGACTACTGCTCGGTGTCCCGCGCCGTGAAGGAACTAAAAGGGTTCCAGCGCATCCACCTGGCCCCCGGACAGACCCGCACCGTCACCTTCACCATCGACCGCAGCCTGCTGGAATTCTACAATTCCGACCTGGAGAAGGTGGTAGAGCCCGGCACGTTCACCGTCACCGTGGGTCCTTCCTCGCAGGAGGGTGAATCCCTGCAGTTTACTTTGAAATAGGTTCCTGGAGAACGGAACTCGGCGTCACCGAGAACTGCCGTTTGAAATCCCTGGAGAAATTGGATACGGAGGAGGCTCCTACACTGTAGGCCACCTCCGTAACCGTATATTGCCCGCTCCGGAGCATCTCCATGGCCCGGTTCATCCGGTAGGTGGTGATGTAGGTCTGCGGACTCTCCCCGGTAAGCGACTTGATCTTGGCATACAGGGAAGAATGGCTGGCCCCCACTTCCCGGCCCAGTTCTTCCACGGAAAGGGCATTCTCGGGAAGGTGCTCGTCCAAGGCGTGGTGCACACGGGCAAGGAACTTCTCCTCCTGGGGCGACAGGCCGCTCTCTGAAGTAGCTTGAGGGGCGGAGGCCGATGTCAGGCTGCGCACCTTCTCCTGCAAGATGCGGCGGTTCTTCAGGAGGCTTTCCACCACTGAAACAAGATAGACCGGGTCGAAGGGTTTGGGGACGAACGCATCCGCCCCGCAATGCATACCCTCGACGGCGCCGTCGGCCTTGCCCGTCAGCAGGATCACCGGCAGATGAGCGTAATCGGCCGATACCTTGATGTCCCGGCACAGTTCCAGGCCATTCTTGAAGGGCATCATCACGTCGGAAAGCACCAGGTCCGGCACCGACAGGGAAATCCGGTCCAGCGCCTCCATTCCGTTGCCGCAGAGTTCCACCTCATAATCGACCTGCAGGAGGTCTCTCAGGTACAGGCGCACGTCTTCGTTATCCTCCACTACCAGAACCTTCCCCTTGGCAGGACTTGTGCGGGCGTCGGGCACTTCTCCATAGGCCTCCGCGATGTCCATATCGGCATAGCTGGCCCGGGAGACAGGGACGGTGAAACTGAACACCGAGCCCTCCGGAATGTTGGGAACATACTTGATTTCCCCCTTGTGCAGCCGTGCAATGGCCATGGAATAGTTGAGGCCGATGCCGGAGCCGGGCACGGTACCATCTGCGCCGAGCCGGTTATAACGCTTGAACAGGTCTTTCCGCTTTTCTTCCGGAATGCCGGGACCGCTATCCGATACGACGAAGCAGACCTTGTCTCCATCCCCTGCAAGCGAAAGACTGACCTTTCCGCCTTCCGGCGTATATTTCATGGCATTGGATAGCAGATTGTACAGGATGGTCCTTAGAATCTCCGGATCTGCGAGACCTTCCAGGTCCAGCGCCACTGAACTGGAGAGCTCCAGTCCGCGCTCCTTGGCCACATACTCGAAATCCGATGCCACGGCAGCAGCGAACGCAGACAGGTTCATCGGCCTCACATGGAGCTTCATGGATTCCTCGACGCCCTTGTGGACATTCAGGACGATGTCCGTGAGCGAGCGCATCTTCTCCGCATTGGCCGCCACCAGCCAGACCAGATGCTTGTCCTGTTCAGAGAGCGTGGAAGACTGCATCAGCTGGCGGGCTGGCGCATAAATCAGCGAAAGCGGGGTCCGGTATTCATGGGAGACATTGGTGATGAAGTCGATGTGCTCCCGGTTCATCTCTTCCCTCCGCCGGGCCAGTTCCAGCCTTTCCCGCACCAGCCGCCAGCGGACTAAAAGGTACAGGGCTCCGCCCAGCAGCAGCAGCCCCAGCAGCGCATACAGCACCTTGGCCTGGGCCGATTTCCAGAAAGGAGGGCGCACCGTCACAGGGACTGAAATATCTCCCTTGCTCCAAGCCCCGCTGTTCAGGCGCACCCGCACGCGGAAGGTATATTTTCCGGGAGGAAGATTGGTGTAGATGGCCTGCATCACGGATGTCTCCACCCAGTCTTTCTGATAGCCCTCCATCTTGTAGGCATAGTTGAGCCGGGAACCGGAGATGAAATCAGTTCCGCTGAAGAAGAACTGGAGGAGCTTGTCGGACGGAGAAAGGGTCACTTCCGCAGGTGGCACATTCCGGCCGTTCACCTGAATCCGGTTGAAATGGAGAGGGATATCTCCCTGGGAAGGGATTTGCTGGCCGCTACGAATGCCGGTGATACCCTTGCCTCCGCCGAAGTATACGTCACCGGAGGGAGAAACGGCGCTGCACCCGGCCGCATAGAAAAGCTGGTTGTCATTGACCGTCTGGAAAGCGCCGGACTGCCTGTCATATTTGACGATATGGGACGGCGTCGAGAACCAGATGTTTCCCTGTCCGTCTTCTTCTATGGCCTGTACCGTGTTTTCCACCAGACCGTCTCGGGAAGTATAGGTAATGGCATCCCCGTCCGGCAACTGCACCCTGGCAAGCCCTTCAAAAAGTGTCCCGACCCAGCGGACATTATCCTTTCCAGTATGGACATCGGTCAGGACAAGGAAATTCCTGTCATCCATCTCCACCGGGCCATCCGGACGCAGAAGCCTCACGCGTGGCTCACTCTGACTGATGGAGAACACGAAGACATCCCCGTTTCCATCGTCCCGAAGCGAACCCAGCATGAACCTGGGGGCTTCAGGAGAAGGCTGGAAATGAGTCACTTGCAGCCCGGAAGAAATATAACTAACCCTGTCTTCCTGGATTACCCAGATGAGACCGTCGAAGCCCAGGGAAACGGAGATGATATTGTTATCAAAGGTAAAACGCCTTATCCGCCGCGCTTTTCCACCGGCAATACGATAAAGGTCCAGTTTGTTGTGATCGGCCCGTTTCCACAGTTGTCCTTTTTCCGCATCCACGGCCAGGCATCCTTCCGGACATCCATCCGGCATCGTGTACATCACCCTCAAGGTACGAAGGTCATAACTTCCGGCCGACAGTTCGGAGGCGAACCAAAGGTAACCTTCCCGGTCAAAGGTAATGGTATTCAGCGAACCTTCCACAGGCAGCGAATAATGAAGAGCATACGTCTGCACCGGCAGGAAAACCGGACCGGATTCGCCGTCCGAGAGCCAGAGGTTTCCCTGCGAATCCGGCCTGCATACATAATCATCTCCTTCCAGAACATATTCGGGATGCAACCTGGACAGGGAGTGCGTATAAGGATTGTACGAGAAGATGCCCTGCCCCTGTATACCGAAAACCATGCTCTGGGAAAGGTATGGGTAGGCAAAATGCATTTTTCCTTTCCTAGTCATCCTGGCCAGGTCTTCCGGCACGTCCAAGGGACGGCGGGTGGCATTGTCGAAGAGAAACAGTCCTGACGAAGTCGATACCCAGACACTGCCATCCGGTGCTGGCGCAATGACTTGGATCCTTCCCTCCTTTCCGACAGGAACACTGCCCGTTTTCTGCAAGTCGCTGTCCAGGAACATGACCATATTCTCGCCGTCCAGATGACAGGCCGCCCAGATGTCCCCGCCCGGTACAACGGAAAGGACCCGTACGTCGTCCATGCCGGGAGCAGAATACAAAGCAATTCCCTCATAATCCGATTTCCGCACTTTCAGCAGGCCGTGACGGTTGCTGATCAGCACATGTTCTGCATCCAGTTCCATAACCCGGTATGAAGGCTCCCGGTAAGCCAGTTTAGAGCGAAGGAAAAGGCCCTCTGAATAGCACTGCACTCCGCAAAGGGTAGCTACCCAGAGATTACCTTGACTGTCCGTGCAGATATCTGCGATTTCATCATTGAAGAGCGAACCTTCCGCCTCGGAAGCCTTCCACTGCATGAAGATGGAACCGTCGTAGCGATTGAGTCCATGGCGGGTCCCAATCCAGACATACCCACGGGGGTCCATCGCAAAGGAAGAAATGTCAGGGCTGGAGACATCGTTGTAGAACTCCTGAGCCGATGCCCCCTGGAGCAGGAGCAGGAACAGGGCACACAGGATGTATGGCAATTCTCTCATGGGAAATCTTTGTGTTATCACTGGCTAATATCGGCATTTTTGGACAAAAAAAAAGCATTTGAATACAAAAAAGTCTCTCATGAATAGGGCGGGGCTCTCACGAAAAGCCGATGTCTCCCCTATTCAAGAACTTTGCAGTCGGACGGAAGTTCCGCCCGGATAATGCCACATTTACTAACAAAACTTAATATGACACGATTCCTGAAGAATCCCATCTGGGGAAAGATGACAGCCCTCGCGGCCGCGCTCATCCTTTCCCTCCCGGTTGCGTTTGCGCAGAACCGGGTCACGGTTAAAGGTACCATCGTCGATGAGAACGGCGAACCCATGATTGGCGCCGCCGTCCTGGAAAAGAACACCACCAACGGTGTGATCACCGACATCGACGGAACCTATTCCATCCAGTGCGCCCCCGGAACGGTACTGCAGTACTCTTCCGTCGGCTATCTCACCGAAGAGAAGACCGTCCCGCAGGGCGGCGCCACCTTCGACGTGCAGATGCAGTTGGACAACCTCATGATTGAAGAGACGGTGGTCATCGGCTACGGCGTGCAGAAAAAGAGCAACGTCACCGGCGCCATCTCCTCCATCAAATCGGACGACCTGGCCAACGCGCCCATCACCAACGCCGCATCGGCCCTCCAGGGCAAGGTTTCCGGCGTGCAGATCGTGAACGCCTCCGGCCAACCCGGCGCCGCCCCCACCATCCGCGTGCGCGGTTATTCTTCCAATGGCAGCTCCGACCCGCTGTACATCGTGGACGGCCTCAAGGTGTCCGACATCTCCTACCTGGAGCCCTCCTCCATCCTGAGCATGGAAGTGCTCAAGGACGCCGCCTCCGCCGCCATCTACGGCGCCGAGGCCGGTAACGGCGTGGTGCTCATCACCACCAAGTCCGGCGCCGCCGGCCAGACCCGCATCTCCTTTGACGGCCAGTGGACCATCTCCACGCTGGCCAAGAAAGTGGACCTGATGAACTCCCAGCAGTTCAACCAGTTCTACACCGAGGCCCTGGAAGAGTCCTTCACCATGCTCAAAGATAAGTACTATGACGGCTCCGACACCGACTGGCAGGACCAGATGTACACCCGCGGCGTCATGCAGAAATACAACCTGGGCGTCCAGGGCGGCAATGAGCACGGCAAATTCTTCGTTTCGCTCAACTACATGGATAACCAGGGCATGCTGGTGATGGACAAGGACTACTACAACCGCATCTCCGGGCAGATCAACGCCTCCTACAAGATCCGTCCCTGGCTGGAAGTCTCCACGGCCAACACCATCACTTCCGTCAAGAGCCAGGGCGTGACCGAGAGCAACATCCAGTACGGCTTCATGAAGAGCATCCTGCAGGCAGCCCCTACCACTCCCGTCAAGTACGCCTCCCTGTCCTCCGCACCGGAAGAGGTCCGCACCGCCGTGGCCAACGGCATGCCGCTCACTGTGGACAAAGACGGCAACTACTATGGTCTTTCCTGGTTCGGCGAGAACAACCCCATGCGCAGCATAGAGGCGATGGAAAAGAGCATCTCCGCCGGCAATTCCCAGCTGTTCGTGAACGGTATGACCAGCGCCAACCTCACTCCTTTCAAGAATTTCGTCTTCACCAGCCGCCTGGGATACACCCTCGGAAATGTCACCGCCAAGGAGTTCTCCCCCGCCCAATGGTACAACATCACCGCCGACCCTGCCACTCCGAACCAGTTCATGAGCATCGTCCAGGAACAGAATACCACCCTTTACTGGCAGTGGGAAAACTTCGCCAACTACACCCTGGAGACCAAGGCCGGCGACTTCTCCCTGATGGCCGGTATGAGCTATAGCGACTATAACCGGAACAACGTCCGTGCATCCAGCAACGAGCTTTCCAGCGACGCACCCAACTACCGATTCCTGAATTACTCCACCTCCGGGGCCGATGACAAAGTGTCCGGCTATACCGCCCAGCGCCGCCAGATCGCCTACTACGGCCGTCTGTCCTGGGACTACGGCAACCGTTACAACGCCCAGTTCAACTTCCGCGCCGACTCCTACGACGCCGCCTACCTGGACCTGGACCACAACTGGGGCTTCTTCCCGTCGGCCTCCTTCGGCTGGACCTTCTCCAACGAAAACTTCATGAAGAACATCGTGGGCGACGTCTTCTCCTACGGTAAACTGCGTGCCAGCTACGGTATCAACGGTTCCATCTCCAACCTGGGCGGTTACATGTACCGCGCCACCCTTACCACCGGTCCCGGTCAGAACTTCGCCGGCATGAACCTCCAGAACAACACCTATTATATGGACGGCGTCCTGTACCAGGGCACCCGCCCGTCCTCTGTGCTGGCCAATCCCCTGCTGCGCTGGGAGCGTCACCGCCAGGTAGACGTGGGCCTGGATCTGCGTTTCTTCAACGGCCGCCTGAACACCACGGTGGACTACTTCCACAAGACCACCGACGGCCTGCTGGTCCAGAGCATCGCTCCTCTTACAACCGGTGCCTCCACCGTATGGCAGAACGTAGGTATGGTCGTGAACTCCGGTGTGGAAGTTGAACTAGAGTGGAAGGACACCATCGGCAAGGACTTCAATTACAGCGTCAAGGGAAGCCTGGGTACCGTCAAGAACTACGTGAAAGAGTATAAGGGCGAAGGAACCCGCATCAACGGCACCTCCCTCCTCACCGGCCAGACCATGACCTTCTTTGAGGAAGGCTATCCGGTATGGTACCTGCTGGGGTACAAGTACAACGGCGTGGATCCCGCCACCGGCGAAGCCATCTACGAAGATGTGAACAAGGATGGCAACATCACCACAGATGACCGCGTGAACCTGGGCAGCGCCATCCCGGACTTTACCTACGGTATCACTGTGAACTTGAGCTGGAAGAACTTCGACTTCATGGCCTACGGAACCGGCGCCCAGGGCAACAAGCTCATGTATGCCATGCTGAATCCCGGCACTTCCGGAGTCAACCGTCCCACCGTTTTCTTCGACGGGCGCTGGACTCCTTCAAACACCAACGCCACCCAGCCTTCCGCCCTGTTCCAGGTGAACGACAGCCGCTACTACGGCTCCTCGGCCATGGTGTTCGACGCTTCCTACTTCAAGATCAAGCAGATCCAGCTGGGCTATACCTTGCCGGAGAAACTTCTGAAGAAAGCATCCATCCAGACCGCCCGCATGTTCGTGTCGCTGGACAACTTCTTCACCTTCACCAAGTACATCGGCTCCGATCCTGAACTCAACGCCAGCGGTTCCACTTACGGCAGCTACGGCGCCAGCGCCATGGCCCTGGACTTCGGTGGCTATCCGCTCTCCAAATCCGTCTCCTTCGGTGTAAACGTCGCTTTCTAACCATCTGAAGTACATTAAGACATGAAACGCATATTCAAATATACACTTGGCCTTATCGCCGCAGCCGCCGTCGCTGCCTCCTGCAGCACCAAGTCCCTGGACATTCCCCAGCAGGGCGTAGACGGTATCGACCTTTACCAGACGGGGGACGACACCCAGCTGTATCAGTTCCTGGCGGCCGTCTATTCCAGTCTCCACGGTGACTACACCGCCTCCAGCGCTTCTTTCGGCGGAAGCGGAGCCACCTGCCACCTGCTCTTCGGCACAACGCTTTCCAGCATGGCCGACGAAGACGTGAACGGATTCAACTATACCGAGGCCGCCGACGGCAATACCTACAGCGCCATCTGGTCTTACTTCTACAAGCTCGCCTACTGGTGCGGTATGATCGTGGAGAATGTTCCCGAGAACACCGTGGCTTCCCCTGCCGTCCGTGACCGGATCGTGGCCGAAGCCCGCGCCATCCGTGCCTATGCCATGATGAACCTGGTCCAGCTCTACGGCAACCCGCCGCTGGCCGACCATCTCCTGGACGGCACCGAGGTGAACACTCCCGCCGCCGAGTCCTGGGCTTTCATCGAGAAGGAACTCACGGAAGCTGCGGCAGGGCTGCCTTCCAAGAGCGGCCTGGGCGGACAGAGCAGCATCGGCGGACGCCTCACCAAGGAAGCCTGCTTCGCCATCCTGGGCAAGGCCCAGCTCTGGCAGGGCAAGTATGCCGAAGCCGCCAACACCCTTTACAACAACGTGATTTCCACCGGCAAGTACGCCCTGGAGGCCGATCCCGACCAGCTGAACCTCTCCAACTCCGACTTCTGCGACGAGAACATCTGGGAGTTCGACTTCTCCAACGATCCTGCCTACCAGGATTCCCAGGAAGGGTCCTTCGACGCCTTCGCGGTAGCCTGGCCGGCCACCATGAACGGTGTCAACTATCCGATGTTCTTCATGCACTACAACATCGGCTCCAATACCCCCAAGGAACTCTACGATTTCATAAAGGAGCACGACGGCACCGATTCACCCCGCTTCAAGGCCTGGGTGTGTTCCTACGAAGAAGTGGCGGCAGAAGCCATGGCCTTCACCTTCCCGGTTGCCAACAACCAGGGCTACTTCAAAAAGAAACTGCAGCCCAGGGCCCAGGACATCGTGGGCAGCAACTTCATGCTTAAATTCAGCACCAAGAACCAGGTGTACATGCGTTACGCCGAGGTCCTGCTGAACTTTGCCGAGGCAGCCTGCCAGAGCGGCACCCGCGCCGCCGAAGGCCTCGCCGCCCTGAACCTGGTGCGCTCCCGCGCCGGACTGGACGCCGCCCCCGCACTGGACATGAACAACCCAGCATACGGCATCAAGGCCGAGCGTCGGATCGAGCTCTACGGTGAGAACGGCATCCGCTTCATCGACCTGGTGCGCTGGGGTGACGCCCCCACTGTCCTGGCCAAGACGGGAACCACCTCCTACACCTTCCAGGGTGCGGAGAACGGGATCTACACCGTCACTTCCGCCGCTACCGGCGGAAAGGGTTTCCAAGCCGGAAAGAACGAGCTGTTCCCTATCCCGGACAGCGACCGCAACAACAATCCTGACCTGGTTCAGAATATTGGTTGGTAAAAAATATGTATATTTGTCAAGGCGGGCCTGACAGCCCGCCTTGTGCGCAAACCACAAACAGCATGAAAAGACTCCTCTTCCCCCTCCTTCTTGCCGGCATGCTGGCAGGATGTTCCCCAAAAGATGAGACGGCTGCCCTGCTCAAGGGCTTCCAGAATCCGCCCAAAGACGCCAGACCCTATGTCTGGTGGCACTGGATGAACGGCAACATCACCTCCGACGGCGTCAGGAAAGACCTCCTGTGGATGGACCGGGCCGGCATCGGCGGGTTCCATCATTTCGACGCCGCGTTGGCCACCCCCCAGATTGTCCCCAAGCGCCTGATCTACATGCAGGAAGACTGGAAAGAGGTGTTCCGGGAAGCGATTACACTCGGCGATTCGCTGGGCCTGGAGATGAGCGTTGCCTCGTCGCCGGGCTGGAGCTGCACCGGTGGCCCTTGGGTGTCCCCGACAGACGCCATGAAAAAACTGGTCTGGCGGGAAAGCACGGTCCGGGGCGGAGAATCCGTAACGGTGAAACTGCCGGATCCCTTCACCAAGAGCGGCACCTTCCAGAATGCTGGCGGAGCGTCCGGAGCCGCCATCGTGGAGAGCGGCGACACCGCCGTTCCGGACTATTATGAAGACATTGCCGTGCTGGCCATCTGGATGCCGGCACAGGAGCGTACGCTCCGGGAGTTGGGCGCCCGCCTCACCGCCTCCAGTCCGCAACCCGTACTGGAAAGGCTCTGTGACGGGGATTATTCCACCGGAGAATTCCTGCAGGGCAACGGCCGGGAATCGTTCCTCCTGTACACCTTCCCGGAGCCGGTGGAAATGGCTTCCGTGAGCGTTGCAGACCGCTCCGGCCGCGGCGCCACCACCCTGGAATGCAGCCAGGACGGGAAATCTTTTGAGAAAATCGCCGACATCCCCGCTGCCACCGCCTCCCAGGTAAGCCTCACCTTCCCGCCCGTGAAAGCCCGGTATTACCGCCTCCGGGTGGGCCCCAACATGGGCAATCCGCTGATGGCCCTGCTAGGCTACGGCACCGGGGCCGACGAAGGCTCTTACATCACGGAATTCAACCTTTACGGCGTTCCCCGAATCGACAACTTCGAAGAAAAGGCCGGCTTCACCACTTCCTCCACGCCACTCCCCTTCCTGGGCAAAGGCACTTCGTGGAAAGGACAGTACCCCGCCAGGGAGCAGGTGCTGGACATCACCGCCTCCATGGACAAAGACGGCATCCTCCAGTGGGACGCCCCCGAAGGCCGGTGGACCATCCTCCGGCTGGGCTGGTCCCTGACCGGCAAGCAGAACCATCCCGCTCCGCCGGAAGCCACCGGCCTGGAAGTGGACAAGCTGGATCCCGCGGCCTGGGAACGCTATTTCACCAAGTACCTGGACATGTACCGCGAAGCATCCGGCGGCCTGTTGGGTGAAAAAGGCATCCGCTATATCCTCAACGACAGTTACGAGGCCGGCTGCGCCAACTGGACGCCCGCCCTGGCGCAGGAATTCAAGGTCCGGCGCGGCTACGACCTCCTGCCCTGGATGCCTGTCCTCACGGGGCTGGTCATCGGCTCGGTCGAGGAAAGCGAGGCATTCCTTCGCGACTACCGCACCACCCTCGCGGAACTGGTGGAAGAGAATTACGACCGTATCAACACCCTCGTAGCCTCCTATAAGATGAAAGGCCGGTACAGCGAGTCGCACGAGAGCGGGCGCGTACTGGTGGCCGACGGCATGAACCTCAAGCGCAGCGCCGCCGTGCCCATGGCCGCCATCTGGGTCCAGGGACGTTTCCCGTCGGCCTCCACCTACATCGGCGCCGAAGCCGACATGCGGGAATCGGCCTCCGTGGCCCACATCTACGGCGGCAACCTGGCCGCGGCGGAATCCATGACCACCGTGGGCTACATGGAGCAGGCCTATACCTACTGCCCCGAGAACCTGAAACCCGTGGCCGACCGGGAGTTCGCGGCCGGCATCAACCGCATCATCGTCCATGAGAGCGCCCATCAGCCTGTCGATGACAAGGTGCCCGGACTGGGCCTGTCCGTCACCGGCCAGTGGTTCAACCGCCACGAATGCTGGGCAGAGCAGGCGCGCCCCTGGACCGACTATCTGGCCCGTACCTCTTACCTGCTCCGCCAGGGCGTGAACGTGGCCGACATCCTGGTCCTCTACGGAGAAGACAGCAACATTACGGCCCTGTACGCAGCATCAACGCCGGACATTCCCGCAAGATACAATTACGATTATGCCAACAAAGACGCCCTCCTGGCCATGCGGGCAGAAGGCGGCGAGATGGTCTCGCCCGGCGGCACCCGCTACAAAGTGCTGTTGGTAGACCGCGGCACGGAGCGCATGAGCATGGAACTCTTGCAGAAAATCGCGGAACTCTCCGCCGCCGGTGTTCCCGTCTGCGGACAGGCACCCAAAGGTCCGTTCAGCCTCACCGACAGTCCGGCCGAATTCGAGGCCCTGGTGGCCAAGGTCTGGAACGGCAGCCCGGCCCGAGCCCTTTCGCAGGCGCTCACGGCCGTGGCCCCCGATGTCCGGATGAGAGAAGGCATGCGCTTTGTCCATCGTTCCCTCTCCCCCGCTACGCAGATCTACTGGATCAGCAAGCCCGGTCCCGGCACGGAGACCGTGGAAGTGAGCCTCCGCTGCGAAGGCCTCAGGCCCAGCGTCTGGAACCCCGTCACGGGACAGACCGCCGACGTCTCCTACCGGATGGAAGACGACCGTACCGTTGTCTCCCTGGACATGGTCCCGGACGACGCCCTGTTCGTGGTACTGAGCGGCCGTACCGTTGAAAAGGAGCACCAGGCACCCGTGCTGCAGGAAGTCTCCCGCATGCCGGTGGAAGGCCCGTGGGAGGTCTCCTTCCAGCAAGGCCGACGCGCCCCCGAAGGCGCCCTTCAGCTGGAAACCGGTTCCTGGACAGACAGCGCCATCTCGGGTATCAAGTATTTCTCCGGCACCGCCACGTACCGCAAATCTGTGATCCTGACTCCCTCCGAGGGCGCCGTGCTGCTGGACCTCGGGGATGTAAAGAACATCGCGGAAGTCTCCCTCAACGGCATTCCTGTCACCACACTCTGGAAGGCCCCCTTCAAGGCAGATATCAGCCAGGCGGCCCAGGAAGGCGAGAACCTCTTGGAAGTAAAGGTAACCAACCTCTGGCCCAACCGCCTCATCGGCGATGCCTCCCTGCCCGAGCAAGAGCGCATCACCTACACCCCTACGCCCTTCTACTCGCCGGCATCGGCCCTGCTGCCTTCCGGCCTTATCGGCCCTGTCCAGATTGTATATTGCAAATAACTGACTATGAAAAGACTTCTCGTAATCCTTTCCATCGTCCTCCTCGCCCTTCCCTGCCATGCCGCCAGGAAGAGCCTGAAAGGACAGCACAAAGCTTTTGTGAGTGCCGACACAGCCTTCACCGGTGCCTTTGTCGATGAAGACCGCGTGATTGACTCCCCCGTCCGATGCCGGCTCGTCCACGGCGGTTTTGCCGACGGGACGCGGTTCTGCGCCTATTTTCCCCTGAAGAAAGAAGATTTCCAGGGGCGGTTCTTCCAGTACATCACCCCCAGCCCGGAAGATGAGCGGGCGGCCTCGGGATTCGGCTTTCAAATTAATCCCATCGTGTTCAGCATCAACCACGGAGCCTATTTCCTGGAGAGCAACCAGGGCGGCGTGTTCGACCCTTCCGATGAGTCCACCCGCAGGGAAGCCACCATCGGCGCTTACCGGGCCAGTGCCGCCTGTGCGGAATTCTCCCGCTATCTGGCGCAACTCCTCTATGACTGTGAGCGCCCCCGCGGCTACTGCTACGGTGGCAGCGGTGGCGCTTTCCGCACAGCTGGCGGAGCGGAGGCCACCAACGTCTGGGACGGAGCCGTACCCTTCGTGATGGGTTCCCCGCAGGCCATGCCAAACGTGTTCACCATCCGGATGCGGGCGCTCCGCGTGCTGGGAGACAAACTGGACGGCGTGGCCGATGCCATGCGCCCCGGCGGCAGCGGCAATCCCTACGAAGGCCTCACCGCCGAGCAGCGGGAAGTGCTCTCTGATGCCACCAGGATGGGCTTCCCCATCAAGGCATGGGGCCCCTGGAGACAACTGGACCCGCACGGCTACCGGCTGCTGCACGGGGCTGTAGTACGGATGGACCCCACCTATTTCCGCCACGATTTCTGGGAGACGCCCGGCTATGCCGGAGCAGAGCCCTCCCCTTCCCTGATTAGGGGCCGCATCCAGCTTCGCACCCGCATCAGGAAAGTAATCTCCACCCTGGAAGCCGCCGAGCTTGGCCTGGTACCCATGCCGGCCGAGGCTGATAAAGGTACCGCCGACAGAGCCTGGGCCTATGCCGGAGCCTCCGAGCGCATGAACCGCCCGGCCGCCGTGGAGCTGGAAGAGGCGCCAGCTTCTATCGGCATGGGCGCCGACCTGGTGAAGGTGGACGGTCCCAACGCCGGGCACCGCTACCAGCTGGTCAAGGCGCAGGACAGCCGCTATGTCACCTTTGAATCGGTCAATTCCAAGGAAGACCTGGCCCTCCTGAAAGAGGGGGACGAAGTGGTGGTGGACAACTCCGACTTCCTGGCGGTGGAAACGTATTATCGGCACCAGGTGCCCTCGCCCGACTTCTATGTCTGGGACTACCTCAAAGGCGTGAACGGGCAGCCCATCTACCCGCAGCGGCCCATCCTGGTGGGCCCCATTCTGAGCCAGCTGGCCACCGGCATCCCCTACGACGGGAACATCCAGTGCAAGGTGATCGTCTGCTGCTCGGTCTGGGATCGCGAAGCCTTCCCCTGGCAGGGCGACTGGTACCGTAAGCGCGTCGAAGCCCATCTGGGCGCTACGGCGGCCGACAATTTCCGCCTCTGGTACACCGACCGCGCCACCCATGCCGATGCCGGTGACGACCCCCGGGAAACCGTTCCCTACATGACCACCGTCTATCAGGCCCTGCTGGACCTGGACGACTGGGTGGCCAAAGGAATCGTTCCTCCGGCCAACAGCGACTATTCCATTGAAGACGGTCAGGTGCTCCTGTCCGCTGACGGAGTGAACCGCGGCGGCATCCAGCCGGCCGTGACAGCTTCCGTGAACGGCGGCGACCGGGCCGATGCTGGCATCGGCGAGGAAATCTCCGTTCGCTTCGAAGTGGAGATTCCCCGCGGCATCGGCTCCCTGGCCCTCATAGAATGGAGCCCGCTGGGCGACGGACAGTATAAGGCCGTGCAGCCGGAAGACCTGCAGGTGAGCGCCGACGGCCTCCACGCCAGCTTCACGCAGAAGGTCTCCTATGACAAGGCCGGCACCTACTTCCCCACCGCCCGCGTTTATTCCGAACGCCACGGCGACGCCTCCTCTGTCCATACCCTCATTCCCAACCTGGCCATGGTCCGGATCGTCACGGAATAAAATCTTGCATTAAATGGAGCGCAATTGCGATTTATTGCTTATTTTTGATGTGATTTAATAAACAGTACTATGAAAAGAATCCTTGCTGCTCTTGCACTGATTGCCTGCACCACACTGCAGGCGCAGATCAAGCTCCCGCCCCAGGTGGGAGACTACATGGTTCTCCAGCAAAAGACCCGGGCCAACCTCTGGGGCTGGGCCGATGCCGGTAAAACCGTTACCGTAACCACTTCCTGGAACCAGCAGAAATACACGGCCAAGGCCGGGGCCGACGGCGCCTGGAAAGTGGCCGTTGCAACCCCGGAAGGCAGTTTTCAGGAACACACTGTCAGTATCACAAGCGGCAAGGAGACCGTGACGCTGCAGCATGTGCTGATTGGCGAGGTCTGGCTGGGAAGCGGACAAAGCAACATGGAGATGCCCGTGAAAGGCTTCGACAACTGCCCGGTAGAAGGGTCCCAGCAGGAGATCGCCCTGGCAAAGCGCTACAAAGGGCGCATCCGCTTTGCGATGCTCCCCAAAAACGAAGCCTACGAGCCCCTGGCCGTCTCCGAAGGCTCCTGGAAAGAGAGCCTGCCGGAGAACGTGCCGGACTTCGGCGCCGCCGCCTGGTTCTTCGCCAAGAACCTGACGGAAGTGCTGGAAGTGCCCGTAGGCGTGATTGACAATGCCTGGGGCGGGTCCAAGATCGAGGGCTGGCTCCCCCGCGAGATCGTGGCCGGGTATCCCGGCTTCGACCCGTCCCCGGAAGCCTGCAAGAAGATTTTCATGGCCATGAGCCGGCCCACCATCATGTACTACGGCCAGTGGGCGCCCATCAGCAACTACACGTTCAAAGGCGTCCTCTGGTACCAGGGAGAAAGCAACGGCAACCCGGACGGGGTCAATTATTCAGACCGGATGAAAACCCTCATCGGCCTGTGGCGGAAAGAGAGCGGGAATCCGGAACTCCCTGTCTATCAGGTAGAACTCGCACCTTTTGCGCAGAACGACCAGCTGGACGGGTTCGAATTCCCCATCGTGCGGGAGCAGCAGCACAAAGCCGCCCGCGAAACAGACAACTGCTGGGTCGTGAGCACGGCAGACCTGGTGTACCCGTACGAGGCCTGGCAGGTGCATCCCGCCCAGAAAAGGCAGGTGGGCGAACGGCTCAGCTACCTGGCCCTGCACCACACCTACGGCATCCAGACCTTCCCCGGCGTAGCCCCCACTTACGCCGGCATGGAGGTGGAGGGCGACAAAGTGATCGTGAATTTCGCCCATGTGCGGGAAGCCGGCGGCTTCAACCGCCTGGAAGGCATCGAAGGCTTTGAAGTCTGTGGCCCGGATCTGGTCTTCCACAAGGCCCAGGTCCTGTCCACCAACTATTACATGCCCAAGATCGTGGTCACTTCCCCCGAAGTCCCGGAGCCGGTGGCCGTGCGTTACTGTTTCCGGAACTGGCTGCCCGGCAACCTGGGCGGCGCCAACGGCCTGGCCGTGGCCCCGTTCCGCAGCGACCGCATCCTGGAAGGGGAAGTTCCGGTGAACCCGGCCACCCTTCCCGACGGGGATTTTGAAGGCGTCTGGAAAGGATCGGCCAGAAACCCCGAATTGGGTACCGAACCGCTTACCGCCACCCTGGACATTGTCCATACGGCGGAAGGCTGGACCTGCGCCGTCAACGGGGATAAGCCCCAGAAAGTCAGCGTCAGAGGCGACAAACTGAGCATTCCCTCGTTTAAGATTGGAGGAGCCGTCCTCCCCGTCACCATGGTCATCCGCCCGGAAGGGAGTGTCTGGCTGGAACTGAGCGGCTACTCCCTGATGGAAGTAAAACGCTAACCCGTCGCCCATAAAAAAACACCGGCCTTGTTCGAATAGTTCGAAAAGACCGGTGTTTTGTATTATCTGCGTTATTCAATGGTTACTACAACACGGGCGTAACGGGTAAGTTGCGGACTGCCTGTGTCTTTCACACTGCATACCAGATGCAGGGTGTCGCCGGACTTGGCATCTGCAGGAATGGTTACGGAAGCCTTCGCTGCATCGGCCTTGTCAATGGACACAGCACCCCGGAAAGAGCCTGCCTGCTCATAGAACCACCAGCTGAAGGAGAGCTGGTCGCCGTCGGGATCCGTGGACCTGGAAGCATCCAGGGTAAGCGTTTCACCGGTTTTGGCTGTACGCATCTGCTCCCCTGCCACAACGGCAACCGGAGCGTGATTTGCATCTTCGTAAGACTTGACGCACCAGTCGGCCCGGGCGGCAAAGTCGTTCTGGAAGGCATCCACCCAGTGGCTAATGGGGCTATAGTACTTCAGGACAATCTCCTTCGGGGAATCCCGGTGCTGGCCCAGCCAGGCTGTCATCGGGTTATATCGGCCTTCAGGGAGTTTCCAGGAAGGGTCATCCACCGGAGCGGGATCGGCATAGGTGTTCTCGCGGACCCAGGTGTAGCGTCCGCCCCAGCTGCCCCATTCGGGATGGTCCATGTTGTTGAGGCCGGTCCGGATATTATAGATGAAGGACGGAGAATCGCCTTCAGAGGGGAACCGTCCGTCACGGGCACGGTAAATGTCGCAGAGGGCGCCGTGACCTTCCAGGATATGGCTCTTAATCCATTCCGGTTCGAAATAGACCTGTTTGTCGGATGGAAGAAGGTCCCGCCAGGAATAGGCGATGGCCCAGAACTGGTCGGACAGGATGGTGGGAATATTGTATTTGCCCCAGACGGGATGGATATACTCCTGATAGGTGTTGTCCTGCTCCCAGATCAGGTACAGGCGCAGTTTGGAGGCCACATAGTCCATCTTCTCAGGGTGTTCCTCCTCGATCGTCTTGAGCGCCCTGGCCAGGGTGTTGGTACCACCCCAGGCCTGGAACCAGATGGGACGGGAGTCGGACTCGTCCAGAAGTACCTTCACTATATGCTCCGAGCCGGGCGTCACCTTCTCCATCTCGCTTTCCATGTCAACATTGCCCAGTAAGGACACCGATTCGATGTAATCAGGTGCGGGATAGGAAGCATCGTGCTTGATCAGGTTGGGATACACTTCGCGGTAAGCGGACAGGAACGGGTCCAGCCAATCATCCCCCGCCCAGTGATGGTCTTCCCAATGGAACTGGGAACTGGTGGTGATGATTCCTTCCACCTCATATTCATTGGCCGAAAGAAGGAAACGGACCATCGAGCACTGGTCGTCGATTTCAGCATCGGTAAGTACCATCACGCGGGGCTTTTCCCCGTCGGCCGAAGAGAACGAAACCTGCCTGCCGCATCCGGCAAAAAGGGCCGATGCAAGAAGCAGTACTAAGAAAGACTTTACAATTTGCATGTTAGGTTACGGTTGATTGGTTTACACTGCAAAACTACGAAGTTTCAGTCGCTTTCGTTTGCATTAATCTTTAAAAGAAATCGCAAATTCTTCTTATTTCGAAAAGCATAAAAAAACGCCCGACACCGGCGAAGACGAAAAACGGCAAAAACGTCGTCGCAGGATGCACGCCCGACACCGGCGAAGACGAAAAACGCCAAAAACGTCGTCGCAGGATGCACGCCCGACACCGGCGAAGACGAAAAACGGCAAAAACGTCGTCGCAGGATGCACGCCCGACACCGGCGAAGACGAAAAACGCCAAAAACGTCGTCGCAGGATGCACGCCCGACACCGGGGATGTACCAACAAGGCCGGTCCCCGGGAGGATCGGCCTTGAAGAGATTCATGGAAGAATGTGTTAGAGCACAAAAGTGTTCAGGGAGCCTGCAGGAAGCGTTGCAGTCCTGGCCTTTTTGCCGGCCACCTGGAAGGTGACGGGCTTGGCAGCGTCGGTCTGGTTGGCAGCGAGCACCACCACCTTGCCGTCGGGGTTCACGAAAGCAAGAGCATCATCGAAACTGCCGGAGAGCTTTACCACCTTGGCACCGGGCTGCACATAGTGGCTGGCGTGTTTGATGATGTAGAACTCAGGAGTGAAGCGCCAGGTCTTGTTCTCGCGGTTCACGGTAACCAGAGAGTTCTGGTTCCAGCCCCAGGAGCTGGCCTCACCCTCGAACAGCGAGGTGTTCCAGTAAAAATAGCCCTGGCAGCCATTGGCAATGTATTCGCGCATCAGGTCCCAGGAGTGCATAGCACCCTTCCAGTCGTTGGCGCCGTTGCCGCATTCCTGCTCGGTCATGTAGCAGGGCAACTCCGGGAATTCGGCATGCATGCCCGGAAGCGCCTCCTTGCCGGCCCACTGGAAGCCCAGTCCCTTGATGAAAGGTCCGGCGGAAGGGTCGTTCACAATCTGGTCCCACATGCTCACGTCGGCCCGTTCGATGGTGCCCAGCCATACTTCCACGCCCCGCTTCTGCATTTCGGGACCCAGGACGGCGATGAACTTCTTCAGACCGTCCGGCGTCCAGGTGCAGGCGGGATACCACTGGGCGGAGTTGGGCTCGTTCTGCGGCATCACCATGTAAAGGGGGACGCCCTCGGCCTTGTAGGCATCCACATACTTGCCGAAATAGAGCGCATAGGCGTTCAGATACTCCGGCTCCAGGGTGAAGGCGTCGGTCCCCTCGCGGATCTGCTTGTCCTCGTCCAGGCCGTTGTCGGCCAGGCGCATCGGGTTGAAGCCGAAGGTGCTGCCGCCGGTGGCGCGGGTATCTTCCATGTTCTCCTGGCGCTTGCGCATTTCCTCGAAGCGGCGGGCCAGCGGACGGGTAGAGGTGTTGGCGTAGTGCTTATTCACCTTGAGCCAGGCCGGCGGGCACCAGGGGGAACCCCATACCCGGAGGGCCGGATTGGCCTTCTGGGCGCTCTTGAGGAAGGGCAGCAGGTAGTTCTTGTCCCGGTCGATGGAGAAGTGCTCCATGGCAAAGTCGCCGTCCACGTCGTCGTAGGAATAGTACTCCAGGGCGAAGTCACTGGCACCAATCGGGGTTCGGGCCATCTGGAAGGAGGCGCCCACCCCGGGCGCGAAGAGCTCACGGAAGATGGTGTCGCGCTCCTCGTCGGTGAGCACGCTCAGGGAAGACCAGCTGAGTTCACTGGCGGCAGTGCCGAAGCCCTCCATGGTCTGCAGGGTCTGCGCCGGATCGATAACGACCGTAGCCTCGGCGGCATCGGCCATAATGGTGGATACATCCCCGCTCTGCCAGGGATTCTCAAAGGTGGAGGAAATCCATTCCACTTTGTCGGAGCTGCAGGCGGCCAGGGCGACCGTACTCAGAAGCAGGGTAAAAAAAGGAGAGATTTTCATATTGCTAAGGTTAAAAGTCATTATTTCACGGGACGGATGGTGATCGTGCGCTCATAGCCCTGGGGGTAGGCACGGTAGGCGTCGAAGATGCCGCGGGCCGTGCAGCCCACACCGGAGGTGGCGTAGTCCAGGTTCACGGTGATATCTCCGCCGCGCTGGAGCTGGTACTGATACACAGCCTTGGTCAGGTTTTCCGTGGTGCAGTCGTAGGCGTTGAAGGCGAACGGCTGGTTCATGCGGAACTCCACGCCCTTGCCGGCAGCATCCGTGAAGCGGACCCAGCGGTTGTCCATCCGGAGGCCGTAGTCCTGCGGAATCAGGTAAGGCTCGTACATGGCGTCGATGTCACTCTTCCAGATGCCCACGCGATAGCCACTCCGGCGGTCTGGATAAGAGGCCTGCGGGCCGCGGCCGTACCACTGCACATGGGACAGGCGCTTGTCCAGGGTGAGGGTGACGCCCAGGCGCGGGAGGAAGGAAGGCATGTTCCCCTGCGGATGCACCACGTGATGCACGGTAAGGGTGCCGTCGGCGGCGACATGCCACTTGTACGTATTGTCAAAGCCGTTGTAGGAGCGGCCCATGATGTAGGCGTCCAGCTGCCCCATCTGGGAGCGGCCGCCGCCCAGGAGTTCCAGCTCACGGACCTCCACCACCACTTCGTCGCCAGCTTCCCTGCCCTGCACACGGACCGGAAGGGTACCCAACTGGTCCAGGCCGGTGGAATAATAGAGCGAGGCAATCACCTGCGTATGGCCGATGGAGCCGTATCCGGACGCATCCACCCTGCCGATGCTGCGGCCGTTCCAACCATCCAGCTCATTGGCCAGAGGAGCGCGCCAGACATTGAGCTTCAGGGGCTCCCGGAGCATTTCCTGTCCGTCGACAACCATGGAAACCAGGGCGCCGGTGACTGCATCGAACTTGTAGGCAAATCCGGCACCGGAAGCGGTGATGAACTGCTTGTCCGCTGCCAGGCTGACTTTCCCGGCGGGAGCAGCCGCGGGAGCGGCGGGGACATTCCAGGCAGCCAGGTCGAACTGGTCCCAGGACACCTCATGGCCCTTGGGCGCCCACACCTCGTCAGCGGCCAGTACAGAGCTGATATTCAGGCGGTATTCCTTGCCGGGAGCGGCCTGGGGACGCTGCAGCGGGATACGCACCACCGCGCGGGATTGCGGATCCACGTCCAGTTTGAGGTCGCCGGAGGCCACCACCTCGTCGTCGGCCGTGACGGTCCAGGTGGTCTTGTAATAGGAGGCGTTGAGGAAGTTGTTGCGGTTCCAAACCTCCACCGTGCCCAGTTCCGGGTTCAGCAGCTCGAACTTGAGGGGCTGGGTGCTCTTTTTCATCTGCCACATCTCCGGCTGGGGAACGCGGTCCGGCCAGATGGATCCGTAGGTGCGGGCACCTACGCCATAGGAATAGAAGGAGCCCTTCTGCGTCTCCCCTTCGAAATCCAGCCACAGACCGGCTTTGGAAGGATCGAAATTGCCGGGCGCCACGGCATCGGCAAATACGCCCACATTGTCGATGAGGGCATCGCAGATGTACACGTTGGTCTCCTGGCCCATGGCCTCTTCGCTACGGCCGATGCACAGGGACAGCGGCAGGTTGCGGATGGCACCGCGCATCGGCTGGGAAGCCACCTCTGCACCGTCGATATAGATCTTCATGGCCGCACCGTCATAGGTGGCGGTCACGTTGTGCCACTTGTTCTCCCAATCGGAAGGAAGCGTGGCGGTAAGGGTTTGCTTGCGGCCGTTGTCCAGGTAGAAGTCCAGTTTGTCGGCCCCGCGCTGCCTGAGACCATACTGGTTCTCGCCCTTGGTGATGAGGTATCCGCCGCTCTTGTTGAATTTGCGAGGGAAGATGTCCAGTGTGAGGGTGAGCTTGTCCCCCGAAATTTCCACGGAATTGGCCCGGTACACCTGGACCCACTGGTCCTGCTTGTTCAGGTCGATGGCCTTGCCCGTAGGCCCCGCCACCAGCTTGGCCCGGCCCATGATATGGGCGGGAACGGCGTTCGGGGACTGGTCCTTGAGCTCGCGCACCGGCTGCGTGATGCCTACGCTTACGAAATCCCAGATGGCGCCGCCGAGGAGCTTCGGATGGGAGTAGATTACGTCCCAGTAGTCGTCCATGCCGCCGCCGCCGTTACCGGCTACGGAAAGATATTCGTCCATAAAGGAAGGACGCAGGTCTTCCCGGTCCAGGCCGTAGCCAATCTCATGCTCCAGCGGAGAAGGATAGCGGGGGCCGACGATGTCCTCTGCAGGGTGCTTGTCCGCATTGCCGCCATACATCCAGAAGCGGGTGGGATCCAGGCGTTTTCCTTCCTTCACCACCTCGGTGATATTGAAGCCCTCGCCGCTCTCGTTGCCGGCGCTCCAGAACAGGACCGAGGCGTGGTTGCGGTCGCGCAGCACCATCCGGCGCACACGTTCCTTGTACATCTCCGTGAATTCCGGCATTTCGCTCACATACTCGGAGGCGTGGGATTCGTCACCCGTTTCGTCGATGATGAACAGGCCGTACTCGTCGGCCAGTTCCAGATACTTGTTCACAGGCGGATAGTGGGAGGTGCGTACACCGTTGAAGTTGAACTGCTTCAAGATTTCCATATCCTTGCGGATGGTGGCCTCGTTCATGGTATGGCCCAGTTCCGGATGCTGCATGTGGGAGCACTCTGCGCTCACTTTGATGGGCGTTCCGTTGAGATAGAAAACACCCTCGCGGATTTCGGTTTTCTTGAAGCCGATACGCTTGGAGACGGCATCCACCACCTTTCCGTCGGCATCCACCAGCTCCATGTCCAGATTGTAGAGCACCGGGGTATCGGAGGACCATTTTTCAGGAGCGGTTACCTTGGAGGACATCTTGAGGGTCTGGATGGAACCCGGCGTAAGGCCAAAGGAGGCACTTTCCATCTTGGCTACGCCCCTGCCATCCCTGGACACGCCGGCACGCACCTTATAGCCCTGCTTGTCAATATCATAGCCCTTCACATCCACGGTGAGGGACAGGTCCGAGTCCTTGTAATCCGGGCCGAAGTCCGTAATCACCTGCCAGTCGAAAAGACGGGCCTGGGGCGTCGCATAAAGCACCACATCGTCGAAGATACCGGCCAGGCGCCAGTAGTCCTGGCTTTCCAGATAGTAGCCGTCGGAATACTTGAGCACCAGCACGGCCAGGGTGTTCTTGCCGGACTTCAGGTATGGGGTGATGTCGTATTCGGCCGGCTCCTGGGCGCCTTCATTGTAGCCCACCTCGTGCCCGTTCACCCAGACAAACGAGGCGGAGGCCACTTTCTCGAAGCGGAGGAACACTTTCTCCCCCTTCCAGGCCGACGGGACCGTGAAGGTGGTGCGGTAGGCACCGGTGGGATTCACGTCCCACGGGACACCCGGGACCTGTACGGTGAAGGGATCCCCTCCCATGGCACCGCTCATCCGGTACCGGGCCATGCCCTTTTCCAACTCAGAGGCGTTGGGATCGTCCAGGATCTTCTGGAACTGGTCCAGGCGCGACTGGGGCATCTTGTTGGGGAAAGGAGTGGTGATGTTACGGAACAGCGGCTCTCCGAATCCCTGCATCTCCCAGTTGGAAGGAACCTCGATGAGGGGCCACTTTTTGTCATTGAAGCCCGGCTGGAAGAAGGTCTTGGGCACCTCCAGCGGAGACTCGAAATACTGGAACTTCCATTTCCCGTTCAGGAAAAGGCTGTGCTGGGGAATGTGGTACGCCCGGCCGGGCTCCTGGTTCTGTTCAAAGACAGCCAGATTCTCCACATAATACGACAAGTCTTCCATGTAAGGCTTGCCCTGGGCAAACACCTGGGCCGATATAAGCACGCAGGCAAGGAAGAGGCAACTTTTACGCATGGTTGGTATTATTGATTATTGTTCATTCCGGGTGAAAAGGCGGATGCGGGATTCCATGTCACCGAACAGCAGGCGGGTGTCAATGGTCTTGTACACGATGATTTCCCTTCCGGTGCGGGTGAAGTCGTAAAGGCCCTCGTCCGTCACATAAGGGGCGGCCGTGGTCTCGTAGAAACAGCCGGCGGCGCCGGGCTCAAAGGTTGTGGTGAGAGTGCTGATGAGGCATAGCGGGCTGTCGCCCAGTACATAGGTATCGGCCATCCGGGCAAAGCCGCCCAGTCTGCCGCACAGGTATTCGCCGATTTTTCCTAACGGGGCAATCTTGTCATCCAGTTCCGCCATGCTATACAGGGCCTGACGGTACACGTCGCGCGGAATCTGCCAGATGGTGAGGTCGCTGTCATTGAACACGGTCTGGGCCGATCTCACATCCAGCCGGAGGTTGTATTCCACCAGGTTGTTGCCCCGGAAATGCTCCGGCGGGAACGGATGGCCGAAAGGATACTCCTGCCCGCCAATCCACACGAGGATTACATTTTTAGAGATGCTGGGATCCATCAGCCAGGCGCTGGCGATATCGGTGAGCGGACCGCCAAACAAAAGGTACAGCGGACGTTCGGGAGAAGCCTTGTGCGCCTCCTCGATGATGAGGCGGGCGCCTTCCGACTCGACAGGCGTCCTGGCGTCCTGCATCGGCCCGGGAGCACCCGGCTTTACGGTGATGGTACCGGCCTTGCCCACCAGTTCCAGGATCTCATTGGCCCGGCTGGCGGATATCTCCGCATTGTTCCGGGCGGCCGCTTCTCCGGCGGTCTGCCCCCACGCCTGGGAACGTGCCCCCACGTGGGCGCCAACGATTCCGCGGACGTCGGAACTGGTGCAGAGGAGCTGGTGCACCAGATGGAACAGGCCGTCTCCGTCGCCGCAGAGGTCATTGTCTATGAGCACTTTCACCCGGCCGCCCTGCGGCATGGAACGGCGGGGGCCGCTACCTTGGGGCGGCTGGGCCATGAGGCTGAGGCCGGCAACAGCAGCAAGCAGCACGAGGAGCATCTTTTTCATATCAGAAGTGTTTATGGTTGTACGGCCGGCGGTCAAGCCGGCCGTACAAGTCGTAAAGTTAGTGAAAAAATCTCAAATACTAATAGCCAGGGTTCTGCTGGATGTTCGGGTTGGCGGCACACTCGGTCTTCGGGAAAGGAAGACGCTCGCTTTTGCCGGCCTTGAAACCGAAGGCGTCGGCGCTGGCATACGGATGGGTAATTTCGATGATTTTGGTGTCCTTGGCAGGATTGCCCGGATCGGAGGGATCGTAGATGACGCGGAAGTAAGGGGCATTGGCACCCTTGTTACCCAGCAGAGCCGGACCGTCACCCCAACGCCAGATATCCTGGGTACGGGTTCCTTCGTAACAGAGCTCCAGACGCTTTTCGATCTTGATATCATCCATGGTCACCGTTCCCTTCAGAGGTAGCTGCGCACGCTCGCGAATCTGGTTCACATATTCAGTTGCCTTGGCCGTATTTCCGTTCATCAGATGGGCTTCAGCGCCCAGCAGGAGAACTTCCGCATAACGCATCAGGGTCCAGTTGTGGCCGCGGTTGCGGGACAGGCCCATACGGTCGCTCTTGACCATGCGGGTCTTCCACATAAACACGCTGTCGCCCACCATAAGGGCGCTCTCCTTCAGACGCCATCCATGCTCACGCTGCATGGTGGTGTAGGAACGGATACTCTCATGGAAACGGTAGCCATTGAGACCCTCTTCCTTCATGAAGGCATCGTAGAGGTCCTGGGTAGGAGGCTGGATGCCCCAGCAGGTGGTCTCGAACACATCGTAAGCCGTCTGGCCGGCAGGGGTTTCGGTACCTCTTGAGTAGCTCTGGTTCCATTCCATCATGTCACCGCGCGGGCCGAAAAAATTGGTCCAATAAGACCAGCCTTGGGAAGTGTTGTTGTCCGGAACTCGATTGAACTGGAGCATGCTTTCGCTGTTGAAATTGCACTCCACATGCAGCATGTCGCCGTACTTGCCTTCGGAGGCGGGCATCAGGCGGTACTTGCCGCTGTTCACCACGGCGTCGAATTGCTCGGCAGCCTTGTCGTATTTCTTCTGCCACAGATAGGCCTTGCCCAGCATGGTCTGTGCGAACTGCTTGGTAATGCGCCAGGTGGTCTTGTCGGTTACGCTGGTCTTCTCCACCAGTTTGCCGGAGCCGATGGCCTCGGTCAGGTCCTTCTCAATGAAAGCCCAGAGTTCTTCGGGAGTGGCGTTGGGAACCTTATACTCGTCCGGAGTGAGGACATGGTCCACCAGCGGTGGAACGCCCCAGAAGGTGGTGAGCTCAAAGTAAGCATAGGCGCGGAACACCTTGGCCTCGGCCCGGTACTGATCGATGGCGCTGCTCTGTCCTTCCTTGGCATTGTCCAGCACCAGATTGGCGCGGTACACAAGGTTGAACAGGAGGGTGTAATACTTCTCCAGGGCGGGGTTCTCGGAGTCAAAGCTGTACTCGGACACCTGATAACCGTCGGTGTTTCCGTTACGGGTATCGCCGCCGGCCCAGCAGTTGTCGGACAGGTTTTCCTTTACCGCGAGCAGACACCATTCCCATGAACCGTAGAAGCCCAGTCCCAGGGTGCTGGCGCCATTCGGCTGGGCGCGGAAGATGTTGTAGGTTTCGGCATTGGCGCTTTCTACCTGCTCGTCGGTCTGGTAGAAGTCCTCGATGGCCGTGACACCGTGCTGCTCAATGTCCAGCAGCTTGCTGCAGGAAAACAGTCCAAAAGTCCCTGCAAGGGTGAGCATCAGAATATATTTTGTTTTCATACGCTGTTCTCCCTTTTTTAGAAGGTTAAATTGACACCGAATACAGCCTGGCGCATGAGCGGGTAAGTACCTTGATCCACGCCTTGGGAGCTGCCCGTACCCACGACCTCGGGATCGTAGCCCGGATACTGGGTGAAGGTGAAGAAGTTATCCAGGGACATATATATGCGGGCCTGGTGGAAGCGAATCTTGTCCAGAGCCTTCTGCGGAAGGTTGTAACCCAGCTGGATCTGCTTGATTTTAACATAGTCGCTCTTTACTACGTTGGCGCTGGAATAGAGCCAGTCACCGTAGTTGTCGCCGGCGGTGGCGGAAGGACGGGTGCCGTTGGTGTTGGAGGGGCTCCAGCGGTCGGCGGTGAAGTAACGGAGCTTGTTATAGCTGTAGCCGGGGTTGTCGTAGAACATGTAGGTCTGCTGGCCGAAGGCGCCGGAGGCGAACACCAGTAGGCTCCAGTTCTTCCAGCCTAGGTTCAGAGTAAGACCGGCGGTCACCTTCGGAAGACCGGAACCGAGGTCGGTCATGTCAGCGTCCAGCGGGGTCTTGGTGGGATTGTCGTCCTTGTCATAGAACACAGCCAGGCCGTCAGCCTTGTCAATCTCCTTGAAGCGGTAGCCCCAGAAGTGCCAGGCGGGATAGCCAGCTTCGAAACGGGTCTGCCCCTGGCGCGGGTGGATACCCGCACCCATGACAGTCTTCAGGGAAGGATCCACGGACTTAACGATATTATGCAGGGTAGCCATATTGCCACGGATGCTGTAATTGAAGTCACCAATCTTGTCCTGCCAGCCCAGTTCCAGCTCAAAGCCGCTGTTCTCGATTTCACCGGCATTGATCGGGGAAGTCACGTTCCCCACGGAGAAGGATGGCTTGGCGCCGGAGATGATCAGGTCCTTGGTGTTCTTCTTGTAGTAGTCGGCCGTGACGGTGAGGCGGTCCTGCAGGAAGCGCAGGTCTACACCGAAGTCCAGCTGCTGGGAAGACTCCCACTTGAGCTTGGTGTTGCCGGTATAGGCGGGGATGTAAGTTGGAATGTAGCTGTAGTCCGTATTGTTCTCGCCGGTGCGGGCCGGATAGAAGCCGGAGTTGATCATGGAAGAAGCCCAGGAATAGTTGCTCAAGCTAGCGGTAGAACCGTTGGCGCCCCAGCTGGCGCGGAGCTTCACATAAGGGAAAATGCGCTTGAGGTTGCCCCAGAACGCTTCATTGCTCAGCGTCCAGCCGAAAGAGAAGGCCGGGAAGTAACCCCAGCGGTTATCAATCGGGAGCACGGAGGAGTCGGCGGCGTCGGCACGCAGAGAGACCTGGGCGATGTAGCGGTTGGCATAGTTCCAGTTGATACGGCCATAGTAGGAGAGGTTGCGGGTGTAGATGCGCTCCGCACCGTCTACGGTATGGGTGGCGTTACCGCTGCGGAAGGCCCAGTAAAGGAACTTGGGAGTGTTGCCGATGAAACCGTAGTCGGAGTTGGAACCCGTCACGCTGCCGGAGATGTAGTAGTCGATGTCCTGGCTGTAAGACATACCGGCCATGAGGGTGAAGTCGTGCTTGCCGAAGGACTTGTTGTAGTTGAAAAAGTTCTCCCACTGGTAGTACGTAGGCATGCTGATGGAGGCATTCACGGAAGCGTAGTTCTGGATGCTGTTACCGTTTGCATAGCGGTCGTAGTTGGTGGTCTGGGAGTTGCGGATGTTCATCCGGTAGCCCAGACGGGAGGTGAAGGTGAAGCCTTCAAAAGGCATCAGGTTCAGGGCTGTGGAACCGTTGATGTTGTACCTTTTGTTCAGCGGGTCACTGCCGTAGATGCTGATGAACGGGTTCACCACCGTGTTGTACGGGTTGATACTGTAGTAACGGCCCTGGACGTCCTGGAGGAGCTGTCCGAACTGGGCGCGGTCGTCGGCGATGCCCTTCAGGTTGGCGGGAAGGTCGGCATAGGTATTATAATAAGCCGGAGTGAGAGGGTCCAGGCGCACCATGGCAAGCATGGTGGAATTGGCCATGGAACGCATGGTGGCCAGGCCGATCTGGTTGTTGGTCTGCAGTTGCAGCCACCGCTTGAAGCGCCACTGCCCGTTGATGGAGACCGACAAACGGTTGAACGTGTCGCGGTCGCCCTTCATGGGGCCGTTGTTGCTCATGTACTGGGCGGAGATGAAGATGTTTCCGTTACGGTCACCCTTCTGGAAGGTGATGTTGTGGCGCATCATGAGGGAAGGCTCTGTGAGTTCCTTGGCCCAGTTGGTATCCGTCTTCCGGTCCCAGTTGGAATCCATGGCCGACTTGGGAATGCCGCCGTTCTCTACATAATAATCATAGAACTCCTGGGCATTCATGGTGTCCGGAAGCTTGGCAAAGGTATTCAGGGAAGTCTGGAACTGATAGGAGATGCGGCCGTCGCTCTGGCCCCGCTTGGTGGTCACAAGGATCACACCGTTTCCGGCACGGGCTCCATAAATGGCGGTGGAAGCACCGTCTTTGAGGATTTCCATGGACTCAATGTCCTCGGGGTTCAGGTTGGAGATGCCTTCGCGGGAGATACTTCCGTCGATTACGTACAGCGGACGGGAGTTACCGTTGGTCCCAACGCCACGGATGCGGACAGTACCCTCGGAACCCGGGGAACCGGAAGACATAGAGATGTACACGCCGGCAGTCTTGCCCTGGAGGGCCTGGGCCGGGTCAGTGACGGTACGGTCGGCCAGGTCGTCCTGTTTCACGGACGAGATGGAGCCGGTGAGGTCACTCTTTCTCTGGACGCCGTAACCCACGACCACCGTCTCTTCAATCATCTGGGTGTCCAGCTCCATAGAAACGTTCACCGTTCCGCCGCCGGCGGGAACGGTCACTTCCTGGGAGTTGTATCCAACAGAGGAGAAAACAAGAGTGGAACCGGCAGGGACGGAGATGGAATACTTACCGTCCAGGTCGGTTGCAACACCGTTCGTCGTACCCTTCTGCAGCACACCTACGCCAATGGCGGGCTGTCCGGTTTCGTCCAGGACGGTACCGGACACGGTCACGCGTTGCTGAGCGAACAGCGAAACGCCTGAAATGAGGGAAATGAGCAGCCAGGCTGTCAAGTTCCTCATCCAATGTGATTTCATTACTTTCATTAGACCGAGTTTTAGTTAATGTGATTGGTAGTTTGGTGATAGTTTGCGTGATACAAAAGTATCAATTCCCCGTGGCGATGTTTTTCCAGGAAGTTCCAAATTCTTTTCATAGAGTCCAAAAACTTCCGTTTCCCTTGCAAATAGTCCAATTCTTTCCGAATAATTCGTATATTGGGATTAAATAAAAAATGAATGAAACAAAAAATGGGCATATTGCTATTTTTATTGCTTTCGCTTTCTTGCAGCAAAGTCACTTCCTCGCCAGACATTTCCAGCCCGTGGACCATTGCACGGGACCTCTCCAACCAGCGTGTTCGCTCCTTCGCGGAAGACAGCCAGGGGCATATGTGGATAGGCACCTTCCGCGGACTCAACCGCTATGCCGCAGGCGAGTACATCCAGTACTTCCAGACCGACGACGGTAGCGGTCTGCCGGACAACGAAATCTACAAACTATACACAGACCGCGGCGGTCGCCTTTGGGCCAGCACCACCAGCGGTATCTGTTATTATACAGACCAGGACCGCTTCCACCGCCCCCGCAACAGTTTCCATAACCTGGTGTACCAGATAGAGGAATCACCGGAAGGCAAGATCTTCTTCTGCGACCGGATGAACGTGATGGAGTACATGCCGGAGCTGGATTCCATCAAGGTTGACATCCAGTTCTCACCCGTCCAGGACATCTCCTGCCAGATGTTCTTCGTCGGGGACAAACAGCTGCTCCTGATATCGGCTAGCTGGATCCGGCTCTACGACATGGCGGATTTCAGCCTTATCCGGGAAGACAAGCCTGCCAGGCCCTCCGGCGAATGGGCACAGACAGAAGACGGAACCATCTGGTGCTCCGGCAGCCAGGGAGTCTTCTTGCTGGACCCGCTGACCGGCGAAACCCGCGAAGCACCGGATCTTTTGCGGAAAGCACCCGAGTTATCGCAGCAGGCGCGGGTCATCCTCCCCTACGACAAACAGTTGATGGTATTCGCCACCCACAGCGGAGACCTGTTCGCCTATGACAAGGTGGCCAATCTTCTCTATAGCAGCGATGACGAACGCTTTCCGTTTACGCTTCCCGAAAGGGCCGTAAGCGACCTCCACAAAGACCGTCACGGAAATCTTTGGGCTTCTTACGGTTACTATGGTTTTTCTGTGCTCAACAACGAGCGGTGGGGATTCAACACGGACAACACCCTCTCCAAGCGCATGAAAGGCACTTTTGTTCAGTCCATTGCCAAAGACAGCCAGGGCCGCCTCTGGATTGCATCCCAGGAAGGCCGGCTGCTGCTTTACGAGAACAAGCAAATCCGGGAAATAGACTTCAGGAAAGCCATTGGGGCTGACGGCAACCGTATAACTGCCATCTTGCAAGTATACGCCGACCGTGAAGATGCTCTATGGATTGCCACCAGCGGACTGGGTGTCTGCCGTTTCACGTATCATGACGGAGTGCTCCGCCATACAGGCCGCTGGAATTATAGTAGCATTCTTTCCTTCGCCGACGACGGGCAGGGGCATGTCTGGTTCGGCGGTTTCCACCCAAAGGTGTTCTGCGTGGACAAAAAGGACGGAGCCCTCCGGGAACTCCGCCTTTTCCCGGACGGATACAGCCATGTGTCGGCCATGATCATGACGGAAGAGGGACTTCTTGCCGGCGCTTTCCCCTATGACATCCGAAGAATTGACCCGTCCAACTTCCAGGTCCAGCCTTTTCTCCCGGAGAACACCTTCCGCATAGCCCTCCCCAGGGGGGAATACATTCCTACCTGCTTCTTCCGCGATAGCGAGGGACTCCTCTGGATTGGGACTAATACCAACGGACTGCTCTGCTGGAATGCTTCCAAACGGGAACTCCGCCACGTGGATGGTACCCCCTGTGAGGATATTGCCGCCGTCCAGGAAGACAGCCGCGGCAACATCTGGGTCAGTACTCAGTACGGTCTGGGAAAATACAGCAAAACCGACGGAACCTTCACCAATTATACGGACCAGGGAAAGACCGGCGGCAACCAGTTCAGCGACCGTGCCGCTGCCATCCTCCAGGACGGGACCCTTGTTTTCGGAGGGCTTCACGGACTCACGGTCGTGAACCCCATCACGGTATCCAGAAAAAGAGACGTCCCCCTTTCCTTCGAATACCTGAAAATCCACAACGCACTGGTGCAGCCCGGGCCGGGATCGGCCATCGGCAAAAACCTTTGGTTGCGGCCGGAAGTAACGCTGGACCACACGCAGAAAGGCTTCTCCATCTCCTTTGCCGCCCTGGACTATTCCAATGACGAACGGGCCAATTACTATTATAAACTAGATGGAGAAGACAACTTTTGGGTGGAAGCCGGAGATGTGCACGAAGCCTATTACTCCAATTTGGATCCAGGCCATTACACCTTCCGCGTCCGAATTGGTAGCAACAGTATCGCCGAAAAAGAGATTTCACTCCCTATCCACGTAAAGCCAGCCCCTTGGGCCAGTTTCTGGGCTGTTTTAGCCTATTTTCTCCTGATAACAGGAGCTCTCTGGGGACTCTTGTCCGTGTGGATGAACTACCGCAAAGAAGCCGCAGCCGCCCGCCAGGCCCAGAAGGAGAAGGAGGAGCAGCAGCGCATCAACCGGATGAATACTAGCTTTTTCGCCAACATGGCCCATGAGTTCAGGACGCCACTCACCCTTATTTCCGGACCTGTGTCCCTCCTGGCCGGTAGCGCCACGGCATCGGCCGAGGACAAGCGCATGCTCCTGACCGTCCAAAAAAACATAGACCGACTGCTCAAGCTGGTAAACCAATTGCTGGACATGGGCAAACTGGAAACCGACAGCCTCCCGCTCAAAGTGCGGAAGATGGACATTGTCCCGCTCATAAAGGAGCAGAACGACTTCTTCCTTTCCCGCGCCAAAAGCAAGAACATCATCTTTGAATGTTACTGCCACGAAAATTCCTTTGTGATGTGGGCAGATGCCGACAAAATCGGCAAAATCATGGGGAATCTCTTGTCCAACGCCTTCAAGTTCACTCCGGAAGGGGGTACGGTACGGGTAATACTGGACGTGATCTCGCGGGAGCATGTGGAACGCACCTTCCCGCTCACCAAAACCGACACGCAGGAGAACTACCTCCGGATCATTGTCTCGGATACCGGGCCAGGCATCCCGAAGGCGAGCACAGAAAAGATCTTTGAGCGATATTACCAGGTGGACGGTGGGAGCGGCGGAGCATATAACTACGGGACGGGAATCGGCCTGTACTACACCCGCGCGCTGGTAACCCTGCACCATGGCTATATCCAGGCCGGAAACCGGGAGACCGGCACCGGGGCGGTGTTCACTTTCATCCTTCCGACCGGAGCGGATGCCTACACTGACGAGGAGAAAGAAAACAGCTTTGTGGAAGTCCAAAGCCAAGCCCCTGCCCCCGATGAAGAGTTCCCGGAGGTGGCCGCCACCGCGTCTTCCGGCAAAAGCATCCTGGTGGTGGACGACGACATCGAGGTGACGCAGTATCTCAAGGACTTACTGTCGGCCGACTATGAGGTCATCTGCAAGTTCAATGCGGCATCGGCCCTGAAGAGCCTGGAAGAAAAGCCGGTGGACCTGGTCATCAGCGACGTCTCCATGCCCGGGAAAGACGGCTATGCCCTGTGCAAGGATATCAAGAGTGACCGCCAGCTCTGCCACATCCCGGTAATCCTGGTCACCGCGAAAGTAACAGTGGAGAACCAGATCCAGGGCCTGGACATGGGGGCCGATGCTTATGTGACCAAACCCTTCGACCCGTACTATCTGAAATCCCTCATCCGCTCCCAGCTGGACAACCGAGACCGCATGCAGAGCTTGGTTCGCATGGCCACCAGCACGCGGGCGATCGCTCCCTCCGCCTCACTCTCAGTGCAGGACAGTGACTTCCTGGACAGCTTGTACAACCTGATGGAATCCGAGATGACCAACCCGGAACTGGACGTGGAAAAAATGGCGGGAGAATTGTTCATCTCCCGCTCAAAGCTGTTTTACAAGGTAAAAGGCCTCACGGGCCAGACCCCCATCGAATTTTTCAAACAGTACAAACTGAACCGCGCCGCCGAATTACTCAAGGAAGGGAAATACACCATCTCCCAGATATCCGACCTTACCGGCTTCAGTTCGCCGTCCAAGTTCTCTACCCTGTTCAAGAAGCAGTTCGGCGTCCCGCCCAGCTGCTATAAAGGCTAGTCTTACGGCATCTGGGTGGAGAAGTGACGGGTCATATAGGCCAGGGCACGGCGGAGGGCGTCGTACCAGTAGTACGAGGCGTGGGCGCCGTCGAAGCAGCGGAACTGGACCTTCATGCCGTTCTTCTTCATCTGCTGGTAGGTGGCTACGTTGGCGTCGAACAGGAAGTCGTCGTCACCGCAGTCCAGTACGAAGTATACGCTCTTGGCAGCCTCAATCTGCTCCGGGGTGTAGTGGCCGCCGTTCATGGTAGCGGGCAGCACGGCCGGAGACTCTGCGCTGCTATCGAACAAGTTGGCGCTCACGGCAGCGCTGATAGCATATACGCTGGAGAAGAGCTCAGGATGGCGCATACCGTAATTGAACGAACCGCCGCCGCCCATGGACAGGCCGCCGATAGCCCGGTGTCCCTTGTCGGGAATGGTACGGTAGCGCCTGTCGATGCAGGGCAACAGCTCCTGGAAGAAATAATCTTCATACTTCCAGTCCGGTTGGTTGAAATAGCCCATGTGGCCGGCCTCGTTGGCATTGGGGAACACCACGATGCACTCGGCGGCCGTACCGTCGTTGGTAATCATGGTGATGGCCTCGGAAATCATGGAAACGGGGATATTGGCCCATTCCCAGTCGTTTTCACCGGCGCCATGGAGCATATACACCACCGGATAACGGCGCTCGGGTTCCTTGGCATAGCTCTTGGGAAGCATCACGGAGAAATTCTTGTCCACGCCCAGCACTTCGCTGTGGAAATACAGGTGCTCTACGGGGATGGGGAAAACGCGGGCCTGATGGGCTGCAGGGTCCTGCTCCTTCACCTCCTGGGCCTGGAGCGCGCAGGTCATCGACAGGGCGATGACTGCAAAAGCAATCATTTTTTTCATATCAAACGTTTTGTTGTGCATCATTCGTTTTACAAAGATAAGAAAACGAAAATAGAAATACAAATATTTTACTTTCGTTTGTTTATGAAATAAACTTTCGATAACTTTGTCATCACAAATACCAATATGACGGATTATGAAAATCAATCTCTTCCTGACCTTATTCTGTGTGGTCCTGCTGGCGGCAGCCTGTTCCTCCCCCACCTCCCGATATGCCAACGACACCACGCTGGTCCCCCGCCAGGCGGCAGCAGCCGGGCAGCTCCCCCGCGTGATTGTCATGACCGACGCGGAAACGGACGACCGCTGCTCCATGGTCCACTTCCTGCTGTATGCCAACGATATGCAGGTGGATGCCATCATTCAGAGCAATTCCTGCTTCCAGCGGCACGGCTGGAGCAGCGAGCCCTGGCTCGAAGAACAGATATCGGCCTATGAGAAGGTGTATCCCAACTTGAAGGTGCACGACAGCCGTTATCCCACGCCGGAGTATCTGAGAAGCGTGGTGTTCATCGGTGACGAGACACCGGAACACATCGGCATCGGCAACAATGCCGCCGCGCTGATCCCGGGCGTGGAGCCGGTCATCGACCCGTCTACCTGGGAAGATACGCCCGGCAGCGACCGCATCGTGGAAGTGCTCCTGGAGGACGATCCCCGGCCGGTCTACCTGCAGGCCTGGGGCGGTTCCAACACCGCAGCCCGCGCGCTCTACAAACTGAAGACCCAATATCCGGACCAGTATGCCCGCGCCGCATCCAAGGCCGTACTCTACTGCATCTGGTATCAGGACGGTGGCGGCAACTATATCGAACGGAACTTCCCCGAGGTTACCATCCTCCTGAACCATCACTTCAGCGGCAGCTGGGACTACGGCACCATGGTGAACTCCGACGACTTCGTAGCCAAGTATCTCCACAACGGGAAAAACCCGCTGGGAGCCCTGTATACGCAAGGCTACATCAGCGAAGGAGACTCCCCCGCCTTCCTGTATTCCGTCGACAACGGTCTCCGCTCCTACGAGGATCCCACCTACGGCGGCTGGGGCGGGCGGTTCTACAAGGTAGATGGCTGGGACAACGTGTACCGGGACACCGGCTTCGGCGACCTCCGCGAATGGATTGAACCCGCCATGCACGACTTCCAGGCCCGACTCACCTGGTGCATCACCCCGGACTACGACAAGGGCAACCACAGGCCGGTCATCTCCTTCCCCGAAGGGCAGGACCGCACCGTTCACCCGGGCGATACCGTCACCCTGCGCATCCAGGCCACGGACAACGACAAGCCGGACCTGGAAGGAACCTGGAAAATGCGCGGAGAAGTGCTGTCCCAGCAGGGCATCACCTACGAGCGGTTCCTGGAGATGGCCTCCAGCCCCGCCGCTTCGTCTTTCCTCACCGGCTGCACCGTGAACTGGCTCCAGGGAAAGGGCGGCACCTACCCCGGAATCATCGACCTGATCTACAACAACGACGGCTCCGTGAGCTTTGTAGCACCGCAGGTTAACGCCCCGCAGACCATCCACATCATTGCCGAAGCCACCGACAAGGGAACCCCGCCGCTCACCACCTACGCCCGCTTCGTGATTACCGTACAGAAATAGGTTCCGACAGGGCCCGCCAGCCAGACATATCAGCCCGGACCGTTTTCTGGAAACAATTGACCAACAAGCAATTATGCGAAAGTGTCTAGTCGTTGCCGACTAGACACTTTCGCATAACATACTGTTTCATAGTTAGTTACATTTCACGCGCACTACGCTGCTTCTCCCAAGAACTACAGCACGGTTATCACCGTCCGCAGGTAAGAAGTGCACTGCGGAGTACCATTGTCAGCCACGGTTAGGACCAGGTGAATCTGGTCACCGGGGGCGGCATCGGCGGGGATGGTGACACGGGTGGCGGCCGTTGCGGGGCTGTCGATGGCTACATCACCTTGGAAGGCGCCGTACACCTTCCACTGGGCCCAGCCGCAGGTAAAGGCGTTGCCATCCGGGTCAGAGGCCGACGCCTTGATGCTGAGCGTCTGCCCGGGCTTGCCGGAGAGGGAGAGCGGCCCTGTGACCACCGGCTCATGGTTAGCCGAGGCAAAATCCGGAGCCACCGTCCAGGCCATGCGGGCGGCGAAGTTGTTTTGCACGGCGGGGATGAAGTCCGGAAGCAGCGGTTCGCCTTGAGCGAAGAACGCGAACGGAGACGTATAGCCCATCTGTTTCTCCCTGTCGCTGAGTTCTTTCTGCCGTCCGGCCCAGCCACCCCAGCGTGGGTCTTCGAAAGCGCGGAGGCCGTTGCCAATCAAGTTCAGGAAGCAGGGCGTATCGCCCTCGCTGATAAAACTGTCCTTCTCGCCGGGAGCGGTCCACACATTGTATCCCATGCCGATTAGCTCTTCCCGGGTATAGCCGGACAGGCCGAAGTAGTCGGTCACATCGCCGGGAACCATCTGCTTGCCGTCACCCCAGACGCGGTACATTTCGCCCAGAAGGCCTTTGGAAGAAATGTTCTCCCGGGTCCAGGTGGCACTGTAATACAGGGTGTCGGCCTTTCCGGCGACAGAGCGCGCTGCCCCATAGCCGATGGGAGTGATGTCGGCATTGATGATAATCGATTCCACATCGGGCCAGTTGGGCTGGATGTAGTCGCGGAAAGAGGTGTCCTGGGCTCCGGAGAGGCAGAGCTTGCACTTGGCGTTGACCTTGGCCTTGACGGCTTCCCATTCCGCCGTTCCGGCATACTGCTCTTCGATGCTTTTAAGAGCGCGGGCTATGGTGCTGGGACCGCCCCACACCTGCACAAATACCGGACGGGGATCGTCGTCCATCAGCACCTGCTTGATGAGGTCGGAGCCCGGGGTGTCTGCGGAAATGTCTGCCTCGAAGGTCACATTGCCCTCACGGATCACCGCTTTCAGGGAGGCGGGCGAAGGATAACCGGGATGATGCTTCACCAGATAGGGATACACCTTCTCGTAGGCCTCCACATCCTCGTCGATGAAGCGCTCGCCCTCTTTCCAGCGCCAGGTAAGCTGCGGGCCCAGGCCCAGACGGGCGTACTCGCTGCCCGGCCGCATCTGCAGCGTTTGTCCGTCGCCTTTCCAGTGGACCTGGCTGCTGGCATAGATAAGCCCTTCCGTGTCGTAGTCAGTAGAGAACAGCAGGTAGCGGAGAAGGGAGTTGTGGTCATCCAGTTCCGGGTCACAGGTGACGATAATCCGGGGCTTGAGGGGCTGCGGCTGCTTCTCGGAGCAGCTGGATAGCACGACGGCAGCGAGGGCAATGAAGGAAAGGAAACGTTTCATTATTGTACAGTTATAACAGTTCTAAGGTAATAAGTGAGCACAGGGTCGCCGTTATCCTGGGCCTGGAGCACCAGATGGATGGTGTCGCCGCTCTTGGCATCGGCAGGAACCGTAAAGGTGGTCTTGGCCTGTTCGGGGATGTCCACGGCGAGGATGGCATCATTGGTGAGCACATAGGTGCCTACCGGAAAGTACCACCATTTGAGCGTGAGCTGGTCTCCGTCCGGGTCGGAGGCCTTGGCGTTAATGGTCACTGTCTCGCCGGCCTTGGCCTTAAGGGTGAAGGGGCCGCTGAGCTGCGGATAGTGGTTGGCATCCTCGAACTTCGGGGTCACGGACCACTTCATGCGGGCCGCCTCGGAGAGATTGCGCTCGGGAGCCATATTGGGGAAAGTATGGTCTTCGGGGCCGCCGCCGCGCATCATGGCCATCATAGCCGCCATATACGGAGAAGCACCGAAAGTACCCGGGGCACCGGCAGGACGGTTCTGTGCATTCCGGGCACGGTCCGGACGTCCGCTCAGCTGGGCCAGATTGTTGCCCATATAGGCAGGATGGCCGCTCTGGGCAGGTCCCTTGGTAATGTCCCACCGACCCGTCCAGCCGCCCCAGGTGGGATCTTCCCAAGCCCGGAGGCCGTTGTCAATCAGCTGGTAGAAGCAGCCGCTGTCACCGTCGCCGTAAAGAGTTCCCTGGGGCTGTATATTGCTCCAGACATAGTAGCCCTCGGCCGTCATCTCCTCGCGGGTCTTGCCGGCAGAAGGGCCGATGAAGTCCGTCATGTCGCCGGGCACCATCTGTTTGCCGTCTCCCCACAGACGCACGCGGGCGCCGATGGGGCCGATGGTCATATACTTGGCCGTCCATTCCGGATCCGTCAGGGACGGGTTGCCGTGGTAGTTGCCCATGCGGGCGTTGGTGTTCTGGACCCAGATGCCTGGCCAGACAACGGCGATGTAGCTGTTATAGGCATTGTCCTGGTCGCCGGAAAGGTTCAAGACCACCTTTTCGTTCACTTTCTTCACAATAGCGTCCCATTCAGGCGTGCCTTTATACTCGTCCTCGATACTGCGGAGGGCCGCCGCGATGGAAGAACTGCCGCCCCAGGCCTGGATGAACAGGGGACCCGGCTTGTCGTCCAGGATGTTGGCCTTGATCAGGTTGGAGCCGTCGGTGTCGTAGGAATAGTCGCCCTCGAACACGCAGTTGCCCCATTTGGTCACGCTGCGGAGGTATTCCGGGGTGGGATACCGGCTGTCGTGCACCTTCAAGTTCTGGTAGCATTCCGCATAAGCGTCGATGATGTCGTCGATGAAACGCTCCTCGGGATTGAAGCGCCATGAGGTCTGCGGGCCCAGGCCCATGTTGTCGTACTCGCCACCCGGGATGAACTGGGTGGTACCCTTCCCGTCGCCCAGCCAGTGAAAACGGCTGCTGGTGTACACCAGGCCGTCGATCTGGAAGTCTGTGGCGTGCAGCAGGAAACGGACCATGGAGTTGTTGTCGTCCAGTTCCGGGTCACAGGTGACGATGGTGCGGGGCGCCTGAAACACCCCGTCCTTAGGGGCGCTGTTACAGGCAACGGCGGCCAAGACCGCCAGGATCAGATATTTCGCTTTCATATCCAAAGATACACATTTTTATTTGAACAGCCTGGGAGCATAATCGGCCAGATAGATCCTCCAGTTCTTCCACACATGGCCGCCGTCGGTCTCCAAATACACGTAAGGATAGCCGTTGGCGTCAAATACCTCGCGCAGGGCCTTGTTGTTCTTATACAGGAAATCCACGTTACCGCAGCCCATCCAGTAGAGCTTCACACCCTTCTTGAACTGGACGGCCAGCTTGGCGTCGAAGTTCTGGTAGATGGGAGAAATGTCTTCCCGAGTCACGCCCACGGCGGCGCTGAACAGGCCCACATAGCCGAACAGGTCCGGATAGTTGGCGCTGATGAAGGCCGAATGGAAGCCGCCCATGGAAAGGCCGGCGATGGCACGGTGGGCCTTGTCGGCCTGGGTGCGGAAAGTCTTATCCACGAACTTCACGATCTCCGGGAAATAGGTCTCGAAGGTGCCGTCCATGGTCCCCTGCTGGAAATGATACGGTTTGTAGTAGCCCATGTCGCTCTCGCCGGGAGCGGCGCTCATGCCAGCGTGGCCGTTGGGCATCACCACAATCATGGGCTCGGCCTTGCCCTGGGCGATGAGGTTGTCAAGAATGGTGCAGGCACGGCCGAAGTTTTTCCACTCGTCCTCGTCGCCACCCATGCCATGGAGCAGATATAGGACCGGATACTTCTTCCTGGGGTTGGACTCGTAGCCGTAAGGGGTATATACATTCATCCTGCGGTCCATGCCCAGACCGTCGGAGTGATACCATACCGCCGTCACGGAGCCGTGTTTCACTTTCTGCACGCTGTACAGGTCGCCCATCCCGCCGGGGATGACAAAGAGGTTCGTGAGCGTGGCGAAGTCACGGAACACATAAGGATGGTTGGGGTCGATGGTGGCAATCCCGTCCACCAGAAACGTGTAGCTGTAAAGCTCGCTCTCCAGGGGCTTGGAGGTGTAGGTCCACAGGCCGCCCTCCCCTTCCGTCATATCAACGATACCGCTGGAAGCCATGCCGATGTTGGTTCCCTTCTCTCCTTCCATGAAATCGCCTACAATCTGCACCTTGTGTGCCTTGGGGGCCAGGAAGTTGAAGGTGACGGAGCCGTCCTCGTTCACAATTGCCGATTTCAAATCCTGGGACGGGAACAGGTTCTGCTGAGCAAAGACAGGCAGCCCCAGAAGGGCTGCCGCCAATATGCTGATGATTCTTTTCATATACCTAGGAAACTACAATCACATACTGTGCAAAACGGGTCATGGGGCGTTCGGCCTCATCCCGGACTTCCAGATTCACCACCAGCTTGTCGCCGCTCTTGGCGTCGGCGGGCACGGTGAAGGAGGCGTTCCACCCCTTGGCCTCCACAGAGAGTCCTTCTGCCTTGCCTTCTTTATAGGTGCAGGAAGCGACGGGGACATACCACTGGGCGGAGAGCTTGTTGCCGTCAGGATCGGTGGCGGAGCCACTCAGCTGGACAGTCTCGCCGGGGGCAGCGGTGAAGTCTAGCACCTCTGCGGTGACGATGGGCGCATGGTTGCAGTCCTTGGGCTCGCAGATGGCCCAGTCGGCCCGGGCGGCCAGTTCCTCCCACATCACGATGGTGTAGTGGTTGTTACCGCGGTTGTTCACGTCCTTGCGGAGGCCGATGTCGATGAAGCTGGCACAGCCGAATTGGCAGAAGCCCCAAGAATAGGGTTCATATTCGGCCCGGGGACGGGATCCAAGGTTCACGGGTCCCCAACCCTGTTCGGAGGAAAGGGCCCAGTCCATATAGTCGATGAGACCGTAGTTGTAGATAATGGGTTCACCGTAGATGGCACGGCCTTCGGCCATCAGCCAGATCTGCTCGGGCAACTTGCCGTGGTTGTACTTGTAGGCCTCCAGGTTCCAGGGAGCGTGCATATAGGGCTGCAGTTCCTCGGCGGCACGCATCGGGGAATCTTTGCTGGCGCTGAAGAAAGAGCCGTAGTTGAAAAATCCACCTGGACCGTAGCCGCCAGCCTGCAGGCCAGGGAACATCTCGTCAATCTTGCTGTCGGCACGGCAGTTGTCTTCGCCGCTGCCGCCGATGCGCACTTTGTTCACTACCTTAACAAGAATGGCATCCCACTCGGGCGTACCGTGGTAGCGCTCATAGATGGTGTAAAGGGCGCGGACGGTGGTGTTAATCCCGCCCCAGTGTTGAATGGTGAGTGGACGGGGATCGTCGTCCAGTATCTTCTCCACGATGAAGTTGGACCCTTCGGTTTCGTAGCGGTAGTCGCCTTCGAACTCGATGTTGCCCACCTTGGTGATACTGCGGATGTATTCCGGTGTAGGATAATTCGGATTGTTTTTGCTCATCAGCCGGTAGTCGGCCTCGTAGCAGTCCAGGATGCGAGACAGCCATGTGGGATCCACCGGACGGTACTCGGTAAGGTCGGCCGCCGTTTTTACGCGGTGTTCGCAGTGCTGGGCATTGCAGCGGAAATTGGGCGTAATCTGACCAAGGGTATGCTTGCCGCCGTCACCCTGGAAATGGAACATGCCGGCCGTCCATACAATCCCGGCCAGGTCGTACTGGTCGGCATACATCAGGCTGAGGACGATACCGTTCATATCGTCACACTCCAGGTCAGTGGTAATAAGGACGCGTTCCTGCCGGTTCTTGTCCACCTTCACGGCCAGCTCTTCCGGAGCCAGGTTCTTGGGGGAAGCGGTGCAGGCCGCCACAAGAAGGGCGGCTGCACCATAAAGAATCCGTTTCATATACATTACTTCTTGAAAAGGAGAGGGGCGAATTCAGACAGATACAGACGCCAGCAGTTCCACACATGGGCGCCATCGCTTTCTCGGAGGGTCAGGTTGGGCATGCCCAGGGCCTTGAGGTCTTCGTAATAAGTAGTCGCGATGCTGTAGAGCATGTCGTCACGACCAACACCTATCCAGTACTGCTTCACGCCGTTCGCAATCTGGGCGCGGGTCTGGTCCATGATCAGCTTGTTGACGGGATCTTTCTCGTCCAGCTCGTGGATACGGCCGCCGGCGGAGAATACACCCACATAGTCAAAGACATTGGGATACTGCCGTGAGATGGATACGGAATGGCCGCCCCCCATGGACAGGCCGGCGATGGCACGCCCGCACTTCTCGGGGATGGTGCGGAAGTTCTTGTCCACGAAGTTCACGATCTCCATGAAGTTGGCCACATACTTGCCTTCGGGATCACGGAAATGGAACGGCTTGTAATAGCCGAGGGAACTCTCACCGGGAGCAGCCTGCATCTCGGCATGGCCGTTGGGCATCACCACGATCATCGGCTCTGCCTTTCCCTGGGCAATCAGGTTGTCCATGATCTGGACAGCGCGGCCGAAGATGGTCCACTCGTTCTCGTCACCGCCGGAGCCGTGCAGGAGATAAAGTACCGGATACTGCTTGTAAGGGTTGGCGTCGTATTCAGCAGGCAGATAGACGTTAAGCCTGCGGTCCTTGCCGATACCGTAGGAATGGTACCATTTGGCCACTAAGGTGCCGTGCGGGACATCGTTCACCCTGAACAGGTCGGCCAGGCCGCCGCCTACCAGGAACACGTTGGTCACCGTAGCGAAGTCGCGGTACACGTGCGGGTTGTTGGGATCCAGCACGGGAACGCCGTCCACCAGGAAGGTATAGCTGTAAAGCTCCGAAGGAAGCGGGTTAGAGGTATAGGTCCAGGTGCCGTCCTTGCCTTTTTTCATGTCAATCTGGCCGGCACCCACCATGCCGGCGATATGCTGCTGGACATCCTTCTTGATAAAGTCACCGGCAATCTGGACTTTCTTGGCGTCGGGGGCGATGAGGCGGAAGGTTACGCAGCCTTTCTCATCCACTGTGCCAGACTCGATGTTCTGGGAGATAAAGAGGTTCTGCTGGGCCATGGCACTGATACCCATGGCAAAAGCAGCGATAAAGGTCAGTATTCTTTTCATGTCTGTGATTTTTGTCTATGTAGAAAGGAAACCTGCCCAGTGCCCTTTGTGGAAGGCGCCGGGCAGGAAAATAAGAATGGAAAAAAATGTTACCAGCCAGGGTTCTGGACGATGTTCGGATTCACGGCGACTTCGGTGGCCGGGAAAGGAAGATATTCATGCTTGCCAGCCTTCCAGCCGCACTTGTCGGCGGAGTTCTGCTGGGTCCATTTCACGGTGTAGGTACCGTCGCCGTTGACCACCAGGGTAGGATATTGCTGGCCCTTGGTACCGAGTTTGGCCGCAGCATCGCCCCAACGGACAAGGTCCTGATAGCGGACGCCCTCACCGAAGAGTTCCAGACGCTTTTCGATCTTGATGTCATCCATGGTGACAGAGCCCTTGGAAGGAAGCTGGGCACGGGTGCGCACCTGGTTCACATACTCGGCTGCCTTGCCGGCATTGCCGTTCTGCAGCTGGGCCTCAGCGGCCAGCAGGAGCACCTCGGCGTAACGCATCACGCGGCGTGCGGGAGCATAGAAGTAACCAATCATGTTGCTCTTGAGCACGCGGAACTTGTAATTCCAGTAACCTTCGCAGTCATTCTGGTCCATCACGGGAGTGGCGCCGTAACTGATCAGGTCGTCCACCGTCATGATGGAGTTCTTAAGACGGTAACCGTCCACTCCTTCCTCAGCCACGAATGCCTTGTAGATATCGCCGGTAGGAAGCAGGAACCCCCAGGTATTGGTAGGACCGTACCAGCTGCCCGTGTAGCTGAAACGCTCGGCACGGAGACCCATTGAAACCCAGTTCATGTTGTTGTTGGCACCGGAATTGGTGTTATCGTTCAGGTAGTGGATTTCAAAGAGGGATTCCTCGGAAATGGTGGCCTGCGGCGTACCGATAGTGCTGAAATCGGCCTGGAGGGCATATTTTCCGGAGTTGATTACGTTGTCCAGCATAGAGGCGGCTTCGCTATACTTCTTCTGGAAGAGGTAGGACTTGCCCAATAGGGCCTGGGCATACTGCTTGGTGATGCGGAAGGTCTTGTCGTTCACTCCCGACTTTTCGGTCAGGGCGCCGCTGTCAATGGCATCTTTAAGGTCGCTCTCAATCAAGGACCACAGTTCCTCCACGGTGGAGTTCGGAGTCAGGTACTCGTCATCGGAAAGGAGGTGGTCTACCTTGGGAGCGGGGCCCCACATGGTCACCAGTTCGAAGTAGGCCCATGCACGGAACACCTTGGCCTCGGCCACAGCACGCTTCATTACAGCGCTTTCGCCGGTCACCTTTTCAATCACCACATTGCTGTTGTAAATCAGCTTATACAGGTTTTCGTAAATGGTTTTAATATAACTGATATCCGAGCTGAACGTAAAGTCGTTTATCTGATAGGCGCCGGCCGTATGCGCTTCGCCTGCGTTATAGTTGTCATCGCTCAGGTATTCCTTAATCATCCACCAGCAGTTGAAGATGGCCTGGTCAAGCGTACGGAGCGACGTATAGCACATGGTGACGCCTTCCTCAGCCTCTGCGTCGGTCTGGTAATAGGAATCGATGGACGAAACACTATGCTGCGGGATATCCAGGCGGCTGCTGCAGGAGCCCAATACAAAAAGACCTGCAGCAAGAGCAATTCCGGAAATGATATATTTAGTTTTCATATCGTAGTTGCAGTATTAGAGTTTAGAAAGTGATGTTGAAACCGAAGACCATCTTCTTGGTAGTCGGATACTGTCCGTAGTCCAGGCCCAGACCGTTGCCGGCCATGGATACCTCGGGATCAAAGCCGGGATACTTGGTGAAGAGGAACCAGTCGTCCAGCGACATATACACGCGGAGATTGGAAAGCTTGATCTTCTGGATCAGGTTCTTGGGCAGGGAATAACCCAGCTGAATCTGCTTGATCTTGAAATAGGAGCCGTCGAACACCAGGGCGGAGGACTGGCAGTACTCGTTGTAGTTGTGGCCGTTGAGCATGCCGGCGCCGGGATAGGAAGCATTGGTGTTGGACGGGGTCCAGCGATTGTCGTAAAAGTACTTCAGGGTGTTGGCCTGGTTACGGGTAGCACGAGGGACTGCATAGTTGATTTCATTTCCGGAGGCGCCGCTGGCAAAGACCACCAGGTCAAGACCCTTCCAGCCCATGGTGAGGGTAACGCCATAGGTGATATCTGGAATACCGGAACCGATCATCACCTTGTCGTCATCGTTGATGACACCGTCGTTGTTCTGGTCCTTGAAGGTAGGATAACCGGTGGTCTTGTCCGGGCCGGTGTATTCGTAACCGCGCATGTACCAGATGGGATAGCCCTTCTCGAAGTAGGTGGTGACACCGGCGCCACCGGATGTACCGGCCACGCGGGTAAGGGTTTCATAGACATAAGTCACCTCGTTCTTGAGGGTGGAGAGGTTGCCGTTGATACCATAGTTGAAGTCGCCGATATGGTCGTGCCAGCCAAGGTCGAACTCGAAGCCCTGGTTCACCACGTTACCGGCATTCAGCGGAGAAAGGGTGTTGCCCACGGAAGCGGAGCCGACAGGGTTGGTCATGATAAGGTCTTTGGTCTGCTTCTTGTACCAGTCCATGCCGAAGGTGAGGCGGTCTTGGAACATACGGAGGTCGAAGCCGAAGTCGAGCTGCTCGGAGGTCTCCCACTTCAAGTTGTAGTTACCTGTGGAAGACGGGTGGGAACCCACCTGATAGGAAACACCCGTCGCGGCCATCGGATACTGTACGTTAGAAGCGATGGTAGAGGCATACATATAGTTGCCCAGGCCGGCGATGGAACCATTCTGGCCCCAGCTGGCGCGCAGTTTCAGATGGCTGATGGCATTGTTCAGACCCAGGTTCTTGAAGAAATTCTCACGGGAGATGGTCCAACCGGCGGAAACGGCCGGGAAGTAGCCCCAGCGCTTGTTCAGCGGGAGGATGGAAAGGTCGGCTGCATCGGCACGCAGAGAAACCTGCAGGAAATACTTGTTGTCGAAGTCATAAGAGACACGGCCGAAGTAAGAGAGATCGCTGCGGTAGATTTTCTCACCGCCGGAAACTGTACGGGTGGCCGTACCGGTCTGGTTGGAGAAATACGCATAGTTGCGGTCCAGTTTGCTGATACCCAGATTGGTGGGGCCGGTGCCGGCAATCTGGCCGGTGACGCCGAAAGTCTCACGCTGGGAGAAGGACATACCTGCCATGGCGGTCAGATGGTGCTTCAGGGCAAAGGTAGCCACGTAGTTTGCGAAGTTCTCCCACTGATAGTAGAGGTTGTTGTTGTTGGTAGCCTGGATGGTCACATAGTCGGAAGCCGTATCGGTATTCACCATGTGGGGCCACTGGAGATTGTAGGTAGCACGGTTGTTATAGTCGTAACCGATGCGGGAAGTAAAGGTGAGACCCTTGAGGATATTGAAGTCCAAAGCAGTGGAACCGTGCAGGTTCACGCCGTCACTGGCCTGCTGGTAACCGTCCCGCATGATGTACGGGTTGATGTTGTTGGACTCCTGGAAAACGGACATGGAATAATAGTCGCCGTTCTCATCGGTGAGGAAGAGGTGTCCTTGGTCTACGATGTTCTGGATAGGGAGAGGGAGCTGGTCCTTTTTGTAAATAACCGGGGTGAGCGGGTCCATCTGAAGGACGGAGGAAAGCATGGAATACATGCCGCCTTCCCGTACGCGGGTAGCCTCGGAGCGTGCGAAACTGTTGTTGGTGGAGAACTTGAGCCAGTCAAAGATCTTGTAGTCGGCATTGAGGGTGGCAGAAAGGCGCTGATGTCTGTCCTGGTTGCCGATGATGGGACCGTCGTTGTCCAGATAGGAAACGGAAGCAAACAGGGAACCGTTGTTGTTGGCACCGGCGAAGCTTACGTTGTGGCGGGCCTGGTAGCCGTTTTCGAAAGCGACATTTGCCCAGTTGGTATCGGTACCGTTGTAAGGGCTGTTGGTGTAATAATCACGGATTCGGCCTTCATCAACCACTCCGCCTTCTGTGGAAACCCAGTTGATATATTCCTTGGCATTGAGCACCTGGGGAATGTTGTTCACTTGGTTTAGGGAGTACTGGAAGTCATAGGAGATGCGACGCACGCCTTTGTCGGCCTTCTTAGTGGTGATGAGCACCACGCCATTGCCGGCCTGGGCACCATAGATGGCGGCGGAGGCCGCATCCTTCAGCACTTCAATGGACTGGATGTCGTTCGGGTCGATCTGGGACACGCTGGAAGAATTGGTGCGCAGGCCGTCCACGACATACAGCGGAGTGGAATCCGAATTGGAGGAGAAACCACGCACGCGGATGGAAGTCTCGGCACCCGGAGCACCGGAAGTAGTGATGATCTGGACACCGGCGGTCTTGCCCTGCAGACCATTGTCGACCGTGGTGATGGAACGGTTCATGAGGTCTTCGGACTTGACCTGGGAGATGGAACCGGTGACATCGCTCTTGCGCTGTACGCCGTAACCGATGACTACCGTCTCCTCAAGCAGGTTGGTGTCGGTTTCCATGTTCACGTCGATGGTAGCCTTGTTGGCCGGGAACACCTGGGTGGCATAGCCTACGAAGGTGTATTCGATGTTTGCGCCACGGGGCACTGTGACGGTATATTTGCCGTCCAGGTCCGTGGTTGTACCGTTGGTGGTGCCCTGCTGGACAACACCCACGCCGAACATAGGTACGCCCTGTTCGTCCAGGACTGTACCGGAGACCGTGATGGTATTCTGGGCGAAGGCGATGCCCACGCCCAGAACCATCATCAGTACGAATGACAGGATTCGTTTCATTTGGTTAGATGTTTTAATAGTATTGGATTGGTTTGGTAATTTGTTCTTGGTTGGTTAGTTGGAAGCGGCGATAATCACCAGCGCGGCCAGGAAGCACAGGAACATGGCATAGACGAACTTCATGGTTCCCTTGGGGGCCTCCCTGAACTCTCGCCAGATCAAGACGCCCCAGATCATGGCGATCAGCGGGGAGGCGTTGGACAACGCGTAGGAGACCGCCTTGTTCACGGGCGCCTGGGCGCTCATGAAGCTGATCACCATACCGCTCATCCAGATAAAGCCGCCCAGCATGCCGATCAGGTGAGTCTTGGCGTCACCCTTGGTAAAATAATCCTTGATGGTGGTCTTGCCTTCCACCGAGTGGTTCATGGCCACCGGGCAGAGGAACAGGGTGCTCACCAACACGGCTACGGCGAAGAAGAACACGCTCTGATATGGAGACAGGGTACCCACACCGCCGAAGGAAGGGGCTGTGCCCTTCACTACCAGGCCGAAGAAGAAGGCGAAGCCGATACCGGAGATGAGGGCGAAGATGATGCCCGCCTTGGGGCTCTTCTTTTTCTTGCCTGCCAGTTTGCTGTAGGATATACCGCACAGCACCATGGCCAGTACAGCCAGCACGACACCGATCCAGAGCATGGCTTTGTTGCCGGTGAAACCGGAACTGAAGTAGTTGAAGATGATACCGCCAACCCAGCCCAGACCGCCGCCGATGGGAAAACCCACGGACATGCCGGCCACGCCGATGGAAGCTGTCAGGAAAATATTGGCTGTATTCCAGATGAGACCGCCGAGGAGGGGCCATATCACACTCTGCCAGTTAAGATTCTCGAACAAGTGGCCACCATTGAAAAGCAGCAGGCCCAGCACGGCCGTGAGGAAGAAGCCGGCGATGTAGTCCCAGTAGAAGAGGAACGATTTCCATTCCTTCTTCTGGACCAGTTTCTGGGTGTTAGCCCAGGAGCCCCAGCAGATGCAGCAGTAGATGCAGCATACCATCGCCAGGGTGACGTTCGTTACAAGTACCATGGTTCGCTAAAAATTATTCGTGAACGTAAAGATCCCAGCCCAGGTAGTTCTCGATGGCGTCCTGCAGAATGCCGGCCACCTGCGTGCGGCATGCGGCCACGTGATGCTCGAAACCGTTGTGGCAGATATGTTTCATGAGTTTCTGGAGGTTCGGAACCTTGGTAACGGCGATGCAACCGTCCATTCCATAAGGATCGTTGGTGATTTCACCTTCGCCCACATAAGCCTTGATGCGGCCCAGGGTATCGTCGGTGGAGATGCGGAAGAAGGTGAAGTCGCCCTCGGAGACCTTGGCGCTCACGGCACCGAACGTCCTTACCTTGCCAAGGGTACGTCCGAGTACGCCCAGTGGAGCCAGCTTGAGGTCCTTGTTGCCGATGAATCCACAGGGGAAGTTGCCGCAGTGGGTGCAGACGCACTTTTCGCGGTCCTGTGCGAAGTTATTGTTCCAGTCCATGAGGGCGGCGGGTTCCATGGAAGCCAGGGAGAGGGCATACATGGACACGGCTCCGGCGATATCGGTCTCGCAGGCGCTAGGGATAAGCTTGTCGGAGAGCATGGACATGGCCACGCAGGCAGCGCAGCCGTAGTTCATCTCCAAGGAGTCCCAGCACTGGATGGCCAGGGCGTCACAGGCGTTGGCGGAAGTCCAACGCTCTACTGCCACGGCAAACTTGGTTACCAGCGGCATCTTCTCCTCATAGTTGGCGGGAACCTGGGCATATTCATGGATGCTCTTGCTCTTGGCCACATAGTCGGGATCGTCGTCGGCGATCTTCTCGGCGGCGAAGATGAGTTCGGAGAGGTCGGCGGGAACTACGGTGATGCCGTACTTCTGCAGGAGCTTCTCGCTGGCGCGACAGGTGTTGAAGCCCAGCGGACGGGTGCCGATCTGGCCGATGCGGCAGTGGCGCAGGCCATTCACGACGCGGCAGACACCGGCGAACTTGATGATGTCGGCCTTCACCAGCGGGTCGTAGATGTCATAGGTATGGAGGGTGGTATCGGAGAACGGAATACCATACTGATACAGGTTGTTGCAGACAGAGATCTTGCCGCAGAAAGCGTCGCGGCGGTGGTCCAGGTCCACTTTGTCGTTGTAGTCGTCATAGGCCTGCACCAGGACGGGAACGTTCAGGTTGGCCTCGTTGATGGCGTTGATGATACCAATCTCGAAACCGAAGTTCGGGAGGGCGACGATGATACCGTCGATCTCTTCGCGGTGAGCCTTGAACTGGGCGGCCACCTTGAGGCCGTCTTCCCGGGTTTCGATGGAGGAGCTTCCGGTAGGAGTGGCATCCTCGGGGAGGATCACATAGTCATAGCCGCATTCGTCCAGGACGCGGAGCAGTTCCTTGCGCACGTCGATGGCCAGGTCCGGATTAAAGTAGGCACGGGTGCCGATGATGACACCGAAACAGAGTTTTTTACCAGCTTTGTACATAACAGTTATTCGTTTTATTGTTGTTGTTTATTTGATTAGTTGCTTGACGGCTGCCTGCCAGCCTTCGTAGGCGGGGGCCACCTTGTCGTATGAACCGGGGACAACCGGTTTCTCGCCGTTCCAGACCTTGCCGGCTTCCTCAAAGGAACTCCAGCGGCCAAGGGCGAAGCCGTTCATCACAAAGGCGCCGAAGGCCGATGCATCCTCCACCTCGGAGCGCACCACGGGCACCTGCAGGAGGTCGCTCTGGAACTGCATCAGGAAGCCGTTCCTGGTGGGACCGCCGTCGACGCGGATTTCCCGGAGGGCAATACCGGCCGTGTCGGTCATGGCCTTCACCAGGTCGGCCACCTGATAGCCGATGCTCTCCAGGGCAGCACGGCACACATGCTCGCGCGAGGAGCCCAAGGTGAGGCCGCAGATCTGGGCCTTCACCTCCGGATGCCACCAGGGGGCGCCCAGACCGGCGAAAGCGGGGACGAAGTACACGCCGCCGTTGTCCTTCACGGACGTGGCCAGGCCCTCGATTTCACCTGCCCCGCCGATGAGGTGGAGTTTGTCCTTGAGCCAGGTAATGGTGGCGCCGGTGCAGTGGATGTTTCCTTCAAAGGCATAGAAGACTTTGCCCAGGGCGGCATATCCCACAGAGGTCACCAGGCCGTCGGGAGCGTCTGCAAACTTTTCGCCGATGTTCACCATCACGGAAGAACCGGTGCCGTAAGTGGCTTTACCCAGACCCTCCGTGAAGCACATCTGGCCTGCCAGGGCACCGTGGCTGTCACCCAGCACGCCGGCAATCCGGACAGGCTTGTCAAAGAGACCTTCCATCGTGGTTTCGCCGAAGACGGCGTCGCAGGGCAAAGCCTGAGGCAGCATGGAGGCGGGGATGGTGAGCAGGCGGAGCATGTCGGCATCCCAGTCCAGCGTATGGATGTTGAAAAGAAGGGTGCGGGATGCGTTGGTGTAATCCGTCGCATGCACCTTGCCTGAGGTAAGTTTCCAGATGAGCCAGCATTCTACCGTTCCCATCAGGAGTTCTCCCCTTTCGGCTGCAGCACGGGCCCCGTCCACGTTGTCCAGGATCCACTTCACGCCGCTTCCGGAGAAATACGGGTCGATCAGGAGGCCTGTGCGCTCTTTCACCAGCGGACCGCAGCCCTGGGCCTTGAGGGCATCGCAGATGTCCTTGCCCCGCATGCACTGCCACACCACGGCGTTGCACACCGGTTTTCCGGTGAGGCGGTTCCAGACAATCACGGTCTCCCGCTGGTTGGTCAGGGCCAGGGAGCAGTCATCGGCCTGGCAGCCAGCTTTCTCCACCACGGAGCGGATCACGGCCACCGTGTGCGCGTAAAGCACTTCGGGATCGTGTTCCACCCAACCTTCGCGCGGGTAAATCTGGTCATGGGGCAATGCGGCGGAAACCACCAGCGTGCCGTCTTCCTTGAAAAGGAGGGCCTTGGTGCTCTGGGTGCTCTGATCGACGGAAATAATGTACGGCATGATGTCTTATTTTTGGGCTACAGCTTCAAATACACGGGTGGAATACCCTACGAAATCCAGGGCCTGCCTGACGATGCCGTCGGCATCCAGGCCATAGTAATGGAAGATTTCCGGAGAGGTGCCGTGGATGACGTCCTCGTCCGGGATGCCCAGGATACGCACCGGGACCGGGGCCTCGGAGAGGGCCTCCGTGACCAGGGCGCCCAGGCCGCCGAACCGGCTATGTTCTTCTACGGTGATGATGCGGCCCGTCTCCCGGGCGGCCTTGAGCACAGCCTCTTTGTCGAAGGGCTTGATCCAGGAGAGGTCCAGCACGCGGGCACAGATGCCTTTCTCCTTCAACGCCTTTCCGGCCTGCAGGGCATGACAGACGGTTTCTCCCGCACCGATGATGGTGAGGTCGCTGCCGTCCATGAGCAGATTGGCCTTGCCGATCTCGAACGTAAAATCGTCGTTCTCATAGACATCCGGTACAGCGGCACGTCCTACCCGTACGTAACAGGGCTCCGGGAAATCCACCAGGAACTTCACCAGTTTTTCCGTGGCACGGCCGTCCGGAGGGAGCACCACGTTCATGCCCGGGAAGGCGCGCAGCACGGCAATGTCGTGCAGGCTGTGGTGCGTGGCGCCCAGAGCACCGTAAGCCACACCGCCGCTTACGCCCAGGATGGTGACAGGATTGCGGCTGTAGGCCAGGTCCACTTTTACCTGTTCCAGGCTGCGGGCCACATAGAAGCAGGCCGGCCCGCAGCAGAACACTTTCTTGCCGCTGTGGGCCAGACCGGCGGAAATTCCCACCGCGTCCTGCTCGGCAATGCCGCATTCCACGAACTGGCCTGGAAGTTCCTTGGCAAAGTCCCCGAGGGTGACAGAGCCGCGGGCATCCGTGGTAACGGCTACAATATCTTTATCCTCCCGCGCGAGTGCGAGGAGCGTGTCGGTAAAACTCTTTCTGCAGGCTATCATAAGGCTTCCTCCCATTCTTTGATTCTGGCATCAATTTCTTCCAGTGCCTGGGCATACTGCTCGGGCGTAGGGACGCCGTGATGCCACTTGGCCACATTCTCCATAAAAGAGACCCCTTTCCCCTTTGTGGTATGGGAAACAATCAAGTGGGGCTTCTCCGCCCGGAAGTCTATTCCGTCCAGGGTGCGGACAATATCGTCCATGTCGTCGCCGTCCATCTCAACCACATCCCAACCGAAAGCGGTCCACTTGGCCACGATATCGTCAATGCCCATCACGTCTTCCGTATTGCCGCTGATCTGCAGGTGGTTCCGGTCGATGATGGCCACCAGGTTCCCCAGTTTGTACTGGCGTCCGGCCATGGCGGCCTCGTAGATGGATCCCTCTCCCTGCTCGCCGTCGCCCATCAGCACAAAAGTGCGGTAGGCTTTCCCGTCCATCCTGGCAGCCAGGGCCATGCCCACGCCGATGGAAAGGCCGTGTCCCAGGGCACCGGAGTTGACCTCGATGCCGGGGACATTCACGGTAGGATGGCCTCCCAGCGGGGAGCCGAACTGCCCCAGCGTATCCAGGACAGCCTTGTCCAGGATACCTTTGGCCTCCAGGGTGACGAACAGAGCCTCTACGCAATGGCCTTTGCTCAGGATAAAGCGGTCCCGATCCGGATTGTCCAGGTTATCTTTGTCCACATGAAGCGTATGAAAGTAAAGGGCCGTGAGCACATTCAGACACGACAAATCACCGCCCGTATGGCCGGCCTTTGCACTGCAAATGATTTCCATCAGTCTTCTTCTGCTCCGTTCGGAAGTCAGTTTAAGTTGTGATGTGTTCATATTTAAACTTTAGTGTTATACGTTTTCCCTGCAAATATAATCAATCGAAAATCAATAACAAAAGAAAACGAAAGTTTTTTACAAAAAAACGAAAATTTTCAGCATAAAACCGGATAGAATGGCCTGTACGACATCTTTCCTTTTCGAAAATACAGAAAGCACGATTTTTATTTTCAAGTATTTTCAGTATCTTTGTATTTAGTATAATTAAAACTACCACGGGTTATGGCACTCAATCAAAGAAGACAGGAAATCCTGAACCTCATTAGGGAAGACGGGCATGCCAAAGTGCAGAAACTCGCCCAAATCTTCAACGTATCGGAAGTGACCATCCGCCAGGATCTGGAAACGCTGGAAAAGATGGGCTTCGTCCAGCGGGAATACGGCGGCGCCTTCCTCAAGGACGTTGGAAACTTCGCCACCACCGGTACCCTCATCAACGAGAACTTGATGGTGGAAGAGAAGAAGGAACTGGCCAGAAAGGCCGTCTCCCTGATCCAGGAGGGAGAAACCATCATCCTGGATTCCGGCTCAACCACCACGGAAGTGGCCAAACTCATGACCGGGTTCAAGTCCCTCACGGTCATCACCAACGCCCTCAACATCGCCTATATCCTGGGCGGCAACCCGGGCATCAACCTCATCGTCTCCGGCGGTGAATTCAAGGCACCCACCCTCTCGCTCACGGGAGACATGGCAGCCGACACCTTCAAGGGCATCCATGTCAACAAATGCTTTCTGGCAACGGCCGGCATCTCCCCGGACCTGCAGCTCACCTACCCTTCTCTGAGCGACCTTGTTGTGAAATCGGCCATGATCCGCGCCGCGGACAAAGTATACCTGGTGGCCGATTCTTCCAAGATCGGCATTTCCTCCTTCGCTTCGCTGGGGCGCCTTTCCCTGATCGATACACTCATCACGGACAGCAAGATCACCCCCGCCCAGAAAGAGGCCATCAAGGAGCTGAAAGTAGACATCCTTTAGAAACCCATGACAAACCGTTTTAATGCAAGACCCGCTGCGAATCTCTTCGAAGCGGGTCTTTAACCATTATTAACTATTAACCAATATAAGGTGATTTCTTTCGTTCTCCTCCATCTTACCGCCTGCAAATATAAGAAAACGAAATTAAACAACAAAAGAAATCGAAACTTTTAACAAAAAAAAAATATTCTACGCAAAAATGACCGCCATCTTCCGGCATTAATCTTCAATTTGAAGTATCTTTGCAGATATGAAACGATTCATTTCACTTATCCTGCTGCTAGTTCCCGCAGCGCTCTCCGCCCAGATCTTCGGACTGGACCCGGTGCCCACTTCCCTTCCCGCTTCCCATCTGTGCATATATAAAGACACGCTGGTTGCCGGAGGAGACGGCCACCTGCTCGTTACCCAGATGTATATGCCGGAAGGCGACGGTCCCTGGCCCGTGGTGGTCTACCGCACTCCGTATATGAACAATGCGCCCCTCGGCGACTGGATGCTGGGATTCAAACAGTATGCCGAGCGTGGCATCGGCGTCATCGTCCAGCGATGCCGGGGCACGGGAGGATCGGAGGGCACCTTCGAGCCTAACGTAAACGAGCGGGCCGATGGCCTGGCCCTGCTGGACTGGCTGCAAAAGGCTCCCTGGTGCAAGAGCATCGGCCTTACGGGCTGCTCCTACATGGGCCTCACCAGCTGGATCGTAGCCGATGCGGTTCCGGAAAAAGTGAAAGGCATCTATCTGGAACATTACGGGGTAGACCGGCACCTGTCGGCCTATAACAGCGGCCTGTTCCGGCAGGACATCCTCACGGCATGGGCTATCGACAATGCCGGCGTCCCCATCCGGAAGCCGGAAGTGACCGACAGTGACAAACCCTATTACGACGAAATGCGCTATATGCCCCAACGGACAATGGACGAAGACCTTCTGGGGGCGCAGATTCCCTGGTACAGAGACTGGATCTCCCATACGGACTACCCGGATCCTTACTGGCACACCGGGTTCTGGGCCCTTCTCAGAAGCATCCCGCCCAAGATCCAGGTTCCGATGACCGTGGTCGCCGGCCACTTCGACCACCACATGGAGGGCACCATCCTGGGGTACGAACTGCTGCCGGAAGCCACCAAGGCCAGGAGCCGGCTCCTGGTGGGCGGCTGGAACCACGGCTTCGAGACCACGCCCAAGCTGGATGGGCTGGTGCACGACCACGACATCGACATCAACCTGGATACATTCGAATGGTTCTATTCGCTCCTGGTCGAAGAGAAAGAGCCCGTGCACGAAGTGAAAGTCTACGACATCGGTGCAGACAAATGGCTCTCCCTGCCGGAATGGCCATCGGCCGCCGGAAACGCCCGGACCTTCTTCCTGAGCAGCGAAGCAGAAGGAACGGTGTTCGGCCTGAAAGACTTGCCTTCCGGCAAAAGGAAGGCACTCTCCTATGATTACGACCCCTCCAATCCCGTCTTTTCGATAGGCGGGGAAACCCTTTTCAACTCCAATGCCCGGAAGGGCAGCCAGCCGCAGAAACCGGCCGGTTACCGGGACGATATCCTCTTCTTCCGCTCCGAGCCCCTCACCAATCCTATGACCCTCTCGGGCATGCCCAAGGCTGTCATCTGGTTCTCGTCCGACTGTGAAGACACGGCCGTGACGGTGAAAATCAGCGAAGAAAAGGCCGACGGAACCACGCTGAACATCCGTACAGGCATTGCCACCCTGGCCTTCCGCAAGGCTAAACTGGGGCACCGCGGAACCTACAACCCGGGAGAGATTGTTCCTGTTGAAATTCAGATGCTGCCCATCGTCTGGGAACTGCAGCCAGGCAGCCGCATCCGCGTGGACATCTCCTCCTCCGACTTCCCCCAATACAGCATCCACAGCAACTATCCTGGAGTGTGGTCTGCCCAGACCGCCATACGCACCGCCCGGCAGCATGTTTGGACCGGCAAACCCTATCCCAGCCGGATAGAACTGCCCCTGCTGCCATAATTTCCCTCCATCCCCCCGTAGGGTGCACCTGGAAGTGCACCCTAACCGGCATACCCCCCGTGTAGGGTGCACCTGAAAGTGCACCCTAGTCGGCATACACCCCCCGTAGGGTGCACCGAAATGCGCACCCTAACCAGGCACGCAAAAGGGGCAGGCGCAAAAAAAGGAGGCCAGCCCTTTGGGGCGACCTCCTACATAACGCTGAAAGCGGGATTATTCGGTTACGGGAGCCAGCACGTTGTGCACAGGCCAGGACTGGGCCTTGGCAACCTTTAGCGGAGCGGTGGCGCGGATGTCGGCCACGGAAGCGCCGAAATGAACGGTGTAGTTGCCGGCAGCGGTTTCCCAGGCCGAGCTGGCCTCATTGAAGGAAGCCATCTCATAGGCGCTCACCTTCAGGTTAAGGGTCTGGCTTTCACCGGGCTTGAGTTCTTTGGTCTTGCCGAAGGCCTTGAGCTCGCAGGCGGGTTTCTCCAGGCCTCCCGCGGGAGCGCTCACGTAGAGCTCCACCACTTCCTTACCGGCCACCTTGCCGGTATTGGTCACGGTGATGCTGGCAGTGAAACCATCGGCTGTGGCCTTCACGACGGGCTTGCTGTAAGTGAAGGTAGTATAGCTGAGACCGTATCCGAACGGATAGGAAACTTCCACGCCACGGGTGGTGAAATGACGGTAGCCCACCCAGATGCCTTCTTCGTACTTGGTGAAATCCACATCCTTGGTCTTCACCTGGGGACCGCGGCCGAAGCCGAAGCCCTGGTTGGCATTGCGGACATAGTTATACGGGAAGTTGGCGCTGGACGGATGGTCCATGAAGTTCATGGGGAAGGTCATGGGGAGTTTGCCGGAAGGGTTCACCTTGCCGGTGAGCACATCGCCCACGGCGTTGGCGCCTTCCTGTCCGGGAGACCAGGGCAGGAGGATGGCATCCACCAGATTCTTCCAGGAGTTGGTCTCGATGACACCACCGACATTCAGGACCACGACAACCTTCTTGCCCAGGGCCCGGTAGCTGGCACTCACGTTCTGGATCAGCTCACGCTCGATGGAGGTGAGCTCGAAGTCGTCCATCATGTGACGGTCGGCGCCCTCACCGGCGTTGCGGCCGATGACAATGACGGCGAGGTCGTTGCGCTGGGCTTCGGTGGAGATGGCGGCAGCAGGGATAGCTACCTCGGCGAGCTTGCGGCGGGAGAACCAGTTGTTGCCGGTACCGCTGAGGGCGTTCTGGGCCTTGTCATAGGCCTGGAACGCGGTATAGTAGTCGATCAGGCTCTGGTCCAGGGTGAAGCCGGCGTTCTTGAGACCGTCCACCAGGTTCACGACGTAGGCCTTGTTCACATCGCCGGAGCCGGTTCCGCCGGCCACGAAATCGACGGAGGAGACACCGTACAGGGCCACTTTCTCATTGCCCTTGAGCGGCAAGGTGTTCTCCTGGTTGCGCAGGAGCACCATGGCCTCACCGGCGGCCTTGCGGGCCACGGCGGCGTGGGCCTTCAGGTCCGGCTTGTTGGAGAACTTGTACCCGTTGAAGCGGGGAGTGCGGACAATGTAGTTGAGCATGTTGCGCACGTTGCGGTCCAGTTCTTCCTGAGAAATGGATCCGTCCTGCACACCGGCGATGATGCGGTCGATCTCGTTCTGGTTGCCGGGCTCCATGAGGTCGTTGCCGGCCTTGGCGCTCTTGACAGTGCCGGCCTTGTTGCCCCAGTCGGTCATGACAATGCCCTTGAAACCCCATTCGTCACGCAGTACGGTGGTCAGGAGGTCCTTCTTCTGCTGGGTGTATTCGCCGTTGAGCTGGTTGTAGGAAGACATCACGGTCCAGGGATCGGATTCCTTCACGGCAATCTCGAAGTTCTTGAGGTAAATCTCGCGGAGGGCGCGCTGGGAGATGATAGCATCGTTCTCGTTGCGGTTGGTCTCCTGGTTGTTGGCGGCGTAGTGCTTGATGGAAGTACCCACACCGTTGCTCTGGATACCGCGCACATAGGCGGCGGCCATCTTGCCGGACAGGAGCGGGTCCTCGGAGAAATATTCGAAGTTACGGCCGCACAGCGGGTTGCGGTGAATGTTCATACCCGGGGCCAGGAGCACGTCCACGCCGTATTCCTTTACCTCGTTACCCATGGCGGTGGTCACTTCCTCCACCAGGTTCAGGTCCCAGGAGCTGGCGAGCAGCGTTCCCACGGGGAAACCGGTGCAATAGTATGTGTTGTTGTCGTTCGGGCGGGTAGGAGAGATGCGCAGGCCGGCAGGGCCGTCTGCCAGAACGGTACCGGGAATGCCCAGACGCTCGATGGGGCGGGTGTTGCCGGCGGCGCCGGGAACCTGGGCGGCCACCCCGGAGGTGACACCGTTCACCATGGCGGCACGGGCTCCACCTACCAGCAGGGTGGCTTTCTCCTGAAGGGTCATGGCCTTCAGGACTTCGTCGATGTTGTCCTTACGGAGCTGAGGCTGTGCGGCGGCCACAAGGGCAAGGCCCACAGCAACAAGGGAAAGAAAGATTCTTTTCATATTAATTGGGTTAGTAAGATCGTCGTTCTTAGCGTTGGCTAAGTTAAGCATTTTCCTGCTTGGTTCCTTGCCCTTAAATGCAAAAAACTTTGCAAAAACTTCAAATTGGCAACAACTTGAACATCCATGCAACAAATTTAGTGAAAATAGTAGTAACTTTGCCATAGCACGGGATAAAAAACCGAAACAAATCGTAATAAAACACAACACAATGAAGAAATCCATCCTCCTTTCCGCCGCCATCCTGGCCCTCTCTGCCTGTGAAAGTGGAGACCCTCAGCTGGGGAAAGCCTCTCTGGACAAGGTCCTGAACGCTATGACCCTGGAAGAAAAAGTCCACTTTGTGATTGGTACCGGCATGGCCGGCGCCAGCGGTGAATCCGCCGTCGTTGGTGCCACCAAGAACATTGTTCCCGGTGCTGCAGGCACAACCTACCCCATCGAACGGCTGGGCATTCCCAGCATTGTCCTGGCCGACGGCCCTGCCGGCCTCAGGATAGACCCCACCCGCGAGGGAGACGAAAACACCTATTACTGCACCCATTTCCCTATCGGCACGCTGCTCTCCTCTACCTGGAACCAGGAGCTGGTGGAAAGCGTAGGCGAATCCATGGGTGAAGAGGTGCACGAGTACGGGGCCGACGTTTATCTGGCTCCGGCCCTGAACATCCACCGCCATCCCCTGAACGGCCGCAACTTCGAGTACTACTCGGAAGATCCCGTGGTGGCTGGCAAAACCGCTGCCGCCTACGTGCGCGGCGTCCAGAAAAACGATGTAGGCACGTCGGTCAAGCATTTTGCCTACAACAACCAGGAGACCAACCGTACCGGCAACAACGCCATCATCTCTCCCCGGGCCCAGCGGGAAATCTACCTCAAGGGCTTTGAGATTGTGGTGAAAGAGGCACAGCCCTGGACGGTGATGAGCTCCTACAACAAGATCAACGGCACCTACACCTCCCAGAGCAAAGACCTCCTGACCACCATCCTGCGTGAAGAGTGGGGCTTCGACGGCCTGGTGATGACCGACTGGTTCGGCGGGGACGACGGCGCCGCCCAGATCGCCGCCGGAAACGACATGCTCCAGCCGGGCACCGACACCCAGTACGACCAGATTATGGCCGCCCTCAAAGACGGTTCCCTCTCGGAGGCGGAACTGGATATCTGCGTCAAGCGCTGCCTGGAACTGGTGGCCCGCAGCCCCAAGGCAAAGGGCTATGCCTACACCAACAAACCGGACCTGAAGGCCCACGCCGCCGTCACCCGCCAGAGCGCCCTGGAAGGCATGGTCCTGCTGGAGAACAACGGCGTGCTCCCGCTTAAGGACGTGAAGAAAGTGGCCGTATTCGGCTGCACCTCTTATGATTTCATCGCCGGCGGCACCGGTTCGGGCAATGTGAACCGCGCCTACACGGTGTCCTTGCTGGACGGTCTCAAGAATGCCGGATTCACGGTGGACGATAGCAAGAAAGACGTCTATCTCAAGCACATCGCCGACGAGGAAGCCGCTTTCAAAGCCAGCCTCAGCGACACCTATTCCGCCTTCTATCCCACGCCCCGTCCCACGGAGCTGGTCCCTTCGGCCGGAGAACTGGCCGCATCGGCCAAGGACAACGACCTGGCCATCATCACCTTTGGCCGCAATTCCGGAGAATTCTTCGACCGCACCAGCGCCGACTTCGAACTTTCTGCCAAGGAGCGCGAACTGCTGAACAAAGTCACCGCAGCCTTCCACGGCCGCGGAAAGAAAGTGGTGGTGGTCCTGAACGTGGGCGGTGTCATTGAAACCGCATCCTGGAAGAGGGTGCCGGATGCCATCCTCCTGGCCTGGCAGGCCGGACAGGAAGGCGGCAATTCCGTCACCGATATCCTCACCGGCGTACAGAGCCCTTCCGGAAAACTTCCCATGACCTTCCCCATAAACCTGATGGACGCCGCTTCCTCCAAAAACTTCCCTATCGACACCGAGACGGGCGTTTACTTCACCAACCGCCGGGTAGATGTGGGAGAGAAAGACGTGGACCAGACCAACTATGAGGAGGGCATCTACGTAGGTTACCGCTGGTTCGACAAGCAGAACCTGCCGGTCTCCTACCCGTTCGGCTACGGCCTCAGCTATACCACCTTCGAATACAGCCTGCCTGTCGTGGTGAATGACGGCAAGAAGATTACCGCCATGGTCAATGTCACCAACAAGGGCCAGGTGGCCGGCAAGGAAGTCGTCCAGCTCTATGTCAGCGCCCCTGAAAGCACCCTGGACAAGCCCGTGAAGGAGCTCAAGGCCTATGCCAAGTCCAAGGAACTGGTGCCCGGCGAGACACAGACCCTCACCTTCTCCTTCCCGCTCTCCGAGCTGGCCTCCTTCGACGAGGCCGCCTCGGCCTGGAAGGTGGATGCCGGTGTGTACAATGTGCTGTTCGGAGCTTCTTCCCGCGACATCCGCTGCACGGCCGAAGTTGAGGTGGAAGCCTCCGAGACCCCGGTCCACCGCGTGCTGCTGAAACAGTAAGATATTTGTGCATAATCAAATTCAGCCGATATGAAACTGTATCCCACTTTACTTAGTATCGCCTTCCTTTTGGTTGCCGTATGGCCTGCACAGGCGCAGTTCGGCCCGCAGCGGGATCCATCCGCCCCCTTCGACCTGACCACTGAGAACTGGAACGCACGCTGGATCTCAGTACCCGGCGCCGGCGCCCAGGACTACGGCGTATATTACTTCCGGAAAGACGTTGAGCTGGCCGCCGTCCCGGCCGACTATGTGGTCCATGTCACTGGGGACAACCGTTACAAACTGTATGTGAACGGCACGCTGGTGTCCCTGGGCCCTGCCAAGGGCGATGCCACCCACTGGAATTACGAGACCGTGGATCTGGCTCCTTTCTTGAAAGCCGGTACCAACGTGATTGCCGCCCTGGTCTTCCATGAAGGCCCCCAGAAACCGGATTCCCAGATCAGCGTGAGCACCGGCTTCCTGCTGCAGGGAGAGGGAAATGCAAAGGGCCTGTACACAGACCGCACCTGGAAATGCTGGCAGGACAAGGCCTATAGCCCGGAACGGGTGAATGTATCCGGCTATTATGTGGCCGGTCCCGGCGAAAAAGTGGACATGAGCGCCAAACTGGAAGGCTGGAACACCACCGCCGTTTCTACGGAAAACTGGCAGAATGCCCGCCAGGGGCAGGCCGGTGAACCCAAGAACGTAATGTCCAGCGGCCAGGGGGACGGCCACAACCTAATCCCCTCCATGCTTCCCCAGATGGAGCTTACGCCGCAGCGTCTCGCTTCTGTCCGCAAGGCAGAGGGCGTTACGGTTCCCGCCGGCTTCCTGCAGGGAAAAGCCCCGCTTACCATTCCGGCCAACACCCAGGCCGTGGTTTTGCTGGACCAGGGCTTCCTCACCAACGCCTACTTCAACGTGGCCATGCATGGCGGCAAGGATGCGAAACTGCACATCGGCTATGCCGAATCGCTCTTCATCCCCGCAGAAGACCAGGGCCAGCCGGACATTCCCGCCGGCATCAATATCGACGATATCCCCGCTGAGATCATCGCCCAATATGCAAACCGTCCGCGCCTGCCCCGCACCGTGGGTAAGGGAAACCGTAACGAAGTGGACGGGAAGGTGTTCATCGGCCGGGAAGACATCCTCACCGGCAACGGGGAGAAGGGTCAGACCTTCACCACGCTGAACTGGCGCACCTACCGCTATGTGCAGCTGAAGGTGGAGACCGCCGCCGATCCCCTCACCATCGAGGACGTGAGCGGCACCTTCACCGGCTATCCGTTCACCCTGGAGGCGGCCCTCCGCACCGGTGACAAGGAACTGCAGGACATGCTGGAGATCGGCTGGCGCACGGCCCGTCTCTGCGCCGTGGAAACCTATATGGACTGCCCCTACTATGAGCAGCTTCAGTACCTGGGCGACACCCGCATCCAGGCCCTCATCACGCTCTACAACAGCTCCGACGACCGCCTGGTGAAAAATTTCCTCCATCTGGCCGACATCAGCCGCAACGCCGACGGTATCACCAAGAGCCGCTATCCCACCACGCAGGCGCAGTACATCCAGCCCTATGCCCTAAGCTATATCTATGCCCTGCACGATTATCTGATGTATGGGGGAGACACGCAGTTTGTAATGGACCTCGTTCCCGGTGCGGAGCAAATCATGGACTACTTCCGCCGCTTCCAGCAGGCCGACGGCCGGCTGAAGAACCTGCCCGGCTGGAATTTCAGCGACTGGGTGTATACTCCCGGCTGGGACTACGGCGCCCCGCGGAAGGGAGCCGACGGCTGCTCCATCAACATGGACCTGCAGCTACTGTACGCCTGTCAGATGATGGCCGACCTGGAAGAGAGCCGCGGCAACACCTGGCAGGCAGGCGAGTTCCGGAAAGAGGCCGCCAAGATCTCCGAAGCCGTGAAGAAAGCCTATTGGAACCCAGCCCGCGGCCTGTTCAGTGACCGGGCCGAACAAGACCTGTACAGCCAGCATGGCAACGCCCTGGCCATCCTCTGCGGCATCGTGGACGATCCCAAGGCCCTGGCAGAGAAACTGCTCACCGACCAGACACTTTCTCCCTGCTCAGTCTACTATAAGTACTATCTGCACCAGGCGCTGGTAAAGGCCGGACTGGGCAACCAGTATCTGGATTGGCTGGATATCTGGCGCGAGAACATCGCCATGGGCATGACCACCTGGGGGGAGACCTCCGACGTAAACGGCACCCGCTCAGACTGCCACGCCTGGGGCGCCAGTCCCAACATCGAACTCTTCCGCACCGTGCTGGGCATCGACTCCGACGCCGTGGCGTTCAAGAAAGTGAAGATTGAACCGCATCTGGGCTCCCTGAAGGAGATTGGCGGCACCATACCACATCCCGCCGGAGCCGTCCAGGTACACTACAAGGTCTCCGGGAACAGCCTCCGCGCTACGGTGGATTTGCCCGAAGGCGTGGACGGCACCTTTATCTGGAAGGGACAGCGCCATCCGCTGCACGGCGGCAACAATGTGCTGAATCTTCGGTAAGATTTTGTGAGAGGTCCGGAAAACGGACCTCTCACTTTTTTCTATTCGCTCAGGATCCGGACCGGGCCTGCGAGGCCGTTGGCCATGCGGCCGCCATTGGCAATAGAGGCGTAGTAGGGATCTCCATTTCGCCCCAGGAAGGCCTTCAAGTTGTAGTCGGACGTCTTCACCCGGATTTCCAGTACATTATCTCCCTGCCTGAGCAGCCCCGCCAGAGGGAAGCGATAAGGAGCCCATACACGCTTTCCGGCGCGTTCGCCGTTCACAAACACTTCGGCGGTATAATACACCCGGCCCAGGTCCAGTACATAATCCTTCCCGGGGGCATCCAGGGTGAAAGTAGTCCTGTAAACCGCTTCTCCCGCACAGTCCGCCAGGGCCGGAATGTCCCGCCAATCCTGCAGGGAAACGCCCTCCAAGGCCGTTTCTCCGGCATTGAGATTCCACTTCTCCAGCGTTATGACGGCTTTCCGTTCAGGAGGGGCTGCAGCAGGAGCAGCACCGGACACCTTCCCGTCGGTGAGATAAAGGAATCGGGCCGCGAGTCCGGGCAGATACCCAAGGATGTGGCCGGAAGCGTCGCGGGAAGCTTCCGTCACCGAGCCGTCTTCGGCATCGAGCCAGTAAGCATACTGGCTGCCGCTGTCAAGCATCAGGTCCTTGGAAGCGGCGTCCTCGTTCCAGAACATCTGGATATACTCGCCTCCGCCTAAGCTCCGGCGGGCCAGGCGCACACGTTCTCCGCCCGCGAGCACGCTCACCGGAGCGGAAAGCTTCCAGGACGATGCCTCTCTGCACACATGCTTTCCGCCAGCCACTTCCTGCATCAGCGAGGCCGTCAGGGCGTCATTCCCGGCGTAATCCAGGAAGGACGGCTGTTGTGCTGGAAGATTGCCCAGGATGAGCAGGTTGGCATCCTTCTGCCGGGCCAGATTCCGGGCACTCTCCAGTTGGATGTAAGGCAGGTCGAACAGAATCAGGCCAGCGTAACGGTTGCCGCGGATTTCCAGGCTGCCATCCTGGCCGGCCGTCATCTCCTGCAGCGAGGCGTCGTTCACCCAGGCCCAGGTAAGACCCCGGCGCTCCAGGGCGTTCAGCACGGGCCAGATCTTTTCCAGCCATTTGCCGGAACCCTCCCCTGCCGGACTACCTACCTGCATGGCGGGCTCGTTCTCCGGCAGATAGCCGTACCAGAGCATCTCTTCCGGATTGTGGGCCGATTCACTATACTCCAGGAAAGGATAGTACACCAGGATATCGGCCTGGGCCTTTCCCTGGCGCATCAAGTACTGGGCCCGCTGCGCGTACAGGTTCACGTCGGAGAACTCTTCCCAGAAGACATTGGCCTCGCTGAGGTCGGACGAGAAATTGGTGTTGATGAAAGAGTTGTAGAAAGGCTGCCAGGGATGGCCGGCCACCGTATACTTGTAGGGAGCGCCGTGCCAGATCATCTGGTTCACGCCGCTGGAAAGGACCTTGTCCACGGTGATGCGCAGTTTCTGCGGCGTCACCAGCAGGCCGCGATGGTAGTGGACGCCCGATTCGCAGGTAACCAGCGGCTTGTTGTAGAGCATGGCGCCGGAAGAGACCATCTTGAGGCCGCCCGCGCTGCCGCCGCCGAACATCATGTTCTCCGTTTCAGGGATATCGGCATCACCGGCCGCTGCCATGTAGTCCATCGGCAGTCCGTAAGCTTGGGTGCGGTGCTGCAGACCCTTGGGGTTCGCCCACTCGGAAGAACCCCGCATCAGGTGCTTGCGGGCCAGTTCGCCCACGGTAAGGTCGTAATCGTAGCGGAGCCGCCAGTCATTCTCGCCGAAGGAGAATTCCGGTGCCTGAAAACCATTGTCGTACATGTTGTTGTAGCCGTACCAGATATTGGCGGGCATCCAGGGAAGCGGGTCGTAGCCCCTGTTTTCCAGGAATGTGTCCCGGAAGTCGGCCGTGATGTGCCGGTCTACCTTGAACTCGTAGCTGTCGTTGAAAACAGCGCGGAAAGGCTTGCCGTAATAGGCATCCAGCCCGGTCTGCGGGCCAAAGTAATGGTCGTACGTTTTCTGGACCACCCGCTTGTCAAAATGGTCGATGACCTTTCCGGCGCCTGCCCTGGCCACCAGCATGTTGATTTCCTGGGAGGGCACGGACCATAGGGCAATCAGGCAGCGCCGCCAGCCCGTATCGGCCTTTCCGGAGGGACACTTCACGGAAGTGGCACCATCCTGGAGCGGAAGCACTTCCACATCCTTGATCTGCCGGGGAGAGCCATCGGCCACCTGGGCCACCAGAAGGCCCAAAAGGGTAGAGAATTCGCTGTCCTGCCGCTCCGAGCGGGGAATGTCGACAGAGCCGCCATCGTCCGGAATTACAGCAAGGCCATACTGAAGGGACCTGTTCGCCTGAGCCTCGGAAATTTCCGGATTGGATGCGGGCCAGCCACTGCCGTTGGTCATGTCCACGGTCATACCCCTGGACAGGGCCGCATCCATTACGGTCCGGACATGCTCATAGAAGGAGTCGGTGTCGAAGCTCATGATCTTGTCTACCCTGTCGGGAGCTGCGGGAACGACCAGGGCGAAGGACTGGATCTCCACCCCGCCGACGTGATGGTCGGCAAAGAGGTTCACTTCCCGCGTCAATTCCTCATTTTCAACGTCATTTCCGGGCCACCACCACCGGACAAAGGGAGCATAACTCAGGTCGGGATCCTGGAAACGGGCGGGAGAGAGGGCCGCCTCCCGGGTGCAGGCCTGCAGGCACAGGACACCCAGCACCGCCAGGCCGGTCAGAAGAGAATTGCGCATCGCTATTTCAGATTAAGGGATTTCAAGACAGGCTGGTTCCATTTTCCGGAGGCTTCGTCATAAATGCCGAAGATATCTCTGTGATAGGCCCAGTAATGGGAGCTGAAACCATACTTGTCCAGCAGGCTGCGGAGGAAGGAAAGGTAGGCCGCGCGGGAGGTCTCGTCGGCATTGGCGCAGACGCCGTATTCCCCGATGCACACCGGACGGGCATTGCGCCCGCTCCAGCGGGAGAGGAAGGCGAAATCCATCTCCAGCGGGGCTTTGTCGGCCTCGGTTCCACTCCAGGGGATGTCTTTCATATCCCCGGCGAGGGCATAGGAAAGACCCTGATGGGTAAACGTCTGAGGAAGGTAATAATGGGCATCCACGATAATATTCCAGTCGTCCGGGAACTCCAGCAGGCCGATGGTCCAGTGCTGTCCCAGGCTGGGCGTAGTGACCAGGATGGTTTTCCCGGGATTGTCCCGGCGGATAATGCCGGTGAGTTCCGCCACTGTCCGGTTCCACAGGGCAGGTTCCAGCGCCAGGGAAGGTTCGTTCATCAGCTCAAAGAAAAGGGTTTCATCGGAGTATCCTTTGTAATGGGCCGATATCTGTTCCCAGAAACGTTTCAGTCTCTGGATGTTTGCATCGGTTTCCAGGTCCTGCGGTCCCAGATTGAAGGAAAGGCCGGGATAATAATGATTGTCCAGAATCACGGCAAGGCCGTTTTTCAGGCATTCGTCCACCACGGCGTCCACCTTCTTGAAGAATTCCGGGGCTATGGTATAGGGCGCTTCCAGGGAAGCATGAGCCGCCCAGCGGATGGGCAGGCGGACGCTCTTGAAACCGGCTTTGGCAATCTGCCTGATCCGGCCTTTCTTCAGGGGTGCTTCACCGCCGTTGCCGTCCAACAGGCTGTTCAGGTTGATGCCGGCTCCCAGGCGCTGGCTGCGCTGGAAGGCCAGGGCCGATGCAGCCGGGGCATTGACGAGCGCCGTAGCCTGCTCGATGACGGTACGGTCACGGGTGAGGGAAAACCGCGTGGCGGCAGGATTCCCGGCAGCATCGGCAAAAGAGGCGGGGACGGGAATCTGTCCGGGCGCCCCGAACACCAGCAGCAGGTCCAGGATGCCGTCGGCACAGGTATAAATCCCTTCTCCGGCCATCCCTCCAGGGCCGTCCGAAAGCGATATCCGGGTATTGCCCAGCTTATAGCCGCAGGCCATGTTCATGGAAGAGAACGCCTCGGAAGCTATCGTGACCTTGTCTCCGAAAGTGACGGTGACAGGGCTGCCGTAGTACAGTCCGTACCAGGTTCCGGAAAGGTCGGCCGAAGGCGCCGCGGTGCAGTTCTCTATCTTGTAATCCATGGAAATGCCCCAGGGAGAGGAAAGGGGCTCCGGCACGCCGGCGCCGTTAATCTCGCCCTGGCGGGGTGCAGCCACGTCTTTGAAGAGCATGGAACCGTTGAACGTGCAGTTCCGGATGACGGTGGTCTTGATGCCGGAGGCAGCGCCGATCATGCCGTACGTGCCGTTGAATTCACCGGAAATGCCGCCCGTCTGGGCCGATGTCAGGTTGCTCACTTCCATTTTTACGGAAGAAGTGCTGTTCTGGACGGTCCCATAGCGCTCGCTACCCACAAGGCCGCCCACAAAGATATCCCCGGAACCGGGCTCCCCGCTGACACGGATGCGACCTCTGGACGTGCAGGAATCCACATTGGTGGCCGAAGCCTGGAATCCGCCGATAAACGCCTTGAACGCTCCCTGCGCAGGAGTTGTAAAACGGATATTGATATCAAAATCGGAGGTGCAGCTACGGGTGTCGTTGTAGGCTTCTCCCAGATAAGGGCCTACATAGAGCTCTCCGCCGCCGGTACCGGCCATTTCAAGGTCCATGGTCCCGCTCACGGTGCAGTTTTCGATGGTACCGCCCCAGGCACCGCCGGCCAGGCCGGTGAAACTGTGGAAGACCGGGGCCGTGTTCGTGGTCTTCACCTGAATAGTCGTGTTGAGTACCTGACAGCCTGTAATGGAACAGACCTGCCCTTCGTCCTGCTTGAGGATTCCGGCCAGAGGGGCCACATATGGACGCTCCGCCATAAACACCAGCCGGCTTCCCTCCATCTTCAGGTTCCGGATTTCGCCATTGGCAACAGTCCCGAAAAGACCGCTCTTGTCGGTGGTGAGTTCCGTGATGTTCAGGCCCCGGATGGTGTGCCCGTTGCCGTCCAGGACGCCCTTGAAGGCATGCCGCCACCACTCGCCCGGAGCGAATTCATAGTCGGCCTCATACTCGCCCACGGGAATCCAGTTGGCTATATCGGAAAGGTCGATATCGGCCTCCAGCACGTACCAGCCATAGAGGTCATTGCGCATGGCGTCCAGCTCCTCCGCCGTGCGTACCGGCGTGGGAGATACCCATTTGGCGTACAGGACCATGGATTTTTCCACCTTCATCGAATCCGTGGGAGGCGTGAAAAAACTGGAGTTGTTGCCAAACCGCCATTCCTCCTGGGGCAGGCACTTTCTGGAAGTGTACCAGCCGCCGAAGCGGTACCCTTCCCGCTGGGGAAGGGGCTTGGCGCTGAGCGGAAGCATCCGGCCCGCCTCCACGGATACGGGGCCAATGGATTCGGATGTCTTGTAATTGAGGTTGAAGGAGACCCGGCAGGGCTGCGCGGAAGCGGAGGCGAAAACTGCCAGGGCAAGGCTCATCGAGAGGAGCGTTTTTCTTATCATTTTCGTCTTGGTTGGTTCATGGAGACAAATTTACGCAATTCTCTCGTTCCCCTACCCCGTTTTTCGACGAATATGCTTATTCTTTCGACAAAAGGCTAGAACAGTGACTTCACGGCGAACCAGATCACCGGAACCAGCAGCGAGGGAATGTAGTTGAGCGTTTTGCAGTCCTTGATTCTCAGGATGGAAAGTCCTGAGGCCAGGATGAGCACGCCCCCCACGACGGCCAGCTCGTTCACCAGGGTGCCCTGCAGCATCTCGCTGGTGGAAGCAAGCTTGGCAATCAGGAAAATGCTCCCCTGCCAGAGGAACAGGATGGGAGCGGCCAGGATCATGCCGATGCCGAAGGTGGTGGCAAAGACCGTTGAGGTAACCAGGTCCAGCGTGGAATTGGTGAACAGGAAGGTATTGTCCCCCTGCAGGGCGCTGAGGACGGGCCCCACGATGGAAAAGGTGCCGATGCAGTACAGGAGACAGGCCGATATGAGCCCGGTGGCCAGGTTCTCCCCTCCCCTTTTGGCAATGGCCCGCTGCACGCGGCCGTCCAGATCCAGCGCCGTTCCCACAAGCCCGCCGATGGCGAGGCTGAGGATGAACAGCACCGGAAACTCGCTCTTGGTGATGTTCTGGGCAAAGGAATTGACGCCCAGGGCGATGGAAGCCAGGCCCATGGCGTTGAACAGGGTGTTGGTATACTTTTCCCCGAGCCCTTTCTTGAAAAGGGTCCCGGCCAGCGTTCCCACAATAATACAGGCAGTATTTACGACTGTTCCAATCATCCCGATTGCAAAGATAAGAATAAATCCTTACCCTCTGGTGCCCAGAACAAGTTATTTAACAAACATGCCTGTAACAGGGTTACTTTTGGAAAATTAACTGGACGAAGGCGGCCAGGTTACGCCGCCATACCTTCCATTCATGGGCGCCGGGATACTGTTCCCAGACGACGCCCTTGTAGCCTTTGGCTTCCAGCTTTTCCTTGAAATCCAGCATGCCGTCGATCCGGTTGTCTTCCGTGCCGCAGGCAAGGTAGATCACATCGAACCGGTTGTACTTTTCCGGAGCGGTGTACATGCCCGGGAAAAGGGCTTCCGCGTCGAACGGAGCGCCGCCAATGGCCGACGAGCCAATGAGCCCGGAAGAGAAAATGCCCACGTTGGCGAACTTGTCCACGTTGCGGAAGGCGATGAAGAAGGACTGTCCGCCGCCCATGGAAAGTCCCGCCACGGCGCGTCCCTTCCTGTTTTTGATTACGGGATAGTTCTTCTCGATGTACGGGAGGACATCGGCCACCAGCGAGGAGTAGTTGTCGAAGTTGGAGGCGTATTGTTTTACATCGGCCTTTACGGGGATGCCCAGGGTCTGGGCAGCGTACTGGTTGGGATTGCCGTTGGGCATCACCACCAGCATGGGTTGTGCCTTCCCGGCAGCAATCAGGTTGTCCAGGATCTGGCAGGTGCGGCCCAGGGTGCTCCAGGCATCTTCGTCACCGCCGCCGCCATGCAGGAGATAAAGCACCGGATACCTGGTCTTTCCGCTCCGGTCGAAGCCGAAAGGCGTGTAAACGTACATCCGGCGGGTCATGTCGTTCTCGGCCGAATAGTACCAGACATGCTCCACGTTGCCGGGCCTGGGGCTCTGGGCATAGTCGTCGGCAAAGCCGCCGGGCACCAGGAAGGCGTTCATGTACCGGGCACCGTCCCGTTGCACGAAGACATTGGCAGGATCCAATACGGACACGCCATCTACCACAAAAGTATACGTATAGAGTTCCGGCTCGGGTCTGGGCACCGTCACAGACCATACGCCGTCCTGTCCCTGAGCCATGGGAAGGGCCGACGGGAGATAGCCCAGCCAGGATGCGGAAACCTGCACCTGGCGCGCCTTGGGGGCGATGAAACGGAAAGTGACGCTCTCTTCCGACAGTTCGGGAGACGTGACGCCCCTGCGGAACAGGAGCGAGTTCATTTCCTGTGCTCCGGCGCAGACCGCAGCCAGCAGGCTCAAAAGGCAGAGAATTCTTTTCATGGAGATATGGATGGGATTAGTCGTTTTCTGTGCGGAGCATCCCCCGGTAGCTGATGTCGTCCCGGTTACGGCAGTGGACGGTAATGTCGGCCTGGCCGTTTTCGAAGATGTTCAGGGTGTAGACAAAGATGTCTTCATCGGTCTTGACTGTGGCCTTGATGGTCCGCCTGCCGGGGGCGGTGACGGTGTCTGAATAGTCCAGGATTTTCTCCTCGAAGGAGAAGGCGTTGCCGCCGCCATAGGCGCTCTGCCGGGAAACCCCGAAGTACGGGAGATGTGAATGCAAGGTTTCGCCGTCGATCCGGATGGAGTAGGAATTCACGGCCTGTGCCCTGCCGCGGAGGGGAATCATATAATTGATGTCGATTCTGTACGAGCGGCTATTCAGCTTTCCCTGGACCAGCTGTGCGGTCTTGTGCTCCTCTGCCCGCCTTTCCTCGGCGGTTTGCAGGGCAGTCCCGCAGGCGCTCACCAGCAGGACGGTCACGAGGGCGATAAGATGGAACTGCTTCATATGTGTTCTTTTTACGTTGAGCGCATAAAGATACAAAATAAAAGGAGAACGACAACCTTTTGGGTCTCCTCCGACACTTGACCCGTCCTGATTCTTGTTGACAGATTATAATAGACTTTTCGAACTAAAGTCCTGATGATTGTATAGGTGTCCTGACATCTGTTGTCAAAGATAATACTATTTCTTTTGTTTTTCAGGACTCTCGTTTGTCTATAACCTCCAGATAGAAGCTCACCGGTCTGAATCCATCATTACAGGAGATCATCGCGCTCATCGGGTTCTTCATCCATCCATCGAAGAAATTACCCTTTCCACGTGCAAGAGCTTCCACAAATTCCCTCATAGAGCTCCAAGCCGAAGGGCACATACCCTCCGGGCACTTACCCTCTACCGATATCCACTGCTGACCTTCCACAACATCACAGGCATGCTCGATGGGGTTTTCGTATTTTGCCATCAAGTCGGGGTAAGAGGTTTTTCTGATGGCTGTGATTCTTACTTTGTTCATAGAATTACGATTATTCCGGGCCGATTGTTTCTGCGCACGCGCCGCATCTTTTCGTAACTTAACTATTGGGCTTCCTTACCAATCTGCAGGGTTCTTCGCCGGGGAACTGGCTGCTTTCCAGGCAACCTTCCCGATAGCGGAGTTCCAGGGTTGTTCCGTCGTCCATATGAAGGGTAAGGACGTCGGCCCCGATGGTATATGTGCCGCTCTGTTCATACTCCCGGGAGAAACCGGGCTGGACGTCTATTGTGCCGTCCGGATTCATATACATACCAGGATGGGGCGGCAAGGTGCTCCGGCAGGTCATCTTAAAGTCTTTCCCGCTGGGGAAACTCAATTCGACGGCGGTGGTCTCATACCCGGCATCGGCCACAAACATACGGTACTCGCCGGTCCAGACGGTATCTTTGAACGTGTTTTTCTTCATAATGGAGCAGGATGCTAAGATTAAAACCATAGCCAAAAGGCCGATAAAGCGACTGTGTGCCATAACTCTCGATGCTGAATGGGAAGTATTATGCAAATATAGCAATTCTTCCCAGAATCACTGTCACCAGATTCCAGGTACGACGGGCCGATGGTGTCATCGGAAACCAGGCCGAAGCGCATGGAGTCCAATCTCGTCCATGAAAAACGCCCAAAACGTGGACGAAACCAAAACCCTCCGGGCACGAAAAAACCCGCCGCTTGGCGGGTTTTTCTGTAGCCCCACGAGGAATCGAACCTCGATTTAAAGTTTAGGAAACTTCCGTTCTATCCGTTGAACTATGAGGCCGACATAAAAAAGAGCGTCTTATTCAGCGCTCTTGACGATAATCTGACGACCACGATAGTAACCGCACTCAGGGCATACGCGGTGATACATTACCGTTGCGCCGCAATTGGGGCAAGTAGCCAGGGTGGGAACGGGAGCGAAGTCGTGCGTTCTTCTCTTGTCTCTCCGCTGCTTGGAGAGTTTGTGTTTCGGATGTGCCATTGTTTATATCTTTTATATTGTTAATTAGCGTCAAAAAGTCCTTTCAGGGCTGCGAACGGGCTGCTCTCGGCAGCCTCCTCGTTCTCCTGCCCATGACCCAGAAACCGGACGGTGTCGGGGTTGCATCCGCCTTCCGGATGAACCCGCTGGATAGGCAAAGACAGGCAAAGGTAATCGTATACCGCCTGTCTCAGGTCCAGTTCCTTGTCCGTCACGCCTACGGGAAGGATTTCCCTTCCATCCTCGGAAAGATCCCCTTCCACGGCGTCGAACCGGACACTGAACCGCGGATTGGCCTCCACGGGCAAGGTGAGTGGCTCCAGGCAGCGGTCACAGGGAACCGTAACTGTTCCGCGCAAATGCAAATCTGCCGTAAGCCTGCGCGCACCCGCCTTCACAACCTTCACCTCAACGTCCACGTCCGCGTCCAGGATTTCTGTGTTGTCAAACGTTTGAAAGAACTCTAATCCTGCGTGGGAACGAAAGTTCCGCTCCCCTGCAGCCCAACCGTCCAAGGGTATGACCAAAGCGTCCATTGCCACAAAAACAGATTAAGGGGTGCAAAGATACGAATAATTTTTGGAATATCAATCCTCAGTGGCCGAATTTCTCTTCCGATCCAGCGGATCCAGCTGGATTTTGCGCATCCGCATGTGGTTGGGCGTAATTTCCACCAGCTCGTCTTCCTGGATATACTCCAATGCCTCTTCCAGCGAAAACTTGATGGCAGGAGGCAGTACCACTTTCTCGTCCGATCCCGAAGCACGCACGTTGGTGAGCTTCTTGGTCTTGCAGATATTGATGTTCAAGTCCCTTTCGCGGGTGTGTTCTCCCACGACCTGGCCACCGTAAATCTCTTCCCCGGGCTCCACGAAGAAACGGCCGCGGTCCAGCAGCTTGTTCATGGAGTACGCGATGGCCTCACCGGTTTCCAGACTTACCAGAGAACCGTTGGTACGCATCTCGATATCACCCTTGTAAGGCTGGTAATCCTTGAAGCGATGCGCCACCACAGCCTCTCCCTGCGTGGCAGTAAGGAGGTTGGAGCGGAGGCCCATCAGGCCACGGGTGGGAATCTCAAACTCCAGCAGCGTCCGGTCTCCACGGGGTTCCATCCGCACCAGGGCGCCCTTCCGACGGGTAGAGAGCTCGATGGCTGCCCCCACGAACTGCTCAGGCACCTCGATAGAAAGCTCTTCGATAGGCTCACAGCGTTTTCCGCCGATAGTCTTGTCCAGCACCTTGGGCTGACCCACCTGCAGCTCGAAGCCTTCGCGGCGCATGGTCTCGATCAGCACCGACAGATGCAGCACGCCTCTGCCGTACACCACGAATGAATCGGCATTGACACCGGGTTTTACCCGAAGGGCGAGGTTCTTCTCCAGTTCCTTATCCAGGCGCTCTTTGATATGGCGGGAAGTGACGAACTTGCCGTCCTTGCCGAAGAACGGCGAATTGTTGATCATGAAGAGCATACTCATCGTGGGTTCGTCCACGGCGATGGGCGGCAGGGCCTCCGGATTCTCGAAATCGGCAATGGTATCGCCAATCTCGAAGCCTTCGATGCCCACCACGGCACAGATGTCACCGCACTGGACCTCGTCCACGTTGACCTTTCCCAAGCCCTCGAACACCATCAGCTGCTTGATCTTGCTCTTCTCCACCATGTCGTAACGCTTGCACAGGCTCACCGGCATGCCGGTTTTGAGCGAGCCCCGGGTGATGCGGCCCACGGCGATACGGCCTACGTAAGGAGAGTACTCCAGGGAAGATACCAGCATCTGCGGCGTACCTTCCTTGATCTCCGGGGCGGGAATCTCTTCCAGGATGGTGTCCAGCAGCGCCGTGATGTCGCCCGTCGGCTTTTTCCAGTCGTAGGACATCCAGCCCTGTTTGGCCGACCCGTAAATGGTCTTGAATTCCAGCTGGTCCTCGTTGGCACCCAGGTTGAACATGAGTTCAAACACTTCTTCCTGCACCTCGTCCGGGCGGCAGTTGGGCTTGTCTACCTTATTGATGACGACGATGGGTTTCTTCCCCATGTCAATGGCCTTGTTCAACACGAAACGCGTCTGGGGCATGCAGCCCTCGAAAGCGTCTACCAGCAACAGTACGCCGTCGGCCATGTTAAGCACACGCTCCACTTCTCCGCCGAAGTCACTGTGCCCGGGCGTGTCTATAATATTGATTTTTACACCTTTGTACGTAACGGAAACATTCTTCGCCAGGATGGTGATGCCCCTTTCACGCTCCAGGTCATTGTTGTCCAGGATGAGGTTCCCCAGATCTTCCGGCCGGCGGACCAGGTTGGCTTGATAGATCATCCTGTCTACCAGCGTGGTTTTGCCGTGGTCTACATGGGCGATGATGGCGATATTTCTGATGTCTTGCATATGATATGGTTTTCTCGGCTAAAGCGCTTCGCAGCGCATTTTCATAAATCTTGCAAAAATAACATTTTTTGACGGAAAGACCATGGGCTTTTTTCAAGAATCGGATTTTGCCGTATCGGAGAAATTTTTTTCATCGGCCTTGGAGGCCTTTCCAAGGCCGATTCCGCTGTCCGTTTTCGGGTTTGAAAAGTTTTTTACTGCATTTCAGCTTCCCGATTTCTCTACAAATCGGCCTTACAAGGTGCTGAAAGGCCGATTTTAAAAATAAACGTTTCTCATTTTGGTACACGGATAAGTTTTTTCAGCTTTGCAGCAAAACATACGGTTATGAAAACTTTAAAACTAATCCTGACACTTCTGCTTCCGCTCCCAGGCCTGACGGCCTGCCAGAGCGATGGCTTCCCGGACGGGCCGCTCCGGCTCCCCCAGGGAGAGGTTTACCACGGAATGATCCAGCTGGGAGAAAAGCTGGAAGACCCTTACAAGACAGACAACATGAAGACGGCGCTGGCGGTGGCCTATCCCACCAAGGCCGACCGGGTTGACATCCAGACCACCGACCTGTATGTACGGTTCCTGCCTAAGGACGACAGCGAGCTCAGAACCCTGGAAAAAGCCGGCCTGTACCTGCTGGACCATCCGATGGACTACCAGATCCTGCGAGAAGGCGACTATTATCAGGATCCCGGCCTGGAGAAGGAACAGATTACCTGGCAGTACGCCCTTGTTCCCCGGGATTTCGAGTTTCCCAAAAAGATCCGCTACGAACTGCTGCACGAGTGCTATCTTTCGGAACATGACCCGGCTACGCGGGCGTCCGATCCCGGGATAGACTGGGCCCGCGTAGAGGAGGAGGCCTTTCGGCTCACAGGGAATGAAGGCCTCTGGGTCCCGCCGACCAAAGCCGGTGGACAAGCCCCCGCCGGTCGTATCACCATCGAAGACCCGGATTGCAACGGAGGAAAGCCGTTCGGCCTGGCCAGTGTCATGGTGGCCTGCAATATCTTTGTAAAAATTGCTACTTGCTACACCGACCGGGACGGCTACTACCAGATGGAGACCCAGTTCTCCGGCGACCCGCGCTACCGCCTGGTTTTCAAGAATGAACAAGGATTCTGCATCGGCTTCAACTGGATTGTGGTGCCTGCATCGGTCTGCACCCTGGGCAAAGGCGGCCCGGAAGGGATCGACTTCAACATCACCCAGGAAAGCGACGACAACCTGTTCCGCCGCAGCGTCATCAACAATGCCGCATACGAGTATTATACCCGCTGCAACGAGACCGACCTGGACATCGCACTGCCGCCGGCCGACCTGCGCATCTGGGTGTTCCCGGACATCGCCTCGTCCAGCGCCGCCATGCTCCACCATGGTGCTTTCCCAGAATTCAATGTGGTCCAGAAGCTGATGGAACAGTATCTGGGAGAGTATATGGCCGCCGTCACCTTCCTGGTGAGGCTCTTCGCCCCGGACATCACCATCGGCACGGAAAAAAGGAAAACCTATGCCGACCTGTACGACGCCACGGTGCACGAACTCGCCCACGCCAGCCACTATTCTCTGGCGGGAAACCAGTTCTGGGGACCCTACATCAAATACATCCTGGAATCGTTTGTCTCCGAAGGAGAGGAGGCTTACGGCACAGGCGGGAAGGACGGAGCAGGCTACTGTGAAGTGGGAGAGATGTGGGCCTACTTCATGGAAGCCTCCCTGTACAAAGACCGCTACAAAGTGCCGATGCCCACCTTCGGAACCTCCTACTGGTTCCATCCCGAAATCTTCTCCTACCTGTACGAGCGAGGCATGTCCCGGGGAGAAATCTTCCGGGCGCTGAAACCGGAGGTCTGCTCCACGGACGACCTCAGAGAAGAGCTTATATCCATGTACCCGGACCGAGAATCACTGATCAATGAAACCTTTACCCTCTATGGCAAATAAAAAGACCCTTCTCATCGCCCTCCTCGCGGCGTGCATCAGCCTTCCGTGCCACGCCCAGCGCTGGGCGCTCGCCACCAACATGCTGGACTACGCCAACTTCGGCACCCTGAACCTGGAAGGCAGCCTGGCCACCGGACAGCACTGGTCCATGACGGCCGTGGCCAAGTTCAATCCTTTCCATTACCAGAAAAAAGGAGAGCCGCTGTCGGCCCGGCAGCAGGTCTATGGGCTGGGCGTGCGTTTCTGGCCCTGGCACGTCTATTCCGGCTGGTGGGCGGGAACCCGCCTGCAATACCAGGAATACAACCGCGGTGGCATCCGCGCCCCGGAAACCGACGAAGGAGACCGCTACGGGCTGGGACTGTCGGGCGGCTACTCCTACATGCTCAACGAACACCTGAACCTGGACATCGGCCTGGGCGTCTGGGGCGGATATGACCGCTATACCACCTATTCCTGCCCGGTCTGCGGTGTCACCCTGGATTCCGGGGAACGGAGTTTCATCCTGCCTTCCGACTTAATGCTCTCTGTGGTCTATGTTTTCTGAAAGGCTTCTCACAGCCCTGCGGAAAGCGCTTCCCGCCCTGCTCATTCTCTTAGTTGAGGCATCCTGCACCGTGAAAGAGAGCCGGGAAGACTGTCCGTGCGCCCTGTACATCCACCTGGAGAGCCTGCCCCTTTCCCCTGTCCATGTCCTTGTGACGGGGGAAGGGTTCAGGCAGGAGGTAGAAGTGTCTCGGGACACCGTACTGGTGGTGAGGCCGCCCAAAAGCGGAGCGCAAGTGCGGGCGGTAGCCGGCGCCAGCCTGGAAGGCGATGAAATGGTAACCATCCCCTATGGCTACGACAGCCCGCCCGTCTATCTGTTCGGAGCCAATGTGGACACCTCTCTGGACACCGCCAGCGTTAACATATTACTACAAAAGCACTTCTGCAACTTAACCATCCTCTTTGACGGGCCGGAAGGCTGGGGAGAGCCCTACTGGACAGAAGTGCGGGGGGACGTGGATGGCATCCGCTGGGACGGAACGCCCATGGAGGGTCCGTTCTCCTGCAGGCTGGACGGCGGAGAGCGCATCCGGCTCCCCCGCCAGCGGCCGGAACAACTTCTGCTGCTGGACATTACCATGCCAGACCGGGTGGTACGAAGCTTTAATCTGGGCCACTATCTTCAAGAGGCCGGATTCTCCTGGACAGACCCGGACTTGGAAGACCGCACGCTGGAAATCCAGCTCTCTGTCACCGCCCTCACCCTGCGGGTCGACAACTGGTCCCGCGTCATTCCTCTCGAAATTATCGTTTAAAAAATTTGTGATTCCAAAAAAAGTCCGTATATTTGCAGTCCAAAAATGATGCGCGGATGGCGGAATTGGTAGACGCGCTACTCTCAGGAGGTAGTGTCCGAAAGGACGTGTCAGTTCGACTCTGATTTCGCGCACAACAAAAAGGATGGCTTTTGAAGCCATCCTTTTTGTTGCATGCCCAAACGCAATCAATGCAGCATTACGGTAAGGCCGGCCATCACGATGGAGACCATGCTCATGAGCTTGATGAGGATGTTAAGGGAAGGACCAGAGGTGTCTTTGAACGGGTCGCCCACCGTGTCGCCCACCACCGTGGCGTGGTGGCTGGAAGAGTTCTTGCCGCCGAAGTGGCCTTCTTCCACGTACTTCTTGGCATTGTCCCAGGCGCCGCCGGAATTGGCCAGGAAGATAGCCAGCACAAAGCCGGCACCGAGACCGCCCGCCAGCAGGCCGATTACCCCGGCAGGGCCCAGAATCACGCCCACCAGCATAGGCACGATGATGGCCAGCAGGGACGGGAAGATCATCTCGTGCTGGGCGGCTTTGGTAGAGATGCGCACACAGGAGGTGTAGTCCGGGCGCTGCTTGCCTTCCAGGATGCCGGCAATCTCGCGGAACTGGCGGCGGACCTCCACCACCATCTTCTCCGCAGCGCGGCCCACGGCGTTCATGGTGAGGCCGCAGAACAGGAACGCCATCATGGAGCCGATAAAGATACCCACCAGCACCATCGGGTTCATGAGGGTGATATCGTAATGGTCCACGATATCCGTAATGGAGCCTTGTGCCAGACGGGCAAACTCAGAGGCCATCTCTCCGCCCTTGGCGGCCATATGGCTGAAGCCAATCTTAATCTCCTCTATGTAGGAAGCCAGCAGGGCCAGCGCCGTGAGGGCGGCTGAGCCGATGGCAAAGCCCTTACCCGTTGCGGCCGTAGTGTTGCCCAGGGAGTCCAGGATATCGGTCTTTTCCCGGACGGAAGGATCCAGCTCGCTCATCTGGGCGTTGCCGCCGGCATTGTCGGCGATGGGGCCATATGCGTCGGTGGCCAGGGTGATACCCAGCGTGGAGAGCATACCCACCGCAGCGATGGAGATGCCGTACAGGCCCATGCTCAGGGTATTTACATTATAATGGAACCCGGTTGCAAAGCCATAGGCCAGGAGAATGGCCACGGCGATGGTAAGCACCGGAATGGCAGTGGAAATCATGCCCAGGCCCACACCGTTTATAATGACGGTAGCGGGACCCGTCTGCGAGCTCTCTGCCAGCTTTTGCGTGGGTTTGTAGGAATGGGAGGTATAATACTCTGTTACCTTGCCGATAATCACACCCGCCAGCAGGCCGCTCACCACACTGAGGGCCATCTGCCACCAGTTGGGGAAACCCAGGAGATAGAAGACCCCGAACGAGAGGATGGCGATGAGGACGGAACTGAGGTTGGTACCTACACTCAGCGAGCCCAGAAGGTCTTTCAGCGTAGCCCCTTCCTTGGTACGGACCACATAGATGCCCAGGATGGAGAGCACCACGCCCAGGGCGGCGATGAGCATGGGCGCCATGATGGCACGAATCTGCACATCCACCCCATCGGCAAAGAAGGCCGATGCACCCAGGGCCATCGTGGCCAGGATACTGCCGCAATAAGACTCGTACAGGTCTGCGCCCATACCGGCTACGTCGCCCACATTGTCGCCCACGTTGTCGGCGATGGTGGCAGGGTTGCGCGGGTCGTCCTCCGGGATGTCCTGTTCTACCTTGCCTACGATATCGGCACCCACATCGGCCGCCTTGGTATAGATGCCGCCGCCCACGCGGGCAAAGAGGGCCTGCGTAGAGGCACCCATCCCGAAGGTGAGCATGGTGGTGGTAATGACGACCAGCGTCTGGGCATCCGAGGCCTCATGCACAAAGGCGCGCAGGATGAGCCACCAGATGGAGATGTCCAGAAGGCCCAGCCCCACTACAGTGAGCCCCATGACGGCGCCGCTGCGGAACGCCACCTTGAGCCCGGCATTGAGGCTGCGCATGGTGGCATTGGCTGTACGTCCGGAGGCATAGGTAGCGGTTTTCATGCCTACGAAGCCGGCCAGGCCGGAGAAGAAGCCGCCGGTGAGGAAGGCGAACGGAACCCAGGGATTCTGCACGCCGAACCCGTAGGCCAGGATGGCGAAGAGCACAGCCAGCACCGCAAAAACAATAATCACAACCTTGTACTGCTGTTTCAAGTACGCCATAGCGCCTTCGCGCACATACTGGGCGATCTCCTTCATGGTAGGAGTGCCCTCTCCCTCCTTCATCATCTGATGGAAGAACCACCAGGCAAAAAGGAGAGCCACCACCGAAGCAGCGGGGACCAAATAGAAAAGGTTAGTCATAGTGTTATAATGGTTATTATCTATTCCATTTTATGCAAATATAAAAAATATATCCCCAAGTTGTTCCAACCCGGGGATATAAGTTTGCAGGAGGGGCCGTTAGAAGTAGGCCACCGTCTTCTGTTCCACAGCGGTGAGCAGCTGGTTGGCCAGGCGGCTTACGCCGAAGCGGAACAGGTTTTTGTTCAGCCATTCCGCGCCCAGGATGGAGCTCACGATGGAATAGTAGCACACGGCATCCAGGGCCGACGAGATACCGCCGGCGGCCTTGAAGCCCACCTTGCGGCCGGTTTTCTCCCAGAACTTCCGAATACACTCGCACATCACATAGGCGGCCAGCGGGGTGGCATTTACCTTCACCTTGCCGGTGGACGTCTTGATGAAATCCGCACCGTTTTCCATGGCCAGGAAAGAGGCATCCGCAATGGCCTCCGGAGTTACCAGAAGACCGGTTTCCAGGATCACCTTGAGCACCACGGGACGGCCCAGCTCTGCAGCGACTTTGTCGATGCACGCACGGGAGGCCTTAATCTCGGCCCCGGCCTGGTCCGGATTACCCGCCAGGAAACTGTTCAGGGCCAGGACGATGTCAATCTCGTCCGCGCCACCGCGAACAGCCAGCTCAATCTCGTGCAGCTTCACCTCCAGAAAACTCTGGGACGTGGGGAAGCAGCCCGCCACCGTGGTCACATGCACGGCCGGATTGGCGCGCACGGAAGCCACCACGGAAGCAAAATTGGGATACACGCAGACAGAAGCCGGGAGCGGCCAGTCCGGATAGTCTTTCTCGAAACGGTTCACCTTTTCCACGAGGGCGCTCACCGAGGCCGGCGTGTCTTCGTTGGCAAGGGTGGTAAGGTCCATGATGGAGAAGCACTCCTTGAGCACTTTCTCGGAATTAAGCTTTTCCAGATTGCTGGCAATCAGGTTCAGATGGCGTTCGATGCCCTCTTTGTCCGGCGCATAGCCGTATTTGCTGGAGATTGACATGGCAGTTATCCTTTTATTTGAATGTTAAATCCTTCATCGATGAGCGGTTGCACCAATGCGCGCATCTGCTCTACCGTGTATTTTCGCAGCCCCTGCTGCGGCGTTTCCCGGTCGATGGTGTAAACCATCACCTCACGGGGTTTCAGGCGGCGGACGATGTCCATCCACGGCCCAGCCCACTCCCCGGATTCCCAGCCGTCGGCCTTCAGGAACATAGTCTGGAGCACGAAGCGCCCCTGGAAACGCTCCACGTTTTCCAGCACCTTCTCCAGGGAATAGTCCCCGGTGGGCTGGTTGATCTTCCGGACGCCCTCGTCCGTGGGGGCATCTATCTTGAGGATGGGGTTGTCTACTTTGCACAGCGCCTGGAAAACAGCCTCCTTCCCGATCCGGGTGGCATTAGACAGGACCGACACCTTTGCTTCCGGGTAATAGCGGTCCCTGAGTTCCAGGGTGAGGTCGATAATCTGCGGGAACTCCGGATTCAGTGTGGGTTCCCCGTCGCCGGAAAACGTGATGGAGTCGATCGGCGTTCCCGCCGCCCGGCACGCTTCCAGCTTGGACGTGAGGGCTTCCCGTACATCCCGAGCCGACGGAAGGACGGTGTCGCCCAGCCCGTCTTTGTTCCAGCCGCACTCGCAGTAGATGCAGTCGAAGTTGCAGATTTTCCCCTGCTGCGGCAAAAGGTTGATGCCCAGCGAAGATCCCAGCCTCCGACTGGAAATGGGACCGAATACAGTGTTTTCCCTCATCATAGCTGTACAGATTTGCTCCGGGAAGACAAAGCCTTTCCATCCAGGTCGCTGATGAATACCAGTCCAGGGCGTTTCCCGGCTTCCAGGGTACCCAGGATCTGTTCTTTCCCCAGGAAAGCGGCCCCGTTCCGGCAGGCCCATACAAGCAGTTCTCCCAGGGTAACCTCCGGGAAAGCCTGCTGGAGGCAGAAGAGCTCGTCCACCATGCAGAGGTCGTCATTGGAGGAAAGGGAATCCGTGCCCACACAGATGGGAATGCCGCTGCGGCGCATCAGGGGGATGGGCGGCAACATGTTGTGTATGAAAAGATTGGACAGGGGGCACACTGCCAGGTAAGGATGCTGCAGGGCAGCCTTCGCCGCCGCCACGCCTTCCTCGTCCAGGCAGCATTCGTGCACCAGGAGGACGTTTCCGCCGGCTGGCATGGGAACGCCTGCGCGCAGACGGTCCAGGAAATACACCAGGGAAGAGGTGCCCGTCACGGGCGGGGTGGGAATGCCGTTGGCCACCCGGTTGTCCCACATGGGACCGCTGCCCGTGCGCATCATCTGCTCTTCCTCGTCCGACTCTTCGCTGTGATACGAAAGGTAGCCGCTCTTGAGTCCCTGTGCCGACGAAGCCGTCAGCAGTTCCGGGCTCATGGTATAGCAGGAATGCGGTGTAGGAGCGGCGTCCAGGCCGTAGGACTCCGCCTTTTTCTGCAGTGCCAGTACGCCCCGCATCACGTCGTCACATTCCTCCGGCACGGCCCCGAACACCTCCAGGAAGGTCCGGGTGTACATGGGGTGCCGCTGTTTGACGGCGAAGGAATCTGCGCAATTGGAAATGTCGGCCATGGCCACAATCCCCTGCGACCACATCCGGTCCATGGCGTCGGAGAGTTTCCGGACTTTTTCTTCCAGCGTCTGGGTATCCCGGAGCGCATTGATCTGGTCGATAAAGCCGGCCATGCCCGTCCCTTTCCGGAACAGGCCTTTCATGTAGGAAAGCTCCACATGGCAGTGGGCGTTCACAAAGCCCGGGCAGAGGGCTCCATCCAGGAACACGGGTTCAGCCGAAGGGTTGGTCGATATCCCGGTGCGGAGCACAGTTCCGTCGTCGTCCAGCTCTACAAAGCCGTTCTCGAGCGGCTCCTGCCCTGTAAGGGCGTACAAGTATCTGGCAGCAAATCGTTTCATCGTACAATCCGTTCCATCTTTTGATCCAAAGGAACCTTGTGAAGGTCCAGGGTGTCCTGCAGCGGCTTCTGATAGCTCACAAAGGCATTTCCGGAAGAGTCCTTGACTACATTCATCCGTTTCTCCAGCCACACGTTCCGGGGAAGCTTTTTGCTCAGTGGCTTGCTGTATATGGCCATCAGGTGCTCCCGCCACTCGTAGATATTCACCTCTTCCGTCATGCCGCGGGCCAGGGCGTTCATCCGGTCCGTCACGTCGTCCATGATCTTGACCATCTTGTTGGGATCCCGCAGGTAATATTTTACGCTGTACAGGAAATCGTCCGTGGTATACCCGTGGGCACGGAAAATGCCCTCATACGCCAGGGAAGTGTCGGCCTGTTTGCGAAGGTCCGGCTGGTTCCTGACCATTTGGTCTTGCAGGTACATCTCCGAGTAAATCTCCACCATCTCTTTCCGCGGAATACGGTCTATGCCGTCCTGGCAGGCGGCAATGAGCAGCACCAGGGCGGCGACGGCGAAGATATGACCCGCTTGCAGCCGCATTATCGAAGGATGGCGCCAAAATTGGTCTGGAGGGTGTTCAGCACACGCTCCATGGTCTTTTCCACTTCTGCATCCGTAAGGGTGCGTTCCGGATCCTGCAGCACAAAGTTGAGGGCGTACTGCTTCTTGCCGAACAGGATTTTCTCTCCGCGGTAAACGTCGAACAGGGAAACGCTCCTGATCAGTTTCTTGCCGGCCTGCAAGGCGGCCTGGCGGATGCTGGCATAGGACACTTTCTCATCCAGCAGCAGGGCAAGGTCTCTTCTTACCTCGGGGAACTTAGGCAGCTCCTTGAAGGAGAATTTGTCCCGCTTGACCAGGGTGAACAACACTTCCCAGTTAATCTCGGCGGCGAATACCGGCTGTTTCACACCGAAGCGGCGGGCCAGAACGGGATTCACCGTACCCAGGGTACAGAGGGTCCTGGGCTCCTTGCCGGGCAGGCTGTATACCAGGCCCTCGGAAAAGATATCCTGCGGAGCAGCGCCCAGAAGCAGGCTGTTGACATCTACCCGGTAGCGGGCGAGGATTGCCTCTACATAGCCCTTAAGCTGGAAGAAGCTGGACTTCTGCGCGGGGTTCCGCCACACCTTGTCCGGCGTTCCGCTCAGCATCAGGGCGAAGCAACGGTGCTCCTCGTAGCCGGCGAGGTTGGTGCCGTCCGTTTCCGGAAGCCGCTGATACACGGAGCCGTATTCGAAGAACTTGAGGAAGCTGGTCTGCCGGTTAATGTTGTAGGCCACTACCTCCAGCCCGTTGAGAATGAGGGTCTGGCGCATCACGTTGAGATCCTGGCTCAGGGGGTTCACGATATGGACGCAGCGCTGGGCCGGGAATGTCTCCAGCTTGCTGTAATAGTCTTCCTTGGTAAGGGAGTTGTTCATGGTTTCCACGAAACCGTTGGCCGCGAGGAAGTTGGAGATGTTGTTGCGGATGGCCTCCGGATCCGGGGACGGGCTGGCGTTCACACTCATGCGGAGAGTCTGCGGCAGTTCCACGTTGTTGTAGCCGTAGATGCGGAGCACCTCTTCCACCACGTCGCACTCGCGGGTGACGTCCACCATGTAGGTAGGGGCGGCCACCAGGGCGCCGCCGTCGTGCTTCTCCACAAAGATGTAATTAAGCCCTTCCAGGATTTTCTCTATGGTGTCGTGCCCGATTTTCTTGCCGATGAAATGTTCCATGCGGTCATAGTCCAGCGCGATCTCTTTCCGGCCAATCCGGACGGGATACACCTCCCGGAGCTTGCCGCAGACCTTGCCGCCAGCCACCTCCTGAATCAGGAGCGCAGCCCGTTTGGCGCCGTATTCCGCGGCCTCAGGGTCTGCACCGCGCTCGAAGCGGAAGCTGGCGTCGGTGGACAGTTGCTGGCTCTTGGCAGTCTTGCGCACGGAGACAGGGTCAAAGTAAGCGCCCTCGATGAACACGTTTACGGTGCTTTCCGTCACGCCGGAATCTTCCCCGCCGAACACGCCTGCGATGCACATGGGGCCCTCTGCATCCGCAATGACCATATCACAGGCGGCAAGCTTTCGCTCTGCGCCGTCCAGGGTGCAGATGGGCTCCCCTTCCGCGGCACGGCGCACAATGACTCTTCCGCCGCGCACTTTGTCGGCATCGAAGGTATGCAGGGGCTGACCGGTCTCGAAGAGGATGAAATTGCTGATATCCACCACGTTGTTCACGGGGCGCTGGCCAATGGAAAGGAGCTTTTTCTGAAGCCACTCCGGTGACGGGCCCACTTTGACGCCCTTGACGGTGATGCCGATATAGCGGGGGGCGCCGGCCGTATCCCGCACCTCTACGTCCATGGACTCGCCTTCACCCTCGGCGAAGGCCTCCACGGAAGGAAGCTCCAGCGAGCAGGGGATGTCCCGGCTCCTGAGGTATGCGTACAGGTCCCTGGCCACGCCCATATGCGACGCGGCGTCGATACGGTTGGCGGTGATTTCATACTCGATCACGGCCTCGTCCTGAAGCCCCAGGTATGCCTTTGCCGGCGTTCCGGGAACGGCCTCTTCCGGGAGTACCATGATGCCGTCATGGCTGGCTCCGATGCCCAGCTCGTCCTCTGCGCAAATCATGCCGAAGCTTTCCACACCGCGGATCTTGGACTTCTTGATCTTGAAATCACCGGGAAGGCACGTGCCGATACGGGCGAACAGCACCTTCTGTCCCGCCGCCACGTTGGGGGCGCCGCAAACCACCTGGACGGGCTCCGGGGAGCCATCGTTGACCGTGGTTATATGCAGATGGTCGGAGTCCGGATGGGGCTCGCAGGTGAGTACCTGGGCCACCACCACGCCGGCAAGGCCGCCGGGGACCGCTTCCTGCATTTCCACCGCATCCACCTCAATGCCGATGGAGGTCATGGCCTGGGCCACCTCTTCCGGGCTTAAATCACACTTCAAATACTCTTTGAGCCAGTTGTAAGAAACTTTCATCGCTATTTATTTTCTATATCTTCCATTCTGAAAAGGGATTCTACGAAGGCTTTTTTGTCGAAGACTTTGAGGTCTTCGATGCCCTCTCCGATTCCCAGGAACTTGATGGGGAACTTGAAGCTGTCTGCAATGCCCACCACTACGCCGCCCTTGGCGCTGCCGTCCAGCTTGGTGACGGCCATAGCCGTGACATCCGTGGCCTTGGAGAACTCCTGCGCCTGGACAAAGGCATTCTGTCCGGTGGAGCCGTCCAGTACCAGCAGGACCTCGTGCGGGCCGTCCGGCACCACCCTGCGGATGACATTGCGGATCTTGGTAAGCTCGTTCATCAGGTCCACCCGGTTGTGCAGCCGGCCGGCGGTGTCGATCAGGACCACATCCGCCCCCTTTGCCACAGCCGATTTCACCGTATCATAGGCCACAGCGGCGGGGTCCGCCCCCATGGGCTGCTTCACAATATCGGCCCCGGAGCGCTGCGCCCAGACGGTGAGCTGCTCCACGGCGGCGGCCCGGAAAGTATCGGCCGCACCCACCACCACCTTCTTTCCCTGACGGGTGAGCATGGCGGCCAGCTTGCCGATGGTAGTGGTTTTCCCCACGCCGTTCACGCCCACGATGAGCATCACGTACGGCTTTTTGCTGAAGTCGAACGGCTGCACCGGGGCATCGTCTTCCCCGATGAGCCGGGCAATCTCTTCCCGGATAATGGCCACCAGCTCTTCCATGTCCACGTACTTGTCCTTCTCTACCCGGTCCTCAAGGTTCTCAATCACCTTCAGCGTGGTGTCCACACCCATATCCGAGCTAAGCAGGGCCTCTTCCACAGCGTCCAGCACATTGTCGTCTACACGGGACTTGCCCACGATGGCCCGGCCAAGCCTCTGGAAGAAGTTCAGGTTGGTTTTTTTGAAGCCTTTGTCAAATATTCCCATATCTTGCAAAGTTACACAAAAAACCGCCCCTTTGCAAGGGCGGTTTTCACATCTTGAAGGAGAAATTACTTCTTGTTGAAGAACTCTTTCTCTTTACCCTCTTCCACCAGCTGCTCTACGAACACGTAGGCACCGGTCTTGGGGCTCTTTTCCATGCGGATGACCTTCACCATGTGCTTGGCACCGGCTTTTGCATCGAAGGTTGCAACTGCTTTCTTTGCCATAGTCTAAACTGTTTTACTTGATTTCACGATGAACGGTGACCTTCTTCAGGAACGGATTGTACTTCTTGCGCTCCAGGCGGTCGGGGGTATTCTTCTTGTTCTTGGTGGTAATATAACGGGACATGCCGGGCACGCCGCTGGCTTTCTGTTCCGTGCACTCCAGGATGACCTGCACCCTGTTACCTTTAGCTTTCTTTGCCATAGTTTTTAGGATTTAAGGGTTAAACAAGGCTTACGTATCCTTTCTCCTGGGCAGCCTTGAGGGTGGCATCGAGACCATTCTTCTCGATGATACGCATACCCTTGGTGGTCACCTTGAGGGTGATGAAACGCTGTTCGGACTCGGACCAGAATTTCTTGGTCTTGAGGTTGAGGGAGAAGTCGCGCTTGGTGCGCAGCTTGGAATGGGCAACGTTGTTGCCGATCATTCTCTTCCTACCGGTTATCTGACAAACCTTTGACATAATTATTATACTTTTTAATTGTTTCTTTAATTGGGTGTTACACGATTTTCAAGAACCGTTTCCACCGGATGCTCCCCGGGAATGCCTTGCTGGCATCTGTGGAGAGCCAGATGATGGACGGAGTGCCTACAACGTGGTCTTCGGGAACAAATCCCCAATAGCGGGAGTCCAAAGAGTTGTGGCGGTTATCCCCCATCATGAAATAGTAATCCTGTTTAAAAGTGTACGTGGTGGCCTCCTGTCCGTTGATGAGGATTCTCTCCGGCGTTACTTCCAGCTGGTTGCCCTCGTAGGTGCAGATTATCCGCTCGTACAGCGGCAGGTTTTCCCGGGTAAGCGTTACCGTGGCGCCTTTCTTGGGGATCCACAGCGGGCCGAAGTAGTCCCGGGTCCAGCGGGTTTTTCCCGTGAAGGGGAAAATATCCGTATCCTGTCCCATGGCGGGGAAGGGCTCCAGATTGGGCGTGACGTCCGTCACGATCTGCAGGGCTTTCACCCGGGGAAGCATCTCCGCGGTCAGCGACATCCAGGGATATCCCGGGAGGCGCGGGTCGAAGGAAAGTTCCGAGAGGTTGAGGCCCAGCTCTTCCAGCACGCGCTGGTTGATGCGGGAACCGGTGGTGGTCACCTTGTACGTGAGCTGCCGTCCGGGATAGTCCGGCTCTTTTTCTCCATTCACCCACACCAGGCCGTCTTTCACTACCAGGGTGTCTCCGGCAACGGCTACGCAACGTTTTACGTAGTGGTCTTTCTTGTCCGCAGGGCGGACAATCACGGGGCCGAAGTGCTCGATGGCATACTCCCTGCCGGAAGTGCGCACCCAGGCGTAGTAGTCGTCGGCGGGGCGCTTGGACAGGACGGTGTCTCCGTTAGGAAAACAGAACACCACGATGTCTCCCCTCTTGACGCTCCGGAATCCTTTAAGCCTGCGGTATTTGTTCTGGATAAGAGTGAAATAGGACTCTTTCCCGAACGCTACGTTGTGCGTGAAAGGGATGGTGAGGGGCGTCTGGGGAACCCGGGGGCCGTAGGTAAGCTTGCTCACGAACAGGTGGTCACCTGTGTAGAGCGTGCTTTCCATGGACGAGGAAGGAATCTTGAAGGCCTGGAAAAAGAAAATATTGACGAACGTGACCACGACGACGGCGAAGATGATGGCATCCAGCCAGTCCAGCCATACGTTGTGCTTCTCCCCTTCCTTGTACTCTTTTTTCCAGAAGAGCCACTTCACCTTCTTGGTAATGATGAGGTCGAAGATGATGCCAAGGCCCAGGAGCCACCAATAATTTCCCAGCCAGATTACCCACGCAATGTATAGCAGGGACCAGAATCCCAGCTTAAGCCATTTGTTGGTAATCAGATCCTTCCAGTTCACTTTTAAAAGAACTTACTTTACAGAGTTGACAATAGCCTCAAAAGCCTGAGGATTATTCATGGCAAGGTCTGCGAGAACTTTACGGTTGAGACCGATGTTCTGCTTGGCAAGACGTCCCATCAACTGGGAATAGGTGAGGCCGTGCTGGCGGGCGGCGGCATTGATACGCTGGATCCACAGGGAGCGGAATTCGCGTTTCTTGGCCTTTCTGTCGCGGTATGCATAGGTGAGACCTTTCTCATAGGTGTTCTTTGCAACCGTCCAGACATTCTTGCGGGAGAGGAAATTACCGCGGGTTCTGGAGAGAATCTTCTTGCGGCGTGCCCTGGAGGCAACTGAATTAACTGATCTAGGCATAAATTTTTACTTTTTTGGAGGCAGTGGCTCTCCCGGTGCGGGAGAAAACGCTTTGGACTGCATTCCAGTTAAACATGAATTACATGACCAGGAGTTCCTTTACGCGGCGCACATCGTCCTTCTCGAGGATGGCGAAGTGGTCCAGATTGCGTTTCTGTTTCTTGGTCTTCTTGGTGAGGATGTGGCTGTGGTAAGCGTGCTTCCTCTTGATCTTTCCCGATCCGGTAAGCGTAAAGCGCTTTTTGGCACCGGAGTTGGTTTTAAGCTTTGCCATTGTGTTAAACAATTAAATATTATACATATAAGTCAGATCCTTCGCTTCGCTCAGGATGACAGGCTTATTTCTTTTTCACGGGAGCAATCATCATGCTCATGCGCTTGCCCTCCAATACCGGCATGTTCTCTGCCCGGCCGAACTCTTCCAGCTCCACGGCGAAGCGCAGAAGCTGTTTCTCTCCCTGCTGGGCGAACTGGATGGAGCGGCCGCGGAAGAAGATGGAGGCTTTTACCTTGGACCCTTCCTGCAGGAACTCCTGGGCATGCTTGAGCTTGAACTGGAAGTCGTGCTCGTCCGTGTTGG